>NZ_ML703288.1:29744-63519 GCF_008520305.1 Mesorhizobium sp. SARCC-RB16n | reverse complement strand
TGTGTCCAACTTTCGGGGGTCAGTTCATCGAAGGGGGGTTTTTGTTCTGCGAAAGCCCGATGTGGCTTAGAGGCCGAAGCCTTCGAAGCGCTTCTTGAACTTCGACAGGCGACCGCCGCGGTCGAGCAGGGTCTGCTGGCCGCCGGTCCAGGCCGGGTGGGTGGTCGGATCGATGTCAAGGTTCATCGTATCGCCTTCCTTGCCCCAGGTCGAACGGGTCGTGTATTCGGTGCCGTCGGTCATGACGACCTTGATGGTGTGGTAGTCGGGATGAATAGCGCTCTTCATGGCTCGGTTCCTGGCTTGCTGGCGCGGCTGACTGGCATAAGCCTGCGTCGATGCGCCCCTTTTTAAAACTCGAAGCCGCAGCTATTGAGGAGCCACGGCTTCTAAAACGGTCGGCGTGGCTATACATCAGCCGAAATTGAATCACAAGGCCGCAGCGAGCGCATATATTAAAGGCGCGTACCCGTAAGGCGGCCAAGAGGAAAGACAAGGATGGCGCAATCCAGCAGCGCAGACGAGCGCCGCCGCTCGCTCAAGCCGCTCCGGCGCCTGTTCCCTTATATCGCGCACTATCGCACGCTGGTCGTCGGCGCCATCATCTCGCTGGTCATCGCGGCGGCAACGACATTGACATTGCCGCTGGCCGTACGACGCATGATCGACCACGGTTTCTCGTCGTCCAGCACCACCTTCATCGCCGAGTACTTTGTAGCGCTGGTGGCGATGGCCGCCGTGCTGGCGGCCGCCTCGGCCAGCCGCTACTATTTCGTCATCACGCTCGGCGAGCGCGTCGTCGCCGATATCAGGCGCGACGTTTTCGCCCATGTGACGACGCTGTCGCCGGCTTTCTTCGATACTGCCCAGTCGGGCGAGATCGTGTCGCGGCTCGCCGCCGACACCACGCAGGTCAAGTCGGCGGTAGGCGCCACGGCCTCGGTCGCTCTGCGCAACGTCATCCTCGGCCTCGGCGCTCTCGGAATGATGGTTGTCACCAGTCCGAAACTGTCCGGCCTGGTCATTGCGGCCATTCCAATCATCGTGCTGCCGCTGGTCGCCTTCGGCCGCTCGGTGCGACGCAGGTCAAGGCAGGCGCAGGACACGCTCGCCGAGGCGACAGCCTATGCCAGCGAGCAGATCGGCGCGGTGCGCACGCTGCAGGCCTTCACCAATGAGAAACTGGTCACCGGTCGCTTTTCGGGCGCGGTGGAAGCCGCCTTCGACGCGGCGCGCGCCTCGATCTTCGCGCGTTCCTTCCTCACTTTCTTTGCCATTTTCACCATCTTCTCGTCCGTCGTGGCGGTGCTGTGGTTCGGCTCGCGCGACGTGCTCGACGGCAATCTGTCGCCAGGCACGCTGGGTCAATTCCTGCTCTATTCGGTGTTTGCCGCAGGCGCGCTCGGCGCGCTGTCGGAAGTCTGGGGCGAACTCGCGCAGGCAGCCGGTGCCGCCGAACGGCTGACCGAGATCCTAGCGGAGACGCCGGTGATCCAGGCGCCGGCCGATCCGAAGCCGATGCCGGCGGCCGCCCAAGGCGCGATCGTCTTCGAGGACGTCTCCTTCTCCTATCCGGCGAGGCCCGACCGAGCCGCCGTCCATGGCTTGAGTTTTTCGGTCAAGCCCGGCGAGACGGTGGCCATCGTCGGTCCCTCCGGTGCCGGCAAGAGCACCGTCTTTTCGCTGATCCTGCGCTTCTACGACCCAGAAACCGGCAAGATCCTGATCGACGGCGTCGATGTGCGCGAGGCTGACCCCGTCGCGGTCAGGCAGCGCATCGCCATCGTGCCGCAGGATGTCACCATCTTCGCGGCGAGCGCGCGTGACAATATCGGCTTTGGCCGCCCAGGCGCCAGCGAGGCCGAGATCGAGGCGGCGGCGAAGGATGCGCTGGCCGACGAATTCATCCTCAAGCTAGAGAAAGGCTATGACAGCCAGGTCGGCGAGCGCGGCGTGACGCTGTCGGGCGGCCAGCGCCAGCGGGTGGCGATCGCCCGCGCCATCCTGCGCGATGCGCCGATCCTGCTGCTCGACGAGGCGACCTCCGCCCTCGACGCCGAAAGCGAGACGCTGGTGCAGACGGCACTCGAGCGGCTGATGCAGGGGCGCACCACCATCGTCATCGCCCACCGGCTGGCGACGGTGCTGAAGGCCGACAGGATCCTGGTCATGGATGGCGGCCGCATCGTCGAGGAAGGCACGCATCAAAGCCTGGTCGCCAAGGGTGGCATCTATGCGCGGCTGGCCAAGCTGCAGTTCGAGACCGGCGCCAGCGCCTTCAGGGGTGCGGCGGAGTAGCAGGCTCAGAGCGGTTCACAGTTTCACGGGAACGTTGAACCGCTGTATCTTTTTGTCCGTGCGTCTCGTTCTCCCAAAACCGAGGTCAATTCCGGACGGCATTCATCAATTCGCCTCGGCCTCGGCATAGGCGAAATTGTAACTCCAGGACGAGTTGTCGACCATTTTCCTGCGGGACTTCAGATAGGAACCGATGTCCTTGGCCGGGACCCGATCGCCGATGGTCTTCAGAAACCAGTCGACCTGAAACTCGGTCGGCGCGCTCGACCAACGCGCCTTGAAGGCAACATAGGGCGTGATCACGTCGTCGGACTTCTCGGGTCCGACAAACTCCGCTTTCAGGTTCCTGACAATGCATTGATGGCGCTTGAACATCGGGGTGCCGAGCCAGACCGGCCCTATCCTGCCAACCATGTCCGGTTCCGGCAAATTGCTGATGCCGACATCCGCCTTCAGCGGAAAATTCTTGGCGAGATCATCCTCGTCGAGCGCATCCGCCGGCAGTTCGTAGGCTTCGACCGTCGTGACGACGTTGCCGTCGCGATCGTCGCGTGTCGACAGCGGTGCCAGGCTAGCCATGCCGGGATACTGGCGGTTGTAGTACTGGAGATAGTCGTCGGCGAGCTTGGTGGCCGATTGCGAAACCAGCCTGTAGCGCATGCTGTCGGCATCGGCGTCCCGATAGGTCGTGCTGACCGTCAGCTTCAGCGGCTCGCCCTTGCTTTTTGGGAAGTCGAACGCCTCGCTGACGAAGGTCGTCGGCTGGAAAAGCTCCCTGCGTTCGATCCGTTCCATCCGCGCGGCCCCGGCGACAATCGGCAAGGCAAAGCCGTAGTCGGGCGGAACAAGATTCTCGGCCCTGCCGCCCTGCAGGTAATTGGTCGCGTCGATCCAGTAGGCCTGGCTTCCGATCGACGCCTTGACGATGACATGGTCGAAAGCGCGGATTGTCGGCAGCATGTCGCCAAGTGCCAGTCCGTCATCGAGATCCGTCAGGGCCGGATCGGCCTGGACACCGAGCCGGCGCAGACTGGAGGCAAGAAGCAGGGCCTTGTCCTTGCAGTCGCCGAAGCCACTGGCGATCACGGTGCTCGGGCTGCGGGGAATGTAGGAGCCGCGGCCCATCGACAAGCTCACATAACGGATGGTGTCCTGGACCAGCCGCATCGCCTCGATCATCCGGTCTTCGGGCTTGGCGTATCTGGCGGCGATGTCATCGAGCTTGGAGGCGAAGGCGGGCGGCAATTCCTGGTCGAGCCGGTAGTAGGGCAACATCGCATCGACGACGTCCTGCCATTTGTTGGTCGAGGAAACTTGCACCGTCGGATAGGTCAGGAAATCCGCCGGCAGGTTCTCTTCGGCCTTGACCGGAGCGGGATTGATGCTTTGCCAGGTGTAGGTTTTCGACGCACCTTCGGTCCTGATATCCGGCTGGATGTCGGTGCGGACCTGGCGAATGTTCAAGGGCTGGTTTGCCGGCCAGGTGATCTTTTCGCGGATCAGCGCGATGGGCTCGCCCCAGGCCACGGCGACCGAGCGGAAAAACAGATCCGCGCCGACGATTGGTGTCCTGACGGTGGTCTTGCCGTAGTCGATGATGTCGCCGACACGGACATCGTCGACATTGACATAAGCGGTGAGCCAGCCGTCGAACAGGCCTTTCTCCGCGTCCTTCTCGCGCCGGAACACGTCGAAACTGGCCCCTGGCAGCCGCTCGATCACCACGCCGTCTCGGATGATGTTCAGCCAGTTCATCGTGACTTGCGACGTCGCCGGGTCGAATTCGAAATTGATGGCGGCGCCGCGCTCGAGCCCAGTGCGGTCGACTATTCTGTAGGCATAGTGGTCGAACGCCTCGACACCATCAGGCCGTTGGCGGATCTGATATTCCGAGACAAGGTTGGAGATGCCGCTCTTGATCTGGCTGTCGAAGCGCGGGTCGGGCTTGGGAAGCTCGATCCGGTCGATCCAACCGCCGGCGGCGCCTTTGTGGATTTCGGCGTCCGCCATGGCTGGCGCGCAGAACATCGCGAAGGCAATCAGGAAGAAAAGCCGTGTGATCGCAGAAGATGTCACCGGAAAGCACCCCGCCCGTATGATCCGCACGTCTTGCCAAGTACCGTCGGATACCACCAGTGATAGAAAAATGGAGGCAAGCCCGCAAGATCGCCGCCGTGCGATAGGCCCAGCCGCATCCGGGTCTGCCGGAAGCTGCCGGCCGCCCAGAGATCAGGACGGCACGACGGTCGGTCTCATCCGCCGTAGCGCTGCTTCAGGTGATTGACGAAATAAATGGCGTTGAGTTTTTCGCCGGTAGCGCGTTCGAGCAGGTCCGGCGTCGACCAGCGCGACCCCTGCGACCATATCTTCCTGCGGCGCCAGTCGTTGATGGCAGCGAAATTCCCTTTCGCAAGGTCGTCGTCGGCTGAAGGATGCTCGCGCACCAGCGCGGCCCATTGCTGCGCTGCCATCATCGCGCCCAGCGTATAGGAGGGGAAATAGCCGAACGCGGCACCCGGCCAGTGCACGTCCTGCATTGGTCCGTCGGCAGGGTTATCGATGGTGGAGAGGCCGAGATAGTCGCGCATCTTGGCATCCCAGGCTTCGGGCAGATCAGCCACCTCCAGCCGGCCCGAGACGAGCTCCTGCTCCAGTTCGTAGCGCAGGATGACATGCAGCGGATAGGTCACTTCGTCGGCGTCCACGCGGATCAGGCCGCGTTCGACACGATGCACGTGCGGCAGGAGATCATCGAGCGACCAGGCTTCGCCGAGATGCTTTTCGACCACCGGCAGTGCCCAGCGCCAGAAAGCAGGATTGCGGCCGATCTGCTTTTCGACGAACAGGCTCTGGCTTTCATGCACGGCCATGCCGCGGGCCTTGCCGAGCGGCCAGTGCGACCACGCCTTGGGCAGGTTCTGTTCATAGAGCGCATGGCCGGTCTCGTGCAGCACGCCCATCAGCGCCGACAGGAAATCCGACGTCTTGTAGCGGGTGGTGATGCGCACGTCGCTCGGCACGCCGCCGCAGAACGGATGGTGCGACACCGACAGCGAGCCGTGCGTCAGGTCGAAGCCGACCGCCGCCATCATGGCGAGGCCGAGTTCGCGCTGGCGGTCGATGGCATAGGTTCCCGAAAGCGGCTTCAGCGGATGCTTGCGCAGCCGTGCTTCCTGGATCGTCAACGCCTCCGGCACGAAGCCTTTGAGGAAGGCCTTCAGGTCGGCGAAGACGGGCGTGATGTCCGCCGTGCGGTTGCCGGGGTCGAATTGCTCCATCAGCGCATCATAGGGGGCAAGACCGAGCACGTCGGAACGCAGGGCCGCCTCTTCGCGCACCAGCGCCACCACGCCCTCGAGCGCCGGCTGGAAGCCTCCCCAGTCGTTCTTGGCGCGCAGGTCGCGCCATAGCTGCTCGCAACGCATGCGTGCCGTCGTCTGGCGTTCGACGAATTCGACCGGCAGGCAGGTCAGGTTGGTGTATTGCCGCCGCAGTTCGGTCAAGGCGGCGCGCTGCTCGTCGTCCAATGCCTCGGTTTCAGCTGCGGCGATCCAGTCCGATATTTCCGGTGCGGTCGCCCTGGTGTGATACATGCCGGCCAGTGCCGCCATCGCCTCGGCACGCTTCTCGCCGCCGCCCACCGCCATGTGCGTTGCTTCATCGGCGCCGAGGATGGCCAGCGCATGGTCAAGCGCTTCGAGCTTGTGGCCGAGGTCGTCGAGTTTGTGAAAGGACATGGCGGCTTCCGTGATTGAGGACGGCGCGAAAAAGACACCAACGCAAAAGCGTTGGCAACCCTCGGATGCCATCCGGCAGATGCAGCTTGCGCAGGCGAGGTAGAGCATGAAATGCTGCCGGCGACGCATGAAGGGGGCGCAGAATGATCGGCAACATCCTGGTCGGGCTGGTGGCCTTGATCCACGTCTACGTCGTCTATCTCGAGATGGTTCTTTGGAACACGCCGCGCGGACACAAGACATTCCGTCTGACGCCGGAATTCGCCAGCGCCTCGAAAGTGCTCGCCGCCAATCAGGGCCTCTACAACGGATTTCTCGCCGCCGGCCTGATATGGGGGCTTTATCTCGGCGCCGCCGGTTTCCAGGTTAAAGTCTTCTTCCTGTTGTGCGTGGCCATTGCGGGTCTCTATGGCGCAGCGACGGTCGGCCGCAAGATCCTGTACATCCAGGCCGTGCCGGCGGTGGTCGCCCTGATCGCGATCTGGCTCGGTTGGTAGGCAAGTTGGGCTGGTGAGGAGAAAGGACGCCCGCGGGATTGGAGTCCCGAAGGCGCCAGTTGGTCCCTTCCTCTTGGACCTTTCCAGGCAGGATGGCCTCAACCGTTCGGATAGGTTCCGCCGTCGGCGCCATCGCCAATCAGGAAACCGCTGCCGGTGTCGAGCATCAGACGCTGATCGACATTGTCGAGCCGGCGAAGCAGGTCATGGTATTGCGCGGCCGGTATCCTGCCGTGATCCGACGCGGCTATCTTCTCGGCGGCCTGACCGATGCGGGCCGTTCGCATTTCCAGGCGCTCCGCGACGGCCGGGGTGATGTTGTTGGCTTGCCTGGCGTCGACGATGCCCTGATGGATACCTTGGACTTGCTCAACGAGCGCCTCGACACGCGGGCCTGTCATGTCGGTCGGATCGGTCGCGTCGAGAGCGCCCTTGTGATGGCCCGCGGCATAGGCGCCGGCAAGTGGGGCCGCGATCAGAATTGCGGCAAGGGTTGCAGTCTTGAGAGATGCTGAAGAGCGCATGACGGCGCCTCCTTTTTGCAGGGAAGGGAGCGGTCTTACCGCTCCGCGTTCCGGACGTGGGCCGTCCGGTTCCGTCGCGTCGCGATGGAGAGGCATCGCCGGCGGTTCTCGGCCCTGGAGCAGGCTAAGAGCGCTCCGGCGCGAAGTGTAATTAAGAAAAAATAATCTTTTCAGAGCTTGCCGGCCGCTCTCTGCGCCCTAGAGTTGAGCCGGCGAACAATTTCGCGTGAGTTCGCGTGATGATGGATCAACGTTCGGTGAGCTTCAGTTCAATGCGGCGGTTCTTGTTGCGCGCCTCATCGGTGTCGGCGGGATCGAGCGGCTGGAATTCGCCGAAACCGGCGGCGACCAGCCGGTTGGCCGGCACGCCGTTCTCGATCAGGAACTTGACCACCGAGGTCGAGCGCGCCGTCGACAGTTCCCAATTGTCGCGGTAGCGGCCATTGCCGGACAGCGGCTTGTTGTCGGTATGACCGTCGACGCGCAGCACCCAGTTGATCTCCGGCGGGATCTCTTTCTGCAATTCGATGATGGCGTCGGCGAGTTTCTTCATTTCGACCTTGCCGGCATCGTTGATCACTTCGGAGCCGGTCGGGAACAGCACTTCCGACTGGAACACGAAGCGGTCGCCGACGATGCGGATGTTCTCGCGGTCGGCGAGGATTTCGCGCAGCCGCCCGAAGAAATCGGAGCGGTAGCGGTTCAATTCCTGCACACGCTGCGCCAGCGCCACGTTCAGGCGACGGCCGAGATCGGCGATCTTGGTGTTGGAATCACGATCGCGCGTTTCGGAGACGTTGAGGGCATCCTCGAGCGCGCCGATCTGCTTGCGCAAGGCTGCGATCTGCTGATTGAGGATCTCGACCTGGCTCAGCGCCTGCTGGCTGATCTGGCGCTGGCTGTCCAGTTCGCCGCCCAGCTCGGCGGCACGCTGGTTGGCGGCGTCGCCGGCACCTGCACCTTGTGCCAGCAACTGTTCGAGCCGGCTCTTTTCCGCCTGGGCCGCCGACAGCGAGGCCTGCAGATTGGCCAGCGAATCCTCCTTGTCCTGCGCCGTCGAGCGCTCCAGCGCCAGAAGTTGGGTCAGTTCATTGATCTGCGAATTGAGGCGCGACAGGGCCGTGTCCTTGCCGGAGATTTCGCGGCCGAGCAGGAACTGCGCCAGCACGAAAACGGTGAGCAGGAACATGATGGCGAGCAACAGCGTCGACAGGGCGTCGACAAAGCCCGGCCAATAGTCGATGCGGCGATCGGTACGCCGGCCCCTGGCAAGCGCCATGCTAGTGCACCCCGGGCTTCTTCAGGGCGTCGGCGATCTTTTCCAGCGTGTTGCGCATCGCCTTCTGCTCGTCGGATTGGGCCTCGACCCAATCGCGCATGATCTGCTGCTCGGAACGCATGTTCTTGACCAGGCCGGAAATGCCGTCGGCGAGATTGGCCATGGCGGTGGCGACGCGTGGGTTCGAGCCGCCGCCATTTTCCTGCATGCTGCGCAGCCGCTCCGACAACAGACGGATTTCGTCGGAGGGTTCGGCCTTGGCCGGATCGGAAACGACGATGTCGGACGACAGATCGGTGACCGAGGACAGCCAGTTCTCGAGCTCGGTGTAGAAGCGGGTCTGGGCGCGGCCGGCCTGCAGGTCGAGGAAGCCGAGCACGAGCGAGCCGGAGAGACCAAACAGCGAGGACGAAAAGGCGGTGCCCATGCCGGCCAGCGGCGCCGACAGGCCCTGCTTCAGCGAATCGAGCACCGCCGCCGCATCACCCGTGCCGGGATCGAGCGATTCGATGGTCTCGCGGATAGAGCCGATCGTATTCAACAGGCCCCAGAAGGTGCCAAGCAGGCCGAGGAACACCAGCAGGCCCACCAGGTAGCGCGAGGTGTCGCGGCTTTCGTCGAGGCGCGTGGCGATGGAATCCAGCATTGTGCGCATCGATGAGGTCGAAAAGGCCATGGACGAAGAGCGGCCGATCATCGCCTTCATCGGCGCCAGCAGCACCGGTTCCGTGGTCTCCGAGCCGGCGCGGAAGGAGTTGACCCAACGCACCTCGCGAAACAGCCGCCCGACCTGCGTGAAGGCCAGCAGGATGCCGACGACGAGCACGCCGACGATCAGGCCATTGAGGCCGGGATTGGTGACGAAAGCGGTGGTGACCTGGCGGGTCAGGATGGCGGCGATGAAGGCGACGATGGCCAGGAAGATGACCATGGTCAGCAGGAAGACCTGCGGACTCGACAATTTGTGCGGATCGTAAACCAGGACGTCGGAGCGCCTGCCCATGCCGAAGGATCTGAGAAAAGCCATCCGTGCCCCGTTTCCGATGCCGCTGCCGCCGATCACGTTGCTGGCGACTCTAAACGGAATTGTGACCAAATTGAATGGTGCTTGGCAATATTGCCACAGGTGGTCTTTGGACCCGGCGCTTCAAAGGCGGTTGATGACCAGGCAGTCGACCATGGCCGCCAAATGCAGGCCGGCGCCGGTGACGACGAAGCCGTGCCAGAGTGCGTTGTGGAAGCGCAGCGCCTTCCAGGCGAAGAAAATCACGCCGCAGGAATAGACAACGCCACCAGCGACGATGAGCGCGATCGACGTGGTCGGCAGCGTCTCGACGAGCGGTTTGACAAGGATGATGCCGCTCCAGCCGATGGCAAGGTAGAAGACGATCGCCAGCCTGTCGAAGCGGCCGGGGAAAAACACCTTGATGGCAATGCCCGTTGCGGCCGCGGCCCAGACCAGAACGATCATCCAGCGCGCCAGCGGCGAGTTTCCCAACTGGGCGAGAAAAGGTGTGTAGGTGGCCGCGATCAAGAGGTAGATCGCGGCATGATCGAAACGCCGCAAGATCCATTTCGCGGGTGAGGTCACCGGCCACAGATTGTAGGTCAGCGAGATCGACAGGACGGTGAGCAGCGAGACGACATAGAAGACCGCGGCGATGTATTCGCCTGGCCCGACCCGGAAGGCGGCGAGCGCCAGCAGCGCCGAACCCGCCGCGATCGCCAGCACGATGCCCACCGCATGGACGATGCCGTCAACGATCATCTCGGCACGCGAATAATGCCAGCGTCCGATGAACGGAATCTCGATCTGTGGCGGCGTGTTGATCATCGATCGTCCTGCATCACCCCTAATCTGGGCAACCGCCGGACAGTATTTCAAGCTTTAGTTGCGGTTTTGCGACTGCGGCGGTTCAGCGCGGCGGGAGCGGCTTTTTCACCGTCTTCAGGAGCGCGCGCTGGATGATCTCGTTGCCGGCGACCACCGAGCCGTTGTCCAGCATGTCCTGTCCGCCATCCATATCCGAGACGAAGCCGCCCGCTTCGCGGATCAAGAGCAGGCCGGCGGCGATGTCCCAGGCCGACAGGCCGACTTCCCAGAACCCGTCCATGCGCCCGGCGGCGACATAGGCCAGATCGAGCGAGGCCGATCCCAGGCGACGGACGCCGGAGACCTCGGCCATGACATGGCGCAGTTCGATCAGGAAATTGCCGTGCTGGCCCCGCCCGAGATGCGGCACGCCGCAGCCGATGACGGTGTCGACGAGCTTGGTGCGGCCGGCGACGCGCAGGCGGCGGTCGTTGAGGAAGGCGCCGCCGCCGCGCTCGGTCGTATAGAGCTCGTCCATGGCCGGATTGTAGATGACGCCGGCAACGATCTGCCCCTGACGCTCGAGCGCGATCGAGACGGCGAAAAGCGGAATGCCGTGCAGGAAATTGGTGGTGCCGTCTAGCGGATCGACGATCCAGCGGTGCTGGCTGTCATCACCGACGACGGTGCCGCGCTCTTCCATCAGGAAGCCATAGCCCGGGCGCGCCTTCGACAGCTCGGCAAACACGATGTCCTCGGCCTTGCGGTCGGCCTGGCTGACATAGTCGCCGGGGCCCTTCATCGAGACTTGCAGGTTCTGGACCTCGCCGAAGTCGCGCGACAGCGAGCGGCCGGCCTTCATTGCGGCCTGGACCATGACGTTGAGGAGGGCGGAGCGTGCCATAGTGCTTCTTCCTGGTGCGGCGCTTTAAACTCTGTCTCGATGCATGCCAGTGACCCAAACCGGGGCCACTTCTGGGCGACATGGATCAGTCGGCGCGGCGCACGTAAGTGATTTCGTTGGTGTCGACGATGATGCGTTCGCCGGCGCCGATGAAGGGCGGCACCAGCACGCGAATGCCGTTTTCCAGCACCGCCGGCTTATAAGAGGACGCCGCCGTCTGGCCCTTCACCACGGGATCCGCCTCGGTGATGGTCAGCGTCACGTAGTCGGGCAGCGAAATGCCGATCGGCCGCTCCTCGTAGAGCTGAACGGTCACCATCATGCCGTCCTGCAGGAATGCGGCGCGGTCGCCGACGAAATCCTTGTTCAGTTCGAGCTGCTCGTAGCTCTGCGTGTCCATGAACACCAGCGCGTCTTCCTGCTCGTAGAGGAAGGAGAAATCCTTCAGGTCGAGCCGAATCTGCTCGACCGTCTCCGCCGAGCGGAAGCGCTCGTTGAGCTTGGTGCCGTTGATGAGGTTCTTCAGTTCGACCTGGTTGTAGGCGCCGCCCTTGCCGGGCTTGACGGTGTTGGTCCTGACCGCCACCCAGAGGCCGCCATCGTGTTCGATGACGTAGCCGGGACGGATTTCGTTGCCATTGATCTTGGCCATGATGATGGGATCCGGGATGCTGCCAACGGCCAGCCGTTGGTATGGGATGTTCGCTGGAAAGCGATTTCGGGCTCCCAAGACCACAAATCACCCGAAGAGGCAAGGGACCGGGCAGGTTGGGGCTGAGCAACGGGGCTGGCCCGGCCGATTTCGCCAGCCGCCATCAGGGCAGGCGGTTCGCCTTCTGCAGGGCCTGCTTGGTCTGGTCGTCGCTCAGACCTTGCAGGAAATCGTCCATTTCCTGATCGATGAGGCCGGCGCGGCGGGCGACGATGTACCAGGCGCCGGCGAGCACGAGGTCCGGATCGGTGCCGATGCCTTGCATATAGAGTTTTGCCAGGCGGTTCTGGGCCGCGACATTGCCGCCTTCGGCGGCCTGCTTCGTCCAGCCGAAAGCCGATTTCAGGTCGCGCGAGCCGCCGCGGCCCTCGATCATCCAGGCGGCGAGATCGATCTGCGCGGTGTCGTAGTTCTGACGGGCGGCCTGCGCCAGCAGCCGCCGTGCCTGTGCATCGTCGCGCGGCTTACCGCCGACGCCGTTGGCATAGATCTGCGACATGGCGTACTGCGCGTCAGCAAGGCCGGTCGCGGCAGCGCGCTCATAGTAGGAAACCGCCTTGGCCAGGCCCGCATCGCCGGGATCCTGCTGGACCAGCATCTGCGCGAAATTGAATTGCGCCAGCTGGTTGCCGGCTTCGGCAGCGGCCTGCATCAGGGCATAGGCCCCCTTCGCGTCCTTCTTGACGTAGCGGCCGTCGAGCAGCATCAGCGCATATTGGAACTGCGCTTCCGGCACGCCCTGCTCGGCGGCAAGCGCGTACCATTTGGCGGCCTCGGCCGTGTTCAACGGCACACCCAACCCACGCGACAGGATCTCGGCCACCAGCGTCTGCGCCGCCGGGTCGCCGTTCTGCGCACGGACCAGCGCCAGATTATAGGCGGTCTTGTAAAGCCCGCGCTGGAACGCGCCATAGGCAGCGTCCGCGGGCTTGGCACCGAAGCGGTCGGGATTGACGGTGTCGGCCGATGGCAGCGGCGCGGGGTCGGCGGTGGTGGCGGGCTGCGGCAGCTGGTTTTCGATCGGCTTGTCGGTGTGCACGCCTGTTTCCGGCCTGGTCTGCGGCAAGGGTATAGTTTCGGCGGCGGCGGCCTGGATCATCACCGCAGCAAGCAGGGCCTGAAGGGAAAGCCTTGCCAGGGACACGTCAATCCTCGAAGCGGGGCGCTGTTTCGTCGAGCAGCGCATTGGCCCGGGCGATCGCCGCCTTCGGATCCACGCCGTCGGCGAACACGGCGCTCGACAGCGCGACGAATTCGGCGCCGGTGGCGGCCACCGTCTCGACGGAGGCAAGATCGGAACCGGCCTCGACGATGCAAGGGATCTGGATCATCTGCGCCCACCATTGCCCCAATGACAGGTTGCGTGGATGCGGCACGGGCTTGTTGTCGTAGCCGAAGCGGCCGAAGAAAATGTAATCGGGCCTGGCTTCGCCGAGTTCCAGCGCATCGTCGCGCGTCTTGGCGCCGCCGGCTCCGACCATCATTTTCGCCTGGAAATGCTCGATCGTTTCGGCGAGTTCGGCCTTGGAGACCTCGACATGGATGCCATCGGCCTGGACCCGGCCCGCGATGCGAGTGTCGCCGGCGATGATGACGGCCACGCCCGCGGCCTGCGCGGCCGGCACGATCTGTTCGGCAAAGGCCTGGAAGGAGGCCTCGTCCATGCCGCTCTCGGGCAGGACCAGCGAGGCGATGTCGCCGCCGTCGAACGCGGCCGCGATGCGGGCGGCCGGCACGCCGGGTGGCGCGATCAGTACGATGCGGCAGCGATTGGGAGGCGTTGCGTCATTCATGGTTCTTCGATCCCGGGTTTCGCCTATGCCGGGCGAAGATGGTTGGATTGCGGCATAGAGCAAACTGCCCGCTTTGAACAGGCGGGCAGCCAGGATCGGGATTTTTGACCGGCGCGACGCCTTACTTGATCGGCTCGGGGCTCGTGGCGGACGGTCTCGATTTCCACAATGTCCAGCCGAGGTTCATGCCGGCGGCAGCGATCAGGATGGCGGCGGCGCCGACGACCTGGCTGAGATGCAGCCGATGGCCGAAAGCGGTGACATCGACCAGGATGGCAACGACCGGATAGATGAAGGACAGCGACCCCTGCAGATGCGTCGGCAGCTTCTGGATGGCGCCGTACATCAGGATGTACATCAGGCCGGTGTGGACGATGCCGAGCGTTGCCAGCATGGCCCAGCTCCATGGATCGGCGGGAAGATGCGTGAGATTGGCGAATGGCGCCAGCATGACGACGCCGACGCAGACCTGGATGAGTGCGATCAGATGCGGCGGCGTGCCCTTGAGCTTCTTGGTGACGATGGCCGCGACGGCCCAGAAAAAGGCTGCGGCCAGGGCCATCAGGATGCCGGCGAAATAGTTCGTGCCGACATCGCCGGCGTCGGGGGCGGCCCCGACGATCAGCACCATGCCGGCGAAGGCGATTGCCAGCCAGGTCAGCTTGGTCAGTGTCAGCCGCTCGGCGAACAAGAGAGCTCCGAAGCCGACGAGCATGAAGGGTTGCGTGTTGTAGACCGCGGTTGCGATCGAGATGGAGGCGCGCGAGAATGCGCTGAACAGCAGCAGCCAGTTGATGACGATCGCCGCACCCCCAAGTGCTGCGAGACCGATGACGCGCAACGACAGCCTGTTGCGCAACAATCCAAGCGAAGCGCAGATGATGAGCAGCGTCAGCGCGCCGAACGCGCAGCGCCAGAACACCACATCCATGATCGGCCGGCCGGACATGATGACGAACCATCCGATCGTTCCCAGAATCGCCATTGCGGCCGACATCTCGACCGTGCCACGTACAGTATCGTTCATGATGAGCCTCTGAACCCGTTGAGGCGGCATAATCTCATGCGATGTGAGAGCTTTCCATCTCTTTGAAAAGGGGGTATAGACTATATACCTAATTATATTAGGCGGTTACCTCGGAATCTGAGAAAAATAAATGCTGGACGATCTCGACCGAAATCTGCTGGAAATCCTGGTCAGGGATGCGCGGACCTCGCTGAAGGATTTGGCGGCCCAGGTCGGGCTGTCGTCGCCGAGTGTCTCGGAACGGCTGCGGCGGCTCGAGGAACGAGGCGTCATCCGGGCGTTCACCGTCGAGATCGATCCGCTGGCGCTCGGCTATACGCTGCAGGCGATCGTGCGGATCAAGCCTTTGCCGGGCAAGCTGCACATTGTCCAGAAGCTGATCGAGGACATTGCCGAGTTCGGCGAATGCGACAAGGTGACCGGCGATGACTGTTTCATCGCCCGGCTGTTCGTGCGCTCGATCGGCGACCTCGACGGCATTCTCGACCGGATCGCCGACAAGGCCGAGACCAGCACCGCCATCATCAAGGCACAGCCGATCCGGCGGCGACCGCCGCCACTGGGGTTGCCGTCAGCCTTATAGGCTTGACACCGCATCCCCATGGTGGAAGGGCGCGGCCAGTCCACCAATTGTCAGTCTTCCGCCAGATGACGGTCTGAAGAGCGAGAAAAACATGGCGCAGAACATTTACGATCAACCGAATTTCTTCGCGGGCTACAGCCAGCTTGGCCGCTCGGTCGAAGGCCTGGACGGCGCTGCCGAATGGCCGGCGCTTCGCGCGATGCTGCCTGATGTCGCAAGCCTAAGGATCGTCGACCTCGGCTGCGGCTTCGGCTGGTTCTGCCGCTGGGCGCATGGGCAGGGCGCGCGTGACGTTCTTGGGCTGGACCTGTCGGAGAAGATGCTGGCCCGGGCGAGGGCCGCCGGCCCGGACACCGGCATCACCTATGAGAGAGCCGACCTCGACCAGCTCAGCCTGCCGCAAGGCGGCTTCGATCTCGCCTACAGCTCGCTCGCCTTGCACTATGTTGAGGATGTTGAGCGCCTGTTCGGCACCGTACATCAAGCTCTGTCGCCCGGCGGCCATTTCGTGTTCTCGACGGAGCATCCGATCTACATGGCGCCGACCAATCCGGGCTGGTCGATCGATAACGAAGGGAAAAAGACCTGGCCTGTCGACCGGTATCTGGCGGAAGGGCCGCGCATGACCGACTGGCTGGCCAAGGGCGTGGTGAAACACCACCGTACCATCGGCACCACGCTCAACACGCTGATCCGCACGGGTTTCACAATCGAGCATGTCGAGGAATTCCGTCCGACGGACGCTCAGATCGCGGCCATGCCGGATCTTGCGGAAGAACTCGAGCGGCCAATGTTCCTGCTGGTTTCGGCGCGCCGATAGGTGTTCAAACCCCGTCGGTCAGGCCCGTCACGGCCAGGCCATATTTGCGGTCGCCGGGCACGCGATTCTGGGTTATTCAGGCGTTGATCCGCTTTCCCTCCAGACCAGTCCCCCTCCATGTCAGGCCTGCTTCTCGATCCGTGGTTCTACGCGGCCGCCGTCCCGGCGGTCATTCTGGTCGGCCTGTCCAAGGGCGGCTTTGGCGGCGCCGTCGGCTTTGTCGGCGTGCCGCTGATGGCGCTGACCATGCCGCCGGTGCAGGCGGCCGCCATTCTGCTGCCTATCCTGTGCCTGATGGATATCGTTTCGGTGTGGACATGGTGGGGTGTCTATAACAGAAAGATGTTGGTCGACATGATGCCGGGCGCCATCATCGGCATCGGGCTTGGCTGGCTGACGGCGGCACTGGTCACCGAGGAAGCGGTGCGGCTCATCGTCGGCGCCGTTGCGATCATCTTCGTGCTGCGCTGGCTTTACCTGCAGCTTCGTCATGGTTCCGACCATGCGGCCGCACCCAATCGCGTGGCCGCGGCCATATGGGGCACGGTCGCCGGCTTCACCAGCTTCGTCGCCCATGTCGGCGGCCCGCCCTTCCAGGTCTATGCCTTGCCGATCCGGCTCGACCCCAAGGTGCTGTCGGGCACGGCAGCGATCTTCTTTGCCGCCACCAACGCGCTGAAGCTCATCCCCTATTTCGCGCTCGGCCAGTTCGACACAGCCAATCTGACGGCATCGGCGGTGCTGACGCCGCTGGCGCCGCTGTCGACCATTGCCGGTGCATGGCTGGTGCGGCGAATGCGGCCGGAGGTTTTTTATCCCTTCACTTATGCGACCGTGACGGTCGTGGCGGTGAAGCTTCTGTGGGACGGGATCGCTGGTATCATGTAGCGCTTCCGGCCCGCATCAGGCGGCGCTGGGTACCATGCGTCTTGGCCGGCTAAGCGCCATTGCGGCACCGGCGGCAAGAACCACCACCATGCCGGCGAGAATGACGACATCGTGCAGGGTCGGCTTCAGAACCATGTCGGTGATGATGACGAGCATGACCGCATAATCGAAGCGCGCCGCCCGCAGGATGCGCTGGCCATAGGCGAGTGCCGCTGGCGTCACGCCGTCCCGGGCGATCATTGCGGCCATGCGGTCGGCGGTCGGCTTGAAAACGAACATGCCGATGCAGAAAGTCGTGGCGTAGCCGGCAAGGCCGATCAGGATCCACAGATCGGAGAAGCCGACCCAGAATGAGGACATGATCAATCCGAACGCCAATGTCAGCATCGACATCGGCGCGAAGAAGCGGTTGCCCAGCTCGCCGGTGGCGCGCATCGCCTGCAACGTTCCCTGGATGTTGCCGGCACGATCCGCCAGCGTCGCCAGCACCATCAGCGTGAAGCCGCCGCCGACCCAAAGCGTCGCCGAAAGGATGTGCAGCAATTTGACGATGGAATACCAATCCATGGCTTTCTCCCCGATGCCCAAATGGTTGCTGGCGAGGGCGGCCATTGCCGGTCCGCCGCTTCGCCGCCGCAGCGTTTAGCCCCGCGGCTGTTTCGGAACGATGTCGTGGAGAGACCGGCTTTGTTTCAGACTGCCGGATAACGAAAGGAGCAACTAATATGATGAACGCACCGCCCGGTTTTCTGCTATGTCGGCAGTGTCGGGGGGACGCGACATCGTCCGGAAACAATGCCGATGCTAGTGCCGACGCCGGAAGTCCGGCGGCGACAGCGCTCGCCTGACGATCAACTCATTCCCAGCTTGGGAAAAGGCAATTCGGGGGACTAATATGCAAGGGGTAGCACGGAATTTCTTCACGCTGGCGATCATCTACGCGCTGTGCGGCATGGCGCTCGGCATCCACATGGCCATCAGCGAAGACCACGGCCAGATGCCGACCCACGCCCACACGATGGTGGCTGGCTGGCTGATGTCGGCGGTCTTCGCGTTCTTTTACCACCTGTTTCCGGCTGCCGGGCAAAAGACGCTGGCCCTCGTCCATTTCTGGCTGACGGCAATCAGCGGCATCGGGCTCATGATCGGCCTTTATATATTGCTTGCCGGAAATCCGGGGATCGAGCCGTTGCTGGGGATATCGTCGATCGGCTTCTACGCAGGCATGTTGCTGTTCGCCTTCATTGCCTTGCCGGTGGTGTGGAAAAAGGCCTGAGTGAAGGCCGAAACCTGGCCCGTGCTTCTGTGCTGTTACGGCACAGAAGCACGGTCTTGGGTCAAAAAATATCAGGAATGTTAAGGGTTCATTAAGCTTTACAGGCGTTTACTATGTCCATCCAGTGATCTGGATTCTTACCGAGTGGTTGGAGCCACTTTGTTTGACGCCTCCCTGTTAAACTCCTGAGAGCCGCCTTATCCGCGGCTCTTTTTTTGTCTGCATTCAGGCGGTATCCCGCGCAGCCGATCGCCGTTAACCTTCTGTTAAACATGTGCTTGCCTTCACCCCGGACGAAGCGCATTTTCAAGCTTCAGTTATATAGAGTCCCGGGTGTATCGGCAGAGAGCCGAATCGGCCGGTTGCGAGTGCAGGGGCGTTATCAATGAACGAGCCGTCGAAGGGCATTGCGAAAACCGTCAAGTTGGCGGAGCGTCGGGTTTTTTCGCATTCCTTCAAACCGCTTTACCAGGAAGGCATGGGACTGGTCGAACAAGCGGCGGAGTATCTCGACGGCAAGGGCCGGGCCGAGGCCAAGAAATTGTCGCGGCTGGCGGCCACGCTCTACGCGGCCGAATCGATGCGGCTGACCACCAGGCTGATGCAGGTCGCCTCGTGGCTGCTTTTGCAGCGCGCGGCGAATTCCGGCGAGATGACCCGCGACCAGGTCGCTTCGGAAAAGTCCAAGGTACGCCTCGACACCGCTTCCGCTCATGACGAGGCGGCCGGCTGGGCCGAACTGCCGACCGATTTCCTCGACCTCGTCAACCGGTCGTTGCGCCTGCAGGCATTGGTGCGCCGCATGGACGAAGAGATCTATGGCGCCGGCGCGGTGGTCGACATGCAGCCGGTCGCTCGCCGACCCAATCCGGTCTCGGACCAGATCAGTCTGCTCAACACGGCGTTCGCCCGCAATTAAGCGATCTCAAGATATTCTCCCGGCCTGGCAAGGCTCTCGTTTCCGGTTTGTTCACATTTCGCTGGCATCGCTGCCGACGGGAGGTAGAGTGGCCGGATGGGGGACGCGATTCGCATCATTGGTATCGATCCGGGGCTCAGGCGCACCGGCTGGGGCATCGTCGAGAGCCTCGGCAATTCCTTGCGTTTTATCGCTTCGGGCACCGTGCGCTCCGAGGACAAGGCGGCGCTGGCGACGCGGCTGTGCCAACTGCATGACGGGCTCGCCGAAATCCTGCATCAGGCCATGCCGCATGAGGCCGCGGTCGAACAGACCTTCGTCAACAAGGACGCCGTTGCGACTCTGAAGCTCGGCCAGGCGCGCGGCATCGCCATGCTGGTGCCTGCGCGGGCGGGCCTCGTCGTCGCCGAATATGCGCCCAATGCGGTGAAGAAGGCTGTGATCGGCGTCGGCCACGGCGACAAGAAGCAGATCCACATGATGGTGAAGGTGCTGTTGCCGAAAGCCATCTTCGACACCGAACACGCCGCCGACGCGCTGGCCATCGCGATTTGCCACGCGCATCACCGGCAGAGTGCTGCCTATCGGCTGGCGGCGTTGGCATCATGAAAGGCTGTTGGGGATGATCGGCAAGCTCAGGGGAGCGCTCGACGAGGTCGACGAAGACCATTGTCTCGTCGATATCCACGGCGTCGGCTATGTCGCCTATTGTTCGACCCGCACGCTTGCCGCGCTGCCTTCGCCCGGCGAAGCGGTGGTGCTGTTCATCGAGACCTATGTGCGCGAGGACATGATCCGGCTCTATGGTTTCCAGTCGCAGCTCGAGCGCGAATGGTTTCGGTTGCTGATGAACAATGTGCCGGGTGTCGGCGCCAAGGTGGCGCTGGCCATCCTGTCGACGCTGGCGCCGGCTGACCTCGCCAATGCCATTGCACTGCGCGACATCGCCATGGTGTCGCGCGCGCCTGGCGTCGGCAAGAAGGTGGCCGAGCGCATCGTCACCGAATTGAAGAACAAGGCGCCGGCCTATGCAGGCTCTGCCTCCGGCACCATTGGGCTCAAGCAGGAACTCGGTGAAGGCGTAGCGCCGGCGCCCATCACCGACGCTGTCTCGGCCTTGGTCAATCTCGGCTATTCCCGCGACACCGCCGCAAATGCAGTGGCGGCGGCCCTGAAGACGGCGGGTGAGGATGCAGATGCCTCGAAGCTGATCCGCTTCGGACTGAAGGAACTGGCGCGGTGAGCCATCGCTTGTCCGGGGCGCTACCCTGTGCAAGGAAGGTCCCATGACCCTTTCCCCCCGTCTCATTGCTCCGGAAAAGCGCGGCGAGGACGCCGAGCAGACCTTGCGGCCGCAGACGCTCGACGATTTCGTCGGTCAGGCGGCGGTGCGGGCCAATCTCAAAGTGTTCATCGAGGCCGCCAAGGGCCGCAAGGAAGCGCTCGACCATGTGCTGTTCGTCGGGCCGCCGGGGCTGGGCAAGACGACGCTGGCGCAGATCATGGCGCGCGAACTCGGCGTCAATTTCCGCTCGACCTCCGGCCCGGTCATCGCCAAGGCCGGCGATCTCGCGGCACTGCTGACCAATCTCGAAGAAGGCGATGTGCTGTTCATCGACGAGATCCACAGGCTCAACCCGGCGGTGGAGGAGATCCTCTATCCGGCGATGGAGGATTTCCAGCTCGACCTGATCATCGGCGAGGGACCGGCGGCGCGCTCGGTCAAGATCGACCTCGCGCGGTTCACCCTGGTCGCCGCCACCACGCGGCTCGGCCTGCTCACCAATCCGCTGCGCGACCGGTTCGGCATTCCGGTGCGGCTCAATTTCTACACGGTCGAGGAGTTGGAGCAGATCGTGCGGCGCGGGGCGCGCATCCTGCAGATGCCGCTCGGCAATGACGGCGCGCTCGAGATCGCGCGGCGCGCGCGCGGCACGCCACGCATCGCCGGACGGCTTTTGCGGCGCGTGCGCGATTTCGCCTCGGTCGGCGGCGACGGCCATGTCGACCGCCTGATCGCCGACGAGGCCTTGATCCGGCTCGAAGTCGACGCACTCGGCCTGGACGCGCTCGACCGCCGCTATCTCAGCATGATCGCGCGCAATTTCGGCGGCGGGCCGGTGGGCATCGAGACGATCGCGGCGGGCCTGTCCGAGCCGCGCGATGCCATCGAGGACATCATCGAACCCTATCTGATCCAGCAGGGCTTCATCCAGCGCACGCCGCGCGGCCGCATGCTGACCGCCAATGCCTGGCGTCATCTCGGTCTCGACGCGCCGAAGGATCTGGCACAGCAGCAGATCAACCTGTTCCAGGAAGAGTAGTTCGGCAGGTGGCAATCCAGCCTAGGAACAACAGTAGCTTTTGCTGTCTCCAGCGCACGCGGCAATTGCACCGGTCTTCATGACGACAACTGCGACGGGAGCGGACTGTTCATTAAATTGGCACGAGATACAGGATTTGGCCGCACACATTTTCCGGATAAGGGCAATGTAAGATGGCGCTGAAGTGTCTTGGAACGACAGCTTTTTCAACTGGTCCGTATGGGCTCCAGCAAGCGTGATCACGACATTGGAGTTCGGATCGTGGACAACCTGATCGACAAGATTGCCGAGCTGCCCGCTGTGCGTCACTTGTGGGGGGACGGGAACATCGAACTTGTAGAGGGCAAACAGGACAACTACGCCGACAACCAGAATAAAGAGGGTTGCGACGATAACGCCCCCAACAGATTTGATGGGCTCAAACTGGAAACCAAATTGTCGCATAAGAAAATAAAACACGATTAGCGCAAGGGCAGGAATCCCGAACGCCATTATCACCTGTGTGAAATCGAGTTCCATGTCTATCTTTAGCCTAATTGCATGTGCCGTTTCGCTCCGATCGTGATGAGATGATCAGAATACTGAGGTTGTCAGCCTTTGCCTCAACGCAGCCGATGGCGTTGAACTGTGCCACTAAATCCTTGATCTGCGGACTATCCCTGCCGAAGAGCTCGGCGAAAGGTTTGACGAAGTCCTTCACTTTCTCAGGCGGGATCGAGCTTGCGGCAATGGTGGTTAGAGCCTCTGGAGCCATAGGCTTCAGCCCATAGTCTGCGAGATTGTCGAACGCGGATTCCGGGGTAGCGAAATCAAACTGTTTTTCGGAATCGGAAGCTTTCCAAAATTCGAGAAAGCCATTGCTTGACGCTGCTGTGCCGCTGAAGGTGATGGTGCAATAACTGGCACTCTCTGAACGTGAGCAACTGCCGTCACCGGTCGCTTCGGAATGGTGCTGTTCGCATTTGCAGGTCTTTGCGGAAGCGCGTTCGGTGGGTGCGACAACAGCTACCGCAGTCGCTAACCCAAGTAGAGCTAGACTATAAAGCCCAATTTGACGGATTCGCATGCCCACCTCTTAAGCATTCTATTAACACCCTGTTCGACTACCTTCAATGCGGTGCAGACCGGCCTCCAGGCCGGCGATCAAGCATCAGTGAACGGGCCTGCGCAAATTCTCCTCATCTTCGCCGGCTTGCCGGCGTATTCCTGGATTGTATCGGCTCGCTGCCTCATGCATGTCGTCCTCCCAAAACCAGATCGTTTTTGGGCGACAGGCGTCAGCGCATGTCGAAATGAGGTGCGGGAGCCAATCAATGATAACCAGACGCGGGTTCCTGCGCTTCATCGGCGGATCGTTCCTGTCGGTCGCCTCGTTCAGCGCCTACGCCGTCGGCATCGAGCCGATGCTGCTGACTCATGTGAAGCGCTATGCGCTGACGCCACCGCATTGGCCGGCCGGGTTGAAGCTGCGCGTCGTCGCGCTTGCCGATATCCACGCCTGCCGGCCGTGGATGACGCCGGAGCGGATCGCTTCGCTCGCCGAAGAGGCGAATGCCCTGCAGCCGGACCTGATCGTGCTGCTCGGCGACTACATAGCCGGCATGCGCCTGGTGTCGCAAAGGGTGAAGCCGCCGGAATGGGCTGGCGCCCTGTCGGGCCTCAAGGCACCGCTCGGCGTGCTGTCGATCCTCGGCAATCACGACTGGTGGGCCGACGGCTTCGCGCAGCGTGCCGAAGTCGGCCCGACGATCGCGCGCAAGGCTCTGGAGAAAGCGGGCATCCCGGTTCTGGAAAACGACGTCGTGCGGCTGGAAAAGGATGGACATGGCGTCTGGATCGCCGGCCTTGCCGACCAACTGGCGCTGTTGCCGAAAAACGAGGGCGACGGTCCCACAGGACTGGACGATCTTGATGGTACGCTGGCCAAGATCAGCGACGCTTCACCCGTCATCCTGCTGGCGCACGAGCCGGATATTTTTCCAAGAGTGCCGGGGCGTGTGTCGTTGACGCTATCGGGACATACCCATGGCGGGCAGGTGCGGCTGTTCGGCTATTCGCCCATCGTGCCATCGCGTTTCGGCAATCGCTATGCCTATGGTCATGTCGTCGAGGACGACCGCAACCTGATCGTCTCGGGCGGGCTTGGCTTCAGCAATTTGCCCATCCGTTTCGGAATGCGTCCGGAAATCCTGTCGGTTGATCTCGGTTGATAGATGCGTCAAGGCAGACTTTTGATAGCGTACCAACGCATCCGGCTCGACCGTGTCGCCATTGAGGACAAAGACGATTCCGAAGGTGCTACGGCTGCTCCGCAGCGGCCATAAGGCGTAGCCTTGCGCTTGATCATCGCCGTCAACAGTGCCATCCGGTGCCATGTCGCTCGGCAAGTCACACGGGAAGAGGCCTTGTCGGGACTGAAAAGGAAGCGCGATGGGCGATCATGGTGACTCTGCGACGCTGCTGGCTGGGCTTTCGGGCGCGTTGACGACGTTCGGCCACAGGCTGATGGCGCGGGTCTATTATGCCGATACCGATTTCTCAGGCGTCGTCTATCATGCGCGCTATCTCGAATTCCTCGAGCGCGGCCGCTCCGACTATCTCAGACTCACCGGGGTGCACCACACCGAACTCGCCGACGGCAAGCACGGCGAGAAGATCGTGTGGGTGGTGCGCCGCATGGAGATCGACTTCCGTATCCCTGCCCGCATCGACGATATCCTGACCGTCGACACCCGTACCGAGACCATTTCCGGCGCGCGCATCTTCATGGCGCAGCAGCTCAAGCGCGGCGACGAGGTGCTGGTCGAGGCCAGGGTCGAGGCCGCGATCATCGGCGAAAACGGCCGGCCGAGGCGCTTCCCCAGGGAATGGGTCGCCGCCTTCATGCCTCGGGCACGCTGACATTCTGGTGATGCCGGCCTGAGATGCCCGGGCGCGGCAATGCGCCGCGCCTGATGGACTAACCCATCCTTAACCATAACGGTTCATGAAGAGAGTGGTGAAGATTGGCGTTATCCAATGCCTTCCTTTCACCAATATTTGCCCCGAAAAGGCCGCTAACGGCACGGTTTGGGGTGTCCGGTAGCTATGTGCGAACCGACCACAAGGGATGCCATGGGCCAGCCGCCAGCTTCGCCCGGAAAATCTTAAGGACGTAACGATGGAAAATATCGCACTCGCCGAACCGGGCGCGCAATTGTCGATTTGGGCCCTGTTCATGCAGGCCAGCTGGGTGGTCAAGCTGGTCATGATCGGGCTGCTCTGCGCCTCGGTGTGGACCTGGGCGATCATTATCGACAAGCTGGTCGCCTATGGGCGCATGCGGCTGGCGCTGAACCGCTTCGAGCAGGTTTTCTGGTCCGGGCAGTCGCTGGAGGAGCTCTACCGCACGCTCGCCGACCGCAAGACGACGGGCATGGGGGCCATTTTCGTCGCCGCCATGCGCGAATGGAAGAAGAGTTTCGAGAAAGGCGCCAAATCGCCGCTCGGCCTGCAGACCCGCATCGACAAGGCCATGGACTTGGCGCTGACCCGTGAGATGGAGAAGCTGGAGGGGCGCCTCGGCTTCCTTGCCACGACCGGCTCGGCGGCGCCGTTCATTGGCCTGTTCGGAACCGTCATCGGCATCATGACCTCGTTCCAGGCCATCGCCGGCTCCAAGAACACCAGCCTCGCGGTGGTCGCGCCCGGCATTGCCGAAGCGCTGCTGGCCACTGCCATCGGCCTGCTGGCCGCTATTCCGGCGGTCATCGCCTATAACAAGCTGTCATCGGATGCGAGCAAGATCGCGGTGCGCATGGAGGGGTTCTCTGATGAGTTCTCCGCCATACTCTCGCGCCAAATCGATGAAAAAGTCGCGCCGAAGGCCTGAGGAGTAACGAGATGGGCATGTCCGTAGGCATGGGAGGGCGCGGCGGGCGCGGCCACCGGCGGCGCGGCCGTCACCATGCGCTGATGTCGGAGATCAACGTCACGCCGATGGTCGACGTGATGTTGGTGCTGCTGATCATCTTCATGGTCGCGGCACCGATGCTGACGGTCGGCGTGCCGATCGACCTGCCGGACACGCAGGCCAAGGCGATGAATGCCGACACCCAGCCGATCACCGTCTCGATCGATGCGACCGGCAAGATCTTCCTGCAGGAAACCGAGATTCCGATCGAGGAATTAGTGGCCAAACTGCAGGCGATCTCGAAGACCGGTTATGAAGAGCGCATCTTCATCCGTGGCGACAAGTCGACCGACTATGGCACGGCCATGAAGGTCATGGCTCGCATCTCGGCCGCCGGCTACAAGAACATCGGCCTGGTTTCACTGCAGGAACAGGATCAATAGACGCACGATGAGGACCGGCCTCACCACATCGGTGATACTGCATACGGCGGTGCTGGCCTTCGGCCTGTTCACGCTGTCGGCACCGGCCGCGCTTCCGTCGGCTGACGTCGAGTCGGTCGCTGTTGATATCGTACCGATGGAAGCCATTGCGCAGACGCTGCAGGGCGACAAGAAGGCCGTAATGCATGAAAAGCCGGCGCCGTTGCCGACGCAGCGTCCGGACATCGTGCCAAATGCGCAGAAGGTGGGCGAAAACAGTGTCGATACCGACAAGCCGATAACGCCGGAAGCCAAGCCGAAACCCGTCGACACGACCTCGGCTCCGGCGCCTGCGCCGACCCCGAAGGAAATCCCGAAGACCGAGGACGTGCCGAAGCCGCAGGAAAAGCCCAAGCCCATTCCGGCGACGGAAGTGGCGCCAGCGCCGACGCCCAGGCAAGAGGTCAAGCCCGAGCCGGTCAAGCAGACCGACCCCAAGCCGACACCGGCCAAGCCGGCGCCGACCCCGCCACCGCAGGACAAGACCGCTGCTATCGATCCGACGCCCGAGGTCAAGCCGGATGCCGTCGCCGAGGCCATCGCCAAGGATCCGCCCACCGAAGAGACCCAGTTGCCGAGTTCCGCGCCCGCGCCGGAAGCCCGGCCAAAGCCGCAGCAGGCACAGGCCGAAAGCGCCAAGGCGCCTGACCGCAAGGATGCCGACAAGCCGGTCAAGGAAGCCTCGTCCAAGCCGAAGTCCGACGACAAGCAGTTCAACGCCAATGAGATTTCGGCCCTGCTCGACAAGCAGAAGCCGTCCGGCGGCGGCGCCAAGCGCTCGACCCAGCAGGCGTCGCTCGGCGGCACCAAGGATCAGGGCCAGAAGCTGTCGAAGTCGGAGCAGGGCGCCCTGGAAAGCCAGTTGGGCGGTTGCTGGACCTTGCCGGCCGGACTTGAAGGTTCGGAGAATTTCGTCGTCGTCGTCCGTTTCAATCTGAACAACTCCGGCAAGCTCGATGGCCGTCCCTCTGTTGAAACATCGAGCGGCAACAGGCAGTTCGATGAGAGTGCGGTGCGCGCGGTTCAGAAATGCGACATGGCCGGCCTGCAGGTTCCCGCCGGCAAGCAGGACATCTGGAACGACATCCGGGTCACATTCGACCCTAGGGAAATGCTTGGCCTTTAGGCCTGGCATCCACCCAATCAAAGAAGAGAAGCGAGAAGATATGCGATCTTTCCTCAAGCCGCTCCTGACGATTGCAGCCATGGCGCTGGGCATGACGGCCATCGTTCCGATGCCTGCATGGGCGTTGGTCGAGCTCAACGTCAACAAGGGCAATGTCGAGCCGCTGCCGATCGCTATCACGGATTTCCAGGGCGGCGATGCGCTTGGCGCGCAGATTTCCCAGATCGTCACCGCCGATCTAAAGCGCTCCGGCCTGTTCGCGCCGATCGACAAGAGCGCCTTCATCGAGAAGATCGCCAATCCGGACGCAACCCCCCGCTTCGACGACTGGAAGGTGATCAACGCGCAGGCGCTGGTCACCGGCAGCGTCAGCAAGGAAGCAGACGGGCGCATCCGCGCACAGTATCGGCTGTGGGACACCTTCGCCGGCCAGCAGATGGCCGGCGAGCAGTTCTTCGCCAACGACGCCAACCAGCGCCGCGTCGCCCACATCATCGCCGATGCCATCTACGAGCGGCTGACCGGCGAAAAGGGCTATTTCGATACGCGCGTCGTCTTCATCGACGAATCCGGCGCCAAGAACGCGCGTAAGAAGCGCCTCGCCATCATGGACCAGGACGGCGCCAATATCCGCTACCTTTCGGATGGCCGGTCGATCGTGCTGACGCCGCGCTTCTCGCCGAACCGGCAGGAAATCACCTACATGTCCTATGAGAGCGGCCAGCCCCGGGTCTATCTCCTGCAGATCGAGACCGGGCAGCGCGAACTGGTCGGCAATTTTCCAGGCATGACGTTTGCGCCGCGCTTCTCGCCCGACGGCCAGAAGGTGATCATGAGCCTGCTGCGCGACGACGGCAATTCGAACATCTTCGCCATGGACCTGCGCAGCCGTTCGACCACGCGGCTGACCAACTCGACCGCCATCGACACCTCGCCCTCCTATTCGCCTGATGGCAGCAAGGTGGTGTTCACCTCCGACCGCGGCGGCCGCGCGCAGATCTACGTCATGGGCGCCGACGGCTCGGGCCAGACCCGTATCTCCTTTGGCGACGGCGTCTATTCGACGCCGGTGTGGTCGCCGCGCGGCGACCTCATCGCCTTCACCAAGCAGACCGGCGGCGAATTCCAGATCGGCGTCATGAAGACCGACGGCTCTGGCGAGCGCATCCTGTCCTCTGGCTTCCAGCAGGAAGGACCGACCTGGGCGCCGAACGGCCGCGTGCTGATGTTCTTCCGCGACTCCAATGGCGGCCCGAAACTGGTTTCCGTCGATCTCACCGGCCGCAACGAGCAGCCGATCCCGACCGCGAATTTTGCTTCGGATCCGGCCTGGTCGCCGCTGCTGGAATAGGTTCGGCTGAATTGCCACACACGCTGAAAAGGGGCCGAAACGGCCCCTTTTCCATGCCTTGGTCGCGTTTTGGCCGCATTTCCGCCTAGGGTCCGCGCCAACTGTGGCTTATGACAAAACGGCTGCGGACGGGCAGCTTAAACCAAATTTTAACCGTGTTTCTTGAATGCCGGTTAACCCAAACGTGGTTACTGGGTGATCAACGAAATCACTCGAATACGATCACTCGAATACGAAGGAGAGGCGGCATGGGCCGTATCGCAGCACTTACCAGAAACCCGATCATGATCGCGCTGGTGGCGATGCTCGCCGTCGCCGGTTGCGCCTCGAAGAAGACGCCGAACAGCGCCGCTGACCTTGGCCTCAATGGCGCGGGTGCTGCAACACCCGGTTCGGCGCAGGACTTCACCGTCAACATCGGCGATCGTATCTTCTTCGATACGGACTCGACTTCGATCCGGGCCGACGCGCAGACGACGCTTTCGCGTCAGGCGCAGTGGCTCAACAAGTACAAGCAGTATGCCATTGTCGTCGAAGGCCATGCCGACGAGCGCGGCACGCGCGAATACAATCTGGCGCTCGGTGCCCGCCGCGCCGCCGCCACCCGCGACTTCCTGGTCTCCAAGGGTGTTTCGGCCAGCCGCCTCAAGACGATTTCCTACGGCAAGGAACGTCCGGTCGCCGTATGCGATGACATCTCCTGCTGGTCGCAGAACCGCCGCGCCGTCACTACGCTCAGCGGCGCCGGTTCCTGATCGGCAAAAATACAACACCTCTTTGCGAAAGGCGGCCTCCGGGCCGCCTTTTTCATATCCTGACGCCCGAAACAAAATTTGGCCGAAGTCTCGCGCCCTGCTATGAGCCGAGGGCGCTTGGCTGGTCTCACATCGATTGGAAGGCGCGAAAAAGCTAACGATTGGACGGCGAGAGGCACATGCATTTGAGATCGGTTCTGAGCGGCACGCTTGCGCTGCTGCTCCTATCAGGCGTAACCGCTTTGGCGAGCGGTTCCGGGCAATCAACCGAGAGCGGGTTTTCCTTCCATCTGCCGACACTGGAGTTGCCCAGCCTTTTCGGTGAGAAGAAAAAGCAGGATCAAGTCCAGCTCGCGCAGTCGAGCGGCGCCGGCGTGACCGGGCTCGAGGACCAACTGCGCCAGCTGACCGGCAAGGTCGAGGAACTCAATTTCCAGATCCTGCAGATGCAGGAGCAGATCCGCAAACAGCAGGAAGACAACGAGTTCCGCTTCCAGCAGCTGGAAGGCGGCTCGCAAGGCGGACAACCGCCGGCGCAGAAGAAATCGGATGCCACTACCAGAACCAATACCGACGTGGCCTCGGCCCCGGCAACCCAGGCGCCGGCTGATGCCGGCGCCGCACCCGGCAGCGATCAATCCACAGGCGGCAAGACGGTCGAGGACGTCATCGTCGAATCCCCCGATGGCGACCCTGGCAAGATGATCCCCGGCAAGGGGGCGCCCGAAAAGACCTTTGGTTCCATCACCGTCGACAAGAATGGCAATGTGGTCGATGCCAGCGGCAACACACAGTCAACCGCGCCGGCACAGGACGCGGCACCAGCCACCGGCGCTGCCAAGGCCGGCAAGTCCGGCGGCACGGTGGTCGCGGCGTTGCCCGCCACCAACAATCCCGAAGAACTCTATCGCAACTCCTATCAGTTCATCCTGTCGGGCGACTACAGCACCGCCGAACAGGGTTTCCGCGACCATATCTCCCGCTTCCCCAAGGACGCCAAGACGGCGGACGCGCATTACTGGCTGGGGGAATCGCTGCTTGGCCAGCAGAAATACCGCGATGCGGCAGAAGTCTTCCTCGCCGCCAGCAAGGACTATCCCAAGGCCAAGAAGGCACCCGACATGCTGTTGAAGCTCGGCGTGTCGCTGGTCGGCCTCAAGCAGCATGATGTCGCCTGCGCCACCTTCAGCGAGGTCGGCAAGCGCTATCCCGATATTTCCAACACACTCAAGGAACGCGTCAAGCAGGAGAAGGCCCTGGCTGCGTGCTGATTTTTCCCGGGGATGTCGCAGTTCCAAACCCGGGACCACATTTTGGCGACATGCATTGATGCTCGACACCGGGCCTGATCTTTCGACGAGACTTTTTTCGCATATCGATTTTACCAACGGCGCCGTTGCGGCCGTATCGGGCGGCAGCGACTCGACCGCGCTCCTTCTCCTTCTCAAGCAGCATCTCGACAAAACCGCACCGTCCGCCAGGTTGCTGGCCGCGACGGTCGACCACGGCTTGCGGCAGGGTTCGGCTGCCGAGGCGCAGGCCGTGGCGAAGCTTTGCGCGGAACGCGGCATCGGCCACCGCATCCTGGCCTGGTCCGCAGAAAAACCGTCGACCGGCCTGCCGGCGGCGGCGCGCGAGGCGCGCTACCGGCTTCTGGCCAGCGCAGCCCGGACGGAGGGCATCGGCCTGATCATGACCGGACATACATCGGACGACCAGGCCGAGACGGTGCTGATGCGGCGCGATCGCCACGATGCGGCCCGCGACGAGGGACGGGGCCTTGCCGGCATGGCGCCCGCTACCTTGCATGACTGGCGCGACTGGATCGTGCGACCGCTTCTTGGGATGCGGCGCCATGCGCTGCGCGATTTCCTGCGGCACCAACAGGTCGGCTGGGTCGAGGATCCGACCAATGCCGATGAAGCCTTCGAGCGACCGCGCATGCGCGCAACCCTTGCCGGCGAGGCCGGCGCACAGCGCATGAACGACGCGCTGGCGTTGGCCGCACAGGAGGCCGGCGCCCGCACGCGGCTTGGCGCCGAGGCCGCCCGTCTGGTCGAGCGCTTTGCCAGCCAGCCGGAGGCAGGCCTCATCCGGCTCGACCCGGCCCTGCTCGGCGCCGGCGACGACGGGGCGGCCGTCTACGCGCTGCGCATTCTCCTGGCGACGTCAGGCGGCGTTGCCTTCCTGCCGGACCAGGCTCGCAGCGAGGCGTTGTTTGCCCGGCTGAAGGCCGGATTTCTTTGCGCCACATTGTCGCGGACGGTGGTCGACTTCAGGCGTGCCGGCATCTTCCTGCGCCGAGAGATGCGTGGCTTGCCGGCGGCCGCCGCGACCATCGACGCCACCATCTGGGACGGCCGCCGCCAAATCACATTGAACGACGCCAGCGGCGCATTGTTGATCGCGCCATTCGGGGCAGCGGCGGCGAAGCGGCTGGCTGTTGACCGGGGCGAAACCCCGCCAAGCCTGATGCGCGCGGCATTGGCGGCCGAGCCAGCCTCGCTGCAAGCCGTCGAGACGGCTGGTCCGGCGCCAGATTGGCCGACATCACAAGGCTTTGCGGCCTCGCCGGTCGTTGCCCCCTTTGCCCGCTTCCTGCCGTCCTTCGATCTGGCTCCGGCGCGCGCCGTCGCCGGGTTGATCGGCGCGGCGCCGCTTCCCGCCTTGCCATTGCATGGCCACAGTGCCCGTTGATGCTGCGCGAAAGCTTAACCCAGACATGCTGTTCTGCTTGGCAAGGGGGGACGCTCTCCCTATGTTAGGCCCAAGTTTCCTCTCATGATGCTGTCCGCTCGCGGACGCCAACGGGACAATTGATGAATCCGAACTATCGCAACCTCGCGCTCTGGGCGATCATAGCGGTCCTGCTCATCGCCCTCTTCAATCTGTTCCAGACGCCGCAGACGCGCGGGGCTTCGAGCGATGTGCCTTATTCGCAGTTCCTGCAGGATGTCGCGGCCGGCCGGGTCAAGACGGTGACCATCGCGGGCGCCCGCATCACCGGCACCTACACCGACAATTCCAGCGGCTTCCAGACCTATTCGCCCGGCGATCCCCAGCTGGTCTCGCGGCTGCAGGACAAGAACGTCACAATCAATGCGCGGCCCGAGACCGACGGTTCCAATTCGCTGTTCGGCTACCTGATCTCGTGGCTGCCGATGATCCTTATCCTCGGCGTGTGGATATTCTTCATGCGCCAGATGCAGTCCGGCTCTGGGCGCGCCATGGGCTTTGGCAAGTCGAAGGCCAAGCTCCTGACGGAGGCGCATGGCCGCGTCACCTTCCAGGACGTCGCCGGCGTCGACGAAGCCAAGGAAGATCTCGAAGAGATCGTCGAGTTCCTGCGCGATCCGCAGAAATTCCAGCGCCTCGGCGGCAAGATTCCGCGCGGCGTGCTGCTGGTCGGTCCTCCCGGCACCGGCAAGACGCTGCTTGCCCGCTCGGTCGCCGGCGAAGCCAACGTGCCGTTCTTCACCATTTCAGGTTCGGATTTCGTCGAGATGTTCGTCGGCGTCGGCGCCAGCCGCGTCCGTGACATGTTCGACCAGGCCAAGAAGAATGCGCCCTGCATCATCTTCATCGACGAAATCGACGCCGTCGGCCGCCATCGCGGTGCCGGCCTCGGCGGCGGCAATGACGAGCGCGAGCAGACGTTGAACCAGCTGCTGGTCGAGATGGACGGCTTCGAATCCAACGAAAGCATCATCCTGATTGCCGCCACCAACCGGCCCGACGTGCTCGATCCAGCGTTGCTGCGTCCGGGCCGTTTCGACCGCCAGGTGGTGGTGCCGAACCCCGACATCGTCGGTCGCGAGAAGATCCTCAAGGTGCATGTGCGCAACGTGCCGCTGGCGCCGAATGTCGACCTCAAGGTCGTCGCTCGTGGTACGCCCGGCTTCTCCGGCGCCGACCTGATGAACCTCGTCAACGAATCCGCGCTGATGGCGGCGCGGCGCAACAAACGCCTCGTCACCATGGCCGAGTTCGAGGACGCCAAGGACAAGATCATGATGGGCGCTGAGCGCCGCTCGTCGGCCATGACCCAGGCCGAGAAGGAGCTGACCGCCTATCACGAGGCCGGCCACGCGATCCTGGCGCTGAACGTGCCGTCGGCCGATCCGCTGCACAAGGCGACCATCATTCCGCGCGGCCGAGCGCTCGGCATGGTCATGCAGCTGCCGGAAGGCGACCGCTACTCCATGAGCTACAAATACATGGTCTCGCGCCTAGCCATCATGATGGGCGGCCGCGTCGCCGAGGAGTTCAAGTTCGGCAAGGAGAACATCACTTCGGGCGCTTCCTCCGACATCGAGCAGGCGACCAAGCTGGCGCGCGCCATGGTCACGCGCTGGGGCTTCTCCGACAAGCTCGGTCATGTCGCCTATGGCGACAACCAGGAGGAAGTGTTCCTCGGCCATTCGGTAGCGCGCACGCAGAACATCTCGGAAGAGACCGCGCAGATCATCGACGGCGAAGTGCGCCGCCTGATCGACGAGGCCTATTCGACGGCGAAGTCGGTGCTGACCAAGAAGAAGAAAGAATGGATCGCGCTGGCGCAAGGCCTGCTCGAATACGAGACGCTGTCCGGTGAGGAGATCAAGCAGTTGATCGCCGGGCAGAAGCCCTCGCGCGACCTTGGCGATGACACGCCGACGAGTCGTGGCTCGGCCGTTCCAAAGTCCGGCGGCCGCCGCAAGAAAGGTCCCGAGCCCGAAGGCGGCATGGAGCCGCAGCCGCAAGGCTAATGCATGTCGCCCGGAAGTGTCCTCGGT
>NZ_ML703288.1:0-29409 GCF_008520305.1 Mesorhizobium sp. SARCC-RB16n | reverse complement strand
GGAAGTGTCCTCGGTTCCGGGATAACGACATGCATAAAATCAAAAGCTTACAGCAGGTCGGGCGAATCCTATACGCCGCGACATGCTGTAGACCAGATACCCGGCGTCCAGATGTCGCCCGACAGCAGATCCTCGGGACAAGCCCGAGGATCACGGCTCAACGTCTGCGTGAAAAACGGTGAACCGCTTTGTCCGCCGTATTCGGTTTTATGATTCAGCTTTCAGCCGCGCATTGCACAGGCTGAAATAACCGCCGCCCTTCTGGATCCAGCGAAGGCCGTTCAACGTACCCGCCTCCTTGTTGCCGTGGTAACCCTGCAGGCAGGTCTTCATCCGCGCCTTCGCGGGCTTTTCGGTCTTGAACTCGGCGGCGAGGGTGGTCGGGAATGTCACCCCCGCCGGCGCTACAGTGGGGGCGACCGCCGCGCTGGTTTCCTTTTCCGGCTGCAGCGCGGTTTTGACCGTATCCGCGCTGACACTCTCCGCGGCGGACGTCGCGCATTTCTCTTTGCGGAAAGCGGCCCAGTCCATGCCGTTCAGAGTGCCGCCTTCCTTGGCTGTCCGATAATTCTCGCCGCATTCCTTCATCGTCAGTGCGCTTGCAGGGGCGACGCTCCAAGCAACCAATGCCGTCACAGCCAATACCGCCGATTTCAAACTGAGCATGAGATCCCTCCTAGTTGATAACAAGTTATGTCTCCTTTTTGTATACTGTTTGTTCCTTATATGTTCAATCAGAATCTTTGCGAGCTACCGACAAGCCTGACGGCGGGCAGTGTGGGGGCGAATTGATGATGCCGACAGCCCCCGCGATATGCAGATGGGGCAAGGCTGCGGACGTCGTCGCGCGCAACGAAAAGGCCCGCGAAGCAGATGCATCGCGGGCCTTTGCCTGTTCTTGCCAGATTTTCGTCTAATTCAATTCGATCTCAACCGGCTCATGCCCATCGATCTGGGGGAATGCCATGCGCGGCTCAGCCCTTCAGCTTGGCATTGCAGAGGCTGTAGAAGCCGCCGCCCTTCTGGATCCACTTCAGGCCGCCGAGCGCGTTGGCGTCCTTGAGGACATAGTACTGATCGAGGCAGGTATGCATGCGGCCCTTTCCGGGAGTCTCGCTGGCATATTTCGCCGAGATCGCGGACGGGAAGGTGACGCCCTTGGGCGCAACCGTCGTCGGCTTTGCCGGCTCGTTGGTGTAACTTGCCTCGCTTGGGGCGGGCACGGTGTCGTCGTCGGACGCGCCGGCGCCGCATTCAGCCTTGCGGAAGTCGTTCCACTTCATGCCCTTCAGCGTGTTCGCCGTCTTGGCAGCCTGATACTTGGTGCTGCATTCGGCCATGCTCAGGCCCTTGCCAGAAGCGGCGGCCGGGGCGGTAGTGGTCGCGGCCTTGGTGGTCGCCGGCTTGGTGATGTCAGCGGCGGCGGATGCGCCGGCGGCGCATTCAGCCTTGCGGAAGTCGTTCCACTTCATGCCGTTCAGTGTGCCGGCGGCCTTGGCCGCCTGGTACTTGGTGCTGCATTCCTTGGCGGTCAGGCCCTTGGCCGTGCTGTCGGCAGCCGCGGCGGCAGGCTTGGTGGTCTTGGCCGGCTTGGTCTCGGCAGCCTTGGTCGTGGCCGCCTTGGTGTCGGTGGTGGCCGCGGCATCGGTGCCGCACTGCGCCTTGCGGAACTGGTTCCAGGTCGCCCCGGCAAGTGTCCCCGCGTCCTTGGCGGCGTTATACTTCGTGCTGCATTCGGCCATCGTCAGCGCGTTGGCCGGCGCAGCCAGGAACAACGTCACGACCGCAAGGCCGGTCAAAGTAGCAAGTCGGTGGATGAGCATAGCGTTTCTCCGTTGCAGCAGCCCATTGTACGTCCCACCGAATCAATAACGCTCAACGATCGGTTGCGCCAGATGCCAAGCGACTTATATATCGCCGAAAATCGCGCTCTAACGATAAGGTGATGAAATCATTCGGCCTTACGGTCGCGGAGGCAAGAATTCTCGGGGTGCACCCGCGCCGAATGGCTCGCAAAACTGGTATATTGTGGCGTAACAATGTCCCCATGCATGGCTGCGGCCGTGTTGTGTGCAGTGCACAACAATGGTTTTCTAAGGATTGGTAACATATACTCACACAATGTGATCAAGGCAGGGCTGCCAATTGTGGCATGACGTGCCGGCTAAGGACAATCGGGGATACTGGCTAGCATGGCAGGGAATTACTTCGGCACGGACGGCATTCGCGGGCGCGCCAACAAGTTTCCGATGACCGCGGAGATCGCCATGCGGGTCGGCATGGCCGCCGGTCTTTCGTTCCAGCGCGGCAGCCACCGCCATCGTGTCGTGCTCGGCAAGGACACCAGGCTTTCCGGCTACATGATCGAGAACGCAATGGTGGCCGGCCTTTGCGCCGCCGGCATGGACGTGTTCCTGCTCGGCCCCATCCCGACGCCGGCGGTGGCCATGCTGGTGCGTTCGCTGCGCGCCGACATCGGCGTTATGATCTCGGCCTCGCACAATCCCTATTACGACAACGGCATCAAGCTGTTCGGGCCCGACGGCTACAAACTCTCCGACGAGATCGAAGAACGCATCGAGAGCATGCTCGACAAGGATATCGAACTGGCGCTCGCCGATTCCGACGGGCTTGGCCGCGCCAAGCGCGTCGACGGCGTGCATGACCGCTATATCGAATTCGCCAAGCGCACCTTGCCGCGCTCGATGTCGCTTTCGGGCCTCAGGATCGTCGTCGACTGCGCCAACGGCGCGGCCTACAAGGTGGCGCCCGAGGCGCTGTGGGAACTTGGCGCCGAGGTCGTGGCCATCAATGTCGAACCCAACGGCTTCAACATCAACAGGGAATGCGGTTCGACCCATCCGGCCGGGCTGCAGAAGAAGGTGCATGAAGTGCGCGCCGATATCGGCATCGCGCTCGATGGCGATGCCGACCGCGTCGTCATCGTCGACGAGAACGGGGCCATCGTCGACGGCGACCAGATCATGGCGCTGATTGCCGAGTCCTGGCACCAGAGCGGGCGGCTGGCTGGCGGTGGCGTCGTTTCGACGGTCATGTCCAATCTCGGCCTCGAACGCTTTCTCGGCGACATGAAGCTGCAATTGCACCGCACCAAGGTCGGCGACCGCTATGTCGTGGAGCATATGCGCGCGCATGGGCTCAATGTCGGCGGCGAGCAGTCGGGCCACATCGTGCTGTCTGACTTTTCGACCACCGGCGACGGTCTGGTCTCGGCGCTGCAGGTGCTGGCCTGCATCAAGCGGCAGGGTCGCCCGGTCAGCGAACTGTCGAAGAAGTTCGAGCCGGTGCCGCAACTGTTGAAGAACGTTCGCATCGCCGGCGGCAAGCCGCTGGAGGAAGCCCAGGTCAAGGCCGTAATCGAAGACGCCCGCCACCGTCTCGGCAAGGCCGGCCGGCTGGTCATCCGTCCATCCGGCACCGAGCCGCTGATCCGTGTCATGGCCGAGGGCGACGATCCGCAACTGGTCGAGGCCGTCGTCAACGACATCGTCGGGGTCATCTCGGAAACCCGCAGCGCCGCCTGATCTCCGCCCGCGTCGCGCCGCCGCCTTGGTTTGCATCGAAGCCTGCCCCTCCGGCGGGCTTTTTTGTTGGCCGGAGAGCCGGTCGCCTTCTATCGAAAACATCGCCGAATCCCCGGAATTTTAGAGATTCGTGGTTAATCGACAGGGTTAAACGCCTTTTAACTTTTGCAATTCATTATCCACGCCTGAAAGCCAATCTCATTCGGACACGATCGCCGTTCCGAGGGTTTCTAGGGGTGACAAGCATGTTTAATACAGCAAGAAAGGCCCTGTTCGCGCTGTTGTTCGCGGGACTGGCCTGGCCGGTGTTCGCAGCCGACCTGCCGGAGCCGCAGGTCGAAGAAGCACCACCGCCGGTCTACGAGCAGCCAGTCGACGTCGGCGGATGGTATATCCGCGGCGACCTCGACTATCACAAGTCGAAGGTGGGTGACATCGACTACATCACCTATGGGGCCGCACCTTGCCCGTGCGGACCTCCTGTGGGGGTCGCCGGCAGCAAGAGCTTCGACTACGGCAAGCTCAAGGGCGGCTTCTCGCTCGGCGGCGGCGTCGGCTACAAGATCAATGAACACTTCCGCACCGACCTGACCGCCGATTATTGGTTCAAGTCGAACTTCAACGGCGGCACCTCGGATCTCACCACGACCTCGACCGAAGTGTCGAAGATGAGCGCCTTGCTGCTGCTAGCCAATGCGTATGTCGATATTGGCACCTGGCATGGCGTCACGCCCTATGTCGGCGCCGGCATCGGCGGTGCGCGCGTCAAGTGGGATACTGTCTACGATCCGAACACCACCGAGTCCAACCCCGGAACATCCAGCTGGCGCTTCGCCTATGCGGTCATGGCCGGCGCTTCCTATTGCTTGACCGACAAGGTCATCCTCGACGCTGGCTACCGCTTCTCCCATATCCAGGGCGGCCGCATGTTCGAATATGGTCCAAGCAGCGCCACGCCGGGCGCCGGGCCGGGCTTCGATCACGGCTTCAACACCCACGAAGTGCGCGGCGGCCTGCGCTATCAGTTTGGCGGCAACAACGGTTGCGCCGCACCGGTAGTGGCCTACCAGCCGGAACCCGAGCCGATCTACACCAAGTAATCGCCGCGAAGTTCCAAGAATTCGTCGACCGCCCGGCATCAGCCGGGCGGTTTTCGTTTGAGATGATCCGGAGCGAGTCCTTTCGAAATCAATTCTCTAACGTTCTGTTAGCCTTAACCGGCACTTAACCACTATGGTTAACAATGCTTCCTGAAACGATGGCTGCCGCCGTGATCGCAGGTGTCGTCAAATCCGGGAGTCGGGACCATGACACTCATATCGCGTATTGCGCTGGCGCTTGCCGGACTTGGCCTCTTGCCGCCGATATCGGCACTCGCCGCCGACTACGATCCGCCGGTCTATGTCGACCAGGCGCCGGACTATGTGCCGGTCGAGGTCGGCTCCGGATGGTATCTGCGCGGCGACATCTCTTATCTGGTGCAGAAAAGCTTCAAAAATGGGGATTTCACCTTCCCGTCGGCGATCAACAACGAAAACTTTAGCGAGAGCGACCACGCGGCCTTCGCGAGCATCGGTTTCGGCTACCATTTCACCGACTATCTGCGCGCCGATCTCAACCTCGGCTATCTGCCCGGTAACAACGTCAGCTTCAGCTATGACGATTCAGCGGTCGTCACACTGCCGACATTGCCGACCCAGGGATCGGGATCGCTGAAGAACTATGCTTTCTCGGGGATACTCAATGGCTATGTCGATCTCGGAACATATGTCGGAATCACGCCCTATCTCGGCGCCGGCATCGGTGTTGTCCGCAGCACGCGCAAGCTTTCGGCGACTTACACAGATAACAATGTCCCCGCCAACAGTTTCGACCTGCAGGACAACAAGACACAGTATTCCTTGGCCTATACGTTGAATGCGGGCCTTGCCTACCAGGTTTCCAAGAACGTTTCCGTCGACCTGGGCTATCAGTATTTCTCTGCCCCGAGCGCGGAGTATGTGACGGCCGAAAGCCTGACCTCCTTTCCGGTCAAGAAGGGAATCAGCAATCACCAGGTCAAGCTCGGGCTGCGCTACGATCTCTGGTAGGCCCCGGACAGCTTAGCATTTTGGCGGCGGATCCCTGCGGTCCGCCGTTTGCGTTTGAAATCACGCGATCCTGATCACGGATCGCCGGTATCCCGGCAGCGACAAAAACTTTCCTCTTGACGCCCGAGGCCTGAACGCATATCGCCGTCCGTGGGCCACCCCTCCCCAACGAGGGGCCACTATCTGGAAGGATAGACCACGATGACGACGCATACGAAGCCCGGACTCCGTCCGGCAAATCCCAATTTTTCCTCAGGTCCCTGCGCAAAACGCCCCGGCTGGTCGGTCGAGGCGCTGAAATCCGCCGCGCTCGGCCGTTCCCACCGCGCCAAGATCGGCAAGACCAAGCTTGAGCAGGCGATCGCGCTGACGCGCGAGATTCTCAAGGTTCCGGCCGACTACCGTATCGGCATCGTACCGGCCTCCGACACAGGTGCTGTCGAGATGGCGATGTGGTCGCTGCTCGGTGAGCGCGGCGTCGACATGGTCGCCTGGGAAAGCTTCGGCTCCGGTTGGGTCACCGACGTGGTCAAGCAGCTGAAGCTCGCCGATGTCCGCAAGATCGAGGCCGGTTATGGTGCGCTGCCTGACCTGACCAAGATCGAGTTCGACCGCGATGTGGTCTTTACCTGGAACGGCACGACCTCGGGCGTGCGCGTGCCGAACGGCGACTTCATTCCCACCGATCGCAAGGGCCTGACCATTTGCGACGCTACTTCCGCGGCCTTCGCCCAAGGGCTCGATTTCGAGAAACTCGATGTCGTGACGTTTTCCTGGCAGAAGGTGCTGGGCGGCGAGGGCGCGCATGGCATGCTGATCCTGTCGCCGCGTGCCGTCGCGCGGCTGGAGAGCCACAAGCCTTCATGGCCGCTGCCGAAAATCTTCCGCCTGACCTCGGGCGGCAAGCTGATCGAGGGCATCTTCAAGGGCGAAACCATCAACACGCCGTCGATGCTTTGCGTCGAGGACTATCTCGACGCGTTGAACTGGGCGAAGTCGATCGGCGGCCTCGATGCGCTGATTGCCAGGGCGGATGCCAATGCCGCCGTGCTCGACCGGTTCGTCGATAGATCACCTTGGCTCGGCCATCTCGCCGTCGCGCCAGCGACACGGTCGAACACGTCGGTCTGCCTGTCCTTCCGCGACCCGGATATCGCGGCGCTCGACGCTGACGGGCAGGCGGCCTTTGCCAAGGGGCTTGTCTCGATGCTCGACAAGGAAGGCGTCGCCTACGACATCGGTTCCTATCGCGATGCCCCGCCGGGATTGCGCATCTGGTGCGGCGCGACCGTCGAGACCTCCGATCTCGAAGCGCTCCTGCCCTGGCTCGACTGGGCCTTTGCCAGCCAGAAGGCGTCGCTCAAAGCGGCTGCCTGAGATGTTTCGTGGCGGCCCGAGGGCCGCCCATTCCCGGATCAATCCCATTTTTCAAGGAGGCCGCCATGGCGCCCCGCGTTCTCGTCTCTGACAAACTCTCTCCCACCGCCGTGCAGATCTTCAAGGATCGCGGCGTCGAGGTCGACTATCTGCCCGATCTCGGCAAAGACAAGGAAAAGCTGCTCGAAGTGATCGGCCAGTATGACGGCCTCGCCATCCGCTCGGCGACCAAGGTCACCGAGAAGCTGATCAACGCCGCCACCAATCTCAAGGTCATCGGCCGCGCCGGCATCGGCGTCGACAATGTCGATATCCCGGCGGCAAGCCGCAGGGGTATCATCGTGATGAACACGCCTTTCGGCAATTCGATCACGACGGCCGAACACGCCGTGGCGATGATCTTCGCGCTCGCCCGCCAGATCCCGGAAGCCAATGCTTCGACCCATGCCGGCAAGTGGGAGAAGAACCGCTTCATGGGCGTCGAGATCACCGGCAAGACGCTGGGCGTCATCGGCTGCGGCAATATCGGTTCGATCGTCGCCACACGTGGCGTCGGGCTGAAGATGCATGTCGTCGCCTTCGACCCGTTCCTGTCGGAGAAGCGCGCCGAGGAGCTCGGCGTCGACAAGGTGGAACTGGACGAACTCCTCGCCCGCGCGGACTTCATCACGCTGCACACGCCGCTGACCGACAAGACCCGCAACATCATCGATGCGGCGGCCATCGCCAAGATGAAGAACGGCGTGCGCATCATCAACTGCGCCCGTGGCGGGCTGGTGGTCGAGGCCGACCTAGTCGCGGCGCTGAAGAGCGGCAAGGTGGCGGGCGCCGGCATCGATGTGTTCGAGGTCGAACCTGCGGAGCAGAATGCGCTGTTCGGCATGGAGAACGTGGTGGCGACACCACACCTTGGCGCCTCGACGGCGGAAGCGCAGGAGAATGTCGCGCTGCAGGTCGCCGAGCAGATGGCCGACTACCTGATCAAGGGCGCGGTCTCCAACGCCATCAACATGCCCTCGATCACGGCGGAAGAAGCGCCGCGGCTGAAGCCGTTCGTCAAGCTCGCCGAAGTGCTCGGCGCCTTTGTCGGCCAGGTCACCGAGGATCCGATCAGCGAGGTCGAGATCCTGTTCGACGGCTCGACCGCGACGATGAACACGCGCGCGCTGATCAGTGCGGCCCTTGCCGGCCTGATCCGGCCGCAGGTCGCCGACGTCAACATGGTCTCGGCACCGATCATGGTGAAGGAGCGCGGCATCATCGTCGCCGAGGTCAAGCGCGACAAGTCGGGCGTCTTCGACGGCTACATCAAGCTCACCGTCAAGACCGAGCACAGGACGCGCTCGATCGCCGGCACCTGCTTTTCCGACGGCAAGCCGCGCTTCATCCAGATCAAGGGCATCAATCTCGATGCCGAGGTCGGCCAGCACATGCTGTACACGACCAATGCCGACGCGCCCGGCATCATCGGGCTGCTCGGCACGGTGTGCGGCGAGAACGACGTCAACATCGCCAACTTCCAGCTTGGCCGCAACCGGCCGGGGGGCGACGCCATCGCGCTGCTCTATCTCGACGCGCCGTTCCCGGAAAAAGTGCTGGAGCAGGTGCGGGGCCACAAGTCGATCGACTCGGCAAAACGACTGCAGTTCGACGTGGGCGGGATCTAATCTATCCCCGCACCTCGGCGCCGACATGCAATACCATTACGACGCCCCGTTTGCCGGCATGCATGCGGGGCGTTTCCGTGACCGCTGGAATGCCCGGCGGACTACGCCGTGGCCGGTGGTGGCATGCTTTGGAAATCTTTAGCCATCAGTACATTAGCGAATGCCGATAAGAAGAGATCTGGCCTAATCTAACGATTTTGTGATCTGCTTGACGATCCCGGTTTCTTTCCGCACGCTGCCACCAATTAATAGGTATGACTTAAACCTAACTGGTTCGTCATGATTTTGCGCGTACCTTCGGGCGCGTTTCTGTTGCTGTCGAGGTGCCTTCGATGGATCGTCACAATACTGTCCAACTGAGCCGGCGTCTTTTTCTGTCTTCGGTTGCGATGTTTACGGTAACGGCAACATCGGCAAGCTTTGCCCGATCCTTGTCAGGCTCGCTGCCTTGGGCGCCGATGTCGTCCGATCCGCCGATGCAGGTCGTGTCCGGCGGCTGGCAGTTCTTCACGCCGCAGGAAGCCGCGCTCGTCGAGGCCATCGTTGACCGCATCGTTCCCGCCGACGATCTCTCGATGGGCGGCAAGGAGGCCGGCTGCGCCGTCTATATCGACAGGCAGTTGACGGGCGCGTTCGGAACATCGAGCAGGCTTTATACGCAGGGGCCGTTCCTGCCGGGATTGCCCACGCAGGGCTATCAGGGCGAAGCCAATCCCGCCCAGCGTTACCGCGTCGGCCTTGCCTCCATCGACGCTTTCCTGAAGCAGCGCGACGGCAAGACATTCGCCGAGCTCCAGCCGGCCGACCAGGATGCATTCCTGGCCGCCATGGAAGCCGGAAAGGTCGACTTGCCAAACGGCGTCAAGGCTCCCGGCTTCTTCGGACTTCTGCTGCAGAACACGATGGAAGGGTTCTTTGCCGATCCGGTTTATGGCGGCAACAAGGACATGGTCTCGTGGCGCATGCTTGGTTTCCCCGGCGCGCGCTATGATTACCGGGACCACGTCAGCAAGCACAATCAGCCCTATCCGCGGCCACCTGTCTCCATCGAGGGCAGCCCGGAATGGCTCGTGAAAAGGAGCTGACCATGACGACGATACTGCCTCGCAAGGATGTCGTGATCGTCGGCCTCGGCTGGACAGGGTCCATCCTTGCGCATGAACTGACAGATCAGGGCCTCGACGTTCTGGCCATCGAGCGTGGTCCTTGGCGCGACACGGCCACCGATTTCAACATCGGCTATGCGCAGGACGAATTGCGCTACAGCGTGCGGCGCGACCTGTTCCTGCAGCCGGCCGTCGAAACCATGACGATGCGTAACGACCCTTCGCAGACGGCGCTGCCGATGCGCGATTTCGGCTCGTTCCTGCCCGGCAACGGTGTCGGCGGCGCCGGGGTGCACTGGAACGGCCACACCTGGCGGTTCTGGGATTCGGATTTTCAGATCAAGACCAACCTGACCAAGAGGTATGGCGCGGCGCGGATCGCCGATCTCCAGGTCGAGGACTGGGGCGTGACCGGCGCCGAGATGGAGCCCTATTATGACCAGTTCGAATATCTGGCTGGAATCTCGGGCAAGGCCGGCAACATCAAGGGCAAGCTGCAGGAAGGCGGCAACCCGTTCGAGGATCCAAGGTCGCGGGACTATCCGAACCCGCCGATGGAGATGACCTACGCGCCGACCCTGTTCGCCGATGTCGGCCGGTCGATAGGACTGCACCCGTTCCCGACGCCGTCCGCCAACATGTCGCGGACCTATGTCAATCCGCTCGGCATCACCATGGGGCAGTGTACCTATTGCGGATTCTGCGAGCGGTTCGGCTGCGCCAACTATTCCAAATCCAGCGCCCAGACCACCATCCTTCCCGTCCTGATGAAGAAGGCCAATTTCGAGGTCCGGACCGACAGCGAAGTGCTGCATGTCGATCTTGCCCCTGGCGGCAAGTCGGCGCGCGGCGTGACCTATGTCGATACGTCGGGACAGGAATTCTTCCAGCCGACCGATCTCGTGCTTCTGTGCGCCTACGGCCTGCACAATGCCCGGCTGATGATGCTGTCGGGCATCGGCAAGATCTACGATCCCGCTACGGGCGAGGGCACGGTCGGGCGCAATTATTGCTACCAGACCAACGCCGGCGTGCAGGTGTTCTTCGACGACAAGAACTTCAATCCCTTCATTGCCGCAGGCGCGCTCGGCCAGACGATCGACGACTACAATGGCGACGCCTTCGATCACGGCGGTCTCGATTTTGTCGGTGGCGCGGGCATCAACTGCATCCCCACCAATGGACGTCCCATCGGGACAAGGCCGACGCTGCCCGGCACGCCGAAATGGGGCAGCGCCTGGAAGAAGGCGACCGTCGCGGGCTACAAAAGCACGCTCGGCTACTCCTCGCAGGGCAGCAGCTACGCGACACGTACCAACTACCTCGACCTCGACCCGACCTACAAGGATCGCTTCGGCCGGCCGCTGATGCGCATGACCTTCGATTTTCCCGACAACGATATCCGCATGTCGAACTATCTCTGCGACCGGATGGAGGACATCGCCAAAGCGTTCGGCGGCAAGCAATACAGTGTCGGCCGCCGCAAGAAGGGCTGGGACAGCGTCCCCTATCAGAGCACCCATAATACGGGCGGCGTCATCATGGGAACGGACCCGAAGAAGAGCGCGGTCAACAGCTTCCTGCAAAGCTGGGATGTGCCCAACGTCTTCGTCATCGGCGCGTCGGCCTTCCCGCAGAACGCCGGCAAGAATCCGACTGGGACGGTCGGCGCGCTCGCCTACCGCGCCGCCGACGGCATCCGCAATCACTATCTGCGCAATCCCGGCGCACCGCTGGTGCAGGCATGAGGATGCTCGCTGCCACCGCCGGCGCGGCGCTGCTGGCGATCACGCCGGTACTCGCCGCCGATCAGGCCGACCAGATCATCCGCGGCCAATACCAGGCCGTGCTCGGCGATTGCGCGGGCTGTCATACGAGGCCAGGCGGCAAGCCGCTGGCCGGCGGCCTGCCGCTCGAAACGCCGTTCGGCGCGCTGGTGCCGCCCAACATCACGCCCGACCATGAGACGGGCATCGGCAATTGGTCGGAGACCGATTTCCGCAACATGATGAAATCAGGCGTCGGCCACAATGGCGTACGGCTCTATCCCGCCATGCCATATCCCGCCTATACCAGAATGACCGAGCAGGACATCTCCAACCTGTGGGCCTACATGACCACGGTCGAGCCGGTCTCGAACAAGGTCGAAGCCAACCAGTTGCCGTTTCCGCTGAACATCCGGCTGGCGATGTGGGGCTGGAACCTCCTGAACTTCAGCGAGGCCAGCTTCCAGGCCGATCCCTCCAAGTCTGCGGAATGGAACCGCGGCGCCTATATCGTCCAGGGGGCCGGGCACTGCGGCACCTGCCACACGCCTAAATCGTTCCTGGGCGCCGATCAGGACAGCAGCTTCCTGCAAGGGGCGTCGCTGCAGGGCTGGTTCGCCCCCGACATCACCAACAATGCTCAATCCGGCCTTGGCAAATGGTCGGAGGAGGATGTGGTCACCTACCTCAAGACCGGCGTCAACGCGCATTCGATCGCGTCCGGTCCGATGGCCGAGGCGGTCGAGAACTCGACCTCCAAAATGACGGATCCCGACCTCAAGGCCGTGGCCGTCTATCTCAAGAGCCTGGGGTCGGACACCGGCAACGCCCAGGCGCCCAAACCCGACGAGGCGCGGATGGCGGCGGGCGAGGCGATCTACCATGACAATTGTTCGGCCTGCCATGGCGGCGATGGCGCCGGGGCCGGCGCGTTGTTCCCAACCCTCGTCGGCAATTCCATCGTCGCGCAGGGCAATCCCGAAACGCTTGCCCGCGTTGTTCTCGCCGGAAGCCAGGCGGTGCACACGACTGGTGCTCCGACGACGCCTTCGATGCCGTCGCTGGCATGGCGGCTGAAGGACCAGGAAGTCGCCGATGTGCTGACCTATGTGCGCGGCAGCTGGGGCAATTCCGCTCCGGCGGTTTCGTCGGACGATATCGCGGCGGTGCGCAAGGAATTGGCGCCGTAATTTCGGCCCGCCATTGCCGTCAGCGGCCAGAAGCCATCTTGCGCCCGCTGTGTTCTGCGAGCCCGATGCCGCCCAGAACGAGAACCAGAGCCAGCGCCTGATAGAGCTGAAAGGTCTCGCCGACGATCAGCACCGAAAGCAGCGTGCCGAAGATCGGCACCAGATTGATGAACAGGCCGGCGCGATTGGCGCCGATCAGTTCGTTGCCCCTGATATAGGTGATTTGCGAGATCACCGAAGCGCCGATCGCGGTATAGACGATGACAGCCCAGCCATGCGCATCGGGCACGATCACCTTGCCGGCGGCGGCCTCCCACAGGAAGAAGGGCAGTGAGGTGATGAGCGCTGCGAACGACATGGCCAGCATCAGGCTCTGCCAACGCATGACCGGCTTCAGCCGCAACCCGACCGAATAGCCGCTGTAGAGAACGACCGCGACCAGCATGATGGCGTCGCCGAAATTGAGCTCGAGCGTCAGCAGCCGGCGCGGGTCGCCGTGGCTGGCCGTCAGGATGACGCCGAAGATGGTCAGCGCCACGCCGGCGATCTGCGCCCAGTTCACGCGCAGGCGGAAGAAAACGAAATTGGCTGTCATGATCAGGATCGGCATCGCCGCCTGTTCGATCGAGACATTGATCGCCGTGGTGTAGTTGAGCGCGGTGTAGAAGATGGTGTTGAACAAAGTGAAGCCGCTGGCGCCCAGCGCCGCCAGCACGAACCAGTGCCTGCGCACGACGGGCCAATCCTCCTGGATAGTGCGCCAGCCGATCGGCAGCAGGATCGCCACGGCCAGCATCCAGCGCAGGAAGACCAGCGTCATCGGCGAGACGTGGCCGACCGCCAGCTTGCCGGCCACCGAATTGCCGCCCCACAGCAAGGTGGTGAGCAGCAGGAACATGTAGGCGCTTCGATGCATCGCGGGCTTCCAGCCGCGGAATGGGCCGCGGTGTTTGCCGGCCTATTGCCCCCGTCAGCCCAAGTAAATGATGTCAAAGCCGAAAATTGTTGTGCCTCAGGCCATTTTCGGCGGCAAAGAAAGGTCGCACTTGCGAGGTCTTGACGCTATAGAGGCCTGTCGTTTCGAACCATATCCAAGCCGCGCGGCGGCGTCTCAAGGGAAAAGAAACATGGCCAATGTGGTGGTCGTCGGCTCGCAGTGGGGCGACGAAGGCAAGGGCAAGATCGTCGACTGGCTGTCGGAGCGGGCCGATGTGGTGGTGCGTTTCCAGGGCGGCCACAATGCCGGCCACACGCTGGTCGTCGACGGCAAGGTCTACAAGCTGTCGCTGTTGCCTTCGGGTGTCGTGCGTGAAGGCAAGCTGTCCATCATCGGCAATGGCGTGGTCTTCGATCCGCATGCTTTCGTCGCCGAAGTGGAGAAACTGAAGGGCCAGGGCGTGGAAGTGACGCCGGATCGCCTGAAAATAGCCGAAAACACGGCGCTTATCCTGTCCGTACACCGGGAGCTGGACGGATTCCGCGAGGATGCCGCTTCGAATTCCGGAACAAAGATTGGCACGACCCGACGCGGCATCGGCCCCGCCTACGAAGACAAGGTGGGCCGGCGCGCGGTTCGGGTGATGGATCTGGCAGATTTGGAAACTTTGCCCCTGAAGGTGGACAGGTTGCTGACGCACCACAATGCGCTGCGTCGCGGGCTCGGCCACGGCGAAGTCACGCATGACGCGATCATGCGGGAATTGACCTCGGTCGCGAACAATATCCTGCCCTATATGGACCGCGTCTGGAAGGTGCTCGACGACAAGCGCCGCGCCGGCGAGCGCATCCTTTTCGAGGGCGCGCAAGGCACGCTGCTCGACATCGACCACGGCACCTATCCGTTCGTCACCTCGTCCAACACGGTCGCCGGGCAGGCCGCTGCCGGCTCCGGCGTCGGCCCGGGTGCCATCGGCTACGTGCTCGGTATCACCAAGGCCTATACGACGCGCGTCGGGGAAGGTCCGTTCCCGACCGAGCAGAAGAACGAGATCGGCGAGTTCCTCGGCACGCGCGGCCATGAATTCGGTGTCGTCACCGGTCGCAAGCGCCGCTGCGGCTGGTTCGACGCGGTGCTGGTGCGCCAGGCGGTCGCCGTCAACGGCATCAAGGGCATCGCGCTGACGAAGCTCGACGTGCTCGACGGGCTGGACGAGATCAAGGTCTGTACCGGTTACACGCTCGACGGCGAGACGATCGACTATCTGCCGGCGAGCCAGGGTGCGCAGTCCCGCGTGGAACCCATCTACGAGACGCTGGAAGGCTGGAAAGGCACCACCGCCGGCGCACGCAGCTGGAACGATCTGCCGGCCCAGGCCGTCAAATATGTCCGATACATAGAAGAGTTGATCGGCGCGCCGGTCGCGCTCCTCTCCACCAGCCCGGAACGGGACGACACGATACTTGTGACCGACCCGTTTCAAGACTAGTTTCTGAAGCCTTTCCGGGCATCGCGGCTGATTTGCTGGGGCCGGCGCGGAAGCAAAAATACAGGTCGACTGAAGCATGGCAGATTTCGTTGCTGTTCTGAAAAACGCGTTCGAGAAGCACGGCGACGAGACGCCCGAGAAGCGTACGCGCATCTATAACAGCGTTCGCGCCATGCTGGCGAAGAAGCTTGCGGAATATTCGCCGCCGCTGGCTCCCGAGGCCATAGACAAGCAGAAACGCTCGCTGGACGAAGCCATTGCCGGCGTCGAGCGGGAGTATGTCAAGAGTGTGCCGGAGACGGATCCGCTCGCCGAGCTGGAACACATCTTTTCCTCCATCGACCGCAACAAGAACCAGTCTAACCACGTCAAGCAGCCGGCCAAGGCGGAGGTTGCCGCCATTCCGGCCCCGTCTCCCTATCGGCCGGCCCCGGTCACAAGCAGACCAGAGCCCTACAAACCGGCACCGCCCGTGCCAAAGCCCGAGCCTTACACGCCCGCTCCAACCGCCAAGGTCGAGCCAGGCTGGCAAAGGCCGACGCCGGTGCAGCCCGCTGCGGACTTTTCGGAAAAGACCTTGCCGGGGATGGACGCGGATCGGGACGACGACCAGGACGACGTCTTTGCCAATGACGAAGCGCCGGCGGCCGCCGACACTTTCGAGCGTTTGCGCCCGGCCGAACGCAAGCGCAGCTACGGCGGGCTGATTGCCGCCGTCGTCGCGTTGCTGGTCGTTGCCGGCGGCGGCTACGGCATCTGGCTGAACAAGGATGCCTTCGGCAAGATGCTTGGCCTTGGCGGCAGCAAAGTTGTTGCCAAGGTCGAACCAGTGAAACCGGCGCCGGCCAAGCCGGCGACCGATGCCGCAGCCACGCCACCGGCGCCCGCGACCGGCGCCGAAGGCCCGAAATTCACGCAGCGGCTGACGCCTGAAGGCGGCGAAACCGACCCCGGCCCGGCGGGTGGGCAGAGCGGCATAGGCGAGGGCGAATCCGTCGCCGCGCTAACGACGCCGCCAACGGCAACGAATGCGCCGGCCACGGCAGCGCCGGTGGTTCCCACTCCGGCTGCCGGTACGCCCACGGCAAGCGCCCCTGCCGCGACCGCCCCTGCGGCAACCACGCCTGCAGCGGGCACCCCGCCCGCGGCGCCACCCGCGAATGGAGCCGCACCCGCAGCACCCGCCAATGCGGCCGCCACGCCGCCCCCAGCACCGGCCGCTGCCACACCGCCCGCACCGGCAGGCGCCGCGCCGACGGCACCGGCCACGGCGCAGGCCGCTGTTCCGGTCGGCCAGAAGGCGATCTTCTATGAGGAGCGCACCAGCACTGCCCAGGGTTCGGCCGAGCCCGGCAGCATCGTCTGGTCGCTGGTGCAGGAATCGCCCGGCGGCGATCTGCCGCCCGAGCCGGCGATCCGTGCCGAGGCGACCATTCCCGGCAAGGACATCCAGTTGCGCATGACCATCCGCCGCAACACCGACAAGACCCTGCCGGCGAGCCATATCATCGAGATGATCTTCCTGACGCCTGACGGCTTCGAGGGTGGCGGCGTCGACAACATCTTGCGCGTCGCCATGAAGAGTTCGGAACAGGACGCCGGCAGTCCGCTGATCGGCATCCCGGCCAAGATCGCCGACGGCTTCTTCCTCGTCGCGCTCAACGACACCAAGGCCGACGAGGACGCCAACATGACCCTGCTGCGCGGCCAGGACTGGATCGACGTCCCCGTCGTCTACAAGACCGGACGGCGGGCATTGCTGACCATGGAAAAGGGCATTCCCGGCGAGAAGGTGTTCGACGAGGCGATAAAAGCCTGGCAGGCAAAGACGGCAGGCTGACGACTGGGGTCTCGCCCGGCCGCCGCCTTCGTTCAGAAGCCCTGGAACAGCATGTCCAGCGCGGCGACGATGTCGTCGCGATGCCTCGTCAGGTTGAGCCGACTTTCGCCCAGTTCGCTCGCCGGAACGGTGGCAATAAGGTGTGTGGCCATAACCAGTTTCCGGGCGTTGATTTCGAATATTGGATGGAGTTTTCGCATTGGCGGCGGCACCATTGCGACCGGCAGAAGCGGGACGACTACCCGCGTCCTGAAATTGTCGAGCAGGTCGGATTGAACGTCGAGCAGATAGCTGCCTTCGACGCGGCCCGCGAAGACATCATATCGAGGCATCAGAACTGCCGGTACTCTTCCAACGGAATGCCGTTCTTTTCGGTATAGTCGTTCCAGGCGTCCATGGTGGCGCGGTTCTCGAGCTTCCATAGCCGCGTTTTTTCAGCTGCCACCGCTTCCGCGATGCCAGCTTCCGCAGCGCGCGAGACATTTACGTCCAGCCCCTTGGCTTCCCTCATGAGGTTGGAATCGATCGACAGATTTGCTGGCTGACGGATCGCATTCAAGGCAATCTTACGCATAATGGCCTCCGCAACATGCGCATAATATATGCGCACTCCCGTCCCGGAGCAATATCGAGCGACTTGGATTGCCGGTCGACGGTGCCTACCCTCCCATCTCTTCCCGCAGCATCTCAAGTTCCAGCCATTCCTCCTCAAGCGCGGCCAGCATGGCGCGCTCCTTGTCGAGGGCGGCGATCGTCTTCTGGAACGAGGCCGGGTCGCGCTCGTAATAGGCGGGATCAGCGATGTTGTTCTCCAGCCGCGAGATCGACGCGGTCACCGCCTCGATCTTCTTGGGTAGGGATTCCAACGCGAACTTCTGCTTGAACGACAGTTTCTTCGCCGGCCCTTTTGACGCTGCCTGCTCGCTCTTGCCTGGCGCCGGCGCATCGCCGGCTTCCGCCTTGGCACGCGCCTTGCGGTCATCCAGCCTGGTGCCGCCGCGCTGCGCCAGCATGTCGGAATAGCCGCCGGCATATTCGATCCAGCGCCCGTCGCCATCCGGCGCGATCAGGCTGGTTACCGTGCGGTCGAGAAAGTCGCGGTCGTGGCTGACCAGGATGACGGTGCCGGCAAAACCGGCAACCAGTTCCTGCAAAAGCTCCAGCGTCTCCATGTCGAGATCGTTGGTCGGCTCATCGAGCACCAGAAGGTTCGCCGGCCGTGCCAGCACGCGTGCCAAGATCAGCCGCGCCCGCTCGCCGCCGGAAAGCTCACGCACCGGCGTGCGCGCTTGCTCCGGCTTGAACAGGAAGTCCTTCATGTAGGAGACGACATGGCGCTGCTCGCCGTTGATGACGAGGTTCTCTCCGCGCCCGTCGGTGAGATATTGCGCCAGCGTCTCCTGCGGGTCGACCGCCTCGCGCTTCTGGTCGAGCGTGGCGATCTCCAGATTGGTGCCGAGCCGTACGGAACCGGCGTCCGGCGTCAATTCGCCGGTCAGCATCTTCAGAAGTGTCGTCTTGCCGGCGCCGTTCGGCCCGACAAGGCCAACGCGGTCGCCGCGCTGGATGCGGGTCGAGAACCCCTTGACCACGGTGAGGTCGCCAAAGCTCTTCTCGATGTTCTTGGCTTCGATCACCAGCTTGCCGGATTCGGCGGCGTCGCTTGCCACCATTGTCGCGGAGCCTTCGGCGCCGCGATGGCCGCGAAAACGCTGACGCATGGTCTGCAACTCGCCCAACCGGCGCATGTTGCGCTTGCGCCGCGCCGTCACGCCATAGCGCAGCCAGTGCTCCTCGCGCACGATCTGGCGTCCAAGCTTGTGCTGCTCGCGCTCTTCCTCTTCCAGAACCAGGTCGCGCCATTCCTCGAAATGGCCAAAGCCCTTGTCCAGCCGGCGGGTCTGGCCACGGTCGAGCCAGACTGTCGCGCGCGACACGCGCTCGAGGAAGCGGCGGTCGTGCGAGATCACGATGAGCGCCGAAGAGGTCCGGACGAGCTCTTCTTCCAGCCATTCGATGACCGACAGATCAAGATGGTTAGTCGGCTCATCAAGTAGCAGGATGTCGGGTTCCGGCGCCATGACGCGGGCAAGGGCGGCGCGCCTGGCCTCGCCGCCGGACAGGTCTCCTGGCCGCTCCTCGCCCGACAGGCCGAGATGCTCCATCAGATAGCTGGCACGATAGGGATCGTCGGCGGGCCCGAGCCCGGCTTCGACATAGGCGCGCACGGTGGCGAAACCCTCCATGTCGGGCATTTGCTGCAGATAGCGGACAGTTGCGGAAGGCTGGCGGAACACCTCGCCGTCCTGTGGTTCGATCAGGCCGGCGGCGATCTTGAGCAGCGTCGACTTGCCGGACCCGTTGCGGCCGACCAGCGCGATCTTGTCGCCGGCCGAAGCGGTCAAGGCGGCGCCGTCGAGCAGCGGCGTGCCGCCGAAGGTCAGTCTTATCCCGTCGAGATTGAGAAGAGGCGGGGCCATGTCAGCTTTCAGGCAATGGATAGGGATGGGCGAGCAGCAGCGCACGGCCATGGCCGAGCGCGATGTCGAGGCGGCCCCCGGTCTTGTCGAACTTGACCTCATTGGAAATGGTCAGCGACGAACCGAAAGCCACCTCGACGTTGTCAAGCGGCCATTTGGCGCCGATGACGGTCAGGCCGGAGAGTTCGGAAAAGCCGAGAATCGAAAACAGCGTGCCGTCCGCATAATCGAAGCCGGCCCTGCCGAGCAGCAAGGGGACACCTTCCTGGGCGCCGCTGGTCAGAAGCACATCCGTTCCGGCCTCGGCCAGCCGCAGCCCAAGCGCCAGATGCAGGAAGGCGTGGTCGGCGCGCTTGCCGCCGAAGGCGCCCGCCAGCACAAGGCGCGTCGCCCCGCGCTCCAGTGCGGCCGCGATCGCCAGTTCGCCGTCGGTCTTGTCCTTTTCCGTCGGGAAGGTTTGGCGGGGCACGGCGGCGAGATGGGCGGGCAGATCAGCCGGAACCGAATCGAAATCACCGACCCACAGTTCCGGCACGAGACCCAGGATCCGCGCATGGCCGATGCCGGCGTCGGCGGCGATGACGCGCGAGCCTTCGACCTGGCGGTCGAGCCGGGGCGTGCGGATGAGGTCGCCGCCAAGCAGGATGGTGAATGTGCTCATATCCCGTCGCCCTTACCAGCCCGGCACGGGAAACGGAAGGCGGCAAACTCCCCACTTGCGCGTCCCATCGGCCGGGCTTATGTGTCGAAACGCTCTAACGGGGTGCCGGACGCGAATTTCGCGGGCCGGCTGAGAGGCAGTCTCGCCAACCCGCTGAACCTGATCCGGTTTGTACCGGCGGAGGGATTAGACGTTTCGGACAATCCGACGCCTCAATTCCTTTCAACGCGAACGAAGGAGGCGCCGATGCGCACGCTTTTATATTTTCTCGTCGCTGCCACGGTGGTGACCTTGTCCGGGCCGGCTTTGGCCAAGGACAAGCTTACCGTCTACACCTATGAGAGTTTCACCGCCGACTGGGGTCCAGGTCCCGTGGTGAAGAAGGAGTTCGAGGCCGAATGTGGCTGCGATGTCGAATTCGTCTCGGTCGCCGACGGCGTGGCCTTGCTCAACCGCGTCAAGCTAGAAGGCGCATCGACAAAGGCCGACATCGTGCTCGGTCTTGACACCAATCTCACCGCCGATGCCAAGGCCTCGGGTCTGTTCGCACCGCATGGCGCGGTAACGGACGTGAACGTGCCGGGCGGCTGGAGCGACGATACTTTTGTCCCCTTTGACTATGGCTATTTCGCTGTCGTCTACGACACCGAAAAGCTGAAGACGCCGCCGAAAAGCCTGAAGGACCTGGTCGAGGGCAGTGCCAATGACAAGATCGTCATCCAGGACCCGCGCACCTCGACGCCCGGCCTCGGCCTGCTGCTCTGGGTGAAGTCGGTCTATGGCGACAAGGCGCCGGAGGCCTGGGCCAAGCTCAGGACCAAGGTGCTGACCGTCACGCCGGGCTGGAGCGAGGCCTATGGCCTGTTCACCAAGGGCGAGGCGCCGATGGTGCTGTCCTACACCACCTCGCCGGCCTACCACATGGTCGCCGAGAACACCGAGCGCTACCAGGCGGCATCCTTCGAAGAGGGCGAGTATCTGCAGATCGAGGTCGCCGGCATCACCACGACCGGAGCCAAGAACCCGCTGGCGGCGCAGTTCATGGCTTTCATGACGGGTCCGAAATTCCAGGACGCCATCCCGGAGACCAACTGGATGTTCCCGGCCGGCAAGACCGACAAGCCGCTCAACCCCGCCTTCGACAAACTGGTCAAGCCGACCAAGACCTTGCTGTTCAGCCCGGAGGAGGTCGCCGCCAACCGCAAGGCCTGGGTGGACGAATGGCTGGCGGTGATGAGCAAGTAGGCAAGCAGATGGCGCCGGCGCATTCCACGGGTTCTCGTGTCGGCGCCGGCATCACCGCGCTCGCGGCAATCACGCTGCTGATCGGCGGCGCGTTTGTCGGGCTGCTTGTCGAAGGCGCTCACGACCTCTCCGGTGCCTGGGCCGCCTTCGATCCTTACCTCTTCCGTGTCGTGCGCTTCACGCTCTGGCAGGCGGCCCTGTCAACGCTGCTCTCGGTGGGGCCTGCCCTGTTCGTGGCGCGCGCGCTGTCGCGGCATCCGCGTTTCCCCGGCCGCGTCTTCATCCTGCAGCTCTTCGCCGTGCCGCTGGCGCTGCCGGCGATCGTGGCTGCGCTCGGCATCCTGGCGCTCTATGGGCGCGCCGGCTATTTCTCCGGCTTCTTCAACTGGATTGGCGGCCAGGGCTGGCCGGGCATCTACGGCCTCTCCGGCATTCTCGTTGCCCATGTCTTCTTCAACCTGCCACTGGCCACAAGATTGTTCCTGGAGGCATTGCAGACGATACAGACCGACCAGTGGCGGCTGGCGAGCCAACTCGGCATGGGGGCGCGGCCGGCGTTCCGGCTGATCGAATGGCCGACGCTGCGTGCCGCTTTGCCTGGTGTCGCAGGACTTGTCTTCATGCTCTGCATCACATCCTTCACCATCGTGCTGACGCTCGGCGGCGGGCCGGCCGCGACCACACTCGAAGTCGGCATCTATCAGGCATTGCGCTTCGATTTCGATCCCGCTCGGGCTGTCGCGCTGACATTGCTGCAGATCGCCTTGACGTTCATCGTGGTGCTGGCGCTGACCCGGCTCGGCGCCAATGTCGTCGGCGACGCCAACCTGCCGGTCGCGCCGCGCCGCTATCTCTCCGTCAACGGGACCGAAGCCACATTGAACGCCACGCTCATCGTGTTGGCGTTGCTGTTCGTTGCCGGGCCGATGGCGGCGACGGTGGCGGCCGGATTGGGCGCCGATCTTGGCCGGCTAGCCGGCGAGGCCATTGTCCGGCAGGCGACGCTGACCAGCGCCGCGCTGGCCTTCCTTTCGGCGCTGCTTTCGGTGATGCTCTCGTTGGCCCTGACCGTGGCGCGCCGGGCGCTGGCGTTGAACCGCCGCTTCGGCCCAAGGACACTGCTCGAACATGCCACCGATACCGGCGCCGGCTTTGTGCTGGTCGTGCCGCCGATCGTCGTCGGCGCCGGCTGGTTCCTTCTGTTGCGCCATGTCGGCGACGTTTTTGCCATCGCCCCGGTCATGGTCGTCACCGTTAACGCTGTCATGGCGATGCCTTTCGCGCTGCGCGCCGTCCGTCCCGCCTATGATGCGGCAAGCGAGCGCCACGAACGGCTCTGCGCACAGCTCGGCATTTCCGGCTGGTTAAGACTGTGGCTGGTCGACTGGCCGTCGCTGCGGCGGCCGCTTGCCACCGCCTTTGCCTTCGCTATGGCGCTGTCGCTTGGCGATCTTGGCGTCATCGCCCTGTTCGGCAGTGATTCCGTGCAGACATTGCCCTACCTTCTCCTGGCGCGCATGGGCAGCTACCGCACGCAGGACGCCGCTGGCCTGGCGTTGTTGCTGGGCCTTGTCTGTCTGGCATTGGTGCTGGCAGCGGACCGGCTGGGAAAGGGGATGGCCCGCGATGTCTGACAGGGCGGCTGACGGCAAGGGGGTGCCGGTGCGGCTGGACAAGGTCTCGTTCAGTTATGGCGAGGCATTGTTCGCCTTCGATGTCGAGTTTACCGCGACGCGGATCACCGCGATCATGGGGCCGAGCGGTTCGGGAAAGTCGACGCTGCTCAATCTGGTGGCCGGGTTCGAGACGCCGCGAGCCGGCCGCGTGCTGATCGGCGGGGCCGATGTTGGTGCCGAGCCGCCAGCCGTGCGCCCGGTGTCGATGGTGTTTCAGGAGAACAATCTTTTCGCGCATCTTTCCGTCGAGCAGAATGTCGGGCTCGGCCGTTCGCCATCGTTGCGGCTGACCGATACCGACCACACCGATATCGCGGAGGCGCTTGCGCACACCGGCCTTGCCGGCAAGGGGAAGCGGCTGCCGCGTGAACTTTCGGGCGGCGAGCGCCAGCGTGTCGCCCTGGCTCGCGTGCTCGTGCGTGACCGCCCGGTGCTGCTGCTCGACGAACCCTTCGCCTCGCTCGGGCCCGCCTTGCGCGACGACATGCTCGACTTGGTTGCCAGCCTCCATGCCGAGCGTGGCATGACGGTGCTGTTCGTCACGCACCAGCCGCAGGATGCCCGTCGCATCGGCCAAAAGGTGGTGTTTCTGGACAATGGCACCGTAGCCGCCACAGGCACGGCGGACGATTTTTTTGTCGGGGCTGGTCCGGAGGCGTTCCGGCGCTATATCGGTATCGGTGCGGGGGATGCCTTATCACGAGATATTGCCCGGAAGCGGACATAATTTACGCTCAAACCGGCCCAAGGCGATGTGGCGCTTGCTTGCCATGACTGGAGTAGTGTGGCTAGGTCCGCTCATACCGGTACGGCACAGGCCGTGATTTGCCTACAGCATCCGCCACCCGCCCCGATGGGTGCATAACGGAGGCTGTAGCAGTTTGTTTTGCGCATGACGGGGTCATGCGCAGGGACCTGAAAGGAAGCCGTTCTGGCAATAGGCGTTGACAGGCTGCGAATGAATCCGCTGGCGCGCTTTCTGGCGCTGGTGGGCTTTGCCGTGGCGCTGGCAAGCTGCCAGATGTTCACGCCTCCGGAAGTCCAGGAATCCGGCTTCCAGCCATCCGACAAGCCGATCACGGTGGACAATGTCGCCGCCAACAACAAGCTTGCCGAACTCGCCAAGGCGCAGCATCCGCGCATCCTGGCAACCTATGGTGGCGAATATTCCGATCCCAAGCTCGAACGCATGGTCGCCAAGGTGGTCGGCAATTTGACCGTGGTATCGGCCAACCCGACCCAGACCTATCGCATCACCATCCTCAATTCGCCCAACGTCAACGCCTTCGCGCTGCCGGGCGGCTATCTCTACATCACGCGCGGTCTGCTGGCGTTGGCCAATGATTCGTCCGAGCTAGCCGCCGTCATCGCGCATGAGATGGGCCACGTCACCGCCAATCACGGTTTGCAGCGCCAGCAGCTGGAGGCCGAAGAAGGCCTGGCGACCAAGGTCGTCTCGGATGTGCTCGGCGACAGCCCGACCGCCAAGGCAGCACTGATCCGCGGTAAGCTCAGGCTGGCGCAGTTCTCGCGCAACCAAGAACTGGAGGCGGACGCCATCGGCATCAAGTCGATTGGCGAAGCCGGCTACGATCCCTATGCCGCCGGCCGCTTCCTGCAGTCGATGTCGGCCTACACCGATTTCCGCTCGATCAGCGGCGCCACAGATGCCAGCCTCGACTTCCTGGCCACGCATCCCAGCACGCCGCAACGCATCGATTTGGCGCAGCGCCACGCCCGACAGTTCGGCGCGCCCGGTTTCGGCACGCGCGACCGTGATTCCTTCCTCGCCGGCATAGACGGCTTGCTTTACGGCGACACGCCGGAAGAAGGCTATGTGCGCGGCGAGACCTTCCTCCATCCGGGCCTCGGCGTGTCGTTCACGGTGCCGGACGGTTTCATCATCGACAATTCGGCGGCGGCGGTGACAGCGACCGGGCCGGGCGACATAGCGATCCGCTTCGACGGCGTTTCGATCGACAAGAACCGCGCCTTGACCGACTATATCAGAAGCGGCTGGGTGGCCGGTCTTGACGACAGCACCGTCAAGCAGGAAACCATCAATGGCAACGAGGCAGCAACCGCGCATGCCGGCGCCGAAGGCTGGCAGTTCGATATCGCGGTGATCCGTGCCGGCGGCCAGGTTTACCGATTGCTGACCGCGGCCCCCTCGACCAGTACCTCGCTGGAAACGGTGGCGCGCTCGGTCAGCGGCTCCTTCCGCATCCTCAGTCCCGGCGAGAAGGCGGCCCTGAAGCCACTGCATATTCGTGTGCTTACAGTGCAGCCGGGACAGACCATGGGTTCGCTTGCCGCGCAGATGGTGGGCGTCGACCGGAAGCTCGACCTGTTCAGGGTGCTCAATGCGCTGTCGCCGGGGGCTGCGGTTTCGGCCGGCGACAAGGTCAAGATCGTCACCGACAAGTAAGCCCCGTTGCGGGAATCAGGCAGCAGTCGCCATAAATTCCGGATTCTGCTTGACCAGCGCGACCTTGAGCTTTTCCAGGGCGCGGGCCTCGATCTGGCGGACGCGTTCCTTGGAAATGCCGAGCGTCTCGCCGAGCGCCTCGAGCGTGGCGCCCTCGTCGGTAAGCCGGCGTTCCTCGATGATGCGGAGTTCGCGGGCGTTGAGCGCTTGAAGCGCCTCCCTCAGCCAGAGCGAGCGGCGCGCGACGTCGATCTTGTTGCCGACAATCTCGTCGGGCAGGGGATCGTCCGAGACCAGGAAGTCCATCCGCTCGGTCGCGCCCGCATCGTCGGCAAGCGGCACGTTGAGCGAGGAGTCGGGCGCCGACAGGCGTGAATCCATTAACTCCACATCAGCTTCGGATACGCCGAGCGCAACCGACACCTCGCGGTAGAGAGTTGTGTTGGAGAGCGGTTCGGCGCCGTTCGCGAGACGGGCGCGCAGGCGCCTGAGATTGAAGAACAGGGCCTTTTGCGCCGAACTGGTGCCGCCGCGCACAATCGACCAGTTGCGCAGGATGTAGTCCTGCATCGAAGCGCGAATCCACCACGTCGCGTAGGTCGAGAACCGTACCTCGCGCTCGGGCTCGAAGCGGGCTGCGGCCTCCAGCAGCCCAACATGGCCTTCCTGGATCAGGTCGCCGAGCGGCAGGCCGTAATGACGGAATTTCGAGGCCATGGAAATGACCAGCCGCATATGGGCAACGGTGATGCTGTGCAACGCGTTCTGGTCGTTGTCCTCTTTCCAGAGCAGTGCCAGCCGATGCTCCTCGTCGCGCTCGAGGTAAGGCGCCTTCATTGCCGCGCGGACCATGACCCGACCTGCGGTGTCTTCCATCATAAGGCGCTCCCTGGCTCAGGCGGTTCGAATGACGACTCGGCGGCACCGGCTTGAAATGACGGCGTCGTGCCCTAGAACAGCCAAAACTGCCGTGCGCGGGAAAGGTTCCGCTGCGCAGGCAGGCGAGCGATGACGTGCGGGCAATTTCGGCGCGGCTGCCTGGAAGCTTTGAATGCTGCAAAGAAATTCCTTTGAAGTATTTGATTTCTGGAATTAGGCCTCTTTGAAATTTCATTCCTTATTTTTTCGACCTGCATCTGTCATTTTCCAGCCCTCACAACATGCCGATATCAGGCCAAGGACGGGATCACAGAAAAATGAAATGGCTCAAGTCACTCATCATCGCCGGAACGCTGCAAGCCCTGGCGGTCGCTTCGGGCCATGCCGGCGCCAATCTCGACCAGATCAAGCAGGCCGGCGTCATCAAGGTCGGTACGGAAGGCACTTACGCGCCCTTCACCTATCATGATGCATCCGGAGCGCTGGTGGGTTTCGACGTCGAAATCGCCAAGGCGATCGCCGAAAAGCTTGGCGTCAAGGCGGAGTTCCTCGAGGGCAAGTGGGACGGTCTGATCGCAGGCCTCGACGTCAACCGTTACGATGCCGTCATCAACGAAGTCGGCATCACCGATGCCCGCAAGGCCAAGTACGATTTCTCCGATCCCTACATCGCCTCCAAGGCGGTGCTGATCGTGCGCGGCGACAACACCGACATCAAGACCTTCGCCGATCTCAAGGGCAAGAAGTCGGCGCAGTCGCTGACCTCCAATTTCGGCAAGCTGGCCGAGTCAAATGGCGCTGAACTGGTCGGCACGGATGGCTTCGACCAGTCGATCCAGCTGCTTTTGACCGGCCGTGCCGACGCCACCATCAATGACAGCCTGTCGTTCCTCGACTTCAAGAAGCACAAGCCCGACGCCAATGTGAAGATCGCCGCCCAGGAACAGAATGCCGATTATTCCGGCGTCATCGTGCGCAAGGGCGATCCGGAGCTGGTCGCGGCCATCAACAAGGCGCTGGCCGACATCAAGGCCGACGGCACCTATCAGAAGATCGCCGACACCTATTTCGGCCAGGACGTGTCGAAGTAATTCATAAGGCGGGGCCGGTTGTCGCCCTGCAGCCCATCCAGCGGCGAGCCGTCTTTGACGGCTCGCCGCTTTTGTCGTGATATGGCCGACGCATTCGCGCTTCGATGCCGCCGCCCGTCAATTCCGGAGGACATTTCGTGCCGCACTGGCTGCAACTGATGCTGGCGTCGCTGCCCTCGCTGCTGTGGGCAGCGTTGATCTTTACCGTGCCGCTGACGCTGCTATCCTTCATGCTTGGACTGACGGTGGGGCTGGGCGCGGCGCTCGGCCGGCTGTTTGGCCCGAAGCCGCTGGTGGCGCTCGTGCGCTTCTATGTCTGGATCTTCCGCGGCACGCCGCTCCTGGTGCAGCTGTTCCTGATCTTCTACGGCCTGCCTTCGGTCGGCATCCTGCTCGATGCCTTTACCGCGGCGCTGATCGGCTTCACCCTCAACATCGGCGCCTACACGTCGGAGATCATCCGCGCGGCGATAGGCTCGGTGCCGAAAGGCCAGTGGGAGGCCGCCTATTCGATCGGCATGACCTGGAGCCAGGCGATGCGGCGCACCATCCTGCCGCAGGCCGGCCGGGTGGCGGTGCCGCCGCTCTCCAACACCTTCATCTCGCTGGTCAAGGACACGTCGCTGGCCGCCGCCATCACCGTGCCGGAGATGTTCCAGGCAGCGCAGCGCATTGTCGCCACGACCTATGAGCCGCTCATCCTCTATGTCGAGGCGGCGATCCTCTATCTCGCCTTGAGCTCGGTGCTGTCGGCCTTGCAGACGCGGCTGGAGGAGCGGCTCAACCGCTATGGCGGCTTCCTGGAGGCACGCTCATGATCGGCCTCACCAACATCGAAAAGCGCTTTGGCGACAATCTCGTGCTGAAGGGTGTGAGTGTCACCATCGCCGAAGGCAGTGTCACCGCGCTGGTCGGCCCTTCGGGCGGAGGAAAAAGCACGCTGCTGCGCTGCATCAACCTCTTGGAGATCCCGACCTCGGGCACGGTGCGGATCGGCGACGAGAGCCTCGAGTTCCGCCCGGGCGGAAAGGTGCCGGCGGCGGACATAAGGCGTCTACGCCTGCAGACCGGCATGGTGTTCCAGAATTTCCAGCTGTTTCCGCATCGCACCGCCATCGAAAATGTCATGGAAGGTTTGGTCACGGTGCTCAAATGGTCGCCCCAGAGGGCACATGAGCGGGCGCTCGCGCTGCTGGAGAAGGTCGGCATGGCGCACAAGGCGGATGCCTGGCCGGCGACGCTGTCGGACGGCCAGCAACAGCGCGTGGCGATCGCCCGGGCGCTGGCGCCGTCGCCGAAGGTGCTTTTGTGCGACGAACCGACTTCGGCGCTAGACCCGGAACTGGCGCAGGAGGTAGTCGATGTGCTGAGCAAGCTCGCCAGCGAGGGAACCACCATGGTGATCGCGACACATGATTTGCGCCTCGCCTCCAAGATCGCTCAGGAAGCGGTGTTTCTCGATGCCGGCGTCATCGTCGAGCAAGGGCCATCCGCCACGCTGTTCGGCAATCCGGAGCGCGAACGGACCAAGCGGTTCATCGCCACGTTGAAGCAGGAGGCCGCGGAGAAGGAAGGTGGCGCATAATGCATGTCGCCCGGAAGTGTCCTCGGTTCCGGGACAACGACATGCATGAAATTAAAAGCTTACAGCAGGTCTGGCGAATCCTATTCGCTGCGACATGCTGTAGGTGCGGTAATCCGCGGCACCCCAAGACAAAAAACCCGGCACTTTGAACTGACCCCCGAAAGTTGGACACAACCTTCGGGGGTTTTGCATGTCCAAACACAGTGCGCGTTTCAAGCGCTCAGTTGTCGATAGCTATTTGTGCGGGGATGAAAGCTACGCGAGTGCGGGGTCGAACCGTGGAGTCGACGCGGCGACTGTCCGCAAGTGGGTTGCTTTGTACGAGGCGCATGGTGATGCCGGGCTATCGGGCAAATA
>NZ_ML703287.1 GCF_008520305.1 Mesorhizobium sp. SARCC-RB16n | reverse complement strand
CCAGCCGGAGCCTTGGCGGCAGGGGCTGCCTTGGCGCCGCCGCCGGCGATCGCGGCGTCGACGTCTGCCTTCACCACCCGGCCATGCGGGCCGGTGCCCGATATGGCTGAAAGGGTGAGACCCGCCTCTCGCGCCAGACGGCGAGCCAGCGGTGTTGCACGCGCGCCCACCGGCGATTGGCCGATCTCCCCCCTTGTGGGGGAGATGCCCGGCAGGGCAGAGGGGGGCGCCTCGCTCCCGGCAGTTGGCGTGACAGCGCCCTCCTCTGTCTGCTTCGCCGACATCTCTCCCATGAGGGGAGAGATTGACGCCGCGCCCTGCTTGGCTCCATAGGCCTCGCCATCGGCATAGATCCAGGCAACCGGCGCGCCGACCGGGATGTCGACGCCTTCCTTGCCCGTCACGTCGCGAAGCACGCCGCTGGCCGGTGCATCAATCTCCATCGCCGCCTTGTCGGTCTCGATCTCGAACAGCACATCGCCCTTCTTGACGCTGGCGCCTTCCTCGGCGAACCAGCGCGAGATCTGTCCGGTCGCCATGTCCATGTCGACCTTGGGAAGAATGACTTCGGTCGGCATGTCTCAGCGAACCCCTTTGACGAGGTCGCGCGCGGCGGTGATGATGTCGGGCACCTGCGGCACCGTGGCCTTTTCCAGTTCCGGATTGTAGGGGATCGGCGTTTCAGCACCGCCGAGGCGCACGATCGGCGCATCGAGATAATCGAACGCCTCGCTCTCGGCGATCATGGCGCTGACCTCGGCGCCGATGCCCAGCGTCTTGACCGCTTCATAGACGCACATCAGCCGCGACGTCTTCTTGACGCTGTCGATGACGGTCTGCTTGTCCATCGGCCGGATGGTCCTGAGGTCGACGACTTCGACGTCAATGCCTTCGGCCTCAAGCGTGGCGGCGGCGTCGAGCGCCTTCTGCACCATGATCGAGGTGGCGACGATGGTGAGATCGCGGCCCTCGCGGCGGATGTCGGCCTTGCCGATCGGCACGGTGTAATAGCCTTCGGGCACCGGCCCCTTTGCCTTGTAGAGCAGCTTGTGCTCGAAGATCATCACGGGATCAGGATCGGCGACAGCCGCCAGAAGCATGCCCTTGGCATCGTACGGCGTCGCCGGCTGGATGACCTTGAGGCCCGGCACATGGCCGAGCCAGGCTTCCAGGCTCTGGCTGTGCTGTGCCGCGGCGCCCGTGCCGGAACCGGCGGGAAAGCGCATCACCACCGGCACCGAAACCTCGCCGCCCAGCATGAAGCGCATCTTGGCCGCCTGGTTGACGATCTGCTCCATGGCAAGCGTGGCGAAATCGGAAAACTGGAATTCGAAGATCGGTCGCATGCCGGTGACGGCTGCCCCGACAGCGACGCCCGCGCCGCCCAGTTCCGAAATCGGCGTGTCCAAAACCCGGTCCGTGCCATAGCGCTCGACCAGATCGCCGGTCACCTGGAAGGCGCCGCCATAGACGCCGATATCCTCGCCCATCAGGAAGACGCGCTCGTCCATGTCCATGGCGATCGCCATGGCTTCCTGGATCGCCTGGGCGTAGCTCAGTTCACGCACCATCGCGTCCATCACGCCTGCTCCGTATACACGTAATTTCCGGTCTCGCTGACGTCAGGCGAGGGGCTTGTCTTGGCGAACTCGATGCCGTCGGCGATCTCCCGCGCCACCGCCTCGCGAATGGCCTCGATGCCCTTGTCGTCGATGAAGCCGAATTCCCGCAGCTCGTTCTCGAACAGCGTGATCGGGTCGCGGTTCGACATCCAGTCCTCGATCTCTTCCTTGGTGCGGTAGCGATTGCGGTCGCTCTTGGAGTGGCCGCGATGGCGATAGGTCTTGGATTCGATCAGCGTCGGCCCCTCGCCCGCGCGTGCCCGCTCGACCGCCTTGTAAGACGCCTCGGCGACCTCGGAGAAGATGTTGCCGTTGACGATGACGCCCGGCATCGAATAGGCGGCGGCGCGATCGGCGATGTTCTTGACCGCGGTGGATCGGGCCGTCGATGTCGACATGCCGTAGCCATTGTTCTCGCACACGAAAATAACCGGCAGCTTCCAGACCGCCGCCATGTTAAGCGCCTCGTGGAAGGCGCCCTCATTGTTGGCGCCGTCGCCGAAGAAGGACACGACGACCTTGCCGGTCTTCATCATCTTGGAGGAGAGCGCGGCGCCGACGGCGATCGGGATGCCGCCGCCGACAATGCCGTTAGCGCCGAGATTGCCCTTGGCGACATCGGCAATGTGCATCGAACCGCCGCGGCCCTTGCAGTAGCCGGTGGTCTTGCCGAAGAACTCGGCGAACATGCGCTTCACTTCCGCACCCTTGGCGATGCAATGGCCGTGGCCGCGATGCGTCGAGGTGATCTGGTCATCCTCGCCAAGCGGCATGCAGATGCCCATGGCGCTGGCCTCCTGGCCGATGGACAGGTGCATGGTGCCGTGAATGAGGCCGCGCGTGTAGCTTTCCTCAGCGCCCTCTTCGAAGCGGCGGATAAGGTACATCTTGTAGAGGACCTGCTTCAGTTGCTCGGCGCTGTACTGGCGATAGACGAAGGGCAGGTTGGCGCGGCTGTCGGCGACGGCTTTGCTGGCTCCGGCCATGATCACGCCTCCACGGTTCCGTAGACGAGCTTGTCCTGGCGGGCGCGCAGTTCGGCGATCTTGGAGCCCGGTGCCGGGCCGGCATTGGCGTAGGTGATGAGTTCGCCCTTCTTGATCGGCGCCGTCACCGAACCGCCCTGCAGCAGGCCGCAGGGGATGGCCCGGGCGGCATGGGCTTCCGGCGCCGTCATGATCCAGGCGCGGTAGCAATATTCGCCGATCGCATCGAGCTTCTCGCCAGGCTGCATGTCCTTCTTGGCCACCGCGCAGACTTCAGCCACCGGCTTGGCCAGCGGCACCATGTCGGCCTTGCCGTAGAGCACGACGCGGGCGCAAGTCAGCGGCACTTCGAGCGAGGTCAGGTGGTAGGGGCGGTGGAAGGTGAAGTACGGACCCTTGCCCATCTTCAAATCTTCCATGCGCTCCGAGATGCGCGGATGCGACATGTCGGCGACGACGAAGACGCCGGGTGCGACACCCTTGCCGATCGAATAGTCGACGACGCCAACCCTGGACAGCACGCCACCGTCCTTCTGCGGCACCAGCACCTTGTTCAATTCGCCGAGCGTCGCGGCCGGGCCATGCATGCCGGCCTTGTCGGGCACCAGGCCTGTGGCATTGGCGATCGCCGCCATCTCGACCATGGTTTTCGAGCCGTCGACGAATTCGACCAGCATGCGCACATTCATGTGCCGGCGCCTGGCTTCTTCCTCATAGGCGGGCGGCGTGGCGTCGATGTTGAGCGGGTTGTTCTTGCCCTTGCCGGCGGCGACGATCGGATGGCCCATGGCCGAGACGAATTCGATCAGCTCCATGCAGGAGGACGGCTCGTCGCCCGCGCCCAGCGAATAGGTGACGCCGAGCCGGTCGGCCTCGCTCTTGAGATAGGCGCCGATGGTGACGTCGGCCTCGACATTCATCATCACCAGATGCTTGCCATGCTCCATGGCGCGCAACCCGATCTCGGCGCCGACGGCGGGAACGCCGGTGGCATCGATGACGACGTCGATAAGTTCATTGTTGATGACAAGGCTGGCGTCATTGGTGACCGCCACCTTGCCGGCTTCCATGGCGGCCGTCATCGCCGAAGCGTTCGACACTTCGCGCGCATGGCCGGTTTCCTGGAAGGCAATGTCCACCGCCTTGCTGGCGGCGGGCAGGTTCAGCTCGGAGATCGCGCCGATCTCGATGCCCGACATATGGGCGACGCGGGTGACGATGTCCGTTCCCATCTCGCCCGACCCGATCAGACCGATGCGGATCGGCTTGCCCGATTTGCCACGTTCCTCGAGATCGCGGGCAAGGCCCGTCAACGAAACATTGGAAGCCATACCGCTCAATCCTCCCATAGTGCAGGCTTGTTCAATTGCCTGACGGGTATTGAACATCTGTATTTCTGTCAAGACTAATGTCCAAATTCAAGCGCTTTTGCAGCACTTTCCCCGCACGCCTGGCGAGGCGGAAAAGGGGCTGTGGAGGGCCAGCAACCGCGCAATCCCTCGGGCCAGGCATAGTGCGAGCGCCGGCCGGTATCTCCAGGCTGGAACGAATGGCATCGCCTCGCAGGGCGCGACGCAGGGATGAACGGCGCCGGGAGCTTGCGCTAGGCGCTGCCGTCCAGGAAATCGTGGAAATGCACGACCACCCCATCGGTATCGATAAAGACCACGGCATAGGCGGGTGGCTCGTGGCCCAGCCGCCAGCTGTCCGAAAAATCGAGTGCGGTCTGATGGTTGGTGCTGCGCAGCGTGCTGACCGGTATGCCGCGCCAGCTGCCGGCTATCAGCCTGTGGACATGGCCGGCAAAGATGTGGCCGACATTGCCGTGACGCCGGAGAATATCATGGAAGGCATCGGCGTCGGCGAGCTTGACCTCGTCAAGCACCGGCATGTGGATCCGGAACGGCGGATGGTGCATGAAGAGGAAGGCCGGGCGGTCGCGGGCCTCCTGCAGCTTCTCGTCCAGCCAGTCGAGACGGGCCTGGCAAAGCCGACCCTCGACCTGTCCGGTCTCCAGCGTATCCAGCAGGATCAGCCGGCCTTCGCTGCCATCGAAAACACTCTGGACGAACCCGCGCTCCGCAGGCGCCTGCGGGAACGTCTCAAGAAACAGCGCCCGGTCGTCATGGTTGCCGAGCATCAGCCGGCAAGGCGGCCCAAACCCCGCCAGCGCCTCCTGCAACTCCGCATAGGCGGCGCGCTCGCCGTCATTGGTCAGGTCGCCGGATATCACCACCAGATCGGCATCGGCATGGTTCCTGCCGATATCCGCCAGGCAGGCCTCCAGCCGGGCGAGCGGATCGGAGCCGTAGAGACGGCCTCCCGGCGCCATCAGATGCGGATCGGAGAGCTGGATGATTTTCATGGGCCCGCGCACTGCCTTCCTGCCGGCGCCCCTGGCGTCGGCCTGAAGGCGGCATGTTTCGACCAGCTCTACTGTGCCGTCCAGCCGCCGTCCATCGGCAAGGTCGTGCCGGTGATCTGCTTGGCCGCATCCGAACACAGGAACAATGCCAGCGCCGCAAGCTCTTCCACGGTGACGAATTCCTTGGTCGGCTGCGCGGCCAGCAGCACGTCGTGCTTGACTTGTTCCTCGGTCATGCCGCGCGCCTTCATCGTGTCGGGGATCTGCTTCTCGACCAGCGGCGTCCAGACATAGCCGGGCGCGATCGCGTTCACGGTGATGCCATTTTGCGCGACTTCCAGCGCCACCGTCTTGGTCAGCCCTGATATGCCATGCTTGGCCGAGACATAGGCCGACTTGAACGGCGAGGCGACCAGCGCATGGGCCGAGGCCGTGTTGATGATGCGGCCCCATTTGCGCGCCTTCATACCCGGCACCACGGCCTTGATGGCGTAGAAGGCGGCAAGCAGGTTGATGCGGATGATGGCTTCCCACTTGTCGTCGGGAAACTCCTCGATCGGCGCCACATGCTGGATGCCGGCATTGTTGACCAGGATGTCGAGGCTGCCGAACGCCTCTTCGGCGTCATGGACCATTGCAGTGACCGCGGCGCCATCCATCATATTGGCATCGGAGTAGCGGCACTTGACGCCGAAATCCTTCTCGATGCCGGTGCGCTCCTGCTCGATGGCAGCGGCGTCGCCAAGACCGTTGATGGTGACGTTGGCGCCCTCGGCCGCGAAGGCGCGGGCGATGGCAAGGCCGATACCGCTGGTCGAGCCGGTGACAAGCGCATTCTTCGAAGACAGGGAACCCATGGTGATCTCGCGCGAGGTGGGAGGGACTGATGAGAATAGTTTGTGCGACGCAACACGACAATGCCACGGCCATGTGTCGGCTCGATTACAACCCCACGACGGCCTTTGCCGGCTCCGCGAGAGGGCGTCTTCGAGGTGACACGGCATTGTCATGCTGCCGTGCAACATATTTGCCAGCGCATTCGCGCGGGTCATTTTCGAACCATTGGGGCACTTGGATGGAAATCGCCGATGTCGTGAAGCGCGCCTATGCGATGCCGCTCACCAATCCCTCCTTCCCGCCAGGCCCCTATCGTTTCTTCGACCGCGAATACATCATCATCACCTACCGCACGACACGCGAGGCGCTCGAGGCCGTCGTGCCGGCGCCGCTGGAGATCGATGAGCCGCTGGTCAAGTATGAATTCATCCGCATGCCGGACTCGACCGGCTTCGGCGACTATACCGAGACCGGCCAGGTCATTCCGGTGCGCTACAAGGGCCAGCACGGCGGCTATGTCCATTCCATGTATCTCGACGACGACGCGCCGATCGCCGGCGGCCGTGAGCTGTGGGGATTTCCGAAGAAGCTCGCCAATCCCAAGATCGTCCATGAAGGCGAGGTGATCGTCGGCACGCTGCACTATGGCAGCGTGCTCTGCGCCACCGGCACGATGGGCTACAAGCACCGTGAAGCCGACCACGATTCCGTGCTCGCCTCGCTCGCCGCCCCCAATTTCCTGATCAAGATCATCCCGCATGTCGACGGCACGCCCCGTATTTGCGAGCTGGTCCGCTACTACCTCACCGATATCACGCTGAAGGAAGCCTGGACGGCTCCGGCCGCGCTCGATCTGCGGCCTCACGTCATGGCCGACGTGGCGAAGCTGCCGGTGCTCGACATCGTGTCGGCGGTTCACTTCAAAGCCGATCTGACGCTCGGCCTGGGCGAAGTCGTGCATGATTACCTCGCTGATCACAGCCGCTCCGCTGCCAGCGCAACCCAGCTGGAGAAAGTCAGTGCTTGAACGTAATCGCAACAAGGCAGCCGCCGCCACGATCGAGGAAATCACGGCGCAGTATGACCGCATTGCACTGGTCTTTCAGGGCGGCGGCGCGCTCGGCGCCTATCAGGCAGGGGTCTATCAGGCGCTGGCCGACGCCGGCTGCGAACCGGGCTGGCTATCCGGCGTCTCGATCGGCGCTATCAATGCCGCGATCATTGCCGGTAATGAACCGAGCCGCCGGCTGCAGCGGCTCGAACAGTTCTGGCAGACGATTTCCGGCCGCAAGATCTGGTCCTACACGCCCGAAGGTGACATCTACCGCGATATCCGCAACCAGACCTCGTCGTTGATGACGATGACGATGGGCCAGCCTGGCTTCTTCAAACCGCGCAATCCCAATCCTTGGTTCCAGCTGTCGGGGGCGGAAGGCGCCACTAGCTTCTACGACACCGCCGAGTTGAAGGACACACTGAAGAGCCTGATCGACTTCGACGTGCTGAACGACGGCAAGAAGCGACTGAGTGTCGGCGCCGTCAATGTCAGGACCGGCAACTTCGTCTATTTCGACACCGAGAAGGTGCGTATCGAGCCGGAGCACATCATGGCGAGCGGTGCGCTGCCGCCGGCCTTCCCCTCGATACGCATCGAGGGCGAGTATTACTGGGACGGCGGCATCGTTTCCAACACACCGCTGCAATATCTGCTCGACCAGGAAGAGGACCGTTCCTCACTGGTCTTCCAGGTCGATCTGTTCAGTGCCCGCGGCGTGCTGCCGCGCGGTATGGCCGACGTGCTGTCGCGCCACAAGGACATCATGTATTCGAGCCGCACGCGGCAGAACACCGACAATTTCGAGCGCATCCATGCGCTGAAGATGAAGCTGCTCGATGCGCTGAAGCGCGTGCCGCCGGAGCAGCTCAAGGACGGCGAGCAAGAGCTGATCGCCGACTATTCCGACGCCGGCGTCGTCAACATCGTCCACCTGATCTATCAGCACAAAGGCTACGAGGGCCACGCCAAGGACTACGAGTTTTCGGGCACCTCGATGCGCGAGCATTGGGAGATGGGCCTTGAGGACACCGAGCGCACGCTGCGTCATAAGAAGTGGCTGATGCTGCCGACCAATGCTGACGGCGTCACCATCCACGATCTGCATCGCGAAGATCCGACCTGAACTTTCAGGCCGGAAAACGCTTGGCTCGGGACGTTGTGCCGGGCTCAGAATCTCAGATTTGCGCCGGCTCTCAGCAAGAGCCAGTAGAACAGGCCGGTCGCCCCCGCCGCGATCAACAGCGCCAGCTCGAAGCCGCCCGGCGTTTGCGTGAGCGGCAGGCCGGCGGTGTTCATGCCGAACATGCCGACGATCAGCGAGCCCGGCAAAGCAGCGCGCTCATCACCGCCAGCGCCTTCAGACTGCGGTTGGATTCGTCCGCGAGCTCGGCGGCGACTTCCTCCTGCAACAACCGCGCCCGGTCGTTGACCATGACGACCTCGCGGTCGAGCCGCTCAAGACGCGTGGTGAGCCGGCGCAAGGTCTCGTGTGCCCCTTCCGACTGTTTCCAGTCCGAGCGGTCCTCGTCCTGGAAAAGTGCCGCCAGCGCCGAAATCGGGCGGTGCAGGGAGACCGCGAGACGGCGCACATCTTTCAGCCGCTGCCTTTCGTCGGCGAGCCGCTCGGTCACCAGATGATCCTCAACCTCGTCGAGCCGCTTGGTGGCGGCTGTGAGCCGCAGGCTGGTGCTGCTGCAGAAAGCCAGCACGATCGTCTCGAAAAGTTCGAAGGCGGTGGCGGGCCGCAGCCCCGCGGCCAGCGCCTCGTGCACCTGCTCGACCGCTGCCAGCGAATGGCGGCGGCCGGTTACCAGCAGCCGCTCCGAGACCGCGAAGCGCAACCTGCCGATGGTGGTCGACTGACGCGCGATTTCGCTGTGCAGATCGGCGGAAATGCCATGGACGACGCCATCCTATGCGCCAGCGTGGGGCTGTCTTCATGGCCTTCGAGGATCGCATGCGCCGAGGCCGGCAAGGCGCAGACGTGGCTGACCCAGGAATGAGCGCGCTGGTCGACGAGATCGACATGCAGCCAGACCCAGCCTTCCGGCATCGCCAGTGCCGCATCGATATCGCGCGGAGCAAGCGCCACCGCGGGTTTGCCTGGCAAGCCGCGATAGGCCCAGACCAGCCCGGGCGCCGGATGCTGGTCGTCGACCGCAAGCAAGGCCAGATGCGATGCGTCGTTCATGACCGCCGTCCGAAATTGTAGCGAACATCGCCCTGGAAAAGGAGACGGCGCCGATTTGGCGCCGTCTTATTGTCTCGCCTCGTCGCCCGCTCAGAACACCTGGCGGAAGACGATGAACAGCACAAAGGCGAGCGCGATCGAGCAAGGCAGGGTCAGCACCCACGCGAGCAACAGGTTGCGCACCGTCGACCACTGCAGGCCCGAGCCGTTCGCCGCCATCGTGCCGGCGACGCCGGATGACAGCACGTGGGTCGTCGACACCGGCAGACCCATACGGTCGGCCATGCCGATGGTGACCATGGCGACAAGTTCGGCGGCAGCACCCTGGCCATAGGTCAGGTGGCTCTTGCCGATCTTCTCGCCGACCGTGACGACGATGCGTTTCCAGCCGACCATGGTGCCCAGGCCAAGCGCCAGGGCCACAGCGACCTTCACCCATATCGGGATGAACTTCGTCGCGTTGTCGACGGCCTTGTGATAGTCGGTGACCGCCTTCAGATCGGCGGCCTCCATCGGCAGCAACTTCTTCTTGTCGATCAGTTTCAGCGCCTCGCCGATCAGATAGATGTCGTTGCGGGCGTTGCTCACCAGATCGGTCGGCACATTGTCGACCGAAGCGTAAGGCTGCAGCTCGGCCGTCGTGCTGTGGATGTAGCTCTGCAGCGCGACGGTCGTCTTGTCGCTCCAGGTCCGGGTGCGCACGGCGTCCTGCACGGCTGCCTTGGCATCCTTCGCATCGGCAACGGTGACACCAGGCTTCACATATTTGCCCAGCGCGGTCTCCACGCCAACCGAAGCCGATTTGTAGGCTTCGAGATAGTTGATGTCGGGTGTACGATTCAGCGCATAGGCCGTCGGCACCACGCCGATCAGGATCAGCATGATCAGGCCCATGCCCTTTTGTCCGTCATTGGAGCCATGCGCGAAGCTGACGCCGGTGCAGGTGAAGATGAGCAGAGCGCGGATCCACCAAGGCGGTGGGGCATTGCCCTTCGGCGCCTCGTAGAGCGCCGGATTGCGGACGAGAAGCTTCATCGCATAGAGCAGGATGGCGGCGGCGAAGAAGCCGATGATCGGCGACACCAGCAAGGTCACGCCAACATTGGTCGCCTGCGACCAGTCGACGCCGCTGGTGGCGCTGCCGGCGGGTGCCATGAACTGGTTGGCGAGGCCGACGCCGATGATCGAGCCGACCATCGTGTGCGAGCTGGACGCCGGCAGGCCGAGGAACCAGGTGCCGAGGTTCCACAGGATCGCGGCCACCAGCAATGCGAACACCATGGCGAAGCCGGAGGACGAGCCTACCTGCAGGATCAGCTCGACGGGCAGCAGCGACAGGATGCCGAAGGCGACCGCGCCGCTGGAGGTGAGAACGCCGAGGAAATTGAAGGCGCCCGACCACATGACGGCGAATTCCGCCGGCAGCGAGCGCGTGTAGATGACGGTCGCCACCGCATTGGCGGTGTCGTGAAAACCGTTGACGAATTCGAAGCCGAGCGCGATCAGCAAGGCGATGCCGAGCAGGATCCACGGCACCGTCTTGGCCACCGCCAGGTCCTGGCTCAGCGCGTAGCCGACATAGACCACGCCGACCAACACCAGCACGCCGAAGGCCGGCAGGAACCACTTCGCGCCGCCCGAACTATCCAGCGGATGCTCTGGTCTCGGAATGCCCGCCTCACTAGAAACTATGTCCACCATGTCCCACTCCTATTGCATTGCAGCAAAGAACCGAGATTAACGCTATGTATGGACGATGAACCCTGTGTGACGCGGGGAGCGGCCTTACCTACCACGGGCTCCTTCAAGCGGGACCGGAGCGTGTCTTCAGGATCGCGGAGAACAGCGGATCGAAGGCACGGCTGATCGGCGCCGCGGCCGCCCCAAGCGCGATCGACCAAGGGTCGGTGGTGCCGAGTTGCAGGCGCGGCAAAGCCCGGCCTGGCCGGTCGGCGATCGACGGCAGCAGCGGATGCATCGCCTCGACAAGCCGGCGCGCCAGCGCTTCCGGCGCGCCGCTGGTCAGGATCACTGTCTGCGGATCGAAGATGGTTTCGATGAGGTGCACGCTCCAGCGCAGGTCATGCGCCGCCCCGTCGATCCAGGCCATGATCTTCACGTCACCGGCCGCGGCCGACGCGCCGATCTTTCCGTAGAGGTCCTCGTCGGCGGGATCGAGATCAAGATGCTGGTAAAGCGAGGCCAGTGACGCGCGATGTTCGAGCGGCGTCGAGCCCGGACCGGCCGGCGACAGCAAGGCCATGCCGATTTCGCCGGCATTGCCGTGGCCGCCGCTGTACAGCTCGCCGTTGAGGATCAGTCCGGCGCCAATGCCATAGCCGACATAAAGACACACAGCGTGGTCGACGCCATGCGCGGCACCGACGATGCGTTCGGCCGTCGCGCAGGCCGCGGCATCGTTCTGCAGGCCGACATTCAGTCCCGTGCCCTTGGCCAGCGTGTCCAGCAGCGGAAACTTCTGCCAGGCCGGCATCATCCATTTGTCATCCGAATTCTTCAGGCCGAACGGGCCGGGCATGGCGACGCCGAGACCGACGAGGCGTTTTTCCGACTGTGAGGAAATGCCGGCCAGCTCGCGCCGGACGCCATCGATCAGGCCCAGGATCACCTCGACGCCCCTTGACGGCTCATCGAACGGCAGGTTCGCCTCGGCGCGCGCCAGCACGCTGCCCATCAGATCGACCGCGACCGCCCGCGTCAGATGACGATCGATCTGCAGGCCGATGGCGAAAGCGCCTTCGGGCACCAGCCTGTAAGGGGTCGACGGCTGGCCCCTGCCCTTGCGCACCGCATCGAGCGCGACGACCAGGCCATCGCGTTCCAGGTCCTCGATGATGTTGGAGACCGCCTGCTTGGTGAGTTGAGTCGCCCGCGCCAGGTCAGCCCGCGACAGTGCGCCATTGAGACGCAACGCCTCGATCATGACGCGACGATTGTGTGCGCTGGTGCCTTCCTGGTTGGTGCCGCTCTTGGCGCGGATCGGGCTGATGTCGTCCATCGGCGTTTCCCCTCTTGACTCCATTAGGATATTGATCGACTAATTAAGTCAAGCGAATTGACTTAATGCGAACCGAGCACCCAAAAACAAGATGGCCAAGGCCTCTGCCTGTCGCCACTGGTCAGCCCGGTACCATCAGGTCACGCGACATGGATCCGGGAAGACGATGCGAAATGCAGGCATCGCCGACCCGTCAACGCCGGAAATGGGAGAAGAAAATGCTTAGGACAATCACCAAGACACTGGTCGGCGCGGTCTTTGCCGGAGGACTGTTCGTCCCCCACGCTTTCGCCGAGACGACGCTCAACGCGCTGTTCATGGCGCAGGCCGCCTACAGCGAGGCCGACGTGCGCGCCATGACGGATGCCTTCACCAAGGCCAATCCGGACGTCAAGGTCAATCTCGAATTCGTCCCCTACGAGGGCCTGCATGACAAGACGGTGCTCGCTCAAGGGTCGGGCGGCGGCTATGACGTCGTGCTGTTCGACGTCATCTGGCCGGCTGAATACGCCACCAACAAGGTGCTGGTCGATGTGTCGTCGAAGATCACAGATGACATGAAGAAGGGCGTGCTGCCCGGCGCCTGGACCACCGTCCAGTATGACGGCAAATACTATGGCATGCCTTGGATCCTCGACACCAAGTACCTGTTCTACAACAAGGATATCCTGGAAAAGGCCGGCATCAAGACGCCGCCGAAGACCTGGGAAGAGCTCGGCGCACAGGCCAAGATCATCCAGGACAAGGGGCTGCTGAAGACCCCGATCGCCTGGAGCTGGTCGCAGGCGGAAGCCGCGATCTGCGACTACACCACGCTGGTCAGCGCCTATGGCGGCGACTTCCTCAAGGACGGCAAGCCGGACTTCCAGAATGGCGGCGGCCTGCTGGCGCTGAAATACATGGTCGACAGCTACAAGTCAGGCCTCACCAATCCCAATTCCAAGGAATTCCTGGAAGAGGACGTTCGCAAGGTTTTCGAAAACGGCGATGCCGCTTTCGCGCTGAACTGGACCTACATGTACAACATGGCCAATGACCCCAAGGACTCGAAGGTGGCCGGCAAGGTCGGCGTCGTGCCGGCGCCAGGCGTTGCCGGCACCAGCGAAGTGTCGGCCGTCAACGGCTCGATGGGCCTCGGCGTCACCGCGGTCTCCAAGCATTCGGACGAGGCCTGGAAGTACATCACCTTCATGACCTCGCAGGCGACGCAGAACCAGTATGCCAAGCTCTCCCTGCCGATCTGGGCCTCGTCCTATGACGATCCGGCCGTCACCAAGGGCCAGGAGGAACTGATCGCCGCCGCCAAGCTCGGTCTGGCAGCCATGTATCCGCGTCCGACCACGCCGAAGTACCAGGAACTGTCGACCGCGCTGCAGCAGGCCATCCAGGAATCGCTGCTCGGCACGGCCACGCCGGAAGACGCCTTGAAGACCGCAGCGCAGAACAGCGGCCTCTGAGACATTTCTATCCATTGCGGGCGGCCTTGTGCCGCCCGTGCTATTTCTGAAATCGTGTTGAATTGAGAGAGGCTGCTCCGATGTCGAGCACCTGGATGACAACCCGTGCATGGCTGCTGATGTTGCCCTTGCTCGTGGTCATGGTCGCCGTCATCGGCTGGCCGCTGGTCGATACGGTCAGGCTCTCCTTCACCGATGCCAAGCTGGTCGGCACGGCTGGCAATTTCGTCGGCTTCGACAACTACACCAACATGCTGTCGAGCTCGAACTTTTCGCGCACGCTAGTCACCACGACGCTGTTCGCGGTGATTTCGGTTGCCGCCGAAATGGTGATCGGCGTTCTCGCTGCCCTGCTGCTCAATCAGCAATTCCATGGCCGCGCCATCCTGCGTGCCCTGATGATCCTGCCCTGGGCGCTGCCGACGGTGGTCAACGCCACGCTGTGGCGGCTGATCTACAATCCCGAATATGGCGCGCTGAACGCTGCGCTGACGCAACTGCATCTCATCGACGCCTACCGCTCGTGGCTGGGTGAGCCGGGAACGGCGCTGGCTGCCCTCATCGTTGCCGACTGCTGGAAGAACTTTCCGCTGGTGGCCCTGATCGCGCTCGCCGCTCTCCAGGCGGTGCCGCGCGACATCACCGCCGCCTCGCTCGTCGATGGCGCGGGACCGTTCAACCGCTTCCGCTTCGTCATCCTGCCCTATCTTGCCGGACCGCTGATGGTGGCGCTGGTGCTGCGCACCATCGAGGCTTTCAAGGTCTTCGACATCATCTGGGTGATGACCCGCGGCGGGCCGGCGAACACCACGCGAACACTCTCGATCCTCGTCTACCAGGAAGCGTTCTCCTTCCAGCGCGCCGGTTCGGGCGCGTCGCTGGCGCTGATCGTCACCTTGCTCGTCACGGTGCTCGCCGTCGCCTATGCCGCCCTGGTGCGAAAGACCGCCGGGAGCGCCGCCTGATGGAACGCAAGAGCCTCGCCTTCACCGTCTTCATCTATGCCTGCGCGCTGCTGCTTGCCGCGATCATCCTGGCGCCCATCGCCTGGCTGTTCATCATGAGCATTTCGCCGGCCGCCGATCTTGCCGCCAAGCCGCTGCGCTGGTGGCCGCAGGCAGCCGACTTCTCCCGCTACCAGCAATTGCTGTCGACGGCCGAAAACAGCGCCGGTGCAGCCTTCACCTCATCGCTGCGCAACAGTCTCGAGATCGCCGGCATGGCGACGTTGGCGGCACTCGCCTTGGCGATCCCCGCAGGCTGGGCGGTGTCGCGCACGCCCGCGATCGGCTGGTCGCTGTCGATGGTCATCGCCACCTACATGCTGCCGCCGGTGGCGCTCGCCGTGCCGCTCTATATGGGCCTGTCGCATCTTGGCCTGCTCAACAATGTCTTCGGCCTGGCGCTGGTGTATCTCACCATATTGGCGCCCTTCACCACCTGGCTGATGAAATCCGGCTTCGATTCCATCCCGCGCGAGATCGAGGCGGCGGCAATGATCGACGGCGCCGGCCTGTTCCAGACATTGCGCATCATCACATTGCCGTTAGCCGCGCCTGTGATGGCGACATCGGCGCTGTTCGCCGTGCTGCTGGCCTGGGACGAATTCTTCTATGCGCTGCTGTTCACCTCCGACCAGCGCGCCAAGACACTCACCGTCGCCATCGCCGATTTGGCCGGCGGCCGTGTTTCCGATTACGGCCTGATCGCCACGGCCGGCGTGCTGGCGGCCTTGCCACCAGTGCTGATCGGCCTCGTCATGCAGCGGGCGCTGATCTCGGGCCTGACCAGCGGCGGTGTGAAAGGATGACCATGACTGCAGATAAAGAACGACCGGCCGGACTGGTCGCCATCGACCGCGAAATGGCGCGCCAGCACGCGGATGCGCTTGCTTCGTTCAAGAACAACGCTGCCATGGCGGCAAACGTCGCCGCCTCGATCAGGAAGACCGGTCGCCTGCTCCTGCTTGGCATGGGCGGCTCGCATGCTGTCGGTCGTGCCGTCGAGCCGCTCTATCGCTCAGCTGGCATCGATGCGCTGGCACTGCCGCTGTCCGAACAGCTTGGCCAGCCATTGCCGCTCGAGGGCCGCACCGTGATCGTGACCTCGCAATCGGGCGAGAGCGCCGAAGTCGTCAGATGGTTCTCGCAGGCAGACGGCAGCCCGGACATTTTCGGCCTGACGCTCGAAGGGGGTTCATTTCTCGCCCGCACAGCGCCTTGCCTGGTCGGCGCCGGCGGCACCGAGTTGGCTTTCGCCGCGACCCGCAGCCTGACCGTGACCCTGGCCCTGCACCTGGCCATCCTGGCTGCTCTGGGTGAGGATCCGGCCGCCGCCCTTGCTGTGCTCGAGGCCCCGCAGGATTGCGACGTAGCCCCCGCACTCGCCGCACTTGGCAAGGTGGACACGATCCTCACCTCCGGCCGCCGCCTGCAAGGCGTGGCCGAAGCCCTGGCGCTTGGCCTGACCGAACTGTCGCGGCTGCCTTGCTTTTCACTGGAAGGCGGCCAGTTGCGGCACGGGCCGATGGAGATGCTCGGGCCCAAAATCGGAGTCATCCTGTTTCGCGGCAACGACCCGACTTCGGAGCTGGTGACCGCAATGGCGCTTTCCGTAGTCGAGGCCGGCGCACCGCTGGTCATCTTCGACGCGTCCAGGCAAGCGCATGTCGCCGGTGCCGTCACGCTCTCGTTCGGACCGGCTTCGGGAATGGCGGCTGTCTTCGCCATTCTGCCGGTGGCGCAGCGCCTGATGATCGCCTTCGCCGACAGCCGCGTCGACAATGCCGGCACGCCCGTGCGCACCACCAAGATCACCAGGAGCGAGTGATGCGTCCGCTGGCGGTGATCGGCAACGTCAATGTCGACCTGATTGTCGGCCCCGTCGCGCCATGGCCGAAGGCGGGAACGGAAACCGTCGTCGACCATGACGAATTGCGTGTCGGCGGCCAGGCCGGCAACACCGGGCTCGCGTGGCAAGCGCTGGGTGTCGATTTCGCGATTGCCGCCAATGTCGGTGACGACCAATTCGGCCGCTGGCTTCGCGAAGCGTTTGGATCTCGCGCCGAAAAATGGGCGGTCCGTCCCGAAGGCACGACATTGTCAATCGGTATGACCCATCCCGACGGCGAACGGACTTTCCTGACCACGCGCGGCCACCTGCCGCGCTTCAGTCTCGGCGATGTCTTGTCCGTTCTCGACGGCGGCGCGCTCTCCGGTGGCTACGCACTGCTCTCCGGCTCCTTCCTGACCGAAGATCTCACGCGCGACTATGAAGCGTTTTTCGACTGGACCGACAGCCACGGCATTGCCGTGGCGCTCGACACAGGCTGGCCGATCGATGGCTGGACCGAGGCCAACTGCGTCGCGACAAGGGCGTGGCTGTCGCGCTGCGCGCTGGCGCTGTTCAACGAAGTCGAGACGGTGACCCTGGCGGGGTTGTCAGGTCCGGAGGAGGCGGCGCGTGAAATCCGATCCAGCATGAGGCAAGGCGCGACCTTCGTCGTCAAGCGCGGGCCACGGGGCGCAATCGCCATCGGCCCGGACAACATTCTTGTCGAAGCCGTTGCGCCCGATGTCCGTGTCGTCGACACGATCGGCGCCGGCGACGTCTTCAATGCCGCCTTCTTGGCTGCCTTGGCTCACGAACAGCCGCTGTCCGCCTGCCTCCGTGCCGCGACGCATGTCGCCTCGCGCGCCATTTCCACCTTGCCCCGCAACTATGGCGGGCCGATGCAGTTCGAGGGTCCCATGCATGAGCGCGCTTGAAATCCGCGGCATCCGCAAAAGCTACGGCAGCGTCGAAACGCTGAAAGGCATCGACATCGCGCTACAGAGCGGTGAATTCCTGGTGCTGCTCGGATCATCCGGCTGTGGAAAGTCGACGCTTCTCAACATCATTGCCGGCCTTGCCGAGGCGACCAGCGGCGACGTCCTGATCGGCGGCCGCTCGATCCTCGGCGTCCACCCCAAGAACCGTGACATTGCCATGGTCTTCCAGTCCTATGCGCTCTATCCGAACCTGACCGTGCGCCGCAACATCGGTTTCGGGCTTGAGATGCGCGGCGTCGCCACTGACGAACGCGACAGGGCGGTGAACGAAGCAGCAAGGCTGCTGCAGATCGAGGCCCTGCTCGACCGCAAGCCGAGCCAGCTTTCCGGTGGCCAACGCCAGCGCGTAGCCATCGGCAGGGCCCTTGTGCGTAAGCCCCAAGTGTTTCTGTTCGACGAGCCGCTGTCCAATCTCGACGCCAAGCTGCGCCTGGAAATGCGCACCGAGTTGAAGCGCCTGCATCAGATGCTGCAGACGACCGTCGTCTACGTCACCCACGACCAGATCGAGGCGATGACACTGGCGAGCCGCATCGCCGTCATGCGCGACGGCAGGATCGAGCAGCTCGGCACGCCCGAAGAAATCTACAACGAGCCGGCAACACTCTATGTCGCCGGCTTTGTCGGCGCGCCGTCGATGAATATGCTGCAGGCCATCGTTGCCGGCGGCAAGCTGGCCATTGCCGAGTCCGATGTACGGATCTCCTTGCCGGCACGCTATGCGAACGCTGCCCGTGAGGGCGCACAAATGGTCGTCGGCATCCGACCGGAAGCGCTTCGTGTGGCGACCGGAGCCGCCACGGATATGTTGCTGCCCGTGGAGATCGAGGTCGTCGAGCTGACCGGCCCCGAACTGGTCACCACAGCCCGGATCGGCACGCAGCGGCTGACAGCTTGCCTGCCGCCCCGGGCCCAGGTCGCCAAGGGCGAAAAGCGCAGCCTCACCTTCGATGAGGCCGCGCTTCGCTTGTTCGACCCCACGACAGGCAAGGCCCTGCCGGCGACGGGTCTCGAGCGGCCGGCGTCGCACTGAGATACCGAGGGCGTCCGGCGCAGACAGCCGGTACCATTCGCCTACCACCCGATATGCGTGCCGTCGGAAGTCTGGAAGGAGCCGCTATTCTCAAGCCTGGCGCTGTCGATGACCATGCGCAGGCCCCGAGCGCTGTCCTCTGCGGCCAGCACCGCCTGATCGCCCCCCATATCTGTCTTCACCCAGCCCGGGTGCAGCGACAGCACCGTTATCCCGTCAACGCGCAAATCCTCCGCCAGTTGAGTGCATGCCATGTTGAGCGCAGCCTTCGAGCAACGATAGGCATAGTCGTCATCGTAATCATCAATCAGTCCTTCGGCCATCGAACCGGCACGGCTGCCGATATTGGCGATGACCCCCATGCGCCCCGCGGCCAGGTTCGGGCGCAACGCCCTCGCCAGCAGCAGCGGACCGAGCGTGTTGGTCCGCATGACCTTCAGGAATTCGTCCGGGGCGAAGCTGTGCAGGCCAGGGTTTCCGCTGCGGATGGCGGCGTTGTTGACAAGCACGTCCAGCGGCCTGCCGCCAAGACGCGTGGCAAGGGCTAGGATCGAAGCCGGATCGGCGACGTCGAGAGGGTGGAACTCGATGCGATGTTCGAAAGCTTGGGCCGGGCGTGTGCGTCCGCAAGCGATCACCTGCCAGCCTTGTTGGGCGTATTGCCGCGCGAGTTCGCGGCCGAGCCCGCGCCCGGCCCCCGTTATGAGGACCGTGCGGTCGCCTTGCCCTTCTCCAGCCAAGTCAGGCGCTCTTCGCGACAGGCGTGGTCTCCTGCCGGGCGATCATGGCGTAGACGTTGCCGGAATATTTGATATGGCGCTGCTGCGTGGCGAAATCGACATGGGTGATGCCGAAGGGAGTCGTATAGCCATAGGCCCATTCGAAATTGTCGGTCAGCGTCCAGGCGAAGTAGCCGCGCACCGGCACGCCCTCGACCGCCGCTTTGGCGACCTGCTCGAGATGGTCGACATAATAGCGGGCGCGCAGATCATCCCAGACATGCCCGTCCTTGCCGACGGTTTCCGGCGTCGTGGCGACGCCATTCTCGGAAATGTAGATCGCCGGCGGCGCGTAGTGGTCGTTCACATAGCGCAGGATGTCGTACATGCAGCGCGGCCAGATCTCGTAGTCGACCGCCGAATAGACGCCTTCCGGTTGCACGCGCCGGTAGCTCAGCGGCGCCAGTTCGTCGCCCGCCGCGATCACGGAGCGGCGGTAGATGTTGATACCGAGATAGTCGAGTGGCGCGGCGATGATCTCGTTGTCTTGTGCGTGGATGGTCGGCAAGAGATCGCCATAGAGCGCCAGCATGTCCTCCGGATACGCACCCTTGAAGACGGCGTCGAGAAACCAGCGGTTCTGGGCGCCGTCGAAGCGCCGTGTCGCGGCGACATCGCGCGGGTCACTGGTGGCGGCCTCCGCCACATTAAGATCGAAGACGATGCCGATGTGGGCATCCGCCACCTCGGCGCGGATAGCCGGGACGGCCAGGCCGTGTGCCAGCAAGGCATGATGACTGGCAGCCACGCCGCCCTTCACGCCGTCCCGGAATCCCGGCGCGTCCTCGCCGGTCGCGTGTCCCGACCAGCAGAACGTCCACGGCTCGTTGAGCGTCGTCCACTTCTTGACACGATCGCCGAAGCTGCGGGCGGCGAGCCCGGCATAGTCGGCAAAGGCGGCGGCTGTTTCCCGGTTGTACCAGCCGCCACGGTCTTGCAGTGCCTGCGGCAGATCCCAGTGGTAGAGCGTCGCATAGGGCTCGATACCGGCTTCGAGCAGATCGTTGATCAGCCGGTCATAGAAGGCGATGCCCCTGGCATTGGCCTCGCCACGGCCTTCGGGGACAAGCCGCGTCCATGCCAGGGAAAAGCGGTAGGCGCCAAGGCCGAGCGCCTCGATCACGGCGATATCTTCTTTCCACCGGTGATAATGGTCGCAGGCGACATCGCCGCTTGAGCCGTCCACGATCGCGCCGGGAATGCGGCAGAATCGGTCCCAGATGCTCTCGCCCTTGCCGTCGGCGTCAGGCGCGCCCTCGATCTGGTAGGCCGCGGTCGCCGCGCCGAACACGAAGCCCTTCGGAAAGACCAGTCCGGAGGCGCGGGCCTCGAGGGTCCGGCATGCGTTATCGATGCTTGATGTCATATTTTCTCTCGATGGTGCTGACGAGGCTTGCCGCTGCCAGCGTCAGGAAAATGTAGAAGATGGCGGCTGAGTTGTAGGGTGCGAACGGCAGGAAACTTGCCGATTGGAATTCCCGCATGCGTTGCGTGATGTCGCGGATCGACAGGATCGACAAGAGCGACGTGTCCTTGAGGATGGCGATCAGCTCATTGCCGAGCGGCGGGATGATGATGCGGAAGGCTTGCGGCAGCACGACCAGCCGGGCGGTACGCCAGCCGTTGAGGCCAAGACTGTGCGCCGCCTCGATTTGGCCTGCCGGGATTGCATTGATGCCGGAGCGGAATATCTCGGCGAGATAGGCGGAATAGGCGAGCGCCATGGCGGCGATGCCGCGCACCAGGTTCGGCGGATCGACCACGCCCTGCGTCGCGTCCTTGAGCGCTCCGGCGAGCGGCAAGCCGACATAGAGCACGATGACCAGCATCGGGATGCCGCGGATCGTATCGACGATGAATTCCGACCCTATGGACAGCGGATGCCTGCGGTGGATATGGCCACCGAAAGTCAGCAGGCCGAGCACGATCGCCAGCACCGCGAGCGTGATGCCGAACGCCTTGTCGCGGTCGTTCAACGCCTCCGTTCGCCACAGTACCGTCTGCCCGTCCGGCACCATCGCGGCCGGAACGAGCGCGGCACTGACATCAGGGATCTTGCCAATCGCGTCAATCGCCTCCCGCGCGCCTCGAAAGGTGCGCAGCGGCACCTCGTTGTTGTCGGGGCCGCCCGGAAATTGGCCGTAGCGGACGGCGCCGAGGATGCCGGACGGCGTACCGGACGTGACCGCGACCTTCCCGGCGAGAGAGCCGACGAGCATATAGCTGTCGCGCGGCTGAAGCAGGAACCACGCCGCGGCGCAAACCATGAGAATGGTTGCCGCGATGCAGGTCAGGTCCGCCCGCCAGCTGTATTTGAGCTTGAGCAGCCCTACCCAGAGCAGCCCCATCATTGCCGCCAGTATGTAGGCCGCGATGGCGGCGCGGATCGTCGTGGCGACGCCCGCCGCGAATGCGATATGCGCGAAAAGCAGGATGAAGACCAAACCAGCGCCATTCACCGCCGCGAGTACGAGATGGACGAAGCGCCGCATCGGGTTACCGGTCTCACGGCGGGCGCCGATGAAGAACACACCGAGCGCCATGATCGTCACGCCCAGATAGGCTCGCAACGGCCTGACTGTGCACCAAGAGGTCGGCGGCATCCGTCAATCGCCGTGGCGTAACGCCTTGAACCACCAGATCGGAGGTGAATGGATCGACTGCGTTCGCCACGACCGATGCCACGAAGGGATGGACCAGCCCGGTTGTCGCGAGCATCACGGCGGCGGCGAGGTTGATCCCGGCGGCAACGACCGCGAGACGCGACCCGGGCGAAGCACGAGAGAAAACAACCACGGCAAGGCCGGCGGTAAAGGCGACGGCGAGCGCCATGAAGCCAGGCACGAAGGCTGACGAGCCGTTCTCCACGCCGAGGATGGCGCGAAGCGAGCGCTGGTAGTTAACCGACGAAGCAAAGAGATAGACGATGAACGGCAACGCCGCGACAATGATCAGATTGCTGGGCCGCAGGCGCATGAGAAACTGCATCCAGTCCCGTCCTCCCGTTACCATGGCTCCGGCGCCAGGCGCCGGAGCCGAAGTCCTTCAAGCGGTTATTTTGTGCCCCAGTATTTGGCGATCAGCGCGTCGAGGCTGCCGTCGGCCTTGATCGCCTTCAGCCCTTCATTGAAGGCGGCGATGTTCTCGTCGCCCTTGCGGAAGACCAGCCCCAGAGGATCGAATTGGAGATTCCTAATCGGCACGACCAGCTCGCCCGCGAATTCCTTTTCGTAGGCGGCGGCATTGGCGCCTTTGATGACAACGCCGTCGACGTCCTTGTTCTTCAACGCGATGACAGAGGCCGCGAAACTGTCATAGGCGACCACATTATCCTTGCCGACAATGCTTTCAGCGACCTGCGCATCGGTGGTGTTGGCCTGCGCCGAGAGCTTCTTGCCCTTCGCTTTGAAATCATCGAGGGATAGGCCCTCGTCTTCCACCCGCATGAGCACGGCCTGGCTGTTGACGATGTAAGGGTCAGAGAAATCCATCGCCTTCTTGCGTTCCTCGGTGATGGAGACGCCGGATGCAACCAGGTCGAAACTGCCCTGGTCGAGGGCGGCGAAGATGCCGTCCCAGCCGGTGGTGACAAACTCGGCCTTGCAGTTGATCTTGCCGCAGACCGCCTTGATCACATCGACGTCAAAGCCGACAATCTGGCCTGTCGCGGTGTCGACGCTTTCCATCGGCGGCGAGGTGGTGTCGGAACCCACCTTCAACACCTTGCCGCCGAGGTCGGCGGCGCCGGCAGCGCCGGCCGTCAACAGTGCCAGCGCAAGTCCGATCAGGATCTTCTTCATGCTCTTCCTCCCATTTTGATGATTAGCGGCGATTTCCGCCGAGATTGTCCGGCTGCCGGCCGATGAGTTCGGGTCTCGACACCAGGGCGAGTTCCGCCGGGTCCTCGCCCGCCATGCGCCGCAGCAGAAACTCGCCGAGCTTGCGGCCGAGAAGCTCGATCGGCTGGTAGAATGTCGTGATCGGCGGGGTGAAATAGGCGCTGACGTTGATGTCGTCATAGGCGATGACGTCGACATCCACCCCGACGCGCCGTTCAAGGCTACCCAGCGCCGACAGGACGCCGAGCGTGGTGGATTCGTTGATGCAGACCAGGGCGGTGGGTGGATTGGGCAGGCCAAGGAGCCTGAGCGCGCTGTCGCGGCCGAAACGCGTGGACAGATCGCCGTCAGCCACGAGGTCCATCGACGCGGCAAGCCCCGCCTCGCGGAAGGCCCGCGAAAATCCGTCAATCCTGTCCAGGGCATAGGAAAGACGCCGATCCGCGTTGATCAGGGCGATACGCTCATGTCCGCCCGCGATCAGCCGCGCCGTGGCGGTGAAGGCCGCCCATTCATTGTCGACATCGACATGCGCGTAGACGAGGGGCTTGCGGCAACGGCCCAGCGACACGAATGGAAAGCCGCTTTCGACCAGCATGTCGATACGGGGATCATCGGCCAGCACGTCGGAAAAGATCAGGCCGTCGGCCGCGCTCTGGTCGACGATGCGGCGGGCAATCTCGAAGGCATCGCCAAAACTGCGGAAGCCGTGCACGGACAGCTGATAGTCGCTGTCCTCCAGCGCCTGGCTTACGCCGCTCAGGATCTGCGTGTATTCGACACCGTCCCATTCATAGCCGACAGCGGAGGTTATCGGCATCAGCACCGCGGCCCGATAGGTCTTGCCTGTCCTCAGCGCCATGCCTCGCGCATTCGCCTGATAACCCAGTTCCCGCGCGGCGGCGACGATGGCGTCCCTTGTCGGCTGCGCGACCACTGGCGACCCCCGCAGGGCCTTGGAAATGGTAGCGATCGAATAGCCGGTGTGGGCGGCCAACGTCTTGATCGTCGGCGAAAGCTCCCGGCGTTCGGATCCTTTGTTCTCTGCCATGAACGACCATCCTCAGGTCGGTATCCGTATCATTGGATAAAAACGTTTTCAATCGGAATAAAAACGTTTTTATCTGATAGTGCTCCCTCTATGGCCAAGGCAGAGGATGACGAAGACACGCGTCACCCCTTTTTCGCCCGGGCGAGCATCGCCGGGTGCGAGGGCTGGGCGGACACCCCGGTTCGACGCCAGGTGTCAGCGCGCCGGTGGTGCGTACATCAGGCCGCCGGCGTTCCACAGCGCATTGATGCCGCGCGCGATTTTCAGTTGGCTGGACTGGCCGAGATTGCGTTCGAACATCTCGCCGTAATTGCCGACCTTGGCGACGACATTGTAGGCAAAGGCAGGGTCGAGCCCGAGCTGTTTGCCGTTGTCGCCCTCGACGCCGAGGAACCGGCGGATCGTCGGGTTCTGCGACTTCAGCGAGGCTTCCGCATTGGCCTGCGTGATGCCGTCTTCTTCCGCCTCGATCAGCGAAAACAGCGTCCAGCGCACGATGTCGAACCACTTGTCGTCGCCCTTGCGCACGGCTGGACCGAGCGGCTCCTTCGAGATGATGTCCGGCAGCACCGCGAACGCGGCGGGATCGGTCAGCTTCAGGCGCTGCGCATAGAGCGCCGAGGCGTCCGTCGTGTAGACATCACAGCGGCCGCTATCGAACGCCTTGATGATGCTGTCGGCGGAATCGATGACGACCGCCTCGTATTTCATCTGGTGGGCGGTAAAGTAGTCGGCGACGTTCTGCTCGGTGGTCGTGCCTTGCTCGGCGCAGACCGTGGCGCCCGAGAGCTTCAGCGCACTGTCCACGCCGAGGTCCTTGCGGACCATGAAGCCTTGGCCGTCATAATAGGCGGCGCCCACGAAATGGATGCCCATGCCGGTGTCGCGCGACAAGGACCAGGTCGACTGCCGCGACAGAATGTCGACGGTGCCGGCCTGCAGCGCCGTGAAGCGCTCCTTGGTCGACAGCGGCACGTAACTCACCTTGTCGGGGTCGCCGAAGACGGCGGCCGAGACCGCGCGGCAGAAATCGATATCGAAGCCGCTCCATTTGCCCTGGTCGTCGGGCGCCGAGAAGCCAGCCACGCCCTGGCTGACGCCGCACAGGATCGAGCCCCTCTGCTTGACGATGTCGAATGTGTCCGCCTTCGCCGGCATCGTGGCCGGTGCGAGCAAGAGCGCGGTGATCAATGCATGTTTCATGGTTTCCTCCCTTGATGAGGCAAAGCCTCTCCTCCCGCCGGCACGTGACGCGCCGGACGTTCTTGAAATCGTTGGTCTGAATTCAGCCCGCGCCGCCTCCAGGCGCGGTGCCCGTCCTAAGCCCGTTCCGCCAGAACCGCGGCCAACGTCTCATCGAGAACGCCAACCAGATGGTCGGCATTGGCCCGGCTGAAGATCATCGGCGGGCGCATCTTCAGCACGTTGTCGTGCGGCCCTTCGGTGCCGATCAGCACGCCGCGTGCCCTCACGCCATCGTTGATGCGGCGGGCAAGGGCTGTCGCGGGTGCCTTGCTCTTGCGGTCCTCGACCAGTTCGATACCGAGGAACAGCCCCTGGCCACGCACATCGCCGATGATCTCGTAGCGGACCTGGAGCGCCTTGAAACGCGCAATGAGATAGTCGCCGATCTCGAGCGCATTGCGCCTCAGCCCATCGCGCTCGATGACATCGAGCACCGCCAGCCCGGCCGCGCAGGACACAGGGTTGCCGCCAAAGGTGTTGAAATACTCCATGCCATTGTTGAACGAGGCGGCAACCTGCGTGGTCGTCACCACGGCCGCCATCGGATGGCCGTTGCCGATCGGCTTGCCCATGGTGACGATGTCGGGCGTCACTCCCTGGGTTTCGAAAGCCCACCAGTGGCTGCCGACACGGCCAAAGCCGACCTGCACCTCGTCGGCGACGCAGATGCCGCCGGCGGCGCGCACCATCGCGTAGACTTCCCTGAGATAACCCTCAGGCAGGAACACCTGGCCGGCGACGCTCGGGATCGATTCCGCCAGGAACAGGCCGGGTGCGCGGCCTTGTCTCGCCATGTCGGCGATCTCCTCGGCGACACTTTCGGCAAACCGCTTTGCATGGTCGCCGTCAGGCCATTCGGCCGGGGCTCGGTAGCTGTCGGGAATGACCGCTTCGAACACATGCGCCGGGCGCCCCTTGCCGCCCTTGCGCTTGTATTTGTAGGGGCTGAGGTCGATCAGCTCCTGCGTCGTACCGTGATAGGCCCAGTCGAGCACGATCGCCTCGCTGCGGCCGGTATGGGTCCGCGCCATGCGCAGCATCAGGCTGTTGGCCTCGCTGCCCGAGCAGGCGAAGGACGCCACCGACAGGCCGGCGGGCAGCGTCGCCGTCAGCCGTTCCGCATAGGTGACGATCGCGTCGTGCAGGTAGCGCGTGTTGGTGTTGAGCTTGGCCGCTTGCCTCGCGATCGCCTCGACCACATCGGGATGGGCGTGGCCGAGATGGCAGACATTGTTGAAACAGTCGAGATAGGCGCGGCCGCGATCATCGATCAGCCAGGCGCCCTCGCCGCGCACGAACTTGATCGGTTCGGAATAGGAGATCGACAGATTGGGCAGCAGCGACGCCTTGCGCGCGGCGACGATCTCCGGGCGCGACCGGCCGCTCTGGCGGAAGGTTTCGGGCGGAATGCCGGCAAGGGCCGCGGCATCGGGAAACAATTCCTTCCACACATCGAGATAGCACTCCTCGCCGACCCCAAGGATGTCGCGCGCGGCAAGGCTTGTATCCGTCGAGATCTGGAAATGCAGATGCGGCGCCCAGCCGCCATTTTCCGCCGGCGTGCCCATCTCGCCGACAAGCGCGCCGGCTTCGAGCCGATCGCCGGCCTTCAGTCGCCGCCCAGCCTCATGCGCCATGTGCCCCCACAACGTGACGAAGGGCGGGCAGCCCCGGGGCTCATGCTCCAGCGCTACCAGGCAGCCGTAGCCGAGCAGATCCTCCTCGATCTCGACGCTCCTGACGATCGCGGCAAGCGGTGTGTAGAGCCGCGTCCCCGCCGGCATGAAAAGATCGAGGCCGAGATGGTTGGCGCGGCGCGTCCCTTCGACGAAGCGCGACTCGAAAATGTCGCTGGTATAGACGGTGCGAGCCTCGCCCCAGGGCCCGATGCCAAGAGCAATGCCATGCTCGGCGCAATTGGCATCCCACCATTCGGTCGCCTTGTCGGGCTGCTGTGCCGCCGATGTCACCGTCATCGGATTTTGCGGATCGCCGTAAGGCACGAGCGCCTTTGCAAGCGTCGCCGGGTGACGGTCGAGAATGGGCAGAAGCTGCGGGCGGTTTGCCGCGATCCAGCCCGTCACGGCACGGGTTCCGGGAGCCGCTTCGAAGCCGCAGGCATGACGCAGGATCGCCGTCGCGAAGCGCCGGTTCATCCTGCCCATGCGGTGCAGCAGGCGCCAGGCCGGTGCTTCCGAGATCGACAGATAGGGATTGTCGGAGGTTCGCTCCCTGCGCGCCGCCGACAGCGTCACCGAAATGACGAGACGCATCGCAATGAGATCGAAGAGCAGGTCGAGTTCTTCCTCCCGCAACGGATACTCGGCATGGAAGCCCGCGGCGAGACGGGCGGCGGCGCCGATCGGATCCTCGGCATCGAGGATGGCATAGGCGCAGGCGACGGCAAGCTCGGCGATGAGCACGCTGTGCAGCGCATCGCCGAAATCGATCAGCCCGGCGATACGCTCCGGCATCGCCGGATCGACGAGCACGTTCCAGTCATTGGCGTCATTGTGGATGACCTGCGCCCGCAATGCCGGCAGCCGGGGCGCCACCTCGGCATCGAAATGATCGAGGAACCGCTCCAGCAAGGCGCGGTCCTGTTCGTCGTCAATGTGGTGAAGGCGTTGCCGCGCCGCACCCGCCTGGCGAATGTCCCAATCGAAGGAGCGCAGCGCGCCGGGATGGATGAAGCCCTGCAAGGCGCGATCGAGCCGGCCAAGTGCGCCCCCCAGGCTTTCCAGCAGCGCCGGGCTGGACGGGCTTTCGGCCAACGGCCGGCCGGGAAGCCATGACACCAGGCGCACGGCATGATCTTCCCCGCCCGGACCCTTGGCATGCGCGAGCGGAGCGCCCTGCACCGTCTTCCTTAGACGCGGCACGGCGAGGTCTGGACTATGGCGCTCGAGATGATCGAACAACGCGGTCTGGAATTCGCTTTCGACGAGCGGCTCACTGGCGTTGACGATCTTCAGGATCCAGAGCGATTGGTCCGGAGCGGTCAGCTTGAAATTCCGGTCGCGCTCGCTGTCGAGCGGTGTGACGCTGCCGGCAAGGCCGAAGTGCCTCGTTGCGATATCGATGGCCTCGTTCTGCGAGATTTGAGGCGCTGGGTAAGAGACGTTGGTCATCGGGCAATCCGGAACTGCTTTTGTCGAAGCTTGGCATGGGTCGGAAAATCGGGCATCCGGCAAAGCGTCGGTTATACCGGCACAATGACCGCATTGACCGGCACGTTGCCGGAACGGCATGGAGAGTGTGCAATGAGGGAACTGGACGCCAAGGACAGGGACATTCTGGGCATCCTGTCGAAGGAGGCGCGCATCCCGCTGAAAACGCTTGCGGGGCGCATTGGCTTGTCGCGCAGCGCGACGAGCGAGCGGGTCGCCTCTCTGGAAAAGAGCGGCGTCATCAGGGGGTATCGGGCCGATATCGGACAACTGGACGCGGGACTGATCCGCGCGTTTCTGCTCGTAACGCTCATCCGCACGCCGTCGATCGGCATCCTCGACCAGTTGGCGCGCTATCCGGAGGTCCGCCGGGTATCCTCGGTCAGCGGCCAGCTCGATCTAATCGTCGAGGTCGAAGTGCCGTCGATCGACCGGCTCAACACAGTGCGCGATCTGATTGCCACGCTCGGCGGCGTCGAGGACCTGACAACCGCCATTGTCCTGCGACGGGACATCGAACGCGCCGTCGATTGAATGATCGCGGCGCCGTCGTCCTTCGCTCGCGCAGGCAGCCTATCTGGCGATGTCGAGAAGTGACGATACCAAGAGTTCGCGTTCGTCCTTCGACAGCACGTCGGAATCGAACAGGTTCATGCTGCGCAGTCCTTCGATGGCGAGATAGCAGACGAGCAGCGATTTGAGGTCCGGCGCCTCGCCCTTCAGACGCTCGAAAAGCTCCCGCTTGAATGTCTTTATCGGCGTCATGAAATCAGGATCCTCGGCGATCGCCGAGAAGATCCAGGATGCCGACGGCTGCTTTTCCTCGCAATCCTCGGCCGACAGCCTGATGTAGACGGCGAGGGGATTTTTGCCATTGTCGTTGCTGTTCGCAGTTTCCAGCGCCTGTTCGAAATCGCGCAGATAGCCTTCGACGAGGCCCTGCATCAATTTGGCCTTGGTCGGGAAATTGTAGAGCAGCCCACCCTTCGACACGCCGGCGCGGCTGGCGACGGCATCGAGCGACAGGCTGCCGGGCCCGGATTCCCGGGCAACATCAGCCGCCGCGGCGAGAATCTTCTCGCGCGAGTTCGGTCTTTGGGCTCTCATAAGCGTCTCCCATCGCAAGCTTAGGCCCAATTGACAAGACCGTCCAGACGGTACAGTAAGACCGCCACCATTTGAAATCGGGACCCGCAGTCGGTATGTGTCCCGATGTCCGTGCTTCGCGCCGGATTTTCGACTGAGGGGACTTTCTTGTTCAAGCGCATACTCCGTATCTTTATCATTATTGTCGTCCTTGCCGTGCTCGTCATCGTGGTCGGCGGCATCGTCGGCTTCAACTTCCTGCGCGACAACGGCATCAAGCAGTATTTCGCCACCATGAAGCCACCGGCAGCGACCGTGTCGACGACGATCGCCAAGCCATCGAGCTGGACGCCGGGCGTCGCGGCGATCGGTACGGTACGGGCCGTGCGCGGTGTCGATCTGACCGTCGAGACCACCGGCATCGTCAAGGAAATCCTGTTCCACGCCAACCAGAAGGTGGCGGCCAACGCGGTCCTGCTGCAGCTCGACGACGCCGTCGAGCGCGCCGAACTCGAGGCGCAGAAAGCGCAGGCCACCTCCGATCAGGCAGCATTCGCTCGCGCCATCGAACTGCAGCGGCGTGGCGTCGGCACCGATGCGACGCTGGACGCCGCCCGCGCGGCCGCGAGCGCATCTGCCTCGCAGGTCAACAGATTGCAGGCTGTGCTCGACCAGAAGCAGCTGACCGCGCCCTTCGCCGGCACAGCGGGCATTCCGAAGATCGATATCGGCCAGTATCTGGCACCCGGCACCGCGGTGGTGACGCTGCAAGACCTCGACACGATGCGGGTCGACTTCTCGGTTCCCGAACAGCAGCTGCCGCTGCTCAAGATCGGCCAGACGGTTCGTCTCGGGCTGGGCGGCGGCGATGACATGCCCTTTGCCGGCGCCATTCGAGGCATCGACCCCAAGATCGACCCCTCCAGCCGGCTGGTGAACATTCGCGCGGAAGTTGCCAATCCCGACGGCAAATTGACCCCTGGCCAGTTCGTTCAGGTGCGTGTCGAGCTGCCCGAGGAGCAGAACGTGCTGTCGCTGCCGCAAACGGCGCTGACCACCAGCCTCTATGGCGACTACATCTTCGTGGTGCAGCCGGCGAAACCCGCCGGGGCGGCCCCGGCGCAGCCCGCCAAGCCGGACGAAAAGCCGGCCGCGGCGGCCACCGACAAGCCGGCGGACGCCAAGCCGGCGGAGAAGGCCCCTTCCGATGCTGCCAAGCCAGCAGCGGCCGATCCGGCCAAGCCGGCGGCGGAAGGCGACAAGCCCGCTCTGGTGCTGTCGCAGGTCTTCGTCAAGCCCGGCCGCCGCAATCAGGGCATGATCGAGATCGTCGAGGGACTGAAGGCCGGCGAGGAGGTCGTCACCGCGGGTCAGAACCGGCTCTTCAACGGCATGACAGTCAATGTCGACAACACGATCGACCCGACCAAATCGGCAAACAAGCAGGCCGGCCAGCAATGAGCTTTTCCGATCTCTTCATTCGCCGACCCGTTCTTTCGACGGTCCTTGCCTGCATGATCCTGCTGCTCGGCTTCCAGGGCATCTTCAACCTGTCGATCCGGCAGTATCCGAAGGTCGACGAAACCGCGATCACCATCACGACGGCCTATCCGGGCGCCAGCGCCGACCTGATCCAGGGCTTCATTTCCGCCCCGATCGCGCGCGCCGTCGCCTCGACCGAGAACATCGACTACGTCACCTCGTCCAGCCGTCCGTCCTCCAGCACCGTGACGGTGCAGATGAAGCTCGGTTCCAACCCCGACGTGGCGCTGACCGAAGTGTTGTCCAAGGTCCAGGGGGTGCGCGGCACCTTGCCGGACGCCTCCAAGGACCCGGTCATCGTCAAGGGTACGGGTCAGCAGTTCGCGATGATGTACATCTCGATGCAGAATCCGAACATGACCAAGGAGCAGCTGACCGAGTATATCGAGCGCGTCATCAGGCCTCGCATGTCGACCGTCGAAGGTGTCGCCGACGTGCAGATCTTCGGCGCCCAGGAATATTCGATGCGCGTCTGGATCGACCCGGTCAGGCTTGCCGCGCGCGGCGTGACGGCGGCCGAAGTGCTGACGGCGATCAACAATTCCAACTTCCTGTCGGCGCCCGGCAACACCCAGAACGAGTATGTCGTCTCGTCGATCACAGTGCGCTCGACGCTGCAGACACCGGAAGCCTTCGCAGCGCTGCCATTGCGCTCGACCGACGGCAATGTCGTGCGCTTGCGCGACGTGGCCCGCGTCGAACTCGCTGCTGCGAATACCGACACCAGGGTCTCGTTCAACGGCAAGCCCGGCACCTTCCTCGCTATCTTCCCGACCCCGGCGGCCAATCCGCTGACCACAGCGGCGGCGCTTACCAAGCTCGTCCCGCAGATCCAGGAGACGCTGCCGAAAGGCATGACGATCGAGGTCGTCTACGACGCGACCGGGCAGATCAGCGCTTCGATCGACGAGGTGTTCAAAACCATCGCCGAGGCGGTTGCCATCGTCGTCGTCGTCATCCTGCTGTTCCTCGGCTCGTTCCGCTCGGTGATGATGCCGATCATCACCATCCCGCTGTCGCTGATCGGCGTCTGCTTCCTTTTGTTCGCGGTGGGCTATTCGATCAACCTTCTGTCGCTGCTGGCCATGGTGCTGGCGATCGGCCTTGTCGTCGACGACGCCATCGTGGTGGTGGAGAACATCCACCGCCACATGGAAGAAGATCACATGCCGCCCATGCAGGCGGCCTTCAGCGGCATGCGCGAGATCGCGTCGGCCATCGTCGCCATGACCATGACGCTCGCCGCCGTGTTCGCGCCGCTGGCCTTCACCGGCGGCCTGACCGGCGCCCTGTTCCGTGAATTCGCGGTGACGCTCGCCGGATCGGTGGTGCTGTCGGGCGTCATTGCCATCACCATCACGCCGATGATGTCGGCGCGTCTCCTGAAGCCGGGCAACGCAGGCCGTTTCCAGCGTATCGTCGACGGCACCTTCTCGCGCGTCGAGCACGTCTATGAGCGCGCCGTCACCGGGTCTTTGAACTATCGCCCGCTGACACTGCTCATCGTGCTGGCGCTTGTCGGCGTGACCGGCTTCATGTTCACCAAGACCTCGACGGAACTGGCGCCGGAAGAAGACCAGGGCTTCCTGCTCTCGCTGGTGACGGCGCCGCGCTATGCGACCTCCGATTACACCGAGACCTACGTCAACCAGATCCTGGGCCTGGTGAAGGATATTCCCGAAACCCGGGCGCAGTTCTCGGCCGTCGCGTTCGGCGGCACGACCAACAGCGCCTTCGTCGGTTTTGCCTTCAAGGATTGGGCGGAGCGCAAGCGCAATTCGAAGCAGCTGCAGGCCGACATTACGGCACGTATCGCCAAGGTGGCAGGTGTCCAGGCGTTTGTCTTCGCGCCGCCGACGTTACCGGGCTCCGGCGGCGGCTTGCCGATTGCCATGGTGGTACGCTCGACCGGCGATTCCGCTCAGGTGTACGAGGAAGCCGAGAAAATCAAGAACAAGGCGCAGGCCTCGGGCCGCTTCATCGTCGTGCAGAATTCGATGGCCTATGACGCGCCGCAGGTGACGGTGACCATCGACCGCGACCGCGCCGCCGCGCTCAACCTGCCGATCGCCGATATCGGGCGGACGCTGACGCTGCTGGTCGGCGGCGCCGAAGTGGCGCAGTTCGACCGCGACTCCAACAGCTATGATATCATCCCGCAAGTGCCGCAGGAATTCCGCGACAACCCCGAAAAGCTCGGCGAATACTTCGTGCGCAGTGTGACGGGCGAGATGGTGCCTCTGTCGGCCGTGGTGAAGATTTCGAACAATGCCTCGCCGGCGGCAATCGAGCAGTTCAACCAGTTGAATTCATCGACGATCTCGGCGCTGCCGCTACCCGGCGTCACCACGGGCGATGGTTTGAAAGTCCTCGAGGACATTGCCAAGGAGAGCCTGCCCGACACCTTCTTCATCGACTATTCCGGCCAGTCCCGGCAGGAGAAGGAACAGGGCAACACGATCCTGATCGCCTTCGGCGCGGCCGTCATCGTCATCTACCTAGTGCTGGCTGCGCAGTTTGAAAGCTTCCGCGATCCGCTGATCATCATGATGGCGGTGCCATTGTCGATCTTCGGCGCGATCGTGCCGCTCAACCTGGGCCTCGGCACGCTCAACATCTATACCCAGGTCGGCCTGATCACGCTGATCGGCTTGATCACCAAGCACGGCATTCTGCTGGTCGAATTCGCCAACCAGCAGCGAGAACTGCATGGCATGCGGCGGCGTGATGCCATCATCGCCTCGGCCAAGGTGCGCCTGCGGCCGATCCTGATGACGACGGCCGCGATGGCGCTGGGCGTGGTGCCGCTGATCGTTTCAAGCGGTGCCGGTGCCGCGGCCCGCTATTCGATGGGCCTGGTCATCTTCACCGGCATCCTGGTCGGCACCATGTTCACGCTGTTCGTCGTGCCCATGTTCTACACCTTCATCGCCAGCAAGGATCTCCCGCATCTGGCGGAAAAGCCGGATCCGAAACTGATGCCGGCGCTGCCGAGCTGAGGCACGCAAGGCGTAAGAGACAAAAAGAGAGGCCGGAATTTTTCCGGCCTCTCTTTTTGCGGTTGCTCCAGCAACTCCGGCATATGGCCGAATGCGGCAACCTGCCAACTACTTGACGATGACGATGCTGGTGTTGGCCGGGCCGAAGGTCTGGACGAGCTGGTAGAAATCGGCGGCATTATCCGGGTGCAGCCGCACGCAGCCATGCGAGGCAGGCTGGCCGAGGCGCTTGATTGCATAGGTGGCGTGAACCGCATAGCCGCCGCTGAAAAAGACCGAATGCGGCATCGGCGCGTTGTCGTACTTCTTCGAATACCACATCTCATGCATGCGCGTCGGCTTGAACGAGCCGGTCGGCGTCACATGCGCCCTGTCGCCGGTGGAAACCTTCCAGGCGAAAGCCGGCCGGCCGTCGACGGAGACTTCCATGATCTGCTGCGACAGCGAAACGCGCGCCACGATGGTGTTGGCGGCATGGGCGGCGTTGGCGCCGAATAGAAGTGCGATGCCCATGAGCGCGGCGGCGGTGATGTTGATGAGCTTCGCGGAAATGGTGGTGTGCATGATGTCCCCTCTCTCTGCCGGTCCGGCCGGCTCCAATTCGATGAGCGGCTTATCCCCAGCCACATGTTTCGGAGAGATTTCGTGAAATGCTCGTTTGGATTTCGAATTTGTTTCCACTGGTTAACAAGCCAAACAGCGCGGCCGGTTGCGCCCGCGTCCTGGAACATGTGGGCAGGGATAACGTACATAGGTATCTATCCCGAAACGAAAGTTCGAATTGTCCGCATATGAAAGAGTTATGGTCAATTTCGAAACCAAACTGCAACAAAGCGCGGCTTTTGGCGGCATGATCCGGATACGAACCGGAGCCAAAAGTTGACGCAACGAAAGCAGACGGCAACGACCATGGGAACGAAAACGAACACGCGGTCCTGGCTCTTCAGGATCAGCATCGCGGCAGCGGCCACCGGCGGCGCCGGCACCATTGCCGGCAGGCCGGTGACGAAGCTGGCAGCGATGAGTTCGAGCGAGATTTCGACCCTGCACGTCGCCCTGTTTTGCGCCACGGTCTGGATCGTTTCCAGCCTGCGCATCGCCCGGTTGAAGGCCCTCTGGCGGGTTGGCCTTCAGCAGCTGGCATTGCGCGGCCCCTCCGGCAACTTGCTGCCGAGAGGACCGAAGGCCCGCGCCGCGACGGGGGGCTCCGTGGGCGGCGCGGGCACTTCGGGAGTTTCCTGAAGCGACCCGCGAACATTCATTTTTTGGGGAATTCCGACCATGAAGGCAACATTCGCAGCTTCCGTGCTTTCCGCACTGCTCTACGCGCAGGGCCTGCTCGGCTTTGCCGCACTCGCCAGCGTGCTCCTCAAGGAACGCGCTCACGCAAGCGAGTTCGGCAGCGACATGGGCTCGGGTCCGTCATTGCTGGTGGTGCGATGAACCTCGCGGGCATCGGCGCGGAAATGGAAAGTCCGATGCTGATCCGGGGAACCAGCTGGAAAAGACAGCCGTCAGTCGGCGAACTGCCGCGGCGGATCGAACCTGTAGCCGGCGCCGCGTATGGTGGTGATGGCCTCAGTGTCGAGCTTGCGGCGCAGCCGCACGATGCGCGAGTCGATCGAGCGATCGAAGGCGTCGGCATTCTCGGCCGGCGCCGCCGCGATAATGTCGTCACGCGTCAGCACCTTGCGCGGGCACGCCAGGAACAGCCTGAGCAGCGCCACCTGACCGGGCGAGAGCTGCTCCTGCGTACCGGAGCGATGCATGACGATCGCCGATCTCAGATCGACGGTGGCGTTCTCCAATACGATCAGTTCCTGGGTGCCTCTGCCGCGCCGCGAAAGCAGGCCGCCGACGCGCGCGGCGAGTTCTCTGACATTGAGCGGACTCTCGACGACATCGGCGGCGCCGAGCTCGAGCGCCAGCACCTTGTCGAGGAGATCGGCCGGCCGGCATATCAGGATGAAATCCGGTCCATGCTCGCCGCTCCCGCCTTGGCCGCCCCCACCTTGGCCGCCAAAACGCATGAGCAGATCCCGCCCTTCCGCCTGGCTGAGGCTGTCCCCGACGACGACGACATCGATGCCTCTGCCGGCCAGCAGCGATTCCGCCTCCCAGGGCTGCCGCGCCTGGCGCACGTCATGGCCGCGCCGCTCAAGATGGTCGGCAAGCTCGGTTGCGACGACGTCGGCGACGGAAACAAGCGCGATGACGGCTCGTGCGGCCATGTTTTCCAACCGTTCCTGGCAACCGGATATGAGTGCTGGACATGATGTTTATACCCAATCTACTTTCCACTGAAAGTGGGAGCGAGGCCATCGTGCGGGCAAGAATTGTCATCGTCGAGGACGAGCCCGACCTGAGGGACGCGGTCGCCGAATATCTCGGCGCCGCCGGCTATGATGTTGCGACCGCGGAAACCGCGGCCGCCGCGCGCAGCCTGATCGAGACACAGCCCTTCCATCTGGCAATCCTCGACATCGCCATGCCGGGCGAGGACGGCCTGTCGCTCGGCCGCTGGCTGCGCTCGAAAATGCCGATCGGCATCATCTACGCGACCGCCGCCGGCACCGCGCTCGACCGCATCGTCGGGCTGGAACTCGGTGCCGACGACTATATCGTCAAGCCGTATGAACTGCGCGAAGTGCTGGCCAGGGTGCGCAGCGTGCTGCGCCGTGTCCCGCAGCCGACGGAGCCGCAGGACAGGAAAGCCAGGACCGACCGGCGCTCCGTCGCTTTCGGCCCTTTCCAGGCCGATCTCGACGGCAGGTTGGTCACCGGCGCCAACGGCACGGTGATCGACATGGCAAAGAGCGAATTCGACGTGCTGGAAGTTTTCCTGACCCGCGCCAACCGGCTGCTGACCAGGGCAGCGATCTCCGAGGCGATCGGCTTCACCGAGGATCCGGAATCATCGCGCGCTGTCGACATCCGCATCATGCGCCTGCGCAAGAAGATCGAGACTGACCCGGCCAATCCGAAATTCCTGCGCACGGTGCGCGGCGAAGGCTATATTTTCTCGCTGCCGACCGGCGACGGCAACTGAGCATCAGGCCCAGGATTTCCGCTCCGCAGCCGTTGCCAGCCGATCGAATGGGCGTGACTCTGGAATGACGGCTGACAATGACGGGCGAGACGGCAAACACGGATATGCAGGGTTTCAGGCAGGGCGCGGCGATGGCGGCCGTGCGTGTCGTGCGCCGGCTGCGCGAGGCCGGCGACTGGCAGCGCGAAATGGACGGCATACTGGAAACGCTGTGCCACGCCATGGAGTGCCAGCGCGGCATCCTTTTCCGCCTGCGTGAGCTTCCCGGCCAAGGTTTCGCCCAGTCGGTCGCCGCCTACTGGATCGACCCCGATTTCGGCGGCGAACTGGCGTCACCGACCGTCATCATGCAGTCGATCGTCAATTCGGATCCGCTCCTGGAGCGGCTGGCCGAGGATGAGCGGCAGGGCAAGATCTTCGCCGGCCACACGCGCGATCTCGAAGGGTTCCTGAGGGCTGATTTCGAAAAGCAGAACATCAAGTCGTTCCTGTCGGTGTCGGTTTTCGCGCACGGCCATCTCTGGGGCACGCTCGCCGTCAATGATTGCGTCGAGGAGCGTGAATGGACCGACGAGGAAGAGGCGACGCTGCACATCATCGCGCTCGCCATCGGCGATGCCATCGAACACTCCCCCTCCGACGCCCATGCCAGCGAGGTGATCCGCCGCACCATGCTGCAGGCCTCGCTCGATGCCATCATCGTCATCGACGAAGCCGGATCGATCATCGAATTCAATCCGGCCGCGGAAAAGATGTTCGGCTTCCAGCGCAGCGAGATCCTCGGCAAGGACCTGCTCGATACCGTCGTTCCCGAATACTACCGCAAGGGCTATGCCTCCGGCGCCGACTACATGTCCGGCCGCGGCGCGCCGATGGTCGGCCAGCGGCTCGAGACGGTGACGCAGAATGCCGCCGGCGAGGTGTTCCCGATCGAACTGACGGCAACCGAAATGCGGGTCGCCGACCGCCGGCTGATCTTCGGCTCCATCCGCGACTTGCGCGAGAGGCTGCGCGCCGAGGAGGAGATCAACCGGCAGCGCGAGAAGCTGCACCAGAACGAGAAGATGGCTGCGATGGGCTCGCTGCTCGCGGGCGTTTCGCACGAGCTCAACAATCCGCTGGCCGTGGTGGTCGCGCAATCGACGCTGCTGCATGAATTCGCCACCGATCCGCAGACCAAGGTGCGTGCCGAAAAGGTGCGCGCCGCCGCCGAGCGCTGCGGGCGCATCGTCAAGAGCTTCCTGTCGATGGTCCGCCTCCATCCGGCGGCGCAGGCCGAGACCGATCTCAACCAGGTGATCCGCGCTGCTCTCGAGGTGACCGCCTACGGCGCGCGCTCGAGCGGCATCATCATCGATACCGATTTCGCGCCCGGTCCCCTGCTGGCAATGGCCGATGCCGATCACGTGACGCAGGTGGTGGCCAATTTTCTCATCAATAGTCAGCATGCCCTGGCCGGCGTCGCAAGCGACCGCCTGATCAAGGTGCGGACATTCCGCGGCGACCGGGGCAATCCCGGCTTCTCGGTCGAGGACAACGGGCCCGGCATCCCCGAGGCGATCCGTTCGCGCATTTTCGAATCCTATTTCACCACCAAGCCGGTCGGTGTTGGCACCGGTATCGGCCTGTCGATTTCGAAATCCATCATCGAGCGGCACAATGGCGCTGTCTGGTTCGAGGAAGTGCAGCCGAGGGGCGCGCGTTTCGTCGTCCAGTTGCCCGCCATCTCGGCAGGCACCGCCGCCGCTGGCGAAAGCCAGCCACGATCGAGCGGCCTGCGCCATGCCCTGATCATCGATGACGAGCCCGATGTCGCTGGTTCCTTGTCCGACATTCTCGAATTGATGGGCATCAAGTCTCGGATCGCGCCGGTCTGGGAATCGGGCGCCGCCACCCTGAGTGGCCACATGCCGCCGGACATCGTCTTTTCGGATCTGCGCATGCCCGGTATCAGTGGCATTTCGATCTACCGCGAACTGCTCACAGAGCGGCCCGACCTGGCGCGGCGCTTCGTGCTGGTCACCGGCGACCTCATCGGCGCGAAGGCGGAAATCGAAGCCTTGCCGGCGCAGCAGCGACCACAGATCCTCGAAAAACCGTTCAGCACGCTGGACGTGCGCAGCGTGCTTTCGACCATTGCCGAGCAGGCCGCGTTGGAAGCCTAAGAAAGAGGCCCCCGGCCGACGTCGCGGCGGGAGCCGAAGGGAGTGCTGGAGGAAGCGCTCGGGGGGGCCAGGGCATGATCCCCACGGGAACCGGTTTTCGGGAGCATGGCCAGGCAGAAACCCGAAGACAGAAATCAGAAGATGTTCGGCGTGCCGGTCAGCGGCGCGGCGTTGGCGATCATGCGGATCGCGCGGGCCTTGTGCGTTCCGGACTGCTCGGCAATGGCGCGCAGGCAATCCACACTCTCGGCACCCCAGGCCTGCCCCTTGCAGGCGAAATCGATCGTGGGCATCGGCAGGCGGGCGGTCGTGGTCGTGGTCGGCGCACCCTCGACGATGTTGGCGGGCGGATTCAACGAAGCGAAGGCTGGGCCGACCGTCGGCGTGAACGCCATGCCGGCGAAGGCGCAAGCAGCCAGCGCCATGAACATTGCCATCGGGTGGTCGCTGGCACGCTGGCGAAGCGCCAGCTTCGGGCGGCGGTCAGCGCGCTCTGGAGCCTGAAAGCGGTTGCCGCTGGTGATCTGGACTTTCGCATGCATCATCATCCCCTTCGTTGATTTTCTTTTTGCGATAAAACGAATTTAATCGCGCTTTGTAACGGCGCTAAGGTGACGAGAGCCCGGCAATGTAACCGGATTGAAACATCAATACGGGCAAAACCGGGCAAAATCACTCATTGGCTATTTTGATCCGCGCCGGCGGGTTACCCTGCGTGCATCCGTCGGCAGCCGACGCGAACGGCGCTTTTTTCTTGCCGGCGAGAGACCTTGTCCGAACGGTGCGATTTGCAGCGTGAACCGGCGACGGGTGGAGGTCATGGAACTCTGACTAACACCCGGATTTTCCGGCGTTTTCAGAGCCCGCAGCGGAGCAAGATTCCGTTGGAACCGGGGCTGACATTTTCGCTGTGGAATCTGCGTATTTCCACAAGCCATTGCATTTCAATGCAAAATATGATTATATTGAATGCATATTCAATAAAAAGAAGAGACGTTTTATGAACCCGCACCTCCGTGACGTGGCAATCCCGAACGATTGGGACCGGCGGGGATTACCGGGCTGGAGTTACCATTCCACCGCCCTTCTCGAGCTGGAAAAGGAGCATGTCTTCCGCAATCATTGGCAGATCGCCGGGCATGTCTGTGACATACCGAATGCCGGCGACTACCTCACCATGGATGTCATTGGCGAGCGCGCTCTGATCGTGCGCGGCAAGGACGGCGTCGTGCGCGGCTTCAACAACATGTGTCGCCACCGCGGCAGCCGCGTCGTGGCCGACAGCCAGGGCAATTGCAAGAACGCGCTGGTCTGCCCGTTTCACGGCTGGGTGTACAATCTCGACGGCACGCTGCGCGGCGCCGCTCGTCCGCGCTCCTTCCCCGACCTCGACAAGACCGAGTTCGGCCTGATGCCGCTCGATCTCGAAGTCTGGATGGGCTTCATCTTCATCCGCTTCCGCAATGGCGGGCCACAGCCCTCCGTCGCCGAGCTGTTGAAGCCGATCGAACCCGAATTTGCGCATTACAAGGCCGCCGACATGGTGCCCTCCTGGGGTATCTGGACCCAGAAGACACCGGTCAACTGGAAGTCGGTGCGCGACGTCGACAACGAAGGTTATCACGTCGCCATGGCGCATCCGGCCCTGCAGGATCTCTACGGCGCCACCTATTTCGACGAGCCTTTCATCAATGGCGTATCGCGCTCCTTCGCCACCTACAATCCGCATGCCGGCCGACGCTGGAGCGTCAAGAACTACGTCAAGATCGCGCCGGAGCCGACACATCTGCCGGACCATCTCAGGAAGGCCTGGGTCTATTACGGCATCTTCCCCAACGCGGTTCTCTCGGTGATGCCGGAATCGGTGCAGTTCTATCAGGAGTTTCCGCTGTCGACGGGTGAAACGCTGCTGCGTGGCGCGATCTACCGCTATCGCGACGAAAGCCGCGAGCAGGCCGCCGCCCGTTACCTCTCCTTCCGCATCGATCGCGACACCATGTCGGAAGATGTGCAGCTCTCGGTCTGGTCGAACGAATCCATGCTGTCCGAGGCCTTCGAGGGCTTTTACCTCTCCGACCTCGAATATGGCGTGCGCACCCACCACGACCATCTGCGCAAGCAGATTCCGGTACTCGGCCTGGAGACCGCGCCGGAGGAAAAGGACATGTGGAATTTGAACGACGCGCTGCGGTCGCGAGGGTAAGAACGCTGGTAATTGGCGAAGCCGCCAATGACAGCGCCCCTCTCCCCGTCTCTATACGGGGAGAGGATGCCGGCAGGCAGGTGAGTGACAGCGCCGAGCTTGTAAGGTTATCGCTTCACGCGGGAGTTCGCCGGCATGGAGGCCAATTGCCGATGTCGGCGCCGCCCTCATCCGCCCTCCGGGCACCTTCTCCCCGTAAAACGGGAAGAAGGAAGAAACTCACCCCCGCCACACACCCTCTTTCCTGAGATCGTCCATTGTCCGCGAAATGCCTTCGCGCAGGATGCCCACCATGTCGTCGATCTGCTCGCGGGTGATGATGAGCGGTGGCGACATCACGCACATGTTGATCAGCGGCCGCACCAGCAGGCCGAGTTCGTGGCAGTGGGCGTCGATGCGTTTGCCGACATCCTTGTCGAGCTGCAGCGGATCCTTGCTTTCGCGGTCGGCGACGCATTCCACGCAGCCCATCAGCCCCACGCCGCGCACTTCGCCGACCAGCGGCAGCTCTTCCAGCGTCTTCAATTGGGCCTGGAAATAGGGCGCCACGGCCTGAGTGTGGGCAAGCACGCCCTCCTCCAGCAGGTCGAGATTCTTCAAGGCCACCGCGCAGCCGACGGGATGGCTGGTGTAGGTCAGGCCGTGGCCGAACAGCGCGTCGGGATGGTTGGAACGACGCAGGTTTTCCAGCAGCAGCTCCGAGATGATAACGCCGCCGAGAGGGAAATAGCCTGAGGTGACGCCTTTGGCGAAGGTGATCATGTCGGGATCGATGCCGAAGACATCGCCCGAGGCGAAGACATGGCCAAGCCGGCCGAAGCCCGTCACCACCTCGTCGGAGATAAAGAGGATGTCGTTTTCGCGGCAGATCTCGCGGATACGCTTGAGGTAGCCGTCGGGCGGCACGACGACGCCGCCGGAGGCCTGCACCGGCTCGCCGACGAAAGCGCCTATTCTGTCGGCGCCGACGCGCGCGACCGTGTCGCGGAACTGGTCGACGAGGAAATCGGTGAAGTCGGCAAGGCTCATGCCCTTGGGCCGGCGGAAGGGATCGGGCGAGGCCAGCTTGACCACCAGTTCGTCGGCGCCATCCATCCAGTCGCGGTCGCGCGGGCGGCCGTTGAGCGAGGCCGACAGATAGGTCGAGCCGTGATAGGCGCCGCCTCGGCTCAGGATCAGCTTCTTTTCCGGACGGCCGCGCACATTGTTGTAGAACTGCATGAAGCGCAGCGCCGTCTCAACCGCTGACGAGCCACCCGTAGTGTAGAACACATGACTGAGGTCGCCCGGGGCATGGCCGGCGATGCGTTTGGCAAGTTCCGCCGATGGCGCGTTCATCGTGTACCAGGGCGTGTTGTAGGACAGCGCCATCGCCTGGTCGTACATCACCCTGGCGAGCTCCTCTCGACGATGGCCGACATTGACGCACCACATGCCGGCAGGCCCGTCGATCAGCCGCTTGCCGGTGCTGTCGGTGATGTAGATGCCGTCGCCTTCGCCAATCAGCGCGCGTGCCTCGGTGCCGACGGAACCGGCATAAGGCCAAGGCTGGATGAGATGACGCTTGGCCAGTTCGACCGCATCATCACCTCCAGCGCCCGCCACTTCGCTCGCCTTCAGGTCTCTCACGGCCGCCATCGTCGCCTCCACATCATCCCATCGAATTTTTCCGGCCATCAATCTGGTTCGCTATAGCGGAAATCGCCGCCCTGCCCACACCATTTTGAATGTCCGTTCAATCAATATTGCAGAATTAGCGCTTGATTTCAATCCGCGGATGCGCGCATGATGAAAGAAAGCCGGCAAGGGGAACAATAGCCGGCGCCAGCCCAATGGGATGCCGTATGGCGGGACAGTCCAGGCTAGCGACCGAAATCACACCCGGAGCCCTCCAATGACGGTGGCTGCGGAAGGGTCGCCCCCGTTGCGCATGACGCGGGCCAGACGAAATGCCCTTCTGCAATCCGAGCCAGTACAGGGCTTTGCCCTGATCAGCCCGACCTTCCTCTACGCGCTCATCCTGCTGGTCCTGCCGATACTGGTGGTCATCGCCCACTCCTTCTGGACGCAGCACTACCTGACCATCGACCGCACCTTCACGCTGGAAAACTACCGCATTGCGCTGACCGAGCCGATCTACCGTGATCTCTTGTGGCGCTCGCTCTACATCTCGCTGACGGTCAGCCTGTTTACCGTCCTCCTCGCATACCCGATCGCCTATTTCATTTCCTTCCATGGCGGCCGCCACAAGAGCCTGTGGCTGTTCCTCATCACCATCCCGTTCTGGACCAGCTATCTCTTGCGCGTGATGTCGTGGAAGGTCATCCTGGGCTATAATGGCGTCTTGAATTCCGGCCTGATGGGCCTTGGCATCATCGACGAACCGTCGACCGCCCTGCTCTACAATTCGAGCGCCGTCATCATCACGCTTACTCATGCCTGGGCGGCCTTCGCCATTCTGCCGATCTTCGTGTCCCTGGAGAAGGTCGACCGCACGCTGGTCGAAGCGGCCACCGATCTTGGCGACGGCCCCTTGCGCTCGTTCCTGCGCGTGACCTTGCCTCTGTCGGCACCGGGCGTCATCTCTGCTGCGCTGATCGTCATGATCCCGACGGTCGGCGACTATGTCACGCCAAAACTTGTCGGCGGCAAGGACGGCGTCATGATCGCCAACGCCATCCAGGCACAGTTCGGCAAGGCGGCCAACTGGCCGCTGGGTGCCGCCCTGTCCGTCACCACCATGCTGATCGTCTCCCTGATAGCCGGCGCCACGGTGCTGATCATCCGCACCCTGCAAAGGATGGCGCGATGAGGGCGCGGCGCTTCCTGCCAGGCGGCTGGCTGTCTGCCTACGCGTTCCTCTACATCGTCTTCCTCTACCTGCCCGTCATCTTCCTGCCGATCTTCTCGGTCAACACGGCAGCGACCCCGAAATTCCCGCTGACCGGCTTCACCTTGCAATGGTACGAGGACCTGCCGCGCACACCGGCGCTGCTCGACGCCGCATGGAACAGCCTGATCGTCGGCGTGTCGGCTTCCTTGCTCGCCACCGTGCTCGGCATTCTCGCCGCCCGCTCGATCACCCGCTACCGCTATCCCGGTCGCCGTACCATAAACGGCCTGATCATGGCGCCGCTTGTGCTGCCCGAGGTCATCGTTGCCATCTCCATGCTGCTGGTGATGCTGCAGCTCGGCTTGAGCCTCTCGCTGTTCACCGTCGTGCTCGGCCACGTCCTGATCTGCATTCCCTATTCGATGACGGTGCTGACTTCGGGGTTCGAGGGTTTCGACCGCAGCCTGGAAGAAGCCTCCGCCGACCTCGGCGAGAGCGCCTTCGGCACCTTCCGGCGCGTGACGCTGCCGATGGTGGCGCCGGCGATCATTTCCAGCCTGCTCGTCTGCTTCACCATCTCGCTGGATGAGTTCATCATCGCCTTCTTCCTCACCGGCACCGAGGCGACGCTGCCGATCTACATCTGGGGCCAGTTGCGCTTCGCCTCGAAACTGCCCGGCGTGCTGGCGCTGGGCACGCTGCTGCTGGTTGCCTCATTCCTGCTGATGACAATTGCCGAAATCCTGCGTCGCCGCGCGGCCAGACGCACCCAGAACGAGGGAGGCCTCTATGCCTGAGCAGCCGCAGATCGAACGCCCTCACGCGGACAGGATCCAATCCGAAAGACCGATGATCGAGATCCGCAACGTCACCCGCAGCTATGGGGCATTCAAGGCGCTTGACGATGCCACCCTGACCATCAGGGAAGGCGAGTTTTTCTCGCTGCTCGGCCCGTCCGGCTGCGGCAAGACCACGCTTTTGCGCATGATCGCCGGCTTCGACAACCCGACCAGCGGTTCGATCGCGGTCGGCGGCCAGCCCATGGAAGGCATCCCGCCCAATCGCCGGCCGACCAATATGGTGTTCCAGAGCTATGCGATCTTCCCGCACCTCAATGTCGAGCAGAACGTTGCCTACGGACTGAAGCGGCTGAAATTACAAGGCGGCGAGGAGAAGCGCCGGGTTGAGGAGGCGCTGGCGCAGGTTTCGCTCACCGGCCTCGGCAAGCGGCTTGCCACAGAGCTTTCCGGCGGCCAGCGCCAGCGTGTGGCGCTTGCCCGTGCGCTGGTGATGCGGCCAAAAGTGCTGCTGCTCGACGAGCCGCTGTCGGCGCTCGACAAGAAGCTGCGCGAGCAAATGCAGGTCGAGCTGCGCCGCCTGCAGCAGGCCGTCGGCATCACTTTCGTATTGGTCACCCACGACCAGTATGAGGCGCTCGCCATGTCCGACCGCATCGCCGTGATGTTCGGCGGCAGGATCGCGCAGGTCGCCTCCCCAAAGGAAATCTACCAGCGTCCGGTCGACCGCCAGGTCGCCGACTTCCTTGGCGGCATGAACTTCGTCAAGGCTGAGATCGTCGAGGAGAACGGTGCCTCGCTGGTCGTCGACACGCTCGGATTCGGCCGCATCAAGACCGACAAGCCGAAGGCTTTCGTGCGCAATGGCGGCGGCGCGACGCTGGGCATCAGGCCGGAGCGGCTGCGCGTGCTATGGGACAATGCGACAGCTAAATTCGAGGTCGCCGGCAAGGTGGTCGAGCGCCACTATTTCGGCGAGATCACCCATCTGATCGTCGAGATCCCCGGCCTGGAAAAGCCGCTCTCGGTGACCGAGACCAACGATTTCGGCGCCGATGACATCCCGGTCGGCACCTCCATCCGCCTCGCCTACGATCCCGAAGCCCTGGTCGCGATGGCCGACTGAACATCGGCGATGATCCTGTGCGCCGCGATGCGCCCGGCCACGATCGCGCCTTCGACATAGCCCGGGAATGACGGCGACAATTCCGACGAAGCGAAATGCACCGGCGGCGCACCGGCAAGAATGGTTCGCTCGGCATCCCTCGCCGTCACATCGACGATCAGGTCGCTATAGGCACCGCCGCTCCAGCGGTCATGCGTCCAGTCGCGGTGGCTGAAATCGAGAATATCGGCGGCATCGGGGCCGAGCGCCTCTACAAGTCTCGTCGTCACGTGCGCCCGCAGGTCCCCGTCGCCGAGTTCGTGCCAGCGCAGAGCCAACGGTCCGCCGACGAAGACGACAAGCGCGGCATGATCGGAATCCTTGCTGGCGTCGCAGGCAAACAGCCCCGGCAGATCGCGCCACATCACCATCCCGCTCAAATCCCGCCCGCGCCAGAATGGCCTGGGATAGCGCACCAGGATCTTGATCACCGCGCCGCTTTCCCAGGCACCGAGCGCCGCTTCCAGGGCTGCTGGCAAGGCGGGCTTAAAATCGAGCTTCGCGGCAGTCGCCGGCGGCACGGCGACCAGAATTTCGCGCGCTTCGACCACGCCATTGCTCGAGACAACACGCACTCCCGGCAGTCCGTATTCGATGCCGGTGACCGGTTCACCGAGCCTCACCCGGCCGCCGAAATCCCTAGCCAGATCATCGGCCAACGACTGCATCGTCTCGCGCAGGGAATATTGCAGCTCCGGCACCTCGTTGGTGATACGGCGATCATTGTCGATCAGGTACCAGAGTGGCACCTTCTCCAGCGCCAGGCACCACAGGCCCTCGATCATCGACCGGAAGGCCGCCTTGGCATTAGCCGTGTCATCTTGCCTCTCCAGCCAGTCGGCAACGGTCAATCCTGCAATGGCAGGATCGTTGGGCTCGATCCTGTTCATGCGTTCGCGGATTGCCATCGAGGCATGATAGGTGCGCCCGGCCTGGCCGACCGACATTGGCGGGTGGGTGATGAAATCGCCCTCGACATAAGTCTCGACAAAGGTCTTGCCCCGGGTCCGGGCCAGTTCCATCAGCTGCGGCATGTCCTCGCACAGGAACTGGCCGCCGCTGTCGATGCGCTCGCCAAGTCCGTTTCGCACCGCCTCGACGCGGCCGCCGACACGATCGCGGGCTTCCACCAGCACGAAATCGACGCCGGCGCGCTTCAATTCAATCGCGGCCGAGAGGCCGGTGAAGCCGGCCCCGACGATGACGACGCCGGTCCTTTCGGTCTTGTCGCTCAATAGCCGGCCTTGATCTTCTCGAACTCATCGACCATCCGCTTCTTCAGCTCGGGCGGCACCGGCTGCTGGAACAGTGTCTTGTCGAGGAACTTGTCGAGATTGTCGAAGCCACGGTCGGCCAGCACCTTGTGGTCGATATTAGCCATCCCGGCGCCGTTGCCGTGACCGTAGCCGAAGGTCTTGACCATATAGTCTGACACGCCAGGCGCGTTGACGGCGCTGAGGAAGTCATAGGCTTCATCGAGCTTATCGGGCGCATCCTTCATCAGTACATAGCCGCATACCCAGGTCGAAATCCCTTCCTTGGTCTCGCGATTCATGGCGATCGGCAGGCCCTGTCCCTTCAGCGTCACGAAGGTCTCGTTCCAGCCCCAGACGAGATCGACCTCGTTCCCGATAAAGGCCTGGTTGAGGTCGGTGTCGTCGGTCCAGTAGAAACGGATATTCTTGTGCACGTTGCGCAGGAAAACGGACGCTTGCTTGAACTGGTCGTCGGTCATCTTGGTCCAGTCCTTGAGACCGATGACCAGGCTCGCCAGGGCATAGGCGTCGTCGACATTGTCGCCGATGGTGACGCGGTTCTTGAACCGCGGATCGGCGAAAATCTTGAGCGATTGTGCCTGTTCGGCCGTCACCTTGTCGGTGCGGTAGAGCAGCGACGTGTTGCCCCAGTCGAATGGCATGAACCAAGCCTTGCCGTCGGCGGTGACGGCAAGATCCTTCATCGCCATGATATCGGGATTGAGGTCCTTCCAGCCGGCGATCCTGGATGTGTCGAGCGGCTGCAGCATGCCGGCCTCGCGCCACTTCACCACGCTTTGCGAGCAGGGGTGCGCTACATCGGCCTTGAAGCCCGCCCGCATCTTCTCGAAGGCTTCATCCTCGTCGCCGAAGAAGGCGAAGGTCGGCTCGGCGCCGTATTTGGTCGAGTACGCCGGGTGCAGCAGCGGATCCTCATAGCCCGACCAGTCGAACACGACGAGGTCGCTGCCGCCTTCGGCGAGCGCGTAAACCGCCCCGGCACCAACCATACATGCGGCGGCGATGACAAGGCGGCGAAGCACTGAATTCATGGCGCGAAAACTCCCCCGTCGCAAAAGGTATCGAGAGCGAGGTTAGGCAAATTCAAGCGCTTTGGCGAGCCCATCCGCCGCCGCTGCCGGCGCGCGGACGGGCTCGGCAGGCAGAGGCTCAATAGCCGGCTTTGATCTTCTCGAACTCGGCGATCATCTTGAGCTTGAGATCGGACGGTAGCGGCTGCTGGAACAGCGTCTTGTCGACGAATTTCTGCACGTCGTCATAGCCTTTTTCCTTCAGGACGGCCTGATCGACGCCGGCCATGCCCTTGGCGTTGGCCTGGCCGTAGCCCCAGTCCTTGACCAGGACCTTGGCGATCTCCGGATCGTTGACTGCGTTGAGATAATCATAGGCCTTGTCGATGTTGCCGGGCGCGTCCTTGAACAGCACATAGCCGCAGACCCAGGTCGAGATGCCTTCCGCCGTATCCTTCTTTGACTTGATCGGCACGCCGGCCGCGACCGACTGCACGGTCGCATCGTTCCAGGCCCAGGCGAGGTCGACCTCGCCGCCGCTCAGAAGCTGGACGACGTCGGTGGTGTCGGTCCAGTACGAGCGCACGTTCTTGTGCACCTGGCGCAGGAAGTCGGACGCCTGCTTGAACTGATCGTCGGTCATCTTGGTCCAGTCCTTCAGGCCGATGGCGAGGCTCGCCAGCGCATAGGCATCGTCGACATTGTCGCCGATCGAGACTCGTCCCTTGAACTTAGGATCGGCGAACGCTTTCAGCGACTGCACGTCCTTCTCGTCGATCTTGGAGGAATTGTAGGTAAGCTGCGTGTTGCCCCAGTCCCAAGGCATGAACCAGGCTTTGCCGTCATCGGTCGTGGCGAGATTTTTCATCGCCATAATGCCCGGATTGAGGTCCTTCCAGCCCGCGATCTTCGAGGTGTCGAGCGGCTGCAGCAGGCCAGCCTCGCGCCACTTCGTCACGCTCTGCGAGCAGGGATGGCCGAGATCGGCCTTGAAGCCGGAACGGACCTTCTCGAACGCCTCATCCTCATCGCCGAAGAAGGCGAAGGTCGGCGAATCGCCGTTCTTCTCGACATATCTCGGGTGGAAGCCCGGAGCCTCATAACCGGACCAGTCGAACACGATCAGGTCCTTGTCGGCGGCGATCGCCAGTGCGGCGGAAGCCGCCAGTGCACCAGTCAGCGCGAGCGTCAGTGTCAGGCGTCTTGTCAGTGTCTTCATTGCTGTCCCATCCTCTGTGGTTTTCTTATGGTTTGGTCTTTTCTTATGATTTCGTCGGGCCGACGGCCTTCAGCGGATAGTGCCTTGGGAATGCGGCCGACAGGAATTCATTGGCCGCCTGCAAGGCGGTCTCGCGCGTGGTGTCCTCAGTGCCCATCATCAGGCGCAGCCACAGTCCTTCCAGCATGGCGCTGAGCGCCAACGCCATGACCTGGGGCTCGTAGGCGTAGCCGCCGCTTTGCTTGAGGACCATGCAGAGGTCGATGAAAATATTCTGATACATGGCATCGCGAGCGCTGCTCAGTGCCTGATAGGTCGGCCGCGACTTGGCCTCGCCCCAGAAGGCGCACCAGGCGGCAAGCTTGCGCTTGTTGCAGATCGACCGGTCGAAATCGGCCGCGACCAAAGCCTGGAGCTGGCGGGCGGGATCATCTCCTGCCTTTTGCAAGGCATTGCGCCAGTGCGCGGAATACTCGTCGTACATATACTGCAGTGTCGCGACGAGCAGTTTTTCCTTGCTCTCGAAATGGAAATTGACAATGCCGCGCGACAGGCCGGCACCGTCGGCGACGTCGGCCATCGTCGTTTCCGAATAGCCGCGCTTGGCAAGCGAATCGATCGTCGCCTCGATGAGCTGAAGCTGCCTGACTTCCTTCGACGCCTTGCGCCCGCGCTTTTCGGATTCGGCTTTCCGCGCCGGTTCAAGGAGCGCGTCCCTGGCGTCTGCCGTCTTCATGGGTGTGATGGCCTCCAGCATCGCCGGCTATCCCTCTGCATCCGGCTTCCACCCGCGAAGATGAGTGGGACGGTGCTCGCCGCTGTCAAGCACCTTCTGCATGGCTTCCCAGGTTCGGATGTTCTTGTCGACATAGGTCGCGCCGACCGCGGCGGCAACGGCCGGATAGAGCGGTCCTTTCAACCTTTCGAGTTCCCCGCGCGCGACCTCGCGGTACCAGGGATTGCGATCCCTGACGGTGACATCGGCAAAGCCCGCCTTGCGCATTGCTTGCGCATAGCGCGCCGGCGATGCCATGGCGAAGGACAGCCCTTCGGCGGCGACATAGGCCTTCATCTCGGGCGACGGTTCACCGTCATGCGAAATCATCCAGTTGGAGGCCGCAAAGACGCCGCCCGGCTTCAGCACGCGAAAGATTTCGGCGAACAACGCGTCCTTGTCGGGCACATGCAGCAGGGCGTCCTTGGAGAAGACGACATCGAAGGAGCGATCTATGAAAGGCAGCGGCCCCGGCGGCCCCTGGATAAAATTGGCCCTCTCCACCAGCGCACGCGCCGCGGCACGCTGTCTGGCCGCCATGATCACAGGATGTTCGACATCAAAACCAGTGACGTGGGCAGCGCCATGCCGTTCGACCAGATGCAGCGCGATGCCGCCGGCGCCACAGCCGATATCGAGGACAGTCTTGTCCTCGAGCCAAAGCCCCTCGACCACCCGGTCGACCTCTTCAGGTCCGCCCGGCGACAGGTAGCCATCGCCCCACAGCGCTTCGAGGAAACGGATGGCAGTGTCGTCATACTCCGGCCCGGCATTTGCCGTTTCGATCATCAGCCCTCGGTCCCCAATCGACGAATGCCTGTTTCGAACGCCGGCAAAGCGTAATCCATGTCCGGAAAAAAGCAATAACATTTGTTGAACATTCATTCAGTATGGCTGGACAGAATGGCTGATGCCATGCCAAATTCCACGCATTCGGGAACAGATCACGCAAAAATGAAGAGCGGGTCGCCTAAGCAATTCCAGGAAAAGTGTGAGCGGTTTTCCGTCCGGAATTGCGCAAAACAGGGAAGACCGGGCCACAATGAAAGCTTGGGATGCGATCGTCATCGGCGGCGGACACAACGGCCTGGTCAATGCCTGCTACCTGCAGCGCGCCGGTCTCGACGTACTGGTGGTGGAGAAGAACGACTGGGTCGGCGGTGCTGCCACGAGCCGCGAGCTGACGCCGGGCTTCCTCTATTCCAACTGCTCCTATGTCTGCTCGCTGTTCCGCCCCGAGATCATGCGCGATCTCGAACTGCCGCGCTTCGGCCTGCAGGTCATTTCCTATGAGGGCGGCGCGGTGTTTACGCGAGATGGCGACTATCTCGCCAACTACCGCGACCACGACGCGCACCGGCGCGAATTCGCCCGCTTCTCCAAACGGGATGCCGAGGCCTATGACCGCTATTCGCGCGACGTGACGCGGCAGTGCCGCTTCATCCAGCCACTGTTGATGCGCACCGCGCCAGATCCGACCAGCCTCAAGCCACGCGACCTTGGCGAACTGCTCTATCTCGGCAAGAAATTCGCCGACCTGTCATCAGAGGAAATGGCGCTGACGCTGCGCTTCTGGACCATGTCGATCTCGGAATTCCTCGACGAATATTTCGAGACCGATGTCATCAAGGCGAACTTCGCGCTGTCCGGCATCATCGGTACGGCACTCGGGCCGATGTCGCCAGGCACCGCTTACGTCCTGCTGCACCACTATATGGGCGAGGTCGACGGATCGGTCGGCGCCTGGGGCTATGCGCGCGGCGGCATGGGCGCGATCACCAAGGCACTGGCAGCCTCCTTCAAGGCGTCCGGCGGCACGATCCGCACCGGCGCCGAGGTCGATCATGTGCTGGTGCACGGAGGCAAGGCCAAGGGCGTCGTGCTGGCCGGCGGCGAGGAGGTCTACGGCAAGCTGGTCGTCTCCAATGCCGACGTGAAGCGCACCTTCCTGAAACTGGTCGAGGAGAAGGAACTGCCCGACATTTTCCTGCGCCGGGTGAAGAACTTCAAGATTCGCGGTTCCTCCGGCAAGGTCAACATAGCGCTCGATTCGCTGCCGGAATTCCCCGCACTGCCGAAGGATTCGCCAGTCTATCGCGGCGACATGCATTTCACCGATTCGATCGAGCGCATGGAGCGCGCCTATGACGACTGGAAGGCCGGCCGCTGGTCCGCCGATCCCTTCCTCGACATGGTCATCCCGACCACACTCGACCCGACGATGGCGCCGCCGGGAAAACATTTCATGAGCTGCTTCGTGCAGTACGCGCCGCCCAGGATCGCCGGTCGCGAGTGGACGGACGCCGATCGCGACGGCTTCGCCGAAAGCGTGATCGCGCAGATTGCGGAGTATTCGCCGGGCTTCCGCGACCGCATCGTCCATATGGAGGTGCGCACGCCGCGCGAAATCGAGGCCGAGGTCGGCCTCACCGAAGGCAACATCTTTCAGGGCGAACTGACCTTCGACCAGCTTCTGTTCAACCGCCCGGTGCCGGGCTACGCACAGTATCGTTCACCGCTCAGTGGCCTCTATATGTGCGGCTCCTCGACCCACCCTGGCGGCGGCGTGATGGGTGCGCCCGGACGCAACGCCGCGGCGGAAATTCTGCGCGACCTCGCAAAATCCACCTCGCATATGAGCCCGGCACATGACGTCATTTGATGCCCTAAAATGGGATGTGCTTGTTGTCGGCGGCGGCCACAACGGGCTTGTCGCTGCCGCCACGCTGGCGAAGGCCGGCCGCAAGGCGCTGGTGCTGGAGGCCGGAGCCGAACTCGGCGGCGCCGCGCGCACCGAGGAATTCGCGCCGGGTTTTCGCGTCTCGTCGATCGCGCATGTGCTGAACCGGCTGCATCCCGATGTGGTAAAGACGCTGGAGCTGGAAAAGCACGGGCTGCAAATCGCCCGCGCCGACTTCATCCCGTCAGTCGCATTGTCGAAAGATGGACCGCCGCTTGTCCTGCATGGCGCCTATGGCGAGGTGCTGACCGGCGTCAGTTCGTCGGAACAGTCCGCCTGGAAGGAGTTGCGCGCACAACTGCTGCGCTACGCCGGCATCCTGAAGCCCTTCCTGTCGCGCCGGCCGCCCGATCTCGGCGGCATGTCGCTGCTGGAGACCGCATCGCTCGGCCAGTCCGCGCTGGCGCTGAAGAAACTTGGCAAGGAAGACATGCGCGACTTCCTGCGCGTGCTGTTGATGAACGTCGCCGACCTGCTTGACGAACAGCTTACCGACGACAGGCTGAAGGGCCTGCTCGCCTTCGACGCCACGCTTGGCAGCCATCTCGGCCCGCGCTCGCCGACCTCGCTGCTCGGGCTCTACTATCGGCTGGCCGGCGAGATCGGCGGTGCGGCCGGAGCTCAATTGCTGCCGCAAGGCGGCATGGGCGCGGTGGCCAACGCCATCCGCGCTGCTGCCGAAAGGGCTGGCGTCACGATCCGCACATCGGTGCCCGTCGCAAGGGTCATTGTCGAGAAAGGCCGCGCCGTCGGCGTGGCGCTCGACAATGGCGAGGAGCTTCGCGCCAGGACGATCGTCTCCGCCATCAACCCTGCGACCACCGTCCTCGATCTTGTCGGACCGCGCGGGATCGACACCGGCTTCATGCGCAAGGTCAGAAATATCCGCATGAAGGGTGATGCCGCCAAGCTCCATTTGGCACTCGACCGGCCCCCGCAATTTGCCGGGGTCGATGCTCCCGACCATAAGGGGCGTCTCGTCATCGCGCCCTCCCCCGACCATGTCGAGCGTGCCTTCAATCCATCCAAATATGGCGCGTTCTCGTCCGAGCCGATGATGGAAATCACACTGCCCAGCCTCGCCGATCCGTCACTCGCGCCCGACGGCGCCTGCGTGCTGTCGGCGGTGGTGCAATACGCGCCCTATCAGTTGAAAGAGGGTTGGGATGCCGGCAAGCCGAAATTCGTCGAGGCAATCATGGCTCAGTTGGAAGCTTACGCGCCTGGCATCGCCAAAACCGTGCGCCATGCCGAACTTCTGACGCCTGCCGATATCGAGAAGCGTTACCGCATGCCGGGCGGCCACTGGCACCATGGCGAATTGCAGGCCGATCAGATGCTGATCTCGCGCCCCGTCTCCGGCTGGTCGGGCTACGACACGCCGATTGAGGGCCTTTTCCTGGCCGGCGCCGGTTCGCATCCTGGCGGTGGCGTCTCCGGCGCGCCCGGCCTCAACGCCGCACGGCGCATCATCGCGATGAAGGGGTGACGGGATGTCTCGGTTGGCCAACACCGCACCCTACGGCGAAGGAACGCTGCCATGACCAGTCAGCTCGACAACGCGGCCCGCACCCTCGCGCAATCCCACTTCCGCACGCTGCGTCTCGGCACGCCGTTCCAGCCGCGCATCGATGCGCTGGCCAAGACCCAGGACTGGTACAATTGGGCCGGCTACCGCGCGCCGCATTCGCTGTGGGACGAGGAGCTCGAATATTTCGCCATCCGCAGCCAGGCGGCGCTGTTCGACATTTCGCCGATGACCAAATACCGGATCGAGGGGCAGGATGCCGAAGCCTTCCTCGACCGCGTCACCTTGCGCGATGTCACCAAGCTCAGGTCCGGTCGCGTTCAGTACACCGCGTGGTGTGATGACGAAGGTTTTGTGCTGGACGACGGCACGCTGTTCCGACTTTCGCCAACCCGATTCCGGTTGTGTTCGCAGGAACGGCATCTGCCCTGGCTGCTGGACAGTGCCCTTGGTTTCGACGTCATCGTCGAGGAAGAGACCGAGGCCGTCGCCGGGCTCGCCATGCAGGGTCCAACCTCCTTCGCCGTGCTGCGCGATGCCGGTTTCGCCGGAGTCGAGAAGCTGAAAATATTCGACCTTGCGGAGTTCCCGCATGACGGCGGCACGATCGTCATTTCACGCACCGGCTTTACCGGCGATCTCGGTTACGAGCTGTTCGTTCTGGCCGACAAGGCGCTCAGCCTGTGGGATCGGCTGATGACGGCGGGTGAACTGCGCGGTGTCAGGGCGATCGGCTATAACGCGCTCAACCGCGCCCGGCTCGAAGCAGGGCTGATCGTCGCCAACGCTGATTTCACAACCGCCGAACATGCGATCCGCACCGACCGCCTGCGCATGCCCGACGAGATCGGGCTCGGCTTCATGATCGATCCGGAGAAGGGCCATTTCAACGGCCGGCGCGCCATTCTCGAAGCGAGGGCGAAACGCAAGCTGCGCCATGTGCTGGTCGGGCTGGAGATCGAGGGCAACATCCCGGCCGAGCACGCCATCGTCTACCACAAGAAGAGCCAGGAGGTCGGCCTAGTCAGCGCCGCCATGTGGTCGCCGATGGCCAAGCGCAACATCGCCATCGCCTCGCTGGCGCGGCCATACGGTGATACCATGGTGGAAGATCTCTGGGTCGAAATCTACGCCATGCGCGAGCTGCAGTACCAGAAGCTGATGAAACGGGCCAAGGTCATGGCGCGACCCTTCATAAAGCTCGACCGCCGCACCGCCAACCCGCCGGCGGATTTTTGACCATGGCCGAGGAAGCCGGCAAGCAGCAGGAAGATGGCGAAGCCGCCGAACAGTGGGAACTGGTCAACACACCGCTGGGCGAGAAATGGTCCGGCCGCACGCGTTATGCCGCCGCCATGTTCTTCTACAAGCGCGACGAGATGAGCGCGGAGACGCTCGAAGTCTACCGCATCTGCGCGCGGCTCGATGCGGAAAACCCGCTGCCGATCATCAGGGATCGCGGCGTCGGCAAGGATTGGCTGAAGCGCATGGGCTTCGAATAAGCCACTCTAACCTATCGTTCTTTCCAGCATCGCCAGCCAGTTGCGGTAGGCGATCTTTTCGATCAAAGCCCGGCCGAAACCGCGTGCCGCCAGCGCATCGATGAGTTTCGGCAGGCCGGCGACGTCGCCGATAACGGCCGGGATCATGGCGCCGTCGAAATCCGAGCCGAGACCGACGCCGTCCTCGCCCAGAGCCTGCAGCAGGGAATCGATATGGCGCACCATGATGTCGAGGCTGGTGTCGGCATTCATGCGGCCGTCCTCGCGCAGGAAGCCGGTGGCGAAATTCAAGCCGACCATGCCGCCGGTTTCGCGGATCGCGCCGAGTTGCCAGTCGGTGAGATTGCGCGAATGGCCGCAGATCGCATGCACGTTGGAGTGGGTGGCGACCAGCGGCGCGTCGCTAAGCGCTGCAACATCGCGAAAGCCCTTCTCGTTGAGATGCGAGAGATCGATCATGATCTTCAGTTCATTGCAGGCCTTGACCAGCGCCTTGCCGGCATCGGTCAGTCCTGGTCCGGTGTCGGGCGAGGACGGAAAGCGGAACGGTACGCCGTGGCCGAACGCATTCGGCCGGCTCCAGACGATGCCGAGCGAACGCAGGCCCGCGGCATGCAGCACATCGAGCATGGAGAGTTCGGGATCGATCGCCTCGACGCCCTCTATGTGGAACACCGCGGCAATCGTGCCTTGCGCCATGGCATTGCGCACATCGCTGGCACTGCGGCAGATCGCCAATGCGCCGGCGCGTTCCAGCCTGAACAGGATGGACGCCATCGCGATCGTCGAGTTGAGCGCATCGGCGCGCGGAACCTCGGGCGGCAGCGGCTCGCTGTCGCTCGGCGCCGAAGGCACGGCGCTACGCCGTGTCTTCTCGACCGGCGGCGGGAAGATGGCGAACATGCCACCGGCGAATCCGCCGGCCCTGGCGCGCGGCAGGTCGATATGGCCGCCCGATTTCCCTTCGATGAACAGCTTTTCGACGTCGCTATCCTTGGACTGATAGAGCCTCAGCAGCGTATCATTATGGCCGTCGAAGACGGGGACGAGGTCGGATTCGGTCATGGGGGGGTCATTCGGTTCGTTCATCGGCGCGGGAGCGATATATCATACCCACTTAGGCAGGATGTGCTACCCGGGCAAATGACAAAGCCCGTCCAACCTATCGCTTCAGCACGTCAGCCCACTCCGGATGGCGGCGAAACTGGGCGTTGGCGAACGGGCAGAGCGGGATGATCTTCTTGCCCGCCGCTCGCGCATCCTCGACCGCGCGGGTGACGAGCCGAAGCCCGGCGCCCTGGCCGCGAAAGGCGTCCGGCACTTCCGTGTGGTCTATGATCAGCTGGTGTTCGCCGATCTTGGTGAAGGTCATTTCGGCCTCGGCGCCGCCGGGGCCGCGCAGGACGTAGCGACCCTTGGAGCCGCGATCTTCAAGTTCTATCTCCGGCAGTTGATCGGGCATCTCTAGACTCCTTGGGCAACGCCGGCAAAAAGTCGCCGCGCCGCGTCGATTTCGTTTGGCCGCACCTCGTGCCCGCCTTCGTGCCACTCCACTGTGACATCGGCACCATCGGCACGCAAATAGGCTTCGAGCCGCGCCGTCAGGTTCGGCGGACAGATCGGATCGCGCTTGCCCGCCGTTACAAGAATGTGACGGCCGGCAAGGCTGCCTTTCACCTCCGGCTCGAAGGGGATCAGCGGATGCATCAACACCGTGGCATCGAACAGTGCCGGCGCGGCAAACACCACCGAGGCCAGGATGTTGGCGCCGTTGGAATAGCCGAGACCCAGCACGCCCGATGGGGCCGCCGCGTCGACATGGGCCTTGACGAATTCAGCCATCTTGCCGGTCGCCCGTGCCAGGTCGTCCATGTCGTAGACGCCCTCGCCGGTGCGGCGGAAGAAACGCGCGGCACCTTGTTCGGAAACATCGCCGCGCGGCGAGATGATGGTGGCCTGGGGCGCGAGATCGCGCCCCAGCGATACAAGCTGGCTCTCGTCACCGCCCGTGCCATGGAAGACGAAGAGAAGCGGACCACCCGGCGAACCGGGCAGCATCTTATGGATGAATGCGTCCTTGCTCATCGCCTCAGCCCTCCAGCTTCTGCAGATGCTGTTCGAGATAGGCCCGCAGGTGCTGATGCTGCGTGGGCAGCTTCAGCGCCTCGCCGAGATGAGCGGTGTCCTCATCACGGTCAAAGCCCGGCTCGTTGGTGGCCACTTCGAAGAGCACGCCTCCCGGCGTGCGGAAATAGATCGCCCAGAAATAATCGCGGTCGATCACCGGCGTCACGCCATAGCCTGTGTCCATCAGCGCCTTGCGCACTTCGAGCTGCTTGGCGCGGTTCTCGACGGCGAAGGCGACATGATGGACGGAGCCGGCGCCGAGATCGGCGAAGGAGGCGGTCGGCAGCGATTCGATGTCGACGACATCGGCGCCGTTGCCGTTCTTGACGGCGAGCCGCCTGACATTGTCTGACTTGTCGACCTCTTCGTAGCCCATGAACTTCAACAGCTCCTCGGTGGCGCCGCCATCCTTCAGCCTCAGCGAAACCGAGTGAAAGCCGCGGATCGCCTCATCCGTGGGAATGCCGCCCTTCACCCAGGGCGCTCTGCTGTCGGCCTTGTCCTCGACGAGGGCAAAGCCGTCGCCATCCGGGCCGGCAAATCCGAGCCGCTTCTCGCCAAAACTTTCCTCGCGGGCGACATTGGTTACGCCTTCATCGGTGAAGCGTTTTTCCCAATAGGCGAGCGTGCCTTCCGGCACGGAGTAGACCGTGGTGCCGACTTCGCCGACGCCAGGGCGGCCCTTGCCGATGTTGGGAAACGGAAAATAGGTCATCACCGAACCCGGCGTTCCAGCCTCGTCGCCATAATAGAGGTGATAGACGTCCGGCGCGTCGAAATTGACCGTCTTCTTGACCCGGCGCAGGCCGAGCTTGTGGGTGAAGAAATCATTGTTCTGCCGTGCATCCCTGGCCATCGACGTGACGTGATGCAGGCCCTTGATCTGGTCGAGCATGTCTTTGCTCCTTCCCTTGGTGTTTGTGCGGCCTCGCCGCTGTCCACGCCAATATGAGGATACCTTCATCCATGGCAAAGGCGGCAAACACAGAATGGACTGTGCATTAAAAGTGAACGACGAGAAGATATTTGTTCACCATTCACCTAACAGCCCTGGTCTTGCGCGGTTGATCGAAATCGGCTCCATGTTCGCATTGGAACGTGCTGGGAGGGGTAAGCGCAAGTGACTGGAAAAAGCAGGCGGCCAAATGTCCTCCTCATCACCTGCGACCAGTGGCGCGGCGATTGCCTGTCGGCTGCCGGCCATCCCCAGGTGAAGACGCCGAATGCCGATGCGCTGGCCGCCGAAGGCGTGCTGTTCAAGCGCCACTACGGTGGCGCGGCTCCGTGTTCGCCGGCGCGCGCCTGCCTCTACACAGGCCTCTACCAGATGAACAACCGCGTCTGCCGCAACGGTACGCCGCTCGATGCCCGCCACGGCAATGTTGCGCTTGCTGCGCGCAGCGTCGGCTACGATCCGACCTTGTTCGGCTACACCGACGTGTCGCTCGATCCGCGCCAGCTTGCACCGGCCGATCCACGGTTGCACAGCTATGAAGGCGTGCTGCCCGGCTTCACGGTGCGCCAATTGCTGCCCGAACATCAGAAGCAGTGGTTGTCCTGGCTGAAGCAGCAGGGCATCGATGCCAGCGCTGGAAGTCCTGACATCCATCGTCCCGTGGGCGAGGCGGACGACGCGGTGACTGAAGCACCGCCCGTCTACTCGAAGGACCAGACGCCGACGGCTTTCCTCGCCGGCGAGTTCATCCGCTGGCTGGGCGAGCAAGAGGAGGCCGCGCCATGGTTTGCGCACCTTTCCTTCATCAGCCCGCACCCGCCCTTCATCGTGCCGGAACCGTACAACACCCAATACGACCCGGCGGACGGCCCCGCTTTTCACCGCGCGGAAAGTTGGCGTGCCGAATCTCAGGGCCACCCCTACATCGCCTATGATCTCGGCCGGCAAAAACGCGAAAAATTCCGCCCCAGCGCCACAGGCAAGGTACACGACTGGAGCGAAGACGATTTCCGCCGCATCCGAGCAATCTACTACGGTATGATCTCGGAGGTCGACGCGCAGCTCGGCCGCCTATGGCAAGCGCTGAAGGCCGAAGGCGCGTGGGACAACACGATCATCGTGCTCACCTCCGACCACGCCGAAATGATGGGCGACCATTTCATGCTGGGCAAGGGCGGCTATTTCGACGGCAGCTACCACATCCCGCTGATCATCCGCGATCCACGCCATCGTAAGGCCGCCGGCAGCACCGTCGATCGCTTCACCGAAGCGGTGGACATTTTGCCGACGCTCATCGATCTGCTCGGCGTGGCTCCCGAACCGCATCTTGACGGGTGCTCGCTGAAACCCTTCCTGAGCGGTGGAACTCCCGCCGTCTGGCGCGACGCCGCGCACTGGGAGTTCGACTTTCGCTCGATCGCGGACGGCGAAGCCGAACGGCACTTCGGCATGACCTCGCGCCAGTGCAATCTCGCTGTCATCCGCACACAGAAATTCAAATACGTACATTTTGGCGGCGACCTGCCGCCCGTGCTTTTCGACATGGAGGACGACCCCAGCGAATTGAAGAACCTCGCCGGCAGTCCGGCGCACCGGTCCACCCGACTGGAATTCGCCGAAAGGCTGCTTGCCTGGCGGGCCGAACATCTCGACCAGTCGCTTGCCCTCTCGGAACTGACCGAAAATGGAGTAGCTGGATATGCCAGGTCGCAAGCGGGGCGGTAAGGGATTTCCCTACCGCCCCGTGTCCATGCCTACCGAACCATCAGACGCTGCTCGTCGCGCTTCTGGGCGTAGGTGCCCTTGTCGTAAGCCGCTTGCTTCTCGAGCTGTTCCTTGGTGAAGGTCGTATACAGGTACTTCTTGCCGTTCTTGTCGGTCATGAATTTCAAGTTATCCATGCCGACCGCGACCTCCTTCGAGCCGATCCCGAGGAACCCACCGACATCGACGATCACGGCATCGGTTTTCTTGTCGGGCGTCAGCACGACATCGCCGATCTCGCCAACCTTGGCGTCGTTGGCGCCATAGACTGTCGTGCCCTTCAGATCGTCAGCCCTGATCTCGCCAATCGGCATCTCCGTCAGCTTCGACTTGTCGATGGCTGCGGTCTGGGTCTGGTCGGGTGCCGTGGCGTCAGCCGGAGCCGCCGCCGTCTTGTCCGCCGGAGCGGCGGCGGGAGCGGTGGTGGTGGAAGGCGCCGCTGCCGGCGCGGTGGCCGCCGGCTCGTTCGATGCCGTCGTCGCCGGCGCCGGATCATAGGCCTTTCGGTTGAAGTCCGGCAACGCCTGCAACTCTTCCTTGGTGGTCTGCGCCACCAGCCAGCGGTTGCCGTTCTTCTGTGCCCACTGCGCCTTCGCGAAATCATAGGCGACGTTCTTCTCGCCCATGCCCAGGAAGCCGCCCACGCCAATAATCAGCGATTGCGCCTTGCCTTCCTTGTTCAGCACGATGTCGTTGACATCGCCGATCTTCTGGGCATCGTCGCCTGTCCCGTTGTAGACGTTTTCGCCCAGGATGTTTGTGGCCAGGTTGCCATCAGCCTGTTTCACCGGTTCTGCGTTCGCCTCCGCGGGCTTCTGGGCTGTGTCGGTCGACGTGACCGGCGCCTGGGCAGTTGTCGATGCCGCTGGGGCCGGCGCATAAGCTTTGCTGTCGAACTCCGGATGCGCCTTCAGCTCGTCCTTGGTTGTCTGCGCCACCAGCCAGCGGTCACCGTTCTTCTCGGCCCATTGCAGCTTGTCGTAGTCGAAGGCGACGTTCTTGGTTCCGACGCCAAGGAAGCCGCCGACGCCGATGACGACGGATTTCGCCATGCCGTCCTTGTCAAAGACGACGTCAGTGACCTTGCCGATATTCTCGGCATTGTCGCCGGTGCCATTATAGACCGATGCACCGATAATATTGGTGACGATGCTGCCTTCAGCGCGCGGTACCGGAGCAGTCGCGGCCGGCTGCTGAGCGGCAGGTGGATTCGCGGGGGCTGGGGTTGCAGCGCTCTGCGCGAAGGCGCCGGTCGCAACCATTGTCGCAAGGGCGGTCGTCGCTAAAAGGGTGCGGATCATGATAATCTCTCCTCGTGCCTGATTTCGTACACACCGCATCCGCTTGACCCGTCGGTCGGGAGACCAGACGCGGCGTCTCTACAGGTTCACAACGTCGTTATCATGCTGTTGTTCCGACAAAAAACCGCGGCGTTCGAGACCAAGACCCACCAAACGGATGCGCGACCGCCAGCTGACGCAACCCTGGATTCCGGCCTTGGATTCTGGCCTTGGATTGCGGCCCAACCGGAACCTTTTCCTAGCCCGCCGCGTTCAGCCTCTGGCTGGGCGCGCCCGGGCCAGGTTCTGATTGAGCGGAGCGGGGCATGAAATTTGCAGCGGTGCTGAACCGGGACGGCGGCACCTTGCGCACCACCGATCTCGCGGCCTTTTCCGACCGGATGCTTCAGACGCTGGAATCGGCGGGCCACTCTCTCAGCATCGACATCGTTGCCGGCAAGGACGTCGTGGAATCCCTCGACAACGCCGTGTCGCGCCGCTCCGTCGATGTCGTGCTCGCCGGCGGCGGCGATGGCACCATCTCAGCCGCGGCTGCAAGGCTGATGGGCAAGAAAAAGGCGCTCGCCATATTGCCGGCCGGCACGATGAACCTGTTTGCGCGGGGTCTCGGCATTCCGCAGTCGCTCGATGCCGCGTTGGACGCCTTCGCCGACGGCGAAATCATCGCCGTCGACATGGCCACGGCCAACGGCCAGCCGTTCGTCCATCAGTTATCGATCGGCATGCATGCCAAGTTGGTGCAGCTGCGCCAGGGGATGGAATTCGGGTCGCGCCTGGGCAAGATCGGTGCTTCGGCCAAGGCGGCTTGGGCGACGATCAAGAACCCGCCAGCAATGAACGTTACGCTTGGCATCGGCGAAGCGGAGATGACTGCCCGCATATCCGGTCTCGGCGTGACCAACAACCTGTTCGGCGAAGGTCACCTCCCCTATGCCGACAACCCAGCCGGCGGCGTGCTTGGCATTTACGTCACGGTAGCGCGGCAGCGCGCCGAACTGGTGAAGTTTTTGTTCAACGTGGTGCGCGGCAGGTGGCGTGACAACGAACATGTCGAAATCCATCAGGCCGATCGGGCGACCGTGAAAATCCTTTCCGGCGGCAGGAAGTTCCGCGCCGTGATGGACGGCGAACTGGTCAGGCTCGATCGTGAGACGACGATCGAAATCAAGCCAGGAGCGCTCAATGTGCTGGTGCCTGCCAGCGTCGCCGAGGCAAAGGCTGCCTGATGCGGAGTGAAGCCCCGGAAGCGCTTACTTCAGCCTGAGGGCGCCGGGCCGGTGCTGGGTGGCGTGGGGACATGTTGCTCGTCGCTGTTCGGTGCCTTGATCAACTCGCCGTAAATCTCAGCGACGCCCCAGGCGATGAGCGCCAGGAGCAGCCCGGCGATCAGGATTTGGAACCCATGCCAACCCCATCGCCCCTGACGCGCCTTGTTTTCAGAAATGTTCTTGGTCATGGCGGGTCCTCGTTTGGTTTCGCGTCGGCTGGCGCGATCGGCAAATCACGCTCGGGTAACGGTCCCTCGCAAGGATGGTTCCGGCTGCAGGCCGCCAAGGACATCAAGGCAAAGCCGTGGGAACTTGGTTTGGATAGCAGGTGAAACAGTGTCTGGTCTGCCGGCCGAGGTTGCGCGCGCGGCGCTCGAGGATCTGTCGAAGTGATATGCGGCAGGCCGCCGCCGCGGCTACCCCTCGCCCGCATCCGGACGGTCGGTGTCGGACTTCACGTTCTCGCGGTAGATGGCATAGGCCGCGAGTGCCACTGCCGGACCGAGAATAACTCCGAGCCCACCTTTTCCCTTGAGCAATGTCGGCAGCACGGCAAGCGCTGCCGTAATGCCGATCCCCTTCATGTCGGCCTTGCGCCGCCTGGCCTCGCGACGGACCCGGGCACCCGACATCAGCCGGTGGATCAGAAGAACAAGGCCCGCGATCACCAGGAAGCCGGCACCGAAACCAACCGCGGCAGCCAGCGATCCATACCGCATCGACGTCCAGATATACGCCGCCCCGACCAGGAAGCCGAGGCCGCAGAATGCCGCCAGCGCGGCAAGCGCATAGACAATGGCTGCGGTGCGCGCGCGCCGCACTGCAGCCATTGTTTCACCCGAGGCGAAACCCGAGAGCAGGGAAACCAGCAGCCCCATCTTGGTGGAACTAGCGACGCGCGAGCAGCGCGAACAGGAAGCCGACGCCAGCGGCGATTGCCAGCGACGTCACCGGCTTTTCGCGTACGCTTGCCACCATCTGCGCCTCGATATCCCTGGCGTTGCCGCGCAAGCTGTCGAAGGCGGCCTCGCCTTGGGCACGCAACTGCTCGACACCATCGGCCGCCGCTCGGCGCGCTGTGCCGTAGCCGTGTTCACCGGTCTTGGCCAGCTGCCTGGTGAGCTTGTCGATATCGGCCTTCAACTGCCTGATGTCGGCTTCGAGATCCTGATTCGCCCGTGCTTCGTTGGCGGTCTTCCCTGCGGCGGTTGCCATTGCTTAACTCCTTGTGATTGCTCGATTTCAAACGCGCCGTGCGTCTCAAGGTTCCGATGCCGGGACAAACTACCCGAAAACCCGGTCACGCGCACCCGATCCGCCTCTGGCAAGAGGCGCTACGTCAGATCAGCGGCCGGCGGCCTTCGCCTAGCCCTTCCCAGCCGGCGAGCTGCTTCAAGCCTTCATTGTCGACGACCCCGCAACCGCCGTCGCGCCAGACGATCAGCTGGCGGTCCATCAGCTTGCGGATCGTCTTGTTGGTGTGAACCAGAGACAGTCCAAGCGTATCGGCGATGTGTTGCTGCGTGATCGGTATCTGGATGGACTGCTTGCCGTTCAGTCCGACAACCTTGGCGCGGCTGGCGATGAAGGCGATGAGATAGGCGGCGCGCTCGATCGCGCTGCGGCGGCCGACACTGAGCAGGTTCTCGTCCAGCATCCGCTCTTCGCGCGACGCGATCCAGGTGATGTCGTAGGCGAGACCCGGATGGCTGCGGTAGAGTTCATGCAGATTGTCGCGTTCGAACACACAAAGCAGCATTGGCGACAGGGCCTCCACGGAATGCTGCATTTCCCCCATGACGCTGCCTTGCAAGCCGATGAGATCGCCGGGCATGAGGTAATTGAGGATCTGTCGTCGGCCGTCCTGCAGCAGCTTATAGCGGAATGCCCAACCGGACAGCACGGTGTAGAGGTGCGCGCTGTGGCTTCCTTCCACGAGGACCGTGGCACCCTTGTCGACCGCGAGTTCTCCCTTCTTGAACTTGCCGATGAAGGCCAGCTCCGATTTCTCGAACTCCCTGAATACCGGCAGGGGCCGCAACGGGCATTGCTCGCAAGGATATTGCCGGCTTGAAAAAGCGCGCCCGATCTGGCTCGGCATTTAGACACCCCCCCTTGCAAAGGCCTTCCGTCGGCAGGTCCGTTTTTACGCTTGCCGAGATCGGCCGGCGCATGTCTTTTTTAAATGACAAGACACCAAATTGCGATCATGACTCCCGGCGTTTCAAGGAGCAATTGCCTGTGCCTCAATTACTTGACGGATTGCGCATTCTTGTCTTGGAGGATGAATTCCTCATAGCCATGGATGTCGAGCAACTCTGCCGTGACCACGGTGCGGAGGAGGTGGTGGTTGCCCGCGACCTGGCCGAGATTGATGGCCGAAGGATCGCGATGCGTTTCGACGCAGCCATTGTCGATTTGATGCTGGGTGGCGCCTCAACACTCGAATTCGCCGCGGGCCTGCGGGAGACCGGCGTTCCGTTCGTGTTTGCGTCCGGTTATTCCGATGCGGACGAGATCAAGGCATCCTTCCCCGGGGTGAGGCTGGTCACCAAGCCCTATTCAGGCGAGGACCTCGTCGAAGCCGTGGCGCTGGCCTGCGGTCGCGGCTCCGCGGCCTGATGCCGGCGCGACTACATTCGAATTGCGTTATCCGGCCCGCATTTCAATGTGCCGCCGTCCCCGTGACCTGGGCCGAAATGGCATCGGGACCATACTCGTCTTCGCCTGAGATTTTCAGGATTTCCTGCAGGCGTGTGCGGGCCCTGCTGACGCGGCTCTTGATCGTTCCGACCGCGCAACCGCAGATTTCGGCGGCCTCCTCATAGGAGAAGCCCGATGCCCCGATCAGGATGATGGCTTCGCGCTGGTCCTCCGGCAGCTGCTCAAGAGCGCCGCGAAAATCCTTGAGGTCGAGCTGGCCGTGCTGGGCCGGATGCACCGCAAGCCGGGCCGTCATGATGCCGTCGCTGTCCTGCACCTCGCGGCCGCGTTTGCGCATCTGCGAATAGAACTCGTTGCGCAGGATCGTGAAAAGCCATGCCTTGAGATTGGTGCCGGGCTGAAAGCTCTCATGCTTGTCCCAGGCCTTGACCAGCGTTTCCTGAACGAGGTCGTCGGCCTTGTCCGCATTCTGCGTCAGCGACACGGCAAAAGCCCGCAAGCTCGGGATTGCCCCAAGCAGATCGGTCTTGAAGCCTTGGGAGACCGCTGCCATGCCTCAGTCCTTCTTCTGCGCGGGTTCGGCCTTTTCCAGTTGGCTGAGCAACTGGGCGAAGCGATCCGGCACATTGTCGGAGACCAGCTCGTCATAATATTGTTTGAGTTTGCGTCCGATTTCGGAGTTCGGCCCCAGAGGGTCGCCGACGCCGTTCCGGCGCCCGCCCGCGGCGCCAGCCAGAATATCTTTTGTCATATCCTTCATTTCGCCCTTATATTCCCAGAACTCAAGCCGCTCAACGCAACACAAGGCAAGCGACACCCTCGTCTGGTTGCCCATCCCGACGTTCAAAACGCCACTGCGCCCGATTCGTTCCATATCGGCGGAACTTTTTCGGAAAAGCGGCGTTGTTCTCACGGGGCTTGCGATCAGCATGGCCTGCAATCCGTCCAACCGCGTCATCTGAGGGAGACGTCCATTATGAGCTTGTCCGCCACCATCGCTCCGCATCTGCCGTTCCTGCGGCGCTTCTCGCGTGCCGTCTCGGGATCGCAGGAGAGCGGCGACGCGCTGGTCGCCGCAATGCTTGAGGCGATCATTGCCGATGTCGACATCTTCCCGGAGGCGTCGAGTGACCGGATCGCCTTGTACAAGGTTTTCGCCAAGCTCTTCACCTCCGTTGCCATCCGCGTTCCGCAAGAGCAGACACAGTCGGCTTGGGAGCAGCGCGCTGCAGCAAATCTCAATGCGATCGCCCCGCTTCCCCGCCAGGCCTTCCTGCTGGTTGCCGTCGAAGGTTTCAGCGAGGACGAGGCGGCCGAAATCCTCGATGTCGGCGACCAGCAGTTCTCTGAGCTGCTCGCCCAGGCAAGCAACGAGATTTCCCGTCAGGTGGCGACCGACGTGCTGATCATCGAGGATGAACCGCTGATCGCCATGGACATAGAGGAGATGGTCGAGAGCCTCGGTCATCGGGTCGTGGGAACGGCGCGCACCCATGCCGAAGCGGTGACTATGTTCGGCAAGACCCGACCGAGGATGGTGCTGGCCGACATCCAGCTCGCCGACGGCAGCTCCGGCATCGAGGCGGTGAACGAAATCCTCTCGTCGACATCGGTGCCGGTCATATTTATCACCGCCTTTCCCGAGCGTCTCCTGACCGGAGAGCGGCCCGAACCCGCCTTCCTGGTGACCAAGCCGTTCAATCCCGACATGGTGAAGGCGCTGATCAGCCAGGCGCTGTTCTTCGATCGGCAGGCCAAGGCTGCCGCATAGATCGCGGTCTCCGGAAGCCGGACAAGGCCATCAGGCCGCCGGATGCGACGCATCCGGCGGCCTTTTTGACAAGCCGGATCGGCCACCGGCGAATTTCCAGCCCCACGCCGCCCGGAACGATTTGCAAGCACCGTCTTTTTCGGCGAATGGTGGGAACAAACCGCATCTACCCACGTTTTTATCGCGTCATTCGAAGGAGATGAACCATGCTTTACTGGGCGCTCGTATTTCTCGTCGTGGCGATTATTGCCGGCGCGCTTGGTTTCGGCGGCATCGCCGGCACATCCGCCGGTATCGCACAGATATTGTTCTTCATCTTCCTCGCTTTCCTGGTCATTTCGCTTCTGGCCGGCCTGTTCAGGCGGGCGTGAGCCTGGCGGCTTATCAGGCGAACACTGGAAGCCGCACCCCTCAAACGGTTTCCAGCCACCGCCGGGCGGCGTCCTTCAATGGACACCGTCCGGCGGACCGCTTTAGAGGGAACCCATTCGGCAGTGAGCCGTTCAGCCTGAGTTGGGTGGACAGATTGACCGATGCGCTCCAGGACTCCAGATAGAACGGAAGGCGCGCGGACCGATGAAGTCATCGCCATGCATCCCGCAGAAAGCGGCATGCAGCTTGGGCGCGCTCTTCTCCACGCACTGCACAATGCCGGCATTTCCGTCCTTTATCAGGATCGCGAGATGAAGACCGTATGGGCTCGCAACATGCGCGCGCCCTGGGTCTCCGATGATACCGACGGGAAAGATATCCTGCCGATGGCGCAGGCCGACCGCATCAACGCCGCCAAGCGCGATGTGGTTGCGACCGGCGATGCTCAGCGTCTTGAAATCAGTGTTCCGGTCGAGAATGGCGTTCGCTGGTTTCAGATCTGGGTCGATGCCGACCGAAGCGACGACGGCAATGTGCAAGGCGTCGTCACCACCATGGTCGAGACGACCGAGCAGAAGCGGCGCGAACAGACATTGACGACACTGCTGCGCGAAGTCAGCCACCGCTCGAAGAACCTGCTGGCCATCATCCAGAGCATCGCGACCCAGACCGGTCGCTATTCAAACAGCATCGGCGACTTCCTGATGCGCTTCCGCGGCCGGCTGCAGTCGCTGGCCTCCTCCCAGGATCTGGTGACATCCTCCAACTGGCGAGGGGCGGCCCTTCATGACCTCGTGGCCAGCCAACTCGGCCGCTACGGGGCGAACCCGTCGCACAGCCTTCGTTTCCGTGGCGCCAATCCCTACCTCAATCCCAACGCCGCGCTGCATATTGGCCTGGCGATGCACGAACTCGCCGTCAACTCCGTCAGCTACGGCGCCCTGTCCCGACCGGACGGTTTCGTCGAGGTCACCGCCGACCTCAACGCCGCCGCCACGGGGGAGGTCGCCCTGTCTTTGACGTGGACCGAAACGATAGGGACCAACGACGACGGGAGCGGTCAGAAGCGATTCGGCAGCGTCGCGTTGGAGCGGGTGGTGCCTGCGTCTCTGAACGGAACCGCGAACCTCGATATCGGCGACGGCCACCTTAAATACCGCCTTGTCGTTCCGCAGAGCAATTTCGAGACGCAGTGACAGCCAGGCAAGCAGCGATACTTAACCGGCTGTTCACCATAAGGGCGGATGCTGTTTTTCCCAGATACCGCCGGAACCTGCCCCGACTTGGAACATTGTTGGCGGGCTTGCAGCGCGGTACGGGAGGAATGTCTTGACGATCGCCGACATGAACAGATTGGAGCAAGCCGCCCGTATCTCGATGGGCGAATTTCTGGAATCCGAATCCTTCGTAAAAACGCCCCCGGAAGCAGGTAAGCGCTTGATGAAGGGGATCGTTCTTGCCTTGGCCGCGATAATGTTGCTCGCGCTTCTCTGGCAGCTGACCTGACTTAGGTCCTGCTCTCCTCAACAGTGCGTGTCTGTTGAAGTCGCCGGTCGGTCAACGCCGCCTCGCCTCCGACCGTGAGGAGCCGCGCTTTCTCCGAGCTATTCGCGTAATCTCGTTGGGATGACAGGAACTTTTCGACGATCTGGTCCGTTATTGCGGCCAGAGGACACCTGTCATGGAACACATAGCCGCGTTGTTGCTGGTGATCGGCTGCTCGAACACGATGGCCGAATGTCGGGAATTGCACGTGCCCGTCAGTGTTTTTGAGACTGCTGATGAATGCACCGCTGAGCGCCCCTTCGCGATGGGCGATGTGCAGGGCCAAGCGCAGCATGTCGTAGCCAAATGCCTCGCGGTCGATCCTGCGTTGGAGGACGACTACGATCAAATTGTCTGGAAGGTGCGGCCAGACGGTAGCCTTGACGCTTCGTTGGCGATTTCCAACCTCGTCATGGCATCGAACACGATCCGCCCAGAAAAAGACCCCCTTAGCCAACAATAAATTGGAGCAGCAAAGGCCGTCGTTTCGTGCTAAATGGCGGTTGGAGCTTACTAAAGTGTGGACACAAGTGAGGAGCGACTCTATGCGGAAAATACTTATTGCCATGGTTGCGGTGGTTGCTGTCAGCGGCTGCACCACGACCGAGCAGGACGTCGTCGGCGGCGGTTTGATCGGCGCGGGTGTCGGCGGCCTGGTCGGCGGCGGCAAGGGTGCGCTGATCGGCGCGGCTGTGGGCGCCGGGTCTGGTTTGTTGTACCGTAACGTGCAAACTGGCCGCTGCAAGTATCGCCACGCTGACGGTACGATCCACTGGGCCCGCTGCAACTGATCCGATAATCTGGGGGAAGCGGGACCGCAACCGGCTCCGCTTCCCCTTGCTTTAGAGTTCAGGTCGCCGGTTCGCCTGCCGCCATGCTTGGCGTCGTCTCAGAACGGCTTCCTGTCCTTCAAGCAGTCAACGGTATCTTGATTTCCACCTTCAGGCCGTCAGCCTGGAAATCGCGCTTGATCGTGCCGCGCAATTCGCGCGTGACGTTGAGGTCGATCAGCTTGGTGCCGAATCCGGTCTCGGCCGGCGCCTCGACTTTCTTCTTTCCGGCCTCCCGCCAGTTCAGCGTCAACGTCCTCTCCCGCCCGCGCCCTTCCAGCGACCAGTCCACCTTGAGCGCCCAGTCACTCCTCAGCGAATTGGCGGAATTGCCGGCTTCACCATATTTCAGCGCATTGGTGGCGAGTTCATGAAAGGTCAGGCCAAGCGCCTGCGTCGTGGTTTCGTCAAGCAGCACCTCCGGGCCTGACAGCAGCCCCTCCGGCAGCTCCTTGCCGAACACCTGGCCGAGTTCGATGCGCAACAGATCGGCAAGATCGGCTTTCTGCCAGCGTGAGCGCGTCAACATGTCCTGCGAAGCGGCCATCGCCTGCAGCCTGGCCGAGAAGGAAGCGGAGAACTCATGAACGTCGGTTGCCCGTGATGCCGTCTGCCGCGCGATCGCCAGCACCCTGGTGATCGAATTCTTGATGCGATGCTTCATCTCCTGCAGCATCAGGTCCTTCTCGAGCAGGCTCTTTTCCGTTGTCTCGTGCAAGGCCGACACCGCGTCATAGGCCCGCTCCTGATAACGCGCCACCAACGCGATGGTGCCGGCCAGGAGCAGGCCGAACAGCCCCAGCATCACGGGGATGGCGCGCGAAGACGGCTGAGAGAAGGCACTCGTCGGCCTGAACAGCACGGTCCAAGGGCGCCCCGCCACGGTCATCTTGCGGGTGACCAGCAGAGGGTTTCCCAAGGATGAAGCCGGTGGCGTCTCCGAGCGGAACAGCAGATTGTCGCTGTTCACCGCTCCGTCATAGATCTCTGTGTTGACCGGCAGCAGCGGCGCACGGCTGAGCGCGATCTGGAACAGGTCCCGGGCTCGGAAGGCCGCATAGAGAAAGCCGGCGGTCGAGGATCGCGACGCGTTGATGACCTCCGGCGCCGTTTCGACATTGAGCCGCACGAAGACCAGGAAGCCGGTGAAGGTCTGCGCGGCGCCCGTGCCCTGGCCGAGCTGCACCAGCCCGCTTGCATGCTGCTGGTCGTCGGCCATCGCCTTTTCGATTGCCGCGCGCCGCACCGGCTCGCTGAACATGTCGTAGCCGATGCTTGCCTGGTTGGACGGATCCAGCGGCTCAAAAAGCGCTATCGGCGTGCGCCAGGGCTGGGTCGTGTCCGGATAGACCGGATGACTGGCGCCGAAATCGTGGAGGATGTCGCGCTCGACCGCAGCTTCGTCGCCCGTCTTGACGAGTCGCAGGAAGCCGATGCCGCGCAGGCCGGCGAAATTGCTATCGACATCCAGCGCCTTGAAGAAGGCCTTGAACTCGTTCTGGGAAATATCGCCGTTGCGCGCGTCGAACAGGGCCTGCGTCGAGCGCAGCAGTGACAGATGCAGGTCGATGCGGCTCTCGATCCGGTTGAGGGCGTCATCGGCCGCCCCTTCGAACTTGATGCGGGCGGCTTCCTGGGTCGCGAAATAAGCGAATCCCGCCATGGTCATGCTGATCAATGCAACGGCAATGAACGCGACGATTGGAAAAAGCTTCTTCAACGGATGATGCGGTCCATGAGCAAAACAGGACCTTTATGGGCAAGTCGCCGGACCAACACAATGGTCAGGCCAAGCCATCGTGATCACTGGCATATCATGTGAACGGCAACGGGGCGTGCCCCGGTAGCCTGGCCGGCCTCAGGCGGCGATCTTCAGCGCACCCGGCCCCGGTATCGCACCTGGAGGACATTTGCCCAGGATGATCATGCCCAGCACCTCGTCTTGGGTGACATCCGTCGTGCGTGCCGTGCCGACGACCTGGCCGTTCTTCATTACGCAGACCCGGTCGGCAAGCTCGAACACGTCGTGGATGTCGTGGCTGATCAGGAAGATGCCGATGCCGTCGGACTTGAGCTGCCTGACCAGTTCGCCGACCTGAGCCGTTTCCTGGGGGCCGAGTGCCGCCGTCGGCTCGTCCATGATCAGGATACGGGCGTTGAACAGGATGGCGCGCGCGATCGCCACCGACTGCCGCTGTCCGCCCGACAGTTTGATCACCGGCTCCTTGAAGCGCTGGAAGCGGGGATTGAGCCGCCCCATCACTTTGCGCGCCTCGGCCTCCATGGCGACGTCGTCGAGCGTGCCCCAGGCGGTCATCAGCTCGCGACCGAGGAACAGATTGGCGGCGGCATCGACATTGTCGGCCAGCGCCAGCGTCTGGTAGATCGTCTCGATGCCGTATTTCTTGGCGTCGCGCGGGTTGGAGATCGCTGCCTCCTCGCCATTGACGAAGATCTGGCCGGCATCGCGCTTGTAGGCTCCGGACAGGATCTTGATCAGCGTCGACTTGCCGGCGCCATTGTGGCCGAGCAGCGCCACGACCTCGCCGGGGAAAAGATCGATCGATGCGTCGTCGACCGCGCGGATGCCGCCGAAGGCGATCGAGACGTTGCGCATGTCGACCAGCGGCGTGCCCACGGGGCCAGTTGCGGGAGCGGTTTTGTCAGCCATGATCGTATCCCTAAACCCGCTTGCGATAGACGGTATCGAGCCAGACGGCGATGACCAGAACGGCGCCGACGACGATGCTCTGCAGCGGCGAGTCGACGCCGAGCAGCACCATGCCCGACTGCAGCGACTGCATCAAAAGCGCGCCGAGCATGGCGCCGATGATCGTTCCCGAACCGCCCGCAAGCGACGTGCCGCCGATGACCGCCGCGGCGATGACGAGCAGCTCGTCCAATGTTCCAAGCACATTGGTGGAGGAGTTCTGCCGGGCCGACGAAATGGCGGCTGCGATCGTGGCCAGCACGCCCATGATCATGAACACCTTCATGGTGATCCAGCGCGTGTTGATGCCGGCGAGATTGGCCGCTTCCGGATTGCCGCCGATGGCAAAGACATAACGGCCGAAACGGGTGCGGTTGGTGATGAAGGTCATGACCAGGCCGACGGCGACCGCCATCAGCACTGGTATGGCGATGCCGTGGGCGATGAACAGCCCGCCCTCGGGCACGGTGATGTTGTTGGCGGCCGCGTACCGGGTCACGATGCCGATCGGCCACGGGTAGGAGTTGGCTAGCCAGACCGCGCCAATGATGACGGCGCAGGTGACGGCGCCGAGCAGCGTCTCGGCCCAGATCGGCCGCAGCGGGAAGCGGAAGCGCTTGCGCTGCACCCGCCCGTTGAACAGCGCAAACACGACGGCCAGGCAGGCGACGATGCCCACGACCCAGCTCCAGGTTGCGCCGATTGATCCGGCCGGTCCGCCGCCCATCAGCTGGAAGGTGGCGTCGAGCGGTGCCACCGTCTGGCCTGACGTGACCCACCAGGCGGCGCCGCGCCAGACGAGCAGGCCGCCCAGCGTGACGATGAAGGCCGGTACTTCGAGATAGGCGATGACGAAGCCCTGGAAGGCGCCGATCAAAAGGCCGAGCGCCAGGCCAATGACCAGTGCCAGGACCCAGATCCATGGGTTGCCCAGTTCAAGCCCCACGAACCGGACCAGGAAATGCACCTGTGCAAAGCCCATGACCATGCCGATCAGGCCCTCGGCGGAACCGACGGACAGGTCGATGTTGCGCATGACGATGACCAGCACCATGCCGCAGGCCATGATGGCGACGGCGGATGTCTGCACCGACAGGTTCCACAGATTGCGCGGCGTGAGAAACGTGCGGCTGTCGAAATCGAGCGGATTGACGCCAAGACGCAGGCTCGAAATCACATGCAGCGCGACCCAGATCAGCAGCAGGGCGCCAATCATGCCGAGCATGCGGGTGTCGATCTCGGTCGCTTTCAGGAACCGGGCGACCGCGCCGAGCTCCGAGGCGCGCGCTATGTCGGCCTGCGGATTGGACGTCGTATCGGTCATGATTTCCTCCCACCGGCTGGCCGTCTGACGCGGATGCCGAAACCCAGCCTAGAAGCTACCCGCGTGATGCGGAAACACAAATCTTTTTGAGAAAACGCCGCGGCTTTGGGGCCGCGGCGCCTTCATTTCTTCAAGCGGTCAAACTCAGTTGCAGGCAGCGACGCTACCGGCGGCGACGCCCGCGCAGACTTCGTCCTTCTTGATCCAGCCGGCGTCGATGACCAAGTTGAGATTGTCCTTGGTGATGGCGACCGGGGTCAGGAACAGCGACTTGACGGTGTTGCCGCCAGGCGTCGTGAAGTCCTTCACGCCGGCGATGTCGGTCATCTTCTTGCCGTCAGCGAGCTGCGAGGCGATCTCGGCGGCGTTCTTGCCGAGTTCACGCGCGTCCTTCCACACCGACACGGTCTGGGTGCCCAGCGCGATGCGGTTGAGCGCGGCGTGGTCGCCGTCCTGGCCAGAGACCGGCACGGTGCCGGCGAGCCCTTGCGCCGTCAGCGCCGCGACGACGCCGCCCGCGGTGCCGTCATTGGCCGCGACCACAGCGTCGACTTTGTTGTCGTTGGCGGTGAGGAACTGCTCCATGTTCTTCTGGGCGTTGGCGGGCAGCCAACCGTCCGTATAGGCCTCGCCGACATTCTTGATTTTGCCGCTGTCGATGGCTGCCTTCAGCACTTCCATCGAGCCCGAGAACAGGAAGTCGGCATTCGGATCGGCGCCCGAGCCCTTGATGAACACGTAGTTGCCTTCAGGCTTCACCTTGAACACGGCGCGGGCCTGCATGCGGCCGACTTCCTTGTTGTCGAAGGTCAGGTAGAAGACGTCCTTGTTCTCGATCAGGCGGTCATAACCGACGACCGGAATGCCCTCGTCGAGCGCCTTCTGCACCGCCGGGCCGATGGCCGAAGCATCCTGCGCCAGGATGATCAGCGAATTGGCGCCCTGCGAAATCAAGCTCTCGACATCGGTCAGCTGCTTGCCGGGATTGGACTGCGCATCGGCGGAAATGTACTTGTCGCCCGCTGCCTCGATCGCCTTCTTCATGGCGGCCTCGTCGGTCTTCCAGCGCTCTTCCTGGAAGTTGGACCACGAAACGCCGATGACCTTGTCCTTCGCCTGCGCGACTGACGCCAGCGTCAGCGACATGGCGACACCCGCCAGGATGGCGGCTGTGAATCTCTTCATGTTATCCTCCCTGCGCCGCGTATGGCGCGACCAAACTGGCCCGAAGGCCGGCACAAAGGCCCTATTTTTTCGAGCCTCGAAAAAACACTGATCCATCGCCGGAGCACTGTCAACATCGATTCCGATGGATTTTGAGGTGCCAGGAACTTTTTTTCGAGCTCCGCAATAAATAAATGACAGCACCAGTCGCTTCTGCCAGTATTCGACCCCGTTGCCGGAGGTGTCGAGGGGCAGTTACGAGCCACGGCGACTGGGAGGATGTGGGAAGGCATGTCGGTCGGAATACGCCACGACGATCTGCGTCGGCGCAACCGCGCTATGGTGATTGGAGCCGTGCGCCGGGGTGGTCAGCCCTCGCGCACCGAGATCGCCGCCACCACCGGCCTCAGCCACTCGACCATATCGGCGATATCAGCTGATCTGATAGCAGAGGGTATCCTGACCGAAGGCAAGCCGAACGAGGCCGGCTTATTGAAACGCGGCCGGCCGCAGGTTGGCCTTGGCCTCAACCCCAAGGCCGCGACTGTCATGACCGTGGTGCTGTCGCTGAATTTCCTCTCCGTCGCCGTCATCGACTATGCCGGCCAGGTGGTCGCCGAGGAGCAGCGCAGGCTGGACACGCTGACCATGTCGCGCGAGGCGCTGATCGGTGAATGCACGGCAATAGTGCGACGTCGTCTCGAGGACCCCGATCTCGATGTCCGCAGTGTTGCCCGCATCGCGCTGGGGATCCAGGGCATCACCGACACCAAGGCGCGTGCCATGCTGTGGTCGCCGATCACGCCGCAGACGGACATTGCCTTCGCCGACATACTCGAAGCCGAATTCGGCATTCCCGCCACCATGGAGAACGACTGCAACATGATGGCGGTGGCGCTGCGCTGGCGCGACCCCGAACGCTATCGCGACGACTTCATCGCCATCCTGCTCTCGCACGGCATCGGCATGGGTCTGGTGCTGAAGGGCGAGCTGTTCACCGGCACGCATTCATCTGGGGGCGAGTTCGGCCACATGATCCACCGGCCGGGCGGCGCGCTCTGCCGCTGCGGGCGGCGCGGCTGCGTCGAGGCCTATGCCGGCAATTACGCCATCTGGCGCAACGCCAGGCAGCTTGGCGAGGACACTGAGCCGGCCGCCGATGTCAGCGACGCGCAGATGCGGACACTCGCCGCGACGGCAAGGGAGAACGACGGACCTGAGCGCGAAGCCTACCGCAAGGCCGGCGAGGCGCTGGGCTATGGGCTGGGCAGCCTGTTCGCGCTGATCGATCCCGCACCCGTCGCCATGGTCGGCGTCAGCGCCGCAGCCTTCGACCTGATCGAGCCGGCCTTGCGCGAGGCCATCGCCCAGACCGCCGGCGGCCAGCACTCGAAATCGATTTCCTTCGACACCGAGCCGAACGAGCTGCCGCTCATCCGCGAAGGCTGCGCCATGCGCGCACTGACTTTCGTCGACCAGGAGATTTTCGCGCCTGGCGTGCAGGCAAGGGCGGGCGCGGGAAAGAACGTTGCCTGAGACCAAGATCGAACCCAATCACTCCGACGGGGCATGACATACTACCCGCCAGATTTCGGGCCTCCTGCTAGAGCATGATGTCGAAAAGTGTGAAGCGGCTTTCGGACGACATCATGCTCTATCTCTTTGATTTAGAAACGGATTCAGATTTCAGGTCGATTCGACCTAAAATCATCCGGCTCTAAGCCCCGTCGGGCGGCGGTGCGGTCCGCCGTGCGCCAGTACCCACAACCGGCGTTCAGGCCGGGTAGAGCGCCGCAGCCCAGCGGCAGAAGGTCTGCACCGCGTCATTGCGCCCCGCCCCGTCGGCCTGCACCATGTAATGCGCGCCACTTATGGGCACGCGGTGCGGCAAGGGCGCGACCAGTTGGCCGGAATCGAGAAACGGCCTGGCGAAACTCTCCAGAACGATCATGGCGCCGCCGCCCGTGGTCATCGCCCACAGCGCGAGCAGCGATGAATCGTAGCGGGCACGCTGCGGCGGGGCCGGGAGGGCGAGGCCGAAATGATCCGACAGGCGCTGCCACTCGGTCTCAAACCCGATCACATGGTGCAGGCAGGCAAAGGGGAAGTCGCGGATGTCCCGGTGCCCCGCCAACCAGGCGGTGTCGGCAGGATGGCAGACGACGATCGCGGATTCATGGGCCAGCAGTTGAACCGCACCCTCGGGCCAGTCGCCGTGCCCCCAGCGGATGTCGACATCGCTGTTGCCGGCTTCAAAACGATCGGACCAGACGAAGGTGGAGAGTTGGATGTCGATCTCTGGATGGGCCTGTCGAAAATCGGCCAACCGGGGCGCAAGGATCAACGCCGCCCAAGTGATCGAGGCGCGCACCCGTACCACCCGCCGCGATGGGCGCGCGAAGAGACCGTCCGTCGCCCGCTGCAACTCGGCGAAGGACTGGCGCACCGGCTGGGCATAGGCCTGGCCGATATCCGTCAGCGCAACGCCGCGCGGCAGCCGCTCGAACAGCCGCGCGCCGACATGCTTTTCCAGCAGGCGGATATGCTGGCTGACGGCCGCTGCGGTCAGGTTCAGCTCAGTGGCCGCGGCGGTGAAACTGCCATACCGCGCCGCCGCCTCGAAGGCGAGCAGCCAGGTCGGGTGCGGTGTTTTCATGAGATCTTACCGTCAATTAAAATGACCCCAATACCTGAAAAGATATTCTTTGTGTTGTCAATTTCCGAGCAATACCCTGCGCATGAGCCACGGCCGGAAAAGAGCGACATCGATGTCAGACCGGAAGGAATGGAACCACGTCCCCGACAGCCTGCCCATTGAGATTGCGCCGATCTGGCGCTGGCCGCTGAACCTCGCAGAGATCTTTCGCTGGTATGTCGGAAGCTGGCTGCCTGTCTCAATCAATCTCGTCATCGTGGGGCTGGCCTTCGCGGCTTATGCCTTGGCCAGCCCCACGCTTGCCCAGGCGAAGGAGCCAGGGCTATGGATCGGGGTGATCTGGCTACGAAACTTCGGCCTGACGGCAATTGTAGCGCAGGGGCTGCATCTTGTTTTTCACCGCCACCAGTTGCAGGGCACCGACAAGAAGTTTGATCCGCGCCCTTACCCGCGCAAGGGGCGCGCCTTCAGTTTCGACAGCCAACTGGCCGACAACGTATTCTGGTCGCTGGCTTCGGGCGTAACGATCTGGTCGGCATACGAGGCGCTGGTCTGGTGGGCGATGGCCAATGGCTATGCGCCGACTCTAACATGGTCCGGCCACCCGGTCTGGTTCGTCGGCCTCTTCCTGTTGATCCCGATCTGGGAGAGTTTCTACTTCTACTGGATTCACCGGCTGCTCCATACGAAGCTCCTTTACCGCATCCACGCGCTGCATCACCGCAATATTGATGTGGGGCCGTGGTCGGGCCTTGCGATGCACCCGGTTGAACACATTTTCTATTTCGGAACCGCGCTGGTCCATTTCGTTGTTCCGTCCAGCCCGATGCATCTTATCTGCCACCTGATGTTCTATGGCCTTTACGCCATTACCACCCATACCGGGTTCGAAGGGCTCTGGCTGGCCGGGCGCAAGCGCGTCGACCTGGGCACCTTCCACCACCAGCTTCATCATCGCTACTTTGAGGTGAACTACGGCACGCTGGAAGTGCCATGGGACAAGTGGTTCGACACCTTCCACGATGGCACTGAATCGGCAAAGGCACGGATGAAGGCGCGTCTTGCCGCGCGGCGCCGGCTATAGGTCACGCCGGCGGAAGGGGCACGTGATATAAGTCCTCAGGCAGGTTTACGCCGCAGACCGCCCTAGCCCCCGATCTCTTTACCGCAAGGCCGGCGAGGCGCTGGGCTATGGGCTGGGCAGCCTGTTCGCGCTGATCGATCCCGCACCCGTCGCCATGGTCGGCGTCAGCGCCGCAGCCTTCGACCTGATCGAGCCGGCCTTGCGCGAGGCCATCGCCCAGACCGCCGGCGGCCAGCACTCGAAATCGATTTCCTTCGACACCGAGCCGAACGAACTGCCGCTCATCCGCGAAGGCTGCGCCACGCGCATTGACCTTCGTCGACCAGGAGATTTTCGCGCCGGGCGTGCAGGTGAGAGGAAGTGCCGGGAAGAGCGTTGCCTGAACCCGCGCGAACGCCTTGGACTCCCGGAAAAGCATGGCCGGACGCCATGAATGCGCGTCTCGACCGCTTGACTGAGCGTCCCAAGCTATTGACGACTTCGATGACGGTGACACCATACCGTGCGATCGGTGCGACACCGACGCTGGGGCAGTGGAAAGTTCGATACCGGTCCAGATGCGCAAACCCGACAGCACGCTCGATGGCAACGGCACAGTGAGTCGAACGGCCATTTCCGCGAGGCGAGGAATGTTTCGCTGCGTCGCGCTGGCCGGGCGCAGCTTCAATCCTCGCGGATCGCGTAGCCTGCGCCACGGATGGTGCGTATCACATCGGGCATGCGGCCATTGTTGACCGCCTTCCGCAGGCGGCCGACATGCACGTCCACGGTGCGCTCGTCGATATAGATCGTCTCGCCCCAGACATTGTCGAGCAATTGGCTGCGCGAGAACACCCGGCCGGGATGGCGCATCATGAATTCGAGCAGGCGGAATTCGGTCGGCCCAAGCCGGATCTCGCTCTTCTTGCGATAGACCCGGTGCGATTCACGGTCGAGCACGATGTCGCCGACCTTGAGCACGCTGGACAGCACTTCCGGCTTGGCGCGGCGCAGCAGGGCCTTGACCCGGGCCATGAATTCCGGCGTCGAGAACGGCTTGACCAGATAGTCGTCGGCGCCGGTCGAGAGGCCGCGCACGCGGTCGCTCTCCTCGCCGCGCGCCGTCAGCATGATGATCGGCAGCCTCTCGGTCTCGGGCCGCATTCGCAGACGCCGACAGAGTTCGATGCCGGAAACAGCCGGCACCATCCAGTCGAGCACCAGGAGGTCGGGCACGTTCTCCTGGAGGCGGATCTCGGCTTCGTCGCCGCGCGTCACCACCTCGACCTGGTAACCTTCCGATTCCAGATTGTAGCGCAGGAGCACGCCGAGCGGCTCCTCATCCTCCACCACCATGATGCGTGGCGCGATCATTGGCAGGTCATCCTATCGTCAAGCCGCCGGCGCCGACATCGCCGTCTCGTCCTGCTTCGGACGGTTGGCGGGCAGTTGCGTGCCGGTCAGCACATAATATGCATTCTCGGCAATGTTGGTCACATGGTCGCCGATGCGTTCGAGATTCTTGGCGCAGAACAAAAGATGGGTGCAAGCCGTGATGTTGCGCGGATCCTCCATCATGTAGGTCAGGAGTTCACGGAACACCGAGGTGTATTTGACGTCGATGCGTTCGTCGTCATTCCTGAGCTTGGCAAGGGCGGCAGCGTCGCCGGCCGCATATTCCTCGACCACGCCCTGCACCTGGATCAGCACCAGTTGCGCCATGGAGTCGATCGAGTGCGACAGGTCGCGCGGCGTGGCGGTGAGGCCGACGGAGCCGACGCGCTTGGCGATGTTCTTGGCAAGGTCGCCGATGCGTTCGAGGTCGCCCGCCATGCGGATCGAGCCGACGACATGACGCAGATCGTCGGCCATCGGCTGGCGCTTGGCGATCAGGGTGATGGCGCGGTCGTCGAGTTCACGCTGGCGCGCATCCATGATGGCGTCGTCGGAGACAACGCGCTGTGCCAGCGCGTTGTCAGAATTCAGCAGCGCCTTGGTGGCGCCGCCGACCATCGTGCCGGCGAGATCGCCCATGTCGCTGATCAGCCTGCTGATCTGTCCGAGATCCTCGTCGAAGGCTGCGACTGTATGTTCGGCCATGAGCCTGGTCCTCGTATGCGTGAGATCAGCCGAAGCGGCCGGTGATATAATCCTGCGTGCGCTTCTCGCGAGGCGACGTGAAGATCTTCTCGGTGCGGTCGAACTCGACCAGTTCGCCCAGATACATGAAAGCCGTCTGACGCGACACGCGCGCCGCCTGCTGCATGTTGTGGGTGACGATGACGATCGTGTAGTCGGCCTGCAGCTCGTCGATCAGTTCCTCGATCTTGGCGGTCGACAGCGGATCGAGCGCCGAGGCCGGCTCGTCGAGCAGGATGACCTCCGGCTTCACCGCCACGGTGCGGGCGATGCAAAGACGCTGCTGCTGGCCGCCAGACAGGCTGAGGCCGCTGGCGTTGAGCTTGTCCTTGACCTCGGTCCACAATGCCGCACGCTTCAGGGCCTGTTCGACACGGCCGTCCATCTCGGACTTGCTGATCTTCTCGTAGAGCCGGACGCCGAAAGCGATGTTCTCGTAGATCGACATCGGGAACGGCGTCGGCTTCTGGAACACCATGCCGATCTTGGTGCGCAAGAGGTTGAGATCCTGCGAGCGGTCGAGGATGTTGTGGCCGTCGAGCAGCACCTGGCCCTCGGCGCTCTGCTTCGGGTAGAGCTCGTAGATGCGGTTGAAGACGCGCAGCAGCGTCGATTTCCCGCAGCCCGACGGGCCGATGAAGGCGGTGACGCTGCGCTCGGGCAGCGACAGGCTGATATCCTTCAGCGCCTTCGACTGGCCGTAGTAGAAGTTGAGGTTCTTGACCTCGATCTTGGCCTTATCCACGACGGCTTCAGGCGTGTTCAATTCGGTGGACAACATCGGTTTCATCTGTCCTCTCTGCGTCCGGTAAGGCTGCGGGCGAAAATGCTCAGCCCGAGAACCGTCAGGGTGATTATGAGTGCGCCGGTCCACGCCAGTTGCTGCCATTCCTCATAGGGGCTGAGAGCGAACTGGAAGATGGTGACAGGCAGGCTGGCCATCGGCGCGTTGAGATTGCTCGACCAGAACTGGTTGTTGAGCGCGGTGAAGAGCAGCGGCGCCGTCTCGCCGGAGATGCGGGCGATGGCAAGCAATATGCCGGTGACGATGCCGGAGAGCGCTGCACGGTAAGCGACCGATTTGATGACCACCCAGCGCGGCGCGCCGATCGCGGTGCCGGCTTCACGCAGCGCGTTGGGCACCAGATTGAGCATGTCTTCGGTGGTACGCACCACGACCGGAATGACCAGGATGGCGAGCGCAACGGCGCCGGCGATGGCCGAGAAATGTCCCATCGGCCGCACCATCAACTCGTAGACGAACAGGCCGATGATGATCGATGGCGCCGACAACAGGATATCGTTGATGAAGCGCACGATGGTCGTGAGCTTGGAGAAGCGGCCGTACTCGGCCATGTAGGTGCCGGCGAGCACACCGATCGGCGTGCCGACGATCACGGCGATGATCGTCATCACCACGCTGCCGTAGATGGCATTGAGCAGACCGCCGGCATCACCCGGCGGAGGCGTCATTTCGGTGAACACGGCCAGCGATACGCCGGACAGACCCTTGTAGACCAGCGCGCCGAGGATGAGCGCCAGCCAGGCGAGGCCAATGCCGGCGGCGACGACGCACAGCGTCATCATCACGCCATTCCTGCGCTTGCGGCTTTGGTGAAGCGATGCGGCTGTCGACATCGGTCAGGCTCCCGTGCGGGCGTCGATGCGCATCAACATGTAGCGTGCGATGGCAAGGATGAGGAAGGTGATGACGAACAGGATCAGGCCGAGCGCCACCAGCGAAGACGTATAGAGATCGCCAACGGCCTCGGTGAATTCATTGGCGATGGTCGCCGAAATCGTCGTGGCGGGCGCGAACAGCGAGGTCGAGATGCGGTGCGCGTTGCCGATGACGAAGGTGACGGCCATCGTCTCGCCGAGCGCACGGCCAAGGGCAAGCATGACCCCGCCCATGATACCGATGCGGGTATAGGGAATGACCACGCGCCGTGTCACTTCCCAGGTCGTGCAACCGATGCCGTAGGCCGACTCCTTCAGCACCGACGGCACCGTGTCGAACACGTCCTTGGTGATCGAGGTGATGAAAGGCAGGATCATGATGGCGAGGATCATCGCCGAGGTGAGCAGGCCGATGCCATAGGGCGGGCCGGCAAACAGATTGTTCAGCCCGGGAACGCCGTGGAACAGCCAGATTATATAGGGTTGCACAGTCGTCTGCAGGAACGGCGCCAGCACGAACAGGCCCCAGATACCGTAGATGATCGACGGGATACCGGCGAGCAATTCGACCGCCATGCCTATCGGGCGCCGCAATGGGCGCGGGCAAAGCTCGGTGAGAAAGATCGCGATGCCGATGCCGAGCGGCACGGCGATCAGGATGGCGACCGCGGATGTGATGATGGTGCCATAGATCGGCGCAAGCGCACCGAATTTCTCGGTCACCGGGTTCCAGCTCTCGGTGGTCAGAAAGGAGAAGCCAAAGGTCGAGAGCGCTTGCCAGGAGCCGGCAAACAACGAGATGGCGACACCGCCAAGCAGGACCAGCACCAGGATCGCAGCGGCACGGGTCGCCGCATGAAAGATCGTGTCCGTCAGTGCGAAACGTCTGACGGTGGCGTCGCGCGAGCCCTTGATGGCTGGCAAGGCTTCCTGGACAGCACTCATGTCAAGCTCGGCTCTTTGTGTTGAGAAAAAGGAGCGCCGCGCGAAGCGGCGCTCCTTCGGGTGATGTTACTCGCCAGCGTAGACCGGCTTGCCGCCGGCCTGGATGTCGGCCTTCCACGAAGCCTTGATCAGGTCGACGACGCTGTCGGGGATCGACACGTAGTCGAGCGCCTTGGCGGTTTCCTTGCCGTCCTTGTAGGCCCAGGCAAAGAACTTCAGCGCTTCGCCGGTGGCGGCGGCATCGTCCGGAGCCTTGTGGATCAGCACCCAGGTCGAGGCGGCGATCGGCCAGGTGGCGTCGCCGGGCTCGTTGGTGATGATGACGTTGAAGTTCTTCGCGCCCTTGAAGTCGGCATTCGAAGCGGCAGCGCCGAAGGATTCGAGCGAGGGCTCGACGACCTTGCCGGCTGCATTCAGCATCTTGGAGTAGGAGAGGTTGTTCTGCTTGGCATAGGCGTACTCGACGTAGCCGATGCCGCCGTCGGTCTGCTTGACGGTGTTGGCAACGCCTTCGCTGCCCTTGGCGCCGACGCCGGTGGGCCATTCGACGGCCGTATCCGAACCAACCTTCGACTTCCAGTCAGGCGAGAGCTTCACGAGGTAGTCGGTGAAGTTGAAGGTTGTGCCCGAGCCGTCCGAACGATGCACGACGGCGATCGCGGTCGACGGCAGGGTGAGCGAGGGGTTCAGCGCCTTGATCGCGGCGTCGTCCCAAGTGGTGATGGCGCCGAGATAGATCTGGGCCAGCGTCTTGCCGTCGAGGACGAGTTCGCCCGGCTTGATGCCCGTGAGGTTGACGATCGGCACGATGCCGCCCATCACCATCGGGAACTGCACGAGGCCGTTCTTTTCCAGATCGGCGTCGGACATCGGCTTGTCGGTGGCGCCGAAGGTTACGGTCTTGGCGATAACCTGCTTGATGCCGCCGCCGGAACCGATCGACTGATAGTTGAGGCCGATACCGGTATTCTTCTTGTAGGTGTCGGCCCATTTGGCGAACACCGGATAGATGAAGGTGGAACCGGCGCCGGAAAGGTCAGCTGCCATTGCTGCGGAAAGGGTGAGGGTGGACGCCGCAGCCATTGCAATCGCAACGGCCGCCGAGCGGATGAAATGTCTCATGTGGCCTGCTCCTGTTCGGAAGATGGTCTCTCGGCGCCATTTCCTCCGGCGCCCGCTGAGGCCAATAGCCTTCGATTATTACAGTCGCATGACAGTTTCATGTCAGCCCGGTAACGCGTCGCCAGCACCGCGAAAGGCGCTGATGTCGGGCGCTCGTGGCGTGGTCCGAGTTTACCGCCTGAATCAGGGGCTTGAGCCGTCCGGCGGCTGGAATCGCCCGGGATTCGACCGGGCTTTCCCAAGTGAAGAAAATCCGGACGGGAGCGCGTTGCTCGCGGCCAGAGCGTATCATGGCCGGGCCATCGCCAAAAACAGGTCCGTTGGGGTAGAGTGACACTGTTTCTTGCAGGCGGTCGCTACTCCCGCCCGTAACTGAGAAGGGCGGAATTCGATTTTGCTATTGTTCCGGCTGGACACCGCCTTTGATATGGCGCGATCGCACCATAGTCACTGCACGCAGAGGTAGCGGCAAATCCCCTGCTGATTCCCTCGATTTGCCCCGCCGGATCCTGCAATCCGGGCGACGCGAGTGCTATCCCGCGTTGCGATGGACCTGACGTCCAGCACCGATCCAGCGCTCGACTTTCTCGAGCAGCGCCCTGGGGCTGATCGGCTTGGGCAGATAGTCGTCCATGCCCGCCTCCAGGCAGCGTTCACGGTCGCCCTTGAGCGCATGCGCGGTGACACCGACGATCGGCACATGCGTGCCGGTTTCCTGCTCAAGCCGCCGGATCGCGGCCGTCGCTTCGAGACCGCTCATCTCCGGCATCGAGACATCCATCAGGATCATGCACGGATTGAGCGTGCCGAAGGCCTCGAGCGCCTTGCGCCCATTGCCGACGATCTCGAAACCGTAGCCGGTCTCGCCGAGGATCTGGGTGAAGACCATCTGGTTCACCTCATTGTCCTCGGCCACGAGGATATCCAACCTGTGCCCGTCGCCCGTGGCAGGCAGCCTGGGACGAACCGCTGGCGGCTGCAACTGCGCACGCTGCTCGGCTATCGTCAGAGGCGACCGGCGGGTAGTCTCGATCGCCTCGCCCGCTGGCGGCTGAACGGTCTGGCCGCCGGTCGCGTGGCGATGGCGCTGGATGGTCGCGACCAGCGTTTCCAGGAGCGCCGAGGAGCGTGCCGGCTTGATCAGCTGCGCGTCGATGCCAAGATCGCGGTAGCTGGTGTTGGCAAACGACTGGTCGACCGAGGTCAGCATGATGATCGGCGTGTCCGCGAGGCCCTCGGTGTTGCGCACGATGCGCGCCATTTCGGCGCCACTCATCCCGGGCATCTGGTAGTCGAGCACGACGCAGTCGACCGCCACGCCATAGGCTGCCGCTGCGATCAGCACCTTGAGACCTTCGGCGCCGCTTTCAGCCGCACAAGAATCGAACGTCCACGAGGTCATCTGTTCCGTCAGGATGGCCCGGTTGACGGCATTGTCGTCGACGATCAGCACGCGTGCGCCCGTCACGTCCATCGGCGTGATGCGCTGCCCGGTCTGCCGCTCGGCCCCAGGCAGTGTCACGGTGAACCAGAAAGTCGACCCCTTGCCTTCGGCGCTCTCGACGCCGATGTCGCCACCCATCAGGTCGACCAGCCGCGAGGTGATGGCAAGGCCAAGCCCGGTGCCCTCGTGGCGCCTTGTCGACGACGTGTCGACCTGGCTGAATTTCTCGAACACCAGTTTCAGTTTTTCCTCGGGGATGCCGATGCCGGTATCGGTGACCGATATCGTCAGCCTGGTTCCCGTCGGAACCGGTTCGCCGGTCACATCGACCAGCACGTGGCCTTCTTCGGTGAACTTCACCGCATTGCCGACCAGGTTGGTGACGATTTGCCGGATGCGGCCGACATCGCCGATGAACAGGCTTTCGAGCCGCGGCTCGATGCGCACGATGAGTTCGAGGTCCTTTTCCTTGGCCCGTGTCGACACCAGCGTCGCCACGTCCTCGATCGCCTCGGCGAGATTGAAGGGTGCCGGGTCGAGCACCAACTGGCCGGCATCGATCTTGGAGAAATCCAGGATGTCGTTGATGATGGTCAAAAGCGCATTGCCCGATTTGACGATGATGTCGGTGAATGTCTTCTGCTTCGGGTCGAGATTGGATTTGGCCAGGAGTTCAGCCATGCCCAGCACCCCATTCATCGGCGTGCGGATCTCATGGCTCATATTGGCGAGGAATTCCGACTTGGCGCGGTCGGCGAGCACGGCGCGCTGGCGCGCCTCGCCGAGCTCCGCCTCGCGCTGCTTGAGCTCCGTAATGTCCGTGGTCGAACCGATCAGGTAAAGCGAACCGTCGGAAGCGATCATTGCGCCCTTGCGGGCGAACTGATGCCTGACGCTGCCGTCGGGAAGGCGCACCGTCTCCTCGATCTCCTGCGTCTCGCCGGTACGCAGCACGGCGAGATCGCCGGCCACGAAGGCCTTGCCATCCGGCCCGAATATCTCGACGTCGGTCTTGCCGATCGCGTCCTGCTTGCTGAAGCCGGTGAGGTCGCACCAGCCCTTGTTGACATAGAACTGCCTGAGATCGGAGCGCTTGGCGTAGATCGACACCGGGACATTGTCGATCAGGCTGCGGAACACCTCGTTCTCGCGCATGCTCTCTTCCAGAGCTTGCTCGCGTGCCTTGACGTCGGTGATGTCGGTGCTGGAGCCGACCAGATGCACCGATCCGTCCGTGGCCACCAGGCGGCTCTTGCGCGTCATCAACTGCCGCACCGTTCCGTCACGATGGGTGACGGGCTCCTCGACCTCGCGCACATTGCCGCTGGCCACGACATCGGTGTCGTCCTGGCTGAAGCTCTCCGCTTCCTCGCCGCTGAACAGCTGACGGTCGGTCCGGCCGATTACATCGTCCTTGGCGAGACCGGTCAGCGCGCACCAGGCCTTGTTGACGAACTCGATGCTCAGGTCCTGCGCCTTGATGAAGGCGGCCACCGGCAACTCGTCCATGACATGCCGGAAGAGATCGATCTGGCGCATCGAGTCACGAAGCGCCGCCTCGCGGCTTTTCAGGTCGGTGATGTCGACGCGGACGCCGATAAACGTGCCGTCATCGGTGCGCATGTCATAGACTTGGTACCAGCGTCCATCGGCATCGAGGCGCTCATAGGAGGAATTTGGGAGATGGTAACGCGCCAGCATACCATCGAGCCAACGCTCGGAATCGGCTTCGTACAGGCCGTCGATCCCGAGATCGCCGCTCGAACGGAAATAGCCGACCGAATGACCGAACTCCAGCGCTTCGCGGATAGTGCGGCCGGGATGCCAGAAGGGCTTCAGCGCCGGCAGCGTATTCTGCAGTCTGTGGTTGGCGAAGACGAACTTGTCGTCACGGTCGTAGATGATGACGCCTGCCGGCAGCGATTCCAGCACGTTGGCGAGATGCTTGCGCGCTTCCTGCGCTTCGGTCTCGCGCCGCTTCATGTCGGAGATGTCGAAGAGAAAGCCGGCTACATAGTCGCGGCCGCTTGCCATGCGGACGCGGTTCTTCCTGACGATTCGCGAACGGCTGGCGCCGTCGGCCTTGAAGCTTTCCTCCACTTCGTACTGCCGCCCGCCGGCCAATACCTCACGTTCGCTGCTTTCGAACAGCGCGACATCGGCCGGCCCGAGGAAATCGCCTCCCGGTTTGCCAAGCATGGCTTGCGGCGTCTGCTTGAACAGCGCCGCGAAGGCCTCGTTGACGAAGACGAAGCGCAGATTGTCGTCCTTGACGAAGATCGGATCCTTGACGGCGTTGATCACGGCCTCCGCCAATCGCGCCTTTTCCAGCGCTTCGGCAAGTTCGGCCTCGCGGTCCTTCATTTCGGTGACATCGACATAGGAAATGAACCGCTTGCCGCCGGCCAGCGGCGCCATCGACGCGATCAGCGTCCCGCCGTCTTTGCGCGGGAACTGCCGCGATCCTGCTGTGCCGGCTCTGATTTCGGCCTCGCGCTCGGCGACATGCCGCTCCCATGTCGCGTCGTCCGAACCATTGGGGTCGGTGTCGCGGCTCGCGTCCATCAGATCGCGGAAGCTGCAGCCGGTCTCGGCGCCCCGAGCTTCGATCTGCCAGAAATCGTAAAAGGCGCGGTTGATGACCTCGACACGCATGTCGGCATCGACGACGAGAACCCCGATCGGCATCTGGTCGACCATGGTGCGGAGATTGGCGAAAGTCTCGGCGATCTTGGCGTTGGCATCCTCGATCTCGGCGTCACGGCGCTTGACCTCGGTGACCTCATAGTAGGTCAGCAGGCGCTTGCCGCTCGACAGGGCCGTGACGGAGAACATCATGGTCCGCCCGTCGGCGCGGACAAACTCTCGGGGTGCGACTGTACCGGCCCTGATCTCCTCGATGCGAGTGGCGAGGTAGTGCTGCCATTGCGCTTCGTCTATGTCGCCGTAGATACCATTGCGGCGGTTGAGTTCCATCAACAGGCTGAACGGAGCGCCGACGGTTACGGCCCCATCCGGAATCCCGGAGAGATTTCGATAGGCCTTGTTGACGATCAGTGCGTCGAGCCTGGCGTCCAGAAGCACGACGCCCATATGCATGGCGTCCATCGTCCGCTCGAGATCGGCAAGATGCTGGACAGGCTCGCCGCCAGCCGACGGCTCCATGGCTTCGAAGGCGCTGGCCAGCGCGGTGACGTTGCGGCCTATGCCGCGATAGCCGGCAAAGTTTCCTTCGCTGTCGAAACGCGGGAAGCCTGACGTCAGCACCCAGCGGCAATCGGAGCGGCCACCCTTCAGTTCGTAGACGAAGTCGCGGAACGGCCGGTGCGCCTGCAAATCCTCCAGATGGGCTGCCGTGCTGCGGTTGCCCTTCAGGACCTGGTTGAGAAAATCGAAGCGGAAACGGCCGAGCACATCAGCCGGATCGATGCCCGTCGCCGCCTGGTAGTCTTGTGAAAGCCAGGAAAAGCGAAGTTCCGCGTCGGTTTCCCAGATCCAGTCCGAACCCGCTTCAACGAGCCGGCGCAGCGCGTCTGCGCAATCCATGCCGACGCCGGATGATCCATCGCCTCCATGCGCGGCTGCCTTGCCGGGCTCGCGCTTGCCGCGCGCGCCGATTGCTTCGTCCACTTCCGCCATGCTGTCCCCACCCCGAAAATCAAGGCCGAACCTCCCTCCGCGGTTCGTCGGCGGAATGTGCCGCAGAAGCATTAACGATCCGCTAACCTTAACGGCGCAACCGGCCTGTTCCTACTGCGTTATTCCGTCCGGTTGTGGCGCGGAGCAAGGCCGCGCTATAAGCATGCGCAGGGGTGTTGCTAATGTATGGACGGATAGGGCCTTTCTTGCTGGGCGTGGTGCTGCTTTTCGGCGGCGGCTGCTCCCGCAGCTATGACGGCACGGTCATCATCCCGCGGCCGCTCGACGCCAGGCGGATCTGGGACCGGCCACCGCCCAATGTCGACTACCAGCCTCAAGCGGACAACGGCACCTTTCCGGGGCCGCCACAGCCTCCCGGACGGGTTTTCGAGCGCAGGGTCGTGAAGCCTGCGCCGCACAGGCGGCAGACGAGGGCATCACCGCCGTCTCCCCCAGCATCAGACTCCGAAAAACAATTGACATGCAGGAACGTGAGCGCGCCCGGCCAAAGAATTCGCATGGTCTGCGACTAGGACCACGGACGGGGCCCCTACAGCGATGCCGCGCCCTTCCTCGGTTCCTTGGCCCCGAGTTTGTCGAGTGCTAGCCGAACCTGGCGCAGATCGTCCTGCCAGCCATCATCGTCGCCCATTGGGCTCTCCGACGCCGCCCGCTGCAGCCCGCGCGCCTCGGATTCGATCTTGCGCAATTCGGCGATCTTCTGGTCTGAAGTCAGGGTGCCGTCCTCGACGATCTCCAGTATCCTCATTTCCCTGAACGTGGCCATGGCGTTTCTCCTGCCTGATACCGACCACAACGCTTGGAGCAGGTCCCTGTTCCAGCCGGACCCTGTTCCAGCCGGACCCTGGTCCAGTGGACAGACGACAGGCTCATCGAAGACGGCCATTCCCGCGAGAATGCTCGATGCGTCGAGCCATGTGATCAATCAAGCGTTACCGGTGTCCGGCCTTGAAACCTTTGCCCGCGCCGCTGCGTTAAAGGGAGAAGGAGAACGCGGATGTCGATCCACTTCACGGTATCGGAACTGACAAGAAATCTTTTTCACTCTCTCGGGCTGGATCACGAACGTGCCCCGCGGCCGCTCAGTCCCGAGCAAAATCTGTTGCTCGAGTGCTATCTGGCCGGGCAGATTCCGGAATCGGCCTGGAGCGACTATGTCTTTGAGACACCGGAGCTGGCACGGCATGCCGAAGTACGGCGCCTGAGCCATTGATCCGCCAACCGGGAAAAGCCAGGTAGCAAACTTCTGCGGTCGCGTCTGCGCCCCCGAATCCGTAAAACCGGCAAGAAAAGCTATTTCTTGGGTGAAGCGAATTGCAACGTGAACACGTTGCCGGCAATTCCTTGCGACAGCTCCGGCGATAAACTCAGCGGCGTGCAATTCTTAACGGCAGCGATGGCCGCATCGACGAACGACTTACGCGCCTTGTCGTCGCCGGCCACCTTGACGGCGGTTGGTCGAGGCGGGCCGATCAGAGTACCGTCGCGCTTGAAACTGAAGCTCAGGGTTACAATCGAATTCCCGGCGTCGGCGGGCGGTGTCCAGCATGATTGGATCGCGGCTCCGACATCGTCCATGGTGTTGAGCGTTGCGGCATTCGACGGAAAGACGAACCCTGCCGATATCACACCCGCAATCATCAGTTCGGCAACACCTTTCATTGCAAAGCCCTCAGCGTCACGACCAGCCGGCAATCCGTGCCGGATCGCTGGAATCGATGGTAGGGCCAACATCGATAATGGCAATATCCCTTGCCAAAAAGTTGTTGCGGGAAATCCGGTTGCGAACCGCCTGGGCGCCTGACCGTGGCCAGTGCGGGCTCATAGCACCAAAACAAAAAGGCCGGCACTGAGCCGACCTTTCCTTTCCGCCTCGACAGTTGCGCCAGTACATCCGTGGTCGCGGGCCGAAAGCGAATTGTCCCCAGTAGACAGGCTATTGGTAAACCAAACCTTAATGTGCCTGTCGTCCCAACGCACCAAACAGCATTGATAGCCGCGAAGGCGGTCGACTTACCGGCAGGGCGGCCTATGCGACGGCCCTCAACTCGGCTTCTGGCATGGTCCCAAGGCCGGCACACTCCGCGCACACCAAGGTCTTTCCGGGACAACCACTTCGATGCGTCCCTTGCGGGCAGCAATGCCCTTTTGACGCACGCCATCTGGAGCAGTCGAATACCTTGCCGCCGCCGTGGCAGTGGGTGCACATCGTCTTCACAGCGGTCATTCCAAACTCTACCCGACCCAAAATCCGCGTTGCCGCGAAAGCTACCCCCGCACCGCAAGTATCAGAGATCGCAGTGCTTTCAAGCGACGCGGCCTGACTTAAATTGGGTGGATTCGGGCATGGGACGTCCAGGCTCTGGCAGGGCATGGCGCGCCCTTTCGGGCATGCAAAGCCCATGCGGATCGGTCCGGTGTTGTTGGATTGTCTGGAGGTCAACGACCGCGCCGTTGTTTGGTACGCCCAAGGGGAATCGAACCCCTGTTCCCGCCGTGAGAGGGCGTCAACTTGGACTTTGCTGCACAACGACGCACGCTCTTACACGTTTGATTCACAATGGTATTGTGCGCTATTGTGTGTTTGCGACCATCTGCGTTCTAGCGGGTTCGTTGCAACGAAATTAGCAACGAAAACTCCCGGAGGCAGAATGGCGCAGCGCCGCAGCGTTCTTTCAAGTCGGACCAGTCGGACGGCCCTGCCCTACTCGGACGCCCCCGAATGGGAGATCATCAATCCTGGCCTCCGGCTGGGGTATCGACGCGGCCGGGGAAGCTATGGCCGCGGCGGCGCATGGCTGGCGGCGTCACGCTCGAGCGACGGTGCTCGCATCCAGTCAAAGCTGGGGCGCGCCGACGACGTCCTAGCGGCCGACGGCTCAACCATCTTGTCACATGAGCAAGCCAAAGAGGCGGCTCGAGCCTGGCTGAAGGTGCTGAAAGGTGGCAGCAACGCGCCGGCGGCGTTGACGGTCAACAACGCTCTCGACCGGTATTTTGAAGCGCGCAGCGCGGAGGGTATGAAGTCGATTGGCGACGCCAAGACCAGGGCCGCATTCCATATTCGGCCAAAGCTGGGTTCGGCGAAAGTCGCCGATTTGACGATCGAAAAGGTCCGCGCCTGGCGGGACGGTATGGTGACGGCGCAGAAGCGGCTGCGGACAAAGAAATCGGCTAGCAAAGCGAACACGGTCACGGTCGACCTATCGGACCCTGAAATTATCCGGCGGAGGCGCGACACCGCAAACAGGACCCTCACTACCCTGAAGGCTGCTCTCAATTGGGCTTTCAACAATCGGCTCGTGACCGATGACACCGCTTGGCGTCTGGTGAAGCCCTACCGTGGCACTACCGCAGCGCGTGTCCGGTTTCTGTCGCCTGCAGAGCAGAAGGCGCTCATCGCCGCCAGCAACGGCGCCATTCGGGATCTCGTGTCGGCCGCTCTTGTGACGGGCGCGCGTTTCGGTGAACTCGCTCGGCTCCGGGTGTCGGATTATGACGCGGCTAACAAGTCGGTTTTCGTGGCAGAGAGCAAGAGCGGCAAGCCGCGGCACATCCCGCTTCCTACTGGCGGCGCCGAACTATTCGAAAGGCTCGCACGCGATCGACCCGGAGCCGAGGCGCTGCTTCGGCAGGAGAATGGTGCGGCCTGGGCGCCGTCTACTTACAATCGCCCCTGGAAGGCGTTGCTTGCCCAAGCCAAACTGTCAGACGTTACGCTGCACGAGATCAGGCACACCTACGCCAGTACGATGGTTCGCAACGGCGCCCCATTAATCGTCGTCGCCGAAGCGCTCGGCCACAGCGACACTCGCATGGTTGAGAAGCACTATGCGCATCTGGCGCCTTCCTACGTCGCTGACACGATTAGGCGGCTGGCGCCCGATATCTGAACACTCGTTCGACAAGTAATCAGTTCTGGCTCTGCACAGTGACAAGTGATTTTTCAGAAGGGTCGATATTTTCAAATTTACAAGTTGTCTGCTGAGGAGAGCCATCCTGCATGCAGGCGTTAACGGTTACGTCGATCGGAAAGCTTCCTTTCGACGTGGTCTTAAGCGCCCGATCGATCCCCGTGTCCAGGTCCACGTCGCTAGAACCGCTAAAATGTTGGTTCATTATTGTCGCCTCCTTGCCCCCGTTGAAAAATACCTCCGGCCATATTCCCGTTCCGGCTATCGACAATTTAGAATGGACCCTAGCTGTCACGAGGGTATTAGCCGCGAACCCGATGCACTCCGACTGGAGATGTTGAGAGCTTGCTCTCTTGTAGCTCGACTTCAGAAATGCCTCGCACTGCGTGCAGTAGCAATTTTTATCCACCCTCTGCACTTGCGTACACGCGCTATCGCTACCGGCGGCGTGCATCGAAGCGAATGCAGACACATTGCAATCAGGAACGCGTTTAATGTCCGCCGGGACTTCAGCTATGGCAACGGTGTCTTGCTCGGCACAATCGCCTCCATCGGCGGCGGCCGTGGCACAAGATTTTGCGGCCTTCTCAACATCGCTACGAACTTTCTTCATTTTTGAAAGATACTCTGAAGCCTTATCATGGTCGAAATCGAAATAGCTTTCGTTGAAATTCAGCGCGTTTTCCACGATCGCAATACGATCTGTCGATGCGTCGTACAATTGCATCAGATCTTCCATAATATCAGCGGAATTGCTTTGGGAAGACAGTTTAGATATATTTGCTTCGTGTAACGCTAGCTTGAAGTTCAACGAATCAGAATAATTAGCATATATCGCAGAAGAAACGCTTGGAATGCTGTCTTTCTCTCCCACCAATTTTCCAGCAAATTCGGCAGCATATCGGAGCAACGCTTCCGGATCCGTTAGAGATGACGGATGGTCGGTTGTATGCCCTGTCTGGGCAATATGTATGTCTACTCTATTAGTTTTAGAAAGTGTCTGAAAATCTGATTCAGTTCCCGCATCAATCTTTGCGGTGCCATAGCTCGCCTTCAGTTGGCCCAGAAATTTATTGCTTTCTTCTTCGCTGGCGTTATGCAGCTGAACGATTGCCAAAAATTCTCCGCCACTAACCAAGGATGCGACATAACTATCCCCACATGCGCTTTTGAAAAAAGCTTGCGATATCTTCAACGCTTTGATAGCCGAATCGGTTAATTCAATGTCGCCCGACAGTACTTCTCTGGTACCTTCAACTCTAACCTGTATTGAAAAATATGAATCGTTTGAACTTACACCGTGAGCGACAATGTTGGAGAGTTCCGCGCTTGCCTGCCCTGCGGCTCCAAATACCGATGCATACACGTGAACGTTTAGTGCTTTCTTGAACTCAGTCGTAGAGGATATCTTCTTTATGTCAACGACCGCCTTGGGGTCGGAAACAATTGTTTTATCAGCCTGGTTGGCGACGACTTTTATACAGGGCGGGTGGAAGTTTCCAATTACCGGATTGAAGCCGTAGCCGAGGCCAAGCTGCTGGTCCAGGTGCGCGACATTGATTTCCGCCGCTTCGGCTCGAGCAAGGACCAGGGTTGCTAACGGTATAACCAGTGCAAGGATTTTCATGGATCTCCCCCTTTTTGACTTCTGATTTGATACGATGATTGCTTACGCCGGTGATTTGCCCTGCGGTAAAGTTTCGGTGAGCCCGTCCCTAACCTAACAAAGCGTCTCACAGGCGACCCCGTCGCCATCCCGGTCCAGCTTTCCGCCCCATGGGCAGTTCTGCAGATACCATTGGGCTTCGTCGCACGAACCGATCTGCTTGCACGTCCGCCGCGGTTCGCAGGAATAGCCGCTCTGCGCGACCAGCTTGCGACTGACGATGCCGAGGGGCTGGCGCGACGGCGCGTCGGCGTGCTCCGCGCGCCATTCCAAGGCGCCTGAAACGTTCCGACCCACAGACCGACCTTTGCCGCCTCGGCGTTCGCCTGCTGCGCCGTGTAGGCGCCATGGCTGTAGCGAGGCCAAATCGAGCGCCTGGCCATGCTCGACCATCCAGGCGGCGACGCTGGCGCCGTCTGCGCGCCGGCAGTCCCCGACGAAGCGGTGATAGCGGTCCCAGTCGACGAAGGTGCACCGCACCGGCCTCGAGGCCGCCAGGAAAGAGTCGAGCGCTTCGGCCGATCGCCGGCCGCATGGGTATTCGAAGCCCTTGGCGTCGTCGCAGTACTGCCGGCTCTCCGGCGCGTCGATGCCGTTGAACCGGATCCGCTGGCCGTGGATCTCGATCGTGTCGCCGTCGATGACAGAGGCCACGCCGGCGATCGGTTCCGGCCGCGGCTCGAGCAAGTTCGACAGGTTGAGCTCCGGCAAACGGTCGCTGTGCTGCAGGAGCATCTGCGCGGCCAATGCGCCGGCCGCAGTGACCGTGCCAACGATCAGGCGCAGCGGGACTTTCGCCCATCTTCTGCGTGCACGAGAGCGCCTGGCGCCAGTTCGCCTTCGCCACTGATCAGATCGGTTGTCGTGACGTGACCTGTCCACCATGCCTTAGCTCGCTAGAGTGGTTTGTAGCCAATCGATAAACTGGGGAACATTAGCCAATCCGGCCTTGATCGCCTCCAGGGTTAAGGCCTTCGTCGCTTCCGCCGGAAGCGACTTGATCTGGTCAACCAGCTTGGTTTTGACCGTGGCTGGCGCGTTGGACTTCTCGACCTGATCAACCAAAAGCGCTTTTATCGTGTCTTCGTGCAGACGGACCGTCACGATTCCGAGAATCGCAGATAGGCCCCCGTCGTCAGCGAGAAAATCTAAGCCTGCGGCGGTGATTCTCGCTGATATCGGCCCCGGCGGACCGTTCAACATCCGGCTCCATTTTGCTTCAGCTAAACCATGCTCGGTGAGGTACCAGAGATTCGCGGTAAAGGTGGACAAGTCGGCACCTTCGATGACGGGAAAGCTGCGCATTGAGTCCGGGTAGACCTCCGAGAGGGTTTGCAGCAGTTTGAGTTGGAGACCTCGTTCGAGTTTCATTGTTTAGCGCCTATGCCGACCAACCTGGCCAAGTGCTGTCGATCATGGGCATGCCGGCGCAGTAGGTATCATATACGAATTGCCCCGTCGCCATGTCTCGGCATCGCCAGATCAGCACGTAGCCTTGACCGTAGAACTGGTCCCAGGCGACACCGTAGACCTGAGGACGAGGCACATAGTAGCCTCCGCCACCGTTGTTAGCAGCAACGGCCACGGCTGCGCCTCCCACTGCCGCAACAGCTATTCCAGTCGCGACAGCATTGTCGGCTTGCACCAGCCGCGTGCACTTCTCGGCGGTTGCGCCCCGCCGCGTCAAAAGGGCAACCACTTTGCTTCGATATTGGTCGTCGGTGCTGGATGCTAACACATGACACAGCGTCACTGTGTTCATTGCCGTGAGATCGGTTTCGCTAGCTACAGGCGTAGTTGAGCAGCCGGAGAGGCACACCCCGGCGGCCGCAAGAACTATCGATTTTCTCATTTGATTTCCCCCGCACAAATAATGCGGCAACTCTGTCTCAAAAGTCTAGAGGGCTAATTCTTTTTCGGCAGTGGGAAAAGCCGCGCGGCGGGCCGGGCCTGAAGAGGCGACCCGGCTGCCGCAGGGGGGTTGGGGGACCACGGCAGCCGGGCCATGCCGGAGATCCTCCCGGCGGCCTCCATCATGCGCTTATATTAGCATCGGCGCAAATACACCTAAGAGGGTAGATCCCGGCAGCGGATTGTCATTCGAGGATGAAATAGAGCGGAATGAGGAGTGAGAAAGCGGCGACACCAGTGAGGAACAGGTCTGTGATCATGCGCGGGCACTGCTATTCATTGCTTCCCCTGTCCGTCAGTTTCTCGACCGTAGCGACGATTGCAGCGGCAAGCGCCGCCGCCTCATCCATCAACCTTGGGCCATAGAGCCCGTTCACCATCTCTTCGCTCGGCAGAACGCCGGGCGGGCAGTGCTCCTCAATCGTTCTTCTGATGATGGTTAGCGCCGCCCGGCAGTCTTCCGCATCGATCTGCATCAACGACGTTTATATATAATTCCGCTAAAATGCGATGGAACTAAAGCAGCCATTTCGTCTTAAATCGCGGCGTGGAGTTTCAGTGCATGCGTAACGAAGGCCGGCTCAAGTTCATCGAGCCGCTGATGCCTACCTTGGTTGAGAAGCCGCCCGAGGGCGAAGGCTGGATTCACGAGGTCAAGTTCGACGGCTATCGATCGCAGATCATCAAGGATGAAACCGGCGTTCGCCTATTCACCCGCCGCGGCCTCGACTGGACCGCCAAATACCGCGACCTCGCCAATGCGGCCGCTGACCTCGAGGTGGAAAGCGCCATCATAGACGGCGAGATCATCGTGCTGAACGATGCCGGGCTGTCTGACTTCGGCGCTCTGCGCAAGGCTATCACCAGCCGGCAACATGATCTCTATTTCGTCGCCTTCGATCTCCTGCACGTCAACGGCCACGATCTGCGCGACATGCCGCTGGAGGACCGGCGCGAGATCCTTTCCGAGATGATTCCGCCGGACATCCGTATCCAATTCAGCCAAGCGCTACCGGGCGAGGCGAGCGCCATCTTCCACCTGATCGACCGGGCCGGCATGGAAGGCATGGTCTCGAAGCGCAAGGACAGCAAATATCGCAGCGGCCCGTCGACCAACTGGCTGAAGGCGAAATGCTATACGGTCGAGGAATACGAGTTGCTCGGCGTCGAACGGGAGCCCGGAAAACCGGCGTTTGCGCTTATGGCCGATCGTCAGACTGGGCAGTATGTCGGCTCGGCTTTTATCAACTCCAGCCGGGCAATCCGCGAGCGGCTATGGAAGCGCGTCCAGGAGCACGCCGGGCCGGCGCCCAAGGGCATGAAGCGACCGGCGACGCAATGGGTGAAGCCGGGGATCATCGGCCGCGTGAAGCACTTGCGCGGCGAGGTGGATTTGCGGCACGCTTCGCTGCAGGATTTTCGCGAGGAGAATCATGCCGATTCGACGGAAGGCAACTGAAGCGGGAATTTTGGAGCCTGAGGAACTGGCATTGCTCGGGCGGGTGTTCGAACAGGTCACCGTCAACCGCCAGTCGCCTGAAGCGCTGGACGCGCTCGCATCGCGCGTCATCGCGAACTATATGGCTGGGGTGACCGACGAAGCCGAGTTGGTTTTGCTGTCCCGGCAACCGCTCGGCCGGTAGGGAGAAGACGGCGCTCAATTCGGCGGTTGTATCATTCGGAAGACTTACTTGCGTTCGCGCCGCGGCAGACAATATTCTTTCAGCAATTCCATTGCCCGCGGCAGCGGCTGCCTGAGCCCGCGCTGTGGTCAGGAATGGGAATAGGGAATCCGCTCCGTGTAGAGTTCTGGAGCGGGTCCCTGCCGCCCCGAGAAACGGTGCCTTATCAAAGCCGCGCCGAGGGCGGGATCAATGCCATGGCCGAGCAACAGTGGTGTCTACTGGCCCGCTGATCTGGACAAGCTCCAGCGGGTGTTTGATCGGCTGTGTTGCGAGCGCCGTCTCGCGCCAGCGGCCGCCCGATCGCGCCATCCACAGTAACGCATCCAAAAACAGCCGGTTATTCGTCCTGGGACCTCGCTTGCCCTTGGTTCCTCCGGGAACCAACCCTCTGATCCGATCCCACTGATCATCCCGAAGCGCATCGCAATCCATCGCTGACCTCCAAAAGTCAGCGTTGAATCTGATTTGCCCTAAAAGGGGAACCCCAAACCTTAAATCGTCACTACGACCTAGGGAAGTGTCCAAATTTTCGATGCCGGGACCACGGACGGAACGGACCTACTGCGGGCCATTTCAATGCGGGCGCCATCTGGCTAACAGTGAACAAAATAAGAACAAAAAGTCAAGGGCGGCCTTGACGGCAGAGGAATATGTTCCTTATTCCTGAAGACGATCTGAGCAGGAAAGGGCTATGAGAACGCGCCAGAACGCGCCGAGTGGCGAAGCTATGTCGGAATTGGAAATGGCGGCGCAGCAGGCCATCGCTGCGGCCCGCGGCGATCCCGTGGTTGCGCTGCTGAATGTTCTGGCCAGGAACGCTGAACTCGAACGCGAGCTCGCTCTATCGCGGGCGGCAGTTTCCAACGGATTCTCTCGCGGCTGGCACAAGGCGCGATCGTGATGGCGAATACGGCCGAGGACAATTTTCGCATTGAAGTTTAGGACCGCGAGGAAAAGACCCACCTCGAAACGATATCTCGATCGCCGGATGCGATGGTCAGCCAAGCGGCTTGGCAGGCAGCGATCCGGCGCCGGCCGGGCATGCTGCTGATCCACTTCAACAGTCGCCACGTCATGGAGAAAATCATCACGCCCGGCGAAGTGAAAATCCCACCACAGACGATTATCGATGGGAGCATTCACGCCGGTCTCGACGTCGCGCTCGGGGATCTGCGCGAATGGCACAAGCTACGGGCGTGGTGCAAGAATTGCTCCCATCACGCCGAGGTGAAGCCGGCGGCCCTGATTCGCCGATATGGCAAGGACGCGCTGTTCAGCACCGTTGAACGAGCGCTTTTCTGCACGAGTTGCAATCGTGGCGGTCCGGTCCGACTGGAAATTCACAAGCTGCCACGGAACTAGCCTCACGCGTGGCCTGGTCGATGCAGACGATGTGTTCGTCGCACGGCGCTGTGTTCTGCTCGCCGGCGTAGAGAAAGACCGTGTGGCCGCGGCCCTTCATCATCCGGCAGAAACTGGCGATTTTGTTAGTGAAAGCGCAGGAACTGAAGGCGTCGGTGACGTGAGGCAGAGCCACGATATGGAAGCGCATTTGGTCGTCCTATTGGTCAGCATAAAACTACAAGACCGGTATCAATTGATCAGCCCGTGCGTGCGTAGCGCGTCTTCGATTGCCTTGACGCGCTGGCTCGCATCCCTAGCAGCATTGTCGAGAGCCTGCACGGTGGCCTGTACATAAGACCCCGTGTGGGTCTGGCCGGCGTAGGCGGCGAATGCGCCCTTAAGCGCCGTGCCTGTGCCTGCCGTCCACCCGGTTGCGCGTGGGCCAACCACCTGGGTGCTCGCCACGGTGAACGACCCTGCGGCGTTTATGAGGGTGCCTTGGGCATAACCTGAGATCCCCGTCACGCCGCCGCTAATAGTCAGGAACTCAAGCCGGCCCGCTTCGCCGCCCGCTGCCACCAGAAGGGCACGCGCCCTGGTCTGTGCATAGGCCACTGCCGACACTGATGCGTTGTTTCCGAGATACCGAACGACGCCAAGACCGTCCCCGTTCGCAGGGGTGGCGCTGTTCCGCTTCAGGTCGTAATAGGGGCCGTCATTGGCGCTGCCGTCATCTGAATAGACTGCCTGCGCTGGGATGCTGTTGTTACGGTACTCGTAGTCAGTACCAAAGACAGTGACCACCGAACTGTCGCCCGCGACGAAGACGCCCTTTTGTGCCAAGCCGTCAGCCCACGAGCCAGTCGCCGTGAAATCCTGCATCGCGGCAGTGAGCGGCACCCTGATGTCGAAGGCATTGAGAACGAACTTGGCGGGGCTCCCAACAATGCTGCTCGACGGCACCGTGGTCATATAGCGAACGTTCAATTTCAGATTGTCGATCCGGGTGTTTCCAAGCGCGGTGTTGCTGTCGATGATGCAAGTGGTGAACGTCTGGAACTGGCCTAGCAGATCCAGTTCCAAGCCTTGAAGCACAGTCTGCACAGCCGTCGCCGGCTGGTCTACCCGGATCGGAGCCCGGCCCTTCGGTTCATGCTGCCAGCCGAGCGAAACATCGCGCATGGCGATGCCGTTGTTCATGTCAAGGACAACGCTCGGGTTGCCGTAGGAAAGGCCGTAGCCATTGTCCCACGAGAATGCGGCGCAGCCATTGAGCAACATGCACGGCCCCATCTGCGGGCGAACATTGCCCGATGTGAAGGTCGTGTACGCGGTGGAGTTGATGCCGGAAAGCTCGAACGTTCCCGCGCCCGTGTTGATATTGGCGACGGTGTAGACGGCGGTTGCATTCGTGGTGCCCGGATTGAGTTCCGTCATTCCGGCAAAGTCGTGAATGAAAACCTTGTCGCCGTTCGCAAGACCAGATGAGACAAGGCCCGCTGCATTGACCGAAACGACCGCGGGATTTGCCTTCGTGACACCGGTCACGGCGAGCGTCCACGGGACGTTACGCATAAGCGTCGGCATGTCGATCTTGTGCAAAATGTTCGACTGCGAACTGTCGGTGGCGGCCGGCAGCGTAGCATAGTCGGAGGTCATGCCGCCGAGATAGGTATCGATCGTGCCCCAATGGCCGGCGTTGACGTAGCAATAGCTGTTCGCGTTCTTCGACTTGTTGTCGATATAGAAGCCGCTCAGGTCCGACACTTCCGACGCGAATTGGATCAGCGATGCTTTCGACGCATAGCCGTTCAGCGTCACTTTTTGGAAAGTGTTGCTCGGCGCGGCGCGCACAACGCCAGCAACTTTGTCCCGCCCGAGATAGAGCAGGCATTGCGGCGTGTTCGTAGCGTCGCCAGTCAGGTGGATATCGCTGCCAGACAGCACGTTGCCGCCTGCGCAATCGAGCAGCGTCTTGCCCGTGCAGTACCCAGCAACACGGAAGTTCAGGATGTTGAACCCCGGCTGTTGAATGCCGGTGGCGTCGATTGACACTGTGGACTTGTACCAACGCCCGTCCGTGCTGGCGGCGAACAGGAACCCGCCTGCTGCCGCGCTGTAGGTGAGCTTCGCGAAGGTGAACATCGCGTTGATCGCCGTGCCGCTGTCCACGGTGACATCAAAATTGCCGCCAAACATGCCCGGATGGAGCTTGTAGACGCGCCGCTCCCAATACCAACCGGAAGTGTTCGACGCGACGTAGACACCTTCCGACGGGTCGGAGAACGGGATCGAGGCATTGACGGCCCAAAACACGCCGGCCCGTGCGCCCTCCGTGAGATACACCGACGCACCGGCCGATGGCGTGAGCGCCTTCATGGCGGTTCGTGTTGCAACCGTGCTGCTCGGCCCTGTCGCGCCGGTCGGTCCCGTGGCGCCGGTCAATCCGGTAACACCGGTCGGTCCGGTGGCTCCGACTGCGCCGTTACTGCCATTCGTTCCGTTGGCTCCCGCAGGACCGGTAGCGCCCGTCGCTCCGACCGCTCCAGCGAGGCCAGACGGCCCCGTGGCACCTGTCAGGCCCGTCGGGCCGGTCGCACCAGCGCCAGCAGGACCGGTCGGCCCCGTGGGGCCGGTAGCGCCCTCGCCGGTGATCAGCGCCAGCGTTGCGAGCGCGAGACTGTCCGGCGTGACGCTCTGGTTCTGCAGCTTGCCGTCAGACCGCCGCACGTCGGCCAGTGCGTCGATCGTGTCGCCGGCGGCCCGCGTTAGCTCGGCAAGGTCCGCCTGCAATTGAGTTCCAGGAAATGGGTTCTGCTGCTGTTCCTGTTGGAATGCTACGTATGAATAGGTTAGCTTCGGCTTCGTCGGAGACGGCATTTTGATGCACCAGAACGTCGCTTCCAGGTAGCACCGCGGCGCGCGAGCCAAGCTCCGCGCGACACGTTTGAGATGCTGGTTGGAAAGCGGTTGACGTTGGCTCCGGCGATCCCGAAGCGGCTGGTGCAGTTGCCCGAGTTCTGCGCGGTTCCGGCTACATTAATTTAGCAAGCTTCTCCGGAAAGGGCCAGTAGACTAATCAGCCGCCCGCTCTTCAAAATCGTGGGCGTCGGTCGACCATAGAAAGTTGCGTCTCGTAAAGCGCCCTACACCATCGTTTATATCAAGTTCATTGAGGTGAATGTAGCTCGAATCATCCGATCCAATCGCACCAGCGGGGCCGGCACAATAAATAGACAAGTGACCATCTATGTGCTTTTTCATGGAATGCGTGTGCCCGCACAGTATCTGCTTTGCCCCGGCAGATTTAGCCGCCTCAACTAGCTCCTCGAAATCGTTCAATTGCAATTTCAGCGTGCAGTCAAAAGGGGCAAAATGAATTACCCATATTATATGGATGTTTCTATATTTCTGCCTCAGATCATGATGTCTAAGAAGCAACGATTTTAAGACGTTCGGATAGACGCGTCCTTGACCATACCTTAGGTAAAAGGCAGCAGCATTAATTGCTGAACAGTCATTGCTTGCGTCCAGCGTGAAATCAGCGAAGATCAGTGCTAGCTTCTCGTCCCCTTTGCTCAAAACTGTGTGTGAAATCTTTCCGTCATGGTTCGGCATCCGATTTCCAAAATTTAGGCTGAAGGTGGTTGACCCTCCGGGGCTTCCGTAGTCATCACGGTAGTGATCGTGGTTCCCAGCCATCACATGGATATCGGGATGAGACGCCTTCAAGGTCACAGAGCCACCTGGGGTAAAAAAGCGGTCAACGGGAGTAGCGTCGACGAACGCCTTCGCCGTTGCTAGGTCTAGCTGACTGCCTGTGGTCGCCAGGTCTCCTGATACAATTATGCAGTCGGTTATGTCACCGTAACGCCATGCGAACCGCGCTACACCAGCAACGATGTCAGGGTCGTAGCTTTCGGGACGCGTTAACTTGAGTGCTAAGTTTCCATTCCACCATTGGCGCGCGGTATCGAGACTGCCGCTCGGTTGCCTCTTAAATAGCGCTAGAGCATTTCTCCGGCGAGGCTCGATGCAGAGATGGATATCGGACAACTGAATGAACCGGAAAAGTGTCATTCGGTTCTAACGGCACGCACAAAGCTCTGTTCAGCGATCTTACGAAGCGGCTCAAGCCGGACGCGCACGCTGGTGCCGGTCGCGCTCATTCGGCCCCACTCCCCCGAAACTTCTACGCCACCGCTCAGGTTCGCCAGCAAGTCGGTTGCGAGCGCGTTGAGGAATGCAGAACATTGGTCGGGGACAATCCAAAACCGTTCGCATACGGCGACCTGGAAATGAGCATCAACTCTACCATCTTGGACCAGCGCAAATGTGCCGGGGTGCTCCCCTCGCTTCTGCTGAACGAAAGAGCCAAAGAGTGACACCAACCTTCGGCCGAATTCTGCAGCCAACTCTGCCTCATCCGACCAGCTCATAAGCCGTTCGGACTCTGCGAACTCTCCCGCCGGAGCAAATTGCCGCAGGCCGTCAAACCAATAAGTGAGCACTGACTTGCTTGGGGAATACGAGCCACTCAGGGTCATTGCCGCTTGGCGGGGGACGGTTTTTGTCTCGGGGGCGCCAGCTTTGAATTGATGGTAGGTAAGAAGCTCGAAATTGTAGGCGCTGGCGGCTTCCCGCCAGACGCCAAGTGAGGGAATATCCCTTAAACCGCGATGTAAGATTCCACTGGCCGAGAGCATCGGATGAAGAAAGTCAGCATCCTTCGGCACCCCTGTTGGCGCGAGATCCTGATTGCGGACCGTACACCGAACCATCCTCTCTGTCGCATCAGGGTTCCCGCGATCAAATCGAGCGATTGGTGAATCTTCTGTAAAATGATACATCTAACGAACAGCCAGAGAGCTGGAGGAAGCAAAATCCTTCAGTGCGTCTATTTTTCTTTTCGTGCGCTGCAGCTTGGCGATAAAATCGTCGAGAACGTCTTCGGTGAGATGGCAGGTCAGGTCCCGGTTTTGGTCAATGCGAGAATCTGTGCTTATTCTCAGCTGAATCGATATCACGAATGACTTCGGCACCGGCGTCTCTTTATCATCTCCGAAATCCGGCCGCAGGTCGACCAGGGTTTTCAAATCGACCGCTGCGGGCAGTATACCGCCCTTCAACATCTCTCGCTTCCGATATGCGTCGTGGGCCGATGACTTTGAAATCAACTCCAATAAGCGGGTGGAAAATAGAGCCGCCTCTGGTTGGGGCAATGCCGAGAGGTCGAGGTCCCTGACCAGCGCTTTGGCAGCATCATTATGCGCAAGCGGAGAGTCTTGTGCCGCTACGTAAAGGTAGGCGAGCGAATTTGCCAGATATGAGATCTGCCTCTCGGACAGTCCCAAATCTTGACCCAAGGCGCTCACGACGGCACGCGGTAGAGCAAACGACAATTCGGACGTAAGGCATTCCTTAAGTCGGGCGAACTGCTCGTCGGGAAGTTCTACGATCAGAAAAAGCGTCTCTTCCAGTGACGATGGCGGCAATGCCGTGCGCCTCGTAGCCAACCTAGCACCCCCCCGTTTTTGACACTGGTGGCGCAAAAAATGCCTTTGCGCAAGCTTCGATATCCTAGCCTTTGGCCTTTCCTCCCCTGTATATCGGACCAAATTAGGGCCGGAAGGCGGAAAGTGCCCCGCCGGCCTCAGCACCGGTGCGCTCCGAAGCCTCGCCGATCCCGATCCTGGCGCCGCGGTTGTTCGCGTTTCGGATAAGTTCGACCGACTGAGGGTCGATGAACATGTCGGCCAGAGCCCATAGATTGCTTCGCAGAGCCGCACGCTTGGCAACGTCACCTGCTTTGACCAGCGAGGTGCCCAAAGAGCGTGCGAGGCCGACAGCCAGCCGACGGGGGACGCGGCGCCGCCCAGGTCCATGTTCATCGACCGATTGAACTCCGTCGCGCTACCGATCTGCTTGCGGCGTCCGGTGGCCTGAAGAACGTCCAGCACCTCCGGCATTGCCGCGGCCGCTTGCCCACCAGGTATCTCGCGCAGGACGGCGTCGAGCACTTCCTGCCGAACGTTGTTGCCCGCGACGTCCTTGTGAAACTTCGCGCCGGCGAAGTCACGAACGCCTTCCTGGGTTTCGGTATTAGCCTTGCCGAAGCGATCAGCCAGATTCTGCCGCACAAGACCGGCCGTTAGGTCGGGATCCTCCGCTGCCAGTCGTCGTGTTGCGTCACCAGCCTCGCCCGCCGAGCCGGTGAGCGAGTTCTGCGGCAAAAGCGCGTTGCCGGCGCCGCTAGGTCAGTCCGAAGTAGGCCGCGACGTCGCGTGAGCGGCGAAAGCGTGACGGATCATCGATGGCCGTCATGAACGAAGGTGCTGTGACCGGGCCGACCTCAGGGATTGCCATGAAGCGTCGGCACAATTCGCTGCGAGCCACCATTTTCACGACCAGATCGTGCAGCCGGCAATACTGCCTCCATAGCGGGGCGCGCGCCGACAGTCTGTCGTCCATCAACTCGGACGACAGCGGATCTTCCGCAACCGCAGTATGGCGTTTTCCAAGTCGAGGAACTGGCCTTTAGATTGCGCCGGTGGGTTAGCAGAAGCCGTGTCCGGTAGCAGCTTTCCGACTTGATATAGGCCTATCGGAACCAGCCGGTGCAGCATGATTTGAGCGATGCCGAGCGCATCGGCCTTGTCGGTCTTGTTGCGCCGCGCCGATAGCCGGCGCGCACGTGCTGCGTCTCCAGGCAGATGGCCGGCAGGCCGAGTTTCTTGAGTTCGGGATGCAGCCAAGGCGACAGCGAGCCGGCCTCGTGGCCCACACGCCGCGGCAGAAACTGTGGCCGAGCCTGCGGTGAATCGGGAACCCGCCGTATCGATCAGGAAATCGGTGACGCCGGATTTACATATCTGCCTCGAAGACGGAAAGAAGTTCAAATCGCTGGTGGCGCCGAACTACGCCGCCGCCCGTTCGGCGCTGGCGAAGGCAATCGGGTTGGGGCGCAAGCCGATGGCGCCAGAAGGAGCCAAGGTGGAAAAACCGAAACGGATGCCTCGGGCTGCTGCGGTGACTGTGACAGCGGCAGCTGCAAAATCATCGGTCAAGAAAACGCGCAAAGACGCCGCCAAGGCTTAGCCTGCGACGCAAAACGGCTTCGATGGTGCGGCTTGCAGCCTTTCTCACCCAGCGCTTGAGCTTTGAGAAGAGCTGTCCAATCGGATTGAGGTCGGATGAGCATTTATGCAGGAGGAAGAGCCTTGCGCCGGCAGCGCGGACCCGGCATTTGGGATGCGGTGGCCGCGCAGTCTTATAGCTAACTCTTTAATGGCATTCTGCGCCGGCAGCTCCACAAGAAAATGCAGCAAGGTCGACGCGACAAGTACGGCAGTCAGATACCCAGCAGTCGCCACTGACGGAGACCAGCCTTCTAAAATCTGCAGATGGCCTAGGAAAAACCGAAGAACGAGCTGGTGAGTGAGATAAATAGCAAACGAAATCTCGCCAAGAAAAATCATTGGCCGTGATCCCAGCAGCCGCGCCAATGGGCCGGTGCTTGACGCCAAAACGGCCAGTGCAACAGCGATCGGAATGTTCGGGGAAAGGCTTTGCCCGATCCAATACTCCATCGACAAGCCGGTGGGGAAAATGGATTGAAGCTCTGAGCCAATGACGCGTGTTCCCCAAATGAAGAACAAGATCGATAGAGCCTCGAAGCCGGCCCACGTGACCAAGGAAAAGCTAAGCCGGTCTCGATTCCGTAGCCAGACGGCCGCGGTAGCCGTGCCGAGTGTGAATTCGAACAGTCGCGCAAGCGGATTGGTCATCACCAGCCCCTGCATGACGAAAACGTCTTGTCTGCCAGAATAGGCAGGCAAATCGATGATACAGGCCAAGGTGACCACGGCGACTGAAATCCCCAGGGCTGCGGCCAACTTCCACGGCCAGGTTGTCGCGATGTTCAACACGAGCAGCGGGAAAAGCAGATAAAAACCCATTTCGGTCGAGATGCTCCAGCTCACGGCGTTGTAGCTGAAGAAGTAATGACCAGTCGGTATCCAGGCCTGCACGAGCGCGGCGTTGGCAATGAAAGACTGAAGCTGGAACGGGACGCCAAGCGCGATCGCAGCGAGCAGGGTCACGGCATGCGCCGGCCAAATGCGGGCGAACCTAGCTACGTAAAACTGCCACACAGTCACCCTGCCAGAGCCGAGCGACGAGTAGGAATAGGTGAGCACAAAACCAGAAAGTATAAAAAATACCGTGACACCAATGTCCGCCCTCCAGGCGAAGGAGATATCCGTCGGGATCCCGAAACTTCCCCGCAAATGATGGAGAACGATCGTAAAGGCTGCAAGAAATCGCAGTCCAGTAAGTGCATGTAACCGCAGTTTGATTCCTCCGATCACACTGGATATCGCTTTAGGCGCTGGGCTTCAATCTCCCTGGAAACCTTTCCACGACACAATGCGAGGCCGGCATAAAGGCTTCGGCTGCATTTGAGATTGGAAATCATCGCGTTCTGCCGCCCGAACAAAAACTTGCGGCAGACGACGGCGATCAATCCATCTGTGAAGTTCCCGAGCGCCGTCGCGCACGAGGCAATGCCTGGGCCAGCAGTTTCCACCCACCTCAATTTGTCGAGAATGCGAAATGATCCCACAGAACCTTGCAGGCGGTCAGCGTATGGGGCTAAGTCCTCCGTCAGGCGGCAGCAAAGGTGGGGAGAAAAACGGGGTGCATTGGTGAATCTCACGATCGTCGTTTCCTATGGGAGATCTGGCTCAACAATCTTTATGCGGATGCTTCGCGAGAATCCGGCATTTCTAATCAGGCAGGTCTTTCCTTACGAAAGTCGGACTAGTCAATATCTGTTCGCAGCATCAAAAGTTGGCTTACCGCCCGATCTTTCCCCTGTTACCTACCAGGAGGCAACCTATGACTTCGCACAGGATGGGGACGAGGCAGTTTGGGATTTCGGCCGGCAGCTAAATAAGCTCAAGCCCGGCGATCCGATAGCATTCTCCAGGCTTATGTTGAACCACGTTGCCGATGTTGAGCATAATACGGAAGCCGTACATTCAGTTGAAAAGGGAATTGGGGTAGATCTCGCGCGTGAGATTGCCGAAGTACGCCAAGACGTTAAACTAATATTTTTAATTAGGGATCCGCGTTCGATTTATTATTCTGTAAAATCGTTCAATAAGAAAAGAGGGATCATATCTTTTGGTGAAGAGGCCGGAGACAATGTATTATATCAGAGGATAGTTCAATTTGTGCAGTATGTGCGTTGGCTATCCCTACGTACTGCCGGAAGATCAATCGTTCTACGATACGAGGAAATGATGGAACATCCTGACCTATTCTGCAGGCGTGTTCTGTCGTTTTACGATCTCCCCGATGCCGATGATGTTGTTGAGAAAATGACCTCTGTCGTTGATTTATATGATCAAAGCGCTAAAGATCACATGACTTCATCACCCCGCAAGGATCTTTCGCGCTGGAAAAGTGACGCCAAAGAAAGCGATCTCTCGATATTTTCGAAATGGGAAAGTGATCTCAAGGAAATCGGCTATGAATAGGTCTGCTTGGCGTCCAGGCGCGCCGACGCGGAATGCGAATCGAGGAAGCCCGACTGGGTGGGATTCTCAAGCGCGTAGTGCCGGGTACAGCGCTCGAATTCCTTGTTCATCGAGCCAGCGAGGTCGTGGCGATGCCTAGCAAAGAGAGTGCGCTTGAGAGACAATCGGTACGGGGCGAGCCGCGCGGTGTCGTTGCATCGCGAGAGGCCAAGAGATCGCTGGATCGACAGCTTTGCGAGGCACTTGAGGCTTTGCAATTGCAGACCCAGCGGGCAGAGTACGCGGAGGCGGCACTCATCCTTGCCCAAGGGCAGCGTGATGCCCTCCGAGTGGCGTTCAGACGTCGGATCGCATCCTCCCATCTGCTGGCGCGGGCCGCGGCACTTGAGGCGGAGGCAGCTGAATGGCGTAACCGATATTTCAATCTACGAAATCGATTGGAAGCGATCCTGCAGAGATTTGGGATTCTAAGGCTGGCTCGTCTTATGCCGTCGCCCCTTCGACGTTTTGTGCGCAATCGCATGCTGGGTCCAAAGAGGCAGCCGTGACGACCATACGCGATGCCTTAGCGGCGCCGCTCCCTGGAGCGGCTACTTTGTTACCGCCCTCTGGCTGCCTGGACGGGGCGCTCTATCGCGGCAGCGCGGCGCTGGCCGGCGCCGCCGGCTTTGACGGAGATTTCTTGCGCCCATTCTATGAGGCGACCGGCCTCGCTGGTCCACCCGCTGTTGCTTGGTTGGAACTCTCTGCAATGGGCGGGACACCTCCCATGAATCGGGCGGAGGCAGAGGCCCTCGCCGGTTCATTGCGAAGCAGTGCACTCTTCGATGGCGCAGGATATGGTCGTCTCCTGCCCGCCGGCATGGACCCCGTCCTGCACTATGTTGTGGCGGGCGAGCGCATGGGCTGGAGGCCGTCGGCTGGCTTTGATCCATACTACTACCTGGAGCGCTATGGCGACATCGCCGCCGCTGGAATCTCCCCACTCTGGCACTACGAACACAACGGACGGGACGAACGTCGCCAGCCTGTGTCACTCGCCGATGGTTTGATCTATCCGCAGTTGGCGACCGAAGGTGCCCCCGTCGTATTAGTGCTGTCACACGAGGCGTCCCGCACCGGAGCACCGGTCCTTGGGTGGAATCTAATCCGACATCTTTCGGATCGCTATCGCGTCGTCTCCTTAGTCCTGCGCGGAGGCGAACTGGAACGAGATTTTGAGGCAGCCGCAGCCGTCTCGATCGGCCCCCTCGCCGAGTACTGTCACTCAGCGGACGCTAGTCGGATCGCAGAGAGGATCGCCGAGGTCTACGCCCCGCTCTACGCTGTCGCAAACAGCGTCGAGACGCGTGTGATTGTCCCTCACCTTGTCGCGATGGGTGTGCCAACAGTGGCTCTAGTACATGAATTTGCCGCATATGTACGGCCGGTCGATTCAATGCGTCAAGTTTATGACTTTGCTTCGCATGTTGTTTTCCCTGCACGCGTAGTTGCGGAGTCATCCGCTCGATTCTTTTCTGATATGAAGGTGAGAGCCGGCGTTCATGTAAAGTCGCAGGGACGCAACGATCCGCCGCGCTCGCGTGAGATCTCCAATGGTTCCTATTCGGCCGAGGGCAAGGCTCTCGGGGGACCGCTGGACGAAGTCGAAGGTCGCTTTGTGGTCATTGGGGCCGGCTTTGTGCAAATCCGGAAAGGAGTGGACCTGTTCATTGCTGTTGCCGCGGCAGCACGCCGCCTCAGACCCGACCTAAGATTTCGCTTCATCTGGATCGGTGAAGGATACGATCCCGTCAACGATCAAGACTATTCGTCCTACCTTGCGGAGCAATTGGTTCATTCCGACCTGGGCGATAGCCTCGTTATGACGCCTGCGGTGGCGGATCTGGAGCCCTTCTACGCTCGGGCGGATGCCTTCTTGATGTCTTCGCGGCTCGATCCGCAACCGAATGTAGGCATCGACGCGGTGACGCGCGGAATACCGACGATATGCTTTGAAGGTGCCTGCGGTACGGCAGAAATTCTTTCTGCCGACGCGGATACGCGTCATCTCGTGGTGCCGCACCTAGACACCCACGCCGCCGCGGAGGAAATCTGTCGTCTCGCCGCTGGCGGCACCGACATCGGCCGACTGCGAGCCACCGTGGCGCGGGTCGGTCGGGAAGCCTACGATATGAAGGGCTATGTCGGCTATTTGGATGCGCTTGGACTTGATGCGGCCGAATCGATGAACAGGGAGGACCTTGAAACTCTGGTGTCGTCCAAAGCAGTAGACCCAGCGATGCTGCTACCGATGGACAGCGACGTCCTGCCGGAGTTCGAACTGGAACGCATGGCACTTCTGCGGTGGTCCCTATGGGGCGGTCTAGAAGGCACGACGGCGAATCCATTGTTCCGCCGACCCTGCGCGGGATTCCACCCGCAGGTATATGCCAAGGCCCATGAGCAAGACTGCCTCGCAGGGCGTAGAAGTCCCCTTGCACATTGGGTCAGGAATGGCCGGCAACGTGGGCCGTGGTCACGGACAGTGTTCTCGCCAGACAACGTGCCACGAGCGGCCACCACACAACGGATCGCCCTGCACGGGCACTTCCACTATCCCGAACTCGCCGCCAACCTTTGTTCCAGGCTGCTGCGGAACAGCACCCTCGTTGACCTATTCCTCTCAACTGACAGTCACGAGAAGGCGGAACAGTTGCGTCGTACATTCAGGCAGTACCACGGCTCCGTTTCGGTCGCAGTCTTCCCAAACCGTGGGCGCGACATCGGAGCCTTCCTCACGGGCTTCGCGCGCGAGATTGTTGACGGTGCCTATGACGTGTTTGGGCATGTGCATGGAAAGCGTAGCCTGGCGGCAGGCGCGTCGCTTGGAGACACTTGGCGAAACTTCCTCTGGGAGAATCTCGTTGGGGGCGAGTACGCGATGTTGGACCTCGCAGCCGCCGCTTTCGCGGCAACTTCCGAGCTTGGACTCCTGATGGCTGAGGACCCCCACCTTTTAGCTTGGGGTGCAAATCGGGACATCGCTCAGGGCTTTGCGGGGCGCATTGGAATATCAACGCCTCTGGATGATTTTTTCGATTTTCCAATTGGTAACATGTTCTGGGCGCGCCCGGCGGCGTTGCATCCGTTGCTGACGCTTGGGCTGGACTGGAGCGACTGGCCAACGGAACCGGCCGATTATGACGGCACGATCATGCACGCACTGGAGCGTCTTCTGCCTTTCGCCGCACGTCATGCGGGACTGGAGGTAGCTGGCATGCGCGCTCCGGGGACGTCGTGGTAAAAGCAGAGAAAAGCCCGTTTCGCCGAAACGTGGCGACAACTTCTGGGCAAGTACCGAGCGCAGATTGACGCGAGTACACGGAGTCGTGCGGTTGCCGACAGCAATCTGCTCTGTATAAGGGATGCTTCCTAGAGGTAATGCTGCTGATGAATGTTGATATCCCAGGGCTGCTAAAGGCAACTGAGCCGATGGCGCGATCCATTGCATCGACCAAGGGGGTGTCGCCGCGCATCAGCCAGGACGACATGCTTTTTGACTTCCTCGTGCGGGCAGTTTTCACGGCTGACCACGAGAAGGCCATTGAGGCCTATTTCATGGGCGGCGAAGATTGCGCAAACCGATTTGCTGGTCTCGTACATGAATACTTCCCAGACGGACCAAAGAATGTGCTCGAATTCGCTTCGGGATATGGCCGGGTGACGCGCTACGCCAGAAAGGTGCTTCAAAGAACGGAATGGATTTGCTGCGATATTCATCCGCAAGCCATTGCGTTCCTAGCGAGCGAACTTGGCATACCAGGATCGGTATCGTCTGCCGATCCGGCTCGTTGGTCCGTCTCCACTTCCTTTGATGTCGTCTTTGCACTATCCTTCCTTTCCCACACGCCCGACAAGACTTTTGCGGCGTGGGTGGAGCGCCTATTTTCTGCAGTTGCTCCGGGAGGGCTTCTCATCTTCACGACACACGGCGCCGTCTCTCTGGCGAATATGAAGCGTGGCGGCCTCAAGGCGGAGTTTGACGATCGTGGTTTTTACTGGAATTCGAACAGCGACCAGCGCGACCTAAGCCCGGACGACTATGGCACCAGCGCAGTGACCCTTCGCTATGTCCAATCGGCAGTAGCTCCGCTTCACCGCGCCGAACTTGTCCGGTTTCAACAGGCGTTTTGGTGGGGACATCAAGACCTTTACGTGATTCGGAAGGCGAAGGTCGGTTGACATAAGGCACCGCTGGTAGCGTACTCGACGCCTTGCTGATCGCTGCTTCAACTGGGCCGTTTTTTGAGCCAATGGACTGAGTGGTTGCATGCTATTGGCGCTTTGGAAAGCGTCAGGGGCGCAGTTGAGTCAGCCTGAGGAAACGCATTCAGATATGCCCTACTGATGCCTTGTTTTGGGTGGGCGTGGTTCATTGGCTCACACCTGGTCCAAGCATTGCTGCGTCGTAAGCGGTGTTTCCGGGCCACCCTTCGGGAGTGATCGCGATCTGTGAGGTTGCCGATCCTGTATTGGGATCGGAGATAGGCTTGTGTCTGGACTTGACCTTACGCTTGACCCGGAGCGGCAGCCTCGGCGTTTCGAGGTGATCAACGGTGCTGGCGGCCGGCGTCACTGGTCGCTGGATGACAAGGCGCGGATCGTCGCGGAGACGCTGGAACCGAAGGCAATCATTTCCGAAGTCGCCCGGCGTTATGGTCTCAGGCCACAGCAGGTGTTCGCCTGGCGGCGCGAAGCGCGCAAACAGGCCGCTTCGGTGCAGCAGGAATCTCCGGCCTTCGTGCCGGCGGTGGTGACGGCGCCGCCTCCGGAACCCGCGCCGACGCGTCCAGCGCAGCCGCTGAAGCGGAAGACGGCCCGAGATGCTGGCGTGATCGAGCTTGAGATCGACGGCATCGCCATGCGGGTTGGTCGCGGCGCCGACGCCAAGACGGTTGCGGCGGTGATCCGAGCGCTGAAGGCGACGTGGTGATCGGGCCGACAGGCGCCGTCAAGGTCATGGTGGCAACGAAACCAGTGGACTTCCGCAAGGGCGCGGAGGGGCTGGCTGCGTTGGTGCGCGAGACGATGGGCGCCGATCCGTTCAGTGGTGCAGTCTATGTGTTCCGTGCGAAACGAACGGATCGGATCAAGCTGATCTTTTGGGACGGCAGCGGCGTCTGCCTTTATGCGAAGCGGCTGGAGGATGGCGAGTTCCGCTGGCCGAAAGTGCACGATGGCGTGATGCGGCTGACGGCCGCTCAATTGTCGGCACTGCTTGAAGGGCTTGATTGGCGGCGCGTCCATGAAGCCCGCCGGACTCGCGCTCCGGCGCAGGCGGGTTGATCCGCGACCAAGTGAATCAGCCTCAATTCCACTGTCGCTTGGCACCGGCGGATATGGTCTCATCCGGTCATGGCGATGACGGCGGACCAGCTTCCCGACGATCCAGATGTGCTGAAGGCGATGGTCCTGGCGCGCGATGTCGAGAATGCCCGCCTGACCCAGATCATCAAGGAATTGCAGCGGCACCGCTTCGGCCGCCGCGCCGAGAGCCTGCCCGAAGATCAATTGCTCCTTGGCCTCGAGGAGGCCGAGCAGATCGAAGCGGCAGGCGAGGAAGAGGCCGATCGTGCCGATCCTGCCGCGCGCAGGGAGCGCACCGCAAAGCGGCGGGCGAACCGGGGCGCGCTGCCGGCGCATCTGCCGCGCATCGAGATGGTCGTCGACATCGGGGACCCTGCCTGCCCCTGCTGCCGCAACGGCCTTCACCGGATCGGCGAAGACGTCAGCGAACGTCTCGATATCGTGCCGGCGCAACTGCGCGTGATCGTCGTGCGCCGGCCCAAATATGCCTGTCGTGCTTGCGAGGACGTGGTCGTGCAGGCTCCGGCGCCGGCTGATCGAGGGCGGTCTGCCGACCGAGGCAACGGTCGCCCAGGTTCTGGTCTCCAAATATGCCGATCACCTGCCGCTCTATCGCCAGGCGCAGATCTATGCCCGGCAGGGCATCAACCTCGACCGTTCCACGCTCGCCGACTGGGTCGGCCGCGCCGCCTGGCATCTGCGTCCAGTCCAGGAGCGGCTGCTGGAGAAGCTGAAAGCCTCGCCGAAACTCTTTGCCGACGAGACCACGGCGCCGGTGCTCGATCCCGGCCGCGGCAAGACCAAGACCGGGCAACTCTGGGCCTACGCTCGTGATGACCGACCATGGAACGGAAGCGACCCGCCGGGCGTCGCCTATGTCTATGCGCCGGACCGAAAGGCGGAGCGACCGATCGCTCATCTGGCGGGCTTTGCCGGAATCCTGCAGGTCGGCGGATATGGCGGCTATCGGGTGCTCGCCGACAAGAGCGGCGCAACGCTCGCCTTCTGCTGGGCGCACGTGCGCCGGCGCTTCTACGAACTCGCCGCAGCCGGTCCGGCGCCGATCGCGAGCGAGGCGCTCCGGCGCATCGCAGAGCTCTATCGCGTCGAGGACGACGTCCGCGGCCAGCCGGCAGACGCACGTCTTGCCGTGCGCCAGGAAAGGAGCCGACCGATCCTGGCCGAGCTCGAGCCGTGGCTGCGCGAGAAGCTCGGCCTGATCAGCCAGAAGACGAAGCTCGCCGAGGCGATCCGCTATACGCTGTCACGCTGGGAAGGGCTCACGCACTTCATCGGTGACGGCCGCATCGAGATCGACAGCAACACCGTCGAACGTTCGATCCGCCCGATCGCGCTCAACCGGAAGAACGCCCTCTTCGCTGGCTCTGACGGCGGAGCCGAGCATTGGGCTGTGGTCGCTTCTCTGATCGAAACTTGCATACCTAGACTAGACTAGGGCTAGTCCGCTGCTTCGGCCGCCGGGTGCGAACTCAGGACAACTAGCGCCTCCACGTTCAACCCTTGCCAGGGGGTTGTCGAGGCGCAGGAGCCAAAATGCTCCAGTCAAGTGTCCTTGGTCGACGGTCCCGCAGATCGTCGAATGGCCAATTCAGCCCGCGCCTAAACGGAATTTCATCAGTCGAGCGTACAGCGCGGCCTACGCACAAATTGGTGCCGTAAAATTTCACTTCGGGATCGGCGTAGCCCATATGCTCGCACATGTCTTTGATGCACAGCCCCGTTGGCTGCCACCACGTTCCAGCGAAAAATCGACCGAAGTTGGCATAAGAGTGTTCGAAGTCCTCGACTGCATTGCTTTGGATGATCAATGAGCCGCCGGGTTTGAGAAGCGAGCGAAGTGCATGGAGGCCGACCAGCATATCGCTGAGGTGGTACAAAACGCCGGCGAAAAGAATAAGATCGAGGCTTGAAGGCTGAATCATCTCATGGATTTTGTAGACCGTTCCCAACATCGGCCGCACGGCCCTTGCGTCGAAAGTTGAAGCAAGAAATTCACATTGAGCCAAGTGTTCAGGAATTTCGTCCAAGGCGTACACGACCTCGGCGCCACGGTGTGCCATCAGCAAGCTCAAACCGCCAGTGAAGCAACCGATATCCGCCACACGCATCCCATCGAGGCGTGTTGGCCAGAATGCCCAGTGATCGAGCGCGCCAGCTATTGTCAGATAGTCTTCGCCCAGCAAACCTTCTTTGCGAAAGGGGCCAAAATCGATGGTGTGACCCCAACCGTATTGAGAGGCTGCGCCGAGGCGATCCGCTTCTGCTTGAATAGAGTCGACAGGAGTTTCGACCGGCAGTGAAAATGGCCAGGACGCCGGGCTGAACGCTGTTTTCGACATGAGCGTAGGTAGTCCTTCGGAATGTGCGTCTGCGCCATATCACGGAGCGGAGGCGCCCTCTGATGTCAATGTCTTCGTGCTAAGAGAGCGCGAACCATTCGACGGTAGGGCATCGTTTGGCCACAGTCTAATCCACGTCAGCAAATGTCCGCTACCCGCGATCGGACCATCGAAAGGATGCCGGCAGAATCGGCAACATTGACTGGCGCACGTTATGATGCCCCAAGGACAAGGCTTGGTCCTTAATTCGAACTATATGGACTGTTCCGGGCACCACACGATGAGGGATTCCGTCCCAGGTTGTCTCAATATGCCAGGACCAGTCCTCGACTCCGAAGCCATCAGCCTCATTGCCAAATTTATAAGGATGACGCCGATGCACTTCATGCGGCGCGAATACATTTGCTGTCCAGATATAGTTCATCGCAAGGGATGACCGATTGAACCCAGGGGCATCGCTCGGCTCGTGAATCAAATGAAAAGACTGAGTCCCGGCGCCTGGCGTACTCGTCCCCGATTGTCGGTTGAGATCGCCATTGCTGAAGCAATAGACGACCTCTGGATGCCACACCGCCAAAGCTGCGGCCGAGGGGTCCGTAGCAGCCGCGTGGGCCTCACGCAGCCATTGCTCACCCCATAAGTCGTCTCCATCAAAGAAGGCGAGAAATCTTCCCCGCGCAAGGACGGCCCCAGCATTGCGAGACATCGCCGCATTGCCGAATGACACCTCTTGCACCCGATCGAGAAAGCTCCCGCGGGAGGCGACGATTTGTTTGGTTAGAGAGTCGGGACGATCGAGGATCGCCTGCGTCTGGACGAGAAGCCCCGCCGATCGCGCCACATCCACCACTTCGCGTAAGCTTTGCAGCGCCGGAGTGGCGAAATCACCTTCCGTGTGAAAAACGATGGTTGCGGTGATGTCAGGGGTGGTCATGACGAAGGCCCAAGCAAGTGGTCGCGCAGGATTACCTCGGCGCGCGCATTGTCAGTGACGAAGGTCGCAAAACGAGGCGTCTCGCCAGAGCGGTCGTCTGTTCGCGTTGCCCCGAAACGATCGTGGGGACTGCCCAGTTGCACGCGATAGAGCGGACTGTTTTGTGACAGCCCGCGCCCAAACCTCCTGAGCATATCAAGTCCCATCTGACCGGTTAAAACAACGACGGCCTTTGGCCGCAAGCCGTTCACAAGCAGCGCAAGGTTTGCTCCGCTCGTCGCATCGCGGGAAATGTCCCAAAGATAACTTGCGCCGCGACCGTCTCGAACGAAGTCGAGCCAGCACAAGATGCTTGCCTTCCGAAGGCGCGCCAACAGGAGGGGGTCGTTGATCGCATCTAATTCGGACGAAATTTGTTCGGTGGCTATGACTTGGGTTGAGCGGCCGGCCCCGCTAAGACCGTCGACTAAATTCGCCACGAATTCTCCAACTGGGTCCGGCCCCAATCGATCTGCGATCAAGAGCACGTCGGGAGGTCGGGGTATCGAAACAAGCAGACCGTCGACGTCAAGGCTATCTCTTGAGGCGAAGTCGAATGCGTAAAATTTGCGGAGGTTGGGAATTGCATTTTCGCCGGGAGCCAGAACGCCCGCGTCATATCGCGCTTGATTGACGATCTGCTTGACAATTTCTTGCGGAATAGGCGACGCCGTCCGCACTGCTACGACCATCCCGCGCCACCTATAGTGCGTCCACTTCCTGCAGAAGAATGAGGTTGCCACGTCTCCGCAACACACGTCGACAAACGGAGAAATGCGACGCCCCTCCTTCAGACCATGATCGAGCCAATGCCTAGCTGGGTCCAGTCCGGCGGCCGCGACATCGGAGTTGATCTCAAGGTACGTTTCTGGATCGAATTGAGCCGCGACAAAGTCAAGAAAATCCCGCTCTTCAGGGGTCGTGTCGTACTCAGCAACAGTTCTGGCTAGGTTCCCCCGATGGTCAATTGGTTCGTTTTGTGGGGCATCGAGCCCATTTTGAGGGGTACCGATCTCTGAAGTGTCGCCTGCCTCTATCAAATGGATGGAGCTACGTCGGAAAAGCCGTTCCCAACCTCTGGCGAGATTGCTTTTGGCAATTGCCACAGTCCGATCAAGTGAGCTGCGCTTGTGCGATGCCATGGGTGGTCAGCTCGGATTGTTTTTTGGTGAGGTGATATTCAGACGGTACAGCGTGCAATTCAAACGACCGGTCTGGCAGTTGCCTACGTCAAAAGTTCTGGTCACGGCTAGTCACATCCTCAACCAGGGATGGCGCATGATCATCTCGCAGTAGGACTCGTCCAATTCCTGCTCGCTCATTCGCCTTAGCATCGATTTCCCGCGTATGCGGTACCGGCAGAGCACTTCTGGAATGAACACTCCGTAGAACCCTTGCCTGACAAACTTGCACCAGAGGTCATAGTCTTCGAACCCAGGGCTGATCAGGCGGCTATAGCCTCCAACGGAATGCCACGCAGACTTTTTGATCAATGCCATCGCATCGATGTAATTTCCTTTCGCCAGGCGCGCCGGATCCCATACGCCGACGCAGCCGATCCCAGATACTTCATCGAAGAATTCTAGCTGGCTGTAAGCAACTTGTGCTGCAGCGTTTATACAACCGGCTACCATTTTGCCGATGGCTCGAGGATAAAGAATGTTATCGCAATCTAACGCGAAAATGTATTCGGCATGGGCGTGCTCAAAGCCGGTGTTTCTCGATTGAAATAGGCCGTAGTTCTCGTCGTGAGCCAGCAGTTTCGCGCGCCAAAATCGCGCTTGATTGTCCGCTATCCAGCATTTTGCCAACTCGAGCGATCGATCGGTTGAGTGGTCATCGACAATAATGAGCTCTAGGTTATCGTGGGTCTGGGCGCTTACGCTCGCGAGCGTTTCTAACAGATATTGATCGTAGTTGTAGGAACTGACCACGACAGTTACGCAAGTGCCGGCCCGCCTTTGGCCTTCGGACTCGAAAATCGTGGCGCTCATTACAGGAAAGGGCAGTAAGTCAGGCATCGTGGACCCGCTCAAGACGACAGTCTGGCCAAAAACGAGATGATCTGGCGCCCTACCCGGGCTGAAGTCAGCCGAGTGTCCAGAACCTTGCGGGCCTCGGCCGCGTGGGTTTGGGCGCGGGAAAGACCATCTTTAGAGTCAATCACCCAGCGGACGACCCCATCCATGTGTCTGCCCGGCGCCTCAAAGTAGTGCAGGTCGGGTTGAAAGAAAGGAGTTTGCAGGCTTGCGGTCGTGACCAGGGGCGTCTCGCATGAAAAACCCAGCGCCATCGCTCGCGTCCAATTTAAAGACCCGATTTGGTAACGACTGATATCGATCACGCTCTTAGATAGCATCGAAATTCCAAGGTAGATGGCTTGGCGCGCGCGGGTGGATTCGTTGTAAGGAAGTGGGGCGTCCGGCACATTTTCATAGCCCAAGAAGCAATCCTTCGATGCCAGATACCTTGCGTTGCGCAGGAGAAATTGCGTCCGCGGCTGTGTCTCGTAGCCAGTCAGCAAGATGTCCAGCGGCCGATCCGCGATGGGCTCGATCGCCCCAACTCGCTTGAGCGTGTCTGGCGACATCCAGTTGACGAGGGCATTGGAAGGATCGAAGTCGTCGATCATCTGGCTGCGTTGTTCGATCGCCAACGGCGGCCACACATGAGATGCCGGTACCCCGCATCGCTCCCATAGCATGCTAGTCTGAAAGACCAGATCCAGTATTCCTGCCGCCATATAGAGCCAGGGCAGATCCGAAACAAACCTCGAGGAGAATGCCTGCGCCGTATTCAACATCACGCAATTCATGACGAATTCCGGCCGACGAAACGTTTCCGGAACGTCGTCTTCAAAAAATTCGTGAGGGCTAACGACAATGGAAACCGTCGTACGACTTGGCAGTTCAGTGTGCTCGTTTGCTAAGTGACATGTCACGCCAGCAGCGCGTAGGGCGCAAACGAGCGCCTGGGCGATGGGGTAGGCATCGTAATTTGAGCGAGAATGAAGGTATACCGCGACTTCCGTTTGAGACACAAACTCAGCGTGCTTGCGCACATCGAGTTGGTCGGCCTCAAACTTGGCAATATGGCGCTTGGCGAGCAAAGGGTAATCAGCCTGCACTGTCCCAAGCACCCGGGCCAGGCTGCGCGCTGCGGTGACCCTCCGCTTTTCATAGAGGCCCGAACACACATAGTGTTGGAACGGCTCAATAGGCGGATTGTGCAGGTCTTCGTGCAAAGACAAATATTCCTCGGGATCGAAGAGCAACGACTTTGCGACGCGCTCTGCGACTCTCGGGCGTGCGGCCTCGCGTAGGTGCTCAAATGGATCAGCCTGACGCTGGTTCGCGATGCGGTGTCTACCGCCAGGCATTCGCAATTTCGGCAGCTCCCCCAGGAGAGCCTCGCGAAGGGCAACTTTGTCTATGGATGAAGGCGGCAAACTGCAGTTTCGTTCCAAAACAGATAAAGAAGCATCCGGGCCGAAAAGAGGGACGTCCAAACCCTTGATGCCAACGGAAGAATAATAGTCCATGAACTTGAAGCCATCACCAACCACGCGACCGGACAGCTTCACCCAAACGGCCGGTATGCCATAGGCGTGTGCGAATATAAGCCCGTGTAGGCTTGAGGTTATTATTCTTTCGCAGGCGCTCAGCGTGCGTATAAATTTGTCGAATGGCGACAGAACATCCAGTATTTCAGCGCCATCCTCACGAGCTCGTTGCACAAACGGCTCATCTGCATCAACATAGTGCGGCACAATGCCAAGTGGTAAGGTAGTCTCGCTGCGAGGGTACATATCCGAAATGAAGACCCCTGGGTCCCCGAATACAGCGGCACATGGAAACCCTTGGCGTCGCAGGCGATCATAGGTCAGGAGTCCCCGGACGGCGGCAATTGATTTAGGGTTTACGGGTAGTATCACGTTTTCTGAAATAAATCCGGATCCCCATATTATGGAATTTTCGTCCGCCCAGTGTAGTATTGAGCCAAGGCCGACAAGATTTGGCCTATTACAGGGCGGTTCGCCCACAATCCGGACGTCTTCTCCCGAAATTCGCGATGTGATTAATGCGCTTGCGACATCACCAGCATTCGGAACAGCCGAATATTGCTTCAGATACAGGGTCACCCAGATATCCCGCCAAATGCAAACCGACACGGCCCTTCGCGCTAGGGCGCGGTGAGTAGGAGGGTCACCGCGTGCTATTGGACCCGCGGTTAGGCATAAGGAGCGTGACGGCAAAAATCAACGCTCGAGGCCACGGGGTGCTCCCGATGGCTTGAGGCGACGGCTTCGGACGCCGCGGCGGACAATGAGGTTCACGAATATCCGGCGAACATCCGGCTTGGAGCGGTGGATATCTTCGTCAGAAGAGCAATCGAAAAGGGGTATCGGCGGCTTCATCGTCGGTTTCCTGGCAAATCCAGGCAGGCCTCCTGAGGGACAATCCGTTCCAGTGAAAGTAGAAGGCCCGGCCAAGCGTGGTTGTCTTTTCGCTTTTTTAGTTCCCTGTAAACGCTGGGGTGGCGCCTTGCCTCGTTATCACACCTAAGATGGCGTTCGTCACCGGGTCAGTCGATCCGGCGGCCACCTGGTTGCCGAGATAGGCCTGCACCGGTCGCGACATTAATGTACTGCCGGCGATGCGCGGCACGGCCATTCCCGCAATCATGCCGGGCAATCCTGCGACCATGCCGCCGACGCCGGCGGATAGCGGCACTCCGACGCTACGAACGGCCGATCGCGCCGCGGTTCCCGAATTCGGCAGTTCAGTCATCACAGCCTGGCCGGCTTTCGCCATGTCGGCGAAATCGCTGGCCCCGGTCGCGAAGCCTTCGCGATTGCCGGAAGCTGCGGCATTGCGCAACTGTGCGGGCGAAATCAGGCCGAGGCCAGAATTCGCACCGCCCCCGACGGACGCGCGCTGCAGCACCTTCATGTTGCCGTACTGGCTGCGGAGTTCGGCCCAGCGCGCGGCATCGGCGGGGCTGATCGACCGGTCCATCGCGCCGTCGAGCGCGTCACGAAGGCCGCGAAAGGCCGCCGCCAGGGTCTGGTTGCCCGTCGAACTGGAGGCCCGCGACAGATCGGAACGGATCGTCTGGTATTCGGCGCCTGGCAACTTGCCGCCGTTCGCTTGCAGGCGTTGGACGATGTCGTCGGCCAGTCCGTTGATGATCGGCTTCTGCTGCGCCTCAAGCAACTTGTCGTAGCGGTTGAGCGTCGTGCCGATATCGTTGCCTAGCTTCGGATCCGCCGTGAGCGTATTTCGCGACGAGATCGATTCGAATTCCTGGCCGAGCGTATCTCGCAACGCGGCCATGTTGTCGGGCGTCGCGCGACCAGCGCCGCCGGCTTTGCGCAGGGCCGCGTCGGTGAAAGCCTCGCCCTGCTGCTCCGCCATGTTCGCAGCTTTCGCCCCGCCGAGCTCGCTTTCGGCGTAACGGAGCACCTTGCTGCCCGTGCGCTGGCCGGCCGTGACAGGAACGCCTTCACGGGCAAGCACGTCGACTGCGGCCTCACGTTCGGGCGTCGATGCGAACGGACTGACGATCTTGCGAGCTACGCTGCCGAGTGCGGACGTCGCGTAGGGCGCCGCGCCGCCGACGGCCGCGCCGATCGTACCGCCAGTCAGCAAACCGCGCAGCCGATCCATGAATTCGCCGTCCGCGTTGCCGGCGCCATTGGCGGCGCCGTAAATCGCGCCGTCGGCAGCGCCACCGAGAGCCACACGGCCGAGTGCCCCGCCAGTGCGCGCGGCGTTCAGACCGAAGCCCGCGCCGCCGGTGGCTGCTGCCTGGGCCAAGCCGCCGCCGACCTCGCCGGCCAGATACGATTTCGGGTTGTCGGACTGCGCCTTGTCGGCATTGCCACGCATTTGCGAAAGCACCTGGTCGCGCGGAACGCCCGAAAACGTGCTGGCGAGGTAGGACGCCAGTTCGTCGCCGAAACCGAACGTCGTCGCGTTGGCGGCGCCCATGGCTGCGGAGCCGGCCTTGCCGTACTGCTGAACCTCGCCCGTTTTCGGGTCGTAGCCTTCCACGCCGGGCGGGACGTACGTCGGAACGCCTTCCGGTTGGTTGACGCCCTGTGCCGCTTGCGGCTGCGAAACGATGCTGAAGCCTGGCGGCAGATCATCAGTGGCAGGCTGCGCCGCCTGTGCGCCGTAATGCTGATCCTGCGCTTTGTGGAGCGCTTCGGCGTACATGTTGGCATGGGCCGGCGTGTCGAACTTGCCAAGGTTCTGCCCGGTGTTGCCGTACAGGTCCGCAGCAGCACTGTCGCTCATGATCTTGCCGTCCGGCGATACCGTCGGCACCAGGATCTCGCGACCGCCGTCGTCGCCGAACGACATCGATCGCACGGTGCTGTAGGAGCCGTCGGCGTTCTTGACGATCGGGCGCGCGTTCAGATCGATGTTGCCCTGTTCCAGCATACCGGGAAACGGCCCCATGGGGCTTGCCGGTGGCACGTTGCCAGGCTGTGGAACGATGCGGAAACCGTGCGGGAGATCGTCAGCCATCACATCGCTTCCCATTTGCCGCCGCGACGCACCATCTTGTCGCCTGCGGAATTCTGAATGACGGTGCCGTCAACCACACCCGACGGGCCGGATCCTTGAGCGGGTGCGGAACCGCCGACTAGCGCGCCCGTTTTGAGGTCGTAGCGCTGACCGTTGCCGAGGCCGTCGATGATGTCGCGATAGATGTTCGATACGCGCTTTAGATTGTACTGCAGCTGCGTTCGATCCTGCGACGTGCTCAGGTTGCCGATGGCGGCTTGCAGCATGTGGTTTTCTGCGTCGGAAACAGCACCAAGGGCGCCGCCTGTCGGGGACGCTTCACGCATCGCCTGCAGTTTGTCGAAGCCGGCATTAGCCTTGACGGTGTCGATCAAGGCGCTCGTGTTGAACGCCGGGGTTCCAGGCACGGCACCTGTGATCGCCGCGCCAACACCCGTATTCAGCATCGGGTTTTCGTCGATTTTCGCCAATGCGCGATCAATGTCGTCGACGACGATGTTCGCGGACGTGTTGCGCGTCTGACCTTTGGCCGCGACCTGAGCCGCGCCATCCGCTTCAGCTTTCGCCGCCGGCCCACCCGGAATCGGCTTCATGCCGGCGACGTTGCCCTGAGCATCGCGAATAACTTGCATCCCGGCCGGGATGGTGCCGATGTCGTTGTTGCCGCCGACGTTGATCGTCTGGCCCTTCGTCTCGACCGGCTGCGCGCCAGCGCGCACCGCCGCGCCAGGCGACATGAACGTCGGCCTGCCGTCCACGACGGCTTGCACGGGTGCTTTCTCGCCCGCATAGCGGTCGACAACCATTTCGTCGCTGATCAGGCCGGCGTCACGCATTTTTTGCACAAGATCGCCCTGCACCTCCGTCTCCGACAGCGCCTTCGCGCGGCCCTGAGCCGCCGGGAGATCATGGGCGACGCCAAAATTACCAGCGATGTCGGAGGGCACTTCGGGGCGCACCTGGCCTTCGCTGAGCGGTTGGAAGAACTTGCCAAGCTCGCTCACGCGGTTCGTCTCCAGCGCGCGGGCATTGTCCGCTGAGTTGGTCTGAATGGATCGAGCGTTGTCGTCGGCATTGTTCGCGCGAGACGTGGCCGCTGTCACGTCCTGGCCCCGACGTGTGGTCTGATCGCCGAGATTGACCGAATAGTAGCTCTGGTTTGGCTGATAGATGCCAGCGCCGACGCCGAGACGATCGGCAGTCGCCTGATCGTAGTTGGGTGACTTGGCGTAGTCGTAAAAATCAGCCAACCGCGACGCCGCGGCCTTCCGCGAATTGGCTTCGGCCCATCCTGCCGCGTCGGCGCCGGAAGGCGGCTCGAACAGGCTGGAGAGGTTCGCCGCGGCCTGTGCGAACTGAGGTGAGTTAAAAAATGGGCTTGCCTTGATCGACGTCAATTTGGCCTCCTTCAGTGAATAGCCGGAGCGGGTTCCGCGAGATCATTCGACAAACTTCTGGCGAACACATCTTCGAAGATATCGAAGCCGGTGAGCGTCAGTTGCTGGCGGTGCAGCGCGATCGAGAGTTCCGCCACGAAGATCGCGACATAGTTGATACGCGCGATCCGCAACTTGGCCCCAGTCGGCGCCAGCAGATCATTGGTGCGACCCATCCCCCAATACAGGCGCTCTGGCGACATCACACCCCGCGCGGCCATAATCGGGCAGGCGTCTGCGATCAGTCGAGATAGTCTTGGCATTTGGGCTGGAAAGCGCTCCGCCAGATCGTCGCTCTCGCATGTCGCCAGCAGGATTTCCTGCACGCCACAAAGGCAGTTCAGCAACGCGAGATCAGCATCACCAACATTGGCCAGGTACTTTGCAGAACGCTCCAAGCGAGCGCTGATGCTTTCATCGGTGGAGTGGATTGGCAGCGTGGGTTCCGGCATCGCACTATCCTCGGGCATTTCACAGCGAGCGAAGCGGCGCTTCGCATCAAGTCGATGATGGCTGTGAATGGATCCGTTGACGTTTTGCAGGCTGGCCTGCGGCGATGCGAAGCGCCCGAGTTTTCGCGTTGTTCCGGCGGCGCTTAATTTACCCGAGTTCGGCGAGGATAGCCAGCCCGCCTGGCATTTTTTGGAACGGTTGTGACGGCCTGACAGGATGTCCAAAAGTTTGGCGAAATCGCAAATTTCTTCTGGGTGTCGCCGGCGTTCTGGGCAATGCAAAGTGACCGATGCCAGGGGTGGCACCCGGCGGGCCGGCCCGATGGTCGACCCTCGCTATCGGCAGCGATCGATGCGCCACAGTCGGTCCCATGTACATTAACGTACACTTTCTGGACACCGGGCCGTTGACTGTACACTTCGCGTACACTAATGGTTTGGACACGATAGTTAAAGACGAAAGGGTACGGAAGTGGACGGCAAGGTGATTGGATATGCGCGGGTGAGCTCGACAGGGCAGGATTATGACACCCAGGTCGAGCGGCTGAAGGCCGCCGGCGCCACCAAGGTGTTCAATGAGAGGCAGTCCGGTCTAGATCGTGAGCGGCCCGAATTGGCGAAGTGCCTGGATTACGTCCGCGAGGGAGATACGCTGGTAGTGACCAAGCTAGACCGGCTGGCGAGATCGGCGGGGCACCTCCACGAGATCGTCGAAGGGCTGAATGCCAAGGGCGTCGGGTTCAGGGTGTTGGACGACGCTTCGCTTGATACAACCACGCGAACGGGAAAGCTAGTGTTCGGCATCCTCGCCAGCATTGCAGAATTTGAGACGGCGCTGCGCAAAGAGCGGCAATTGGAAGGCATCGCGAGGGCAAAGGCTGAAGGCAGGACGGGCGGACGTCCCGCTATGGTGACGTCCGACGTCAAAGCCGAGATCGCAAAGCTGAACGCTGGCGGGATGAGCATCCGAAAGGTTGCTGCTCAGGTGGGCTTTAGCAAGGCCACCGTGCAGAAGATCTTGGCCGCCGCCACTGCCGGCAAAACCTGAAAGCCCGTAGCGAGGACAAACGAAAAAGGGCGCCGCGTTGGCGCCCTTTTCTTCGGATTGTGCGATTTCGTGAAGCTCGCTTTTAGCCGGCCGCGTGCCGACCCTCATTCCATTCGTCGCACATCGCTCTCATCCGTTCGGCCAATGCGATCGGTACGAGGCCGTCGACTGTCACGCGGCCTATCTCACGGGTGTAATTGCGCATGACGGGATCATCCCATTCGAGAATTTCGAACGATGCTTCGTCGCTGATGATCGGCTGTTTGGTGGTGAAGGAGATTACGTTCGTCACGGTGCATTACCTCGCTAAAGGGTTGAATCCAGGGGTTAGCGAACCGCACGACGGTTCCGCGCGGTTTTAGGCGATGCCTTGGACATGCCGCGCGGCCCCTGGACCAAACTATCAGCGGGTTGAAGCCTGTCGGATGCTTCCCAACCGCGTGCGTGGGTCGCTAAACCCATACACAATAAAGCGCAACCCGAAACTATAATCAAGGTTAATTAGGAAAATAATTCACGCATTCTCGTGTTGATCAATGTATATTTCTCAACATACAATCAACATACAATCAACGGCAAATTGATACTTAGACTACATCTTGACAAACCGCGAGCCACGCAACACACTTTACTCGTCATGGGCGCCGAAAGGCTGAACAATGAAGACTGATGCCTCCACACTCCTGACCCAGGAAGAGGTCGCCGAGCGACTGCGCTGCTCAGTAGCGAAGGTGAAGCGGCTGCGGTTCACCGGGCAACTGGCCTACCTCCCCGGCCGGCCCGTGCTGATCGAGGAAGCCGATCTGGAAAAATACCTGGAAGGCATAAAGCGCCAGGCGAAACCGATCGCCACGAAGCCGGAAAAGAGTGCGAAGCCAGCGCTCGAGGATCCTGCCGTACTCGCAAAGCGCATTTTTTGGGCACGCCAAAATTTCCAGTTCGACAAACAGCGAAAGGCGAAGGGAAAATAGCTGTGCCCCACGATAAATATGCGCTTGACCAGCTTGGCGCCACACGATGGTCGTCTCCGCATCGGGTCCCGGAAGCTGACGTCCCGATGATATTGATGCAGGTCGTCATCTCTCTGGACGAGTTAGCGGAATGGCACACATGGTGTCGAAACTTCAAAGCGGAGCATGCTGGCAAGCCGGGGGCGGACTTTGTAGAAAATTGGAGCGTGCCAGTCCCCAACGGGGGAGGCCGCCGTTTTTCGTCAGAACTCCAGGTGCTGCACATGCAGTTGCCCTCTTCGCTAGGCCTCGCATCCTTCAATGCGTACCGGCGCAAACAGGGCCTGGAAGAGATTGACCCGGATACCGCCTAATCGAAAGCGCAAGGCGCCCCGCGCTCAATCTTCTCGGGTGCTTGTACGCTGCCTTGTGTTGGAAGCGCCGAAGCGGCTCGAGCATCGCGCTTCAACCGATCGATCGCGTCCTGCAGTTCGTCGCCGGTCATTTCGCTCGGGTCTTTCACCTTCTTTCCACTGCCTGCCTTATCAACCAGCATTCCGTTCGCCCGCAAAAGCGCGACGCCGGCGGTTGCCTTGGCGGGCGGCGGCGATCCCTTGTCAACGCAAACATTGATCAGCGCTTCGACGGCGCTCTCCAGCCCCACCGTTCGGAGGCGAAGAGATACCCGTTCAAAGAGCGCTTCCGGCGTTTCATATTGTTTTTCCGTGCCCATCACCCAAAGGCTCCTTTTTCAGCTTCGCGCAAGCGTTCTAGCTCTGCTTTCCGATCGGCGATGATCCTGTCGAGTTCAATCGCCTCTGCATTTGGGACCGGCTTCGGCCGCGACTCGATCATCTCGCGGACAGCAACTCCCTCCTGACGCTCTCGACGTGACCGAGCTCGAGCAGCGGCCGAGCCGGGCTTGTGTGTCTTCTGCCACTTCTCGTGAGCGGCGCGCTCTTCCGGCGACATGGCCGCGGCACGCTTTGCGCGTTTCGCCGCGGCGCGCTGAAGGTCGTTCAGTTTGCGGTTCAGCTTCGCTTCAGCCCCAGGTGCGTTGCCGTCAGGCCAGACCGGCCTATGCCAATTGTTGCCCTTGCCTGTCTTCCCGCCGTGGCGAGGGCACCGCCCGTTTGCCATCGCGAGATTCTGGCAGGGCTCGCCGTCGCGCTTTCGGGCTGCGCCGCACTTTGGTTGAAGATGACGGGTGCGATTCCATTTGATGATTGACGCGCGGCCGACCGCGATCTGCGCCGCACTGCCGCGCCAGCCGCCCGGCGTGTTCGCCCCGGCGCGGCTCACGGCAAGTTTCCGGTTACGTATTGCTGAGGTATCGCAAAACCGGCCGCACCAAAGCGGTCGACCCTCGCGCTACCGACAGATTGTCCATCCCGCCGGACTGCGGCAAACGCGGCTTGTGCGCGTGTGAGATACATTCCCAAAGCCAGATGATGGGATTGGTAAAAATAGAGCGTAACGCAAACTATCTCTTCGCGTACGCAAGCCGCGTTTGCCGCGCTTTCAACCTTCACCGTCGCCTCCTTCGGACAATTTGTCTGAATTGACCCACTTCCGCGCCTCTCCGGCTTCCGCGATTGCTTGCCTCTTGCGGGAACGCTCCTGGGTTTCTCTCGCTGCCTGAGTCTGAAACCGAATGTGGACCTTTGGATTGACGTGCCATCGCACCGGCCCCTCACCTGAACGTTCATCGACGCGACACCACCCGGCTTCTTCAAGCTCGGCCATCGCCGCCAACAACTTTCGGCGATCCGTCCGCAAATCCTTGCGCGCGTCGGAGATAGTTCGCGGCGTCACGAACTCCAGGTCTGGCCGGGTCAACAGATAGCCAGCAACCGCTCTCGCCTCCGTCGCCGCCGGGTCAGGAGCAAAGAACGTCTGATAGAGACGGAGGGCGTGGCGTAGCAGGAACCTTGCAAAGTTGACGGCACGCCGAACCGTAGCGACGCCGATGCTTGGCCAGAAATCGGTGTCTTCCAGCGCAAACCCATATTCCAACGCATGAAAAGTGAGGACGATGCGCGGGAGGAAAAGCCCCCACTTATCAAGATGGCCCCGCCAAGCGACCGAACCGCCCGGAATGCTCCTAAGGCGAGAGATCGCCGCTAATGCGTCGCGAAACTCAATCTGGGCGTCGGGGACCATCTTCACGGGGGCAGTCTGCAGGAACTGTGCTCCCGCCAATCGGCGGATTGCTCGGCGGTATGAGGCGACTGCTTTCGCGTCCGGTTCTTCATCGACGGCCTGCCGCTCCGCCCCGTCGTCAACGACGAAAAGGAACCGCTGCAGCATGCCGTCGGCACCTAGATTGCGCGCGATCTCCGCCAGCTTCTGCGGCTGCGTTCCGGCTATCACGCCCATCAGAGCCTGATCGGCCCGCACTGAACCGCTGCCGACTCTGTCCACCGCAATGGGGCGCCCTTCGAACAGGCGCAGCGCCTGGCTCCGATCGCCTTCGGCGCCCTTCTTGTACTGGCCAAGCGATCCGAAGAAGCCAAGCAACTCGTCAGGCGAGCGCATCAGCCCGCGTGGATTTTGAGCGTGGAGGCGCACTTGCTGCTCAAGAGTTATGTCGTCCACGACAATGCGGCGGATGATGGGTTCCGGTCCGGGATCTGGATTTTCCTTGGGCCGTTTCTTGTGAGCCTGCGAAGCGGCCGACCAACGATCGTGTCGGCCCTTGCCCGCCGCGTACCATTCGGCGTCGAGATCCCTCAACGGCTTCTCCGCGGCGCTGATCACTGGAGACTTGCCCCGCCCTGGCTCCGCGACGATTGCAGCCCACAAAGCCGCCGGCTGGACAAAATCGGTGTCGAGCGCCTTGGGTTGGATCCGCAAGGAGGCGCCCACGGCCGTCGACGCAACGGCAACCGCCGCCAATGCGGCGAAGCTCTCCGGCGCGCCTTTGCGCCGGGCCTCGCTTCGGACCCACCGGTGGAGCATCGGGGGCAGGCAATCTGATGGTAGCGTGGATAGCTCGGCGGGGTCGTCCTGCGCGAAGATGTCAACAGGTTCTGCCTCATCAGCGTGATCGGCGGCAGCGGCTGGGTCGGGGAGCGACGCCGCCACGGCGGCCCTGCGCTCATCGACGATCTTTTGCAGATCCACCGGCGCGGATTGCATCTCGTTGGCGAATTCGAGACGATCGAAGGCGTTCGGGTCGATAGCCTGCAATGCGGCCAATGTGTCGGCCTTCTCGGCCAGCTTATCGGCCTGCCACGTTGCTGGCTCATCGCCTACGGCAAATTCAAAAAACCGTGTCGCTTCCAGCGCTGGCCAAGAAAGCCCGACGGCGCGCGCGATTTCCGGTAGCGACGACGACCAAGTCGCGCCGGCCGCGAAGGCCGGAAATTGCGGGCCGGCCAGTGTCCGGCAGAGCCACGTCAACGCTTGGGCTTCAGTAGGACGACGGACCGATGAATCAGGTTCTCCGACAACTGCGTAAGACTGCCCTTCGCCCGGCCCATAGACGGGTGCGCGCCCGAAACTGATTTCGCTCGCGTCGTCGATCGAACCGAACTCGCAAATGAATGACGTCGGGGTGTGCGTGCGCTCGGCTCCATAGTCGTGGATGCCATCCGGGAAGATGGCTAGGTCTTCATCGAGATCGCGATCGAGATCCGCCGAAGTGATGCGCCATTCCCGATCGTTGGTCGGTGTGCATGGAACGACGGATGGCACCCATTCGGCTCGCCGCGCCATCACGGCACGCAACACCGCTGCGGCTGGCGAGTACGGAGGCTTAGTGTCTTTGCCCCCGCTGGTCTTCGACGATGCGAGATGAAAGCCCAACGACTTCGCCGTCTCGACGATGGCCGGGATGAGCGCGTCGAGCTTGGCGCTCTCCAGCACGGGCAACGCCTCGAGCGCAATATTTGATAGCGATGACTGAACGCGCGCACCGGATGCGTGGGTGCCGGCAACGACGATCTGCTGGCCTTGGGCCAAGAACTCAACCGCGTGTTCTCGGCCGGTCACGTCGTCGACCAAGTGCAGGCGCCGTTTGCCAAGCGGCGCCGACAGCTTCAGCATGATCATACAACTGGTCGAGTTGTCGCGCCATCGCAGAGGAAGACGCCCGACTGGAAGGTCCAGAGCCTCTGCCGCGAGTGCCTTCACGGCATCAACCAGAGCTCGACCGCGATCGGCCTCCGGTGACGTCTCCGAGACCCCGATCTTGATGTCGACGTCGAGGGCAGCCACAACCCCGGTGACGACGCACCAGTTGACAGGCGCTGGCCATCGACTCCACTCGTTTATGTCGGCCGGTGTGACTTCGGCCTTGCGCCAGCCCTTGAAGCCGACCCATTGCCCGCTCTTGAGCTTCGACGGGACTTTTCCGTCGCTCACACGGTCAACCAGTGCTCCTTTGCTCCGGTCCCAAAGCGAACAAGTTACGCCGGGTGGTGCGGCGGGCCGCAGCATCGACGAATATCCTGCCCTGACAAGCTGATCTAAATCGCTGGAGGCCCGCGCCCCGTCGCGCACGACGGTCCATTCAGGCTTGCCAGCGCAGACTTGTGGTATTATATTACCAGTATCCATTAGTCGACCTTCTCGCCGGCTCGCGTGTTTCAGCACGCGGCCGGCGCTTCTGTTTTTGATTCCCCAAGGTCGATTGGTCGTCTGTGTCCGGTGCGGGCCTTCAGCTTTCGCTAACGTGGCGCGGTGCCTGGGCGTTTGAGGATTTCGCCGGCTTCTGCAGCCGAGTACTCTCGCTCCTCGATGCCGATTCTGTCGGCTTCGGCCCGTGATCTGGGATCTCGAGCTAATGCAGCCATATCGTCGATCATGCGCCTTGACCGCGGGCAGAGCTCTTTCAGCAGCCCAATTGCAATTTTGAGATTATCAGGCGTGCTCTCGCGATATGCTGGCGGTAGCCACAGTTCTGTTTGGAAGGCCTGCGACGCGGTTCCGTTCGCGAAGACCGGCAACGTCTCCAGCGTGATAACGAACCACCCCGGCTCGTAAATCTGACCCGGCTGCATCTCGGCAATCGTCATCGGACGCATCTGCGCCATCAGAGGCGCGCTCATAGCAGCGCCAGCGTTTGCTGAACGCCTGTGATTGGGCTGATGCTTCTCCCGCCCAGAACGCATCAGGCGCCCACGCAGCGGTCGAGAAAGGCGTCGGCGTCGACACGACGCACCAAGGTCCGTCCGCGAACCTTCGCGGGCACGATGTCGCCATCCTTGAAAAGCTTATAAACCGTGGAGCGGCAGACCCGCAGGTAATCCGCCGTCTCGTCGACTGTAAGGGCCGCAGACTGTGCGGTAGATGCGCTCGGCTTCCTCTTGTGCACTGGTGATGCCTCCAATCCGTCAATAACATTAGATGGCCGTCACTATACAACAACAGTTTTTACTTTCAACACACCCGATTTTGTATGTCGGAGAAAATAGATATACTTACATCGACATACAGAAAAATGCACAAGAGCAAATTTGCGTTATTTATCAATGAACTGGCCGTGTAATCCGTTTGACGCGCGGTTGACGAAAATATTTTTCGCTTCCCCTCAGCATTCCGGCTGGGGGCCGGTCGAGCAGTGCGCCTGGCGGGTCCACAGCCTGCAGAGCGAAGCAAGACTGCCGGTCCGATTCAACGAAACCTGCAACGAAACTGGCCGGATATTGCTAAGTGCTTGAAATCGTTGGTACGCCCAAGGGGAATCGAACCCCTGTTCCCGCCGTGAGAGGGCGGTGTCCTGACCGCTAGACGATGGGCGCGTTCAAGAACCGGCGATATAGGCTGGCGGCCGGAAAAAAGCAACTGGGGTTCGTTGGCTTTGCGGCACCGACCGAAAAACAGCCCGCAAGCTAGCGTTTTGGCTGGATCAGGTCCCACAGATTGCCATGGAGATCGGCGAAAACGGCCACGATGCCGTAGGGTTCGAAACGCGGCGCCTCGCGGAATTCGACGCCATTGTCCAGCATTGCGGCATGGTCGCGGGCAAAGTCGTCGGTTTCGAGGAACAGGAAGACGCGGCCCCCGGTCTGGTTGCCGATGCTTTTCCTCTGCGCCTCGTCGGACGCCCCGGCAAGCAGCAGCCTGGCGCCCTGCCCGTTTGCCGGCGCGACGATCACCCAGCGCTTGCCGCCGCCGAGATCGACATCCTCGAGCAACAGGAAGCCCAGCCGCCCGACATACCAGGCGATCGCTTCGTCATAGTCGGCGACGACCAGCGTCACGGTCGCGACACGGCGATGTTCGGCGAATTCCGTCATGTCCGCGGCAAGCTCGTTTGCTGCATTGTTGCCTGCCTATTTGTTGCGGATTGCAAAACGGCCGATCAAGCGGCGCTCTGCTATATCATATACGAAGATCGCACGGCTGCCGTCGGAAAGCTCGGCATCGATCGAGACGCGATTGCCGGATATCGACTGGCTGACCACACTGGAACCGACCGGCAGCACGATGTCGCCGCTGAGCGGTTCGCCGGCGGGCACCTGGATGTCACCGGCCAGCGGCGGGCTATCCGGTGTTGCCTTGCGTGATTTGTAGACAATCGCTGCGATCACAACCATAAGGGCCAGCAAAAGCAGGCCCAGATTGATGGCCATGAAGCGGATAAGCTTGCCCCGCACCTTGGCAATTTCTGGGTCGAGTGGCTTTTCCTGGTCTTCGTCGGCATCGGGCCGGGCCATGGCAGATATTCCGGAACGGTTTTCGATGAGCGCTCATAACGAAGAGGCTCCTGAATTAATAGAGGACCAATTGATGGAGGACCGATTCACAGGGGCCGAGCCGACGGTGCTGGTCGTGAGCGCGGATGCTGCCGGCCAGCGCCTTGACCAGTGGCTGGCCGCCAGTCTTGGTCCAGACATGTCGCGCAGCCGCGTGCAGATGCTGATCAGACAGGGCGCTGTGCGCATCGGCGACAAGGTCATCGAAGAAACCAAGCGCAAGATGGCTGCCGGCGAGAGTGTATCCGTCACCATGCCGGAACCGGAACCGGCGCAGCCGCTGGGCGAGGACATAGCGCTCGACGTGCTCTACGAAGACGATGAGTTGATCGTCGTCAACAAGCCGGCGGGGCTTGTCGTGCACCCCGGCGCCGGCAACTGGACCGGCACGCTGGTCAATGCGCTGATTCATCATTGCGGCGACAGCCTGTCTGGCATTGGCGGGGTGCGCCGGCCGGGCATCGTCCACCGCCTCGACAAGGAGACCAGCGGCGTCATGGTGGTCGCCAAGACCGATCGCGCCCACAAGGCGCTGTCGGAGGCCTTCGCCGACCACGGCCTGACGGGCGACCTCGAACGCGCCTACCTGGCGCTGGTCTGGGGCATACCGCAGAGGCCGACTGGAACGGTCGATGCGCCGCTTGGCCGCGCCGCCGACCGGGTGCGCCGCGCTGTCGTGCCGGAAGGCCGCGACGACGCACGCCACGCCGTCACCCGCTTTGCCGTTCAGGAGCGTTTCGGCGAGGACCAGCGGGAATTCGCCACCGCAAGCCTCGTCGAATGCCGGCTGGAGACCGGCCGCACCCACCAGATCCGCGTCCACATGGCCCATATCGGCCATCCCGTCATTGGCGACCCGGACTACGGCCAGGCCTTCCGCACCAAGGCCAATCGACTGCCGGAGCCCCTGAAAAGTCAGGTCAAGGCATTTTCCCGGCAAGCCTTGCATGCCTGGCTCCTTGCATTTCGGCATCCCACTACCCATCTAACGATGAGGTTCGAGGCGCCGATACCAAGGGACGTGGAGGAACTCGTCGGTGGCTTTCGCAAACTCTGAACCTGCCATCAAAAAACCTGAGTGGCATTGTTCACTTCAACGTGACACACTGTTTCGTGTTGAACAAATGCCTGTCTTTTCTGGTTTTGTTCCTGTATAAGATCTGTTGTCGCGGGCGAGCCTTTTGGTGCTCGCGTCACATGCCCGCCGCGTTTCGGGGGCATCACTCCAATAGAGAGGGGGCGCTATCATGGCCCAGTCATTACCCAGTATCGTTTCCGGCGAAGGCGGCCTCAGCCGCTACCTGGAAGAAATCCGCCGCTTTCCCATGCTTCAGCCGCAGGAAGAGTACATGCTCGCCAAGCGTTATGCCGAGCATGAAGACACCACGGCCGCGCACAAGCTCGTCACCAGTCACTTGAGGCTCGTCGCCAAGATCGCCATGGGCTATCGCGGCTACGGCCTGCCGATCGGCGAAGTGATCTCGGAAGGCAATGTCGGCCTGATGCAGGCCGTCAAGAAATTCGAACCCGAGCGGGGCTTCCGCCTCGCCACCTACGCCATGTGGTGGATCAAGGCCTCGATCCAGGAATACATCCTGCGCTCGTGGAGCCTGGTCAAGATGGGCACGACCGCCAACCAGAAGCGCCTGTTCTTCAATCTCCGCAAGGTGAAGGGCAAGATCCAGGCGCTGGACGACGGCGACCTCAAGCCCGACCAGATCGCCGAAATCGCCACGCGGCTGAACGTTTCCGAGGCCGAGGTGGTGTCGATGAATCGCCGCCTGTCCGGCGACGCGTCGCTCAACGCGCCGATCCGGGCGACGGAAGGCGAGTCCGGCGAATGGCAGGACTGGCTGGTCGATGACCACGAAAGCCAGGAAGAGATGCTGATCGAGCAGGACGAGCTGGAAAATCGGCGCGGCATGCTGTCGGGCGCTCTGGCCGTGCTCAACGATCGCGAGCGGCGCATCTTCGAGGCGCGTCGCCTCGCGGAAGAGCCGCTCACCCTGGAAGAGCTGTCGGCCGAGTTCGATATCAGCCGCGAGCGTGTTCGCCAGATCGAGGTGCGCGCCTTCGAGAAGGTGCAGGATGCCGTCAAGGCCGCCGCCAAGCGCCAGATGCAGGCGCTGCGCACCATCGAGGCACAGCCGGCGGCTTAAAGCCGGGATCGGTCAGGAGATACAAGCGGCGCCGGGAAACTGGCGCCGCTTTTTTGTACACAAGCAGCCGGAGCCATGGTTGCCTCAAAGCCCGTCCAGCGGGAATTTGAGGTACCGCCGGCCATTGGCTTCCGGTTCCGGCAGCCGCCCGCCATTCATGTTGACCTGCAGCGCATGCAGGATCAGCCGTGGCATCGGCAATGTCTTGTCACGCGCCTCGCGCAAAGCAACGAACTCAGCCTCTGTGCGTGCGGCGACAAGATGGATGTTGGTGGATTTCTGTATCGCCACTGTGCTTTCCCACCGGGGCTCGCGGCCACCGGCCTGATAATCATGGCCGACGAAGACGCGCGTCTCGTTGGGCAACGCCAGGATGTCCTGGATCGAGCGCCAGAGCCGCGCGGCGCTGCCGCCGGGGAAATCCGTCCTCGCCGTGCCGCTGTCGGGCATGAACACCGTATCATGCACGAAGGCCGCATCCCCCACCACATAGGTGATCGACGCCAGCGTATGTCCGGGTGAGAACAGCACCCTGACCGGAAGGGTTCCGACCCGGAACGTCTCCCCCTCGGCGAACAGCCTGTCCCACTGCGTGCCGTCGGCGGAAAAATCCGGCCAGTTGTAGATGACCTTCCAAAGTGCCTGGACGTCGACGACCCTGTCGCCGATCGCCGTCAGCGCTCCGATCTTCTGTTTCAGGTAATGCGCCGCCGAGAAATGGTCGGCGTGCGGGTGGGTGTCGAGGATCCACTCCAGTTCCAGCCCGTTTTCTCTGACGAAATCGAGCAGGGCATCCGCGCTCCTCGTGCCGGTCGCGCCGGATTTCTCGTCGAAATCCAGGATTGGATCGATGATGGCGCATCGCTTCGTCGCCGGGTCCGCGACGACATACTGGATGGCCCCGGTCGGCTTGTCATAGAAGCCGCGGACCGAAGGCCTTGCCAAAGCTACATCCACTTCCGGCTCCCTCACCCACGACCGGCAGGAAGGATTTTCTCCACCGGAACTCATTGCGAGCATGGTTGTCCGCTCCCGCGGACCAGTCAAGCATGACTTGGCTCGCGGAAGCGGAAAAGCCAAAAACGGTTCTGACGCGCTGGCTTCAGGCGGAAGGCTGCTTGGTCTTCCTGAGATAGGGCAGGATGGTCTCGTAGGCGCCGAAGCGCTTGATCGCATCCTCGTTGGAAACGGCAGCCGTGATGATGACGTCCTCGCCCTGCTTCCAGTTCGCCGGCGTCGCCACCTGGTGCTTGGCGGTAAGCTGCATGGAATCGACCGCGCGCAGGATCTCGTCGAAGTTGCGCCCCGTCGTCATCGGGTAGGTCAGCACCAGCTTGATCTTCTTGTCCGGTCCAATGACGTAGACCGAGCGCACGGTGGCATTGTCGGCGGGTGTGCGGCCTTCCGAGGTTTCGCCGGCGCCGCCTGGCAGCATGTCATAGAGTTTGGCAACCTTGAGGTCCTTGTCGCCGATCAGCGGGTAATGCACCGAATGGCCGGTCGCGGTCTTGATGTCGTCCTGCCATTTGCCGTGGCTTTCGACCGGGTCGACCGAAATGCCGATGATCTTGACGTTGCGCTTCTTGAACTCGCCCTCGAGCCCCGCCATCGTGCCAAGCTCGGTCGTGCAGACCGGCGTGAAGTTCTTCGGATGGCTGAACAGGATCGCCCAACCGTCGCCGATCCAGTCATGGAATTTGATGGTCCCTTGCGTGGTCTCGGCGGTGAAGTCCGGCGCGATATCGTTGATACGAAGACTCATGACCTATCCCTACCCCTTGTGAAATGCAGCCGGCATTCTTTTCGGCGGCCGGCGCAGGCACCTAGTCGTAGCACCGCTACGTGACTGATTAAACGCTGGAGATGACGGCTAGTCACCCGACGCGCAAAAATTTTTCCGCGCCCCCGGATCGGGGCGAAAAATTAAGCGTGACATCGGGCATGAGACAAACGCCAGGATCGGCGAGGCCCCTCAGGCCTTGTTGATCGCCAGTGACGTCGCCAGATCTTCCATGCGCTGCGCCAAGGCGCCGAGCGCGTTGGTCAGCACGCTGTCGCTCTTGTCGGCCTTGGTCAGCGCCTCGTCGCGCGTCTTGCGCAAGGTCAGCACTTCGCTCTCCATGCCCTTGACGCGCTTCTGCAGCTCGGAAAGCTCGTCCATGACCATGATGCCAGCCATGACGGTCAGCCGCTGGTCGCCGATCTCGCCAAAAGAATCCTTCAGATGCGAGACATAACGGTCGAAGCGTTCGGCGAGATCGATCAGATGCTCTTCCTGGCCCTCGTCGCAGGCCATGCGGTACTGCTTGCCGTCGATTGAAACCGTGACCTGTGCCATCGGGCCAGCTCCTATCTGTCCAACACGGCGCGGATGGTTTCCATCGCGGTCACCAGCCGTCGCGATACTTCCTTGTTGGCATCTTCCAGCCGTTCGGCGCGCGCTTCGGAATTGTCGAGCTCCTGCGCCAGCCGGGAGCGATCGGCATTCATCCGTTGCACTTCGGCCTCGGCTTCCGAATAGTCCCGTTCATGCTCGAGCTTGGCCGCGACGGCGTTTTCCAGCCCTTCGATGGCCCTGCCCAGCCTGGCGATTACTTCCTTGAGCGTGCTTTCCCCGGTCATGGCCTTCGTCCTGCCCTGCCCATCACCGAATCGTTCGCGTTCAGAACGCGTTATCCCGGAAACATTAGGCACCGGGTGAAGGCAACGTCAACAAAGCTCTCGCGACTGTCCCCCGCTAACGCTAAAGTAGACCTGCCTCCGGCATCACAAGACCGGCAAATGTGCACCCGATTTGTTGACTAAAAGCCCGCGCCTGCTATGTGTCGCGCACCCTTTTCAAGGGCTCTCCCAAGCCCCCAAACCCCCACCCTGGAGGTACCATGACGTCGCGTGAACAACATGACCGGATGGCCAATGCGATCCGCTTTCTCTCCATGGACGCCGTCGAAAAGGCGAATTCCGGCCATCCCGGCCTGCCCATGGGCTGCGCCGACATCGCCACGGTGCTGTTCACCCGCTTTCTGAAATACGACCCCAAGGCCCCGCACTGGGCCGACCGCGACCGCTTCATCCTGTCGGCCGGCCATGGCTCGATGCTGCTCTACTCGTTGCTGCATCTGACCGGCTACGAAGACATGACCATCGACCAGATCAAGCACTTCCGCCAGCTGGGTTCGAAAACGGCGGGCCATCCCGAATACGGCCATGCCACCGGCATCGAGACGACGACCGGCCCGCTCGGCCAGGGCCTCGCCAATTCGGTCGGCTTCGCGCTGGGCGAGCGCATCATGAACGCCGCCTTCGGCAACGACCTCGTCGACCACTATACATACGTGCTGGCCGGTGACGGCTGTCTGATGGAAGGCGTTTCCCAGGAAGCCATCGCGCTTGCCGGGCATCTCAAGCTCAACAAGCTGATCGTCTTCTGGGACAACAACAACATCTCGATCGACGGTCCGGTCTCGCTCGCCGACAACACCGATCAGGTCGCCCGCTTCCAGGCCTCCGGCTGGAATGCCAGCCATATCGACGGCACCGATCCGGAAGCGATCGCCTATGCCATCGAAGCCGCCCGCCATTCCGACAAGCCGACGATGATCGCCTGCAAGACGACCATTGGCTTCGGCGCCCCGACCAAGGCCGGCACCAACAAGGCGCACGGCTCGCCGCTCGGCGCCGACGAGATCGCCGGCGCGCGCAAGTTCTTCAACTGGGACTCGCCGCCCTTCGAAATCCCGGCCGACATCCTCGACGCATGGCGCACCGCCGGCAAGGCCGGCGCCAAGCCGCGTACCGACTGGGAAGGCCGCCTCGCCAAGGCCGATCCGAAGCTGAAGGCCGAGTTCGAGCGCCGTACCGCGGGCAAGCTGCCGGCGAACTTCGACGCCGTCATCGCCGACTACAAGAAAAAGCTTACGGCTGACAAGCCGAAGGTCGCCACCCGCAAATCGTCGGAAATGGCGCTGGAAGTCATCAACGGCGCGGTGCCGGAAACCATCGGCGGCTCAGCCGATCTGACCGGCTCCAACAACACCAAGACCAGCCAGACCAAGAACATCACGCCGGACGATTACGGCCAGCGCTATGTCCATTACGGCATCCGCGAGCATGGCATGGCCGCGGCCATCAACGGCCTGACGCTGCATGGCGGCCTCATCGCCTATGGCGGCACCTTCCTGTGCTTCTCCGATTACGCCCGCCCCTCGATGCGGCTTGCCTCGCTGATGGGCATCCGCTCGATCTTCGTCATGACCCATGATTCCATTGGTCTGGGCGAAGACGGCCCGACCCACCAGCCGGTCGAGCACATGGCGGCCCTGCGCGCCATTCCCAACCACAATGTGTTCCGTCCGGCCGATGCCGTGGAAACCGCCGAATGCTGGCAGATCGCGCTCGAATCCGAAAAAACGCCGTCGACCCTGGCGCTGACCCGTCAGAACCTGCCGACCGTTCGCACCGAGTTCACCGAAAAGAACTTGAGCAGCCAGGGCGCCTATGAGCTCGCCGCAGCCAGCGGTGAGGCGGCGGTGACGATCTTCGCCACCGGCTCCGAGGTCGAGATTGCGCTCGGCGCCCGCGACCTCCTGGAGAAGCATGGTCACCCAACCCGCGTTGTCTCGGTGCCTTGCTTCGAACTGTTCGACAAGCAGAGCGACGATTACCGCAAGAAGACGATTGGCAACGCGCCGATCAAGATGGCGATCGAAGCCGGCATCCGCCAGGGCTGGGATCAGTTCATCGGCTCCGACGGCATCTTCATCGGCATGACCGGCTTCGGCGCCTCGGGCACCATCGAGCAGCTCTATCCGCATTTCGGCATCACCGCCGATGCAGCCGCCAAGGCAGCGGAAGCCCGTCTGCACGGCAAGTGAGCCCGGGTATGTCGCCCAAAAGTGTATCGCGGTTTCGGGATAACGACATGCACGAAACAAAATCCCCGGCGAAGTGGCTTTAAAAGCGGTTTCGCCGGACTGGCCCAACCTAATCGATTTAAATGCAGCCCGCTGCGGCTGGATTCTTTGCCCGTCCGCCGCTATGAAGCTGCGGACCAATCGTCTGCCCTCCAGCTCCCCGGGAGAGAAAAATGACTGTCAGAGTTGCCATCAACGGATTTGGCCGCATCGGCCGCAACATCCTGCGTGCCATCCATGAGTCCGGCCGCAGGGACATCGATGTCGTCGCCGTCAACGATCTCGGCCCGGTCGAGACCAACGCCCACCTGCTGCGATACGACAGTGTGCACGGCCGCTTCCCGCATGAAGTGTCGGTCGACGGCGACCAGATCACCGTCGGCAAGGAGAAGTTCAAGGTCACCGCGATCAAGGACCCGACACAGTTGCCGTGGAAGGAACTCGGCGTCGACATCGCGCTCGAATGCACCGGCATCTTCACCGCCCGCGACAAGGCCGCCGCGCACCTGACCGCCGGCGCCAAGCGCGTGCTGGTCTCGGCACCCGCCGACGGCGCTGACTTGACCGTCGTCTACGGCATCAACCACGACAAGCTGACCAAGGATCATATCGTCATCTCGAATGCGTCCTGTACCACCAACTGCCTGGCGCCGCTTGCGGCCGTCCTGCATGAGACGGTCGGCATCGAAAAGGGCATGATGACGACGATCCATTCCTACACTGGCGACCAGCCGACGCTGGACACCATGCACAAGGATCTCTACCGCGCCCGCGCCGCCGCCCTGTCGCAGATCCCGACCTCGACCGGCGCCGCCAAGGCGATCGGCCTCGTCCTGCCCGACCTCAAGGGCAAGCTCGACGGCATCTCGATCCGCGTGCCGACGCCGAATGTCTCGGTCGTCGACTTCAAGTTCATCGCCAAGCGTTCGACCACAGTGCAGGAAATCAACGAGGCGGTCATCGCCGCCTCCAACGGCAAGCTGAAGGGTATCCTCGGCGTCACCCATCACCCGAACGTGTCGATCGACTTCAACCACGATCCGCGCTCCTCGATCATGGCGCTCGACCAGACCAAGGTGATGGACGGCAACTTCGTTTCGGTGCTGTCGTGGTACGACAATGAATGGGGCTTCTCCAACCGTATGGGCGACACCGCTGTCGCTTTCGGCAAGACCATCGCCTGATCGAAGATCCGCCTTCTCGACACTTGAAACGCCCGGCTTCTGAACTGACCCCGTAAAGTTGGACGGTTCATTGAGCTGGTGGATTTAAGGGCTGGGTCCTGTATTGCACGGGGGCCAGCCCTTTCAGTTTCAGTTTGATGCGGCGGTGGTTGTAATAATCGATGTAACCCTTGATGGCCGTATCGAGGCTTTGGACAGTTTCGAACCTTTCCGGATGGA
>NZ_ML703286.1:26775-31513 GCF_008520305.1 Mesorhizobium sp. SARCC-RB16n | reverse complement strand
GTACGCCTCCGGCGAAGGCCGCCTTGCGCGAACATGGCACGGCAGCGAGGCTGCGCTCTTAAGGTCGTCCTCGCGAGCGCAGTTAGCAGCACAGCATGAGCCATGTGACATTATTGACCGGGCCGGAGCGTCGTCGTTGGAGTGAAGAGGATCAGTGCCGGATACTGGCCGCGGCATTCGCGCCCGGGGCCACAGTGGCGGCGGTGGCGTCAGTACGATGTCGCGACCAGCCTGATCTATAAGTGGCGCCGCACGATGAGAGCCCGCGAGACGGGCTTTGCCGAAATTGTCGTGGTTCCCGATGAGCCTGTCGCCGCTTCGATGCCGGCGGTACCACCAGCGGCGATCGAGCTGGAGATCGCCGGCAAGGTGCGGCTGCGGGTTCCGCTGACCACGCCGCCGACTCTGGCGGCGGCGCTGGTGAAGGCGCTGGGCGTTTCATGATCCCGGTTCCGAGCCAGGTGCGGATCTGGTTGGCGGTCGGCCGGACCGATATGCGTCGCGGAATGCAGGGTGTCGCTCTGCAGGTTCAGGAGACGTTGGGCCGAGATCCGCATTTATGCGTCGGGCGAGATTATGTGGCGGAGCCGCCCTGACCCCCTTTCGGGCCGGCCAAACCCAGCTTGCCTCCGCCACATAATATTTCATGCCTCTCTCATGGCGCGGGATTCCCCTGTGCCACAACGCCGGAGGGGCAGAATGCTCGAGTTCTATTTTTCCTATTGTGGGGTGCTCAAGCGCCTGCGTAGCGGTGCACTCGGTGGCGAGATGGATCGCCTCGCGGAGCATTTTTTCACCCTTGGTTACAAGCGAGCGTCCGCCAAGATTTACCTGAGCCGGATTGCGCGCTTTAGCCAGTTTGCCGCAACGCGCTGTGGTCGGATGCCGATCCATCAAGATGTCGTCGACAGCTATTTATGCACGTTTACTACGGATTCTCCACGCATTGGGGCAGCATCGGCGCTGGGACATGCACGGCGAGTGGCTCCGGAGCGCTTCATCGCTTCCCCTCCCAAGGTAGATGATGATCCGGATACTCCGCTTCTGACCTCATTTTCCGACTATTTGCGCAAGGTGCGAGGACTTGAGCCGAGGACCCGCGAAGGCGTTCTTCTGGGCGGCCGCCGCTTTCTGGATTGGTTCCGCCATCACCATCCCGGTCAAGATCTCGAGGCGTTGACGGCTGAGCACGTCCTTGCTGCTGTCGAGCATCGGCTGTCGCTATCGGCGACAACCGGCACCCGCACGGCAGCGACTTCTCACATCCGAACATTTCTTCAGTTTTTATGTTGGGCTGGCCACCATGACCAGGATCTCGACCGCGTCGTCCCAAGGACGCCTCATTGGCGTTTGGCGCATTTGCCGCCGCGCCTTGCATGGGATGACGTTCGGCGCGCAATCGATGCGATCGGCGCAACGACGCCGGTCGACATCCGCGATCGAGCCGTCCTGCTGCTACTCGCCACCACGGGCATTCGCAACGGTGAGCTACGCGCCATTCAGCTGCAGGATATCGACTGGCGTGCTGGCGAGGTTTCTGTCCGGCGCACCAAGGGCAAGCGGGATCGGGTGGCGCCGCTACTCGAGGAGACTGGCGCCGCGCTCGCCGACTACGTCCTGCGCGCTCGACCGAAGGTGGATAGTCCGTATCTGTTCCTGTCCTTCACGCCGCCCGTGGCACCGTTCAAATGCGCGTCGCCTGTTTCAAGGATCGTGCGGAAGCGGTTGCGACATGGCGGGGTTGAACTCGGGCGGGTCGCAGGTGCGCATCTCCTGCGCCACAGTCTTGCCACCCAGCTCGTCAAGCAGCGAAGGCCGATCAACGAGGTCGCCGATCTCCTGGGACACCGCAGCATCAACACAACGGCGCTGTACGTAAAGGTCGCGACCTCGCAACTTGCCGAGGTCGCACTCCCCTTTCCGGGAGGCGTGGCATGACCGCCTTTGCCCGATTCCTCGGCGAGAAGGCCGAGTGTTACATCGAGCTACGCCACTCCCTCGGCTATGCCTTCAGCAAGCAAGCCGGCACGTTGCGGGCTTTCGTGAGGTACGTTGAGCGCGCTCAGTTCGATGGGCCCGCCACTCGAACGTTGGCGCTGGATTTCGCCCTGTCGTTCAGCGGCGCCGCCAACAGCCGCGTCACTCGTCACGGCGTGCTCCGCCGGTTTTACGAGTATCTCGCCGTCTACGACGCGCGAACCGAAGTCTTGGAGCGCAGGGCTTTCCCCAGATCCAGAGCGATTCCGCCTCCGCGTATTCTCAGCGAGGCTGAGTTGACGTCACTCATCGACGCATGCGCCCGCATTTCGCCTAGCATCCCTCTGCGAGGGCGGACGATGGCGACGCTGATCGGATTGTTGGCGAGTTCGGGGCTGCGATCGGGCGAAGTAGTCGGGCTTGATCGTTCCGACGTTGATCTCACCAACGGGGTTCTCCTCGTTCGGAAGACAAAGTTCCGCAAGGATCGTCTCGTTCCAGTTCACACGACAACCCAGGCTGCCCTTGGTTGCTATGCCCGTGAGCGCGACGCCGCTTTCCCCACACCCAAGGATCAGGGCTTCTTCCTCAGTTCCCGGGGCAACCGCCTCTCGGCGACCGGCCTGCAAAACGGCTTTGCCGAGGTCCGTAAACTCGCCGACTTTGATGGCGGTAAGCCGTTAAGGCCGCACGATCTCAGGCACCGGTTTGCCGTGACCCGCCTCAGCCTCTGGCACCAACAGCGCGCAGACGTTCAGGCGCTATTGCCTTTGCTCGCCACATATCTCGGCCACGCCAGTTACAGCGACACGGCCTACTACCTCACGGGCTCGGCGGAGCTCCTCGCCATTGCGGCTGAGCGTGCCGCCCTCGATGGGGGCGCAGCATGAGCGAACACCTGCTCCTAGCGCCGCTCCTGGAGTCCTATTTCCGCCGGCGCCTGACCAAGCAGCGGAATGCGACTCCCGCGACCGTGGCCAGCTATCGGGACGCCTTGCGCATGCTGATCCTCTTTGCCGCCGCCCGATTGCGGAAGAAGCCGGCGGCGTTGGCGCTCGAAGAGCTTGATCGAGACCTCGTTCTCGCTTTTCTCGACGAACTCGAGGAGAAGCGGAACAATTCCGTCACCACGCGCAACGCCCGCTTGGCCGCGATCCGATCTTTCTTCCACCACGTCGCTGCCGCCGACCCGGCGTCCTTCGGCGTCGCCCAACGCGTGCTGACGATTCCCATTAAACGGACGCATATTGAGGTGACGTACCACCTCACCAAGGCCGAAGTGGACACCCTCATCGCGGCGCCCGATCCAAAGACGTCCCGTGGTCGGCGCGACCGAGCCTTTCTGCTCTTCTTGGCACGGACCGGCGCCCGGGTCTCCGAAGCCACCGGCGTCAACGCAAACGACCTTCAGTTGGAGCGGCCGCACCCACAAGTGCTGCTGCGCGGCAAAGGGCGCAGAGACCGCGTCGTCCCCATTGCTAAGGACCTGGCGCGGGCGCTGACATCCTTGTTGAGCGAGCGCGGGATCGCCCATCACGAGCCGCGACCGATATTCGTCGGCGCCCGCAACGAGCGCCTGACTCGTTTCGGAGCGACCCATATCGTGCGGCGTGCGGCCACCGAGGCCGTGGCTACCAGGCCGGCCTTGGCCGACAAGCCTATATCGCCGCACATCTTCCGGCACTCCCTCGCCATGAAGCTTCTCCAGTCCGGCGTGGATCTTTTGACGATCCAAGCCTGGCTCGGGCACGCACAGGTCGCCACGACCCACCGCTATGCCGCAGCGGATGTCGAGATGATGCGCAATGGACTCGAGAAGGCTGGCGTCACCGGCGATCACGGCGTGCGTTTCCGACCAAATGACTCCGTTCTGCAACTGCTGAACTCCATCTGAATATTATGTGGCGGAGGCAAGCTGAGTTTGGCCGGCTCGAAAGGGGTCAGGGCGGCTCCGCCACATAATTTCGCCCGATGCATAAGAACGGTTATGTGGCGCGCCACATAACCGCATGCCGGCGATCTTTATGTCTTCCGCGGCCGCAACGGCAATCTGATCAAGATTATCTGGCATGATGGGCTCGGCATGTCGCTGTATGCAAAGCGGCTCGAGAAGGGCCGGTTTCTATGGCCATCGCCGGCTGACGGTACGGTTTCCATATCACCGGCGCAGCTCGCCTACATGCTCGACGGGATCGATTGGCGCAACCCGCGCCACACGTTCCGACCGCAGCGCGCGGCTGAGTTTTTCTTTGATTTTACGCCATTTTCCGCGAGTCAGCGGACGCGTTCTATGGTTCACTCCTGGGCATGGTTGCCACCGCCCTGGATGCTGTTCCGGACGATATCGGCGCGCTGAGAGCCGCGCTGACAGCAGCGCTGGCCAGAGCCGAAGACGAGGCCGCGCGCGCTGCGCTGGTCGAGGCCGAACTGGCGGTCGCCAGGGCCAAGGCATCGGACGATGCGGCGCTAATCGCACATCACGACTTGACGATCCGGAAGCTGCAGCGGGCGCTGCATGGTCAGAGTGCTGAACGCTCAGCCCGCCTGCACGACCAGATGGAGCTCACCTTCGAGGAACTCGAGAGCACGGGCGACGGAAGACGAGATCGCCGCCGCACAGGCCGCGGCCCGGACCACCGAGGTGGCGCCTTATGTGCGCAAGCGACCGGCGCGTCAGCCATTTCCCGAGCATCTGCCGCGCGAACGCGCGGTCGAGCCGGCGCCGACCGCTTGCCACTGCTGCGGCGGTCATCGGCTGCGC
>NZ_ML703286.1:1135-26378 GCF_008520305.1 Mesorhizobium sp. SARCC-RB16n | reverse complement strand
TCGGCCAGCATCAGCCGCTCAACCGCCACTGAACAGGCAGTAGTCCAAGCGCAATGCTACATTGCCGAGGGTTACAGCTACGTGGTTGACCTCGACCTCGAAAGATCTTTCGACCGGGTTAATCATGATAGCCTGATGGCGCGCGTTGCCGCGAGGGTGTCCGACAAGCGTGTGCTCAAACTCATCCGAGCATTCCTCAATGCGGGGGTGATGGAGGATGGCTTGGTCCGTCCGGTGGACGAGGGGACCCCAGGCGGCCCGCTCTTGCCCATCCTAAGCAACCTCCTGCTCGACGACCTCGACAACGAACTGACCCGACGTGGCCACCGTTTTTGCCGCTACGCCGACGACTGCAACATCTATGTTCGCAGCCGCCGCGCCGAACGGGTCATGGCTTCCGTAAGCCGGTTCCTGACCATGAAGCTGCGGCTGAAGGTCAACGAGGCGAAGAGCGCTGTGGCGCGACCGGAGGAGCGGAAGTTCCTGGGGTTCAGCATCTCGAATGACGGAAGCGAGCTGCGCATCGCGCCAAAAGCTCTCCACAAATTTAAGACGCTGATCCGGGACATGACACGCCGGACCCGGGGCATCAGTCTGCCGCAGCTGATCAAGGAGCTGAAGCCATACCCATCGGTTGGCGTGGCTACTTCGGCTTCTGCCAGACCCCGCGGGTGCTTACGTTGGAGCGTGGACCCGCCGAAGATTACGCATGTATCTTGGCGGCAATGGAGGAACGGGCACAACCGCTACAAAGGAGCTGCGCCATCGTGGCGTGCCAAAGCTCCGGGCCGCGGTTGCTGCCGGTTCACCGACGGCATTCTGGCGCATGTCAGGACACCCGGCGGTCGTCCAACAGGCCCTGCGCAACCACCACTTCGAGTCGCTCGGTCTCCCCAGTCTCTATGTCTCTGTCTAAGCTTAATCCGGTCGAACCGCCGTGGTACGTGATCCGTAGGCCGTGTGGGGCGGCGGCGCGAGGCGTCCCCCCTATTCCGACCAATCTGCAGAACATCTGCTCCCGGCCGTTAACCTCAAAATCCTGCCCGCCGATCCAGATCGTGATTCCAGATAGTATGTTATAGACAATGAATTGGACCTTAGCGCTGCTATCGTACAGGGTTCGAAGTGGCATCTCTCTCCAGGAAAGCCAAAGAGGGAGCTAAGCAGCCGTCGTTTGTGACCTCAAGCCGTCAAAAGCGACTTGTTCTGGTGTGGGATGCAAGTTCGCTTTTAAAGAACGACAAAACGTCGCAAAGCAAGCATCCTCATTGCAATGGACCACCAATTCTTACCAAAAAAGGGAGCCGAATTCGTGAAGTTAAAATCAATCGTTGTAGCTTGCAGTTTGTTGGCAGTATTGCCCACAATCGCGTCTGCGGATGAGCCTATCACGTTCGCTTCTTGGGGCGGAACTATCCAAGATGCCATGCGTAAGGCCTTCTGGGAGCCTATTAGCCAAAAGCTCGGAGTTAGCTTCAAAGAAGACACCGGTGCATCACTCGGCATTGCTGGCATTCGTGCCCAGGTCCAGTCTGGTGCGGTTCTTTGGGACTTGGTAGATCTGGCGGTACCAGACTGCGCCGCTGGGGCAGCGGAGGGGCTGTTCGAGCCATTGGATTATGCGGTAATCAATACCGACGGGATTGATCCTCGTTTTGCCAATAAGTACTGGATCGCCGGTCCATGGTCCACTGGCTCCTACATGGCTTGGCGCAAGGGACTATTCGCTGGAGATCCTCCGAGGACGTACGCGGATTTTTGGAATGTGAAGAAATATCCTGGCCGTCGGGCGCTTTATGATGCACCCCAAGAAACCCTTGAAGTGGCGCAGCTGGCGGATGGGGTCGCGATCGATAAGCTCTATCCAATCGATATGGATAAGGCCCTTGCAAAGCTCCGGGAGATCAAATCGTACATAACGATCTGGTATACTGGTGGACAGCAGCAAATAGACCTAGTTCGAAAGGGTGAAGTCGATCTCCTGTACGGTTGGTCCCCGAGATTGGATATTCTGTATAAAGAAGGCCTAATCGATAGGAGCTTGGATCAGGCTTTCCTTGCTCCGCAGTGTCTAGTGGTGCCTAAAGGCGCCAAAAACAAAGCCTTGGCTATGAAGTTTATAGCGGCGATGTTGACACCTGAGGTGCAAAAAACAATTCCCAACTTCACCACGGCGGTTCCTATAAACCAAAAGGTATTCAGCGAAAACATGCTGGCTCCTGAGCGGGTTAAAGATATGCCTACGATGCCAGATGCCGCTGGTTTCGCCCTTAAGAATGCACAATATTGGTCGACTCCGGGTATTTTGAGCAAAGCCCAAGAAACATGGGATGCGTTCAAGCAGGAGTAACCGGTCGAGCAGCTTATCATTAAACAGGCCCAGGATTGAAAACTGGGCCTGTTTAAACATTGATAGGGTCGCAAGGAGCGTGTTCGTCTTCTTGGTGTAGGTTCAAAGGTTGGGGTAAATGACGGATATGACGGATAGTGCGGGCGAAAACGGACATGCCGAGTCTGAAGTTCTCGGTATCCATGGAGTTCCCGTTAGAATTGGGGACATTTCCAAGAGGTATGGAAAGATCCCAGTGTTGCAATCGGTTCAGCTAAATATCGAACCCGGCGAATTTGTCACAATGCTTGGTCCTTCCGGGTCCGGCAAGACCACCTTGCTTATGGTGATTGCTGGATTCGTGCGCCCCGACAATGGCTCCCTACAGATTGGAAATGTCGAGGCTATCCGGTTGCCACCCCACAAGCGTAATATTGGAATGGTCTTTCAGAGTTATGCGCTCTTTCCGCATATGGATGTTTTCTCAAACGTTGCATTTCCGCTTTCGATACGGGGCGTTGACAGGGAGGAAACGCGTCGTCGCGTTGAAGTCGCTCTAGCTCAGGTGCGCCTCTCAGGATACGCCCAAAGGCGAATTGATCAATTGTCTGGTGGTCAACGACAGCGTGTCGCACTGGCACGAGCCGTCGTTTTCGGGCCAAGGATCTTGCTTATGGACGAACCGTTATCAGCTTTAGATAAAAAATTGCGTGAAGAAATGCAAATTGAGATCAGGCAGATCCACGAAGAGCTCGGCATGACTACCATTTACGTGACCCATGATCAACGTGAGGCCCTGACGATGTCTGATCGCATCGCCGTAATGGATCAGGGAACGATAGTACAAGTCGACACCCCAAGCGTCTTGTACCGCAGGCCGCAAAACAGGTTTGTTGCCGAGTTCGTGGGCGAGTCGACTCTACTTCCAGTTTCAATAAGCCACGATGGTAGCAATGCCAGCTTTGCAGGCCAACGGTTAAAGATAGCGAAACATAATACGACAAGACCTTCGTCTCGCTCTACGCTGTTAATTCGGCCAGAGCATGTGCGCATAGCGCGACATGCGATAGAGAACGAAACCGATACGAATTGTTTTGCAGGTACGGTGAGCCAGAAGCTATTCCAGGGCGACCAGCTTCTTCTCATAGTCACTCTGACGGAAGGACAGGACGTACTGGTTCGAGAGGCAGCAAGGCATGCAGCAGCGGGAAACTCTGTAGAGGTGGGTGAAAACGTCTCTCTCCTTCTAGATCGTGAGGATAGTATTCTTGTGCCTGGATCAGAAGTATGATCAACATAGCAGCAGACAATGCTTCGCGCAACGCCGACGGTCTCAAATCTGACGCCCGTCGTGAAGGACTCTGGATGTTGGCGGTCACAGTTCCTGCCGTCCTATTAATAACCGTACTCGTTTTAATACCAATGAGCTGGCTCTCCTGGCTGTCGCTTCTTGACGAGAATGGTGCTTTCACTCTGCAAAATTATACAAGACTCGCCGTCTCAGGCGCGTATGTTTCGATATTGATGAACACCTTTATCATTTCTTTCGCTGTGACGCTGCTGGTTGGCCTCCTTGGCTATCCAATAGCCTATCTCATGGCTCAGTCATCAGCGAGGGTTACCTCTCTACTGCTCACTGCTGTTTTACTACCTTACTGGACTCCAGTGCTGGTGCGAACTTATGGCTGGATAGCGATCTTACAGCGGAACGGGCCGTTGAACGATGTGCTAGTCGCTTTTGGATTGGTAAATGAACCGGTTCAATTCTTGTACCAAACGAGCGGAGCGATCATAGGGATGACGCAGATTATGCTGCCATATCTGATCATACCTGTTTATATTGCGCTGCGCGGTGTCGATAAGGACTATCTCAAGGCTGCAGCCGGTCTCGGGGCATCTCCAACAGTAGCATTTTGGAGAATTTATTTTCCGCTATCTCTTCCGGGGTTTGCCGCCGGTGCCTTGTTGGTGTTTATCCTTTCCCTTGGCTTCTATGTCGTACCGGCTTTAATGGGAGGTGGAAAGGTTACAATGATTGCGATGCGTATCGAACGTAGTGTTATGGTCTATCCTAACTGGGGGGCCGCTAGTGCCCTCGCCGTTGTTCTGCTAGTGGTCACACTGCTGCTGCTAGCAATATCGATCCGGATCGCAAGCTTGGGGGGGGGTAAACTCAGATGAACGTTGTGCCCGTTGAAAACACGTCGGACGATATGCAGATCCTACACTTGCGTCGCTTGTGGCTCTATATCGTATGCTGCCTTATAGTCTTTTTTCTGATCGCACCTGCGTTCGTGATTGTACCTATGTCGTTCTCATCCTCGCCTGACCTGAGCTTCCCACCACCTGGATTCTCTCTACAATGGTATGAACGGCTATTTTTTGACGTCCGATGGCAGTCTGCAATCAGTGTATCTGCGTTGGTCGCGTTTGGTACTGTTCTAATTGCGACACCACTGGGTACACTCGCAGCTTATGGTCTGTACCAATACAAGGGAATCACCTCTACATTTCTCAGTGCATTGGTTATTTCGCCAATGATCCTCCCGACAATATTGATAGCTGTCGGGACATTTTTTCTTTATGCGAAAATCGGTTTGCTGCATTCTGTGACAGGGCTAGTTCTTGCGCATAGTTGCCTGGCTATTCCATTTGTGATGATAAGCGTTGGATCTGGTATGACGAAATTCGACATGAATCTTGAGCTGGCGGCCCGTATCCATGGGGCGACAAGAATTCAGACGTTTTTCCGCGTGACCCTTCCACAGCTTCGTATGTCGATTGCAGCGGGAGCTCTGCTGGCGCTCGTAACGTCGCTCGACGATGTGCTGATTTCCTTGTTCATTTCCGGTGGTCCTAGTACCACCCTTACAAAGCTGATGTTTGCATCAATGCGTGATCAAATTGATCCGACAATAAGTGCTGTCTCAACATGCCTTATAGCTTTGGCTGTCGTTCTAATTGCTGCGGCCCGGTTCATCGGTTTTGTAGGCCGCGCGTAGATTCTCTTCTTATAGAGGAGGGGCTTTTTAGAGCGGTTTAGGGCGACCCTGTACCTGGTAAGACCACACAATATCGAGCAAATAGATGGACGCGACTCGAAGATTCGCAACGATGGTGACCGACGATCTTATTGACGGATACGGGCACATGAATATGGCGCACTATTTGGGTGCGTTCAGTAGAGCTGCTGATGTGCGGCTCGACGATGCGATACGTCTAGGGCCGGATGGATCAATAGTCTCTGGCCTTGTCACCGCCGAAGCCCGGGTCGCTTACAAAAAAGAAGCAATGCGTGGCGACGATTTGCTCCTCACTACCTGGATAGCCGACCTTGACGAAAAACGGGTTCATGTCGCACAAACGATGGTGCGTGGCGACGGGGCGTTACTGTCCACAGCTGAACAGCTTTTACTAAATTTCAGTTTGCTATCGCGCCGCGTAGAACCATTCCTGCCGGGCGTGATGGCCGAGCTTGGACGTCTTGCCGAGGTGGACAGTGGTACGTTTGATCCGGGCCTTGTCAGCCGCCGAATGGGCATACGGAGGATGGTGTGAAACTCACCTGATCTTCATCGTCATCCGAAAAGCCAACGTGACTTTGAGCGTCGCGCGTAAAGCCCGTGCGCAATCCCGGCAGAACGGCTTGGTGAAGCTCGTCACATAGAGGGTTCTCTCCGGTGCCAGGGCTTGGAATGGGAGGGACTTCTGCTGTACGAGAGGGGCAAATGCACAAATGCATCATCTTCGAGAATTTGTATCTCGTGACGGCGTGCAATCTCTACGATTGGCAGCGCGCCTGCTCTCGCTCATGACGAAAGCTGTCGGGCACAGTGCATTCGGCAGGATGAGCAGTGCACGGACGTCAGTTTCTCTGCAGGCGCTCTCGAGAGCCTCCGGAATAACGCCATCATCATCATCGATCGGCAGGCCCCGCGACTTGATAGCCAGATACGACGCTTGCGGAAGCAGTGTGTGCAATCCAACTTCTTCAGCGACGATAGTTCCACCCGGCTGGCACACAGACAGCAACGCGACTGTCAGGGCCGATGTGCCACCGTTTGTGAAATGGATGTTCCTTTCCCCAGTACGAACACCGCAGAACCTGAGCCACTCCGCAGCGATGAGTCGCTGACGAGCGGAGATCTCGTTCGGCCGGGACGCTAGATGAATTGATTCACAGACTGGTTTTAAGATCGAAAGGTCGATCAAGCCGCTTTGCCGCTCGGGGATTTGCGCTGCTTCGTCAGCAGCATTCCGGATGAAGGTGCCGGGACCAGTCGTGAGTCCACCACGCGCCAGTTCATCGTAGGCCCGACTGATCGTTGGCATCGGAGACCAATGCTATCGGCGAGCCGTCGTTGCGGCGGTAGCTGATCCTCTGGCCGGAGGAGCCCACGAGTGGTTGCCTGGGCGATCTGGTCCGCGAGAGACTGAAAGTACGGCTTGGCAAACCCAGCCTTCGGCGGCGACCCGTTGTCATATTTCTTTCCTCCCAGCGCACCAGAATGGTTCTCCAACCTTCCGCCATAGGCACTAGGCGCCGCATCCAGCGTCTCAAACCGAATATATTGTTATTGTACAATTTAAGCAATTGACACACTTTGTCATGATTGTCATTTTTGTGACGTTGCAAGAGTGTGCCGGTCCAATCACCGAAAGAAGTGATCCCCAGCCTGCTCGCTAAGCAAATCGCGTGTGAATCGAGACGGAAAGAGGAGTAAGCAATGTTACGTGAACTGTCATTGAGCAGGGCCTTGGGGGGAGCATTGAGCGCTATGGCCTCTCCAAGCCGAGCCGCACTGGCTACTCGATCGGGCTCGCCTATCCGCCGGAATGGGGCGAGCATTCCGCGAGCTTCCGTAGCGGTGACCAGGCCGAACTACGACCTGGGATGACATTCCACTTCATGACTGCCTCTGGTTCGGCGACTGGGCATCACGGGAAAGCATCCTTATTGCAAACGGCCAAGCCGAGTGCCTGTCCAACTTATCGTGATCGAATAATGAAGACAATCGACAGCTCGGTGGTCGACCTACAGGGCGCAGTGGGCCACCTCCCGCCCGGGAGCGAAGAGAAAATCCTCGCTCTTCGGCATCATTTGCACGCAAATCCTGAACTGTCGAACCAGGGATATGCCACACAGAAAAAAATCGCAGAAATGCTCACCTTTGAGGGCATTCACGATCCAGGCATCTTCCACGCTACCGGGTTGTATGTCGACATCGTCGGTGAAGGGAATGGAACGCCACTGAAGGTTGTCGTCCGTGGCGACATCGACGCCCTGCCGGTCGAAGAAGCGCGATCGGACCTGCCTTTTCGATCCCGGCATCCAGGCAAAATGCACGCCCGTGGCCGCGATGCCCACGCATCGGCCGCATTTGGCGTTGTTCTAGCAGCTCTTGCTCAACGGAAGCATTCTGCGGGGACAGTGCGCGTCGTGTTTCAGCCAGCAGAAGAGGCGGAACCGCTGGGAGGGAGGACGGTGGCCGGGCAAGGCCTTTTAGAGGGCTTCGACTGCGCGGTCGGAATGCACGTTAATCCTGAGATTCAATCTGGGACATTCTCCGTGCTCGTCGGCCCGGTGACGAAGTCCTCCGACGAATTTCGGGTCATCTTCAAGGGCAAGAGGAGCCACTGCGCCTGGCCTGAACTTGGCGTCGATGCCATCGCTATCGCTTGCGCATTCGTCAACGAAGCACAAAAGTTGATATCTCGGGAGAGCCACGTAGACGAGGCGAGCGTGATATCGATCGGACAGTTCCAGGGCGGTGAAGCGACAAACATTGTCTGTGACCGTGGTGTCATCGACGGAACCCGGCGAACCCGATCTCTGGATGCAAGGCGTAACTTGTGTCGCCGACTGGAAGAGCTCGCCCGGCACATTGCCTTGATGCACCGAGGAGAGGCGGGGTTTCAGCTCACTGCGGGAGAGCCCGCGGTCGTGAATTACCCCATCGTCAGCCAGTACGCGACTCCTGCAATCGGTGGGTTTTTGGGGAAGGGCGCTGGTCCCGACGAGACCTCTCGGGAGAGCGGGATGATTTCGGCTTCTATGCCGAGAAGCTACCATCAGTCTACTTCTGGGTTGGATGTTACGACAAGGATCTCGGAAACGTCACTCATGTTCACACATCCGAGTTTGGCGTTTCGGATCAGGATGTTCTACGGGCAGCGAGCGCAGCCTGGGCCATCGTTAGGACACTCCAGTGTTCCGTACAGGAAAATGGAAAGCTGATATGAACTCGACACAGGTGCCTTCAATCAAGCACGTTGAGCCATCGCTTGACGCTGGTATGGGCACGCAGGTGGTGATCGGTCTGATCACTCTCTCGACAGATGTGATTACGGAATACGAATTGCGTAAGATGCTCCCGGATGACGGCGTGAGTATCTCGGCGACTCGGATCGAAACTCACAACCCAATTACTATCGAACATCTGCAAGGGCACGCATTCGAGATTGCGAAGGCTGCGGAGCTGTATGTCCCGCCGGAATCCGTCAATGTCTTCGCCTATGCATGCACGTCCGGCTCTGCAATCATCTCTCATAAGAAGCTTGAAGAGGAACTGCACCGAACCGTTCCGGGGTTAAAGTTGACTTCCCCGATGACTGGAGCTCTGCGCGCCTTCTGCAAGCTTGGCATTGAGCGTGTGTCATTGCTCACCCCTTATCCGGACGACGTCACTTCCGTGGTGGTCGATCGGCTGAATGATGCAGGTATTACAGTTGTGGCCTGCGCATCTTTTCATATCGAAAACGACTATGACATCATCAAGATCACGCCTCAGAGCATCGTTGATGCAGGCTCTGTGACTGATACTGCTGATGCACAGGCTTTATTTATCCCGTGCACTGGATTTCGCACGTCAACGATCATCGACCAACTTGAAAGCCGGCTACGGAAGCCAGTCATAACCGCCCATCAGGCGATGTTATGGGACGCACTGAGACTTGGTGGATACTCCCAACGGCGAAACGGACTCGGCAAGCTTCTAACTGTCTAGCACCTTAGCTGGCCGTCTGTTTGAAGTCGGTTGCACCCATCTGAAAGTATACCTGATGGTACCTGTCTTATCCCTCGCTGACGTCTATAGCGCACGGCGGCGACTTCATGGGCGCACCACGCGATCACCATTAGTGCATTACGCGTCTCCATCGAAAAGGCTTCGCGTGCCGGTTCTTCTCAAGCTAGAGACGGTCCAGCCCACAGCGGGCTTCAAGATACGCGGTTTCACGAACGCGACATCGCGGCTGGCTGAAAGTGGTGTAAGCCGCGCGGTCACAGCCTTTACGGGCAACCACGGTCGCGCTGTTGCCTACGCAAGCCCGGGCTTTTTTCAACAGCCTCTCGCTTGGCTTGCCGAGCCTAAACGGGCTGATGCTTGTGCTCTCTGCCAAGACGGGGCTGACGGAGGCCGTGTTGCTTGACAACGAATACATGACCGCAGTGCGTACAGCGGCAGCAGGTGCGGTTGCCGCGCGATGGCTAGCGAGGCAGGATTCGAAACGGGTGGCCATCATCGGTGCGGGTGAGCAAGCTCGGCTGCAACTGCGGGCATTGACCCTTGTGCGCGATATCGAGGAAGCCGTGGTCTGGGCCCAAACGGAAGCAGCCGCCCACGTATATGCAGCCGAGATGGCCGATGGACTTGGGGTTCACTGCAGCGTGGCACCTGACGTATGTCGAGGCCTGTCAAACGTTGAGATTGCGATTACAACAATGCCGAGCCACGAGCCGCTCGTTAAAGCAAGCGATGTCCGACCAGGACTTCAAATCACAGCAATGGGGTCTGATGCTGAGCACAAGAACGAGGTCAGGCTAGGCTTGATCGCGGCAGCCCGCTACATCTGCGATCGACTGTCGCAAACTCGAGTACTCGCCGAGCTGCGTCACGGGCGTGGTGGCGAGCGATGCTGCATTCGCGGAGCTGGGCGACGTCATTACTGGGCGTGGCACAGGCCGGACGAGCGACGGGGGACGTAACGATTTGCGACTTAACAGGCTGAGCGACCGTTCGGAACGGTGCGGCGAGCCTCAGATATGAAGGCCAATTTTATTCGTCCTGATGCGGGAAGTGCCTATGGCCAGAAGATCCAAAGATCCGCTGCGGCGGATGCAGTAAACCGGTTAAAGGAGTAAGAGCAATGAGCGAGTCTCGTCGGTTTGATCGCGCTGAATACTGCGAACGGCTAGCCAAAACACGTAGAGCCATGGTGCAGGCAGGCGTTGACCTCTTAATCGTAACGGATCCGGCCAATATGGCTTGGCTGACGGGCTATGACGGCTGGTCTTTCTATGTTCACCAGTGCGTTCTCGTGCATCCGCACGAGGATCCGATCTGGTTCGGACGAGAGCAGGACATGAATGGAGCTCGTCGAACCGTCTACATGGACGACAGCCGTATCCGCTCTTACGCCGATCACTACGTGCAGTCCGCTCAGCATCATCCCATGACGGTGCTCGGCCCTCTTATCGCCGATCAGGGCTGGGGTAGCCTGAGGATCGGGATCGAGAAGGACAACTACTATTTTACCCTTGCAGCTTTCGAGGCTCTCGCTGGGTCGCTTCCGAATGCGACCTTCCAAGACACGACACGTCTCGTGAAATGGCAACGCATCATCAAGTCGCCGCGTGAGATCGAGTACATGCGAGCCGCCGGCAAGATCGTCGAGGCAATGCACGGACGTGTGGCGGAGGTTCTGCGTCCGGGCATAAAGCAGTCCGATGTGGTCGCGGAGATCTATCATACGGGGACCCGCGGGGTGGCTGGCGCTTGGGGGGACTATCCTGCGGCCGTACCCATGATCGGAGCCGGTGCCGATGCCTCAGCTCCTCACCTTACCTGGAGCGATCGGGAACTCCGGTCGGGAGAAAGCATCTTCTTTGAGTTGGCCGGCGTCCACAAGCGCTACCATTGTCCCCTTTCACGAACTTTCTATCTCGGCCGTCCCACGCAGACGTTCCTCGATGCTGAGAAGGCAGTTTTGGATGGCATGGAGGCCGGCCTCGAAAAGGCCGTCGCCGGGAACGTGTGCGAGGATGTTGCCCGCGCGTACTACAGCTCCATCGAGCGCTATGGCCTTAACAAGCCGAGCCGCACGGGCTACTCGATCGGCCTCGCATACCCACCGGACTGGGGCGAGCATTCCGCGAGTTTCCGTACCGGCGACCATACAGAACTCCAGCCCGGTATGACCTTCCACTTCATGACGGGCCTTTGGTTTGAGAACTGGGGCATCGAAATTACAGAAAGCATCCTCATCACTGAGTGCCGGCCCGAATGCTTGTCCAACTTCCCGCGGCAGCTCATCGTTATTGACTGACGCTGATCGCAGGCAAGTGAGGATTAGGCCAAGCCTACCGCGACGGCTCGCAACTTTGACGCGAGGGCGAGCACACTCGGCGTCTTGCCGCCTAGGCCCTGACAGCGCACCAGGTCCAGCTGTCTCGCTCTTGCATGCCAGCGCAGGCCGCACAGCAATTTAGTGGGTGTCAGCTAGCCCATCCGATTAGATGCTCGGCCGAACTTACTACTACCAGGAAGGTGTGGGATACCACGGGAGCAGAGTATGGATTTTAGACAGCTCAGATACTTCGTTGGCGTGGTTGAAGCAGGGAGCTTCACGCGTGCCGCAGCCTCAATGCACATCGCGCAGAGCGCTCTAAGCCTGCATGTTCGACAGTTGGAAGACAGATTCGGGACGCAGTTACTAATTCGCGACCGGACAGGGCTTAGTTTGACCGCCGCTGGAAAGAAACTGTTACAACACGCACGCCCGATCTTACAGCAGGTCCGATCAGTAGAAGAGGAGTTGCTAAACCAAGTCAAGTCGCCATCCGGTGAAGTTACAGTTGGAATCCCATGTGCCCCTGCACGTGTTATTGCGAGTGAACTTCTCTCGCTAGCCCGGGAAAGACTCCCAAGGGTCACTGTCAAAATCACAGAGGCAATGGGTCGTACAATTGAGGATTCTATGAAGGATGGTCTCTTTAATTTGGCGATACTGTATAAGGAGTCGGAAGGCAACAACCATGACCGGCCATTAGCTCACGAAGAGCTTTTTCTGGTGGCGCCCCCAAACCAGTCGCCATTTGAGAATGTGATCTCTCTCTCTTCCTTGCATGCATATCCGCTGGCTCTGCCATCGCGCATTGACAACATCCGGCAATGTCTATCGGACGCAGCTCGCAACCACAGTAGCACGCTTGACGTGAGGTTCGAAGTTGATTCCCTTTCAACTATTATCAATATGGTGACGGATGGAAAAGCCTATTCGATATTGACTCCATCGACCATCCATCGTGAGACTTTGCTTTCCCAACTTAAAACTGTGAGGATTGTTGACCCTGGGATTAGTATGCCTCTGACGCTAGCAATTAATCCAAGGGATCGGCGCTCAATCGAAGTGGAGGCGGTACGGGCTTTGATCCAGGAAATTGTAACGAAGCTTGTGTGTCCTAGGAAATTCGCAAGAAACACGATGCGCGAAGATGCCCTTGGAACTGATCTAGCTTTGGCGCTGGCCGTGCCGTTCGAGCTGAGCCGCGAGCGGCTCAGCTTGCAACGGGCAGGCCGATGAGAATACCATCGCTCATCGTGGTAATGGTCTCAAGATCAGCTGGATGCCAGCCTCATCTGCCGCATCGCACGGGGCTCTCGAATCGTTACAAAGCTTCGCGATGATCCCCAGTGGTAAGGTGCCATGGTTATCTTTGGCGCTATGGAGGCGTCGGAGTAGGACGATCCTGCTAACTGGAAGATCCTTGGCAAGCTGGTCGAGGGATGGGCGGGGCTATGGATCTGGCTGCTGGCGTTACACGCTTGGTGGCGGATATGAACCATTCCAACGAGGCCGGTGAATTCAAGGTACTCACGCGGTGGACCGGTCATCGTGCGGTCGGTAGGATCATCACAAATCTGGGCGTGCTCGGTGTCGTCGATAGCACATTACAGATCGTTGAGCTTTCCGACGGTGTGAGAGAAATCGAGTTCCGCAACGCTACCGAGGCGACCATCGTAAACTGAACCGCTACATTAGCGGCCGTGTCAGGCATTTCAGATTTTGGTAGCAACTCTCATGACTGCATCCATCGCCACCGCAGGTCGTGCAGCGGTCGGCTCGTTCAATATTTCTTTCGCCAATACGGCTGCCCACGAGCTGGGCACCGCCTTCATGAAGGGCATACTAGAGCGCGCCGGTGTCGAGGCGGGCGAAGTTAATGAGGTTAGCTCTGATTCCACCGACAGAGGCCGGAAACGCGCCGCATTGCGGGCACATGCACAGCGGGGTCAAGATGGTCGCTACATGTCGGGACGGCCTGACGGACGCGTTCTACGGCTACCACATGGGCAGAACGGCGGAAAAACGTTGCGAAGAAGTGGCTGCTACGTGAGGACATCTTGGCGCTCGGTTCGCAGAACTGAGGGCAACTTAGAAGGCCGCCGACATGGCACGGCGAGTTGTTCATAACAAGGCGGAAGAGCTTCTAATGGAGTGGCTTTTAGCAGGACTGAACATCGACAAACACACTGCACGTCGGCTGTTCATCTTTATTTTACGCACTGCTTATGCGCGGTTATGGCCATAGATCGATGGTCAGCTAACCCGGCTTACGCCTACAAAGGCAAGGTGACTATTGGAAACGGCCTGCGGACTGTCAGACCGGCCCATACCCAAAAGGAACAAGGGGCCAGATCTGCGGGTGGCCATCTTACGTCGAGATAACAAGATACAAAAACTCTGTTTGACGGATTCGGAAGCCAGAACTAGCAAGGTGCCAAGCTATCTAACTCCGCCCCCAAAGCATGCCCCGAAAGGGGCCGAGATTTCTCGCCAATCGAAGAGCGTTTTTAGCCGACGTTGCCCGGTTATCCAAAATGCAAATGCTAGGCTATTCCCTTCCCCGTCTCAGGAGACCAACATGTCACAAAAAGTGATGATCACATGTGCCGTTACTGGCGGAGGCTCCGATGTCCTAAAAAAGCATCCAAACATTCCAAAGACACCCAAGGAAATCGCGCAAGCTACATTGGATGCCGCGAAGGCTGGAGCGGCGATCGTCCACATCCACGTCCGAGATCCGAAAACAGGGGCTCCATCGAACCGTTTTGAGCTGTACGAGGAGGTCGTCAACAGAGTCCGGGACGCAGCTGTCGATGTAGTCATTAATTTGACGTGCGGCATGGATGGAGAGTTAGAGCTGAGCTCTCTCGAACCTCTTAAGCTCAGCGATACCTCAACCCTCACGGATCCGATAACCCGGTGCCTTCACGCTATTAAGCTCAAGCCGGAATTGAGTACGCTGGACTGCGGTACCATGGCCTTCGACGAGCGGATTTATGTCGCGCGAATGTCTGACCTGCGGGCGATGGCGGAGCTCATGCGTAATGCTGGTGTTAAGCCGGAGCTTGAGTGCTTCGATCTCAGCCACATCGAGACAGCAAAGCGGCTTATAAAGGATGGTGCCATCGATGGCCCGCCACTCTTCCAGTTCTGTCTGAGCACCGGGTATGGAGCCCCAGCCACTGCAAGCGTAATCCAAGCGATGAAAGACCTTTTGCCGGAAGGAGCTATCTGGGGCGGTTTCGGTTGTGGCATCGATGAAATGCCTGCAGTTGGTCAATTGACGGCGATGGGTGGGCATGTACGAGTTGGCCTCGAAGATAACATCTACTTGCGGCGCGGCGTGCTGGCATTAAATACTGATTTGGTCGAGAACGCTGTTGGAATTATTGAGCGCATGGGAAGGGCTGTCGCTTCGCCGGCTGAAGCCAGAGAGATCCTTAATATAGCAAAGCAGACTTAGATCTATATCAGTGAGCATGCATTCGAATGGAAAAAAGCATCTTATTAGAAGCTCGACATGAACAGTTCCGATGAATTGGAGAACTACTATGAAACCTCTACTCTCCCTGATGGGCCGTTGTGCAATTGTGTCAGCTGCAGCTTCCGGCATCGGTCGAGTTATCGCTGAAACACTTGCGCAGGCTGGCGCTAGCGTCGAGATCTGCGATGTGGATCAAAAGAAGATTGCAGAGGTCAACAATAGGGATATTGGAGTAAGGGCATCTTACTGCAATTTGGAAAAGCCTGATGAAGTTGAAAGCTTCTTCAAAGAAGCCATTGAGCGCCTCGGGCGCGTTGACATTCTTGTTAACAACGCGGGTATTGCCGGTCCGATCGAAACCGCAGAAACCATGACCCTGGGGGCTTGGAACCAGACCATAGCTATAAATCTTACAAGTCACTTTCTCCTTGCACGCCTTGCAGCGCCCCTTATGCGGCAGGTTGGCGGTGGTGCAATCGTCAACATTTCTTCGACTGCCGGATTGGAAGGCTACGCTCTGCGATCTCCCTATAACGCGTCAAAATGGGGCGTCATTGGGCTTTCCAAAAGTCTTGCGAAAGAACTGGGGCCGTCGCATATCCGTGTAAACGTGATCTGCCCCGGCCTCGTTGAAGGTGAGCGGATAGAACGCGTGATCGCTGAAACAGCGGCAAAAGAGGCGATAGAACCTGCAGAAATGCGTGCTCGCTTGTTGGCTGAATCCTCCCTGGGTATTGGGGTTCTGCCCGATGACATCGCGGCCATGACCCTCTTCCTGACATCGGACGCGGGAAAGCGCATGTCGGGTCATGTTTTCATAGTAGACGCCGACGCGATGTAAAGGCCTGCGCAGTTCGAACCAGCGTAGAAGGAGATTATAAATGATTGAGCAGAACGCACTAGCAGGCTTCTCTGATTGGGGTCGGTGAGGTCAAGCTTTTCCCGTCTTCTTTCCGGATCATGTCGCCCCGCGGGTCACTCGCTTCTCTTCGCGGTCGGCGCGGAGTCGCCGCATGATGGGGTCAGGGAGAGCGAGGCGTCTCAATCTGTTGAACGACCTTGGAGAATTCCCCCAGGATCGTGCCTGCTAACGAGATCGCCTTGCGCATCGTCCCCACGGGAACGATCCGGATCACCCTCTCGGGCGAACTTCTGTCTGTGTTCGTTTTTGTTCCTTGTCGTATTTCATGCCAATGTGGGCCGGCGGCTTCCTTTCCAAAGCGGAATTCGGTTGCATCGGCCCACATGCGATGCAGGATGACGGCCAGCTTGCGGGCTACTGCCACGCGGGCTCGCGCCATGCCGCGACGTTTGGCGATGTTCATGCCCCAGGCGCGCAAGCTCGACCATTTCTTTGAGCGCACGAGTAGCGAATGTGCTGCCTCGTAGAGGGCGGTGCGGGCGAGTTCGTCGCCGCAACGGCTGACCTTGCCCTGAATGTCGGTTTCACCGGACTGGTATTGCGCTGGCGTCAGGCCCAGATGCGCTCCCACTGCCCGCTGAGGAGCCGAACCGCTCCGACCGGTCGATCGTGGCGCGGAAGGTGAGCGCGTGATCGGCCCGACGCCGGGCGCGCTCATCACCCTATCTGTTGAAAAAGACACTCGTCACCGGACCTCAGCGGTGATTCACTTGGGCCTGAAGGGATTCGGAGGTGACGAGTGCGCGGCGGTGACGATCGAACTGGCGAACTGTTCAGATCCTATGAGGAGAGTGGATAGCGACCTGCGATGTGGCAAAGTGAGGTCGCGCAACTGTAGTACTAAGTCGGCCGCCATAAGTCTTGCAGCGCGAGAGCGGCGGGGTGTTTTCTGGGGAGCATGCAACGAGATTATCGCTCTGCCGGGCCGTGGCTCGATGAGGCTGATCGCAAGCGGCTTGCCGCAGCGCTGGCGCCCGTGAAGCTTGTGGACGGCGATGGGACTGTCAGGAATCTTGTGCGTGAGGCCATGATGATGGAAAGGAGAATCATTACATGGCCATCGACAAGGAACTTCTGGATCGGTTGCTTTCGGGTCGCGATCCGCAGGAGCTGTTTGCCAAGGACGGCTTGCTCGACGATCTGAAGAAGGCGCTTTCGGAGCGGATCCTGAACGCCGAGCTGGACGATCATCTTGAAGAGGAGCAGGCCGAAGGCTCGGCGAACCGGCGCAACGGGCATTCGAAGAAGACGGTTCTGACGGGCACGTCGAGGCTCGAACTTTCGATCCCGCGTGACCGCGCCGGCTCATTCGATCCGAAGCTGATCGCAAAGTATCAGCGCCGCTTCCCCGATTTCGACGCCAAGATCGTGTCGATGTATGCGCGTGGCATGAGCGTGCGCGAGATCCGCGGCCACCTGGAGGAACTCTATGGCATTCGTTTCGCCGGACCTGATCTCGGCGGTCACCGATGCTGTTCTGGAAGAAGTTGCCGAATGGACGCCGCCGAGGAATGGAAACGCGCCCCGCGCGAGTGGTTTGAGGCCAGGACACAGTTCGCCGTCGTCTTCGGCGAAAGGTTCGTCAGCCAATGACGTTAACCGGCCTCACGCACAAGATTCCTGATAGTCCCGACGAACCTTTCGCCGAAGACGACGGCGACCGCCGCAGCCGAAGCCTTCTTCGTCACCCGGCCCAAATCCAACATGGGTCTCAAGGTGGAGGACAACTGCCGCCTCATCGACACACAGGGCGACGGCTTCTCGGTCCTTGAAGATGCCAGGGTGAGCCTTGCCAGCAAGACCAACTGCAAACTGCCGATCCCCTTGCGCCGCGTCATCGTCCAGCGCAAGGATGGCGACACATCACGCTGTTGACCAACGATCTCGATCGCTCCGCAGTCGAGATCGCCGCCCTCTACAAGGCCGCAGGCAGATCGAACTGCCGTTCCGCTGGATCAAACAACACCTCAAGATCCGCAAGTTCCTCGCTGACTTTCCCCGGACAGCCCTTACGGATGTGGGGGATAGCCGCAGGGTATGATACTCCAGCTCTTAGAGGTCATTGCGACTGGTGACCGTTATTTCTGGAAATTCGGTCATACAGGTCGCCGAACGTAGCTGCCTCAATTATCTCATTCAATTGCGGCGACCTCCAGCGGTCGCTGTTCGTCAAATAAGATTGGAGTTCTGCTGCGATAAGGCTGTCTCCCCCAACATCAAAGAAATTATCTTCCCAGCCTATATCTTTGGTGCCGATAAGAGTCTTGACTTCATCAAGGAAGACGCTCCTGGGATCCACGCTAAGCAATATTTTGTCCCTTTCTGTTCCGACTTCTTCTTCTTTTCGCAGAGAGTTGTTCTCTTCTTCTGGTTGCTCGTCTGGCGTCGAGGACACTTTCCCCATTTGCTGTTCACTCTCCCCGGGTTGCCGCGGAAGTGTCGGGCCCGCAGGCTGATCGTCCGGCCAGCAACGGTGACCGTCAAACGAGTAAGTCGGAAGGGGAATACGTCGGCCATTACCAAACGGCTCCAATTGATCACCGGCCCCCTTCCAGTCTACCGCAACACCCAAGGCCCAGAGTTTCCCGAGGCATTCCAGCAGGACATGGCGGTCGGTGAAATTCTTGTCGTTCCCGTCGCGCGCGGCTGGTATAATCGCTGGAATTCTGGTCTTACGATCCTCTGGACTGGTCAGTTCACGTGCGAAACGTCCCAGATTGCACGATGGTCCGAGCTCAACGAGCGCAGTTGCACCGGCCGCTATGGTGGCTGCGAGAGAGCGATCGAATCGGATCGTCCCGATTGCTTGCCTACTCCAGTAGGTCTCTGCCAAGGGCACTTTCGCTCGGTGCAGATATCCTCCTGAATTCAGAGCAATGGCCAGATCTGGAACTCGCTTCTCGAGGGTGCGGACTTGCGCATCGATGACATCAGCAGCCGGTTTCATCAGCGGAGAATGGCTGGGGATGCCAGCTGTGTTAAGGGTATGGTTGGGAATCTCAGCTTGTTCGAACTCCTGCTGAAGCCGTTCAAGCAGTTCCCGTTTACCAGTGAACACAACACTCGTCCTTGAGTTCACGACGCCGACGCTGATCTCGCCAGCTTCAGCTCGATCTCGCCAAACGTCCTTCTTAAGGATGTGCTCAGCCTCTTCCGGGCTGCATTTAGCCGCAAGCATAGCACCGTCGACACCAAGATTCGCCATCGCGCGACTACGAACGACCATTAGCCTTATAGCATCTTCCAATTTCAGAATGCCCGCTAAGGTCGCCACGACGTATTCGCTCATGCTGTGTCCAACAAGATAGTTGGGGCGCACGCCACAAGCTTGTAGCAAACTTGCCATGGCATACTGCACGGAGAAGATCATGACGTTTATTTCTTCAAAGGAAGCGGTCGCATATGCATCGTTTCCCCCGAACACGAGCAACTCCAGATCACGATCGAGGACCTGGCGACTGGTGGCGGCACAAGTCAAGAACGTCGTACGAAACTCCGGCACGTGATCAAATAGGTCCTTGAACATCCCTGCGTGCTGCACTCCGCCGCCCGGCAGCATGAACGCAATCGAAGGCGAGGAAAGAATTCGATCAGCCGCGCGATCGGCCTCTTCTTCTAATCTCTTGATCGCCATATCCAAGTTGCGCGCCACAACGACGGTTCGATGCTCGAACTGGCATCTCGCCACGCGTAGTGTGTGTGCGACGTCACCAAGATCGATATCGCGGTTACGCCGCAGGAATGCGGCTAGATTCCGGCAGGCCCGGCTTAGCGCCGACGGGGTCTTTGCTGACAAGCAAAGGGCGTGAGATCCCCGTGCGACCGATCCGGGCCATGCCCTTGGATTGGCGCTGTCCCATTCCTGCAGCACGACATGGCAGTTGGTTCCGCCGATGCCGAGGCAGGTGACTCCGGCAGTTCGCAAGCGTCCCGGCGGACGGGGCCAAGGTCTAAGCTGCTCATTGATGAAGAAGGGCGTGTCTTCCAGAGCCAGATCCTCGTTTAGCCGGTTGATTTTGATGGTCGCGGGGATTACTCCGTGCTGAAGGGTGAGAACTGTCTTGATAAAGCTCGCGACCCCTGAGGCGATGTTGGCATGGCCGATGTTCGGTTTAATTGACCCGAGCGCACAGGCCTTGCCCGATTTCTCTTGCCCCGCAAAGACCTCTGCCAGAGCGCGGACCTCGATCGGGTCGCCGACCTTGGTGCCGGTCCCATGAGTTTCGATGTATTCCACATCTTCAGGGCCGAGCGTCGCCGAGGCAAGTGCTTGGCGCACAACTTCGGCCTGGCCTCGCGCGCTAGGCGCCGAGAAGGACGATTTGGCGCGGCCATCGTTGTTAATGGCACATCCTTTTACCACCGCGTGGATCGGGTCGTTCGCCGCAAGCGCGTCTTCAAGGCGCTTGAGAACGACAACCCCTAACCCATCTCCGAGCACAGTGCCACTGGCATCGGCATCAAAGGCTCGGCACACACCGTCCGAAGAATTAATAAAGTCCTTGACAAACTGATACCCCGCTTGCGGAAAGATAATACTCGAGCCGCCTGCCAGTGCCATGTCGCAATGGCCGGCCGCAAGAGACTGAGCGGCGACCGCGATCGCCACCAGACCCGTTGAGCATGCGGTTTGCACCGCAATACTTGGGCCGTTGAGGTTCAGCATGTAGGACACGCGCGAGGCAAGGTAGTCCTTCTCGTTGCCGAGCTCCGTCAGAAAAGCGAGTGGCGTGTTGGTGGGATCGCTGAGGCCGCTCTTCAAATGGTGCAGCAAATAGAGTGGGAGAGAGGAACCTGCGAACACACCCGTCCGGCCTTCATGCTGGGTTGGTGCATATCCGGCCGACTCGAGAGCCTTCCAGCAGCATTCGAGAAACAGGCGATGCTGCGGGTCCATTAACGTTGCCTCACGCCTCGAAAGCTTCCAGAAATCCGGATCGAAAAGGTCCACATCCTTCAGATGGGCGCCCACGCGCACATAATCGGGGCGCTTCAGGACAGCCTCCGGAATGCCCCGGGCCTTGAGTTCATGCGTGGAGAGTGAGGTGATCGAGCACACCCCATGGCAGAGGTTCTCCCACAGTGCATCGACTGTTTCCGCGCCGGGAAAACGCCCGGACATTCCGATCACCGCAATGTCCATACCGAGGCTGTGCCGGCGGTCCAACGCCTTCACGTGCGGCCTGCCCGGCAAGACTGGCGGTGTTTTGGGGAGCTTGCCGCCTTGGGGATGCCCCTGCTCGCCGCCACGATTGCGGAGAAGAGCCGCGAGTTCTTCAAAAGTCGGATTGAGGAAGACCTCGACAACGCGGAGGTCCACCTTCAGACTTTTGCGAAGCTGCGTGCAGAGACGCGCAGCCAGGACGGAGTGTCCGCCGCAGTCGAAAAAGTTGTCGCGCGGATCGGCAACCTCAGCATGGAGAAGGTCGCGCCAAGCTGTGCGAAGTGCCGATTCGACCTCGTCAGCACCTTTCACCGGAGGGCACGGCTCTTTCGCGAGGTCGCGGAGGCGCGACCGATCAAGTTTCCCGTTGGCCGCAATGGGCAATTCCCTCACCTCGACGAAGTCTGACGGTATAGCGTAGTGCGGCAGCTCAGACTTCAAATGCGCCCGCAACGCAGCCTCCCAGCCCTTGCACCCATTCCGCAAGACTACATACGCGATCAGTCGATCAGGCTGGCCGGTCGTCGCATCGAGTTCCGGCAATACGGCGGCGGAGCAGACCCCAGAGTGTCGAAGCAAGGCAGCTTCAATCGACCCGGGCACGACGCTAAAACCTCGGATTTTCACCATGAAAGCGCAGCGCCCGATAACCTCCAATTGGCCACCGCGCAGCATGCGGCCAAGATCGCCGGTGCGGAACATCGTGCCGCCAGCTCGGAACGGGTCGGGAAAGAACCTTTCCCGCGTCATCTCCGGGCTGTCGAGATATCCATGAGCCAAGACATCGCCGCCGACGAAGACCTCGCCCAAGAAGCCCAGTGGGACGGGATCGCGTTGCTCCCCGAGGATATAGACACTGGCATTGTACTGGGGAGGACCGACCGGCACGACCTTTTCTATTTTTGCAGGATTGATCTCGCTCAAGTCAATATGTGTGACATCATGTGCTTCCGATGCGCCGTAGTAATTGATGATTCTGACGTGCGGCAGCGCATCCCTGACACGCGCGAGCAACGCTGCCGTTAGTACCTCGCCTGATAGGACGATCAATCGGAGATCCGGAAGGCGGGAGGGGACGTCGGGCAAGCCGCTGCTGAGAAGCACGTCCAACAGTGAAGGGGTTAACAATATTCTCGAAATTCGATTTCGTTCCAGATAATCGACCAACTGGGGCGGATCGTAGATAACGTCGTCAGGGATCAGATAGGCTGGAATCCCGGCGAGGATAGGGCGCATGATCTCCCCGACCAAGAACAAATTGATCGCCTCGCGCTCATCGGCCGCATATGGCAGCGCGCAATAGCGCCACTGGTAAGAGGATACGGCGCTTCGGTGAGGAAAGACGACACCTTTTGGTTCACCAGTCGTGCCAGACGAAAATATAATCGCAGCCGGCGCATCGAGATCCACCGCTTGGGGATTGGCCGGACTGGCCTTGCCGAATTGTGCTTCCCAACCCTCGTCGAGAGACAGCGCAATTCCGGACCAGTCAGACGGAAGCTTAGCTGCGAAACGGTTGTTGGTGACAACGATTTCAATCCGTGCTTTCTCAAGTATTCGCTTTACAGCAGCGGCGGGGAGAGCTTTGTCAAGCAGGACGTAGGCCGCCCCTGTCTTAAGAATACCGAACAAGGCGACGGCGTATTCAGGTGAAGTATCCATCAGGATACCCACGCGGGAACCTCGGCTCTGACCATGTCCGAGGAGGTGGCTGCATAAAATCTCGCTCAGGTCGTCGAGTTCCCGATATGTCATGACCGCTGCCTGTGAAACGACGGCAGGACTATCCGGGGTGAGAGCCGCTTGTTCGCGGAATTGCTCATGCAGCGTTAGATTATTATAAGGGAAGACCTCGCCGTGTTGGATGGAAGCCGGAAGTTGTCCCTTCACCTCGCCAACCTCGCGCAAGAGGCTAGACACCACCTCCTCCGTCATGGAATGTGTGAAAAAGTGATCGCTATCAAACATAATCCGGGCGAAGCGCGAAGTCGTAAGCCGACGCCATTCGTCTAGGTCATTGGCATTGATCGTTTCGTCTTGAACTCCCCCCATAGCGGTGATTGCCGCCTTGAGAGGCGTTGGCAGGTTTCGGTCGTAAGTCTCCACAAGTTCGAAGTCGGCCCGCAAGGGCGGCAAAATGAAATCCAGTAGCAGTTTCTCGTTTGCCAGCGCCTTCTTGGGGACCATGCCAAGGGAACGAATCACATCGGCTAACCTGTCATCCGCGTATCTATACATCGGCGGCTCATCCGGGGGCAGATCCGCCGACGGGTGAGCAGACACGACAACATGGAAGGGAGACGGCCGACCGACCTTCTCCAGGGAGCGGGCAATCTCGTAGGCCACGAGGGCACCTGCACTATGACCGAAGAAAACAAAAGGCCTATCGCTGAATGCCTGGAGCGCCTCGATGACCATGGGCACCAGTACGTCCATGCTGCGAATGGCGGCCTCCGCTGATCGTTTGCCGCGCCCTGGAAGATCCAAGCAAATAAGCTCAACGTCGTCGGGGAGATAGTTCGGCCAATTACGGAACGACTGGAAGCCACCCCCGCCATGAGGGAAGCAAATTATCCGATACGACGGTTCAAGTGAATTCTTCACGATGCTAAGCAGTTCTTTGGCTTTATCATGAATTCGTTCCATATTCGTAAAGCGCTCCATCGCAGTACCGCCTGAATATAAGCGGAGTTTATTTGTGAACGACATTCTATCTTTTATATCTCCATCCGGAGATTTACCGCGGTAGATAGTAGTCAATTAGCTAATTTAGAGGTCAAAAATAACATCGGTTAGCAAATACAGAAAGGAAATATTTGTTAAACTTCGGTTAAGGTATTTTAGATGAGTTATGATAGGATAAATTTACACGAAGATCTAGTTTATCCATGTGACATTTGATAAGGGCGCGCCCACCTTATCGAGGCGCGGGCTCACGCTGACGCGGCTGTTCCGCCGCCGACGAAACTCGCTGTCGTGACCGTAGACTTGCGAATTTTTCGAGATGATTTACTTGGGCACATCCGGCCGAGTGGGCGCGGATCGTCACATGTTCTACGAAGGCACCGGCCTCGCTCATCGGCCGGCCCTTCGGCTTCTTTGTGGTGGATGTCGGAGACGTAGCCGTTCTTTTCCAACCACGCCTCGTTCTTCTTTGAGCGGTAGGCCGTGCCGGCCCAGACTTTCGAGCCGGTGTTGTCTTGTCCAGCACGTTGGAAAGCTGCGCTCGGTCATAAGCCGAGGCGCCGGTGACGTTCCAGCCCCGGATGAGGCCCTGCCGGCGATCGATCGAGGCATGGTTCTTGTAGCCGAAGGCGGGGATGGCGATGTCGCGCTGCTGCGCCTTGCCCCCGTCGGTGGCCTTGGCTTTCGAGAACTTCACCGTCCAGCGGGCATCGCGATCCTTCTGGCGCAGCTTCGCCGGCTTGTCCTTCCATGCGTCCGGAACTTGCCCGCCTTGATACCGGCCTTCTCGGCGTCGGGTGTCACGCTGCTCGGCGCCGCCGCCATCGTTGCGTCGACGATCTGGCCGCCCATTGCGAGATATCCGGCCCTGGCGAGGTGCTTGTCGAAGCTGGCGAACAAGTTCTCCACCGCGCGGGCCTACGTGTGTTGCCCGCGGACAACCAAATCGTGTTGGCGTCTGGCACCCTGTCGCCGAGGCCAAAGGTCGAGGAAAAGCATCAAGCCCAGCCGATCCTGAATCCGGAACTCGGCCTGGTCGTCGGAGGCTGTAGAGCGCCTGCAAGACCATGATCCTGAACATAAGCACCGGATCGTAGGGCGGCCTGCCACCCTTGGCGCCATCCGACCGCTTCAGCGCCTTGGCCAGCGGCTTGCGGTAACCTCCCACGGCAACAGCGCGTTCAGCTTCTCCAGAGGATCGTGTGCGCAAGCGACCGGCGCGTCAGCCATTTCCCGAGCATCTGCCGCGCGAAACGCGCGGTCGAGCCGGCGCCGAGCGCTTGCCACTGCTGCGGCGGTCATCGGCTGCGC
>NZ_ML703286.1:0-744 GCF_008520305.1 Mesorhizobium sp. SARCC-RB16n | reverse complement strand
TCGGCCAGCATCAGCCGCTCAACCGCCACTGAACGCTATGCCCGCGAAGGCGTGCCGCTCAGCCTGTCGACGCTCGCCCACCAGATCGGCGCCGGCGCCGCGGCGCTGACGCCGCTGTTCAAGCGGCTCGAAGCCCATGTGCTGACCGCTTCACGTCTGCATGGCGACGATACGACGGTTCCGGTCCTGGCCAAGGGCAAGACCGATACCGGCCGATTATGGCCCTATGTGCGCGATGACCGACCGTTCGGCGGTGTCGATCCGCCGGCGGCGGTGTTCTACTATTCCCGCGATCGCCGAGGGGAACATCCCGCGGCGCATCTCGCCGGCTGGAGCGGCATTCTGCAGATGCCTTTGGCGGTTATGGCGATCTCTATGCGGCGGGTCGTCAGCCGGCGCCTGTTCTGGAAGCCAGCTGCTGGGCCCACAGGCGGCGCAAAGTGTTCGAGCTGGCCGATATCGAAGCGGCGGCGCGCAAGGAGGCGCGCGGCGAGAAGCCCAACCTGGTCTATCCGCTAGCGGTTGAAGCCGTGAAGCGCATCGATGCCCTGTTCGATATCGAGCGCAAGATCAATGGCCTGTCGCCAGGTCAACGCCACGCCGTGCGCCAAGAGCGGAGCGTGCCGCTGGTCACCGAGCTCGAGCGCTGGATGATCGAGACGCGCGATAAGCTTTCGCGCGGACACGATCTGACCAAGCCTTCAACTACATGCTGCGCCGCAGTTATCCTTCACCCGCTTCCTC
>NZ_ML703285.1 GCF_008520305.1 Mesorhizobium sp. SARCC-RB16n | reverse complement strand
CACGTACTTCTAATATAATCCAATTTAGCGAAAACGATACCGAGTGTCCGTTTTCGACATTCGCCGGTGCAACTCGCAACCGTCCGATGGTGGCACCTGGCGTTCGGCAACGCCGGACAGATGATGCAGCGTCTAGTCTAGCAAACGGCCAAAGCGAGCTGTTGTCGCCGAATTGCGCCGACGCCCGTCTCCATGGCCGAACGGCGAGAATGACTTCAGGCTAGACGCCATAGCGCCTCCACCGCCATAGGGCATGGGGGTGTCACAGCCGGCTAGCCTTCCCCAAGGTGGCGAGGCTAATGGGTCAATCTCGCCAATAAGTGTCGAGCGGCGGGCCCCAGTCCGTGAGGACGCAGGAATAGACAGCTGTTTCGTCGAAAGGATAGCGCGCTTCCATTTCGGGAGTGAGCGTAAGACCGAGTCCCGGCGCGGTTGGGCGGATCAGGCGGCCACCCTCGATGCGTCCCTGGTCGCCGATCATCTCGGCGCCGAGCGGAAAATACAGCATCGGATATTCGACTAGCTTTCCGCCCGCAGCGAAGGCGGCGTGATAGCTGGCCATGATTGCGGCGGCACCGCCCCAGGCATGCACCACCACGTCGGTCCCCTTGGCCCTGGCCGCCTCGAATACGTCCATGACCGCCGAAATTCCGCCCATCACCGAGGCGTCGGGCTGGACGAAATCGTAGACATCGGCGTTGATGCGCTCGATCATCTCCTTGGGCGTGGTGACGATCTCGCCCCCACAGACCGGCACGTCGATACGGCCGCGCAGTTCACGAAAAGCATCGGGCTGGTCAGGACCCAGAGCTTCCTCGAGGAAGACCATCCGCTGATCGGTCAGCGCATGCACGGCTTCGACGAAGGCGACGACGTCCTCGACCGCCTGTGGCGGATCGGCCAGATTCTGGCACATGTCGACGCCGACCTTGATGCCGCGTCGGCCTGCTTCGTCCAGAACCCACGCCGTGCGCAGGATGTCGCGCTTGACCGAACGGATCTTGTAGATCTCGATACCCAGCGATCCGAGCATGTCCATCTCACGCATGAACTGGTGTTTCTGGTCGCAACACCCGCCTGAACCATAGATTTGTATAGAGTCCGATTGCGCGCCGCCGAGCAGTTCATGGACGGGAATGCCGAGACTCTTACCTTTCGCATCCTGCAGCGCGATCTCAAAGGCCGCGATGACATGGCGCGCGGCTCCTTGAAGCGACCAGTAATCGCACAGGCTGCGGAGGTCCTTGACCCTGCGGTCTATGTCGAAGCCGTCCTTGCCGAGCACCTGGGGGCGGCAGAGGTCGACGATCGACTGGAAGACCAGCGGCGCGAACACCGCCAGGTAGCCCTCTCCCAATCCTGTCACGCCATTGTCGAGCGTGACCTCGACCATGCCAATGGTGCGCTTGGGACCGTTGGGAAAGCATTCCTTGATCTCGGGGTCGTCCGCATCGGCGTAGGGCGACGACAGCAGGATGCAGCGGATTTGGACGATGTCGGTCATCAGTATCCTCGTGAGAAATCGACGACGCCTTCGAGCGGCACGCCGGCGCGGAAGCGCGAAAGGTTGGCGAGAAAGAGATCGATCTTGCGGTCCAGCTCGTCGGCCGTCCCGCCGCCTGAATGCTGGGTCAGGATCAGATTTGGCGTTGCCCAGAAGCGGTGGCCGGACGGCAGCGGCTCCTGGCGAGTCACGTCGATCACGGCTCCGCCCAGGCGACCCTCTTCCAACGCATCGGCAAGCGCGTCTTCGTCAACGATCGACCCGCGGCCGAAATTGCAGAAGACCGCTCCGGCCGGCAGCTTGGCCAGCCGCGCGACATCGAACAAGCTTTTTGTCCCAGCGGCGTCGGGCGCCGTGCAGACGACAAGATCCGCTTGGCCCAAAGCCTCATCGAGGACCGAGGCGGGGCTGCTTCGCGTGATTGGCTTGATCGAGCACCCGAAGGGCACCAGCAATTCGGCGAGACGCCGGTTTATCGCGCCGTGGCCAACGAGCACGACCGCCGCGCCCTTTAGGCTGCGCAGGCTCGCCCTCAGCGGATCCCCTACCCAGCGATGCTCGGACTGGAACCTGACCAGGACATCGATGCCACGATAAAGCGCGAGGATGCCGGCAAGCGCGGTCTCGGCCACCGGATCGGCGAAGAAGCCGGCAAGATTGGTAACGGTGACCCGGCCCTCGGGACGCGTCCAGTCGAGGCCAACATATTCGCCGAAGCCAACGGACTCGAGCTGCATCCAGCGCAGTTTGGCATTGGCCGAGACAATGGACGCTTCTGGATTGCCGAAGACGATCTCGCAATCACATGGCGCATCCTCGGCAAACAGCTTGACGGGAAGGTCCCCGACCCCGCTTGTGAGGCGGGCAAGCTGCTCACGCGAGAGCGTTGCGCACACCGCGATTTCCATCACCGCGCGCCCGTCGGCGGCGTCGTGCTGATCCAGATCGTCTTGGTCTGCACATACTGGTCCATGGCCTCCGTGCCATTGTCGCGCGCCAACGAGCCGGAGCGCTTGTAGCCGCCGAAAGGTGTCTTGATGTCGCCTTCGGAAAAGCCGTTGACCGAGACTGTCCCGCAAGGCAATCGCCGCGCCATGTGGATGGCGCGGTCGATGTCCTTGGTGAACACGGTCGCGTGCAAGCCGTAGTCGGTATCGCGCGCGATCCGCAGCGCCATCTCCATTCCAGTCACCGGCAGGATGCCCAGGACAGGGCCAAAGATCTCCTCGCGGGCAATGCTCATCGTGGGCGTCATATCGGCGAAGACAGCCGGTTCGATGAAGTAGCCAGGCCCCGCCGTGCCGCCGCCGGTCAGCAAGCGGGCGCCTTCGGCCGATCCGCGCTCAATGTAGCCCATCACGCGGGTCTGGTGTTCGGCGGTGACCATGGCGCCGATGTTGGTCTCGGGATCGAGCGGATCGCCGACCCGGAATGCCTTGGCGCGGACGGTGACGCGATGCGCGAACTCCTCGGCCAGGCCGCGGTCGACGAGCTGCCGCATGTTCGCGGAACAGTTCTGGCCGCCATTCCAGAACGCCGACATCGCGGCATGCTCGATCAGGTCGTCGGTGAGATCGGCATCATCCAGTACGATGAACGGGCTTTTGCCGCCCATCTCCAGGCCAATCACCTTGAGATTGCTTTCGCCGGCATAGCGCAGGAAATAGCCGCCAACCTCGGTCGACCCGGTAAACGACACGATATCGATATCGGGGTGTCGGCCGATCGCCTGACCCGTTGTTTCGCCGAGGCCCGGCAACACGTTGAGCACACCATCCGGGATGCCGGCTTGCTGTGCCAGTTCGGCCAGGCGCAGGACGGATAATGGCGTCTGCTCGGCGGGCTTCACCAGGACAGAGCAGCCGGCGGCGAGCGCGGGCGCCATCTTCCAGGCCGCCATCAGCAGCGGGAAATTCCATGGCAGGACGAGGCCGACGACGCCGGCCGGCTCCTTGACGATAAGCGCCAGTGCATTTTCGCCCGTGGGTGCGACCTTGCCGAATGACTTGTCTGCGAGTTCGCCATACCACTGGAAGAAGTTTGGAACCTCGCGCCCGATCTCGTTGGCGCAGTCGGTGACGGTCTTGCCGCTGTCGATGCTTTCGAGGACGACGAGTTCGTCGGCATGGGCGCGTACGAGGTCGGCGAGCCGCAACAGCGCCTCCTTGCGAAACTCGGGAGCCGCGCGCGACCATGCGCCGTCGTCGAAGGATCTGCGGGCGGCCTGAACGGCGCGATCGACATCGGCGCTGCCGCAGTGCGCTACAGCCGCGATGACCTCGCCGGTCCCCGGGTTGATGGTGTCGAAGGTCGCGCCGTCCGCTGCCGCGGTGAATTTGCCGTCGATGAAGGCCAGACCGTTTGGGGCCAGCTTCGAAGCGATCGCGTGGGCGCTGTCTTTGGTCAGGGTCACGTCTTATCTCCGTCGGATGCGTTACGAGTTCAGTGTGACTGGCGCCGCACCGAAATATGCCAGGGAATGAGAAGGCGCTCGGCGAGCGTGACCACGCCAAACAGAGCGAGGCCCAGGATTGTCAGGAAAAAGATGCCCGCGAAGGCAAGGTCTGGACGCATGTTACCGGTGACGATCTGGATGTAGAAGCCGAGCCCCTGGTCCGAGCCGATGAACTCCGCGATGGCGGCGCCGACTGTCGCGTTGATCGCGGCGTATTTGAAGCCGACGAAGCATTGCGGCAGCGCCGCTGGCAGCCGGACCTTGACGAAGGTGCGCCATACGCCCGCGCCGGTCGAGACGCTGAAGCGCGATAGCTCCTCGCTAAGCGAACTGAACGCGAGAATGGCGTTGAGCACGATGGGAAAAAAACAGACCAGGAAGACGATGATCACCTTGGGTAGCAGGCCGAAACCCAGCCAGGAGATGAAAAGCGGCGCAAAGGCGATCTTGGGCACCATTTCGACGCAGACGATAAACGGATAGATCGTTCGACGCAGGACGGACGAGAATGCGATGGCGAGACCAAGCGGCAGCGCCAGAATCACCGCCACCGCATAACCCAGCACGACCTCCACGCCGGTAATCCAGGTGTAGTAGAGCAGCCGGTCGATATCCGCCCAGCCCTTCGTAACGATCACCGACGGGGGCGTCAGGATGTAGCGCGGGATTCCGAACCAGACGATGGAGTACTGCCAGACCAGGAAGAACGCCGCGAAGAAGGTAATGGACATCCAGGACCGCGCAATCCAGCGGGCCGCGCGCTCCGGTCGAGAGGGGCGATCAAAGGACGCCATAGCCGCGAAATATCTCCTGTGCCTGTCGGACGTAGCCGATGAATTGCGGACTGCTCTTGACCTCGAAATCGCGTGGATAAGGCAGATCGAGGGAAATGATGCGCTCGATGCGTCCGGGTCGCGGCGTGATGATGGCAACGTGGGTCGAGAGCTGGATAGCCTCCTCGATGGAGTGGGTTACGAACACAACCGTCGGATGGCGCTGCATCCACAGTGCCTGCAGGTCGGTGCGGATTGCTTCCCGGGTCATGGCGTCGAGCTTGCCGAGCGGCTCGTCGAGCAGCATGGTCGCGGGCTGATGCACCAATGCCTGGCAGAAGGCGGCGCGCTGCTGCATCCCGCCGGAGAGCTCGTGCGGGTAGCGTCGCTGGAAATCCTGAAGGTGGACCGAAACAAGCAATTCGTCCACGCTGGCGCGATGGGTGGCCAGCGACAGACCTCTCAGTTCCAGCTGCAGCTCGATGTTTCCTCGCACGGTGCGCCACGGCACCAGCGTGTTGTCCTGGAACATAATGCCGATGTCGGTTTGCGGTCCGGCGACGGTGCGCCCGTCGATGGCGATACGCCCCCTCGTAGGGTTGAGCAGTCCGGCGATCATAAGCATGAGGGTGGATTTGCCGCATCCGGACGGCCCGAGCAGCGAGACGAACTCACCCTTCTCGACCTTCAGGTCGACCGGTCCGAACGCGTGCAGGGCGCCCGGGCCTGATCCGAACACTTTCTGCACGCCCTCAAGTTCGATAAGCGGATTCATCGGTCCAATCTGTTACTGCACGGCGCGAGGAACCGGAGTGACGGCAAGCCACTCCGGTCCGCCGATTACTTGACGAAGTCGTTGGTGTAGAACTGCGTGGCCGCGACCTTGGGGTCGAGGTCATTGTACTTCTTCATCAGGGTCACCATGCTTTCCCAATCGGAGGGCACGTTGAGGCCGAGGGTCTTGTCCTTGTTCGCGGCCGAATAGAGAAGGCTGAGCGTCACATCGAGCACCGCGCGGGCCTGCGCTTTTCCCTCGTCCTCGTTCATCGTTCCGCCGACGATGTCGCCGATCGCCGCGATCGCGGCATCAGGATTGGCCTCGGCCGCCTTGTAGGACTTGATGGTCGCCTGCACGAAGCGTTTTACGAGGTCTGGGTTTTTCGCGACCATCTCCTTTCGAGCCACGATGCAATATCCGATCTGGTTCACGCCATAGCTCGAATAAGGAAAGACCACCGGCGCGGCGCCGCCGTTCTTCTTGATCTCGGCCGGCTTGTCGTCGATGCCGCCAAGCATGCCCACCGTGTCGCCGGCACCTTGCAGATAGCTCGATACGAGCGCGCCGTCGGGCACGTTGGTGAGCGTGATGTCGGAAGACGCAAGGCCGGCCGTGGAAAGGACAATCGGGAAGAAGGTGTTGACGCCGGCATTGGATGTGGTGAGCAGCTTCTTGCCCTTGAGGTCTGATATTTTCGCAATGCCCGCGTCGGGGCGAACCAATATCGCATCCGATCCCATGGCGTCGATCACCGCTACCGAGATCAGCGCGGCGCCCTGCGAGGCGAGATTCACCATCGATCCGCACGAGCCATAGGAAAAGTCGCTGTCGCCATTCGCGACGAGGCGGTGAGCGGAGCCCGAACCGTTGCCTGAACGAATATCGAGATTGATCCCGGCATCCTTGTAGAAACCCTTCACCTTGCCGAGGGCGAAGCCGGCATGGGAGCCGTAATACATCCAGTTGAGGCGTAGCTTCACATCGTCGTCGGCTTTGGCGGCGCTGACGAGCAACATGGTGGTTGCCACGGCTCCGAGCATCAAATTCTTGAAATTGGTCATAGCAGTCGCTCCTGTTGGTTTGTTGCTTCTTGTTATGTTCCCTATGCTTTCCTAGTTGGCCACGAGGCGCGGCACGCCCGCGGCTCGCATCATGTCAAGCGTCCTGGCACGATAGTTCTGGCGAATGTCACGCGTCGGCGGGCGGCAGCGGCTCGACGGCAGCCCGATCAATTCCATGCACAGTTTGTCGAGATAGCCGTCACCGCTCGTGTAGCCTTTCTCGATCTCGACCCATAACTTGTAGAACGGCATGGCCTCCTCCACCATCATGCGCGCGATCTCGGTGTAGTTCTGCGCCTTGACCTCATCGATCAGCTTTATTCCCCATTCCGGCCAATAGTTGCAGAGATGCACCTCGAAGGCTTGCGCGCCCAGCGACGGCATCGCCGAGTAGGGAAAGAACAGATTGTTGTCGATGATGGTGAAGCGCTTGGAGAAATTGGACGTGACGTCCTCGAACTCCATGGCGTCGGTTCGCGGCGTCGCCCATTTCAAGCCGACGACATTGTCGATCTTGGCCAGACGATCGATCATGCCGAATGACAGGCTCGTCGACGTCCAGAACGTATTGTAGACGATGATGCCGATGCGGGGCGCCGCCTTTGCCGCGGCCATGACAAACTCCTCGAAATCGGCTTCCGTATGGGTGAAGTAGAACGGGCACGAGACCTGCAGGAAATCAAACTCCATCGACTGCGCCGCCTGCGCCAGCCGCACCAGTTCCAGCGTGCTGGTCGATTGCCCGCCAAATGCCAGGGGAACACGCCCCCGTGCTTCGTCGACAACGGTTTCGCCAACGCCGATCCGCTCTTCGAACGACATGGTCGAAAAGTCGCCGGCCGCCCCGCCAGCCAGCAGCGTGGCGTATTCGGTGTTAAGGCCATTTTCGATCAAAAAGCCCACATAGGCCCTGATCGCCTGATGATTAATCGGAAAGCCGGTGCTGTCCTCGAATGCCGTCGGTATCGTCACGTAGCATCCAGCCAGCCGCGATTTCAGTTTTTCAAAGTCCACGGTCATCTCCTCTTGCGGGCCGGCGCCGGCGCCATCCAGTGTTTCGCTTTGACCCTCACTCGCGCACGTAGGACACGCGGCGCGAAGGAGGTCCTGACCCTAAAGTTCCCGTTTGAGCGCAATCGTCTTGCCATCCTTGGCGAACAACTGCGCCTTGCTCCAATCGACCCCTACCTCGCATGGTCCCGTCCCGACGGTTCTCGCGTCCTCGTTGCCCTGGCGCATGATGAGAGCGCCGGCCGGATGCGCCGGCGCATGCAGGAAACTCTCGCCGCCGAGCCGCTCCACGAACTCGACGACGGCCCGTAGCCGCGGACCGGCCGCGCGGTGGGTGTTGAAATGCTCGGGCCTGATGCCGACGGTCACATTGCCGGAGAGCGCCGTCGGGCGCGCTAGGTCGACTTCGAGGCCGCCGGTGGTTCCCGGGATTTGCAGCGTCAGGCGCGTGCCATCCTGCCTCTCGATCGCGGCCTCGAGGAAACTCATCTTGGGCGCCCCCATGAAGCCGGCGACGAAACGGTTGCAGGGCGCGTCGTAGATCTGCGCCGGGGTTCCGAACTGCTCGATCACGCCATCGCGCAACACCACGATCCGGTCGGCCAGCGTCATCGCCTCGGTTTGATCGTGCGTGACATAGATCATCGTGGCGCCAAGGCTTCTATGCAGCTTGGCGAGTTCGAGCCGCATTTGAACGCGCAACTCGGCATCGAGGTTCGACAGCGGCTCATCGAACAGGAACACTTCGGGTTCGCGCACGATCGCCCGGCCGATCGCCACGCGCTGGCGCTGTCCTCCGGAAAGCTCCTTGGGAAGCCGCCCCAGCAGTGGGCCAAGCTGAAGCGTGTCGGCGACGGCGGCGACCCTCCTGTCGCGCTCGGCTTTGGGCATGCCCTGCATCAGCAAGGAGAAGGCCATGTTCTCGGCAACCGTCTTGTGGGGATAGAGTGCATAGCTCTGGAACACCATGGCCACGCCACGACTTGCCGGCGGCACCCCGCGCATCGGCTTGCCGCCGATCGCCACGGAGCCGCCGCTGATCGGCTCCAGGCCGCAGATCATGCGCAGCAACGTCGATTTTCCGCAGCCCGATGGACCGATGAAGACCAGGAATTCACCATGCTCGACCGTCAGATCGACGCCTGGGATAATGATCTTCTCGCCATATTTCTTGGAGACGCCCGATAGCTCAACCTTGGCCATAAGCAAGTCCTTCCTGGCGCCAGCCATCAGCGTCGGGCACCAGAACGCTGGCATGGATACCTGTGATGCCTTGGGAATCCTGCGCGTAGTAGACGACGTAGAGACTGCCGTCGGCGCGCAGCGCCAACGACGGATAGCCCAGGTCCCGGTTGGGAAGGCCCGAGCGGACCATGTAGGGATCGGCCGAATTCCAGCTGTTTCCCTTGTCTTGGGAGATGTAGAGCGCGATGCCGAACGGCGCGCGCCGTCTTCCCGCAACGCAGGCGATGCGGCCGTGGTCGAGTTCCACCATGTCGGCTGGATAGTCCTTGATTCCGGTCGGCGACGGGGCGCTCCATGAGACACCGCCATCCGCCGAACCGACGACATGCAGGATGCGCGAGACGTTGTCGCGCAGGAGCATGACGATATGTCCATCGCGCAGCAGGATGGGTGCCGGCTCCTCGAAGGCATGCCCCTCGCCCGCCGCGACAAGGCGCGGCTTGGACCAGCTTTGGCCACCATCGCCCGACCGTACGGTGAAGACCGCGGCATAGTTCGGTACATCGCAGAGCGGCAGCATGATTTCGCCGCCGACCTCGATTCCACCGCGCATTCCATAGCCGCCGCTGAAAGGCGACGTGTCGATGCGCGCCGACGCCGTGAAGGTGTTTGCGCCGTCTACCGAACGATGGACCCATGTCTGCCCGCCAGCGCGTGCCCAGGGGTAGCTTTCGGAAAGCGTGGAGTTTCGCGGCGTCCAGTCCTGGAGTTCGGCGGCCATGGCTTCAGCGCCCATCAGTTGCTCCGGCCCTGTATAGGCGCCCGGGGCAAGATAGGCCTGCGCGTAGGCGAGCGTATGCCAGTCGAACCGCCACTGGTTCAGCAGCACAGCGCCCGAACGCAGCGGGGTGAGGCCGGCGCATTCCACGCCTTGCCAGCCGAAGTCGGGGACGACGGAAGGAGCCGACCAGCTTCTCCCCTCGTCCGCCGATCGCATCAGCATGTTGCAGTACAGCGGGTCCTGCGGTGGATGCAGAACCCCAGCACGGCGGCGCGACTGCGTGAAGACCAGCAGCCAATTGTCGTTGGCCGCAACCGCGAGATGCGGATGCGCGCTGTATGCATGCGGATCGCAATGGACCGTCTGATGATCCATTCGAGGTATCAACGCTGCCACGCCGGATGTCATCTTCAGGGCTCAGATCCGGAAGCGCGTGCAACGGACATATTGCAGCGGCTTCGGATCGTCGCTCCATTCGTGATACGAGCACACGATCGAGCCGTCCTGCGTCTGTACGACGCTGGGATAGCCGATGTGCTGGTAGATGCCGGGGTGGTTCCAGTCGACACCACCGCCCTCGATCTTGCCGGAGGCCGGTGTCATGCGGCTCGAACCGGGGGTCTCGGTCACGGTCTGGCCGGGCACGCCGCCCTCGCGAATAACGAACTCGTTCTTCACATCCCAGGTTACGCCGTCGTCCGAAATGATCGCACGCACGCCATAAGGCGGCCGGCGATAACCGTAAACCATCAGATAGCGGCCATCCTGAAGAGCGATCAGCTCCGGCGGATAGCCCCAGATGTTGGTCCACTTCGGTGGCGTCCAGCTGAAGCCGTCATCCTCGGAAACGATCATGACCATGTTCTTGGCGTCACTGGTCGGATTGACATGCGTGCGCATGAAGCAGACCAGCCTGCCGTCCGCGAGCCTGACCAGGCCGGGCTCCTCATAGTCGATGATGCTGGCCGGGTCGTAGCCCAGCGTCGAGAAATACTCCCAATTGTCGCCGCCATCGTCCGAGCGCATCAACGCCGAGCGCGTGCTTTCGCCTTCACCCTCTTCCTCATAGCCATGAATACGCCCGTAGAGACCCATCAGCAGCGAGCCGTTCGGCAGCTCCCAGCAGCCGAGGCGGCAGCCGCCATGCTTGAGCGGGCGTACATTGACCGGGATGGGCTGGGTCCAGGTCTCGCCGCCATCCTTCGACTTGACGACGAAGGTGCCGAGCCAGGCCTGCGTCTTGTAGGCCCAGGTCCAGTCGCCCCATTCCTTGGTGTTGGGATGAGAGCTCCACGATGGCTGTTCAGGCTTGATGCCGCGCTTGAAGAAACCGGTGATGGTCAGGTTGACGATGAGCGTGCCATCCTGCGTTTCGCAGATGCCGCAGTCCCAGTTGCCCTGCGTTTCGGACCACGGCAGCACGACCTTTGGCGGGCTCCAGGTCTTGCCGCCATCCCTGGAGCGGGTCATCAGCGTCTGGCCGCTGTCGTGATGGAACGGGAAGCGCTCTTCGTTGAACACCGCCAATATATCGCCGTTCTTTAGAAGCCGTGTCGCGATCTGGTTGACGCAATGCGCCTTATCCTTGAAGATCGTGAAGTGTTCAACGTCTCTCATAACAGTCATTCCCTGATTTCCTCTTTTGGGTCTTATCTTACGGCCTACAGTCGGATGCCGATGTTCTTGATGTTGAAATAGTTGCGGATGCCGGGCAATCCGCGCTCACGGCCGACTCCGCTTTCCTTGATGCCACCGGTCGGGGCCTGCACGCCGCCGATGAACCAGCCGTTTATCCAGACCGAGCCGGCCTCGACGTCGCGGGCGAATGCCAGAGCGCGCGAGATGTCACGGCTGTAAACGCCAGCGACGAGCCCGAAGCCGAGGCCGTTGGCCATGGCGAGCGCGTCGGCGGCGGTGTCGAAGGACAGCGCCACTGCAACGGGACCGAAGATCTCTTCGCGGGACAGTCTGCTGGCCGGATCGACGCCGTCGAAGATGGTCGGCTCGACGAAATAGCCGGTCTCGAGCCCCTTCGGACGACCGCCGCCTAGCCGCACGGCCGCTCCCGTTGCGCGGCCTTCGTCGATGTAGGATCGTACCTTGGCATGCTGCTCCTTCGAGACCAGCGGCCCGAGATCGCAATTGTCGAGGCCTCGGCCGACGGTCAGCCGGGCCGCGCCCGCCGCCAGTCGATCGAGGAATTCCTCGCGGATCGATCGATGCAGCAGGAACCGCGACGACGAGGAGCAGACCTGGCCGCTGTTGCCGAAAGCCCCGTCAAGGGCGTCGAAGGCGGCCCTTTCCAGATCGGCATCCTCGAATACAACCATCGGGTTCTTGCCGCCGAGTTCGAGCACCACGGGCTTCAGCCCCTGTGCCGCGCCGGCATAGATCTTGCGCCCGGTCTCGACCGATCCGGTGAAGGTGATGCCGCGCACCAAGGGATGCGAAACGAGCGCCGCCCCGGCGTCTTCGCCAAAGCCCGCCACGACATTCACCACGCCGTCGGGCAATCCCGCCCTCTGGCAAAGTTCGGCGAAGGCCAGCGCCGTCAGCGGCGATTGCTCGGCGGGCTTGATGACAACCGTACAGCCGGCGGCAAGTGCCGGCGCGACCGATCGCGCAACCATGCCCAGCGGATAATTCCAGGGGACGATATGGCCGGTCACGCCGACCGGCTCCAGCATGGTGAAGTCGACGAAATCGCGGCCGAGCGGAATCGTCGCCCCCTCCATCTTGTCGGCGGCGCCGGCATTGTAACGCAGCGTCGCGCACACGCCCCGGATGTCGCCGAGCGCCTCCTTCACCGGCTTGCCGACATCGAGCGTTTCGAGCAGCGCAAATCGCTCGGCTTCCGATTCCAGCAATTCCGCGAGCCTGAAGAGCAGTCGTCCGCGATCGGCCGGGCTCAAGCCGCCCCAGTCACCACGCAGCGCGCGATGCGCGGCCCTGACGGCTGCATCGATGTCGATGGCATCGCCGCGCGCCACGATTGCCAGCACCGCCTCCGTGCTGGGATCGATCGTTTCAAATGTCCGGCCGTCGGCGGAATTCCGCCATTTGCCGTCAATGAAATGCTGGCCCGGCAAAGGATCGATAAGGTCGGTGCGGGAATAGGTTCTCAAGGTCATTGTTTCACGCTGCCTTGGGAAAGGCCCTGGATGAAGTAGCGTTGCAGGAAGCAAAACAGCGCCAGGCTTGGGATACTGAGGATCGTCACCGCGGCCATGGCGACGCTGAATCCCTCGATCTGCGTGCGCGTCCCGACCACGGGCGTGAAGGCTGCCACGCCGACTGGAAGCGTCTTCATCGATTCGTCGAAGGTGACCAGAAGCGGCCACAGGAAATTGTTCCAGTTCAGGGTGAAGATAATGACCGAAGCCGCGATCGCCGGCGCCCGCGCCAGAGGCAATGCGATGCGGAAGAACAGGTTGAACGGACCCGCACCGTCCATCTTTGCCGCCTCTTCCAGTTCCTTGGGGAACGACATGAAGAACTGGCGGAAGATGTAGACGCTGAAGACGTTGCTGATCGACGGCAGGATGAGGGCCTGGTAGGTGCTTGCCCAGCCCATTTTGATGAAGCCAAGCAACAGCGGGATCACCGATACCTCGGTGGGTATCATCAGCGAGGCCAGGAAGATATAGAACAGCGTGTCGCGGCCCGGAAACCGCATACGCGCCAGCGCATAGCCGGCCATCGCACCGAACAGAACGCAAAGGAACGTCGATACCGTCGCCTGCACGACGCTGTTGAAGCCCCAGCGTATGACAGGGTAGTCGAAGACCTTGATGTAGTTGTTCAAGGTGATGCGGTGGGGGAGCCATTCGATGTCCTTGGTCATGACATCGCCTGGAAACTTGAACGACGTCGAAACCATCCACACGAAAGGCAATGACCAGAGCACGGCAACGGCCAGGCCGAGCGGCCAGATGAGCAAATCCGCTCGCTCCAGTCCGCGCGCCTCGAGCTTTTCGTCGATCCAGGCGGTCATCATGCGCGCTCCCTGAGGAGAAAGCGCTGGGCGGCGGTAATCGCGAGGATCAGGGCAAACAGCATGAGGGAAACCGCAGCCGCGTAACCGAACAGGTTCCTGACAATCGCGAGATTGTAGATGTAGTGGATCGGCGAGGACGAGGAACTGGCCGGACCGCCATTGGTCATGACGTAGACCTGGCTGAAGATGCGCAGCGTCGAGATCAACTGCAGCGTCACCACCATGCTGATGACGGGTCGCAGATGCGGCAGGATCACATGCTTGAACCGCTCCCAGCGGTTGGCGCCGTCCACCCGCGCGGCGTCGATGATCTCGCCTGGAATATCCTGCAAGGCAGCCAGGAACAGCACGAAGGCAAGGCCCAGGTCCCACCACACCGAAGCAATGCTGACGCCGACCAGCGACCAGCGCGTGGAGGTGAGCCAGGGGATGTCGTCGAAACCGAGAAAGGACAGGTAGTAGTTGACAAGCCCATACTGGGTGTCGAGCATCCAGACCCATACAAGCCCGATCACCGTCGCCGACACCACCGTAGGGGCGAAAAAGAGCGTGCGCGCCAAGCCAGATAGCGGATAGCGCTTGTTCACGTAAAGCGCGAACAGCAGGCCGAGCCCAGTCACGCAGGGTACGATGACGAGGCCGTAGAGAAAGACGTTCTTGAAGGCGACAGCGACCCACTGGTCGGCGAACGCCTTGTGAAAATTGTCGAGTCCGACCCATCTTGGCGCACCAACAATGCTCCAGCGGGTGAACGAGACATAGACGCCGAACAGCACCGGAAGGATATTGAACAGGAAGAACGGCAGCGCGAAGAAAGCGACGAGCAGATAACCCGCGCGATCGGTCGGGTGGCGCTCGGCTCCGAAGTCGGCGTGGCCTTGCAGGATTGCCGTTGTCATGTCGATCTGTCCGTCTTGCGGCAATGGTCGGGCGCTCCCGTCGCGATGTTCGGCGCGACGGGGCCGCGACGGGGCAAGGGATCAGCCAAGGTCCCGGGAAGCTATCCCGGGATCAGCCTTCGTCCAGGTCCGATTGCCACTGCGCCTGGATCTGCTGCATCGCGGCGTCCATCGTCGTCTGTCCCGACCATACGCCCTCGAGCGTCTTGGCGAGAAAATTTCCGCCCGAGTAGATCGTGAAGTTCGGGCCGTTTACCACCGGGATCTCGCCGACGGTGGCAAAGCTCATTCCATCGACGAAGGCGCCGCGAATATCCCAGGGGCTGCCGGCGGTCTTGTAGTCCGGGCGCCCCAGGATCGATTTGCGTGGCGAGGCGCCACGCCCGACCGTCGTCCACAGGAAGCTGTTGTCCGACAGCCATTTGACGGCCGCCATCGTCGCCTCGTGGCGACCAGGGTCAGCCTGCTTGTAGAACTCCAGGCCACCCATCTCAAAATAGGTGACATGCTTGGCGCCGATCTTGGGAAACAGCGCCGTCTTGAACGGCAGTTTCTGCGCGACGTAACCGTTGAGCGTCCACGGACCGGTCCAGAAGATCGAGCCCTGTCCCGTTCCGAAAGCCTTGTAGCGGTCGGTGACGTCGCGGGTCGAAACCTTGTGCTTGTCGAAAAGATCGAGCACCCATTGCATGGCCGCCTTACCGGCCTCGGGGTTCACGCACGCGGTCTTTAGATCTGCGCTCGCGCGTTGGAATCCCATCTGCTCCGCGACGATGCCCCACGTGACGGTGGGCTGAACGCCGGAACCGGTCATCATGATCCCCGAACGTGTGACCTTGTCGCCTTCGCGCTTGGTCATGGCCTTCGCCCATTCCAGGAGCGTGTCGCCATCCATCGGCGGCTTGCTGGCGTCGAGGCCTGCTTCCTTGACATGATCGAGGTTGATCTCAGGCTGAAGGCTCATCAGGTCCATCGGGATCATGAAGACCTTGTTGTCGTATTTCGGGTAGCGCGAGGCCGTGATCGACGACGCGCTGAAGTCGGCAAGGTCGAGGCCCGAACTGGCGATGAGATCATCAAGCGGTATGATGACCTCGTCGCGCGCCAGCTGGGCGGACTTTCCCGCCGTGCCCCAGCCAAAGTCTGGCGCCTTGCCGGTGGCCGAGGCCGCGAGCACCTTGGTCACATATTGCTCTTCCGGAACCACCTCCATGCGGATCTGGACGCCCTTGTCCTTGTGGGCATCGTTGAAGTTGCTGATCATCTTGGCCCACACTTCGCCGTCGGAAGCGGCGAGCCAGCTCCAGTGCACGATCTCGGTCGGGTTGGCGGCCGAGGCGCGACCAGTCCAGATGTGCGGAACGGCAAGCCCTACCCCAGCTGCCGCGGCCGACCTCAGAAGTGTCCGGCGGTTCAGAGCAAAAGTCGATTTGTTCAATGAAGTCAAATCCATGACAACCTCCCACGCGGCATGCGCAAGGCGCTCGCCACGCTCTGTTAGAGCTTATTTTTCTATGTTCCCTCGTCGAGACCGTTCCACAACGTGCTCTCGGCGTGGCCACAGTGTTGGCCAATTGGCGCCCTAAGAGTTGATCCGTAGCGTCACATAATATATCTGCAACGTCATCGGTAATTTTCCCAGACGCTTGTCATGGTCACAGATACGAATCCGGTCATCGCAGCCGCTTCCAACCGCCGGCCGCGGTTCGCCTTCCTGCTGCAACCCGAATTTCCCATGAATGCCCTGATCATGGCGACGGAGGCACTGCGCATAGCCAACCAGAACAGCGGTCAGGGTCTTTTCGAATGGATCATGATTTCGGACTCGGGCGACTCGGTACGGGCCAGCAACGGCATGTGGGTTGCCTCGAACCACGACCTGGCCAGCTTTCCGCGCTGTGACTTTGTAGTGGTCCTGGAAGGCAATCTGCCGACGCAGAATATATCCGCCAATGTTCGCGGAGCCTTGCGCAATGCCTACCGGCATGGGTCGATGATCATCGGCCTCGACACGGGCGCCTTCGCCATTGCGGCAGCCGGCCTCACCGGCGATCGCGAGGCCGTTGTGCATTGGGAAGCGGTATCATCTTACCTTGAGCACTTTCCGAGGGCCGAGACAAAGAACCAGATCTACTTCATCGATCGTCAACTTGCTTTCTGCGCGGGCGGGGTGGCGACGCTCGACATGATGCTCGATTTGATCGGAAGGTTGCGCGGAACGAGCCTTGCCAAGGAAGTCGCCAATGCGCTCATCCATACGCCGCGCGAAGCCATTCATAGGCAGCGAGCCGACGATGATGCGATTGGCGAGGCACAGCCTTCCCTGTCGCACAGGATCGTGGGGTTGATGGAAGACAATCTCGATTTCCCATTGTCGCCGAAGAGCCTCGCGCGCCACCTAGGTATCTCGGTACGGACGCTGGAGCGCTACTGCCTTCGCCAATTCAACCAGACGCCAAATCAGCTCTACCTTCGTTCTCGGCTCCAGGCGGCGCGCAACCTGCTTTTCTACGAAGAACGCGACATCAAGGATATTGCCTACGCGTGTGGGTTTTCCTACCCATCGGTTTTCACCAAGGCGTTCACCGCCCAGTTTGGCCAGTCGCCAAGCGCGTTCCGCCAGTCATTCCGCGAAACACAGATCACGGTGCGGCCAGAGATTGTGCGCATGTCGCGAACCGCGCTTGCCAGGGTAGCTGCTGTCCAGGACGCGGACGGATAGCGATGCATCGGCGGCGAGACCCGGCATCGTGCGCGATACGGATATGGCTGTCGGCAATGTTTGGCCAGGTTCACGGCAGCTTTGACGACGCTTGTTCACGGAAGGGAGCGCCGTGCACCGGACCCCGAAAGATCGCGCGGCCGATTCACTTGTGGAAACGGTGTTTCGAAGCGGCGAGCGTTCGCTCCGCCCTCGGGTAACGGCAACGGTTCCCGCGGCGGCAGCGGCGCGAGCACCGGAGGCCTGGTGGCAACCGCCGCTCCTCCAACAAGGAGGCCGATCACAATAAGCCAGCTGCCAAGGATTCGAGCGGCGATCGGGAACCAGCCTCGCCAGAAGGCCTGCCCGCTAAGGCCAATGACGGCCAGGATCCACAGTGCGATGAGAATGGCGATCAGCGAGATTGCCGGATCATTCAAGGTGGGGTCGGTGAGCGTTGTGGCGACACCAAGCATGGCGCCAATCAGCACGGCGACAAGGGGAAGAAACCATGGTCTGGCACGGGCAGGCATGAGGAGCAGCATACCGGCCGCCAGAGCCGAAACTGGCCCGGTCAGGAAAAGATGCGTTGTCGCCCCGGGGACGCCCGCCATGAGCGCGAGATACCGATCCCGAAAGAGCATCCCGAGCACGACGCCCAGAAGAAATGTCACCGGTGCGACAACGACATGGCGTCCGCGCACCAGAGCGATCGCCACCCCCAGTCCCGCAAGCGGAATGACGCGCTCCGGGGAAAGGCCGCTATTGAGTATCCACCATGACGTGACAGTACGTTCGGACTGCGTCTCCAATGCGAGGGCGCAGATCGCCGCAGCGCCCGCGAACGCCAACACGGGGCCAGACCAGCGCAGCCAGGCGCTGGCGGCTGGCCGTTCCGTCCTTTTCTCAGGCGACAAGGAAATAAACGCCTCCAACCGCGATCAGCCCGCCCAGCGCCCGCGACAACCGCCCGCCAAACGGCTTGCCTAAAACAAGCCCGACCCCAATGCCAAGAAGATGGATCAGGCCGGTGGCGATGACAAACCCGATCGCGTAGTCGGCCGGGTCGGCTGCGTTCGGCAACTCCGCGCCGTGAGCATGTCCGTGGCAGATCGCAAACACTGCGATCAACAGCAATGCGATCCATTCTGCGGGGTGCCAAGCGCATGCAACAGCCAGTCCCAACGCGATCATCGAAAGCGCGATTCCGACTTCCACGCCGGGCAGAGGGATCCCCGCAATGCCAGCGACGCCACCGAGAACCATGATCAGTGGAAATGCGACCGGCAGCGTCCAGATCGATCGTCCCCCGATCTGCGCGCCCCATAGGCCGACGGCGAACATCGCCAGAAAGTGATCGAGGCCGGTCAACGGATGCTCGAAACCGCTGCCAAATCCCCCTGTCCCCGATTGAATGATATGGGCCTGCCCCGTCGTCGGCACCGCCAACAGCACGACTACTGCCATCAACAAGCAGCACAAAAGACTGCGGGTTCCGACTGGATTACATTCGCCCACTGTGCCCTCCCATAGGAGGAAGAGGCTATACCGAAATCCGGCAGACATTTCGCGACGAAGTTCGTCTTTATGCCCGGAAAAGTTCCCTCGTGATCGATGAGCCGCGCATAACGATCAGAGCAATTGCCTGATGTAGCAGGCCTTTGGGCAGCCGTTGGCCAATAGACGCCTACAGAATGTCGCGCGATGAATCCGCCGGCAATTCTCGAGAAGCTTCCGTCGCTGCTTCTTCCAGGTCCTGATCAGTTCACCACCTTGCTATGCTTACCCGCGAAAGCGGCGTCGCCTCGCAGGTGATCGACACCCAGATGTTGGGATCTTGATGCGACTGATGCTTGAGCAAATAGTAGCCGGCGGCATTCCCATGCCCGAATGTTGTTGACGATGTTGCCGAGATAACGCGCGAAACCGCCGTCCTCGAATTGCAGGCAATCAGCGTCAATCGGTCCTTACCGGAGCCGCCGGCGTCGCCGCGGATCCCCGGCCTTGTGTAATCCTCTCGGTTCAACGCGCTGTCGACGGTAGCACCGCTGCGGAGCGCGCCGTCTCGGTTGAGAAGACCACAAAGGCGAACACCAGCACTGCCGCGGCCACAATGAGCGAGCCACCGGCGACGATCGGTTCGAGGTCTGCCCGTCCGCTCTGGAGCATGAGGTAAAGGGCGGGAAGCATCACCACGATGCCAACTGTGTACATGCCGTAATGGATCATGGCGATCCGGCGCGCTGCCTTGGCTGGGTTCAGTGCGTAGTACCCGCCGAATATCGCGCTCGTCACCCACCCCAAGAGGTTGATATGGGCGTGAGCCGGGAAGGCGCCGTGATCGCCAGAGATCGCCATCTGCAGGCCGGCTCCGATTCCCAGGATGAGAAATACGATTGCTGTCTTGAAGAAAAGTTCCGAAACTTTAGGCATGGTTTTCCTCCCTGGCTGCCTTTTCGGGCGCCTGCACTATGCTCCTCTTTCCGCGACCTCGCCAACTGTTCTCGACGTTGCGACTTTCAGAGCCTCTTCGCCCGGAAGGCAGCTAGAAAGCGGACACGTAAACAGGATCGGTAGCTAGACGTCGCCAGGACCGCTTGATGGTCAGGCGTTTAGGTCATGAGTGCCGGGGCGGCGCGAAGGGGTCGCCGTCGAACATGCCTTTGAGCAGTTCGCCAGAGTTAAAGCACCAGCACGACGCGCGCATTTGCTTTCAGATTGCCACAGTCTAACCTGCCTGGCTTTCGCAACTTCCTCAAGCGGCCGGCTGCAGGGCCGCCCTCAGCAGCATGCCAAACAGGTCGCGCGGCTCGTCGGGATCGGCCAGCAGATCAAGTTCCTCATAGAGACCTGTGGCCTGCAACTGGTCGCGCACATAGCGCAGTGCCGAAAAATCCTCGATGGCGAAGCCGACTGAATCGAACAGTGTGATCTGCTTGGCATCGCGGCGCCCTAGCGTCTTGGCGGCGATTACTTGCCAGAGCTCAGTCACCGGATGACCGGAATCCAGTTGCTGGATCTCACCCTCGATGCGTGTTTGCGGCGGGAATTCGACGAAGATATCGGAGCGCAGCAGGATGTCTCTGTGCAGTTCGGTCTTGCCGGGGCAATCGCCGCCGACGGCGTTGATGTGGACGCCGGAACCGACCATGTTGTCGGTGAGAATGGTGGCGCACTGCTTGTCGGCGGTGACGGTTGTGATGATCCCGGCACCTTCGACCGCCTCCTGACCACTCCCACAGATGGTGATGTCGAAGCCCATCCCAGCCAGGTTCTTCGCGCACTTTAGTGACGCGGACCGATCAAGGTCATACAGCCTCAGCTTATCGACACCGGTCAGCGCCTTGAAGGCGATCGCCTGGAATTCCGACTGGGCGCCATTGCCGATGATGGCCATGGTGCGAGTTCCGCTCGGCGCCAGATACTTGGCGGCGACGGCAGACGTGGCGGCGGTTCGAAGGGCGGTCAGGATGGTCATCTCGGTGAGCAGCATCGGGTAACCGTTCCCGACATCGGCGAGCACGCCGAAAGCGGTGACCGTCTGCAGACCCTGGCGCATGTTCTTCGGATGGCCATTGACATATTTGAAGCCGTAGAGGCGTCCATCGCTTGTCGGCATCAGCTCGATGACGCCGTCATGGCTGTGCGAGGCGATACGGGGCGTCTTGTCGAACAGATCCCAGCGCCGGAAATCTTCCTCGATGTAGCTGGCGAGCTCGGTGAGGAAGCGCTCGACGCCTATGACGTTCACCAGTTTCATCATGCGGTCGACACTGACGAAGGGGACGACGTTCAGTTTTGCCGTGGTCACGATCAAAAGCTCCCGGAATGGCTGCGGGTCGGGCGGTCCATGATGCGGCGGCCCATCAGGCTGGCCGTCAGGTCGACCATCAGCGTCGCGGTTCGGCCACGCTCGTCCAGAAAGGGGTTCAGCTCGACAAGATCCAAGCTTGAGACGAGGCCGCTATCGGACAGCATCTCCATTATCAGATGCGCCTCGCGGAACGTCGCGCCGCCGGGGACCGTGGTGCCGACCGCCGGCGCGATTGACGGGTCGAGGAAGTCTACATCGAGGCTGACATGCAGCAGGCCGGCTTCCGCCGACACGCGCCCCAGGAAAGCGCGCAGCAGCGGCGCGATGCCATGCTCGTCGATGGCGCGCATGTCGTGCACAGTCACGCCTGCCTCGTTTTGGGCTCTGCGCTCGGCAGGATCGACACTGCGAAGTCCCATGGTGCAAATACGCGATGGATCGACTGCAGCCGGAAGATCCGGAAAATAGCCGTGGAAACCCGGCTGGCCGCTGGCGTAGGCCAGCGGAACACCATGCAGATTGCCGCTGGCGGTGGTGTCGAGCGTGTGGAAATCCGGATGCGCGTCGAGCCACAGCACGAACAGCGGGCGTCCGGTCTCGGCGGCCCGGCGGGCAAGGCCCGATACGGTTCCTGCTGAGATCGAATGGTCGCCGCCGAGAAAGATCGGCATGGCATCGTCGCTCGCCGCGTAGGCGGCCTCGGCAATGGCCGAGGTCCACGCCGATATTTCAGGCAGAGCCTTGAGTGCCAGGTTGCCATGCACGACGCGCCTTACCGGAATTGGCTGGACGGCACCCATATCTTCCACGGCATGGCCCAGGCCGGACAGCATCCCGGTCAGGCCGGCGGTCCTCAGCGCGCTCGGCCCCATCTCGCATCCCATTCTGCCAGCGCCGTCCTGCACCGGCGCCCCGACGATTCTGCAACGCATTGTTTTCCCAACGACCAGTTTCGAATGGCCAGGAGAAGACCATGGCGAGCCGGCGATATGAACAGGGTGAATTGGCAATCCGAAAAGCATTGTTTATCGTAATGGCGGCGAAATTGATCAAAATGGTACCTCGATGGATGCGCTGGACGAACGCCTCGTGACCTTGCTACGGCATGATGCGCGCCGCAGCGTGTCTGATCTTGCCGTCGATCTCGGCGTCTCGCGCGCCACGGTCAGGGCTCGTATGGAGCGACTGGCACGATCCGGCGAGATCATCGGCTACACCGTGGTGCTGCGCGCCGACGCCGTCGATCAGCGCATCCGCGGCATCATGCTCATCGAGATAGAGGGCCATGCCGCCGACCGAGTGGTCCGTGCACTGGGTGGCTTCCCGGAGGTCTCGACCATCCATACCACCAATGGCCGCTGGGATCTGGTGGTCGAGCTCGGGACAGCATCGCTGACTGATTTCGATGCCGTTCTGCGCCGCATCCGACTCATTGCCGGCATCACAGGAAGCGAAACCAGCCTTCTCCTGGCCACGCCACGCACGACCCGAGCGCGGCTAACGTAGCTGGTCATAAGACTACGGCCGCTATGACTACCGTCGGATCGCCGCACACGGCAGGCAACTGTCGGCCCAGGCGCGGGCGTCGTGGGCCGTTGCGCGTATAGTACTTCGAGGCCAACCGTGCGCGACCCAGCGCCGGCGCGTTGTTGTCATAGCATCCGAAAGGCGCGTCCCAACGATCGATGCCTAATCCTTTGTCAGTTGTGGTTCATGCTGATTTGAATGACGAGATATATCCTTGTTTATTCACGCCACTCTACGGAGAGGTGATCAGAGATGCCGCATTTGGTGCACGTCTGCGCGCCAGTGGCGAGCAGGAGATGACCATGCGGTTCAAAGGCAAGGACGTCCTGGTGACCGGCGGGAATTCGGGGATAGGACACGGGATCGTCCACTATTTCCTGAGAGAGGGAGCCAGGGTGGCTTTCGCAGGTCGCGATCGCGAGAAGGGTCGCGCCGTTGAAGCGGAAGCAGGGGCGATCGGAGGCGAAGCGCGCTTTTTCGCATGCGATCTGTCCGAGGAGCATCAAGTCGAGGACCTGATCGGCCAGATCGGCCGTTGGGGGCGGCTGCGTGTCGTGATCAACAACGCAGGTGCTGGTTCGCGCCGCAGCGGCATTGAGCCGGGCGATCGTCCCGGAGTGAGATGGGACAAGATGCGGGGCGCCAACCTGGATTCCACCTATTTTGTGTCTTCCTACGCCATGCCGCTGATACGGGATTGCGGCGGAGGCGCGATTGTAAACATTTCGTCCACCGCCACACTGCACGGCAATTGGGGGTTGTACTGCGTCGCCAAATCGGCCGTCGAAGCGCTTACGCGCTCGCTGGCAATTGAAGGCGCTCCCTTCGGAATCAGGGCGAACTGCGTCAGCCCTGGCTGGATTGCCACCGCAACCGATATAGAGGCCCCGGCTTCGGGTAGCGCCGGCGATTGGACGGTGCCGCCAAGCATATTCGGCCGGATGGGGACGCCGGCCGAAATCGCTGCGGCCGTGGCGTTCCTGGCGAGCGATGAAGCTTCATTCATCACGGGTCAGACCTTGGTCGCCGATGGGGGGCTCTCGATCGTGGACTACACGTCGAGTTCGCTTCTCGAGCAGCGCGGCTCGGTCCTGTTCTCGGGCACGGTCCGCGACACTCCATAAGCAAGGCCTTAAACAGACCGGAAGCACTTGCGTGTCTTTCCCATTCGAATAATCGATAATTTTCTGCGCGGGTTGGTGGCGATAGTACCCCATTAACAAATGCATGCTTGCGTGGCGCATGGTCGCCTACTTCCCATCCACACTGATCTCGCAGAAACCGGTGAGATCGTTGCGATTGGAGAGTGGGTGACGCGCACGGCTTGCCGCGCGGCAAGCCGTTGGCCGGATCAGATCAAGGTTGCCGTCAACCTGTCCGCCGTCCAGATTCGCCCAACACTTCCACTCACGATCGCTTCAGCCCTTTCTTATAGTGGTCTTAGTGCCGGCCGACTTGAGTTGGAAGTCACCGAATCGGTGCTGTTGCAAGACACCGAAGCAAATCTAGAAATCCTGCACCAACTTCGCCGGCTCGGCGTGCGCATCGCTATGGATGACTTTGGGACTGGCTTTTCCTCGTTGAGCTACCTGAGCCGGTTTCCATTCGACAAGATCAAGCTGGACCGAAGCTTTATCATCCAGCCCGCCGGCCGGCGCGAGCCGGAGGCCATAGTGGAGGCCATGGCCGGTCTTGGCCGCAATTTGGGGATGACAATTACGGCAGAGGGCGTGGAAACAGCCACTCAATTGGCAATGGTAAGAGAGAAGGGTTGCCATGAAGCGCAGGGCTATGTGTTCAGTGCACCAATATCTGCCGAACAGGCGCTCGAGATGGTACGGAACGGGGCGGCCAAACGCCAGGCGCGGATTTCGCGGTCGAGGCGCTGACCAAGTATATCGGGGGCCATTCGGACCTGCTGCTGGGCTCCGTCACGGTATCCGATCTGGACCTCCGGCAAAAAATCAAGGTCGTCATTCGCGATCTCGGCATCGGCGTCTCTCCGGACGAGGCAGCGATGGCTTTGCGCGGTTTGGAGACGATGGGCGTTCGGGTAGCTCATATCGGGCGGATATCCGAAGAGTTCGCACACAATCTTTTGCTTTCACCAGCAGTTGCGCGCGTTCTTCACCCGGCACTGCCTTCTTGCCCTGGACACGAATTCTGGGCTCGGGATTTTTAGGGGCTCCACCGGCGTCTTCAGCATAGTGCTTAAGCCGGGTGTCGACCACTTGCTGACGGAGGCCCTCAACGGGCTCAAAATATTCGCCATCGGTGCATCCTGGGGCGGCACCCGCAGCCTGATCGCGCCAATGGCGGTCAAGGGCGACCGCACCGTCAATGAATGGACAGCACAGGGCGCTATTCTGCGCATCAGCATTGGACCGGAAGATCCCGACGAACCATGGCGGGACCTCGATGGCCTTCTCCAGAGGATGGAACAGATGGAAGAACCTAAGATGGTTCGGGCCTGACCCACAGATTATCGGGAGCATGAAAACTGGCCGGCAAAGCCGGTATGGATTGCCGATTCCTTTCGCCAAGTCGCTGCCATCCTGACTTGCTCGTCTATAGCGCTTCACCTTGCCGCAAGCTGCGCCTATGCTCAGCAGCGACGGTGGCTGATATAGAAAGCCGGAAGGGACGATCTCGGCGATGCCAAGGCTGCGAAAGACATCGCCGTTTTGGATGACGGCCATTGCTCTGGTGATCCAAGCAGCCTTCCTGGCAGGGCAGTGGGCTGGCATTCAAGCATCCGCCTCGCCCCTTGATGCGTTCGGTAATGCAATCTGCACATCGAACGCCGACGGCTCCTCCAGGACGCCCCACAATGGCTGCCACGACTGCGATTGCTGCCTGTTCGGATGCGACGCGTCCACCGGCATCATTCCTGAAACGGTTCAAGTTGCAGGCCAGTCCTTGCGGTTTGCGGTATCGTCCGACAGCAAGCGCCCGCCAACTGATCCGGTGCGACGCAGCGAACTGCAGCCGCTGAGCCCGCGTGCGCCTCCCCTTTGGGCCAAACCAGTCCTTGCATAGCAAAAAATCGTCTCACGTCAGGTCAACCAAGGTTGCCTGAACACAAGGAACACCCAAATGCGTAAAGTCATTTTTTCTGCCACGGTCGTAGCTCTCTCGTCCATCGGCCTGTCAAGCGTTGCCTTTGCCCACGCTCATCTGGAAGGTGCCCAGCCTCCGGTCGGCGGAACCGTGAAAGAAGCCCCCACGGAACTCGACCTCAAATTCTCCGAGGAGCTCAACCTGAAATTCACCGGCGTGAAGGTGACCGGACCTGACAAAAAGGAGGTCAAGACCGACAATGCCATGCTGATGGGCGGCGACAAGACATACATGGTCAATGTGCCCGCCGGGCTTGCCGCCGGTACCTATAAGGTTGAGTGGCACGCGCTCTCCCAGGACGGTCACAAGACCCACGGCGACTACAAATTCACCGTGAAGCCCTGATCGATCAGAGGGGGCACGATCGTGCCCCCTCCTTCGCTCCGCTTCCCATGGTAAATCTCCTCGTGTTGTGTCACCCGGCCGCCCCATGACGCCGGACACGCTCCTGATGGCCTGCCGCTTCGTTCATGATGCCATGCTGATGATGCTCTGGGGCAGCTTCGGCTATCTTGCCACGCTTGTGCCACAACGCCTGGCAACGTCGGTAGCAGACAGGCTGGCAATTTTTCGCCTTGTGGCGGTTTGGCTTGCTTTGGTCAGCACGGCTTTCGCTTTGCCAATCCAGACCGCGATGATCGGCGACGGCTGGCCGGATGCCGTCGACACGCAGATTCTGACGGATGTCTTGACGTCCACGAGCGTCGGCACGGCGTGGCTGGCACAGCTTGTGGCTGTTGTTGTCCTGGTGTTGTCGCAACTCTTTCCCGCCCGTCTCAAACCGGCAGCGACGGCAATTGCGTCCGCCCTGTCGCTGGCCAGCCTCGCGCTTGGCGGACACTCCGTCATGCAGGATGGCTGGCAAGGCATTCTCCATCCGCTCAACGATGTCCTGCACGTTCTTTCCGCCGGCGCATGGTTCGGCGCGCTGCTGCCGCTGCTGATCGTGCTTTCAAGATTCGACCAGCCGCAATTCAAGGCGGAAGCCGGACTTGCCCTCCGCCGCTTCTCGACAGCCGGCCACTGGGTGGTCGCGCTGGCGATCCTGTCCGGGATCGGCAACAGTTTATTCATCGTCGGTTGGCCGCTCGGCTGGTCATCGACCTACCGGACATTGCTGACGGCAAAGGTCGTCGTTGTCCTAGGGATGACGGCGGCCGCGGTCCTCAACCGCTATTGGTTCGTGCCGCGTCTCGGCCGCAACCGTGCATCGGCCGTCGCGGCGATTCGGACAGGGACGCTCGTCGAGGTCGGCCTCGGCCTTGCCGCCATCCTTCTGGTCTCGATCTTTGGGATGCTGGATCCGAACGGAGCTGACTGAACGAGCCTACCTGTCACGATGGAGTGATAGAATGGCGACCCTCGGGTTGCCGATTGACCGCCGAGCCCGGCTGTGGCGCGTCGCCGCATGCGCATAGCGGCATTGGGATTGCGTTTTGCCCAAAGGGCGAATATGCTTGTTGTACGATCGTTCAACAAGCATATTCACCAGATCCAATGCATTGCAATCCCCGCTACGAAATCCTGTTCGAACCGGTTCGCATCGGGCCCGTCACCGCGCCGAACCGCTTCTACCAGACCCCGCATGCGACCGGCATGGGCCACCAGAAGCCCCAGAGTGGCGCGGCCTTGCGCGGCATCAAGGCCGAAGGCGGCTGGGGCGTGGTCTCGACGGAATATTGCTCGATCCATCCAAGTTCCGACGACTCGCCGTTTGGCTTCCTGTCGCTGTGGGATGAGGACGATGTCCGCGACCTGGCACGCACCGCCGACGCCATCCACGCGCATGGCAGCCTGGCAGCGGTCGAGCTGTGGCATGGCGGCGCCCACACCAACAACCGGCTGACGCGCGAACCACTGCTGGCGCCCTCGGCGCAGCCGGCGAAATTCGTCCAGCCCGGCGGCGCGCGCGCCATGGACCGGCAGGACATCAGCGATTTCCGTCGCTGGCAGCGCGAAGCCGCGATCCGCGCGCGGCGGGCGGGGTTCGACATCGTCTACTGTTATGCCGGGCACGACTACCTGCCGTTCCAGTTCCTGTCGCGCCGCACCAACCGCCGCACCGACGAGTATGGCGGCGCCTTGCAGAACCGCGTGCGGCTGCTGCGCGAAATGATCGAAGAAACGAAAGAGGCGGTGGGCGAGACATGCGCGGTGGCGGTGCGGCTGGCGGTCGATGAACTGCACGGCCCGCACGGCATCACCTCGGAAGGCGAAGGGCGCGAGATCATCGAGATGCTGGCCGAGCTGCCGGATCTCTGGGACATCAATGTTGCCGGTTCGCTCGGCAACGATTCCAAATCGTCACGCTTCAGCGCGGAAGGTTTTCAGGAAAAGTATGTCGGCTTCGTCAAAGGGCTGACGACAAAACCGGTGGTCAGCGTCGGGCGCTTCACCTCGCCGGACACCATGGTCGGCCAGATCCGGCGTGGCATCCAGGATTTCATCGGCGCGGCGCGCCCGTCGATCGCCGACCCGTTCCTTCCGAAGAAGATCTTCGAGGGACGCGAGGACGATATCCGCGAATGCATCGGCTGCAATATCTGCCGCTCGGCCAACAATGAAAGCGTGCCGCTGCGCTGTACCCAGAACCCGACGATCGGCGAGGAATGGCGACGCGGCTGGCATCCCGAACAGGTCGACAACAAGGGTTCGGAAGCGCGCGTGCTGGTGGTAGGCGGCGGCCCCGCAGGGCTCGAATGCGCACTGACGCTTGGCCGGCGCGGCTATGGCGTGATGCTGGCCGAAGCCGGCAACGCGCTCGGCGGCCGCGTCTCGCGGGAGGCGACATTGCCCGGGCTGGCGTCATGGGCGCGGGTACGCGACCACCGCCTGCACATGCTCGGCAAGCAGCCATCGGTCGAGATCTATCCCGGGAGCCGGCTCGACGCCGAGGACGTGCTGTCGCTCGGCGTCCACCATGTCGTGCTGGCGACCGGCAGCTTCTGGCGGCGCGACGGTGTCGGCGCCAGCGTCGAGATGCCGGTCGGGATCAAGGCGTCGCCGTCGATCCTGACGCCGGACGACATCTTCGCCGGAGTCCCGGTAACGGGTCCGGTGCTGGTCTATGACGACGAGCATTATTTCATGGGCGGTGCGCTGGCGGAGAAACTGCGCGTTGCCGGCCACGCGGTGACCATCGCCACGCCGCTGCCAGTGGTGTCGAGCTGGACGCAGATGACCGACGAGCAGTTCTTCGTCCAGAAGCGGTTGATGGAAAGCGGCATCGGCCTGCTCTTGTCGCAAAGCCTGATGTCGGCAGCGAACGGCGTTGCCGAATTCGCCTGCACCTACACCGGCCGGGTCACGCGCCGCGACTTCGGCACGCTGGTGCTGGTGACGGGACGCATCGCCGAACAGGCGCTGTTCGACGCGCTTTCCGCGGCAAGTGCGCGCAAGCGCGAGAACAACCCGTCAATCACGCGGATCGGCGACTGCCTGGCACCGTCCTCGATCGCCGACGCGGTGCATTCCGGCCACAAGTACGCCCGCCATATCGACCTGCCGGCAGGGGCAGCAATACCGCTGCGCGAGCGACCAGTTTTTCCCACAGGGACCAAGCCATGGAACGCAGTACAGCCCGTCGCAGACCCGGCCGCCCGCAGCGCGAAATCGGCGGCATCGCTCAGCGCCCCTGGAAGCAGCTGACACGGCCGTACGCGCCGATCGAGATCCTGTCGGCCGACCAGGTGCGGTCGATCCACGAGACGGGTCTCACCATCCTGGAAGAGATCGGCATGCGGGTGCTGCAGCCGCGGGCACGACAGCTCTATCGCGCGGCGGGCTGTGATGTCGACGAAGGCGAGATGCGCGTGCGTTTCGACCGCGCCATGATCATGGAGCGCATAGCCACGGTGCCGTCGTCGTTTGAACTGCGCGCCCGCAACCCTGAGAAGAACGTCAAGGTCGGCGGACGGCATTGCATCCTGTCGTCGGTGGGCGGACCGGCCTATGTCATGGACAATGATCGCGGTCGCCGGCCCGGAACCTATGCGGAGATGTGCGACTACCTCAAGCTGATCCAATCGTTCAACGTGCTGCATCAGGAAGGCGGCGGGCCGTTCGAGCCGCTCGACCTGCACCAGAACACCCGTCACCTCGACCTCTACTATGCCGAGATCACGCTTCTCGACAAGAACTGGCAGCCGCAGGCGCTCGGGCGTGGACGCACCATCGACGCGCTGGAGATGGTGGCGATTTCGCTCGGCACCACGCGCGAGGACCTCGTCCGGGAGATGCCTTCGTTCACCGGCATCATCAACACCAATTCGCCGCTGCAGCTCGATGAGCCGATGGCCGAGGGGCTGATTGCGCTGGCTGAACACGGACAGGTCAATGTCATCACGCCGTTCACGCTGGCTGGTGCGATGAGCCCGGTGACGCTGGCCGGCGCTCTGTCGCAGCAGCATGCCGAGGCGCTGGCCGGCATCGCGCTGACCCAAATCGTGCAACCCGGCGTGCCGGTGATGTATGGCGGCTTCACCTCCAATGTCGACATGAAGACCGGCGCCCCGGCCTTCGGCACGCCCGAATACACCCAGGCGGCACAGATCACCGGCCAGCTCAGCCGCCTGATCGGCGTGCCGTTCCGGTCCAGCAACGTCACCGCCGCCAATTCGGTCGATGCACAGGCGGCCTATGAGAGCGCCATGTCGCTGTGGGGCTGCCTGATGGGCGGCGCCCATCTGGTGATGCACGCCGCCGGCTGGCTCGGCGGTGGCCTGACGGCATCGTTCGAGAAACTGGTTATCGATGCCGAGATGCTGCAGATGATGTCGGCCTATTTCGATCCGCCGGTCGTTGACATCGACACGCTGGCGCTGGAGGCCGTGCGCGAGGTCGGCCCGGCCGGGCATTTCTTTGGCGCCGCCCACACCATGCAGCGCTACGAGCGCGCCTTCTATTCGCCATTGGTATCCAACTGGGACAATTACGACACCTGGATTGAGCGCGGCCAGGTGACCGCGCGCGAGCGCGCCAATGTCGTCTGGAAGCGCATGGTCGCCGAATACGAGCAGCCGCCGATCGATCCCGGCATCGACGAAGCGCTGCGCGACTATATGGAGCGCCGTAAGCGCGAAGGTGGCTCGCCACTGAATTGAAGGGGCACCCTTCTAGGGAGAAATCGGGCAGGACAAAGCGGGGGGTTCAGGCCCTGGAAAAATATCTCAGCCTCGTCAAGCGCTACTGCCCGACCGCTCGGCGGCGGTCGCGTCATCCGACATCGCAATGCGCATTCCGGGCCTGACGACGGCGGGATCGTGGCTCTTGCGGGCGAACACTTCCCGCACCAACGACGCGAAGAAGTTCAGCGGCCGTGTCGGATAGTCCGGATCGAAGCTCGACTGGTCCCATTTCTCGCAGAACTCGGCGCAGTCGTCGAAATAGGCGTTGTCCCTGAACGCGTCCCGCTTGTGTGGGTTCGCACCGACATGCTCGCCAAAGTAGATCAGCTGGAAATCGCCATGCTTTTCCACTACCCAGGCGCATTGCTCGCGCACGAAGGGACGCAGGATGGCGGCCGCGTATTCGTCGTGATTGTAGGGAGCGTAGACGTCGCCGATGTCATGCAGCAGCGCCGACACCACCCAGTCGATATCGGCGCCGGCATTCCAGGCGCGCGTGGCGGCCTGCAGCGAATGGCCGAGCCGCGTCACCTTGTAGCCTGACAGCGATTTGTCGAGTTCGACCATGGCCGCCAGCAGCCGGTCGGCCGTGCCGGCGGCATATTCGGTTTCGTGTTCGGTCAGGAAGGCATAGTCCTCGCCGTCGCCATCCTTCATCTGGGTGAACTTCACGGTTTCCATTGTCGAAACTCCAAGATTTGCGGCACGTGGCCGTCAGCGGCGCATTTCGAGATAGATGTCGTCGCCGTCGACATGAATGGGAAAGGTGCGCGCCCTGAGCTTCTCGTCGACGAGGCATTTGCCGGACCGGATGTCGAACTCCCATCCATGCCAGGCGCAACGAATGAGCTCGCCGGCGCGCTCGTAGACGAACTCCGTGTTGTCCGTTTGCCTGGTGGTGCCAGAGATCGGCCCCTCGCAAAGCTGGCCTGCCCGATGCGGGCAGATGTTGAGCAGGGCAGCATAGCCATCCGCGAGCTGGAAGATGCCGACGCGGATGCGGCCGATGGTGACGATCCTGGGCTTGCCGACAGCGACCTCGGCGGCCTTGCAGGCAAAGGTCAGCGCCGGAGCGGTTGCAGCGGCGCTCATCAGGCGACCCTCGCAGTGACGGCCGGAACCTCGATACGCTTGTAGACCTCCAGCGCATTCAGTCCCATCACCTTGTCGCGCCAGGCCGGTGGAATATGCAGGTTGGTCGGCGCGTCAAAATCCCAGTGCGGATAGTCGGACGCGAAGAGCAATGTGTTCTGGCCGTCCATGTGCTCCAACGTCTCCCACAGATGTTTCACGTTCTGCGGTTGCTCCAGCGGCTGGGTGCTGAAGCGGATGTTGCGGCGGCAATATTCCGACGGCAGCATCTTCAGCCACGGCGTCTCCTTGCGCAGTGCCTTGAAGTTGGCGTCGAGCCGCCACATCAGCGACGGCACCCAGGACACGCCGCATTCGATGACCACGAAATAGAGGTCGGGATATTTCTCGAACACGCCGTTGGAGATCATGCTGACCACATGGGTCATCGCCGGCTGGCTGAGCAAGGCGTGCGTTTCCCAGTAGTAGGCAGTCGGACCGCTGGCGACCGCATTGTGGTTGACGCCGCCCTGGCCGCCGAAATGGATGGCGAAGGGCAACCCGACCTCGGCGCAGGCCTCGTAGATCGGATGATAGAAGGGATCGCCGTAAGGGCGCTGCGCGCCGTGGCTGGCCAGAACCTGCACAATGTCCTTGTGGCCGCCGAGGCGCCGGATCTCGGCTGCGGCACCGTGCGGGTCGGTCGGCGAAATGATGATTGATCCCTTGAAGCGGCTGTCCTTTGGCAGCCACCAGTCGATCATGTAGTCGTTATAGGCCCTCACCAGCGCGTTGGCATAGTGGTAGTTAGCCAGCGTCGAGGCTTCCAGCGGCTCGTCGGCGGTGAGGATCGCCACATCGATGTCATAGAGATCGAGGTGCTTCTCCTTCATGATCAGATAATTGTCTTCCTCGGTCTGCGGCTTGATGTCGTTACGAGAGAACCCCTCGGGATGCAGCCACGGACGGTGGCCGTGCGGAAAGCTTCCCCTAGGCCCGGGCTTTTCGCCGCGCACCAGGAAATCGCGCCAGTAGGGCTCGAGATAGGGAAGCAGAACCTCGGCGCTGGACCAGTAATTGTGGACGTCGGTGTCGACGATGAACATGGGTGTCTTGCCTGCCATGGGTGGGAATTGCGTCAACCGTGCGCTTCCAAGGCAGGACCGGCAACGCAGCCAGCGGCGAGATGTTAATCGAAGAATCCGATTACCCGTTGTCGGACCGGCCCGAAAAGCGTTAGCCATTGGAGGAATTCCTGGCGCTGGATGGCCGAGATGCAGATCGAACTCTTGGACACGTTCCTGGACCTGATCGAAACCCGCAACTTCAACAGGACGGCGGAGCGGCTGGGCATCACCCAGTCGACCGTTTCAAGCCGCATCCGCGCGCTCGAGGCATTGCTGGACAAGCAGCTCTTCATCCGCGGCAAGAGCGGCACGGAACCGACCGTCGCCGGGCTGAGGTTCGAGGAGCATGCGCGCGCGGTCAGGTTGCGCTGGCTCGACGCCCGTCACGAAATCCAGGCGGTCGGCAAGTTCGACCGGCTGATCCGCATCGGCATCCAGTTCGAGCTTTACGAGCGCGTGCTGGAAGGATGGCTGGAATGGGTGCGGGCGACGATGCCCAAACTGGCGATCTACGTCGAGATCGACTACTCCAACCAGATGATCCTCGACCTCACCACCGGCAGCCTCGATCTGGCGGTGCTCTATTCGCCGCAGCACCTGCCGGACATGCATTACGAGCAGATCGCCGAGGAGAATTTCGTCATGGTCTCGACGCGTGGCCTTGCCTTCGGTGCGGTCACGCCGGCCGACTATATCCGGGCTAACTATTCGGCTTTCTTCAACCGCGCCCACAAGCAGATGCTGCCGGAGCTTGAAAGCACCCCGGTCTCGACCGGAAATGGCGGCGCTGTCGCCTATCTCTTGCGAAGCCGGGGCGGCACCGCTTTCGTTACCGAGACGGTGGCGACCAGGTTGCGGCAGGAGGGCGTGGCGGAGTTCGTCGTCGATGCGCCAAAGATTTCACATCCCATCTATTCGGCCGTTCATGTCAGGCACCATCATTCCCACACCCATATTCGCCTGCTCAAGGCGCTCAGGCAGATGACCGCATAGCCGCTGTGCAAGAAGCAAGAGGGACGTGAGGCGGAAACTGCCGGCTTGGCCCGGCAAGGTGCGAAGAAGCGCTGCCCTCCCATTCAGCCGTCGCGAAGCGGCCCCACTTGCGCCTCGAGCATCTCAAACCCTGCCGCCTCCGCGGCCTGTGGCGTCACCACGCTCTCATCGAGGCACCATTCCAGCCACAGCCCGTCGACCAAGGCGATGAAATTGCGCGCCAGCGAGGGAGCATCGACTTGCCTGAGTCGCGGTATGGCAACAGCCGCGATATCCTCCGCCAACTCCGCCCGGTAGGCGTCGTAAAGCTCGCGATGCGCTGCCTGAAGACGCGGATTGACGGCGATCTCGCCCCACAGCGACAGCCAGATCAGCAGGTTCTCGCGGCTGAAGTAATCCGGCGAGAAGTTGGAGCGCACCAAGGCGGCGAGCGAAGCCTCCGGGGGCCAGTCCGACGCTTCGGCGCGGCGGCGCTTGGCCTCGGCGATCTGGTTGTTGACGCTGGCGTAGAGCGAGGATTTGTAGACCTCGACCAGCAACCCGTCGAGGCTTTCGAAGTGATGGTTGATGAGGCCGCGCGAGACGCCCGCCTCCCTGCAGATGCGATCGATGGTGAAGGCGCCTATGCCGCCGACGGACAGGCAGCGCGTCGCCGCTTCAATCAGCATGGAGCGGCGCACATCCGCCTGTTCGCGGCTGAAGCGCGGCGGCGATTTCTTGGCGCCGCGCTTGCGTTTTTCAGGGGCTGATCCCGCTTCGGTCATGGACCCCAGCTAATCGATTGCGTCCTTCGTGTCCATGAAAGCATTCAGGCCTTCTTCTTGAACAGCACCGGATTGGGGTGACCGTCGGGATAGATGACCGGATCGAATGCGGTCTTGTGGATGGCGACCAGCGGCTGATGGCAGATGAACAAGAAGCCGCCGGACTGCTCCATCAGGTCCTCCATTCGGTTGGACAGGGCAACCCGCTTGGCATCGTCGCTTTCCGCCACCAGTTGCTGGTAGCTTGTCTCGAACTCGGGGCTGTCGAAGCCGGACCAATTGTAAGCGCCGATCTGGTCGGGGCGGAACCAGACCAGATTTTCGGAAGGATCGATGCCGCCGGCGAAGTCCATCAGTGCCAGGTCGATGTTCTTGTAGCCATCGCCCTGCGTCTTGTCGCCGACACCCCAGAAGGCGGCTTCGTCATAGGGCTGGATCTCGACCTTTATGCCGGCCTGTTCCAGACTGGCTTGGATGATCTGGGCAGTCGCGGTGCGGATGGAATCATTCATCACGGTCAGCGTCAGCGACCGGTCGCTGACGCCGGCTTCCGCCAAAAGCGCCGCCGACTTCGCATAGTCTGGCGCGGCGATCAAATTGCTAGCGCGCGCGAATTTGGTACCGGGCTGGACGACACCGGTCGAGCGCTTCGTCAGGTCGTCATAGACGCCGGTCAGGATCTGGCCGACATCGACGCCATACTGCACGGCCTGGCGGACTTTCAGGTCCTTGAGGCGCGGACTCAGCATGTTGATGGTCAGCCAGACATAACGGGTCGACTGGGCCTCGATCAGGTTCGTGTCCGCGAGCGGCTTCGCCTTGACGGCCTTGGTCGCCGAAATGGCGATCTTGGTGTAGTCGAACGCGTCGGCCTCGTAGGCGAGTTGGGCTGCCTGATCGTCTGACACGACATAGATCTCTACCTTGCCGAAATCCGGCTTCGGTCCCGGCCAGTCCGGATTGGCTGATAGCGTCACCTTCTGCTTCTGCTGCCAATCCGAGAAGAGATAAGGACCGCAGGTCGCCGGCGGCTGGGTGGTGAATTTGCCGCCAGCCTTCTCCGTGCCGGCGCGGCTGATGATGTGGCCGCCGTAGTAGGGCAGGCTGGTGACGAAGATCGGCTGGTATGGCTCTTTCAAATGGATGATGCCGTTGCGGGCATCGACGACCTCGACGCGGTCGAGTTTTTCGAACTGATAGGCCCAGGGCGACGACAGGGCCTTGTCGGCTATGCGCTCAAACGAGAATTTCACGTCGTCGGCAGTGACCGCGCCGAATCCACCAGACCATTTCAGCCCGTCGATCAAGGTGAAGGCGATGGTTTTCGGGTCTTTCTGTTCGAGCTTTTCGGCGCCCCACAGCGACCAGGGCGAGCCTTTCCGAATGTCGCCGAAATGGTTCAGCGAGACATAGATGCCGCGCATCATGACATCCTCGATGCCGCCATTCATGAAGGCAGGATCGAGGCACTGCAGGTCACCTTCCATGCGGATGCGCAGCGTGTCGCCGACGGCCGACCAGGCGAAATCCGGCTTCATCGCCAGGCCGGCGCCGAGTACGCCGGCCGCTTTCAGGAATGCACGTCTGTCCATGGTCCATTGCGTCATGTCAGTTTCCCCTTTGGTTTGCGGAAGCGCGTGAGAAGGGCTTCCCGTTCTTGCCCGCCTGTCTGCTGCGGGAAATGACAGCGCACCATGCGATCGGCGCCCATCGGCCGATAGACCGGCGCCTCGGTCCTGCAGCGCTCGCGTGCGATCGGGCAGCGTGTGTGGAATTCGCAGCCCGAAGGCCGCCGGAATACGCTCGGGATCTCGCCGGTGACGGCAGGGTTCTGGCTGCGCCGGCGCGGATCGGGTATCGGCTCCGACTGGATCAGCGTCGCGGTGTAGGGATGCATCGGCGCGGAAAACACGTCTTGCGTCGGCCCCGTCTCGACCAGCCGGCCGAGATACATGATGGCGAGCCGGTCGCTGACGTGACGGATCATGGCCAGGTTGTGGGTGACGACCATGGCGGCGAAACCGAGCTCGCGCTTCAGCTCGCCGATCAGGTTGAGCACATCGCCCTGCACCGAGACATCGAGGCCGGCGGTCGGCTCATCGGCGAGCAGCAGATGCGGCTTCATCGCCAGGGCGCGCGCGACGCCGACCCGGCGCGCCTGTCCGCCCGACAGTTCATGCGGAAAGCGGTCGACGAACGAGGCCGGCAGGCCGACCAACGCCAGCAGCGCTTTCGCCGCCGCACGGCGGTCCGGCATCGGCAGCCCCTGGATGATCTGCGGTTCGGTGAGCAGCGTACCGATGCGCAGGCGCGGGCTGAGCGATGCGACCGGGTCCTGGAACATCATCGCCGAGCGCCGGCGCATGGCACGGAAATCGGCCGGCGTCGCAACATCCCTGCCCTCGAAGACGATACGGCCCGCTGCCGCGCGCACGAGACCGAGGATGGTGCGGGCGAGCGTTGTCTTGCCGGAGCCGGATTCGCCGACCAGCCCGAGCGTCTCGCCCGGGATCAGCGACAGCGTCACGCCGTCGATGACGTTGAAGGCTGGCAGCGGGAACGGATTGATCAGCCGGTTGAGCAAGCCGCCCCTGGTGAAGCTTACGGAGAGCTCTTCGACGGCGAGCAGCGGGCTCATGGCGTCACCGCGTGGCAGCGCGCGACATGGGACGCGGCGAGTTTCATCAGCGGCGGCGCGATGGTCGCGCATGGCGCGAAGGCACGGTCGCAGCGCGGTGCGTAGACGCATCCCGACGGCGGCTGGGTCAGGTTGGGCAAGGAGCCGGGAATGGTCGGCAGCCTGTCCAGCCGTTCGTGGAAACGCGCGGGATCGCAGGCGAGCAGCGCTTGCGTGTAGGGATGCCTGGCGCCGTGGAAGATCGCGTCGACTTCGCCGCCCTCGACCACCTCGCCGGCATACATGACATAGACCCGGTCGCAGAGCTCGGCGATGACGCCCAGATGGTGCGAGACGATGATGATGATGCCGTTATAGTCTCGCCGCAGTTCGCGCAGCAGATGGATGATCTGCGCCTCCATGGTGACGTCGAGCGCCGTCGTCGGCTCGTCGGCGATGAGCAGGCCGGGATCGGTCAGCAAGGCGGCGGCAATCGCCACGCGCTGGCGCATGCCGCCGGAGAGTTCATGCGGATAGCTCTGCATCCGGCGCTCGGCATCGGCGATGCCGACGCGGCCGAGCATGGCGGCGATGCGCGCCCGCTTCTGCGCCCGGCCAAGGTCCTTGCGGTGATGCTGGAAGTCGACGAGTTGGTCGCCGATGGTCAGCACCGGGTTGAACGCCGTCATCGGATCCTGGCTGACCAGAGCGATCTCGTCGCCGCGCAGGAGGCGTTGACGGTGCGCGTCAAGCTTTGCCAGATCGACGCCGTTGTAGCGGATCGACCCGTCGATGCGGGCATTGGCCGGCAACAGGTTGGCCAAGGCCGTAACCAGCGTGGACTTGCCGCAGCCGCTCTCGCCGACGATGCCGATCACCTCGCCGGGATGCGCCTCGATATCGACATGGCGAAGCGCGTACACTGCGCCATGCGGCGTCTCGTAACGGACGCTGAGATCGCTGGCGGCGAGCGAGCCGGTCATGCCGGCCTCCGCAACTGCAGGCGCGGATCGAGATAGTCACGCAGGCCTTCGCCGAGGAAAGTGAAGCCAAGCGTGGCGAGCACCAGCGGCAGCCCGCCGAAGATGACCATGAAAGGCGCGGAGCGGATCGAGGTGTAGCCGTCATAGAGGATCGAGCCCCAGGACGGCGTCGGCGGCCGGACACCCAGGCCGAGGAAGCTCAAACCAGCCTCGACCATGATGACGACCGGGATATCCATCGACAAAAGGATGATCAGCGGGCCGACGACATTGGGCAGGAGATGGATAAAGATGATGCGCGCGGCACTCGCATCGATCAGGCGTTCGGCAAGGATGTAATCGCTGTTCTTCAGCGCCAGCGTTTGCGCCCGGATCAGCCTGGCATAGCTCGGGAATGAGGTCGCCGCGATGACGATGATCAGCGTGCCGGCGCCGGCGCCGAGCACGGTGATGATGGCGAGCGCGAACATGATCATCGGCAGCGAGTTCAGGCTGTCGAAGCTCAGCACCAGGATAGCATCCAGCCAGCGCGGGCCGTAGCCGGCGATCAGGCCGAGCAGCAGGCCGATGGCGCCGGCGATGGCCACCGACATCATGGCGATCGTCAGCGCCGTGCGCGCGCCGTAGATGACGCGCGACAGGAGATCGCGGCCGAGATGATCAGTGCCGAACCAGTGTCCGGCCGATGGCGGCTGCAGCTTGTGCAGCACATCGATCTTGACCGGGGAATAGGGCGCCAGCCACGGCGCGAGGATCGCGGTGACGAGGAAGCCCGTAACCAGGATCAGCGCCACGCCGGTAAACGGATCCGCAAGCAGTGCACGCAACAGCGCGAACCGTTGTCGATCGGGCGTGGACAGGGAGGCCTCAGCCACGGAAGACATCGCGCACCCTCGGATCGAGCCGCGCAATCAAGAGATCGGCGGCAATGGTGATGGAGACGTAGATGGCGGTCATGATCAGCACCGTGCCCATGACGACCGGATAGTTGCGGGTGTTGACGGCGTCGGTGATCAGCTTGCCGATGCCTGGCCGGGCAAACACCGCCTCGACGAAAACGGCACTGGAGAGGATGCTGCCCAAGCCGACCGCGACCAGCGAGATGGTCGGGATGATGGCGATGCGCAGAGCGTATTTGGAGACGATCTTCCACTCTGGCAGGCCGAAGGAGCGCGCGGTGCGGATGTGCGGTTCCCCCATCACCTCCATCATCGAGGCACGCACCATGCGGGCGATGTAGCCGATCCAGCCCAGCGCGATCGCCGCGGCCGGCATGACCAGCGCCTTGGCCTGGCTGATGAAGTCACCCGCCTCGCCCGCGCCGATGGCCGGCAGCCAGCGCAGCGTGACGGCAAAGACGAGCAGCGAATAGATGGCGACGACAAAGGACGGCACGGCGATGACGCCGACGGAGAGCACGCCGATGACCGCATCGGCTGCCGTCCCGCGCCGCATCACCGACAGGCAACCGAGCGGCACGCCGAGGAGGAGCGCGACCGAAAGTGCCGTCAGGCTGAGGATCAGCGTGTTCGGCAGTGCCTCCAGCACCAGCGTGGAAACCGGCCGGTTCGACCAGACGTCGTAACCGAGATTGCCGGTCAGCGCGTTGCGGAAGAATTCGACGATCTGCCACCAGACCGGCTGGTCGAGGCCCATGCGCTCGATCAGCAGCCGCTTCAGTTCCGGCGTTGCGCGCGGACCGAGTGCGACGGTTGCCGGATCGCCCGGAACCAGGAAGACGGCCGCGTACATCGCGACCATGACGAGGACGAGGATCAGGATACCGAGACCGATGCGCTTCACTGCATACGCAAGCATGGCCTTCCTCCCCTCGCCTCAGGCGAAATCGCGCCTGATGCGCCGCGTCGCCGAGGCGCTGTGGACGAGCTTGCCCCGTTCTCGCGCCTCGACACACCAACTCAGGTTGAAATGGGTTTCGTCCGATGTCAGTTCGGTCAATGCCGTCGCTTCCGTGTCGGCTCCAGCGCTTGCGATCGCCCAGCGATATTCGGTGACGAGTTTCGCCGACAGCGGATCATCGGCGCGAATGCTCATCGTGTCGCTGTTGGCTGAGGACACGGTGATGGCGCGATCGTCATAGCGCCTGCGTCCATGGTCCGAGGTCAGCGCGATGGTCTGAATGCCGCTGCCGACATCGTCGGTGACGACGCGACGGTCGAAGCCTTCATCCAGCGTCGTGGTCGGAACCGGCGGCGCGGTTTCGGCCGCCTCGAAGCGGACATCGCGGTCGCGCGACGACGGCGGGCGCAGCGGAAGCATGACCGTGCTGTCGCCGGTCGCGACCGACAGCGTCGACAGGTGCGGTTGTGGCCACAGGACGGGCCAGTGCTGGTTGGCCAGCGCCAGCCGGATGCGATGGCCCTTGGGAATGGTGCGGGCGAAATCGTTGAGCTTCAGTCGCACACGGAACGGCGTTCCGACTGGACAGGGCGTCGGATGCTCGTGGCTGTCGCGATGGCTGAGGTTGAGCACGCCATAGGTCATCAGCGCCGAGGTGCCATCGGGATAGACATCGCAGAGCCGTGCGGCGAGGTTGACATGCGGCTGGTCGACGGTGACGAGCAGATCGAGTTCCGGCGCGCCAAGCAGGGTCAGGTCATCGTCGAGCGGTTGCGTATCGAAGCAAAGCGCCATGCCGTCCTCGCGGCGCTGGTCGATGGGCATGTCCGGACAGGAGCCGCCATAACCGCCCCAGCGGCCGCAATCACGCCCGGCGGTGGCTGGCGAGCGGACGGAAAGCACAGCGCCCGGAGCGGATTCGCGGCGCAATCCGGCGGCATTCAGGTGCAACACACGGCGCTCGATGCGCGGCGATGGCCACGCATCCTCCGCGGCCCAGTTGCCCGCATGATCGGGCAGATAGAAAGGTTGCGGCCGCTCCTCTCCCGTTACCCAGACGCGGTAGAGTGGCTCGTCCATGATGCCGGTGTCTTCGCCGGCGAGCCAATGGCGCCACCAGCGCAGCGCCTCCTGCAGATAGCCGATCAGCGGTCCCGGCGCACCGCGGCAGGGATAGGCATGCGACCACGGCCCGACAATGCCAAGCTTCGGTCCCGGCAGATGCTCAAGCAGGCGCGGCACGAAATTCGAATAGCTGTCCTCCCAGCCGCAGACGGCCATGACCGCGCATTCGATGGCGGAGTGGTCTTCGCAGACCGAGCCCTGTCGCCAGTAATCGTCGCGGCGCTGATGCGCGAGCCAGATTTCCGACAGCGAGGTTGTCGCCGCAAGCCGACCCATCCACATGGCGCGCCAAGCATCGCCGACGATCTGTGGGTCGGGCGCCATCGTCTTCTTCACCAGCATGAAGTTCGACCACATCTCCTGCTCGGTCAAAAGCGCGCCGCCCATATAGTGGATGTCGTCGGCATAACGGTCGTCGGTGGCGCAGTTGGCGATGATTGCCTTCAAGGCCGGCGGCCGACGCGCCGCGACCTGCAGCGCGTTGAAGCCTCCCCAGGAAATGCCGGTCATGCCGACCTTGCCGTTGCACCAGGTCAGTGCTGCAAGATGGGCGATGATCTCGCAGGCATCCTCCTGTTCGCGCGGCAGATATTCGTCGGCCAGATCGCCGTCGGAATCGCCGGAGCCGCGAATGTCGATGCGGACGCAGGCAATGCCGTGGCCGGCGAGCCAGGGATGGATGTCGACGTCGCGCGCCACCGTGCCGTCGCGGCGGCGATAGGGAACCATTTCGACGACGACAGGTACCGCGGCCTCACTACGTGGGCGCCATAAAGTGGCAGCGATGCGGGTGCCGTCGGCCAGCACGATCCAAAGAGGATCGACCGTTTCGACGGCAAAGGGAAATTCGGTTCTTACCAAGGCAGGTACCCGCAAATGGTCTTGTTGAACGTTCGTACAACAAGACCATTTGCGGCGCAATCCCGCATCTGGTGCTTTTGATGTCTAATGCAAACAGGCCTATTCGCGGGCAGCCAGCGAGATTCCCATGAGCAGATCGCGAAGATCGCTGGCCAACCCGATCTGTCGCGACAGGGACGGCTCCTTCGCCGAGTGGTGACTTGGATGGGTGGCGGCCCACAGAGATTCCTCCCTCCGATACGAGCTTACCAGAACTGCCCGACCGGGAGATCAAGATCGATCGTTGCGCGGGTGATCTCCAATCCGGCCGTAACGGCCTTCGGCGAAAAAAGACGCATCAACACGACTTTGCCCAGCGTATCGCTGCGCAAGGCACCTGTTGCCCGGCTTCCGACCAGCACTGCATCCGGCACAATCGGCCATGCTCCCACCCGGGAGTAAAAACCGGCGAGGGGCGGGTCACAGGTAAAGACGCCGAAATCGATCCCGCTGTGTTCCATCAAGCGGGTCGGCCTCGCCGAGATGCAGAACAAGCGTCATCGCGGCGTTCGGGTCCAGCGTTGTGAATTCGTGACCAAGCGACAGCGCAACGCCCTCGCCATCGCGCGTCAGCGTTGCCTTGTTGTTGATGGGATTGGTCAAAAGCCAGGAGAGCGAAAAGCTGCCGTGGTCGAGGCCCCACAGCGGCAGGCTGATATCCTGCGAAGTGTTGAACTCGCTGAAATGATCCAGAAGGCCTGAATCATTCCCACTCGATTGTTCCGGGCGGCTTTGACGTTACATCATAAACCACGCGGTTGATGCCGCGCACTTCATTGATGATGCGGGTGGCGGCGGCACCTAGGAAGGCCATGTCGTAGTGGTAGAAGTCAGCTGTCATGCCGTCGACGGAGGTGACGGCGCGCAGTGCGCAGACGAATTCGTAGGTGCGGCCGTCGCCCATCACGCCGACGGTCTGCACCGGCAACAGCACGGCGAAGGCCTGCCAGATCGCGTCGTAGAGGCCGGCCTTGCGGATCTCGTCGAGATAGATGGCGTCGGCCTCGCGCAGGATCTCCAGCTTCTCGCGGGTGATGCCGCCGGGGCAGCGGATGGCGAGGCCGGGGCCTGGGAAGGGATGGCGTCCGATGAAGCTTTCGGGCAGGCCAAGCTCCTTGCCCAGCGCCCTCACCTCGTCCTTGAACAGTTCGCGCAGCGGCTCGACCAGTTGCATGTTCATGCGCTCGGGCAGACCGCCGACATTGTGATGCGACTTGATGGTCACCGACGGACCGCCGGTGAAGGAGACGCTTTCGATGACGTCGGGATAGAGCGTGCCTTGTGCCAGGAAGTCGGCGCCGCCGAGCTTCTTCGCCTCGTCCTCGAACACTTCGATGAACAGCCGGCCGATGGTCTTGCGCTTCTTTTCCGGGTCGGCCTCGCCTTCCAGCGCCGAGATGAATTTTTCCGAGGCGTCGACCAGGATCAGCGGCAGATTGTAGTGCTGGCGGAACATCGCCACCACGCCGGCGGCCTCGTCCTTGCGCATCAGGCCGTGGTCGACGAGGATGCAGGTGAGCTGGTCGCCGACCGCCTCGTGGATGAGCAGCGCCGCGACGGAGGAGTCCACGCCGCCCGAGAGCGCGCAGACGACCTTGCCCTTGCCGACCTGCTTGCGGATCGCCTCGACCGCGTGCTCGCGGTAGGCGCGCATCGTCCAGTCACCTTCGATGCCGGCGATGTTGTGGACGAAGTTCCGGAGCAGCCTTGCGCCGTCCGGCGTGTGCACCACCTCGGGGTGGAACATGATGCCGTACATCCTGCGCTCGACATCGCCGAAGATGGCGAAGGGCGAGCTTTCCGACTTGCCGAACACCTCGAAGCCCGGCGGCAGGGCGATGACGCGGTCGCCATGGCTCATCCACACCTGATGGCGCTGGCCGGTCGCCCAAAGGCCCTCGAACAGCGGGCTGTCCTTCTCGATCTCGACGAAGGCGCGGCCGAATTCGCGATGGTTGGAGCTTTCGGCGACGCCGCCCATCTGCACGCACATGGCCATCTGGCCGTAGCAGATGCCCAGCACCGGCACACCGGCGTCGAAGACGATCTGTGGCGCGCGCGGGCTGCCGATGTCCGATGTCGAGGCTGGACCACCCGACAGGATCACCGCTTTCGGGTTGATGCGCTTGAACGCGGCTTCGGCCGACTGGAACGGCACGATCTCGGAAAACACGCCGGCTTCGCGGATGCGGCGGGCGATGAGCTGGGTAAACTGGCTGCCGAAATCGACAATCAGGACGGTGTCGGTGTGATTGGCTGTCGTCATGGCGAGCCTTTAGAGAAAGAAACGAGTCGACGCAATGGGTTGCGTCAGCAGACTTTCAGAGCGGTATCGCCTCGTCACGGGGTGCTGCCGGCCGGAGCATGCCCGAGCCGATCGCCCTTTCGAGGCGCATGACGGCGTCGGCCAGCTTTTCGTCGACGACGTGTAGATATTCGGTCCAATCGCCGACATGCCTGAGATCAGCCGCGCCGTCCGAAATGCCGCGCAGCCCGATGAGCGGAATGCCGAAAAGCTGGCAGGCACGCAAGCAGGCGAAGGTCTCCATATCGACCATGTCGGCGACGATCGCTTCGTAGGCCGCGCCGGTGATGATTGCGCCGCCGGTCGACAATGTCGCCTGCTTGATTTCGGGAATACGCAACGGCAGCGGTGCGGTCACCGGCAGGTCGAGAAACGGTGTGGCGCCCTTCTCGAAGCCCAGCGGCGAGGCATCGATGTCGCGATAGGCGACCGAGATGGCCTGATAAATTTCCGTCTGTTCCAGGGTCCGGCTGCCGGCCGAGCCGAGCGATACGACAAGGTCCGGCAATGCTTTTGCGGATTTCAACCAGGACAGCTCGGCGCCCAGCCGGACGCCGGCCTCGACCGGGCCGACACCCGTCATCAGCGGGGTGAACAGCCGCTGCAAATGCGGCCCGTATTCGGCCTGTGCCGCCATGACGAAAAGGACGTCCTTGCCACCAATGCGCACAACGTTGCTCATCGGATCATCCTGCTATGCCGTCGCGACCAACCATCGTCATCATCGTGCCGGTCATGGTGGCGATCAGCTTGGCCTCGCCGTCGGCGGCGAAGGCATAGGCCTGGCCGTCGGCAACGATGATGGTGCGGCCGGGTTTGGTTACCGAACCGCGGAACAGAAAGCGTTCGCCCCGGCCCGGCGCCAGAAGGTTGACCTTGAACTCGATGGTCAACACGCCGGAATTCTCCGGCATGAGCGAGAACGCGGCATAGCCGCAAGCCGAGTCCAGCGCCGTCGAAATGACGCCTGCATGCAGAAAACCGTGTTGTTGGGTCAGCGCGGCCGAATAGGGCATCTCGATCTCGATGATGCCGGGTGTCACCAATGTCAATTCGGCGCCGATCGTCGCCATCGCCTGCTGGCGCGCGAAGGACGTCCTGACGCGATCCTCATAGTCCGGAGCCGGTACGATCTTTGCTGCCATCGCCGTTGCCTTCACGTTTGCCGGGAAAGCTTATCGCAGAGGCATGAGCGGCAGGCAATCTCAATTGCTGCACTGCAACAATTGGCCTCGTTGGCCGTCGCCGGCCAAGTGGACGCGAATTGGTGGCGGATCCGGTAGGGCTCAGTCCGCCCGACGCATGGCGCAGAAGTAAAATCCGTCAGTGCCACTCAGCGCCGGCGAGAGCGAAATGCCACCCAGGGCACCGATCCGCATCGCGGCAGCATGGCCTGGAAAGCGGCTGTCCCAGAGCTGGCGATGATCGATCGGGGCAAAACCGCTGTGCCGCTCGCGAAACGCCGCGACCTGTTCGCCATTTTCCTCGTCGAACACCGAGCAGGTGATATAAACCAGCAGGCCGCCGGGTTTGACATACATCTTGGCGGCATCGAGGATCGTCGCCTGCTCGCCTTTGCGGGCGTCGAGTTGTCTCTCCGTCAGCCGCCATTTGGCGTCGGGGCGACGCCGCCAGGTGCCGCTGCCGGTGCAGGGCGCATCGACCAGCACTATGTCCATATGGCCCACCAGCGGGGCAAGCTCGGCCGGCTTGGTGGCGACCTGCACATTGCGGGTCTCAGAACGGCGGATGCGGTCGAAGATTGGCGCCAGCCGCGCCTTTTCGGCATCGTGGGCGAAGATCTGACCGTGATTGTCCATCGCCGCCGACAACGCCAGCGTCTTGCCGCCGGCGCCGGCGCAGAAGTCGAGCACCTGCATGCCAGCCGTCGCGCCGGCAAGCGCTGCCGCGATTTGCGACCCCTCGTCCTGGACCTCGAACCAGCCCTTCTGGAAGGCCGGCTCGGCCTGCACGTTCGGGTGTCGGCCGTCGCCGTCGATCGGCGGGATGCGGATACCGTAGGGTGCGATCCGCGCGGCGGCGGCACCGGTCTGTTCCAGTTCGGCCAAGACCTTGGCGCGATCGGCCTGAAGCGTGTTGACCCGGATGTCGAGCGGGGGACGGGTGGCGAGCGCCGCGCCCTCCTCGACCCATGTCTCGCCAAAGGCCCGTTCGAAAAGCGGTTCGCACCAATCGGGTATGTCGGCGCGAACCGCGAGCGGCGCGTCGGCAAGCCGGCGTTCCGCGATTGCCTGGAGTTCGGTGGGGCTCAGCAGCGGCGGCGCGAACTTATCACCCTCGAGCGCGGCGTTGAGCGACTGCCCCGTCTGGCTCCACTCGAGCAGCAGCGCCCCGAAGCCGATGGCGCGCGGCGTGTCTTCGCCCAGCAACCAGCCGGCGGAGCGCTTGTGGCGCAGCGCGTCGTAGACGATGTTGCCGATCGCGGCGCGATCACCCCCGCCGGCGAAGCGATGTGAAAGGCCCCAGTCCTTCAGCGCGTCGGCCACCGGCCGGTGACGCCGCCCAATGTCCTCCAGCACTTCGATAGCCGCAGCCAGCCGTCCGCCCAGTCGCATTCGTCATTCCATCAAATCGAGCACAGATCTTTCGGCCTGCTCTTAGAGCCTTTCAGGTCCGGATTGAACCCCGCTTCGTCTTGCAACGAGGAGGCAGCCTGACCATGGCCAGCGAAATTTGCCCGACCAATAAATCTCTCCTGCCGACGACAACAGATCGATCAATAGATGAAAGATCTCTAATGTTCATAACTGGCGACCGCAAGCACGGCACGTAGCGCTACAGCTCTGCTTTCCAAGTTTTTCGGTTGGGAATACTCTAGCCGCCATGATTCGCGGCGCGGAAAACGTGGACCGGCGGATCGTCACGAGGAGAGGGCAATGAAGACTTATCTGGCGGAAGTTCTAGGCACATTTCTGTTGGTGTTCATCGGCACGGCGTCGGTGGTGACGGGCGGCTTCGGCGGCGCGCTGCCGCTTGGCCAGGAGGGCATCGGCCTGGCATTCGGCATCGGCCTGATCGCGGCGGCCTATGCGATCGGCCCGATTTCGGGCGCGCATCTCAATCCGGCGGTGACGCTCGGCGTGTTCCTTGCCGGCCGGCTGCCGGCCAAGGACGTCATCCCCTACTGGATCGCGCAGATCATCGGCGCCATCATCGCCTCGCTGGCGTTGTGGATCATCGTTTCCGGCCAGGCCGGCGGCCACACCGGCGGCTTTGGCGCCAATGGCTGGGACGAGACGAAATGGGGCATGAGCTCGGCGTTCCTGTGGGAACTGATTGGCACGTTCACCTTCGTCACGGTAATCCTCGGCGTTACCGCTGAAAAGCACTCGACGGCTTTTGCCGGCCTGGTCATCGGCCTGACGCTGGCAGGCATTCACTTCGCCATGATCCCGGTCACCGGCACCTCGGTCAATCCGGCCCGTTCGATCGGCCCGGCGCTGTTTACCGGTGGTGCCGCACTCAGCCAGCTCTGGCTGTTCATCGTCGCACCGCTGATCGGCGGCGCCATTGCCGGCGTCGTCGCCAAGGCGCGTATCTTCGAGAAGGATTGATTTCCAAAGCCTGAACGCAAAAGGGCGCGGGCCGTGGCCCGCGCCCCTTTTTTACGTCCTCAAGCTCGGATCAGGCCGCGATCTCAAAGCGATCGGCGTTCATCACCTTGGTCCATGCCGCAACGAAATCCCGGGCGAATTTCTGCCCGGCGTCCCCGGATCCATAGACTTCGGCCAGCGCTCGCAACTGCGCATGCGAGCCGAAGATCAAATCGGCGCGGGTGCCGGTCCACCTGACTGCCTTGGTCTTGCGGTCGCGCGCCTCGTAGACCTCTTCCGAACCCGGCTCGGACCCGGCAGCCGGATCCCAGACCGTGCTCATGCTGAGCAGGTTGACGAAGAAGTCGTTGGTCAGCGTGCCCGGCCTGTCGGTGAACACGCCGTGCTTTGACCGGCCGGTGTTGGCGCCGAGCACCCGCAGGCCGCCGACAAGCACCGTCAGCTCCGGTGCCGTCAGGCCCAGCAACTGCGCCCGGTCGACCAGCATGGCTTCGACCGACATGGGCTGCTTGCCCCTGACATAGTTGCGGAAGCCATCGACTTTCGGCTCGAGCGCGGCAAAAGAGTGGACGTCCGTCTGCTCCTGCGATGCATCCATGCGGCCCGGTGTGAATGGCACCTTCACATCATTGCCGCCATCCTTCGCAGCCTTCTCGACCGCGGCGACGCCGCCGAGAACGATCAGGTCGGCCAGCGAGATCCTTTTCTCGCCGGTCTGTGACGCGTTGAACTCCGTCTGGATGCCTTCGAGCTTGGCAAGCACTTTCGACAGTTCGGCCGGCTGGTTGACTTCCCAGTCCTTCTGCGGCGCCAGCCTGATGCGAGCGCCGTTGGCGCCGCCGCGCTTGTCGGAGTTGCGGAAGGTCGAAGCCGAGGCCCAAGCCGTCGAAACCAGTTCGGAAACCGACAGACCAGAGGCCAGGATCTTGGCCTTCAGCGATGCGATGTCCTGGTCGCTGACCAGTTCATGATCGACCGCCGGGATCGGATCCTGCCAGATCAACTCTTCCTTCGGCACCAACGGGCCGAGGTAGCGTACGACCGGGCCCATGTCGCGGTGGGTCAGCTTGAACCAGGCGCGTGCGAAGGCATCGGCGAACTGGTCCGGATGCTGGTGGAAACGCCGTGAGATCTTCTCGTAGGCCGGGTCGGTCCGCAGCGCGAGGTCGGTGGTCAGCATGGCCGGCGCGCGACGCTTAGAGGGATTGTGCGCATCCGGCACCGTGCCGGCACCGGCGCCACCCTTTGGCGTCCACTGATGGGCGCCTGCGGGGCTCTTCGTCAGTTCCCATTCATAGTTGAACAGGTTGTCGAAGAAGTTGTTGCTCCACTTGGTCGGCGTCGTGGTCCAGGTGACTTCCAGGCCCGAAGTGATGGCGTCGCCGGCAATGCCCGACGCATACTTGCTTGACCAGCCGAGACCCTGCGCCTCGATGCCAGCACCTTCGGGCTCGGCGCCCACCAGCGAGGCATCGCCGGCGCCATGGGTCTTGCCGAAAGTGTGACCGCCCGCGATCAGCGCCACGGTTTCCTCGTCGTTCATGGCCATGCGGCCGAAGGTTTCCCGGATATCGCGGGCCGAGGCGAGCGGATCGGGCTTGCCGTTCGGCCCTTCCGGATTGACGTAGATCAGGCCCATCTGCACGGCGCCGAGATGACCGCGAAGCTCACGGTCGCCCGAATAGCGCTCGTCGCCGAGCCACTTGGTTTCCGAACCCCAGTCCACATCCTGCTCGGGCTCCCACACGTCGGCGCGGCCGCCGGCGAAGCCGAAGGTCTTGAAGCCCATCGATTCCAGCGCGACGTTGCCGGTAAGGATCAACAGGTCGGCCCAGGAAATCTTGCGGCCATATTTCTGTTTGACCGGCCACAGCAGGCGGCGCGCCTTGTCGAGATTGGCGTTATCCGGCCAGCTGTTCAGCGGCGCGAAACGCTGCTGGCCCGCTCCGGCACCGCCGCGGCCGTCGCCGATGCGATAGGTGCCGGCGCTGTGCCAGGCCATGCGGATGAACAGCGGCCCGTAGTGGCCGAAGTCAGCCGGCCACCAATCCTGCGAGTCCGTCATCACATGGTGGAGGTCCTTGATGACCGCGTCGAGATCGAGGCTGGCGAATTCCTTGGCATAGTCGAAGTCCTCGCCCATCGGGTCCGACAGGTTCGACTGCTGGTGGAGAACGCCGAGGTCAAGCTGGTTCGGCCACCAGTCACGGTTGGTCCGGCCGGCGGATCCATGCGCGACAGGGCATTTGCCCGTGTTGTCGTCGGTTTTCGCGTCCATCTTTCACTCCAATTTTGCCGAGGTTTGATTTTGCCGAGGTTGATTTTTGCCGAGATTTTGGGGGCGGCCAGCGGCCCGCGCCAATCTGGAACCGGTCCAGACTAGGCCACACCGGCGATAAAAACAAATTGCCTTTCCTGTTTATTTCGATAGGAATTTCTTATGATAGGCTTGACCGCATGATCGGATTGACAGTTCGCCAAATGCATTATTTCGACGCGCTGGCGCAGACGCTGCATTTCGGGCGTGCGGCGAAACTTGCCGGTGTCAGCCAACCGGCGCTGTCTTCCCAGATCGCCGAAATGGAGCAGCGGCTGAACTGCCGGCTGTTCGAACGCGGTGGCAAGTCGGTACGCATGACGGATGACGCGATCGCCCTGCTGCCGCGTATCGAGCGCATCCTGGCCGACATACGTGACGTGGAAACGACGGCCCGGCGAGGCCGCACGGCCATGGAGGGACGGTTCCGCCTGGGCATCATCCCGACTGTCGCGCCCTACCTTCTGCCGCGTGCCTTGCCCGAACTGAAGAGGCATTTCCCGGCCTTGCTGCTCGAACTGCGCGAGGCGGTCACCACCTCCCTGGTCGAGGACACCGCATCGCGAAAGCTCGACGCCTTCATCGCCGCGCTTCCGCTCGATCATCCCGGGCTGATCACCGAAGCGCTGTTTCCCGACCGGTTCTTCCTGGCCGTGCCGTCAGGCGATCCGGCCTTTGCCTCGCCGCCGGTTCCACCCGAGAGCCCGGCGCTGGAAAGACTGATGCTGCTGGAAGAAGGCCATTGCCTGCGCGAACAGGCGCTCGCCGTCTGCGGCAATGTGCGGCCGATGGCGATGGCAAGCTACGGCGCCACCAGCCTGACCACCCTCTTGCAGATGGTGGCGCACGGGCTCGGCGTCACGCTCATCCCCGAAATGGCGGTGGGGCCGGCCGGCACGATCCCCGACCTCAAGATCGTGCCGTTCCAGGAGCCGATGCCGCAGCGCATGATCTGCCTTGCCTGGCGACGCAACAACGCGCGGCATGGCGAATGCGTCGAACTGGCGAAGATTATCCGGGGCCTCGGCACGGCGGTGCTGGCGGCCTGACAGCGGGTCAAACCAGGCGTTACAGCACCCGCGACAGGAACTCGCGGGTCCGCAGCGAAGTCGGATTGGCAATCATCTCGCGCGGCACGCCGCGTTCGACGATCACACCGCCGTCCATGAAAACGAGCTGGTCACCGATCTCGCGGGCAAAGCCGATCTCGTGGGTGACGACGACCATCGTCATGCCGCTCTCGGCAAGGTCGCGCATGACCTGGAGGACCTCGCCGACCAGTTCCGGATCGAGCGCCGAGGTCGGCTCGTCGAAGAGCAGCACCTTGGGCTTCATCGCCATGGCGCGCGCGATCGCGACGCGCTGCTGCTGACCGCCGGACAGTTCGCGCGGATAGCGGTCGACCTTGTCGGAGAGGCCGACGCGCCGCAGCAGGACTTCCGCCTCGGCCTTCGCCTGGTCGAGCGGGATCCGACGTACCTGCGTCGGCGCCTCGATCAAGTTCTCCATCACCGTCATGTGCGAGAACAGGTTGAAGGACTGGAACAGCATGCCGATCTCGGCGCGCCGTTGGCAGAGAAGGTCGTCCTTCACCTCATAGAGCTTGTCGCCCTGGAGGTCGTAACCAACGAACTGGCTGTCGACGAGCAGGATGCCGCCGCTGAGCTTTTCGAGATGGTTGATGCAGCGCAGGAACGTGCTCTTGCCGGATCCCGACGGGCCGATGATACAGGCTACCGATCCCTCCGGTACATCGAGGTCGACGCCTTTGAGAACTTCAAGCTGGCCATAGGTCTTGCGCACGCCGCGCGCGAACACCATGGAGTTGGCCGGCACGCCGAAGCGGGTACGATTTTCGGACTTCACATCGCTCATCGGGCAACGCCGCGCAGGCTGACGGCGTTGCGCAAGGCGCGCATCGTCAGGGGTTCTCGCCTGATATCGCTGCGGCCGAAATGGCGCTCCAGGAAATGCTGCCCCACCGACATGATGCTGACCACGGCGAGATACCAGAAGGCGACCACGATCAGCAGCGGGATCGTCTCGAAAGTGCGCGCATAGATGCTCTGCGCCGTGTAGAACAGGTCATCGACCGCGATGAATGTCACCAGCGAGGTCATCTTCAGGAGGTTGATCGCCTCATTGCCGGTCGGCGGCAGCACGAAGCGCATGGCTTGCGGCAAGGTGATGCGCTTCAGGATCATGCGGTAGGGCATGCCGAGCGCGCTCGCCGCCTCCGACTGGCCGGACGGCACCGACTTGATGCCAGCGCGGATGATCTCGGCCATGTAGCCGGCCTCGCACAGCGAGAGCGCCACCACGGCAGAGAAGAACGGGGTTATGAAATCATTGGTGCGTACGGAAAACAGTGTGCCGAGGAATGGCAGCGTCAGCGAGATTTCGCGCACCAGCAGCGACAGGTTGAACCAGAAGATCAGCTGGATCAGGGCGGGGACACCCCGGAAGAACCAGACATAGACGCCAGAAAAGCCGCGCAGCACCGGGCTCGGCGACACCCGCATGATGGCGATGACGGTGCCGACCACGATCGCCAGAACCATGATGATGACGGTGAGCATCAGCGTGTTGCCCAGGCCGCGCATGATCGAGGGGTGGAACAGGTAGCCGACGGCCGTGCCCCACGCGAAGGCCGGGTTGCTGGCGAAAGCGCGAATGATCAGGAAGGCCAGCAGCAGGGCGAACGCCGTGCCGACCCAGATGCCATAGCGGCGCTGCGGCACGACGGTCAGTCGTGACACAGCGGCGGAAACGCCTGGCTCGACGCCGATGTCGGTCGGGTGGGCAACGCCCATCGATGGATCTCCAGATTGCTGGCCGGCGCTGACCGATGATCAGGCGCCGGGTAATCTCATTCGGCGCGAAGCGCGTCCATGGAGCCGACGAAGTAGGGTTCCTTGATGGCGTATGCGCCCATGCCGTACTTGTCCAGGATAGCCTTGTAGGTGCCGTTCTTGAACAGCTCGGCAAGTGCCGCCACCATCATGTCGGCGGTCTCCTTGTCGCCCTTGGCGATCGCCATGCCGAGTGGCGCGACCTCGTAAAGCGTCGGCAGGACCACCAGCTGGCCCTTGCTCGTCACCTCGAAATAGCTCGATGCGGTGGCATCGTCCATACGCGCGTCGACCCGGTCCGAAAGCACGGCCTGGACGATGTCGGTCGAGGAATTGAACACCGACTTCTCGATGGCTTTCTGGCTCTTGTCGGTGCACTCCTTGCCGAGCTTGTCGACCAGGAAATCCGAGGCGCTGCCGGCCGAGACGCCGATGCGCTTGCCACAAAGCGGCGTATCGCCGCTGAAGCTCGTCTTCTTGTCCGGCGACGTGGAGACGGCCAGGCCGGCCTTCAGGAACATGACGAAATCGACCTGCTTCAGGCGCTCGGGCGTGGCCGAGAAGGTCTCCCAGGCGATCTTGAAGCGCCCGGCCGCAAGGCCGGGGATCATCGACGGGAACGGCGTGCGCTGGATATCGAGCTTGGCGTCGACGAGCTTGGCCACCTCGCCCGCGAGTTCGATGATGATGCCGGTCTGCTTGCCGTCGGCGTCGAGATATTCGAACGGCGCGAAGTCCAGCGTGTTGGCGACGGCGAGCGTTCCGCTCGCTTTCACCTCAGCCGATTTCGGCACATCGGCGGCCTTGGAAACCCCGCCCCAGACGGTGGCGGAGATCGCCAGCGCAAGGCTGGTCATTCGCAGATATCTGTTCATTGCTGTTCCCCTTTCTTGTCCTTGTTTGCAGTCTTCCGGCAAAGCCCGCGCCGGCAGCCGGCACGGGCCCGGCATCCCTTACGAAGCGGCGGCTTCGGCCGCCTTCTTCTTGCGGTAGTGATAATTCTTGTCGATGCGCTCCATCAGATAATCGCCATAGAGCACCGGCGCGTATTTAGGCTGTGTGCCGGCCGGCACGCAGACCGGCAGTGCTTCGATAGTCTCGTCCATCGAGGGATCGAAGAAGAAGGGCTGCGAATAGCGCTCGCGTCCGGAGCGGTTGATGACGCGGTGCGGCGTCGAGACGAACTGGTCGTTCGACCAGCGTGCCAGTATGTCGCCGACATTCATGACGAAGGAATCCGGGACCGGGGGCGCGGGAACCCAGTCGCCGGCCTTGTTCTTCACCTCGAGGCCGCCGACATTGTCCTGCGCCAAAAGGGTGATGAAGCCATAGTCGGTGTGCGGGGCCGAGCCGAAAAGCCCCTCCTCCTGGGGCTGTGTCGGATAGTGCAGCAGTCGCAGGAAGGTCGTCGGCTGCTCGAAATGGCGGTCGAGGCTGTCGGAGGGTAGTCCGAGCGAGAGCGCGATGGCGCGCACCATCTTGCGGGCGAGCGTGCCCATCTCATCGACATAATGCTCGATCGTCTGCCTGAAACCCGCCACGGCGGCCTCATCAGGCCACTGATTGGGGCCTTGCAGCGGCTTGTCGGCCAAGGCCCGGGGATCATCGGCGCCGACCTCGTGCATGAAGAAGATCGATTCGCTCTGGTTCGGCTTGCTGACGGTCGCCACCGACGAGGTCACGATGGTCGAGCCGGCAAAGGGCAGGTAGCCGCGGAAATTCTTGTCGATCTTCAACTTCGCCTTTTCCGCCTCGGGCAAGGCGAAGAAGCGCTTGGAGGCTTCGCGGACCGCTTCGACATCGGCGCGCGGAATGGGATGGCCGGTGACATAGAGGAAGCCGATCGTCTCGAGATAACGGCGCAGTGTCGCTGCCGTTGCCCGGATCGCGCCTTCGTCGTCGCCATAGAGCGCCGAGACATCGAGGATCGGAATTTCGGAAAAATCGCCGCGCTCTTGTGCATCCATTTTCGAACACCCTGTCTTGAACATAAGATACAGTACTGTATTTCTACACATCCAAACGGCCTCATCAATAGGCTTTCGATCGCAAAACGAAGGACGCGGCATCATGGCACCACGCAAGATCATCATAGACACCGATCCGGGGCAGGACGACGCGTTCGCCATCCTCTTCGCGCTGGGGTCGCCTGATGAACTCGATGTGGTCGGCATCACCACGGTCGGCGGCAACGTGCCGCTTGCCCTGACCTCGAAGAACGCGCTGAAGATCGTCGAACTCGCCGGGCGGCCGGACGTGCCGGTCCATGCCGGATGCCCGGCACCGATGGTGCGCAAGCTGATCACCGCCGAATATGTCCACGGCGAAACCGGCCTCGACGGCGCCGATCTTCCCGAACCGGCGACGCCCCTGCAGGACGAACACGCGGTCAACTACATGGTGCGCGCCATCATGGAGGCGCCGGAAGGCGAATTGACCGTCTGCACGCTCGGGCCGATGACCAACCTCGCCATGGCCATGACCATGGAGCCGAGGATCGTGCCGCGCCTGCGCGAAGTGGTTCTGATGGGTGGCGGCTTCTTCCAGGGCGGCAACGCCACGCCGGCCGCGGAGTTCAACATCTTCGTCGACCCGCATGCCGCCCACAAGGTGTTCGATAGCGGCGCGCCGGTGACCATGGCGGGCATCGACTGCACCTACACCGCGCTGATGACGCCCGAATGGCTGGAGCGCCTGCGCGCCACCGGCAGCCGCGCCGCGATCGAGGCCGCGAACCTGGCCGACTTCTACCGTCAATACGGCACCCACAAATTCGAGACGCCGGCACGCCCCATTCACGATGCCTGCGTCACCGGCTATCTCCTGGCGCCGCAGATCTACGAACAGCGCCAGTGCGCGGTGACGGTCGACATCGTCTCGCCGGAGACGATCGGCATGACCGTCGTCGACTGGTGGCACGTGACCGGGCGCCGCAAGAACTGCAACGTCCTGCGGCGCATCGATCCGGCGCCGTTCTTCGAACTGATGCTGGAGCGGATCAGCGCATTGCCCTGAGTCGCGCCTTCCGCGATAGATGGACGCTTGATGAGTCGCGAAGCGCATCGGAGCCGGCGAACGGATTTGCGGGCGTTGCGCGTGCGATGAAGGTCTTGATCGGATGAAATCGGACAGCGCCCCGGCCAAAAGCAAGAGATCGTCCAAAGCCGCCCTGCGCCCGAAGGCGGCGCGGCAGACGCTGAGCCGCGAGGCCTGGATATCAGCGGCGCGCAAGGTGCTGGAGAAGCACGGCATCGGCGAGGTCAAGATCGACCGCCTGGCGAAGCAGTTCAAGGTGACGCGCGGCAGCTTCTATTTCCATTTCACCAGCCTGGCCGATCTTCGCGACGGCCTGTTGCAGGAATGGCGAGATATCAATTGCCAGCCCTTCTGGGCGATGCGCGAGATGCTAGATATAGACGGCCTACAGTTCTTCACCGACATCGTGCATGTCTGGGTGGACGAGGCGCCGTTCAGCCCCCTGCTCGACCTCGCCGTGCGCGACTGGTCGCGAACTTCGAAAAAACTGGCGCAGGAGGTCAAGGATATCGACGACCTGCGCATCGAACTCCTGATCCGCTCCTTCCGCGCCATGGGCTATCCCGAGGATGAGAGCCTGGTCAGGGCCCGCATCACCTATTTCCACCAGATCGGCCAATACGCTCTGTCCTTCAAGGAGGACCCGGCGGTGCGCCGGAGCTACCAGCCGCTGTTCGGCGAAGTGCTGCTCGGCCCGCGGGTCCAGGAGCCGGGTTCGGCGCCGAGGCCGGTGGAAATACGCGGCGGACGGCGATAGCGGGGCGAAGGCGCATCAGCCCGTTGGGGGTATCGCGATGCCAGCATGGTGGCTTCCCAACTGCCAGAAGGGTAGCCGGAAGCGCTGACGCTCCGCTTCGACGACATGGAAGCCCGCCGCCCGGATCAGGTGCAATGGATCTCGGTTGAGGTGGCAGCCGCCGGCGAGTCGGCCCCAAGGCCGGTTCAGACGCTCCTGCCATTTGCGGCAGCGCGGCCCCTCGGCCTGGCCGTGCTCGATGAAGATCAGCCGGCCCGTGGGCTTCAGGATGCGCCGGATCTCGGTCAGCGCCGCCTCGGGATCCGGAATGGTGCAGAAGGCGTAGGTGACGACGACCGTGTCGGCGAAGGTGTCGGTCAACGGCAGTCTTTCACCGCTGGCCCGGATACAGTCGACATTGAATGGCAAGGAACGGCTCTTCGGTTCGGCCAGGCCGAGCATCGTGCCGTCGGGATCGACGCCGACCAGCCGCTTCACCCTGCCGGCGTCGTAATAGGGAAGGTTCAGGCCGGACCCGAAACCGACCTCGACGACAACGCCGTCTGCCCGTGGGATCAGGCGCCGTCGCATATGCGTGAAAACGCGGGCCGAACAGCCGACGTGGACGAAGTAGGGAGCCATGCAGCGCGCGTACCAGGAGAGACAGGATTGACACATGTCTCAGCCTCCGTGCCCTGCGCCGGCAGCGCCAACAGGGGCGCCACCGCCGGCAACAGGCCCTGCAGTGCAATGGTGGATGAGAGTATTGACCAGTGACATTTCTCGCTCCAAGGGAGTCTCATGATCGGGCCCGATCGGCCCGATGTCGTGGGAATGGATAGAAGGCCGGCGTCCCCTCAGCGTCCCCGCATGGCCGTGGTCGGATCGATGGAGCGATTGGAATTCCGATTTCTGGGTTTTCCGGAGTTCCGCTTGAACGGCCGGCGGGTGGAACTTGCCTTGCGCAAGGCGGCAGCGCTCCTCATCTACCTGGCCGAGGCCAGCGGGCCGGTGGCGCGCGATGTCGTCGCCACGCTTCTGTGGCCCGAGACCGACGAACAGGCCGCTCGCGCCCGCCTTCGGCGGACCCTCTATAAAATCCGCATCGCGTTCGGCAGAGAGATCATCGCCGCCACAGGCGCCTCGCTGAGCCTGCACCCAGCCTTGTCCGCCGAGATCGACACCAGGGTTTTCGAGCAGGCCTGCAATTCCCGCTCGCTCGATGAGGCAGCCGACGTCTACAACGACGATTATCTCGCCGGCTTCTCACTGCCGGACTGTCCGGAATTCGAGGAATGGATCTTCTTCCGGCGAGAGACCTTGCGCGGCCGGCTGGTGCAGGCGCTGGAGCGGCTCGTCGAAGCCAAGATCGCCGGCGGCGAGCCGCGCGGCGTGGTCGTTCATGCGACACGGCTGACGGCGCTCGACCCTTTGAGCGAAAGCGCGCACCGCCACTTGATCCGTGTCCACCTGGCCGCCGGGGACAGGGCAGCGGCCGAGCGCCAGATCGAGACGTGCATCCGGCTCTTGCGGGACGAACTCGGCGTAGCGCCGGACCCCGCCACGCTAGCCATGCTGCGCGAGCCAACTCAGGACGCTACCTTGGACGTGCCCAGGACGCGCTACGTCGCGGTGGACGGCATCCACATCGCGTACCAGATCGTCGGCAGCGGCCCGACGGACATCGTGCTTGTTCCCGGCTTCATTTCGCATGTCGAGCGTATCTGGGAAGACCCAGGCTGCCGCAACTGGCTGACCGCGGTTTCGCGCCTGGGTCGCCTGATCCTCTTCGACCGGCGCGGCATGGGACTTTCCGACCGGGTCGGCGCCCGTCCCACGGTCGAGGCAACGGCGCAGGATATTCTGGCGGTCATGAACGCGGCCGGCAGCCGCCGGGCCTTGCTGGTCGGCGCGTCGGAGGGCGGGCCGGGCTGTATCCGCTTCGCGGTCGCGCATCCCGATCGGCTGAGCGGCCTTGTTCTCTGGGGCTCGCTGGCGAAAGGCAGCCGTGCACCCGACTATCCCTACGCATTGACCGTCGCGCAGTATGATCTGTGGAAGCAACGCCTGCTCGCGGGTTGGGGTGGCCCAGCGGAAATCGAAACCTTCGCCCCAAGCCTCACTGGCGACCGTCAGGCGAGGACCTGGTGGGCCGGATTGCTCAGGGCGGCCTCCAGCCCGGGCGCGGTCGCGGGCCTGCTCGAGGCATTACGGGACGCCGATGTCCGTCACCTGCTGGCAAAAGTCTCCGCCCCGACGATGGTCCTCCACCGTTCCGGCGACCGCGCCGTGCGCATCGAGGCCGGGCGGTTCCTCGCGTCCAGGATTCCGGGCGCCCGGTTCATCGAGGTCGACGGCGACGACCACTGGTTCTGGGTCGGCGACCAGCAGTCGCTGCTCGACAGCATCAGTGCCTTTGTACGACGCGGCTGATCCCGCCTCACGCCGTCTTCTGTGCCACCAGTCCCAACTCTTCCGCCATCGCCTGACGCATCAGGAATTTCTGCGGCTTGCCGGTCACCGTCATCGGCAATTCGGTGCGGAAGCGGATGTGGCGCGGCACCTTGTAGTGGGCGATCTGGCCGGCGCAAAAGGCCTTGATCTCCTGTTCGGTGGCGACCTGGCCGGGCTTGAGCACGATCCAGGCGCACAGCTCCTCGCCATATTTGGCATCCGGTATGCCGAAGACCTGTACTTCCCGCACCTTGGGATGACGGTAGAGGAATTCCTCGACCTCTCTGGGATAGACGTTCTCGCCGCCGCGGATGACCATGTCCTTGACGCGGCCGACAATGTTGCAATAGCCCTCGGCGTCGATGGTGGCGAGGTCCCCGGTGTGCATCCAGCCGTCGCTGTCGATCGCCTCGCGGGTCTTTTCGTCGTCGTCCCAATAGCCCTTCATCACCGAGTAGCCGCGCGTGCAAAGCTCGCCCGGCGCGCCGACGGCAACGGTGGCGCCATCGGCATCGACCGCCTTGACCTCGACATGCGGGTGGATGCGCCCGACCGTCGAGACGCGCTTTTCCAGGGGATCGTCGACGCCGCTCTGGAACGAGACCGGGCTGGTCTCGGTCATGCCGTAGGCGATGGTCACCTCCGACATATGCATCAGCGACACCACCTTCTTCATCACCTCGATCGGGCATGGCGAACCGGCCATGATGCCAGTGCGCAGGCTGGAGAGATCGAAGGATGGGAAGTCGGGATGGTCGAGCATGCCGACGAACATGGTCGGCACGCCATAGAGGCCGGTGCAGCGCTCCTGCGATACGGCTTTCAACGTCAGGCCCGGATCAAAACCCTCACAGGGGAAAACCATGGTCGCGCCCTTCGACACACAACCCATCGTGCCCATCGACATGCCGAAGCAATGATAGAGCGGCACAGGGATGCAGAGCCGGTCGTCTACGGTTAGCTTGATGGCCGAGGTGACGAAATTGCCATTGTTGACGATGTTCAGGTGGGTCAGTGTCGCGCCCTTGGGTGCGCCCGTCGTGCCTGACGTGAACTGGATATTGATCGCATCGCCCGGCTTCAGCCCCTCGGAAATGCGGTCAAGGCTGTCATGCTCGTCGCGACCGGCCATGGCCAGCACGTCGCCGAAATTGAACATGCCTGGCGAATTCTCCTCGCCCATGCGGATGACGATCCTGAGCGCCGGCAACTTCTTTGCCTTCAGCTCGCCCGGTGTCGCCGTGGTGATCTCCGGCGCCAGCGTCTCGATCATGCCGAGATAGTCCGAGGTCTTGAAGCTGGCCGCCGTCACCAGGGCCTTGCAGCCGACCTTGTTGAGCGCATATTCCAGTTCAGTCAAACGGTAGGCCGGGTTGATGTTGACCAGGATCAGGCCGATGCGGGCGGTGGCGAACTGCGTCACCAGCCATTCCCAGCGGTTCGGCGACCAGATGCCGACCCGGTCGCCCTTATGGAGGCCGAGCGCCAGGAAGCCGGCGGCCAGCGCATCCACCGTGTCCGACAGTTCGCTCCAGGTGAAGCGCTTGTCCTGGCCGACGAACACGGCGGCATCGAGCGTGCCGTATTTGCTGACGATGTCGGAGAAAAGCTCCGGAATGGTCTTGTCGAGCAGCGGCACGGCGCGATCACCCGAGACATGCGCCCTGCCGTCCACGGGCGCGATGAAGACCCCGCCGGCGCGCGCGCCGCGTCCGCGCAGATTGGTGGCGTTCTTCAGCTCGTCGAGATTGACCGGCATCGCTGTCTCCTCCCAAGACTGGCTGAACCTATCAGCCTGCCGGGATGCTGGAAATCCCGTCGATGGTACTGGAACTCCTTCCCTGAAGGATCGCTATGCGACCGTGGCCGCCATCTTCGCTGCGATGTCGCGCAGGACGGCTTCGTCGGCGGCCGCACGTGTCTTCCTCGAGGCCACCAGACAGGCTTGCGATTTCAGGACCACGCCGTCGCCCAGCACCTTGAGATGATTGGCGCGCAGCGTCGAGCCCGTACTGGTGATGTCGACGATGACGTCTGCAAGGCCGGCCGCCGGCGCGCCCTCGGTGGCGCCGAGGCTCTCGACGATGCGATAGACCTGGATGCCGTGCTTGAGCGAAAAGAACTGTTGCGTCAGCCGCCAGTATTTGGTGGCGATCCTGAGCCGCCGGCCATGACGCTGGCGGAAATCGGCGGCGACGTCGTCGAGATCGGCCATGGTGTCGACATCGAGCCAGATGTCGGGCACCGCGACCACGACATCGGCATGGCCGAAGCCGAGACGGGCGACGATCTCGGCCCGCGCTTCCCAGTCGGCGAGATTTTCCCGCACCAGGTCCTCGCCGGTGATGCCAAGATCGACCGCGCCCTGGCCAATCTCGCCCGATATTTCGGAGGCAGACAGGAAAGCGACTTCGACATTGTTCAGGCCCTCGACGCGGGCGTGATACTTACGCTCGTCTCCCCGCAGGCTGACGGCGAGGCCGGCCTTGGCCAGCACCTCCAGGGACTGCTCCTTGAGCCTACCCTTCGATGGGATCGCCAGTGTGATCATGATGCCGCCCCCCGCAACGCCTCGATGCGGTCGAGCCACACCGAGAAGCCGACGCCGGGGATCGCGGTCTTGGCGCCGAGCAGCGTCAGCAACCTGTCGTAACGCCCGCCACCGGCCAGGGGACGCTCGCCATTAGCGGCCGCGATTTCGAAGACGATGCCGGTGTAATAATCGAGCGGACGGCCGAAAGCGGCATCGTAGCGGATTTCTCCCGAGGGCAAGCCATGCGCCTCGATTGCCTTGGCGCGAGCGGCGAACTTTTCCAACGCGGAACCCAATGAAAGCCCGGCACCAGCGGCGAAAGAATCCAGCGCCTGCGCCGCGCCATCGAGCGGCACGTCGATCGCCAGAAAACCCTTCAATGCCGCGAAGGCCTCGTTCGACAGCCGCACGCTGCGCAATTCGGCTTTCTCGATCAGCCGCCGAGCGATATCCGATGGCGCGCGCCCGGCGGATGCCGACAGGCCGGCCTTCTCCATGCCGTCGGCAATGTGCCGGGAAAGACCGTCCAGATCACCATCGAGGACGAGCGCCGCAACATCGCCAGAGAGCTGGCTGTTGCGTGGCGGGTTGGCAAGATCGGCGAGTGCTGCCTCCAGCATCAGCGCCGAGCCGAAGGCGCGGGCCAGCCGCATGCGCCAGCCGCGCGGCAGGCCGAGCGCCGCCAGCACTGCCTCGAAGATGCCCTGGTCACCGAGCGTGACCGCCAGCGACTGGCCGGGCAGCACCAGCGACAGCAGCGCATGCGCGTCGGCGACCGAGCGGGCATCGGCTTCAGCCGTGTCGCGGTCGCCGAGATCCTCGATGCCGGCCTGGAAGAACTCATTGCCGCCCTCGCGGCGCTGGCGAAACACTTCGCCGAGATAGGAGTAGCGGCGCGGCGTGCCGGCCTGGCTGGCTATATGGTCGAGGCAGACGGGAATGGTGAATTCGGGCCGCAGGCAGAGCGTCTGCCCGTTCTCGCTCTCGGTGAGGAAAATGCGGCGGCGCAGATCCTCACCGGCCATGTCGAGGAACGGATCGGCCGGCTGCAGCACCGCGACTTCGACGGCATGTGTGTTACGCGCGGCGAAGAGGGTGGTGATGTCGGCTGCGATGGCGGGGTAGCGGGAGGTCACTGGCCGCGCTCTTATTTCGCGCGCTCGCCGGCCTGCGCCGCCAAAATCTTCTTCACCTCGGTGACCAGTTCGCTTTCCGCCACCGTCACCTGCGCCGGCCTTGCTGCGCGCCATTCGGCGTTGTCGGTGATCTCGGCCGACATGCGCGCGCCTTCGATCAGGTCCTTGATCTGCAGCTCACTCTTCGCGCGCTCGTCGCCGCCTTGGATGATTGCGACCGGACAGCCGCGCCGGTCGGCATATTTGAGCTGCGCCTTCATGCCGGCGCCGCCGAGATACATTTCGGAGCGGATGCCGGCGGCGCGCAATTGCGAGACCATTTTCTGGTAGCGGCCGAGGCTTTCGGTGTCCTTGTCCATGACCAGCACGACAACCGGCGCGATCACATCGGCGCTGTCGAGCTTGCCGAGGTTCTTCAGCGCCGTCATCAGCCTGGAGACGCCGATGGAAAAACCGGTCGCCGGAACCGGCTCGCCACGGAAGCGGGAAACCAGGCCGTCATAGCGACCGCCGCCGCCGACCGATCCGAAGCGCACGATCTGGCCGTCTTCGTTGGGGATTTCGGCCAGCAGTTCGGCCTCGAAGACGGGACCGGTGTAATATTCCAGGCCGCGCACGACGGAACGATCCATGGCGATGCGGTCCTCGGCATATCCGGTGGCCCTGACCAGGGCTTCGATCGTCGCGAGTTCGCCAACGCCCTCCTGGTAGACCGCGTTCCCGCTGACGCTGGCATCCAGGCCAGCCTGCGCATTTCGCGCGGTCGCCAAAAGAACGGCCTCGGCTTGCGTATCATTCAGCCCGGCGCCCTTGGCGAAGTCGCCCTCGCCTTCCTTGCCGCCGTCCCAGCGCCCCGGGCCAAGCAGAAGCCGGACACCGTCCGGGCCGAGCTTGTCGAGCTTGTCGATTGCGCGCAGCACCGTCAGCCGGCGGCCGGCATTCTCCTCGCCGCCAAGGCCTATCGCTTCGAGCACGCCGTCCAGCACCTTGCGGTTGTTGACGCGAATGACGTAGTCGCCGCGCTTGATGCCGAGCGCTTCCATGACGTCGGCCATCATCATCGCCATCTCGGCGTCAGCCGCCACGCCCGGCGTGCCGATCGTGTCGGCGTCGAACTGCATGAACTGGCGGAAGCGGCCGGGGCCGGGCTTTTCGTTGCGGAACACCCAGCCGGAACGGTAGCTGCGATAGGGTTTTGGCAGGCGTTCGAAATTCTCGGCGACGAAACGCGCCGTGGGCGCCGTCAGGTCGTAGCGCAGGGAAAGCCACTGGTCGTCATCGTCCTGGAACGAGAACACGCCTTCGTTCGGCCGGTCCTGATCAGGCAGGAATTTGCCCAGCGCATCGGTGTATTCGATCAGCGGCTGGTCGGCCGGTTCGAAGCCATAGAGCTCATAAACCGAGCGGATCGTCGCCATCATCTTCTCGACGGCGCGGATGTCCTCGGCGCTGCGGTCGGCAAAACCGCGCGGCAGCCGCGCTTTCGTCTTTTCCGATTTGTCGGCCATGGGGTGCTTGCTCGATGTTTGTGGCGATGGCAGGTCAGTCATAGTGCGATTTTCGCAATATGATGCGATTTTCACAACGCGCGTGTCCTAAACGATGACGCATGGTGCGGCAAGGCCGCGCGCGAAGCCTCGCATGCTGCAACAAACCACTGCGGAAATGAACCAATTCCGCCACAAGCGCGGCATTCCGCCGACACAATCGCGGGCGATAAAGCGGGCCGGAACAAGGGGATCGGGCCATGGCGGTGGCGCGGAAATTCGACATCGGCTATGGCGGCGCCAGCGACCTGCACGCACATCTGCGCCCGGCCGACATCCACACTCACAAGATAACAAGCCAGGCAGCCGGTCCCTTCGAGCCCGGCGAAGGCGCCGGCCCCTCTACGCGCGACGCGCTGGTGACCGGCCTGCTGGTGATCTATCCGGCCCTCGCCATCGTGGCCGCCATTGTCGCCGGGCTATATCTGTCCGGAGCCGCCGGCACCTGATATGTGCCGGGCTGCTCTCGGGACTTGAGCCTCGCCGCTATTTCGGCCGCTTGAAAGCTTTCCGTTCCTTCTCGACCTCCTTGCGGCACACGCACCCCTCGAGATGGTCGTTGACCAGGCCCATGGCCTGCATGAAGGCGTAGACCGTGGTCGGGCCGACGAAGGTCCAGCCGCGCTTCTTCAGGTCCTTCGAGATCCGCACGGAGACCGCGGTGGTCGGGTTGGCGCGCAGATGGGCCAGGTCGACGATCTTGGGCCGCTCCTCCTTTCCGGGTTCGAACTTCCAGAACCAGGCAGCCAGCGAGCCGAATTCATCCACCATCTCGCGGGCGCGTTTGGCATTGTTGATGGTCGACACGATCTTGCCACGATGGCGGATGATGCCGGCATTGCCGAGCAGGCGCTCGACATCCCGCTCCGTGAAGGCGGCGACCTTATCGAAGTCGAAGCCGGCGAAGGCCTCGCGAAAATTCTCCCGCTTGCGCAGGATGGTCAGCCACGACAGACCCGACTGAAACCCTTCGAGGCAGATTTTCTCGAACAGCCTGCGGTCGTCGGCCACCGGCCGGCCCCATTCATGGTCATGGTAGTGCAGATAGTCGGGCAGATTGCCATGCCAAAAGCAGCGCGCGACACCGTCAGGACCGGCAAGCAGGCCGGTGTTTTCATTGCTCATCCTCAAAAACCCATCCGTTAACGCGCTTCCGCGCTGTTTTTACCGTGGCTTTACCAGATTCCTGAACCCGGCGGTAACCACACCAAAGGGTTTACTGACAGAACCGCATTTTACGCATTCCGATTCATGTTTCGGTTGCTGCTCGCCGCCAATGATCGCGCAAACCGGGACGTTCCTGCCCGGCGTATCAGACGATCAAGGGTGCGTTCCCGATGAAACTCCTGCTTCCGTTGTTCAGTGCGGCAGTGCTTGCCGCAAGCGCAATGCCCTCCCTTGCCGGCGACCGCTATGCCGACAGACCGCCGGTGATGGTGAGCCCCGACCTTTCCGCGCCCTGGGTGCTGCAGCTCGGCCATGCGCCGGGCATCGTGCGGCAGAACCGACAGGCCGCGCAGCAGCAGCAGCAGCCGCGCCAGCGCACCGCGCAGCCCGACCGCGTGCAGACGACCGCCGTGCAGGCGCCAGGCAAACGCATGGTCATGCGCCCCCAGATCAACCCGGTCTACCTGCCGCAGGAAGTCGCCTATGACGGCGCGGAGAAACCGGGCACGATCGTCATCGATACCACGCAGAATTTCCTCTATCTGGTCGAGAAGAACGGCAAGGCTCGGCGCTATGGCGTCGGCACCGGCAAGCCCGGCTTCGAATGGTCGGGTACGCACAAGATCACCAACAAGCGCGTCTGGCCCGACTGGCGTCCGCCGGCGCAGATGATCAAGCGCGAGGCGGCCAAGGGCCGCTACCTGCCGACCTATCTCGCCGGCGGCATGGAAAACCCCCTCGGCGCGCGCGCACTCTATATCGGCACGACCGAATACCGCATCCACGGCACCAACCAGCCATGGACAATTGGCGGCGCGGTATCGTCGGGCTGTATCCGCATGCGCAACGAGGATGTCGTCGACCTCTATGAACGGGTCAATGTCGGAGCGACGGTCGAAGTGATATAGTGGTAGCGAATCAGCCGGTTAAGCAGTGCTGAGCAGGTTTTGGCGCGCTGTTGCCCTCAGGCCATAGCGCACTGTTGGAAGACGTGCTTAGACTGGCAACGGGTTTACGGGGGACGGGCCGTGTGGGGATACGGCCAGTCACGAGAGGGCAGCACGGGTAACCGGGCTGCCCTTTTCGTTTCAGGTGCGACAGGTCGCCCCGGAGGCACGGCGTTTCGTTTTCAGGGCTGATTTCCGGGCCAGGCTCTGCTATTGCAGTGCACAATCTCCCCACCAAAGGTTCGAACTATGTCCGTGTCCGACGACAGCCGCTATCTTAAGGGCGGCCCGGTTGCCCAGCGCATCATCGCCGCCGTGCGCGAGGATGCGGCGATTGCCAAAGCCGAAGGTTTCCCGCCCAAGCTGATCTCGATCACCGTCGGCGATACCGACGCTGTCGATGTCTATGTGCGCAACCAGCGCGCCAAGGCTCAGCTTGCCGGCATCGATTTCGAGGAGCGGCGCTTTCCCGCCACCATCACCTCAGGCGAGCTCGAAGCGGCCATTCATGGGCTGAACGCCGATCCGCGCGTCACCGGCATCATCATCCAGCGGCCGGTTCCCGGGCATATCCCTATCAAGACGCTGCAGGCGGCCGTGCATCCGCTGAAGGACGTCGAGGGCATGCACCCGGCCTCGATCGGCAACATAGTCTACAACCAGCTCGACCTCGCGCCCTGCACGGCGGCCGCCTCGGTCGAACTGCTCAAGGAAACCGGCCTCGACCTCAAGGGGCTCGAGGTGGTTGTCGTCGGCCATTCCGAGATCGTCGGCAAGCCGATCGCCTTCCTGTTGATGAGCGAGGGTGCGACGGTGACGGTCTGCCATCACATGACGCGCTCGGTCGCCGCGCACGCCCGCCGCGCCGATGCGCTGTTCGTCGCCGTCGGCAAACCCAGGTTGATCAAGGCCGACATGGTCAAGCCAGGCGCTTGTGTCATCGACATCGGCATCAATTCCGAGATCGGACCGGACGGGGCGAGCCGCATAGTCGGCGACGTCGACACTGAAAGCGTCAAGGAAGTGGCCGCCTGGATCACGCCGGTGCCTGGCGGCGTCGGCCCGCTCACGGTGGCGATCCTGCTGCGCAACACGATGGTGGCGCTCAACCGCCAGCGCGCGCTTTATCGCGCCACTTATGGCGTGCCGGACCAGCTCGCGGCGGAATAGGCGCTGGCGTCAGGTGTATTGCGGCACGTGGCAGGTCATGCGGCTCTCCTCGTCCCAGAAGATGTAGAGCATGCCGCCGCTGCCCCAGAAGAAACCGGCCAGCGAATCAAACTGCAGCAAGAATTTCATTGGCCGGTCCGTTCCGGGAACTACCGGAAATTGCGGTCCCTGAACCCAGGACGGCAGTCCGCCGAGCCGGAACAGGTTCTGCCGCGAATTGCTTGTTCCGTAGGACTGCCTAAGCCAGCGTGGCGGTGTGGGCGCCAGACGGACTGTGCTCTTCCTCGTCATCGGTTGAGGCGTGAAATCGTTGTCGGAGTGAAATGGTGCAATCGGAGTCGGCCTGCCCTCTTCATCATGCACGTAAAAGGTGACCTCCAGTGAGCCATGGCACGTCTCGATGCGAAGCCGAGGCAGAGACAAATTTGCCGAGACACCGAAGTTGTCCAGGGTGATCAGATGCGCCAGCCTTTCGCTGCAAGTTGGACATTGACCCGTTCCTTCACCACCGATCGTGAATGGCTGCCCCGCCGTCGGCAGATGCCAGGTGGGATGATTGACGCGTGTTGGAAAGAACGGGTCGTCCGGCGCACCGCCTTCAAAGACAAGGTGATGACATCCGGGGGGTGAGCGAGGATCGGCATGGGTCAGCCAGTCTTCGAAATCGGGAATATTCGCCAGCACGTCGTCCGGGAACAGGTTAGGCTGCTGCAAAGCTGCTCCCGACAACAGGTCATCGACATCGGTCCCGCGCTTCGCCTCCCCTTGCAGAAAGAATGCAAGACGGGCCAGGCCCGCATCATCGAGAAACGAAACGGCATCTTCGATCAAAGGGGTCTGATGGACACCGGCTTTGATAGCTGCCTTGATCAGCGCAAACAGGAATTCAGATCCGCCGCTCAGGTGCCGAGCCACGATTGCCGTGCACTCTTCATAGCGCGCCTGGCGTGTCAGCCGCGGCGTCTTCGACAACAGCCGAACGACGGTTTCGATCTCCAGCGTTTCCAAATCGGTCATCGCCAGATTCTCTCGCGCAAATTGTTTGCGATCAACTTAGTTTGGGCGGCTCGCCGCCATAGGCCCAGTCGAGCAGCTTGATCGTGTGCACCACCGGCATCCTGGCGGCGGACGCGATCTGCGTGATGCAGCCGATATTGCCGGTGGCGACAATCGAGGCACCCGTCGCCTCGATGTTTTTCACCTTGCGATCGCGCAGTTTTGCCGAAATCTCGGACTGCAGGATGTTGTAGGTGCCGGCCGAACCGCAGCACAGATGGCCTTCGCGTGGCTCGCGCACGACGAAACCGGCCTTTGCGAGCAGTTCCTTCGGCTGGCGCGTTATCTTCTGGCCGTGCTGCATGGAGCAGGCCGAGTGATACGCAACGACCGTGCCCGGCCTGCGCACCGGTTCAGGCAGTTCGATGGCCGACAGATATTCGGTGATGTCCTTGGCCAGCGCCGACACGCGCGCTGCCTTGTCGGCATAGGCCGGATCAAGACGCAGCATGAAGCCGTAATCCTTGATCGTCGTGCCGCAGCCCGACGCGGTGATGATGATGGCGTCGAGCCGGCCCTGGTCGATGGCGCGTGTCCAGGCATCGACATTCTGCCTGGCCGAGGCCAGCGCCGCCTCTTCCCGCCCCATGTGATGGACCAGTGCGCCGCAGCAGCCCTCGCCCGGTGGCACAACCACCTCGACGCCAAGCCGTGTCAGCAACGAGATGGTGGCGTCGTTGATGGCGGGGTCGAGCACCGACTGCGCGCAACCGGTAAGGATGGCGACGCGGCCCTTTTTAGTTCCCTGCCCGGCATGGACGCCGGGCGAGGCCATCGGCGAGGGCGCGGGGATCGATGCCGGTGCGAGCCTGAGCATCGCGCCAAGCGGCTTGAGCGCCGGGAGCTTCTCGAACAGGCCGATGAACGGTTTGCCGAGTTTAGCCAATTTGAGCGCGGCGCGGAATCGCTGGGGATAAGGCAGCACGAAGGCCAGCATGGCGCGGGTCAACCGGTCGAGCAGCGGCCGCTTGTAAGTTTCCTGGATATGGGCGCGGGCATGGTCGACCAGGTGCATGTAGTTGACGCCTGACGGGCAGGTGGTCATGCAGGCCAGGCAGGACAGGCAGCGGTCGATATGGGTGACGATCTCCTTGTCGGCGGGACGGCCGTTCTCCAGCATGTCCTTGATCAGGTAGATGCGCCCGCGCGGTGAATCGAGCTCGTTGCCAAGCGTTACATAGGTCGGGCAAGTAGCGGTGCAAAAGCCGCAATGCACGCATTTGCGCAGGATCTTTTCGGACTCGGCGACATGCGGATCGGCAAGCTGTGCGGGCGAAAAATTGGTCTGCATCTCTGATGTCCTAGGCCATGCGGCCGGGATTGAGGATGTTCTTCGGGTCGAATTCCTGTTTCAGCCGCTGGCTGAGCGCCGCCAACGCCGGCGCCTGCGGCTCGAACACCGCCAGGGCCGCCCGATGAGAAGGGGTAGCGCGCACCAGCGTCGCGTGGCCGCCGCCATGTTTTTTTAGAAGCCCGCGCAGCAAGGCGGCTTCCGGTTCGCCTCCCTCCATGCGCAGCCACACCAGCCCACCCTGCCAGTCGTAGAAGGCACTGACGGCGGCCTGCATGCGCAGCGTCAGCACCATCTGATGCCCCTGGGCGGGCGTCATCGAGACCCGCCAGACCGGCTTCTCGCTGCCATCGACGAAGGGCCTGATATCGCGCACGTCGCGCCAGATTGCCTTGGAGGTCTCACTGGCAATCTCCTCCAGCGGCCCGGCCTTGCCAAGCAGTGTCTTCAGCGCGGTGATGCGGTAAGCAACGGACGGGCCAAAGCCTTCGACGCGCAGCAGCGTGGCGGCTTCACTGCCGAGCGCACCGCCCGCCACGCGCGCGGCGATGCGCTCCGGCAAGTGGGCAGCGCTCGACACTTCCGCGCTTGAGCCGAGCGCCAGAGCCATGGCGCTCGCTGCGGCATCGTCGAGCAGCCCACGGACGGCGAGCGTCACCTCGGTCTCGGCTGCCGGCAGCACCTTGAAGGTGACGTCGGTGAACACGGCCAGCGTGCCCCAGCTGTTGGCCATCAGCTTGGAGAGATCATAGCCGGTGACATTCTTGACCACGCGGCCGCCCGACTTGAAGGCCTCGCCTCGGCCGGAGACGACATTGATGCCGAGGATATGATCGCGCGCGGCGCCCGCCTTCAGCCGGCGCGGGCCGCACAGGTTGGTGCCGAGCACGCCGCCGATGGTGCCTTTGCCCGGCTTGCCGCCGAGCAGCGGGCCGTAGTCCATCGGCTCGAAGGCGAGTTGCTGGCCATTTTCAGCCAGCAGCTTGTCGACCTCGGCCAGCGGCGTGCCTGATTTGGCCGACAGCACCAGTTCGGCCGGTTCATAAAGGGTCACGCCCGAGAGTTTCGACAGGTCGAGTGTATGCTCGGTCTGCAACGGACGGCCAATGCCGCGCTTTGAGCCGTGGCCGATGATTTCGAGCGGCGACTCTTCCGCCGCGGCCCAGGCGACGGTAGAGAGGACTTCATCTGGGGTAAGGGGGGTGAAGATGCTCATATTCGCACCTGGTTCCTCGCCCCCGCAAAGCGGGGGAGAGGTGGCTCGGGCGAAGCCCGAGACGGAGAGGGGGCCATCATAGAGCGTCGCCTCCAATTTTCTTGGCTGCGAAAACGAACCTCAGATCCGTGGCGACCACGTCTTCGGCTAATCGCCCCTCGAGCACGGCAAGAATGATCTCGCAGACAGTCCGGCGAGTCTTGAGAACATCGACATTCCAGAAACGCAGCACCGAAAAGCCCTCGCCGCGCATAAATTCATCGCGCCGTCTGTCGTAGGAACTCTCTGCGTGCTGGCTTCCGTCCAATTCGACAACCAGCTTTTCGCTACGGCAGGCAAAGTCCGCGAAATAAGGTCCGACAGGCATCTGACGGATGAATTTGTAGCCAGCGAGGCGTTTTGCCTTCAACTCGCTCCAGAGAACTGCCTCCGCTTGATTGTCGCCCTGGCGAAGCGCGCGGGCGCGGGCGATCCTTTCAGGTGAGCGGCGGCTTGGCACGTCGGTCGCAGGCCCCCTCTCCGTCTCGGGCTCCGCCCGAGCCACCTCTCCCCCGCTTTGCGGGGGCGAGGAACCCAAGTTCTGCGGCCCCGTCATCTCAAAACCTCGGAATGTCGGGAAACGCCACCTGCCCGCGATGCACGTGCATGCGACCGAGTTCCGCGCAACGGCGTAATTGCGGGAACACCTTTCCGGGATTGAGCAGATGATTGGGATCGAAGGCGCATTTGACGCGCATCTGCTGGTCGAGATCGACCTGGTTGAACATTTCCGGCATCAGGTCGCGCTTTTCGACCCCGACGCCATGCTCGCCGGTCAAGACACCGCCGACCTTGACGCAGAGCCGCAAAATGTCGGCGCCAAAGCTTTCGGCCTTGTCGAGTTCACCCGGCACGTTGGCATCGTAGAGGATCAGCGGGTGCAGATTGCCGTCGCCAGCGTGAAAAACATTGGCGACGCCGAGACCGTATTTTTCCGACAGCTCGCGCATGCCGTGCAGGACGCGCGGCAGTTCCTTGCGCGGGATGGTGCCGTCCATGCAGTAGTAATCGGGCGAGATGCGGCCGACCGCGGGGAACGCTGCCTTGCGGCCGGCCCAAAAACTCAGCCTCTCCTGCTCGGATTGCGAGATACGGCAGGTGGTCGAGCCGTTGCGGATGGCGATCGCCTCGACGGCGGTGATGAGGTGGTCGACCTCGACGCTCGGGCCATCGAGTTCGACGATCAGCAGCGCCTCGACGTCGAGGGGATAGCCGGCATGGACGAAATCCTCGGCAGCATGGATCGCCGGCCGGTCCATCATTTCCATGCCGCCGGGAATGATGCCGGCGCCGATGATGTCGGCGACGCACTGGCCTCCCTGCTCGCTGGTCGGAAAGCCGATCAGCAGGGCGCGCGCGGTCTCCGGCTTCTTCAGGATGCGCACTGTGACCTCGGTGACGACGCCGAGCAAACCTTCCGAGCCGGTCATGACGCCGAGCAGGTCATAGCCTTCCGCGTCGAGGTGGCCGCCGCCGAGCCTCACCACCTCGCCATTCATCAGCACTATCTCGATGCCCAGCACATTGTTGGCGGTGAGGCCGTATTTCAGGCAGTGCACGCCGCCGGAGTTCTCGGCCACGTTGCCGCCGATCGAGCAGGCGATCTGGGAGGATGGATCCGGGGCGTAGTAAAAGCCCTCCTCCTCGACGGCGGTGGTAATGCCGAGATTGGTGACGCCCGGCTGGGCTACGACAATGCGGTTGGGAAAATCGATCTGGAGGATGCGGTTGAACCGGCTCATGACGAGCAGCACCGCGTCCTCCAGCGGCAGCGCGCCGCCGGACAGCGAGGTGCCGGAGCCGCGCGGCACGACGCGGATGTTGCGGTCGTTGCAGTATTTCAGCACGCGCGAGACCTGCGCCACCGTCTCGGGCAGGACCACGACCAGCGGCACTTGCCGGTAGGCGGTCAGACCATCGCTTTCGAAGGCGCGCATTTCATTGGCGGCGTCGACCACGCCCTCGCCCGGCACGATGATGCGCATGTCGGCGACGATTTCGTTGCGCCGGCGCAGCGTCCCGGCGTCTGGCTTGGGCATGGCAAGGCCGGACATCGGCACTTCCTCCACTCGACTGGTAAAAATGATTTACCAGCTAGCGACATTTGTTGCAAACCTTGCTTTGGTAGTCTCCGGGCGGCGGAGGCAGGCAAAGCTTCCGCAGCGGCAATCTGCCGCTGCACATCCATAGCGCTTGAGGCGTAGAGCGGACTATTCGCCCGGATGTTTGGCCGGCTCGGAATGCATGCGACGCACACGGCGCACGCCCCACCAGACCAGGAGAATGGCGACCGGCACCGATGCGGCAGTGACGACCTCCGGCGCGAAGGCGTGGCCAAAGACTGACGCACCTTTGGCGACATAGCCGATGAGGCCTACGACGTAATAGGAGACGGCGGCGACCGAGAGGCCTTCGACGGTCTGCTGCAGGCGCAATTGCAGGCGGGCCCGGTTGTTCATCGAGGCGAGCAGGTCGCGGTTCTGCTTTTCGACCTCGACGTCGACCCAGGTGCGCAGCAGCGTGGTGGCACGGGTCAGCTTGCGTGACAGATTGGCCTGGCGCTCCTCGACCGAGCGGCAGGTGCGCATGGCTGGCGCCATGCGTCGCAGCAGAAAGCCCGCCCAGGTGTCGTAGCCCTGCACAGGCTCCTCATCCAGGGCCTCCAGCCTTTCCGTGACGATCCCATCATAGGCGCGGCTGGCGCCGAAGCGGTAGAGGCTGGAGGCAGCGTCGGCCTCCAATTCGGCCGCGAGTTCAGTCAGGTCGGCGAGCAGCGTCTGGCTGTCGCGGGTCTCGGCCACCTTCATTTCCAGCGTCGTCTGGGCCAGGCGATCCTCGATGCGGCGAGCGCGGCCGGACAAGGTGAGCGCCAGCGGCAGGCCGAGCATGGCAAGCGTGCGGTAGGTCTCGATGTCGATCAGCCGCTGCGACAGCGCGCCCGTGCTGGCCGGAGTCAGACCACGGTCGAGCACCAGCATGCGGGTCATGCCGTCGCCGTCCTGGCGGAAGTCGGTTACGATGGCCGCATTGCCGCGCTCGACCACCGAGTAACTCAGGCTGGTTGGGTCGAAACCGGCGACCAGCCGTTCGGCTGCCTGCGTCCATTTACGGATCTCGAGCCGGATGCCCGAGATGACGGTTCCCGGCGGCGAAAAGCCATTGCCGAAGGGCGAATCCTCTTGGCCCCGGCCATTCTCGGCCAGCGGCCCTTCCCAGAGATAGGTCGAAAATTCCGTATGCCGCTCCCAGCGCAGCGTGCCCTTGCCCCATTTCATGGCGTGGTGGCGGGCATGACGCTCGGGGGCGGCGATGCCGAGGCGGCGCGACAGCTCTGAAAGCACGGCATGGTCGACCGCGGAACCTCCTTCGGTCATGAAGGAGAGCTGGACGAGCACACGCGGTTTCTCGACCAGCGGATGTGGGCGGGCATGAACCTCGCCGAGCGCGCCGGGCCGGCCTTCATGCGCCGGAAAGCCCATGACGCTGCCCTGGCTGCGCGGCTGGAATTCAAGATTGGACGTCTCGTCCGACACGTCTGGTCCCCCTGGTTTCGACCTTCGTGCAATGGCGTCGTCTTGCGGCAATCAGCAAGGGACGTAAACAGCAAAGTTTAGCGGGAGGCGATATGCCGGCGCGGCGCGAAAATCGACTACACAAGACGAATTGGATAAATAATTTGACCAGTTGACGACGGAAGCATTAATCTGCGCGACATTCATTCCGTTCTCCAGGCGCTTCCTTTGAGCGACATTTTCTCCAGGATCGAGCATTCGCGCACCGCCGACGAGGTGGTGCAGCAGATCGAGAGCCTTATTCTCGAAGGCGTGCTGCGCACCGGCGACCGGCTGCCGGGCGAGCGCGAGCTGGCACGCCAGTTCGAGGTCTCGCGGCCAATCTTGCGCGATGCGCTGAAGGCGCTCGAAGGGCGCGGCCTGCTGTCGACCCGTCCGGGCGGCGGCACGCACGTCGCCGACATCATCGGCCAGCTGTTCACCAAGCCGGTGGCGGACCTGATCTCGACGCATCGCAAGGCGGTGGCCGACTATCTGGAATACCGCCGCGAGATCGAAGGCATAGCCGCCGAATATGCGGCGCGGCGCGCCACACCGGAAGACCTCGCCCTGCTCGACCGCATCATGGCGCGCATGGACGAGGCGCATCGCACCGGCGACTTCGACGACGAGGCCGAGATCGACGTCGAGTTCCATCATGCGATCTGCGAATGCGCGCACAACATCCTGCTCTTGCACACGCTGCGCTCCTGCTACCGGCTGCTTTCGGAAGGCGTGTTCCAGAACCGGCTGCTGGTGTTCACCGTGCCCGGCGCGCGCGAGGCGCTGCTGGCGCAGCACCGGGCGATCCACACCGCGGTCAAGGCCGGCGACCCAGCCGGCGCCCGCCAGGCGGCGATGGACCACATGATTTATGTCGAGCGTTCGATGGCGGAAGCCGAACGCAGCGGCGACTGGCAACGCGTGTCGCGGCTGAGGCTGCGGCAGCGTTCGGAAGCCGGCGACAGCGAACCAGCGCGCAGACGCTCCTAGTCAGTTCGATCAAGCGGGGACCACCATGAGCGACATTCTCACCATCGCAGACCTCAAGGATCTCGCGCGCCGGCGCGTGCCCAAGATGTTCTTCGACTATGCCGACTCGGGCGCCTGGACCGAGAGCACCTACAGGGCGAACGAGGAAGACTTCCAGAAGATCAAGTTCCGCCAGCGCGTGCTGGTCGACATGAGCAACCGCTCGCTGGAATCGACCATGATCGGTCAGAAAGTGTCGATGCCGGTAGCGCTGGCGCCGACCGGCCTGACCGGCATGCAGCATGCCGATGGCGAGATGCTGGCAGCGCAGGCTGCGGAGGAATTCGGCGTGCCGTTCACGCTCTCGACGATGAGCATCTGCTCGATCGAGGATGTCGCCTCGGTGACGAAGAAACCGTTCTGGTTCCAGCTCTATGTGCTGCGCGACAAGGATTTCGTGCTCGACCTGATCGACCGGGCGAAGGCGGCGAAGTGTTCGGCGCTGGTGCTGACGCTCGACCTGCAGATCCTCGGCCAGCGCCACAAGGATGTCCGCAACGGTCTTTCGGCGCCACCCAAGATGACGCTTGCCAACATCATCGACCTGGCCCTCAAGCCGCGCTGGTGCCTAGGGATGGCCGGTACCAAGCGTCGCACCTTCCGCAACATCGTCGGCCATGCCAAGGGCGTCGGCGACGTCTCTTCGCTGTCGTCCTGGACGACAGAGCAGTTCGATCCGCAACTGTCGTGGAAGGACGTTGCGTGGATCAAGGAGCGCTGGGGCGGCAAGCTGATCCTGAAGGGCATCCTCGACAAGGAAGACGCGCTGATGGCCGCCAAGACCGGCGCCGACGCGATTATCGTTTCCAACCATGGCGGGCGGCAGCTCGATGGCGCGTCGTCCTCGATCATGGTGCTGGAGGAAATCGCCGATGCGGTTGGCAACCAGATCGAGGTGCATATGGACGGCGGCATCCGCTCCGGCCAGGACGTATTGAAAGCGCTCTGCCTGGGCGCCAAGGGCACCTATATCGGCCGGCCATTTCTTTACGGGCTGGGCGCGCTCGGCAAGGAAGGGGTTACCAAAGCGTTGGAAATCATCCGCAAGGAGATGGACATCACGCTGGCGCTGTGCGGAAAGCGTCTGGTCACAGACATGGGCAAGGACCAGCTCCGACGCTAGGTCCGTGACGTCTGACCACGGAGACATCCAGACCTTGGCGGAACCCGGCATCCATTTCCTCGACGCACACGGGCCGGACGGCGTGCGTCTTTACGCGATCGGCGACGTGCATGGCCGGCTCGACCTGCTGGCCGCCATGCATGGCCAGATAAAGGCCGAGATCGCGAGGGACCTGGTCGCTGACTGGCGCATCATTCATCTTGGCGACTATGTCGATCGCGGACCGGATTCCAAGGGCGTCATCGACTTCCTGATCGAGGCGCGCGAACGCGATCCGCGAAATATGATGCTGGCCGGCAACCACGACATCGGCTTTCTCGATTTTCTCAAGGCACCCGATCCCGAAGGGCTCTTCATCCGCTTTGGCGGCATCCAGACCGCGCAATCCTATGGGGTGACGATCAACAACGGCAACGGCGTTTGGTTCGGCAAGGCGGAAGCAACCATGCGCAAGGGCCATCAAGCCTTGCTCGAAGCCGTGCCGCAAAGCCATATCGATTTCCTGCGATCGCTGCCGTTCTCGGTAACATCTGGCGACTTCTTCTTTTGCCATGCCGGCGTCAGGCCAGGCATTGCGCTGGAGAATCAGAACCCGCAGGACCTGATCTGGATCCGCGACGTCTTCCACGACCACACCGGCCTCTTCGCCAAGATCGTGGTCCATGGCCACACACCGGTCCCGGAGGCGGAAGTGATGGCCAACCGCGTCAATGTCGACACGCTTGCCTGGCAATCAGGCATGCTTACCGCGCTCGTCGTGGACGGCGCGGACAAACGCATCCTGGAAATGTCGATAAGGGAGCCTTGAGACCCCGGCGTCCGTGGACGCGAGGGATGCGTTGGCTCAGCGCAGGGAGGCGGTGACGCCGTAGCCGTCGACTGCATTGTGATTGTTGGCGGCATCGGCGGCGTAAATGCCAAGACCGCAAAGCACGATGGCGGACAGCATGGCAAAGGACAGAAGCGCTGCTTTCACGGAGGTCATCTCTTGTTGAGCTTCCTGCATCTGTGCACGAGGCGGTTACCAATGTGTTGAAACGGAAAATACGTCTCAAAGTTTCGACGATTTCGCGCTTCTAGGCGTGTTCCGTATCGATGGTGTGTCGCACGGGCCACACAAAAGGTTCATCCCGGTTGCACAGCCGACGTAGGGCGCGCGCCTTCTAGGATAGCGGCCGGACACAAGCCAAGCATGAAAAGGTTTTCCCCAGACGGATTCCCGACCGAGTGCCAATTATGTCACGCGAAGCGTGAGCGGAGGTTAGATCGTCGCCACCCAGGCACGGGCGATGGCGAGACCGGCAGCATCGGCGTCAGCGCCGTTGCGGGCCATTTCGCCATCGAGCTTACCGGCCCAATCGGGATGGCGCGCGGCAATGGTCGGCGCGAAGGAAGAGCTCCAGTCTTTCACCATCGGCCGGTCGGCCTCGAAATGGAACTGAAAGCCGTAGACGGCGCGGCCCACGCGAAACGCCTGGTTTTCGGCGACATCGTTGCCGGCAAGCCGCACGGCGTTTTCGGGCAATACGAACGTATCGTCGTGCCACTGGAAGATCGGGAACTTTTCCGGCAGATCAGCCAGCACCGGATCGGCCTTGGCATCCGGCGTCAGCGACACGCCGCGCCAGCCGAATTCGTTGGCGCCGCCAATGCGGTTCTCGCCGCCAAAGGCGCGGGCGACGAGTTGGCTGCCGAGACAGATACCGAGCACGGCACGGTCCTTGCCGGCGAAATCGCGGGTCAGTTCGAGCAACGCCGGGAAATAGGGATATTCTTCGTCGGCCAACGCGTTCTGGCCGCCTCCGAGCACCACCATGGCATCATGGCCGGTTGCGTCCTCAGGCAGCGGATCGCCCTTATAGGGGAGGCGCAGGTCGAGATCGGCGCCCGCTTCCGCGAGGGCCGCGCCAACCTGGCCAAGGCCGGTATTGTCGTAGTTCTGGACCACCAGCACCCGCATCGCAAACCCTGCTGACATGAAAACGGTGAAACGAGCGATATCATGCCGTCAGTATTGCAGCCAAGATGCGTATCCCAGGAGAAAACTATGCCACTGCAGAACCGGGTCGATCCGTTCGGCGCCATCCATGCCGTGCCGGAGCGCGGCCTGTTCACTGGCAACCGCGGCATCATCCACGACCCCGCTACAAAGACTCTCCTGAAAAAGCACTGGGCGCTTCAAGCCTGGATCACCTGCGTGTGCCAATTCCGCAATGTGCGGCGCGAGCCGATGGGCCGCAATCGGCCCGGTGGCAAGGCCGGCTGGACCGAATTGTTTTTCCTCGACGAGGTAACGGCGCTGGCGGCCGGGCATCGCCCCTGTTTCTTTTGCCAGCGTGACCGCGCTAGGGATTTTGTCGCCCGCTTCGGCCAAGCCTTCGGTATTGCCGAGCCACGCGCCCCGCAGGTGGACAAGCGGCTGCACAAGGAGCGGCTGGCGTCGGGCGGCAAGCGGCCGGCCGTCGCAACGGATGCGCTTGCCAGCCTGCCTGACGGCGCGATGATCGCAGCCGGCGGCGACGCCTATGCCTTGCGCAAAGGCAACGCGTTGCCATGGGCTTTTCCTGGATACGGCCCGCCAACCAGCCTTGATCGGCTCAAGGACGAGACGCTTGTGCTGCTGACCCCGGAAACGACGCTTGCCGTCCTGCGCCATGGCTTTCAACCCGTGTGGCATCCTTCCGCCAAGGCTTGACGCCGGCGGCCGCCTCGCCCATTCCTCGGTCATGCGCGCCAACTACAAGATGCAACGCCTGTTCGTGCCCGACGACCTCGGACCAGACATCGAGTTCGAACCCGGCCAACAGCAGAGCCATTATCTCCTGCATGTGCTTCGGCTCGCCGAAGGCGCCGAGATCCTTGTCTTCAATGGCCGCGATGGCGAGTGGTCGGCGGCGATATCAGCGAAATCAAAGCGGTCGGTGAGGCTGAAGGTATTGGCACCGCAAAGACCGCAGCCGCCCCTGCCCGATCTCATCTATTGCTTCGCGCCGCTGAAGCAGGGCCGGCTCGATTATCTCGTGCAGAAGGCAGTGGAAATGGGCGCCGGCATCCTGCAGCCGGTCATCACCCAGCACACGCAGGTGGCAAAGCCCTCCATCGATCGCCTGCGCGCCAATGTCGTCGAGGCCGCCGAACAATGCGGCATCCTTGCTGTGCCGGAGGTGCGCGAGGCGGAAAAATTCGAGCGCCTGCTGACCGGCTGGGACAAGGAAAGGCGGCTGATCTTCTGCGACGAGGACGCCTCGACCAACAATCCGCTGCCTGCCTTGCAAGCGGTAAAGGAGAAGAAGCTCGCCCTGCTGGTCGGGCCCGAGGGCGGCTTTTCCGACGAGGAGCGCAAGATGCTGCGGGCGCTCCCCTTCGTGACCGCCATTCCGCTCGGGCCGCGTATCCTGCGCGCCGACACGGCGGCGGTGGCGGCGCTTGCCGCGATGCAGGCAACAATTGGCGACTGGTAGGACGTTGTCCCTTGCAAGAGGGGTTTGCGGGCCGTGGCCTTCAATTCCTCTTGACCTGTGGCTCAGGATTTTTCGCTTGATCGGCTACTGACATTTCGTCCATTTAGCGCCGGCGGTGGTCCAACCGCCTTTGAGGGCTTGAAAATGGCGCGCGACACAACCGATTTCCGGCCCATCGAAGGCGTAGACGAGCTTGTCGAGCACCTGGCCGAAGGCAACAAGCCGCGCGAAAAATGGCGCATCGGCACCGAGCACGAGAAATTCCCGTTCTATGTCGATGGCAACGCACCGGTGCCTTACGGCGGCGAGCGCGGCATCCGCGCCATCCTTGAAGGCATGCAGAACAAGCTGGGCTGGGATCCGATCATCGATGACGGCCGCATCATCGGCTTGGTCGAGCCGACCGGCCAGGGCGCGATTTCGCTGGAACCCGGCGGTCAGTTCGAGCTCTCCGGCGCGCCGCTGGAAACGATCCACCAGACCTGCCGCGAAGGCAATGCCCATCTGGCGCAGGTCCGCGAGATCGCCGAGCCGATGGGCATCCGCTTCCTCGGTCTCGGCGGCAGCCCGAAATGGTCGCTGGCCGAGACGCCGAAGATGCCGAAGTCGCGCTATGAGATCATGACGCGCTACATGCCCAAGGTCGGCACCAAGGGCCTCGACATGATGTACCGCACCTGCACGATCCAGGTGAACCTCGACTTCGAGAGCGAGGCCGACATGCGCCGCAAGATGCAGGTGTCGCTGAAACTGCAGCCGCTGTCGACGGCGCTGTTCGCCAACTCGCCCTTTACCGACAGCCGGCCGAACGGGCTGCAGAGCTGGCGCGGCGATATCTGGCGCGATACCGACAACCAGCGCTCGGGCCTGCTCGAATTCTGCTTCTCGCCCGATTTCGGTTTCGCCGACTATGTCGAATGGGCGCTCGACGTGCCGATGTATTTCGTCATTCGCGACGGCCGCTATCACGACATGACGCATGTCACCTTCCGCCAGTTCATGGCCGGGACCGCGCGCAACGAGGTGCCGGACGGGCTGCCGACGATGGGCGACTGGGCGAACCATCTGTCGACGCTGTTCCCCGACGTGCGGCTGAAGCGTTTCCTGGAAATGCGCGGCGCCGATGGTGGGCCGTGGCGGCGCATATGCGCGCTGCCGGCCTTCTGGGTCGGGCTGCTTTACGACGAGGCGGCGCTCGACGCGGCCGAGGCATTGACGTCGAGCTGGACCTACAGCGAAGTGCTGGCCATGCGCAACGCCGTGCCTGAACTCGGCATTTCCGCGCCCTTCCGCAACACCACGCTGCGCGAGGTCGCCCGCGACGTCATGGCCATTTCACGCACCGGGCTGAAGAACCGCGGCAAGAAGAACCGCGACGGCTACGATGAAACCTCGTTCCTCAACACGCTCGACGAGGTCGTGGCGCGTGGCACTACCAGCGCCGAGGAGATGCTGTCGGCCTATCACACGCGCTGGGGCGGCTCGATCGAGCCCGTATTCATGGAATATGCCTATTAAACCCGCGCATTAACGAGCGGCAAAAGCCGCTTCAATCGGGCGTTGAAACGAATTAGGCTCTCTTCCGAGGATTTGCCGGAGGAGAAGCCGATGCCTACCTTGTTCGACATGCTGACGCAGGCCCAGAACGGCAATGGCATGCAGGCGCTTGCCCAGCAATACGGGCTTTCGATGCAGCAGACGCAGGCGGCGGTCGCCGCACTGCTGCCGGCCTTTTCGCAGGGGTTGCAGCGCAACACTGCCGATCCCTATGGGCTCGGCGCCTTCATGACGGCGATGGCAAGCGGCCAGCACGCGAAGTATTTCGAGGATGCGACGCGCGCCTTCTCGCCGCAAGGCGTCGAGGAAGGCAACGGCATTCTGGGACATCTGTTCGGTTCGAAGGATTTGTCGCGCGCCGTGGCCAGCCAGGCGGCGCAAGCGAGCGGCGTCAGCCAGCAAGTGCTGCAGCAGATGCTGCCCGCGATCGCCTCGATGGTGATGGGCGGACTGTTCAAGCAGACGACAAATCAGATGCAGGCCGCGGCTGGTCTTGGTAGTGGCGGCAACAATCCACTGGGAGAGATCATCGAGCAGATGATGCGGCAAGGCGGCATGCAGGCGTCGCAACAGCGCCAGGCGCCGCCGCCTCAGAGCCCCATGGATAGTCCGCTCGGCAAGGTCTTGCAGGACATGTTCGGCGGCGGCTCACCGCAACCGCAAAGTCAGCCGCAGCCGGCACCCAATCCCTATGGCGACAATCCGCTCGGCAAGGTGCTGCAGGACATGTTTGGCGGCAGCGCGCCGCAGCAGCCACAAAGTCGGCCTCAGCCCCAGCAGCCACAGAGCCCCTACGGCGACAACCCGCTGGGGAAAATCTTCGAGGAGATGCTGCGGCAAGGCGGGGGCTTCGGCCTGCCCGGCGGACAGCCGGCGCAGGAACCTCAAGCGCCGCAGCCGCAGGCCAATCCGAGCGGCCGGCCAAGGAACCCGTTCGACGACATTTTCGGCAAGATGTTCGAGACCGGTGCCCAGCAGCGCGACGACTACCAGAAGGGCGTCGAAACGATCTTCGACCAGTTCAAGCGGGACATGGACCGGCGGTAGCCACCCGGCCTTCAGCAAACCCCAAAAGAAAAGCCCGGTCCTTGGGAGGACCGGGCAGCGTGCAGGCGGGCCGGCGGGGAACCGGCAGGGAGTGGGGAGCCTGCATGAACCTTGGTCGCGCTGCACCGCAAAAAGGTTCAACGGGACCGAAACTGAACCAATCAGGCCACCTTGCGGGCGATATCCTCGATCGTTTCCACGCGATCGCTGGCGATTTCACGCAGGATCGCCGTCGGGTCGCGGCCAAACGGCACGTCAATAGCGACATGCAGGTCGGCGCGCGTCAGGCCGATATCGGCGAGCTCGGCGTCCGACATCTCACCAAGACGGTAGAACGCCCGGCGGTTTTTCCACGCGCGGTAAAAATTGAAGACCGTGTTGGCCACGCGCATCGCAACGGCCGGACGCGAGGTGATGCGCGAGGTCTCGGTGGCGAAATCGATCGTGGTCATGTCGGTCTCCTTCAGACTCGAACAGACGAAACCCGACGATCGGCGCTGATGACAGCGGCCGTTCCGGCTTCGATTCACATGCCTTCATGTGGACAACGCCAATTTGCCATCGACCGATTGATTAATCCAACGAATGTTTTTAATCTTTGGCATCAACACTAGTGATGGATTGGACCGATGAAAGCGCCGCTCGATCTGGATCAGTTGCAGACCTTCATCTCGATCGCCGACACCGGCAGCTTCACGCGCGCAGCGGAAGAGGTGCACCGGACCCAGTCGGCGGTGTCGATGCAGATGCGCCGGCTGGAGGAGCGGATCGGCAAGCCGCTGTTCGAGAAGGAGGGGCGCAGCAACAGGCTGACGGAGGAAGGCGACAAGCTGCTCTCCTACGCAAGGCGGCTGCTCTATCTCAACCGCGAGACGCTCGCCGCCTTCGACGACCAGCGGCTCGAAGGCACGATCCGCATCGGCACGCCGGACGACTATGCGGACCGTTTCCTGCCCGAGATCATGGCACGGTTCACGCGCTCCAACCCGCGCGTCGAACTGACCGTCATCTGCGAGCCGACGCCGGGGCTTGTCGAACACATCAAGCGCGGCAATCTCGACCTGGCGCTGGTGACGCACAATGATGTGCGCGGCCAGTCGGAAGTCGTGCGGCGCGAACCGCTGCTGTGGGTCTCCTCCGCCAATCATGCGACGCACGAGCAGGAAACGCTGCCGATGGCCTTCGGTCGACCGAACTGCATCTGGCGGCGCGCCGCCGTCGACGTGCTGGACCAGCAGAACCGCGACTATCGCATCCTGTTCACCAGCTTCTCGGCGACCGTGATCGCCGCCGCCGTGCTGTCCGGCCTGGCGGTCTCGGTGCTGCCGGAATGCGCGCTCAGACCCGGCATGCGGGTGCTGGGCGAAGCCGACGGGTTTGGCGCCCTGCCCGACTGCCGCATCGGCATCATGCGCGGCCAGACCTCGCGGCCGGAGATCGTCGATGCGCTTGCCCGCCATATCTCGGAAAGCCTGGACAACATCTCGATCCCGCTTGGCGAGGAGACGGGAACGTTCGATTTCGCGGCACTTGCCTTCGCCAAGATGAAGCGGAGCAAGCCGAACCAGATCCTGCCGGGCTGGTAAAAACCGGATCATGAATATCGGGCCTGACACGGCCGCCTTGACGCCGGCGTCCAACCAGCCCCCAATCGACCGATGAGCGAAGCAGCATCCGAATCACGCACCAACGCCACCGAATACACGGTGAGCGAAATATCAGGCGCGCTGAAGCGTACGGTCGAGGACGTCTTCGGCAATGTGCGGGTGCGCGGCGAAATCTCGGGCTATCGCGGGCCGCATTCCTCCGGCCATGCTTATTTCGCGCTGAAGGACGACCGCGCCCGGCTCGACGCCGTGGTGTGGAAAGGCACGATGAGCCGGCTGAAATTCCGTCCCGAGGAAGGGATGGAGGTGATCGCCACCGGCAAGCTCACCACCTATCCCGGCAAGTCCAACTACCAGATCGTCATCGACAATCTGGAGCCGGCAGGCGCCGGGGCGCTGATGGCGCTGCTGGAGGAGCGCAAGCGCCGGCTGCAGGCTGAAGGGCTTTTCGATGCCGGCCGCAAGCGCCGGCTGCCGTTCATGCCGCGCGTCATCGGGGTTGTCACCTCGCCGACCGGATCCGTCATCCGCGACATCATCCACCGCATCAAGGATCGCTTTCCCCTGCATGTGCTGGTCTGGCCGGTGCGGGTGCAGGGCGACACGGCGAGTGCGGAAGTGACCAATGCCGTCACCGGGTTCAACGCGCTGGCATGGGACAGTTCCATCCAGCGTCCCGATCTGCTGATCGTCGCGCGCGGCGGCGGCAGCCTGGAAGATCTCTGGGGCTTCAACGACGAGGCACTCGCCCGCGCCGTCGCCGCCTCGGGCATTCCGGTGATTTCGGCCGTCGGGCACGAGACCGACTGGACGCTGATCGACCTTGTCGCGGATGTGCGGGCGCCGACACCGACGGGCGCGGCCGAAATCGCCGTGCCGGTGAAGGCAGACCTCGAAGCGACGCTGGCCAGCCTCGGCGCACGGCTCAAGGCCGCGGTTCTGCGCAATTTCGAGCGCAAGCGGCAGGCAGCCCGGGCGGCGGCGCGTGCGCTGCCCTCTCCCGATCAATTGCTGGCGCTGCCGCGCCGGCGCCTGGACGAGGCGACATCGAGGCTCGGTCGTGGCCTCATGGTTTCCACCGAGCGCAAGCGAGCACGATTCTTTGCCGTAAAATTGACACCGGCAATGCTGTCGCAGCGGATTGCCGAGGCGCGGCGCACCAACGACCGTAACCTTTTGCGGGCGCAAGGGGCCCTGCGCACTCTGGCGAGAAGCCGGCGCGCGGAGCTCAATCGTGCCGCGGATCAGTTGCCAAAATGCGCCAAGGCATCGCTGCGGCGGCACAGGCAGCAATTGGCTTTGCTGCAGGGCCGCATCACGATCGAGCCGACAGCCCGACGGCAACGTGTGCAGAGGGATTTGCTGACGGCTTTGACGAGACGCGGCGGCCAGGCGATGCTGCTCAGGCTGGAGCGGTTGCGCGGCCGCATCGTCCAGGCCGACCGGCTGATGGCGACGCTTTCGCACAAAGCCGTCCTGGCGCGCGGCTTCGCGCTGGTGAAGGATGCCGAGGGCGCCGTCATCAAGCAGGTCGCCGACGTGGCGTCGGGGATGGCGCTTTCGCTGGAGTTCGCCGATGGCACGGCGGATGCGGTGGCGACCAGTGGCGCGGCGCGGCCGAAGCCCGCTGCCAGGCCCGCGGCCAAGGCCCCAGTTGCCAAGGCTAAAGAACACGGCAATCAGGGATCCTTGTTCTAAGAGCATGGCCGACAATCAGCACCATCTGGCAACGCCGTCCGGCAAGCCGCGCGCGCGAAGCTTCAATATCGGCTTCGACGGAACGCCTGGGCCGTTCAATGCGATCACCGACGTGTCTGGGGTCGCGGTCGGCTATGCGACGCTGATATCGGGCGATGGCGCGCTCGTCGTCGGCAAGGGACCGGTCCGCACCGGTGTCACCGCGATCCTGCCCAGGTTGCGCGCCGAGCTGGCGACCCCGGTCTTTGCCGGCATTTTCAGCCAGAACGGCAATGGCGAGCTGACCGGCTCGCACATCATCGAGGAAACCGGCGCCTTCAACTTCCCGATTACCGTCACCAACACGCATTCCTGCGGCGTTTCGCGTGACGGCACACTACGCTGGATGAACCAAGTGCTGCCGGCGGCCGTCGACAGCGCCTGGGGCCTGCCGGTGGCGGCGGAGACCTATGACGGGTTTCTCAATGACATCAACGGCCACCATCTGACATCGGAGCATGTCGCCGAAGCCCTTGATGGCGCCGCCAGCGGTCTGATCGAGGAAGGCAGCGTCGGCGGCGGCACAGGCATGATCACCTTCGGCTTCAAGGCCGGTTCCGGCACGGCCTCGCGCATCGTCGCATGGCAAGGGCGCACCTACATGGTCGGCGCCTTCGTGCAGTCGAATTTCGGCAAGCGGCACAATTTCACCATTCGTGGCCTGCGCGCCGGTTCCGAACTAACCGAACCGGCGATCCGCGAAGCCACGTCGCGCGCGGAAAAGGGCTCAATCATCGCCGTCGTCGCGACCGACGCGCCTTTGCTGCCGCACCAGATGAAGCGGCTCGCCCGCCGGGTGCCGCTCGGCGTCGCCATGACCGGCGGCTTCGGCTACCACAGTTCGGGCGACATTTTTCTCGCCTTCTCGACAGCCAATCCTGCCGCTGCGCTGGGGCTGTCTGGCCGCATCGCCAGCGCCGATTTCATTCCCGATGTGGACATTGACCCGTTCTTCGATGCCGTGATCCAGACAGTGGAGGAATCGATCCTCAACGCCCTTGTCGCCAATCACGACATGACCGGTCGGGACGGGAATTTCGTGCCTGCCCTGCCGAAAGCGTGGCTCAAAGAAAAATTTGGCTGAGAAGGATGGCTGAGACGAAAACGCGGGCCGAAGCCCGCGCGTCTCGAACGGGGTTGCCCGCTTAAACTATTCCGCGGCCTTGCTGGAAGCCTGCTGGCTTTCGTCGGCTTCTGCCGCTTCCTCGAGCCGTGACGCAATGAGTTCCTTGATATCGCCGACTTCCTCCTGGATGTCTTCCAGCGGTATGCCGACCTCGGCTGCATTGGCGGCACATTCCCTGGCCAGCGTCTCGGCCTGCTTCTCGATCCTGGCGTGGGACTGGCAATGGACCTTTTCGCCGATCCATCCCCGCAAGAACTCGATCGCGTGTTCACTCATGCTGCTGTTCCCTGGCGGCAAGGCCGGTTGGTAATCATAAACGTCGGCATCCCGCAAAGGATGCATGTTCCCATTCCAGCCGAGTCGCGGCCAGCCGGCAAGCCGAAGCCGACCAGGGTCCACAGAGCCGAAGGAAATCGAGGGGTTAAGAGCATTTTCTGATTCTGAAGGACTGTACCGTTGGCGGGATCTGCCCGCTCCGAGCAATTGCTTCTACCTTTTACGGTTTCCAGTCCGTTTCGTATCTCAATGGCTGTCGCTGCAGCCGCCTTATGACGTTACGCTTCAAGGCGCGAGCCATCGAAGCCGCCGCTATATAGTGACATCCTCATACGATGTCGACTCTCCTCATGGCCTGTGCACACGAGCTATGCAAAGGTCGCATGGATCGCTGATACGGTCAGAAGTTTTCGACCCACGGCCTGAGTTCCATTTCCCAGGTCCAGGCGCTGCGGTGCTGGCGATGGATGGAGAGATAGGCCTCGGCGATCGCGTCCGGCGACAGCCGGCGATCCTGCGGTTCGGACTCCTGTCCGGACGCGGCCGAGGCAATGGCGCCGTCGATGATGAAATGCGCGACATGGATGTTCTTGGGCGCCAGTTCACGGGCCATGGACTGGGACAGCCCGCGCAATCCGAACTTGGGCATCGCAAAGCCGGCGGAGCCGGCGAACCCCTTCACGCTTGCCGTCGCGCCGGTGAAGAGGATCGACCCCGAACCTTGGGCCAGCAGCCGGCGGGCGGCCTGCTGGCCGACCAGGAACCCGCCATAGGCTCCGACCAGCAGCGCCTGACGGACCGCCTCGGGATCGAGTTCGGCAAACGGGCCGCGGGCGCGCCCGCTGGCGTTGAAAACCACCAGGGAAAGCGGGCCAGCCTGGTCGGCGACATTGAACAGACGCTCCACCGACGCTGGATCCGAGACGTCCGTTGCCACGGCCTGCGCGCCGGTTTGCGCCTGCAATGCACCGAGCTTCTCGATGTTGCGGGCAGCCAGGACAACGTGGAACCCTTCCCTGACGAGAAGACGCGCGAGCGAGGCGCTCAGGCCGGAGCCCGCGCCGGCAATGACGGCGACGTTGGATGTCATGAGACCTCTCCCCTTTCCGATGGTTGCGGCCAATAGCCGGCAAGGTGAAGTCTGCCGGATCGGCGCCGCACCGGCAACGCGCAGGGCGGAAAGAAAAATGGCCGGGCGCGAAAACGGCCCGGCCAAAAGAAGGTCATAACCTTCAGAGGGGAACACCGTTCAGCTAAATGGGAGGAAAACACCGAACGGGTTTTTCTGTTTTGAACCGATCCTTGCGCGGATACGACGAACGATTTTCCAAAATCAGCCAGAACTGCGAAAAATCCCATTCGTTCTTGCTTCAACTGGCTCAACCCGCTCCGGTTTCTGGCTGAAGCAGGGCGGCGTAATGCCGGCGCGCGACGTCGGGATGCGAGCTCAGCCGGCTTCTCAGCACTAAAGCGATGGCCCCATCTGGATACGGCTGCCGTCGCTGAAACGTGATAGGCGAAACCTTTGCAGATTGTGTCCGGTCTCGTTGCCCTGGATCAAGTCGGACAGCACGCGGCCCATGCCAGGGCCTATGCCAAAGCCGTGGCCGCTCATCCCTGTCGCGATGATGAGACCTGGAACCTTGTCGGCGCGATCGACCACCGGCACGACATCCGGCATCGCATCGATCATGCCGGCCCAGCTTGCCTTGAGCGGTACCGCCTCGAATTGCGGGAAGAGTTTCCGAAAGCCCACGTCGATGGCGCGAAGCGCCTTGGCCTCCGGAGCCGGATTGAGAACGCGCATTCGTTCGAACGGGCTTTCCTTGTCCGCCTCCCATTTACGTGGGGTAGACCAGCTGTCCGGATATGCACGCGGCGCCGCCGGCAGGTAGCGCGTGCCGAAAGGATTTGCCTTCAGGGCGGGCAGATATTTCGGTGCGTGACGCAATGCATCCGGCCCGACATAGAGCAGGTGGCTGCCTCCCGCCGCCAACGTGTATCCGCCGTCCTTTCTACGCCGGAAGGCTATGCGTTCGTCCGCGGCGGCGCCCGCATGGATTTCCGGCATCGGCATGGTCGCCGCGACGGTCGTCCGGACGCTGAGCTGCGGGATCGAGACGCCATGCGCGCGCAGGAACAGCGACGTCCAGGCGCCGCTTGCGACAAGCACGTTCGATGTGGCGATGCGGCCTCGTTCGGTCCACACGCCGCTGATGCGTCCAGCCGAGATATCGAGCATGCGTGCCGCACAATTCTCGATGATGGTGACACCCTGGCGAACGGCCAGGCGGGCAAGCGCCGGCACGGCGACCCAGGGCTCGGCACGCATGTCCGACGGCGTGGTCATGGCGCCCTTGAAGGGGCGTGACATGGCCGGGATCAGCCTGGCAGTCTCACCCCGGTCGAGGAGACGCGTGTCGACGCCATGGACCTCGGCGATCTTCAGGAACTTGGCGAAATCAGCCATGTCCTTGTCGGTGCGCGCAAGATAGGTCACGCCCGTCTGCGTCAAGCCTATGTCCTCGCCACATTCCTCGGCCAGTTGGCGCCAGAGACGCTGCGCTTCGATGACGATGGGCAGTTCGTCCGCGTCGCGGCCCTGCTGGCGGATCCAGCCCCAATTGCGCGAGGACTGCTCCGCTGCGATGCGACCCTTCTCCAGCAAAGTCACTGCTATGTTGCGCCGGGCCAGGAACAAGGCCGCGGTCACGCCGATGATGCCACCACCGACAATGACCACATCCGACGTCTTCGTCAGCGGCGCTTGAAACTGGATCGGACTGGCTTCGGTGAAAGGGAAGGTCGTCAAAGGATTGTCCTTTTCATGAGCATGGCCTTAGCGGTGGCTGGTCCCAGTGGCGCGAAAGTCGCCCGCGTTCATCGGATGCTGGCCAAGCATGAAGTGCGTCGACGAGCACTACACGACCGGTCTCGAAAATCTGCATGCCAGCTCGATGAAATTGTTGACCACCGTCGAGGCCGTTGCTCTTTGCGATACGCAGGCTTCGAGAACTGAGCTCCGGCCGGCGCTACATGACCTGGCAAAGCGGGATGGTGGCTCAGCTTCTTACGTCTCGAAGCCCCGCCAGGTCGATCTCGGTGATGTGCCAGCGGCCGAGGTTCGCGGTGTAGAGTTTGTCGCCCTTGAAGGCGATATTGGTCGGGTGCGCCAGCGTTGTCGCCGCCGGGTCCTCGATCAGCACTTCGAGGCCTTTGTCCTTGCGCCAGCGATAGATGCGACTTGGCTCGTAGCATGAGATGAACAATGAGCCGTCAGGCGCGAAGGCGAGGCCGTCCGGAACATTGCGCACGCCTTCGATGACGACTTTTCGCGGCCCTGCCGAGCCGTCGGCGAGGATCGGCACATGGCTGATGCAGGGTGCGTCGCTTTCCACGATATAGAGGCCGTTGCCATCTGGCGCCATGGCCATGCCGTTGGCGAAGGACATCGCCTCCCGGCACCAGGGGCCACCCTCGCCGGTTTTGAGATCGTAGCGGAAGATGCCCGAACGATTGTCTTCGCCGACGCTGTCCGAGACATAAAGCCAGCCCCTGGCCTCATCGACGATCGGATAGTTAGGCACGCGGATGCCGGATGACGCGAAGCGCTCCATCTGACCTGAAGCGGCATCCCGGCGGAAGATCGCGGCATGCCTGAGATCGCAGGCAAAGCAGTTGCCAGCGCTGTCGAAGGCAATGCCGAGCAGAAAGCCGTCCGTGCCGCCCATGCGCTCGACCGAGCCGCCATCCGCGGCCAGCCGCAAGAGGTCACCTGTCTCGGTGCCGCACCAGATCGAGCCATCGCGGTGGACAGCCACGCCCTCGGGATGCGCGACACGCGGGGTGGTGAAGATGCCGTCGAAAAAGACGCGCGCGGCTGACATGTCAAGCAACGGCTTTGCCATGAATCAACTCCTCGCGATGGACAGCCTTTGCTGCGCGGCGACACAGCGCTCGACCATGGCGCGGTCGGCGGCGAGAATTTCCGCGATGAGCGCGCCGCGCTGCTTGGCGCTGACGAACTCCAGGCGGCGCAGGCCGAGCGGGTCGATGCGGTGGCGCAAGGTGGCGAGTGTATCGTCGGAGGGTTGTGCGACCTCGCGGCAATCAGCATCGAACGTCACTGCAAATCCGGTGGCATCGCGGACCTGCTGCTGCGTGATTCCAGGCATCGTCTCGATGACGATCAATTCCCGGGATATCTGGTCGAGGCCGAAGACGCAGAGGTCGGTGAAGACCAGCGCCTTGCCGGTGCGATAGCCCATCGGCTCACGCTCAGCCGGCGTCAGCAGTCCACGCGCGGAACTGGCAATCTCGACCTCGTCCACCAGCGATTGGACCGAATGGCGGGGGACGTAGAGCAAATAATCGCGATGCATGTTGGCGACATCGGCCATCCCGCCTTGCCCCGGCAGCCGGATCAGGCCGCCGCTTGGCTTGCGCAGCGCGATCGTGTTGACACGCCCGCGCCGGTCGACTTGCGCCGCGCCGACGATCTCATGCGTCACCGCACCTGGCTGGTAGTAACCTGAGTAGGTGTCATCACCACCGGCATGCGCTGCGGCCGTTTCACAATCCAGGCTTTCGATCAACGACAGGATCATCGGGCTCGGAGCGACGTCGAGATGTCCGCAACTCATCGTCGCGATGATCATGTCGGGCGCGTGCGTTGCCTTGGCCAGCCGGTAGGCGACGTTGGCCAGCGGCGACACGGCGCCCGCACTGGCGAAGCTCTCATTGTCGAGCTCGGCGGCTATGCGGGCGGCGATGATCTCGTCGATGGATGCTTCCTTGTCGGCATGCACGAGACCTGGCATCGCGAGGACAGTCTCAGCGCTGACTTTCGCAGCTTGCTGCAGCGACTCCGCCACGCCTCCGGAAGGCATGCGCAAGCTGTCCGCCAGGGCTATGTCCCTTGCCGCGAATGCCTCCGACAATGCCTGATAGTCCGTGACATAGAATGGCAGGCAGGATGCCGGATAAGCGCCGCCGGGCGCCAGCGCTATGGCCGAAACCTGATTACGCGTGAGGATGCTCTGACGGCCGTCCTGCCGCAGCGCCCCGACCGGGACGATTTCCTCGACCGTCACCAGCACATTGCGCGCCGCGCCCGCCATGGCGAAGTCCAAGGCACGCGGCCCGATGATCTGCACATTGCCGCTTTCGTCGGCGCGCTGGGCATGGACGACGGACGTATCGAGCCGCAGCGGCGGGATAAATCCGGTATCTGTTCCGTTCAACGGATCAGGTCCGGCGCTTGCGCCCGGTATCCGCGCCAGCATGTCCGATCCCAGTGGCAGTTGGAACGGCATCGACGGCAGGTTCTGCTGTGCAGCCCGCAATGCCTGGATCATGGCCAGTGCCGTCCAATCGCGAACCGGAATTGCGCCGGCCTCGGCGGCCGCGCGGAACTTCGGCGGCAGGCCAAAAATATCGAGGCTGGAAAAGCAGAGGTCGATTTTCGCGACAGCATTTGCCTCGAGCAACAATTCGAGCGGCAAGCCGCCGGCCCAGCAGACGTAGTGCAAGTCCCTGACGCCGGAACGCGCGATAGCATGCAGCAAGGCGATCGGCAGCCGGGCGAAATGGTGGCCGCCTACGCCAAGCGAGTCACCCTGGCCGACCATCGCGGCCAGCCCCTCGATATCGGTGAAGCGCGGCCGGTTCGGTTTCACCAGCGACGTTGCAGACCTGTTCATTAGAGCGCGGATGCCTCGATGCGGTAGCGGGTCACGAACGGCTTTTCGGGCGAGAATTCCAGCGCCGTCGCAATGCCGGATTGGGCGATGGGATTACCGGCCAGGGCCGTCGCCGGGCCGAGCCCGAAGGGCGAGCAGATCGGCTCGATGCCGATGGCGACATGACGCCCGTTCCAGGGTGCGGCCTTGCGGCCGCGATTGGAGTACCACAGCAGAAGGCTCGGGAAGTGCTCCTTCTGCCAGGTGAGTCTCACCCGATACCCGTCAGCGTGGTTGGCGAGCGCCACGGTGCCGCCGACCCCCTCGATCTGCAACAATTCCTCGGTATCGGCGGCCAGAGGCAATCGCGAGGCGTCGGCCATCCCGCCGGCGCGCGTCGGCACGCTGATCAAGTCGGTGAAGGATTTGTCCCGGGCGAACAGTTCCGCGCCGGGTTCGACATCGTGTGGATAGGTGCCGCCTTCATCGAAGCTGCCGAGTTCCAGCGCGGCTGCACCAGGTTCTATCGGCAACCGGAACACCGGATGCAGGCCGATCGGCAGGCGGCAGGCGCGGCGAACAGCGATCTTGAACTCGATGTCGATGGCCGCCGCCGACGGATCGGGCCTCACTGTCCGTTCAACGCGTTCGATCTCGCTGCCCTGGGGATAGGCCAGCATTAGCGATAATGATCCGCTGTCGCTGTCGCGCCAAGCCCAATCATGGTTGGAGCTATGTCCATGGATTTCTTCATCGGGCGCTGGCGAACCCATCACGCGCGCCCAGTCCTCGGGCCACCCTTCGGCAGGCACCGAATAGCCGAAAGGCACGCAAGGCCATTCGCCGCGCAGCTTGCGCAGGATGCCCGGCAGCGCTTCTGCCGCAGGCTCGTTCGACCAGGGTGCGATGTGCATCGGCGAGACCTGCCGGCCATCGGCGAGCAGGAACGTGACAGGCGCCAGCATGGCGCCGAGCCGCTGTACTGTCAGCGCGCCGTGCGCCCAGCCCAGGGCGCGATAGTCGTCGCCGCTCTTCACGGCCCGGCCTTCTTCACCTTCGCAGTGCTCCTCTCGGCGAATTCCCTGACGCGCCGCTGGCCGATCTCGCCGCGGTAGAGGCCGCCCAATATGTCGCGCTCCATGGCGAGACCGGCGGCCAGGTCGCCCGAAACGGCGTGCGCCGTCAGCGTCTTCAGCCCTTCGATCGCGGCGGCAGGCTCGGCCGCGATCATTCCGGCCAGTTCCAGCGCGCGCGGCATCAACCTGTCGACGTCGACGATTTCGTTGACCAGGCCGGCATGGACGAATTCGGAGGCCGGCACGATGGCGCCGGTCATCAGCAGAAAATTGGCGCGGTTGCGACCGAGCTTGGCGACGCTGCGTTGCGTGCCGCCGCCGCCGGGGATCAGCCCGAGCTTGATCTCCGGCAGGCCGAGCTTGGCGAACTGGTTGGCGATGACGATATCGCAGCAGAGCACCAGTTCCATGCCGCCACCCAATGCAAAGCCGTTGACCGCCGAGATCACTGGCTTCGCATTGTTCTCGATCGCCGCATACATGCGCATGCCGGCCGCCTGGAACGTGTCGAACTCCGGGCCGGTCTGCGCTGCATATTCCTTGATGTCGGCGCCGGCCATGAAGCCGCGTCCCTCGCCGGTCACCACGATCGCACCGACGCCTTCGTCGACCGACAGCGCCTCGAAGGCCTCGGTGATCTCACCTTGCATCAGCCGGTTCATGGCGTTGAGCTGGTCGGCCCGGCGGAAAGTGACGACCGCGATGCGGCCTTGGGTCTCGACCGTGAGTGTCTGGTAGGCGCGCATCGTCAGGCCGCGTCCACGGTCATGTCGCCGGATGCCTCCAGCGCTTCGATCTCGTCCTTCGACAGGCCGAACTCGGCCAGGATCTCGCGGCCATGCTGGCCGACCAGCGGCGCCGGCCGCTCGATGGTCGCCGGTGTCTCGCTCATCTTGACCGCGGGCGCCACCACCCGCACCTTGCCGCCGCGCGGATGATCGTAGCTGGTGATCATGCCCATGTGCCTGACCTGAGGATCCTCTGCCGCGCGCCTTATATCCTTCACCTCGGCGCACCAGATGTCGGCTGCTAGCAGCCGCGCCAGCAGGTCATGCGTGGCGAATTTCTTCGTCTCGGCATTGACCCTCTCGAACACCTCGTCGCGCTTGTCGAACAACGTCTTGAGATCGTCGTAGACGGCAAGCTGCGGCGCCTCCAACACCTCGTACAGCGTCTTGAACGGGCTCATGGCAATCGACACGTAGCCGCCGTCCTTCGTCTCGTAGATGCCGAACGGCGCCTGCATGCCGGGATGGCCGATGCCGGAATTCGGCCGTACGAAATCCTCGCCGAGGTTGAGCACGGCGACATATTCCTGGTTGAGATGCGCCAAAAGGCCGGCGAGCAGGTTGACCTCGATCTTCTGGCCCTTGCCGGTCTTCTCGCGATAATAGAGCGCCGACAATATGCCGTAGACCATGTTCATCGCGCCGATCTGGTCGGCGAGGCCGGCGCCGGCGGGAACCGGAGCCTGATCGCCACGGCCGGTGTTGGCGATCAGGCCAGCGAGACCCTGGATCAGCATGTCCTGGCCGGGGCGCTCGACATAGGGCCCTTCCTCGCCATAGCCCGAACCCGAGCAGTAGATGATGCGCGGATTGACGGCCTTGAAGTCCTCATAGCCATAGCCGAGCTTGGCCAGCACGCCGGGGCGGAAATTCTGCACCACCACATCGGCGCTCTTGGCCATCTCCATGATGATGGCATGCACCTTGCGGCTCTTCAGATTGAGCGCGATAGAGCGCTTGTTGCGGTTCCAGGCGAGGAAGTTCGGGCTCTCCGATCCGCCCACCCATTTGGCGAAGAAGGTCATGCCACGGAACATGTCGCCGGCGCCGGCGCGCTCGACCTTGATGACATCGGCGCCCATGTCGCCGAGCAGTTGTGTGGCGAACGGCCCTTGCAGCAGATGGCTGAAATCGAGGATGCGGACGCCTTCGAGGGCCTTGTTCATGTCATGTCTCGTTTCAAAGTTTCAAAGCAGTTCGGGAACGTAGCGCGGAGCTGCGGTCAGCCCGCCGTCCACGCGCAAATCGGTTCCGGTGGTGAAGCCGGCGGCATCGGAGGCGAGATAGACCGCCGCCTCGGCCACCTCGGACGGTTCGCCGATACGGCCGAGCGGATGCATTTTCACCCAGGCCTTGGCGAGATTGCCGCCGATCTCCTTGATCAGCTTGTCGTTCATCGGCGTGTTGATGGTGCCTGGCGAGATCGAATTGACGCGGATGTTCACCGGGCCGAACTCGACCGCCATCTGACGCGTCATCGCCATCACCGCGCCCTTGGCGCCGGCATAGGCGGTCCAGCCATCCAGCCCGATATGCCCCTGTGCAGACGCCATGTTGATGATCGAGCCGGATTTTTGCGCGATCATATGCGGCAGCGCGTATTTGCAACCGCGGAAGACGCTGGTCAGGTTGACCGATATCAGCCGGTGCCATTGTTCGTCGGTCATTTCGTGCACCGGCATGCCGCCAATGGCGATGGCCGCATTGTTGACCATGATATCGAGGCGTCCGGTCTCCTTGACGGCACTGTCGATGAGGCCCGAAATATCGGCCTCCTGCGACACGTCGCAATGCACATAGTCCGCATGGTAGCCGGCCGCACGCAGTGCAGCCGCGAAGGCCTCGCCAGCGCTGTCAGCGATGTCGCCGAGGAAAACATGCGCGCCTTCGCGCGCCATCGCTTCGGCGATCGCGTGGCCGATGCCGTCGGCGGCACCCGTGATGACGGCCGTTTTTCCTTCGAGACGAGCCATGTCAGCCTCCGTTCGCACGCCGGCGTTTCGCCTCGTCGAAGGCGACCGCGGCGATGATGATCATGCCGGTGATGACCAGTTGCCACTCGGTCGGCAGGCCGAGCCCACGCAGGCCGTTGGACAGGAATTGCAGGATCAGCACGCCGAGCGCCATGCCGGTGAGGCTGCCGATGCCTCCGGCAAGGCTGACGCCGCCCAGCACCGTCGCGGCCACGACCTGGAATTCGAAATTCAGACCCGCCGTGTGCTGCGCGGAGCCAACCCGCGCGGCCAGGATGATGCCGGCAACCGTCGCCAACAGCGAACTGATGATGAAGCAGATGAATTTCACGCGCCGCACGTCGTAACCGGCCAGCCGCGCGACTTCCTGGTTGCCGCCGACGGCATAGATCTGCCGCCCGAACGGCCGGTGCTGCATCATGTAGCCGAAGGCGACGAGCAGGACGATGGCGATGACGGCCGAATAGGGGATGATGTTGAACAGGCGGCCATCCGAGAGCGCGATGAAGCTGTCGAGGCTGGCATTGTCCGGGATCGCGCGCTGGCCGGTGTAGAGATAGACGCCACCGCGCATGATGAACATCGTGCCCAAGGTCACGATCAGCGAGTTGATGCCGGCATAGGCGGTGAGGTAGCCGTTCACCACCCCGATGATCAGGCCGAACAGCAGCGCCGCACTGACGCCGAGCAGCAGCGAATTTGTGTCGTTCATGATGATGATCAGCGGCAAGGCGATGGTCGCCAGCAACGATCCGATCGAGATATCGACCTCGCCGGAAATGAAGACGATGGCGCAGCCAATGCCGGCGGTGAGCGCGAGCGAGGCCTGGCCAAGCACGTTGGTCATGTTGCGCACGGAGAAGAAATTCTCGACCGTGACGGAAAAGAAGACCAGCACCAGGAGGAGGCAGACGAGCAACGCCAGTTCCTGCCGGGCAAAGAGCCGCGCCAGCACGGATGGCTCGGTTTTGACGGAAGCGGTGTTTGCAAGGCTCATGGTCTTATCCGATCGCCGCATTGAGGATCTTCTCCTGCGTGGCTTCATCGCGCGACATGATCGCGGTCAGACGGCCCTCGCACATCACCGCGATCCGGTCGGCGAGACCGAGCAGTTCCGGCATCTCGGACGTCATCATGACGACCGCCAGGCCCTCGCCGGCGAGCCGGTCGATCAACGCGAAGATCTCCGACTTGGCGCCGACATCGATGCCGCGCGTCGGCTCGTCGACGACGATCACCTTGAGGCCGCGCATCAGCCAGCGCGAGATCAGCACCTTCTGCTGATTGCCGCCCGACAGGTTCTTCACCTGCTGGAACAGGCTGGGGGTCTTGATGCGGAAGCGGTCGACATAGTCCTGCACCGCGCGGTGCTCCTTCGCCGTGTCGACGAAGCCCATGCGCGCGAAGGCACCAAGCGAGGCGAGGCTGGCATTCTGGTAGACGGGCAATTCTCCCATCAACCCTTCGCTCTTGCGATCCTCGGTGAGCAGGCCGATGCCGAGACGCACACCGGTCCGCGTGTCATGTGGCGTGAGGCGCTGACCATCCACGCTGATCGTGCCCGCGGTGATCGGATCATAGCCGACAATCGCCTTGGCGAGTTCGGTGCGGCCCGCGCCCATCAAGCCGAAGAAGCCGAGCACTTCACCGGCGCGTGCCTCGAAGGACACGTCGTCGAGCTTCTTCGCCGTGCTGAGCTTCTCCACCGACAAGGCAATTTTGCTGCCGGCCGCGCCGCGCTGGCGGGGAAACAGATTGTCGATGCGGCGGCCGATCATATCCTGGATCAGCGTGTCGTTGGTGTGCTCGCCGACCGGCTTGGTCGAGATGTGGCGCCCGTCGCGCAGCACCGTCACCGTATCGGCGATCTCGAACACCTCGTCGAGCTTATGACTGACATAGACCACCGCGATGCCGAGGCTGGCCAGACGGCGGATGACGGTGAACAGCAGCGACACCTCATTCGGTGTCAGCGAGGATGTCGGCTCGTCCATCACCACGACGCGGGCTTCATGGGCGAGCGCGCGGGCGATCTCGACCATCTGCTGCTGGCTGACCGGCAGCGATCCGGTGCGTGCAGCCGGATCGACGTTGAAGCCGATGCGGTTGAACAAGGCGGCTGAATCGGCGCGGATTTTCTTCCAGTCGATCGAGCCCGTCTTGCCGGTCGGATAGCCCTCAAGGAAGATGTTCTCGGCAACGGTGAATTCGGAGATCAGCGCGATCTCCTGGAAGACGACCTTGATGCCCTCCTTCAAGCTGTCGCGCGGCGACTTGATGTCGACCTCGCGTCCGCGCATGCGGATCGTGCCGGCATCTTTGCCGTAGACACCGGCCATGATCTTGATCAGCGTCGACTTGCCGGCGCCGTTCTCACCCATCAGGGCATGGATCTTGCCGGGCTCCAGTGTGAAGTCGACATTGTCGAGCGCCACGACGCCCGGGAAGCGTTTGTCGATGCCGCGCAATTCCAGCGCCGGCACATCTTTTTCGATGGCCGCGCCTTCGCCGGGGTGCAGGAAATCAACGGACATTGGCTCTGTTCCGGATAATGTCGAGATAGGTTGCCAGGATGATGACGACGCCCGGCACCACCATCTGCAGGTCCTGGTTCCAGCCGAGGATGATGATGCCATTGTCGATCACCTTCAGCACCAGCACGCCGAGCAAGGTGCCGAACAGCGAGCCACGGCCGCCGAGCAGGCTGGTGCCGCCGAGGATGACGGCGGCGATGACCGTCAGTTCGAAACCGCGGCCGGCGGTCGGCTGGCCGGCATTCATTAGCGACGACAGGATCATGCCGGCAACGCCGACGCACAGGCCGGTGACGACGAAGGCAAACAGCTTGAGACGTTCGGAGCGTACGCCGGACAGGCGCACCGCCTTTTCATTGGCGCCCACCGCATAGAGGTAGCGGCCGAGCGTAGTGAAGCGCAGCGTCACATAGGCAACCACGAAGATCAGCGCCGCCAGGATGACAGGCACAGGCACCGGCCCGACATAGCCGGCGCCGAGGTCGGTGAAGCTCGCCAGTTGATTGTGGTTCTGCACCGCCTCGCGCGTGAACAGATAGACGCCGCCCTGCAGCATCATCATCGTGCCGATGGTGGCGATCAGCGAGTTCACCCGGAGCCTGGTGACGACCAGGCCGTTGAACAGGCCGACCCCGCCGGCGAAGGCAAGTGCGGTCAGCATGCCGAGCGCCAGGCTGTGGGTGGAATTCAGCACCGCCATGCCGATGCAGCCGACGAAGGCAAGCGACGCGCCGACCGACAGGTCGACCTCGGCGGTGATGATGAGCATGGTCATGCCCGAGGCGACGATCAGCACCAGCGCGCATTGGCGCAGGATGGCGATGATGTTGGCCTCCGAATAGAACTGCGGCGCCGCGATCGAGATGGCGATGCACAGCACAGCCAGAATGATACACAGCACGAGCTGGCTGCTGCCCAGCAACTGGCCGCCGATGAAACGCTTCGGTGCGGAGGCGTGTGTAAGCTCGCTCATTTCAGTCCATTCCAGACCGCTTGCCTGACACCGCCCTTCCCGCGTCACGGGAAGGGCGGTGCCGTCAGGCGTTATTGCTTCAGGTCGGCGGAGGTCTTCATGCACTTTGCCGGCGGCTGGAGCGCGTTGACGGCATCCCATTTGATGGTGCGGGTGGTGCCGTCATAATCATAGTACTTCTTCCAGTCGTCGCCGTTCATCGGCGCCGTCGGGCTGACGATGTGCTCGGGCACTTCCTCGTTGTTGAAGAGCTTGACCGCCGCGTCGATGGCGGTGAACCCTTCCTTCTCCGGGAACATCGCGGCCTCGATGCGGTAGGACGGCTCGTTCTGCATGGCGTTGATGAAGGCGAGGCCCTCGCCGCCGGTACCGACTGTCAACAGGCTATCCTGCGACTTGCCCGCCGCCTTCCAGGCTTGCAGGCCGCCAAGCGAGGACGAGTCGTTGATGCCGTAGATGATGTTGATGTCGGCATTCTTGGCGAGCGCCGCCGAAGAGACTTCGAGCGCACGGTCGGGATTGCCACCGCCGTCGAGGTCATGGACCATGACCGCATCGGGAATGACGGTCTTCAGCCCGTCCATGAAGCCGTGCGAGCGCAGCACCGTGGCTGACAGAAGCGGCAGGCCGACATTCATCACCTTGGCAACGCCGCCCAGCTTGTCCTTGGCGTATTTGCCCGCTTCGACGCCGGACATATAGCCGGTGTCGTAGTCGCAGATGGCGACCATCGTCGTCATGCCCTTGACCGGGTTGCCTTCCAGCACCACCGGGACGTTGGCGGCCTTGGCTTGACGCAGCAGCGGCACCACGCCTTCCTCGTTCACCGGGGTGATGATCAGCACGTCGACGCCCTTGGCGATGAAGTCTTCGGCCGCGGCGACCTGCTTAGCGATGTCGAGATTGGCGTCCTGCACCTCGACTTCGATGCCGAGTTCCTTGCCGTGAGCCTTCATGCCCTTGATGACGTTCTGATACCACTCATGGGTGGCGTAGTTGGTGACGTAACCGATGCGCTTGGGCATGTTTTCGGCATGCGCGGCGGCGGCGCCGAGCACCAGCATGGCGGCTGACGCAAACAGGATTGATTTGGACCAGAGCATTTTCTTCTCCCAGATTTATCGCTTTTGTTAGTCGCTGAACGGGTAATCCCGCCGTTCCGGGTCGGCACGTAAAGAGGGGGTGGATTCGGACCAGCCGAGTGCCGCCGATATCTTTTCGGCGGCGGCCTGGGTGCGTTCGAAAACGGCTTCGCGGCCAAACCGCGCCGCCTTTTGCGGCAGCAGCGGCACGGTGAGCGCGGCGATGACGGCCCCGGTGTGGTCGCGCACCGGCATCGAGATGTTGGTGCAACCTTCGACGGCCAGCGAGGCACGCATCTCGTAGCCGAGCCTCGACACTTCGTTCAGCCGCGCCTCGATTTCCGCTCGCGTGCCCTGGCCTTCGCCGGAGACAAGGATGCGCTCGACGATGCGATCGCGCTCGGTCCGGTTCGAATGGGCAAGCAGCACGGCACCCGAACTGGTTTCGAGGATCGGGAAATGCGACCCCAGCGCAACCGAGTAACGCATCGGCAGCGGGGAATCGATCTGCAGCACCACCAGCGCGTTCTGGCCTTCGCGCACCACCAAGTGGCAGCTTTGGTCGGCATTGGCGGTCAATTCGCGCATCACCGGCAGCGCGCATTCGACCAGCCGGTTTACCGGCGGATGCATATGCGCCAGTTCGAACAGCTTCAGCGACAGCCGGAAGCGGTCCGACTGGGTGCGGAAGATGTAGCCGCGCTTCTCCAGGAGAAGCAGGATGCGGTAGATTTCGTGGATGGAGCGTCCCAAGCCGGCCGCGATCTCGGTCTGGGTCAGCGGTTCGGCGCTGGAAGCCATGAACTCCAGAACGTCGAGCGCCTTGTCCACCGCCGGCACGCGATAACCGTTGCGGCCGGCTTCGCCGTCGTCGAGTGTCTCGGCAACGCTGGCGGCCATCACGCAATGCTCCGTTCCGGTTGCCTGGTTTCGCGGTAGAGGCGATTGACGCGGCCAGCGAGTTCGGACGCAGATAGCTCGCCGGCGATGGCGGCGGCGGCATGCGGCGCGCATTCGCGGAAGAAGGCGATGAAGCCCGGATGCGTCGGACGCAGATATGACGAGGCGATCGTCCGAAGCGTCGCGCTGAAGAAATCGCCTGAAAGCGCGTTGACCTCAGCGTCCTTCCAGGCGGCGAGCGATCCCGGCTGTCCGCCCGCCTTCACATAGTCGGCGCGCTGGTAGTCGGGCGAACACAGGAAGAGCGCGTAGTCGATCGCGGCTTGTTTGTGTTTCGACCGGGCGCTGACGCCGATGCCGGCGCCGCCGAGCAAGGCGCCGGAGGAGCCCGGTGTCGGCACGTCGGCAAAGCGCAGATATGGTCTGTCGGTTTTCGCCGCATAATTCACATAACCGAAGGCGAACGGCACATAGACCACGTCGTCATGGGCGATCATGTGGTCGTAGCAGCGGATCGGGTTCCATTTCGATGAGTCAGGATGCGAAAGCGCTGCCAGTTGCCGCAACTGCGCGATAGCCTGCTCGACCCGTTCCCTGGCGATGAATTGCTCGCCATCCTCCCGCGGATTGCCGAGCGTTAGAAGCATGCACATCGCATCCGTCGGGACCGAGGGCAGACCGAGCCATTTGCCGTCCTTGCGCGCAAGCCGGCCGAGTTCCAGCACCTCGTCATGCGTGCGCGGCACCGGCCCATAGCGCTCCAGCAGGTCAGGACGATAGGAAGCAACCTGGCAGGCGGCATCGATCGGCAGCGCCCACTGGCGTCCGGCCTTTTGGTAAGAGCGCCAGGACGCGCCGACTGAATCCTGTTCGAAGAAACGGATCTGCTCCGCCGACAGATAGGCATCGAACGGCACCATCAATTCGTCCTGAGCGATGTCGCCGATGAAGGGATGGTCGAAAACGACGAGATCGTAGGTGTCGAGCACCGGGCCGAGCGCACCCTCGCCGAACTCATAGAGGCTGCGGCGGTCCCATGCGATTTCCAGGCCAGGATTGCCGGCGCAATAGGGCGCGACGCTGGCGTCCAACGGACCCCAGCAACGTCGATGATCCCACGCAAGACCGCGCAGTCTTGTCATTTCAGCCAATTCCTCCCTGGAACCGGGTATTTCCACCCGGCTCGCTTTAGTAGCAGGTATTTTCACATAGACAAGTAACTTTTACATATGCAAACGACTACTCGGCTGCCGGTGGCTTCACGCCAGCCCGAACCGCTCCACCGCACGCATGATGCCGCGCAGCTCGGCTAGGCCTTTCAGCCGGCCGATCAGCGAGTAGCCGGGATTGATCTTCTTCTTGCCGATGTCGTCGGCGAGCAGATGGCCATGATCCGGCCGCATCGGGATTTGCCAGTCGGCACGGCCCTCCCCGCGGCGGCGCGCTTCTTCCTGCATCAAGGCGAGGATGACATGCGCCATGTCGGTGCCACCCTCGAGATGCTCGGCCTCGTAGAACGAGCCGTCCTCCTCGATGGCGATGTTGCGCAGATGGACGAAATGGATGCGGTCGGCGAATTCCTTCACCATGGCGACGATGTCGTTGTCGGCGCGCGTGCCGTACGAGCCGGTGCAGAACGTCAAACCATTCGCCGGGCTGTCGACCGTCTTGAGGATGAAACGCGCGTCCTCGGCCGTCGAGACGACGCGCGGCAGGCCATAGAGCGAAAACGGTGGATCGTCGGGATGGATGCACATGCGCACCCCCGCCTCTTCGGCGGCCGGAATGATCTCGTGCAGGAACCAGGCGAGATTATCGCGCAGTTCCTTCGGGCCGATCGCATCGTATTCTGTCAGAGCCTCGCGGAAACTGTCCCTGTTATAGCTGCGCTCCGTCGCCGGCAGGCCGGCGATCAGGTTGCGCTCGATCTGGTCGATCTGCTCCGGCGTCAGCACCTTCAGCCGCCGCTCGGCGTCGGCGATACGCGCCGGGGTGTAGCTGGCCGCGCCATTCTTGCGCTGCAGGACGAAGAGATCATAGGCGGCGAAGTCGATGGCATCGAAACGCAAGGCATAGCCGGTCGTCGGCAGCCGGTAGGCCAGGTCGGTGCGGGTCCAATCGACTACCGGCATGAAATTGTAGCAGATCGTCTGGATGCCGGCTTTGGCGAGCGCCCGGATGCTGTCGCGATAATAGCCGGCATAGCGCTCGCGCTCCGGCGCGCCGATCTTGAAGGAATTGTGGACCGGGATGCTCTCGACAACCGACCAGGTCAGCCCAGCCGCCTCGATGATGCGCTTGCGCTCGAGCACCTCGGCCTCGGGCCATGCCCTGCCATCATAGATGTGGTGAAGCGCCGAAACCACGCCGGTGGCGCCAGCCTGTTTGACATGCTCAAGCGTCACCGGGTCATCCGGGCCATACCAGCGCCAACATTGTTCCATGGGGGCCTCCTCACGTTTGAAGGCGACCATATTGTTGGGCCACAGAGCTGTCAACAAGCTAAAATATGAACCACATATGTCGACATCGCCCTTTTTGTCGGCTCACAGTTGATTTCTCACTTCATTTGCCTTAGGTTTGGTCCAACAAATTACGGGAGATAGTCGCTTGGAACAAGCCGGTCTAGACTTGGCGGGGGTAACAGAAGATGCTGGCGTCAGCAGCTCGGCCGTCGACCAAGCGGTGCGGCAAATCCTCGACCTTATTCGCAATCGCGCCATGTCAGTCGGCGACGTCCTGCCCACCGAACGGGAGCTTTGCGAACTGTTCGGCGCCAGCCGCAACACCATACGCGAAGCGCTGCGCACCATCCGCACGTATGGCCTGATCGACCCCAAGCCGCGTGTCGGCGCGGTCCTGGCCGACCGCCAGAATGTCGCGATCCAGAACTTCTTCGCCGCGCAGATGGATATTTCGAAGACCTCCTTCAACGACATCCAGGGGTTTCGCCGCATCATCGAGGTGAGCATCGGCGACCACATCATCCTCAATACCAGCATCGCCGAGCTCGACGCCCTGGACGAGGTCAACGGCCTGATCGAGACCGCCAGGGATGTCCAGGAGGCGGCACAGCGCGATTTCGATTTCCACCTGGCGCTGATGAAGCTCGCCGGCAACCGCATGCTGGTGCAGACCTACCAGTTCCTGTCGCCGGTCATTCTCCACATCATGACCGTCGGCAAGTCCATCCGGCCGGTGCTCAGCGAAACCCGCCGCGCCCATGGCGAGATCATCGCGGCGCTGCGCGCGCGTGACCGCATCGCCTATAGCTATTTGATGAGCCGGCACCTCGACTTCGGCCTGCGCTTCGTTCCCGACGATCTCGAAAATGCCCACACCGCGCCGGCGGCGCAGTCAGACATCCCATCTTCCAAGGAATTGCCCCATGCTTGATTTCGAGAACAAGGTCGCGCTGATCACCGGCACGACCGGTATCGCGCTGGCTACCGCGAAACGGCTGGCGCAAGGCGGTGCCGCGATCGTCGCCTGCGGCATCGACAAGGCGGCCAACGCCGCCATGCAGGAAAGCCTCGCCACGTCCGGAGCGAGCGCTCTGGTGCAAACAGTGGATGTCTCGGTCTCCGACCAGGTGCGCGAGGCGGTCGCTGCCGGAGTCGCGAAATTCGGCGGCATCGACGTCATCGTCAATTCGGCGGCGGTGCATCCCTATGGCACGGCGACGACAACCGACTGGGAAACGTGGAACCGAACAATGACGGTCAATGTCGGCTCGATCTATCTGACCGCCCATTTCGGCATTCCCGAAATGATCAAGCGGGGCGGCGGCGCCATCGTCAACGTCGCTTCGGTGCAGGGCTTCGCCTGCCAGCAGAACGTCGCCGCCTATGCCACGACCAAGGGCGCCATCCATACACTGACGCGCTCGCTGGCGCTCGACTATGCGGCATCGGGCATAAGGGTCAATTCGGTCAGCCCGGGTTCGATCCGCACACCGATCCTGGAGAAAGCCGCGCGTGGCGACGGCGGCAGCGACGCCGATGTCGAAGAAGCCTACAGACGCTTCGGTGCGGCCCATCCGCTTGGCCGTATCGGCGAACCGGAAGAGGTGGCGGAGTTCATAGCGTTCCTGTGTTCGTCGAAGGCCGGCTTCTGCACCGGCGCGGACTATAAGATTGACGGCGGCCTGACCGCCGGCATCGGCGTGAAGTAGCGTCATGAAGATCGGTCTTGGCCTTTACCGGGAATCTCTGACACCGGACAATTTCCGTTTCGCCCGGCAGGCAGGCGCCACGCATATCGTTGCCCATCTCACCAACTATTTTCGCGGCCGCGACCCCTCGCTGTCGGCGGGCAGCGAGAAGGAAGGCTGGGGTGACTGCTCAACCGACAAACTCTGGGACTACGAGGATTTCGCCGGCCTGGTGAAGACCGTGCGCGACAATGGCCTGGAAATCGCCGCGATCGAAAATTTCTCGCCCCGCTTCTGGTCCGATGTGCTACTCGGCGGCCCGGACAGGGCAAAGCAGATCGAGGGGCTGAAGCGCCTTGTCCGCAATGCCGGACGCGCTGGCATTCCGTGCATCGGCTACAATTTCTCGATAGCCGGCGTCTGGGGCTGGTCGCGCGGACCGTTCGCGCGCGGCGAAGCGATGTCGGTGGGGCTTGACCTCTCGGCCATCGATCCCGACCTGCCCTTGCCCGACGGAGTCGTCTGGAACATGCGTTACCGAGCCGGGCGGGCGAATGCCGAGTCAGTGCAAGTCAGCAGCGACGAACTTTGGCAGCGACTTGGCGTCTTCCTGTGCGAGGTCGTGCCGGTGGCCGAAGAGGCTGGCGTCATGCTGGCGGCGCATCCCGACGATCCGCCGGCCGAGGCGCTGCGCGGGGCGGCGCGGCTGGTCAACCGGCCGGAAAAATACGACCGGCTGATGGATATCGTCGACTCGCCGTCCAATGGACTGGAACTCTGTCTCGGCTCGCTGCAGGAAATGCCAGGCACCGACGATATCTACGGCCATGTCAGGCGCTTCGCCCGAGGCGGCCGCATCGGCTACATCCACTTTCGTAACGTGCGCGGCAAGGTGCCTAGATATCACGAGACCTTCGTCGACGACGGCGACATCGACATGGCCGAGATCGTGCGCATCCTGCGTGACGAAAACTATGATGGCGTGATGATCCCCGACCACACGCCGGAAATGTCCTGCGACGCGCCCTGGCATGCCGGAAAGGCCTTTGCTCTCGGCTATATGCGCGCGCTGGTGCAGAACGCCGCCGCGCTCGGGCCTTCCCGCACCACCCAATCCCCTGACTTTCGGAGGCTAGCCTGATGACCGGATCGACTCGCCTCTATGCCGACGACGCCGAAATGTATCGCCTGTTCGAGAGGGAACTCTTTGTCGCCGTGGTTGGCGACGTGATGGATACGCTCGGGCTGCAGCACCAGTTCCTGCCGCCCGTGTTCAAGCCGGTCGACGACAGGACGCGGCTGCTCGGGCGGGCCATGCCGGTGCTTGAAACAGACATTTTCCTGTCCGATGAACCGACACGCAATCCGCTGATGACCAAGCCGTTCGGGCTGATGTTCGAGGCGCTGGACGATCTCAAACCCGGCGAGATCTACGTCGCCAGCGGCGCCTCGCCGCGCTACGCCCTGTGGGGCGAACTGATGTCGACCCGCGCCAAAATCCTCGGCGCGCATGGCGCGCTGGTGGACGGCTTCGCCCGCGACACCGACGGCATCAAGGCGTTGGGTTTCCCGTGCTTCTGCACCGGCTACTATGCACAGGACCAAGGCGTACGCGGCAAGGTCATCGACTATCGCTGCGCGCTCGAAATCGGCGGTGTACGGATCGAGCCGGGAACGCTGCTGTTCGGCGACAAGGAAGGCGTTCTTGTCATCCCACGACAGGCCGAGGAAGACGTGGTGCGGCTGGCCTTGGAAAAAGTGCGTGGCGAAAAGCTCGTCGCCAAGGCGATCCGAGAAGGCATGAGCGCGGTGGAAGCCTACAGGACGTTCGGCATCATGTAATCGGTCCCGGAAGCCCGGGTCCTATCAGCATGGGGTGGTGGCATTAACGCAGCCAGTTCGGAACAAACTTTTTTGGTCGAAGTTTTACCCCTTGAAGGGACAAACCTCTCCGAAGGAGATTTCCTATGAAACATGTTCTCATTACCAGCATGCTTGCGATCGGGCTCGGCTGCGGGACGGCGATGGCTCAGACGCAGCAGCCCGCCGACAGCCAATCAGGAGCGGACACAAATTGCGCTTCCGGCACAACCAACTGCCAGAAGGGCTCGAAGATGAAAGAGCAGGCCCAGGGTACCAAGTCCCAGACTGACCAGCAGGCTCAGGGCAAGGCCAAGGCCAAGACGGACGAGCAGGCCCAGGGCAAGGCCAAGGTCCAGACGGACCAGCAGGCCCAGGGCAAGGCCAAGGTCCAGACCGATCAGCAGGCCCAGGGCAAGGCCAAGGTCCAGACCGATCAGCAGGCCCAGGGCAAGGCCGGCACCAAGATGGACCAGCAGGCCCAGGACAAGACCAAGGTCCAGACTGATCAGCAAGCCCAGGGCAAGGCCGGCGCCACGACGGACCAGCAGGCTCAGGGCAAGGCCTCCACACAGGATAAGACCTCGACGGCTTCCATCAACAATGTGACGGTTGAACAGAAGACCCAGATCACTCAGGTGATCAAGGAAACCAAGGTCGAGCCGGTAGCCAGCGTCGACTTCGACGTCTCCGTCGGCATCGAAGTTCCGCGGCACAAGATCAGGCTGCATCGTTTGCCGGCCCGCATCGTCAAGATCGTCCCGGCGTACGAGTCCTACGACTATTTCGTTCTTGCCGATGGCCGGATCGTCATCGTCGATCCGGATACGTACAAGATCGTGCTGATACTGACCTAGAGCAATTCCAGGAAAAGCGCGTAGCGGTTTTCCGTCCGGAATCGCTTAAAAACAATGGGATTGCTCAACCCACCTCGCCGCGCGCGGGGCGGGTTGAGCAATGCTGCGGACAGCTTTGCCGATCCTGGGAACGTCAGCGCATGCTCGGGGATTCTAGGACCGCAATGTCCGCAAGGTAATCGAGTAGCGGTGCTCGGCAAGCGGCGGGATGCTGTGCTCCCATTGCGACCGGGAAGGGCCCGTCATGAGATAGGCGGATCTCGGCTCGACAATGATGGTCTGGCGGTCCCATCCAGACCCATTCTTGCGTCGGAGGCGGAAATCGCAGGGCACCAGCAGCGAAACGCCCGCAACGTCTTCGAAATGAGGCTTGTCGCGGTGCCACCCGATGCCGGCGCCGGGCCGGTATTCATTGATCAAGACCTGCGCGAAGGCCTCGGCGGGCCGGCGTGCAAAGGCCGCGACCTTTTCGCGCAAGGGCAACAGAAAATCAGGTATCGGCGGTGCCTCGACGACTTCGCGCCGGTCATAATCGTAGCGAAGGCCAAAACCGACGACATGCCGGTTCGCCAGATGGCCGTGGAAGTCGAAGGCCTTGAAGGGCAGTCCTTCAAGCTGCCGGACGAGTTCGATTTCCTCTTGCGGCGTGATCAGTCCGGGCTGGTAGGCGAAACCGTCCGGCAGATCATCGTGAGCGGCGCCGAAGAGATCGTACTGGGGCGCGAGCCCGTGGCCGGCTGTTTTCGGTTTGAGTGACATTGTGCCTAGATGGTAAGGGCAGGATCACAAGGCAATACGGGAACCGCGCTTGCTGGCCTTGGACGCATCGCAAAAACGGGGCAACGGAACACCGAAGCGGCGTGATGGTTTAGGAAGCGGCGGCTCGGGCGGAGACCGCCGGACATGCTCGAGCCTTGGAGTGCCAAATGCCGCGCGTTGAAACGGGGGCCTGCTTTTGCGGGGCGATCGCCGCCGCCATGGACGGTGAGCCCTTCTGGATATGCTACGATCACGACGATGATTGCCGACGGGCGATCGGCAGTCCGCTCACCATCTGGGTAGGATATCGGCCGAGCCAGTTCCGCCTTTTGAAGGGAACGCCAAGGGGGTTCTCCAGGACGCCGGGCGTCGTCCGCACTTTCTGTTCCGACTGCGGGAGCTCGATGGGTTACAGCGACGAAGGCCTGCCGGACGAGCTCTATCTGACAATCGGCTTCTTCGACCGACCCGAAAGGCTGCCGCCCCAGGCCCATGCCTATTGGGACCTCAAGCTGCCCTGGATAGACTTTGCCGACAGACTACCGCGAATCGATCGATATTCGAGGCAGCGCGACGCGAAGTTCGGCAATCCACGCGACAGGTAGCGACTTCGGGCGGCACGGAACCGGACCATGCCTGGCGGGTTTATGTGGCTGAGCCGTCAGGTGCCACCATGCCGTCGACCGCGATCCGAAACACACAATACGATCCTGCGACCAGGACGCTCTCCGTCTGGTTCGTACCGAGCGGCAATCGCTACGACTATGCGGAAGTCGCACCGGCAACCTATGCCGCTTTCAGGAAGGCTTCCTCGAAGGGACGCTTCTTCAATGAATTCATCCGGGATCACTACAGCTACCGTCGCGTGGCGTGATGCGGTGCCAGCGGCCCGTCACGCCTTCTTGTTCTGCTCATCGGTCACCGCATCCGGTGCGGGTTCCCAACCAAGGACACTGCGGCCGCCAAGCAGATGCGACTGGTCGAACTCGCCGGCGACGATTTCCTTGAGGCTGGGGCCGGTGACGTAGCGCTCGACCTGTCGCGACTGATCGTCGAGCCGCTTCAATGCACCGATTTCCTCTTCGCGACCAAGCCTGGCCTTTTGCACGGCGGATTTCAGCACGCCGATCGTCTCGTCATAGACCTTGAGCGGAACAGGGAACGGATGCCTGTCCTTGCCGCCATGCGCCAGCGAAAAACGGCCCGGATCCGAGAAACGGCAAGGCGCGCCATGCACCACTTCGGCAACGAGGGCCAGTGCGCGCACCGTGCGGGCACCCACGCCGGGTACCAGGAGAAGCTCGGCAAAATCGGCGGGACCGCGTTCGGTGGCGGCCGCCATGTTGCCGTGAAGGCGATGCATCACGACATCGCTTTCACGAACATCATGGTGAGCCGGCATGACCAGATGCGGCAGCAATGGCTGCTCCGGAGCCGGTCTAGTAACGGGTTCCAAAGCGACGAGTTCCCGAAGGATGCGGTCCGGCCCAAGATCCTGAAGCAGGTTAAGCTGTCCCCGGCGCGACGCCTCGGCGCGCCGGTCGGTCAGGTTGACGATCTCACCCTGGTTGGCGCCTTCGATGGCGGCATGCGGCTGGTCGACGAAACTCTTCAAACCTTCGGACAGCCAATGGTAGCGGCGCGCCACCTTGCTGTCGCCGTTCATGCCTTGCTGCACCACCACCCAGTCACCATCGTCGGTGACGATGAAGCCGTGCAAATAGAGGTCGAAACCGTCCTGAACGGCGGCGCTGTCCACCTTGGCGACAAGCCGGCTGGCGGTTGCCAGACGCGCGCCGTCGAAGCCGATACGCTCGCCGATGGCGGCAAGCTCATGCGGGGTCTTGCGCGAATGCGCGCCACGGCCGCCGCAGACATGAATGCCAAGCTCGCCCGACAGCGGTGTGAGACCACGTTTCAAGGCGCCGACGACGCTGGTCGTGATGCCGGACGAGTGCCAGTCCATGCCCATGACGGCGCCGAACGACTGGAACCAGAACGGATGCGCCAGGCGCCGCAGCAATTCATTGCGGCCATAGTGATGGATGATCGCCTCGCACATGACGGCGCCGAGACGCGTCATGCGATCGCCCAGCCATTTCGGCACACGCCCGCCATGAAGGGGAAGATCAGCACTGCCCGATCGTTGCGCCACGTTTGTTGCCTGTTCCGGTTCCGCGATTGCAAGGAGATAAGTACTACAGACCCATCAGGGAAGGTTGAGCGTTACCGTCAGCGGCGAGCGCCTCAAGTCCAGTTCGAGAGAACCGTCTCCATCTCGACCGTCTCGACCTGCTGCGCGAACCGCTGGTGATAGACAGTAAGCAGCGCGTCATGCGTTGCGTCGGAAGAACTGCACAGCGCGTCGGTGACCAAAACCACGCGATAGCCGAAATCGATGGCGCCAAGCACGGTGGCCAGGACGCAGACATCGGTTTCGCCTCCCGTGATCACCAGCGTGTCGATATCGCGTTCCACCAGGAAGGCCCTCAGGTGCCCTTCAAACCAGGGTGAATAGATATGCTTGTCGATGACTGTCGCCGGCGGACAGCATGCGGCCAGTGCCGGCAACAGCTCGACCATCTCCGGACCGATATTGTCGATCGTCATCGGGGCCCAGCGCTCATAGTAGCGCTTCCATGTCCCTGCGCCCTGCCCCGGTTTTTGCGCGGGCAGGAATCGCGTGAAAACCGTTTGTGGCGCACGCCTTTCCACAAGCCTCTCGATCTGCGGAAGAACACGGGGGATCCAGGGCATCGCCCAAGGCGACGGTTCGGCGAACAGCCGCTGCATATCCACGCAGACATGCATGCACCGATAACCCAGTGGGCCGTATGCCAAGCCTGGCATGGACATCAAGGCCTCTCCGACCGGCGGTGTTTTCTCTTGGCTGCTCGCATTGCCGTCCCGGACATGGAACGCCGCATCCAAGGAACCGTTCCTGAGCGGCTGGCAGGAACCGCGCAGATTGTCGACGTTCCGCAGCCGTGAACGGAGGCGCTCACATGAGACTGTCGGGAGCTGTACGGCTGTATTTTCCAGGGTTGTGCCGAGAACGGCACCGTGGCTCGCCGAACCTTCCTGCTATCGCACCACACGCTTCTCGAGCTTGCGGGCCAGAGTGCGCCGGTGCAGGCCAAGCCGGCGCGCCGTTTCCGATATGTTGAAGCCGGTTTCGACCAGCGTCTCGTGGATGCGCTCCCATTCGAGGTTCTTGATCGAAGTGGGCCGGCTGGTGAGCGGTACGGAAACGTCGCCCTCGGCACGACCGAAGGCGTCTTCGATGTCATCGGTGTTGGCCGGTTTGGCCAGGTAATGGCTCGCGCCGAGCTTGATCGCCTCGACAGCCGTGGCGATGCTGGCAAACCCCGTCAGCACGACGATCCTGATCGAAGCATCGCGCGCGCTGAGCAGCTTGACGCATTCCAGCCCGGAGCCGCCAGCCCCAAGCTTGAGGTCGACGACGGCGTAAGCCGGAACAGCTGTTTCGAGGGCGCCGAGCAATGCTTCCCTGTCGTGGCAGACGACGACGTCGTAGTCACGCTTTTCGAAGGAGCGCTTCAACGTTTTCGCGAAGGTCGCGTCGTCCTCGACGATAAACAGCGATCGATCAGGCCTCACGATCTTCTCCGTCGGTCAGTGCCGCGAGCGGCAACGAAAGGATAACACAGGCGCCCTTCTCCATGTTGCGCGCCGAAAAATCGCCTCCCAGTTTCCGGACCACGTTGACGACGAGAAACAGGCCAAGGCCGCCGCCGGGCCGCCCCTTGCTCGACATATAGGGTTGGCCAAGTGCCGCCAGAATACCCTCGTCGAAACCCGGACCGCGATCGCGCACGGAGATCATCAGCTTGTCGCCCTGCCGCTCGGCAGTGACGCCGACCCAATCCTGCGACGCTTCCTGGGCATTGTCGAACACGTTGAAGATGACCTGCTTCAGCGCCGTATCGGACACGATCTGCTCGTCCGGGTCGAAATCGTTCTTGTAGTCCAGCTTGAACGGCTGGCGACTGATGCGCCATTCCTCGACCAGATCGTCGAGAAAACCGCGAATGGTCGTGCGTATCGTTCCCTCGCCTCTCGCCTGGCCGGAAGACATCAGGATCCCGGACACGATGCGTTTGCAGCGCTCGATCTGCGCCTGCATTTCGGCCACGTCGGCCGCCAGTTCGCGGTTGCGCGCAAGGGTGCGCATCTGGCGCCAGTCGGACAGGATGACGGATATCGTGGCAAGCGGCGTGCCGAGTTCGTGCGCGGCGCCGGAGGCCAGCAGGCCCATGCGAACGATGTGGTCCTCCTCGGCCGAGCGCTGGCGCAGGTCGGCGAGATAGGCGTCGCGCTCGCGCAGATTGCGGTTGATGCGCGTCATGAAGATCACGATCAGTCCGGCCGCCAGCACAAAGCAGATGAACATGCCCCTGATATGGAGGGACAGGAGATCGCTGCCGCCATGATGCGGGATCGCGATCGGCTGGAAGAGGAAGATGAGGAAGACGAAGCAGGCCGAGGCAGCCGCGACGAGTATCCAGGTAAACGCCGGCGTCAGCAGCGCCGCGCCGAGCGTGATCTGCAAGAGATAGAGCGATACGAACGGATTGGACGCGCCGCCGCTCAGGTAAAGCTGCGTCGTCAGTGCCGCCATGTCGAAGATGAGCGCGACGAAGAGCTGGGTGTTGCTGATAGGACTGATACCGCGCAGGACCAGCAGGCTGAAGATGTTGAGGCCCACCAGGAAAAGCACCACGCCGGCCATCTGCGCCAGCGGCAGCGGAATATCGAACCAGTATTCCGTTGCCAGAATGGTGAGCACCTGGCCCGCCACCGCCAGCCAACGCAGTTGGATGAGCAGGAGCAGGTTCTTCCTGTTCGTTGCATCGGGATGCGACACCGCCCCGTTCTTGCCGGCAAGGGACGCCGCCACCAGGGATTTGTCATGACCAAGCGCTTGCGTGGGAACGCTCATCTCGCGGGTCCTTGCCGTCGGCGGCGGCCGATGATCGGCCGGGCCAGGGCAATGGCGAGCATGGCAGCGAGCGCGAACCAGGTCAAAGCATAGACCAGGTGGCTGTTGCGGAAAGTCACGACCGTCAGGCCGCCGCGCGGCCAGCCATCGACGCTGGACGCTCCCGCATCGACGAAATAGGGAGCGGCGTCCGTCAGGCCGCGCGCGCGTGCGATGGCGGCGACGTCCCGCGAATACCAACGATTGCCGGCGGCGTCGTTGCTGCGCAGGAAACCGCCGCCGGGCTCGCTCATGCGCAACAGCCCATCGACGGCGGCCGGCGCGGTGAAACCACCGCTCTCCCGTTCGAACTCCGCCTTGCGCTCCTGGGGGATGAACCCTCGGTTGACCAGCACGACGAAGCCACGGTCGGTCCGCATCGGTGTCAACACCCAATAGCCGCCGCCAAGCTCCGTCACCGCCTGCACCAGCGTGTTGGCGCCGCCCAGATAGCGTCCCGCCAATCGCACATGGCTGTATTCGTAACCGGCAGCGGTAATGCCGTTCCAGCTCCGCGGGCCCGGCGCATCGACGATCGGCGCATGAATGCGTTGGTCGACACGGGCAATCAGGTCGAGCTTCCAGACCCGCCTTTCCAGCTGCCATATGCCGAGCCCGACAAATACCAGCACGCCGAGAAGCCCGAGCAGCACCAGGACAAGACGCGATGCGGACGATCTGCCGGCGCCCTCTTGCGGGGCGGGGCGCGGACCGATGCCGGCCTGCCCGATCGCCTCGATGGTGGTCCTCCCAGAGCCCGCCGCCGGGCTCATGGCATCTCGCGCATGTCGTGAATGCCCGGCATCATGTTGGCGTTCAGATGGTACATCACCCAGAGCGAGCCGGTCAGCACGATGACGACCAGGATCAGCGTGAAGATCAGCGCCAGCATCGACCATCCTCCCTCCGAGGTGGTGTTCATGTGCAGGAAGAAGACCATGTGGACCACGATCTGCACCGCCGCGAAGGCCATGACGACGATAGCCGTGGCCTGCTTGTCGTCGATGGCGCCGGTCATGACCAGCCAGAATGGGATGGCGGTCAGGATCACCGACAGGACGAAGCCGATCAGACAGCCCCTCAGCGATCCGTGCGCGGCTCCGCCATGCGCGTGGTCGTGATCGGCGGCATGATCATGAGCGCTCATCGCAACATTCCCATCAGATAGACGAAGGTGAAGACGCCGATCCAGACGACGTCGAGGAAGTGCCAGAACATGCTGAGGCACATCAGCCGGCGGCGGTTCGCCTCGATGAGGCCAAATCTCGCCACCTGCACCATCAGCGTCACCAGCCAGACGGTACCGAAGGTGACATGCAGGCCGTGCGTTCCCACCAAGGTGAAGAAGGACGACAGGAAGGCGCTGCGCTGCGGCGTGGCGCCTTCGTGGATCATGTGCGCGAATTCGTAGAGCTCGATGGACAGGAACGCCAGGCCGAACAGGCCAGTCACGGCAAGCCAGGCTTGCGTCGCCGCCACCCGGCCCTTGTCCATGGTCAGCATGGCAAAGCCATAGGTGATCGAGGAGAAAAGCAGCATGGCGGTGTTGACCGCCACCAGATCGAGGTCGAACAGGTCCTTGGGCGCCGGCCCGGCCGCGTAGTTACCGCCGAGCACGCCATAGGCGGCGAACAGCATCGCGAAGATGAGGCAGTCGCTCATCAGGTAGAGCCAGAAGCCGAGCATGGTGGAGCCGCCTTCGGCGTGCGCGTGCTCTTCTTCCAGGTGAAAGACCGGCCCGATGCCGGCGACGGTTGCTGTCGATGCCATGTTCAAACCCTAGCCCTGAGCGGCGAGGAGCGTCGTCCTCGCCTTTTCCGTCCGCGTGACTTCGGCTGCCGGAATGTGGAAGTCGCGATGATAGTTGAAGGTGTGGCCGATCGCGGTGGCGATGAGGCAGACGAAGCTCAGCGCCGCCAGCCACCAGATGTACCAGATCAGGCCGAAGCCGAGCGCCACGCTGAAGGCGGCCAGGATGATGCCGGTGCCGGTGTTGCTGGGCATGTGAATCGGCTTGAATCCGGCAAGCGGCCTGATGTAGCCGGCCTGCTTCATGTCCCACCAGGCATCGTTGTCGCGAATGACCGGCGTGAAGGCGAAATTGTAGGCGGGCGGCGGCGAAGAGGTCGACCATTCGAGCGTGCGGCCGTCCCAGGGATCGCCGGTGGGATCGGCAAGCGCCTCGCGCCTGCGGATGGAGACGAAGATCTGGATCAGGAAGGCGGCGATGCCGCAGGCAATCAGCACCGCGCCGAAGGCGGCGATGACGAACCATATCTGCAGCGAGGGATCATCGAACACACGCATGCGGCGCGTCACGCCCATCAGGCCGAGGATGTAGAGCGGCATGAAGGCGAACCAGAAGCCGACCACCCAGCACCAGAACGAAACCTTGCCCCAGAACGGATCAAGCTTGAACCCGAAGGCCTTGGGCCACCAGTAGGCAATGCCCGCGAAGAGGCCGAACAGCACGCCGCCGATGATGACGTTGTGGAAGTGCGCGATCAGGAACAGGCTGTTGTGCAGCACGAAATCCGCCGGCGGCACGGCAAGCAGCACGCCGGTCATGCCGCCGACGGTGAAGGTGAGCATGAAGGCCACCGTCCACATCATGGGCAGTTCGAAGCGGATGCGGCCCCGGTACATTGTGAACAGCCAGTTGAATATCTTGGCTCCCGTCGGGATCGAGATGATCATCGTGGTGATGCCGAAGAAGGAATTGACGCTTGCGCCAGAACCCATGGTGAAGAAATGGTGCAGCCAGACGAGATACGACAGGATGGTGATGACCACCGTGGCGTAGACCATCGAGGTGTAACCGAACAGGCGCTTGCCGGAGAAGGTCGACGTGACTTCGGAAAAGACGCCGAACAGCGGCAGGATGAGGATGTAGACTTCCGGGTGACCCCATATCCAGATGAGATTCACATACATCATCGGGTTGCCGCCGAAGTCGTTGGTGAAGAAGTTGGTGCCGACATAGCGGTCGAGCGCCAGCAGCGAGAGCACCGCCGTCAGCACCGGGAAGGAGGCGACGATCAGCACGTTGGTGCAGAGCGACGTCCAGGTGAAGACCGGCATGCGCATCATCGTCATGCCGGGCGCGCGCATCTTGATGATCGTGCATATCAGGTTGATGCCCGACAGCGTCGTGCCGACGCCCGCCACCTGCAGCGCCCAGATATAGTAGTCGACGCCGACGTCGGGGCTGTAGCCGATGCCGGAGAGCGGCGGATAGGCGAGCCAGCCGGTGCGGGCGAATTCGCCCACGAACAACGATGCCATGACGAGGATGGCGCCGCCGACCGTCATCCAGAAACTGAAATTGTTGAGGAAAGGGAAGGAGACGTCGCGCGCGCCGATCTGCAGCGGCACGACGAAATTCATCAGCCCGGTGACGAAGGGCATCGCCACGAAGAAGATCATGATGACGCCATGGGCGGTGAAGATCTGGTCGTAGTGATGCGAATTGAGGTAGCCCTCGGAGCCGTTGAAGGCGATGGCCTGCTGGAGCCGCATCATGATGGCGTCCGAGAAGCCGCGCAGCAGCATCACGAGGCCGAGCACCATGTACATGATGCCGATCTTCTTGTGGTCAACGCTGGTGAACCACTCGCGCCACAGATAGGTCCAGAGCTTGAAATAGGTGATGACGCCGAGAAGCGCGATGCCACCGAGCGCCACCGCGATGAAGGTGGCCACGACGATCGGCTCATGCAGGGGCAGGGATTCCCAGGTGAGGCGGCCGAAAATGAATTTGGTCAGCGTATCGGGCATCAGCTGTCTCTCACAATTCGCGCCGCAGCAGGCCGAGCGACGGTGCATCCGCCTCGGCGCGGCGGCTCTCGGTCCCGGGCCTGAGCAGCCCCGCCCCGCGCAGCGGGGAAAGATTCTTCGCCGGCCAATTCGCCGGCGTGGCATCGCTGGCCGCGCGCGAGACGGCAGCGGCCTCCTCAGCCGTGCAGATGCTGGCGACATAGGACGGATCGTTGCCGAACACCGCGCCGCGCCGGGCGACCTTGTCGTATTGCAGGGGCAAGGTGTTGCGCACACCCGCAAGACCGAGACCACCCTTGGCGTCGATCGACATCATCTCGTTCATGCACATCTTGCCTCGCTCGACGCACAGATTGAGGATGGCGCCGTAGAGATCGGGATCGACGGAGGCGTAGTGGCGGACCGGTTCGTTCTCGCTCGGCTTTTCGAGTTCGAGATAACTGTCGCGGCTGAGCGCCGCCGACGCGGTCCTGGCCTGTGCCACCCATTGGTCGAATGCCTGGTCGGACAGGCCGTGGAACGCGAAGCGCATGCCCGAAAAGCCGGCACCGCTGTAGTTGGCCGAGAAGCCGCTATAAGTGCCTGGCCGGTTGATGACGGCGTGCAGCTTCGTCTCCATGGCCGGCATCGCATAGATCTGGCCGGCAAGGGCCGGGATATAGAAGGAGTTCATCACCGCGGACGAAGTGATGCGGAAATCGATCGGCTGATTGACCGGCGCCGCCAGCTCGTTGACGGCGGCGATGCCGTAATCCGGATAGATGAAGAGCCATTTCCAGTCGAGCGCCACGACCTCGACCCTGAGCGGCTTGTGCAGCTGGGTGACGGGCTGGCCGGGTTCGATCCGGTCGATCCGGCGGTATGGGTCGAGGAGGTGCGTGCCGAGCCAGGTCAGCGCGCCAAGGCATATGATGATGAGGAGCGGTGCCGCCCAGATCACGAGTTCCAGTTTCGTCGAATGATCCCAGTCCGGCGCATAGGTCGCCGAGGCGTTGGACTGCCGGTAGCGCCAGGCGAAAAAGACAGTCAGCGCCATGACCGGTACGATGATGACCAGCATCAGCAGGGTCGATACCACCAGCAGGTCGCGCTGCTGGGCCGCGACATCGCCCGCCGGCGCGAGCACGACCATGTCGCAGCCGCTCAACAGCCCGGCCAGGGGAAGCAGAAGCAAGGCTCCAAATCGTTTCATCAGACGCTGCCCTCGATGGACCGCGGCAACAGGCTTAGGATGTTGCACTGCGGTATCGATCAAGGGCTACTGCCGGCGGCGTCGCGGTGACATTGGACAATTTGTCCAATGCCCAGCCGGGTTGGTCTGGCACAGTGTGCAGCGCACAATGGGATTGCCGCAATCGGGTCCCAAATATTTCATTCCACGCGGTGGCGACAGACAAAGATGGCTCAGACTTCGACTGGCGAAACAAACAGCGGGCTGATCGGCTCGGACCACGGCCAGGTCAGCGCGGGCGATATCGCGGTCGGCGTGATCGTGGGCAGGACGTCGGAGTTCTTCGACTTCTTCGTCTATGCGATAGCGTCTGTCATCGTCTTCCCCAAGCTGGTGTTTCCAACGCACGATCCGCTCGTCGGAACGCTCTACTCCTTCGCCATCTTCGCGCTGGCCTTCATCGCCCGTCCATTCGGCTCCGTCCTGTTCATGGCCGTCGATCGCGCCTACGGTCGCGGTGCGAAACTGACGATCGCGCTGTTCCTGCTCGGCACCTCGACCGTCGCCATCGCGTTCCTTCCCGCCTATGGCGATATCGGCGCGGTCGCGATCTGGCTTTTGGCGCTGGCCCGCATCGGGCAGGGCGTGGCGCTCGGCGGGACCTGGGATGGCCTGCCCTCGCTGCTGGCGCTGAACGCACCGCGGAACCGGCGCGGCTTCTACGCCATGATCCCGCAACTGGGCGCGCCGATCGGCCTCATCGTGGCCAGTGCCCTCTTCGCCTTCTTCGTCGCCAATCTGTCGGCCGACGATTTCCTTGCCTGGGGCTGGCGCTATCCCTTTTTCGTCGCGTTCGCCATCAATGTCGTGGCCCTGTTCGCCCGGCTGCGCATCGTGGTGACGCCCGAATTCTCGAAACTTTACGAGAGTGGCGACCTGCAGCCGACGCGCATAAGGGACACGATCAGGGCCGAAGGCCGCAACGTCATCGTCGGCGCCTTCGCGCCGCTGGCGAGTTTCGCCCTGTTCCACATGGTGACGGTGTTTCCGCTCTCCTGGGTCTTCCTGTTCACCAAGGAGGGGCCGGCACGCTTCCTGGCGATCGAGGCGGTGAGCGCGCTGTTCGGCATCGCCGCCATCGTCGCGTCGGGCCCGCTCGCCGATCGTATCGGACGCCGTGCGCTGCTCGGCGGTTCGGCGATCGCCATCGCGACGTTCAGCGGCTTTGCCCCGCAGCTTCTGGATGGCGGCACCGTTGGCGAGGCCCTGTTCATGGTGCTGGGCTTCATCCTGCTGGGGCTGAGCTTCGGGCAATCGTCTGGCGTCGTCGCATCGAGCTTTTCGCGACAGCATCGCTACACCGGTTCGGCGATAACCTCGGATCTCGCGTGGATGTTCGGCGCCGGTTTCGCGCCACTCGCGGCCCTGCTTTTGGCCGGCAATTTCGGCCTCATCGCGGCGGGCGCCTACCTGCTCTCGGGCGCGGCCTGTACCTTGCTTGCCTTGTGGATCGATGGACGGCGTTCGGCCGCGGACCGTCCGGTCGACTGAACGCGATAGATGGCGGGACAGTTCGGGCGCGGCATGTCACGCCCCGTTTCCCACAATGCAAGCATTCGCCGAACGTTCTATTCCGCCGCCAGTGCGGCGACTTCCCGCCGAAACGGCAATGCGTCGCCAATGTCGGGTTCGTCCAGCTCGCGGGCGAAGCGGTGGCCGGCATAGGTTGCCCAGGCGATGGGACCAGGTGCTTCTGCGTCGCCGATGACCTTGACCGAACGGATGCCGCTGTCGCCCCACTCGTTTTCCCGGGCCTTGAGGTCGCGCCATATGGCGTCGTCCTGATTGCGCGACGTGACCAGAACGACGGCATCGGCCGCCAGGTCGTGTTTCGCGCCGGTGTAGACGCAAGCCGTCACGACACCGCCTGAAGCGATACTCACGACGGTCCTGTTGAGCACGATATCGACCCCGAGCTCCGCCAGGCGGCGGTGAATGGCCCCCTGCTCCAACGTGTTGCGGGTCCAGTCCGAAACATAGGCCGATGTTGTCACCAAAGTCACCTTCGTCCCCTGACGCGCCATCAGCTCGGCGAGAACGCCGCCCATGTAATAGTGGTCGTCGTCGAACAGCACGACCTTGCCGGCCGGAACCTTGCCGTTCATCAGATCGTCGGGCGTGTGGACCGACATGGCGGCGTCGATCGGCATCGGCACGACATGGGCACGCGCGACGCCATCGCGGCGCCAGGTCGATCCGGTGGCGATGGCGATATTCTGGAAGCCGAAGGACAGGATGTCATCCGCCGACAACCGGCTTTCGAAATAGATGTCGATATCAGGCATCTGGCTGAGCTGATACTGCCGATAGTCGCGCACCCTGCCCCAGGCCGAGAGACCCGGCAGTCTGCTTTCGCGGGCGACGCGCCCGCCAAGCTCGGTGCCGGCTTCCGCGATGGCCACCTTATAACCGCGCAGGCCGAGCGCGCGGGCAGCCTCCAGTCCGGCAGGCCCGGCGCCGACGATCAGCACGCTGTCGCTTTCGCCCTTGGCCTGCATGCGCTCCGGATGCCAGCCCTTGCGCCATTCCTCCATGAAGGTCGGATTCTGCGTGCAACGCGAGATCGACATGGTCATGTCGCCGGTGATGCAGATGTTGCAGCCGATGCATTCGCGGATGTCCTCGATGCGGCCCTCCTCGACCTTCCTCGGCAGGAAGGGATCGGCGATCGACGGACGGGCGCAGCCGATGAAGTCGAGCGTCCCCGACCTGATCATCCTGACCATCACGTCAGGCGAAGTGAAACGGCCGACACCGACGACCGGCTTCGAGGTCAGCTTCTTGACGCCCGACACCAGGCTTTCCTGCGCCGCCTCTTCCTTGAAGCGTGATGGGCCCGAGCAATCCTCCCAGGCGCCGTGCGCGAGGTCCCACAGATCCGGCAGTTCGGCATGCATCTCGATCATCTCGCGCACTTCGGAGTTGGCAAAGCCGAGGTCGCCGATCATCTCGTCCAGCGACAGCCTGAGCGTCAGGCCGCACGTGTCGCCGATCGCATCGCGCCCTTCCTCGATCAGTTCGCGCATCAGCCGCGAACGATTTTCCAGCGAGCCGCCGTATTCATCGGCGCGCTGGTTGGTGGCTGTCGACAGGAAATGCTGGATGATGCCGAAGCCGTGCGCACCATAGAGGCATACCAGGTCGAAACCCGCCTGCTTCGCGCGCTTGAAGGCATTGCGGTGCCAGCGGCGCAAATCGCGAATATCCTGCTTGTCCATGGCGCGCGCCTGCACCGGATCGTTGGTGAAGGTACGGATCGGCAGGGCCGACGGCCCTCGCGGCACCTCCTTGGTGTAGAGGTTGGGGCCGTTGATCCCGGAATAGGCGAGCTGGATGCCGGCCAGCGCGCCGTGCTCGTGCATGGCCCTGGCCATCTTCGCCAAAGCCGGAATGTCGGCGTCGTCCCATAGCCGCAGTTCGATGAAGGGCGTGATCTCGGAGGTGTGGTGCATTTCCGTCTGCTCGGTGAAGATGACGCCCCAGCCGCCTTCCGACTTGATGCGGCGCATCTCTGCTGCCGCGGACGGATCGCGATAGCCGCCGCCATTGCAATGCGGAACCTGATAGAAGCGGTTCTTGGCCGTCACCGGACCGATCTTCATCGGCTCGAACAGGATGTCGTAGCGTGGGTCGCGCATGGTGCTTTCTCCGGCCCGGCCCGGCACCGCCGGTCGTGGCGAGACTACTCATAAGTTGGAGCCGGCGCGGGAAAACTACGGATTTCTTCTGTGCCGATTAGGACGCGCCTAATCGCGCGCGCTGGCGCGGATTAGTCTGTGTTGAACCGGGGCTGAGCGAAATGCGACTTCAGAGCATCGGCGGCATGATGCTAGACAGCCAGGACTCTACCGAGAGACAGGAAAATGGACAGTATCAGGATCCTCGAACGGCTGATCGCCTTCCCGACGGTAAGCCGCGACTCCAACCTCGACCTGATCGGCTACGCGGCCGACTTGCTGGAAGCGAACGGCGTTGCCTGCCAGATCGTCCACAGCGCGGACGGGCATAAGGCCAACCTCTTTGCCACCATCGGCCCGGCCGGCAGGCCCGGTGTCATGCTGTCCGGTCATACCGACGTCGTCCCCGTCGACGGCCAGAACTGGACGCTGCCGCCGTTCGAAATGACCGAGCGCGACGGCAAGCTTTACGGACGCGGCGCTGCGGACATGAAAGGTTTTGTGGCCTCCGCGCTCGCCGTCTGCGTCAATGCCTCTAGGATGGCGCTTCGGACGCCGTTGCATCTGGCGCTCTCCTATGACGAGGAGGTCGGCTGCCTGGGTGTGCGCGACCTGATCGAAATGCTGAGCGCGGCGCCACTACGCCCGCTGCTGTGCATCGTCGGCGAGCCGACAAACATGCAGGTGGCGACCGGGCACAAGGGCAAGCTTGCCGCTCGGGCCATCTGCAGGGGACGCGAAGGCCATTCGGCGCTCGCCCCACTGGCCCTCAATGCCATCCATCTCGGATGCGATTTCGTGCGCGCCTTGCGTGACGAACAGGAACGGCTGGCCCGCGACGGCGCCCGCGACGGCGACTACAACATTCCCTACACGACGGTGCATGTCGGCAAGATTAATGCCGGCGTCGCACTCAACATCGTGCCCAACCTCTGCCAGGTCGATTTCGAGATCCGCAATATTGCCGCCGACGATGCGTCCGGCATTCTCGACGGGCTGCGCGACGCCGCGGCGCGCATTGCCGAGGAGGCCGCTTCGATCGCGGCCGAGGCTGCGATCGACATCGAGATCACCAACACCTATCCGGGCCTCGATACGCCGGCCGCATCGGAGGCGGTGGCCTTCGTCAAATCGCTGACCGGTGCCAACGACACGATGAAAGTCGCGTTCGGCACGGAAGGCGGGTTGTTCAGCCGCGATCTCGGCACGCCTGCCGTGGTCTGCGGGCCAGGCTCCATGGCGCAGGGACACAAGCCGGACGAATTTGTCAGCGTCGAACAGCTGCGGCGTTGCGACGAGATGCTGAACAGATTGCTGGAAAGGCTCACGGACGGCTGGCCGTGAGCCGCACGGCAGCCCTCACTTCACGATGCGTTCGGTGCCGAAGACGCCCTGCTCGACGACGAAGCGGCGACAGTGGTCGATGAAGGCCTGCACCGTCAGCGTGCGATGCTCGGCGTTCGGCAAGGCAATTCCTATGGTGAGCGGCCTGAGGTCGCCCAGCAAAGGCACAAAGACCAGCAATTTGCCGTCCGGCGACATGGTGTTGAGCGGCCGCATATTGGCGATGCCGTAGCCGAAGCCATTGGCGACCATCGAGCGCATCACGGCGATGTCGCCGGTGCGCTCGACGATCTTGGGCCGCAGGCCCCTGGGCTGGAAAGCCGACAGGAAATATTCCCTGCTGTAGGGAAGATCGAGCAGCACCATCGGCTCGTCGACCAGTTCCTCGGGCGTGATGCCGGCCCTCGCGGCCAGGCGATGCGCCGCCGGCAGCATGACATAAGCCGGCAACTGCATCAGCGGCTCGAAGGTCATGTCCTGCGACAGTTCCAGATCGTAGGTCAGCGCGGCGTCTATCTCGCCACGCTGCAGCATCTCGAACAATTGTCCCTGGTTGCGTTCGAATTGCCTGACGCGCACATCGGGATAGGCGTCCTCGAATTTCTTGCGCAGCGCCGGCAGCACGATCTGCGCGAAAGTGAGCAGGCAGCCGATCGCCAGCGGTCCGCGCACCTTTTCGGCGATATCGCCGGCAATATCGTGTAGCGCGTCCGCATCGTTGAGCAGGCGCGCCGCTTCCTTGAGGAACAGGCGCCCGCCCGCGGTCAGCGCCAGGGCATGCGAATGCTTGCGCACGAAAAGCTGGACACCGAACTCGGCTTCGAGCTGAGCGATCGACGCCGAGATCGACGGCGGCGAGACATTCACCTGCTCGGCCGCCTTGGCGATCGAACCCGCTTCGCCAACGGCGACGAAATATTCAAGCTGTCTGAGCGTGAAGCGGAGCGGCATGGTGGCTATGTTGCCGGTTTGCAGCCGGTGATCAAGTCGCGGCCACTCCTCAGTACTTGATCCAGGTGGTCTTCAGCGCGGTGTATTTGTCGAGCGCATGCAGCGACAGGTCGCGCCCGAAGCCGGACTGCTTGAAACCGCCGAAGGGAGTCATCGGGCTCAGCGCATCGACGGTGTTCACGGAAACCGTGCCCACGCGCAGCCTTTCCGCGAGGCGATGCGCCCGCGACAGGCTGTCGGTCCACAGCGATGCGGCCAAGCCATAGACGCTGTCGTTGGCGATGCGAAGCGCCTCATCTTCGGTGTCGAAGGCGATCACCGACAGGACCGGACCGAATATCTCGTCGCGGGCAAGCGGGTCGTCGGGCGAGACGTCGTCGAAGATCGTGGGCTGCACAAAACTGCCGCGCCCGTCGACAGCGACCCGGTCGCCGCCGGTCACCAGCCGCGCCGACTTCTTGCCCCCATCGATGAAACGCATGACGGTCGCGGCGTGGCGCGCGTCGACCATCGCACCCATCCTGGATGCGGGGTCGAGCGGATCGCCGGGCTGGGTCGCCGTTGCCCGCTGCGCCAGTTTCTCGACCAGCGCATTCTTGATGCCGCGCTCCACCAGAAGCCGGGAATTGGCCGAACATACCTGCCCCTGGTTGAAGAAGATGCCGAAGGCGGCCATGTCGGCGGCCGCATCCAGATCGCCGCAATCGGCGAACACCAGATTGGGGCTCTTGCCACCGGTCTCCAGCCAGACCTGCTTCATGTTCGACTGGCCGGAATATTGCAGGAACATCTTGCCGACGGCGGTCGATCCCGTGAAGGCAAGGCAATCCACATCCATATGGCGGCCAACCGCCTGGCCGGCCGTCTCGCCGAGGCCGGGCACCACATTAAGCACGCCGGCAGGCAGGCCCGCCTCCACGGCAAACTCGGCCAGCCTGAGCGCCGAGAAAGGCGATTGCTCGGCAGGTTTCAGCACTACAGAATTGCCAGCGGCCAGCGCGGGCGCGCATTTCCAGGTCGCCATGTCGAGCGGAAAGTTCCATGGCACCACGGCGCCCACGACCCCAAGCGGCTCCCGCCGTACCAAAGCAAGATCACCCCGGCCTGTCGGCGCCACCTCGTCATAGACCTTGTCTATCGCTTCGGCGTACCACTGGAAGATCGCCGCCGATCCCGGCACGTCGATGGTTGCGGCGTCCTTGACCAGCTTGCCCATATCCAGCGATTCCAGCAGCGCCAGCTCCTGCAGATTCTCGCGCAGCAATTCCGCCAGCCGCAGCAGCACCTGCTTGCGATGCTGGGGGCTCGCTCGCGACCAGACGCCGGCTTCGAAGCTGCGTCGCGCCGCGGCGACGGCAAGGTCGATGTCCTCTTCGCCGCAGGACGCCACCTCGGCGAGCGTTGCTCCCGTCGCCGGATTGATGCTGGCGAATGTCCGGCCGGAGCGCGCCGTCATTGCCTTGCCGTCGATGAACGCCCCGTCTCGAAAACGGATCGCCGACGCCTTGCCGATCCAATCCTTATGACTGAGTTCGCTCATGCTGGCTCCAGATTGCCGGACTACTCGTCACCGGGAACGCCGTAGCTCGGCGCGCCAGACGGATTGAGGGCGCGCGTGACATAGGCATCGAGCTGGGGCTTGTAGATATCCCATAGCGTCGCCAACTGCTCGATCGGACACTCCTCGGTCCAGTCGCAACGCAGGTCGGCGACGGGCCATGACACATCGCGCACCAGCTTCATGCCGGCGGAGCGGACAGGTCCCGCCTCGCCGCCGGCCTCGAGCGCGGCTCGCATGGCGGCGATCAGCCGATCGCCAAGGTGGCCTTCGGACGCAAGGAAGGCGTCGACCATGGCCTGCGGGACACCGTCATTGGCCAGCAAATTGCCGCCGCAGGCGACGTCCTCGCCGCGCGCCTCGGCCCAGATGCCAAGCGCTTTCGGTCCCGAATGGATTGCGGTGCCGCCGGCCGCGTCGACCGCCAGGACCTGCCGGTATTCGCTGAAAGCGGCCGTACGCTTCAGGATCGCGACGGCCTCAGTGGCCGAGGCGCCCCGCGCCATCAGCTCCAGCGCTCGTGGCCCGAGCAGCGGGTCCGTGACGTTCTGGCTGGCAACCGCCCCAACGCCTGCCTGCGCATAAGCGCAGCGGGCCGCGACCGCGGGCGATGACGAGGATACCGCCACTCCGAACATGCCGGTGCGCCTGCACCGCGCGACGATGGAGAAGGTCATGGCGCCCGGTCCGGGATGATGGCATCATCCGGAATGACGGCGGTGCCGTCGATCTCGACCAGCCATTCCGGCCGTGCCAGGGCCGACACGACGAGGCCGGTCGAAACCGGATAAACGCCTTTGATGTATTCGCCCATCGTCCGGTAGACGGCTTCGCGATGGCGTACATCTGTCAGGTAGATCACCACCTTCACCAGATGCTCCATCGTCCCACCGCATTCCTCGATGAGCTGCTTGATATTCTGCATGACCTTGTGGGTCTGCTCGACCGGATCGTGGCTGCCGATGTTCTTGGCGGTGTCGAGATCCTGCGGGCACTGGCCGCGCAGATAGATCGTGCGGCCGCCCCGCGTGACGACCGCCTGGCAGAGATCGTTGTCGAGCTTCTGCTCGGGATAGGTGTCCTTGGTATTGAAGGTGCGAATTCGGGTATGCGCCATGTTGGTCTCCATCAGGTCAGGCTCGCAGCTTTCGTCGGCCTTGGTCAGGCGTCCACGGGCACGCGCTTCGCGGCGGCATGGTAGGCCAGATATTTTCGCTGCGTTGAGATACGGTCGGCCACGTGCTTGGCGTCGTGCCATACACCCCAGATGAAACTCGATCCTCTCCGCGACTGCCAGGGCAGCCCCAGGAAATAGATGCCGGGCTCGGTCGAGACGCCGCGCTGATGCCTCGGCCGGCCCTTCTCGTCAAAGGCGTCGACCTTCAGCCAGCTGTAATCGACGGCGAAACCCGTCGCCCAGATGATCGCCGTTATCCCGGCCTCGGCCAGGTGCAGTTCGCCGATCGGATTGGTCATGCATTCCGGATCCGGTTGGATCCGGCGGGCGGTGGGCTCTTCCGGAAGGTCGAGACCGTTGCGCGCGACATAGGCGTCGGCTTCATCCAGCAACGACATCAGATTGGCATCGCCGCGGGCAATGTTTTTCGCAAGATCAGGCGCGAAGCTCATCACGCCGTCCTGGTAGGTCCTTGTCATGCCGACCAGGGTAAGTCCCTGCGCGGCCAGACGGCGGAAATCGATCGTTTCACCGCCGCGCGCGCCGCTCACCGCGATTGTGACATGTTCCGTGCCAGGCCCCGGGGTTTCGAGGTCCCATTTGCCGAGAACGCCCAGCCACCAACAGAAGTCGCGCCCGCGATAGGCCCGCGGCGGGCGGTCGTGCGGGCCGACCGAAAGATAGACGCGCCTTCCCGCACGCTGGAGCTCGTCCGCGATCTGCACGCCCGACGATCCCGCCCCGACCACCAGCACGGCGCCTTTCGGCAATTGCGCGGGATTGCGATAGGCGCTGGAATGGATTTGCAGGATGCCCGCCTCCTCGGGGACAACGGGCGGAATGACGGGGATCTGGAATGGTCCCGTCGCGGCGACGATGCTGTTGGCCTCGATCACGCCATCGGAGGTCTCGACGCGGAAGCCGGGCCGACCGACATTTCTTTGCACGAGCCTGACCTCGACGCCGCTGCGGATCGGCGCATTGATCTGCTTTGCGTAAGCGACAAAATAGTCGGCAACCTCTTCCTTGGAGGGAAAGCCATCGGGGCCTGTCACGGGAAATTCCATGCCTGGGAAGCGGTCGTGCCAGGCCGGGCCATTGGCAACCAGGGAGTCCCACCGCTGCGTGCGCCAGCGCTCGGCAATGCGGCCGCGTTCGAGAACGAGATGCGGAACCCCGCACTTGCTCAGGTGCTCGCTCATGGCCACCCCCGCCTGGCCGCCGCCAACGACAAGCGTGTCTATCGTCTCAACCGACATGCCCAGTCCTTTTCTGACCATCCGACAGCTCCTGCCGCACGGGGATGAAACCGATTTCCGGCGGCTGGCAAACGCAGCCGGGGTGATCGATTTCGCCGTGTTCCGGATAAGCCGTTGCGCCATCCGGTCGTCTCGCTATTGGTGCTCACAAGTAGCAGCACGTGCCGGTGGGCGCCCATAACGAATCTCCGAAGTCACGCGTAACCATTTCCGAATTTCTCGCGCCGATAGACGCATCTAGAGTTTCAACGGTCGGATCCGCAGCGCCGCATGAGGTGGCGGGCGAAGCCGGGCATGGGTCGGCACGAAACCGGTTGCGGAACAGGATGCGCGCTCACAGCGGCCGGTTCCGCGATGTCTTAAGCGCCGGCATTCTCGAGGGGCCGGCATGAAGATTGAGAGCTATGATTACATCGTCGTCGGCGCGGGTTCGGCCGGCTGCGTCGTGGCCAATCGGCTGAGCGCCGATCCGTCGGTCAAAGTGTGCCTGATAGAGGCCGGCGGCAGCGACGACAGCCTGCGGGTAAAGGTGCCAGCAGGCATTCTGTCGCTCTATGGCAACCCGAATTACGACTATTGTTTCGTCGGCGTGCCACAGCCCCATCTCAACAACCGCGGCATTCCGGTCAACCGGGGCAAGGCGCTGGGCGGATCGAGCTCGATCAACTCGATGGTCTATATTCGCGGCGCTGCGCAGGACTATGACGAATGGGCCGGGCTCGGCTGCGCCGGCTGGGCCTACAGCGATGTGTTGCCCGTGTTCAGGAAGCTGGAGCGCAACCTGATCGCCCAGGACCCGCGCTATCACGGCACGGACGGCGAGCTTATGGTCGACAATCCGCGCGATCCGAACGCGCTTTCCGGCATGTTCGTCAGGGCTGGCGAACGTGCCGGCCTACCCGCCAATGAAGACTTCAACGCCGAGAGCCAGTTCGGCGTCGGGATCTACAACGTCACGCAGAACCGGGGCCAGCGCTTCAGCAGCTTCACCGCTTTCATGCGCCCGGTGCTCGATCGCAAGAACCTGACGCTGCTCAGCGCATGCGAGGTGATCGGCATCGTCATCGCCGAAGGGCGCGCGACTGGACTGCGCGTGCGCCATGACGGCCAGCAAAAAATACTCGCGGCCAGCCGCGAGATCGTGCTCTGTGCGGGGGCCATCAACTCGCCCAAAATCCTGATGGCGTCCGGCATCGGCCCCGCGGACGAGCTGCGGCAGATCGGCATCGACCCGGTTCTCGACCTGCCCGGTGTCGGCAAGAACCTGCAGGACCATGTCGACGGCATGATCACCGTGCGCTCCAGGAGCACCAGGACGCTCGGTCTGTCGCTTGCCAACCTGCCCCGCATCGCGGCAGCGCCCTTTCAGTACTTCGCGCGCCGCAAGGGCATGCTCACCACCAATTATGTCGAGGCCGGCGGCTTTGCGAAAACCAGGCATGCGAACGGTCTGCCCGACATCCAGTTCCACTTCGTGCCGGGCTATCGCAGCCATCGCGGCAGGCTCATCGAATACGGCCACGGCTACGCCATTCACACCTGCGTGCTCAGGCCGAAAAGCGTGGGCGAGATCAGATTGTCACGGGACAGTTCTCGCCGCGACGTTCTCATCGACCACCGCTTCTTCGCAGATGAAGACGATGCCAGGGTGCTTGTCGAAGGCATCAAGATCGCGCGCAAGATTCTCGCCGCATCCGAGTTCGATCCGGTGCGTGGCAAGGAAATGCTTCCGGGCAAGGATGTCCGCAGCGACGACGAGATCCTCGCCTATCTGCGCGCCGAAGCGCTGACCGTCTACCACCCTGTCGGGACCTGCAAGATGGGGACGGACGCGATGACCGTCGTTGATCCGGCGACGCTGAAAGTGCGAGGCGTGGACGGGCTCCGGGTCGCCGATGCGTCAGTCATGCCGAAGCTGATCGGCGGCAACACGAACGCGCCAAGCATGATGATCGGACAGAAGGCCTCCGAGATGATCCTGGGCTCGGCGCATCACGGCGAAAGATAGGGAGCGGCCTCACCTATCGGGCGGCTCAGCGTTTGGTCTCGCCGAACTGCGCCAAACCGAGCATGTCGTTCTCCCAAACCGCCGCATACCCTCGGGTCTGGCGTTTGGGCGACGTATATCAATGATCCTCGTCGATCTCGTCGTGCAAAAGGCCGAGGATGCGGCGCTTGAGCGCGATGAATTCGGGCTCGAGGATCACGTCCATCGAGCGCGGCCGGGGGATGTCGACCTTGATCTCGGCCTTGATCTTGCCGGGCCGGGCCGTCATCACCAGGACGCGATCGCCCAGGACGAGCGCCTCGTCTATATCGTGGGTAACGAACAGCACCGTCTTTTGCTGCCGCTCCCAGACGCGCAAAAGCAGTTTCTGCATGGTGCCGCGCGTCTGGCTGTCGAGGGCGCCGAAAGGCTCGTCCATCAACAGAACGGCTGGATCGTTCGCAAGGGCGCGTGCGATCGCCACGCGCTGCTTCATGCCGCCGGAAAGCTGAGCGGGGTAATGATCGGCAAACGGCGCGAGGCCGACTTCGTCGAGATACTGGTCGACGATCTGCCTGCGCTGCCCCGCCGGCAGGCCCTTGCGCTTGGGCCCATACTCGATGTTGGCGCGCACCGTGAGCCAGGGAAACAACGTGTAGCTCTGGAACACCATGCCTCTGTCGGGGCCAGGTTCGATCACTTCCCTGCCATCGACCTTGATGGTGCCAGAAGTCGCGTCATTGAGGCCGGCCGCAAGGTAAAGCAGGCTGGATTTGCCGCATCCCGAAGGGCCGACAATGACGCAGAATTCGTTCTTGGCTACCTTCAGCGACACATCATCCAGTGCCAGCACGCCGTTGGCGTCGCCGTAACGCAATGTCACGTCTTCGATGGCCATCGTCGTGCCGGTCGAGGGCGGATCGCCGGTCGTCGAGGCCGTGCCGGCCAGATCGTTCGCCTTGATGGACTCGCTCATTGCTACCCTTGATCCGACTGCGGTTTGCGAGGTTGCGTTCAAAATCAGGGTGCCCATGGCGCGACCCTCGCCCGGATAATGCGGAATGCCGTATCGGTGATGAGGCCCAGAAGCCCGATCGCGGCGATCGCCATGAAGATCACATCGACCTGGAAACCTCGCATCGCCTTCAGGCTGATATAGCCGAGGCCGCTCGACGCGGCGACGAGCTCGGCCACGACCAGATAGGTCCAGGCCCAGCCCATGGTGACGCGAAGCGTGTCGAGGATGGTTGGGAGCGCAGATGGGAAGATGACGTGCCACACGGCTTCGCTGCGCTTGGTGCCAAGAGTGTAGGAGGCGTTCACCAGATCCCTGGACACGCTGCGCGCGCAGTCGGAAATCATCACGAGCTGCTGAAAGAAGGTACCAAAGAAGATGACTGCTATCCGCTGTTCGATACCGATGCCGATCCAAAGGATGAACAGGGGAACGAAGGAGGTCACAGGCAGGTAGCGGATGAAGTTGACCAAGGGCTCCAGCGGCGCCTGCACCACCCGGTAGGTCCCCATCCACAGCCCGAGCGGCACCGAGATCAGCGAGGACACGATGAAGCCCAGGATCACCACCTTGGCGCTGGTCAAAGTGTGGTAGAAAAGGCTGCCGTCCAGGGACATGCGATAGGTCGTCTGCAGCACGGTTCCGGGTGTCGGCAGGAACATGTTCGGCACGACGCGGCCATAGGACAGCAGCGCCCAGCCGCCGATCACGACCACCCACATAGCCAGCGCGAGTGTCGTTGCCGTGCTGGCGGGTATGTTTGCGAATGGGGTCGTCAGGCGCGTCCACGCCGTCCGCCTCTGTGCCATGGGATGGCCTCCGTTGATCTTCCGAAGCGCGAAGCTTTGGCCTGTCGAGAAAATCGGGGCGGCCCAGGCGGACCGACCCGATTTCTCGAAGGCTCACTGTTCCCTGATGAAATCGGTGTCGAGGATGGTTTTCGCGTCGATCGTCATCTTGAGCTTGCCGGCCTTGCCCCAGATGTCTTGTGCGAAGCTCACCAGGTCGGACGCCTCGCTCTTCTGCGGCGTGCCGAAGAATTCCAGGTTGCGATCGCGGTCGTAGTAGCGCACGCCCTTGGCGCCGGCGGCGAAATCCTCGGGCTTTTCGAGATAGCCGCCAATGCCCTTGGCCATGATCTCATAGGCCTTTTCCGGATTGGCCTTGATATACTCGACCGCCTTGTAATAGCCCTTGACGAGGGCCTTTACGTCCTCGGGATGCTTTTCGATCAGATCGCATTTGAGGGCGATCACATCCACGATCAGGCCGGAGGTGGTCGTGGAATCGATCAGCACTTTTCCCTTGCCGCCCTTGCGGACTTCGGTGAGGTGCGGCTCCCAGGTCACGGCGGCGGGAACCTGCCCGGCGATGAAGGCTGTCGCCGCGTCATCGGCGGTCATGTTGGTGATGGTGACGTCGTCCTCGGTCATGCCTTCCTTTTTCAGGAGCACGTTGAACCAGAATTCGGAAACGGAACCCTCGTTCAGGGCCACCTGCTGGCCCTTCAGATCCTTGAGCGACTTCACGTCGGGCTGCGTCACGACGCCATCACCGCCGTGGCTGTCGTCGAGCGCCAGGACGTATTTGAAACAGAGATCGTCGGAGCGATATTTCATCAGCTCGTCGACGGTGGAGGCGGCGCCATCGAGGTCGCCGCCAGCGACCGCCGCCATGTAGAGCGCCGATTCTTCTATGACCTTCAGGTCGACATCGACGCCGGCCTCCTTGAAATAACCAAGGTCGCGAGCAAGAAACAGCGGCCCGTAGCCTACCCAGGTCGTCATGCCAAGACGAATGGCGCCCGCGTTGGCAGGAGCGGCAAGCCCCAGGCCCAGCAGGCCTGCGCCGACCGCGCTCATCAGGCAATTTCGGAATGTCTTCATTGTCGTGGTTCCCCTATGGCTGTTTGCCGGCATCGGCCTCAAGCGGCGTTTGCCGCTGTGTTTCGGCAGCCGCTCTTGTTTGGGCGTCGCCTCCCAGCGAGCCTTGCGTGTTCTTAGGTCCGCAAGAGAGCATCCGGACTGGATCGCAAAAAGAAGTCTTTTTCTGCCCATTGCTTCGTCGAAACCGAAGCGGGCCGATGGCTGATCGGCAGCCTGGTTCTAGACCCCCGGACAGTCCATTTCCGCCGGCCCCGTCGACGGAAGCGGCCTCGATGCCATGGAAAAGGCGAGCGCCCAGCGCGGGAACTCGCTCCTGCAAAACACAGGAACCGACGCCGGCGACCGGCGTTTTGCCGCGGCGTGGACTTGCCGCACCGCGAAACCTGGGAGCGGTGCCTGAGGGCAATGCGGCCCGCTGGGGACAGGGCGGAGATGGATGCGATGAGTATTTTCTATCGGGCGGCCAAGATTGCGGAGCAGGCGCATGCGTCGCAGCACGACAAGACAGGAAGACCCTATATCGACCATTGCCGTCGAGTGGTCGACGCCGTCGAGACGATGGACCAGAAAGTCGTCGCCTATCTGCACGACGTCCTGGAAAAGGGCGAAGGCTGGAGCCGGACCAGGCTCGAAGAGGCGGGCTTTGGACCGACGATCGCCACCGCCGTCGACGCCATGACGCGCAGAGACGGCGAGGACTATTTTGCATTCGTAAGGCGGGCCGCATCGAACCGATTGGCGCTGCCGGTAAAACGGGCAGACCTGACCGACAACATCTGGCAAGCGCGGCAGATCGGAGCACCCGCGGCCAAATACGAAGAAGCTCTGCGCATTCTCGATGACGAGTTCACCAGGTGACAGGAGCGCCCGGATGCTGACGGCAATCGCGCCATGGCACATGCGGCGTGCGCCAGGGGTCGATGCCAGTAGCCCGCGGTTTCAGGCAAGATGCGTGTGGATTACGGGAACTAACCCGCTTGGTAATTTTCGTACAGAGGTTTTTTCGTGACTCGCCGGCGCGAGCAGTTCTATGAATCCGGCGATCGATCCGCGTCCGGCATGCCTTCTGATGCGCAATGCCTGATTGCCTTCGGGCCGTTTCGAGACCAAGGTGACGCCCATGCGGGAATTGCCGAAAGACATTGACGCCGATGTGGTGATCGAAATCAGCAGATTGCTGGACGACAGCCCCCTTTTCACGCCTGTCCGGGTTCATCAACTTACAGCAAGGGTAAGGCAAAAAGTGAAGACCGGTTTGCCGGATCGTTCGATCGAAGAGCTGATCGTCGAAATGGCCTCCTTGCGTCAGCTGGCGATGGCCTTCGAGCTGCCCGGATCGGAGAATGTGGTGCAAATTCCAGAGCGTCTGCTGCGCTGACCGGGATGCGTTCGACTGAAACGGCTTCGAGGCTGTCCAGGTCTAGGTCATGCGCTCCATCCGGCGGTCAGGACAAGCGATGCCTCGAACACCTGGGCGCCCGCCTCATCGCGCACCTTGACGGTGATCTTGACCAGATCGCGATCCGGCATTTCGTCGCGAGCGACATCCTGCAAAATGCGAATGGCTTCCGCCCTAGCTTGTTCTTGCGATTCGAATGGCTGGCCATCGTCGTCCGATACGAGGCCATCACCGTTGTAAAGGTCGAAATAGTACCGTTTCATTTCGGGGCAGCCTTGGACACCTCTAGCGTGCTAAATACCTGGGGGCGCTGGTGGTTCCCTGCCCGCTCCGGCGCCAGCGCCAAAATACGCGGAGGCCGCCAATTGATAGTGTCCGCCATCTTCCGAAGGGTCCGGCTGCCATCCTTGCGTCCGAGACGACCGGCGATCGGCGTTTCAACCCCGATCGCTTCGAGGCTATCATGTTAGAGTCCCTCTACCTGCAACTCGGCCAGCACGACACTCTGTCGGATGACGAGAAGGCCTTGTTGGCCCAAACGGTTTGTTTCGGACGGGAGTTCGAAAAGGGGCAGGATCTGGTCGCAGTGGGGTCCCGGCCAAGCTATAGCACCATGCTGCTGGATGGCCTGGCGGCACGCTATAAGGTGCTTGAGGACGGCGGCCGGCAGTTCACGTCCTTGCAGGTGCCCGGCGACTTTGTCGATCTCCACGCCTTTTTGCTCAAGACCATGGATCACGGTATCGTCGCACTCGCCCCTTGCCGGGTGATGTTCGCGGATCACAACAAGCTGAAAGCCATCACCGAACAGGCTCCTCACCTGGCCCGGCTGTTGTGGCTCGACACGCTGGTCGACGGCGCCATTCATCGCGAATGGATCGTGGCGATGGGCCGCCGCTCCAAGACATCGCATCTGGCCCATCTCATATGCGAACTGTTCGTACGCCTGCAGGTGGTGAAACGCACCGACGGCATGAGCTTCCATCTGCCGCTGTCACAGGCTGAAATGGCCGACGTGCTCGGGTTGTCGGTTGTCCATATGAACCGGGTGATCGGTGGCTTGAAGAAGATCAAGGTGATCACCTGGACGAACCATACGGTCACTATTCTGGACTGGGAGCAACTTGCCGGGATTGCCGAGTTCGACCCCACCTATCTGAGCATGAACAGCGAACCGAGATAAACGGCCTTGGCCCAATTTGCGGCGCGGCTTTTCTCTTCAAAAAACTGAAACCTTCTCGGTGATCAAGCCCTTCAGATCTGCATCCGGTCGCTCTGTAGCGGCCCGCTCCCGCAGCGAGGCCATGGCGGCTTGCATCACGAAAAAGGGCTGTCCTGCAACTCGTCGAGAATGGCATCCACCGACGCGGCGACGTTTGTCGGTTCGGCATTTGCCGACACGGCCTTTGGTCCGTCCGAACTGCCTGCCCCTATTTGGCGTGGCAGGTATTAAAGGCGCTTGATGCCAGCCAGCTTCAAGCGAAGCCTTTGGCCCTCGGCGTAGGCCAGGGCGAAGGATTCAAGCTCGAATTGGCAGGTGGTTTCCTGACCGTCGCCGATCACGCGGACGAACCATTCGCCGCATCCTTCGACGACCTCGATCTGGGTTCCGACTTTGCTTTTGTGTTGGGCATTCTGCACGGCTTCCTCCAAGCATCAGCCAAGGCGGAATTTTCGCGCGAAACCGAGGTTCTGTCATTTAAATTTGATGACTTTGACGGTGCGATTTTTACCAGATCGTACCTACCGGGCAGCGGCGGTCACGCGCCAGACCGTGTTTCCAACATCGTCCGCAATCAACAAAGCACCCGACTTGTCGACGGCGACGCCCACGGGCCGCCCATGTGCCTTGTTGTCATTGTCAAGGAAACCGGTGACGACGTCCTGAGGCTTGCCGTCGGGATGACCTCCATTGAACGGTATGAAAACGACCTTGTAGCCGTTGAAACGCTTGCGGTTCCAGCTGCCATGTTCGCCGACAAACGCGCCATTGCGATAGGATTCAGGCAGGTTGGTGCCGGTGTAAAATGCCAGGCCCAGGGGCGCGACATGGGAACTCAGTGCATAGTCCGGGGGGATCGCCTTGGCGACTAGGTCCGGCCGCTGCGGCATCACCCGCGGATCGACATGCTGGCCATAGTAGCTGTAGGGCCAGCCATAAAATGCGCCGTCCTTGACCGAAGTCATGTAGTCGGGAACCAGATTGGGGCCGAGTTCATCGCGCTCGTTGATAACCGCCCAAAGCGCTCCGCTCTGCGGCTCCCAGCTCAAACCGTTGGGATTGCGCAACCCGCTTGCGAAAATACGCGAACGGCCTGTCGCCCTGTCGACCTCCCAGATGGCGGCGCGGTCCTTTTCCGCCTGGATGCCGTTCTCGGTGATGTTGCTGTTGGAGCCGACGCCGACGTAAAGCAGCGATCCGTCCAGGCTGGCGACGAGAGACTTGGTCCAGTGGTGATCGATCGGGCCGCCGGGCAGCGGCGTCAGCACGGTGCCTGGCGCGGTGATCTTGGTATCGCCTGGCGTATAGGGATAACGCACGATTGCATCCGTGTTGGCGACATAGAGGTCATTGCCGACCAGAGCCACGCCGAAGGGCGAATCGAGATGGTCGAGGAAGACGTCCTGGACATCGGGCACACCATCGCCGTTCGTATCGCGCAGCAAGGTTATGCGGTTGCTTCCCTCGGTGCTGCCACCGGAGGTCGCCATGGACTCGATCCAGCCCATGATCAGGTCCTTCGGACGCTTGATCGCAGCGGCGGGCGGCGCCACGGACTCAACCACGAGAACGTCCCCATTCGGTAAGGTGTAGAGCGAGCGCGGATGCTTCAATCCCTTGGCGAATGCCTGGATCTGCAAACCCTTCGCAACCGTTGGTTTCTCGTCCTGTTTCCAGCCAATGATCGAAGCTACATGCATCGGCGGAACCAGATATTGCGTCGGTTCAGGCAGTATCGGGTTCGGCCCGACCTGGCCGCTTGGGTCTGGGTCGTCGTTGCTGCAGGCAGGCAATGCCAGAAGCGATCCGCACAACAGGCCTAACCCTACGGCACGCCGGATGTGTGCGTTGGAAACCTGCATGGTGTTCATTCGACCACCTCCACGCGAGCGCGGCCGGTGCTCCATCCCAGAAGCCACACGAGAAGCAAGACGATCACGGCCGCTGCGGAGAGGATGAGCCCCGTCGGCACGACCGACGTCCAGGCGTCACGGCTATGCACCAGCGCGTTGAAGAACGACAGCACAAGCACCACGAGGCTGCCGAACAGATACACCCCGCGCACACGGAAAATACGACGGGTGAAGAAATCGACAAGTGCCGCAATCACCGCAAGCGCGCCCATCACCAGGCCAGCCAACAGCAGCCACGCCGAAAAATCGGCCCACATCATCTCAGTGGTTCGCCAATAGGTCAGGTCGGTCAGGAGCGTGCCGATGAAACAGGCATTGGCGACCGCCATTGGCGTCCGATGGATGGGACGCGCGGCGACCACCGGTATCGATCGCGAACTGACCATGCACCTTCTCCGCCCTGCTCCAGATGGAACCTGGGCTTCAAACAAACCTGGAGTTGAGTGGTTCCGGGAACAGTTTTCGTTCAAGGACTTGTGATTGCCTGACCAAGGCCGATCAATGACGGTTATGAACAGCGCCGGCGAAGCGTGGGCATGCAAAGCTTCGTACGCTTCTTACCAACCCTTTGACCTTTATTGTCAGTCATCCCTGGACGACTAGATTCGTTAGGCGGCGTCTCCAAATCATGCCGCAATGGCCGACGCGGGCTTAGGCAATGTGCCGTCACCGGCATCGTCGCGTCGGCCATTCCCGCAATTCCGGAAGGCAATCCCGGCCCGCAACCCGACAATGGTGGTGGTCAGCCGAGCGGACGGTCCTGCCTCGAAGGGTTCTTTGAGCCGAGGTCCCCGACCAGCCGGCGGTATTGCAGTTCGGGAGGACCGTAAGAGTCCCGCGCCAGCGTCATGAGACCTTGCCGGTCCCGGATGGTGATTTCGCCGCGGCGAGCACGGATGTAGCCGTAGCTCTCGATTGTCTGAAGCCCGACAGTAACTCCGGGGCGCCTGACGCCCAGCATGATCGAAAGGAATTCATGGGTTATCATAAGCCTGTCGCCGACGGTCCGGTCGCTGCACATCAGAAGCCATCTCGCCAGCCGGACCTCCAGGCTGTGCCGCGCGTTGATCGATGCCGTGTAGCTCGTCTGGATGTGGAGATACTGGACGTAGCGCAACAGGAACGGCCGCAAGGTAGGGCTGTCTTCCAAGGCTTCGACGAATGGCGCGGCGCTCATCCGTAGCGCTTCGCTCGTCGACTGGATGTAACAATCGAAACTTGCCAGGTCGTCGCCCATGATCAGCGCCGAACCGGTCATGCCTTCAAAGCCGATTATTCCCACCTCCGCTTCGGCCGTCGCCGAAGCCTTGGCCACGACCGATGCGATGCCACTCTCCAAGAAATAGACGGCTTCGATCTTTTGGCCTTCGTTCTCCAACGGCGATCGCAACTCCAGAAAAACACTCTTGAGATGCGGCCGCAGCCGCTCGAAATCGTCCGCGCTCATCCGGCGCAACAACTCGCTCTTGGCCTGCAAAGCCTTGCGATCCATGAGATGCTCTCCACTTGGGCAAGAGCACTATGATCTCTCGGCCGGCCGCGCCCCTCGAACGAGCGGACGGTGGCAAAACATAGACTGTCCCACCCGGCCAGCACTAGGCAGGCGGCCGTGTCGGTATGAAACCGACAATAGCTGCTGTGGAAAAATCGCAAGTTTGGTCGGCTATCCATCCTTCGCCAGAAGGCGAGCTTCCCTGAGGATAGAGGCGCGGTCGAACCCTACCAGCAACACTATGTCACGTATCTGCTGTTCCGTAGCGCCCGATTCCCGAGCAAGTGCACGCACGGCTTCGGTTGCTAGACTGGGGCGCTCAGGGTCTTTCGCCATGACATCCTAGCCTCACGCTGGGGCAGGAGTGCGATGGTCGCTCCCAAGCGTCAACGCCCGTATCGTGCTGCTGACGACCTCCTTTTGTACGCTTTCATACAGAACTTGGCGAATCAATTCGAACCGAGCCCGTTCGGCGGTTACATCGTGCCCGGCTTGTCTTCGCCCAGAAGCTCTTTGCAGACGACATCTGCCGGGCTTCGATCGGCTGGTGAATGCCCTGTTGCGCTTCCTGGCGCGGAGCGCATCGTCGCTGCGAAAAAGGGCTTCGAAGGAGGCCTCTGCCGAAGTGGCGACCATCGACGTCCCGCCCCGGCGATCACGGCTGCCGTCAAAACTCGACCGCACCCGGCGCGACGCAGCCAAAACGCGGTCGCACAGGATTAGGGTCAGTAGCGCTAAACAGAAAATTCAATAACTTAGGAAAGCCCGATGGTACCGTTGGCAGGGATCACCTCCTACCCTATCCCTCTGTTTTATTTGCTTTTTATCGGAACTCATGACCGATTTGTATCACAATACGCAGCACATTTACTGCTGCCTCGTGAGCGCAACCAGAGGTACGCAGTGGAACCCGCTATATAGTGGCTGTGCGGTCACGCCTTCTGGGCCTCATCGATCTCGGCCATCAACAAGCGCGAGGCGCCAGCCATGCCGCCGCCGATGATAAGAACGTCCCCCATAGCCTCTCTCGCGCAAGCGCCGGCAGCCAAGCAGAATTTTTCTGATCGGTCAAACCTCTTTCCTATGATAAAGGCGGCGCCGCTTGCGAGTCGACTTTGTTGGGTCTCAACCCTAGACTGTTGCCAATGTCGAAAGGGTCCGCCATGAGCGATTCGAAGCCAAGTCTGGGAGAATGCCTCAAAGTTTTGCGCCGGGAGCGGGGCTGGACACTGACTCAGGTCGCCCAGATGTCGGGGCTCGCCATCTCGACCTTGTCGAAGGTCGAGAACAACCAGATGTCGCTGACTTATGACAAGCTGCTGCAGCTTGCCCAGGGGCTCAAGGTCGACATAACCGAACTCTTCGGCGTGAGAAAGGCCAGCGTCTCTCCCATCGCACATGGCGCGCGTGCCGTCAGCCGGCTTGAGGACGGGCGGATCGTCGAGACTCCCAACTACGTCTATCGCTTTCTATGCACGGAGCTGTCACGCAAGGAAATGATCCCCATGCTGGGGGCGATCACCCAGCAAAGCATCGAAACGTTCGGGGAGCTCATCCGCCATCCCGGCCAGGAGTTTACTTATGTCCTCGAAGGCGAAGTCGAGCTGCACACCGACGTGTACGAGACGCTGAGGCTCAAGACAGGAGAGTCGGTCTACTTCGAAAGCACAATGGGACACGCCTATGTCAGCGTCGGCGACACGCCTGCCCGGATCCTGTGCGTGTGCACATCGACATCCGGCCAGTCTGAGCAGACCCTCATCAACGGTGCCAAAAACGTGCGCCCTCATGACGAGCGCGAGACTGGCGAACCGGAAATGACACTTGGCTAAATAGAAAATCGCTTTCCTATCAGAAAAATCGGCTTGCCATCCGAAATGCGGGTGTTAGCGTGGGCGAAAGGCATCCCTCGGTCCGTCCCGTAAGAGATGCAAAACACAAGCTCGAGGGGAGCGCATCATGTTGTTACGTCGCCTGCCGACTTTTGCGGCATTTGCCGCGTTGACAGCCTTGACCTTCGTGGGGCCGAGCTGGGCCACCGACAAGGATGTCCTGGTCATCGCCAAGGCCGAGGATCCGCCCACGGCTGACCCCGCCGTCGAGGTCAGCAACAACGGCTATACGCTGATCTTTCCGGCCTACGAGCGTCTGGTGAAATATGACGGCGCCAAGACCGAGGTCGTTCCGGAGCTTGCCGAGAGCTGGACCACGGCTCCCGACAACCTCAGCTGGACCTTCAAGCTGGCGTCGGGACACATGTTCGACGATGGTTCGCAGGTCGATGCCGCCGCGGTCAAATATTCATTCGACCGCGTAAAGAAGCTGGCGGCTGGCCCGGGCGACATGTTCCCGACTATCAAGGATGTTGTCATTGTCGACCCGCGGACCGTGAAGTTCGAATTGTCGGCGCCATTTGCGCCGTTCCTGTCGGCGCTCGCCACTTCGGCCGGGTCGATCGTCAATCCCAAGGCGCAAGAGCACGCGGTCAACGGCGACGACGCTAAGGCCTGGCTCGCCGAGCACAGCGCCGGCAGCGGCGCTTTCAAAATCTCGGGCTGGGAGCGCAACCAGCAGATCACACTCGATCCCAATCCCCACTATGCCGGCAAGGCGCCGGCTTTCAAGCAGGTCATCTTCAAGATCGTACGCGAGATGTCATCGCGTCGCCTGCAACTGGAGAACGGGGACGCCGACCTGATCGACCAGGTCCCGGTCGACCAGGCCGAGGCCATGAAATCAAACGCGGGGGTGGTCATCGAGAGCAATCCCAGCCTCTATGTCGTCTATCTCTATTTGAACAACAAGAAAGCGCCCTTCGACAATCCGAAGGTCCGTCAGGCCATATCCTATGCGGCCGACTACAAGGGGCTGGTCGATGGCGTCATGCAGGGCCAGGCCGAACAGATGCGCGGGGCTGTCCCGGACGGCATGTGGGGCCATGACCCGCAAGGCATGCAGTACAGCTACGATCTGGAGAAGGCCAAGCAGTTGCTTGCCGACGCCGGTGTTTCCAATCTGCACATCAGCTTCACCTATTCGCAGGCCGACTCCGCCTGGGAGCCGGTGGGTCTTGCGCTGCAGGCCTCGCTCGCCGAAATCGGCGTCACGATGGATATGAAGAATGTCGCCGACACGACCAAGCGCGAGCTGGTCGCCAAGGGCGACTACGACATCGCGACGGGCGCGTGGACGCCCGATTTCGCCGATCCGTTCATGTTCATGAACATCTGGTTCGACCCGACGAAGATGGGGGCTCCCGGCAACCGGGCCTTCTATGAAAACCCGAAAGTGACCGATTTGATCACCCAGGCGCTCGCGACCGTCGACCAGAAGAAGCGTGAGCAGCTCTATATCGACGCGCAGAAAATCACCAACGAGGATGCACCTTACGTCCTTCTGTTCCAGAAGAACGACATCTTCGCCATGCGATCCTCGGTGAAGGGGTACGTCTACAATCCGATGCTGATCCAGGTCTACAACATCGCCGATATGTCTAAGTCCGAATAGAAATCGGCGCCGAAGGCATGTCGCTTATTTCAACAATCCTTCGGCGCCTCGTCTTGCTGGTCTTCGTGGTGGCCGGCGTCGCGGTCATCACCTTCACGATTTCGCATTTGATCCCCGGCGATCCGGCGCAGCTGATCGCCGGCGACAAGGCTTCAGCCGAGACGTTGGCGCATGTGCGCCAGGAGCTTGGTCTGGACAAGCCCGTCACCCAGCAGTTTGTCATATACGTCAAGCAGCTCCTGTCGGGCGATCTCGGCCAGTCCTTGCGGACGCGGCGCCCGGTGGCCGGCGATATTGCCCTGTTCCTGCCCGCCACGCTTGAGCTCGGCATCGCCGCGCTGGTGACGGCGATCATGATTGGCGTGCCGCTCGGTGTGCTTTCGGCAATCTACAAGGACGGACCGGTCGACCAGGCGGCGCGTGTCGTGTCGGTTGCCGGCATTTCAATGCCGGTATTCTGGTTCGGGCTGGCGCTCATCCTCCTGTTCTATGTCAAGATACCGATCCTGCCGGGCAGCGGCCGCATCACGCTTGGCATCGCCGCGCCGCCGCGCATCACCGGCTTCTTCCTGGTCGACTCGCTTGTCGCCGGCGACCTGAAAGCTTTCTGGTCGTCGCTCTATCACCTCATCCTGCCGGCCTTTGTCCTCGCCTTCGCCAATCTCGGCATCATCACGCGCCAGATTCGGGCCTCCATGCTGGATGTCCTGCAGGAGGATTATGTGCGCACCGCGCGGGCGAATGGTTTGTCGCGATCGGCGGTCATCCTGCGGCACGCCCTGCCCAATGCCCTGATCCCGTCGGTGACGCTGCTTGGCCTCGCCTTCGGTGATCTGCTCTACGGCGCGGTGCTGACCGAAACGATCTTCGCCTGGCCAGGCATGGGGAGTTATGTGGTGTCATCGATCCAGACGCTGGATTTTCCCGCGATCATGGGCTTCACCATCGTCGCTTCGCTGGGCTACGTGCTGATCAATCTCGCGGTCGATCTGAGCTATATGGTGCTCGACCCACAGATCAGGGAACTCGGCTGATGGCGGCGGATGGCATCGTCACATCGCCCCGGCCGGCTGCGCGGATTCGCGTGGGACGGTTGTGGTATCGGGTGAAGGAAAGTCCTCTCACTCTGGTCGGCGCCGCGATCGCGCTGGCGGTGCTGTTTGTGATCATGGCCGCGCCCCTGCTCGCACCCTACCCGCCGGACAAGATCTCACTTGCCGCACGGCTTGCCGCGCCCAGCCTGCAGCACCTCTTCGGCACCGATGAGGTTGGGCGCGATCTGTTTTCGCGGGTGCTCTTCGGCGCGCGCGCGTCCTGCGGCATCGCCTTTGCCATCGTCATCATCTCGACCTTCATCGGCTCGATCATCGGCTGCCTGTCCGGCGTTGTCGGCGGCATCGTCGATACCGCGATCATGCGGCTGATGGATGTCTTCCTGGCGCTGCCGGCACTCATCCTCGCCATGGCGCTGGCCGCGGCGTTGGGACCGAGCCTGTTCAACGCCATGCTGGCCGTCGCCGTGGTGCGGGTGCCCGCCTATGTGCGGCTGGCGCGTGGGCAGACGCTGTCGCTGCGCAACCGCACCTATGTGAAGGCATCGCGCAGCTTCGGGGCTTCGCCCGCCTATATGCTGCGCTGGCACATACTGCCTAACGCCCTCTCACCCATCATCGTTCAGGCGACACTGGATCTTGGTGGCACCATCCTGACGGCCGCGGCTTTGAGCTTCATCGGCCTCGGCGCCCAGCCGCCGACGTCTGAATGGGGCTCCATGGTGTCGAGCGGGCGCAACTATTTCCTCGACCAGTGGTGGTATGTCACCTTTCCCGGCCTGGCCATTCTGATCAGCGCGATGGGTTTCAACCTGCTGGGTGACGGATTACGCGACATGCTCGATCCCAGGCTGGGTGGCCGATGACCGAACCGTCCGGCGACGTCCTGCTCGAAATCACCGACCTGTCGCTCGAGTTCCGCACCTATCGCGGGCCGATCAAGGCGCTGAACGGGGTCAGCCTCAATGTCCGTGCCGGCGAGATCGTCGGCATCGTGGGAGAATCCGGGTGCGGCAAATCGGTGACCATGATGGCGGCGACGCGGCTTTTGCCCAAGGGCAGCGCGCACATTACCGGCGGCGGCATCCGTCTGTTCGGCAACGATCCGATGACGCTCAGCGAGCGTGAACTCCAGCATGTGCGCGGGCGGCTGGTGTCGACCATCTTCCAGGAACCGATGAACGCCCTCAACCCGACCCGACGGATCGGCGAGCAGATCGTCGAAGTCATCCGCCGTCACCAGCGTCTCGACAACGCGGCCGCGACGAGCAAAGCCTCAGGCCTGCTGCGCGACATGCTGATCAGCGAGCCGGAGCGGATCATGCAAGCCTATCCGTTCGAGCTTTCCGGAGGCATGCGACAGCGCGTGCTGATTGCCATGGCCTTCTCCTGCGAACCCAAGCTCATAATCGCCGACGAGCCGACGACGGCACTCGATGTGACGGTGCAGGCGCTGATCCTGGGCCTCATCAAACACAAGGCGATGAGCACGGGAACGGCCGTTGTTTTCATATCGCATGACATGGCCGTGGTGTCGCAGCTTTGCGACCGGCTCTACGTGCTCTACGCGGGACGGGTCGCGGAAGCCGGAACGACCGCGTCGGTGCTGGCAGCGCCAGCCCATCCCTACACGCGCGCCTTGATACGCTGTCTGCCGGGGCTGGCACCACCCAAGCAGCCGCTGGAACAGATTCCCGGCACCTTGCCCGACCTGCTTGACCCGCCTGCCGGCTGCCTCTTTCGAGCGCGCTGCCGCGAGGCGAATGACCGTTGCGTGTCGGTGCCGCCGCTGGCTGCCATGGAGCCGGCCCGCCGCGCCGCCTGCTGGCGCCGTATCGAGGAGACGCAAGCCGCGTGACCAAGCCTCCGCTCCTCTCCGTCGAAGACCTGGAAGTCCGCTACCGTGTCACCTCGGGCTGGTTCGGCGGCGCCGACGTCCATGCCGTCAACGGCGTGTCGTTCAGCGTGGCCGAAGGCGAGACGGTCGGCATTGTCGGGGAATCCGGCTGCGGAAAAACGACGCTTGGGCAGGCGATCCTCGGCCTGACCGACATTTCCGCCGGTGCCATCAAACTCAGGGGAACCGAACGGGACCGCGCACGGCGCACCCAATTGCAGATCATCTTTCAGGATCCCCAATCGTCGCTCGATCCGCGTCTTCCGGTCTGGCGCCTGATCACCGAACCTCTGCACATTCGCGGCGGCTACACCCGCAAACAACTGATCGGGCGCGCAACCGAACTGGCCGTCTCGGTCGGCTTGCGGCCGGAGCATGTCGATCGCTATCCGCACGAGTTCTCGGGCGGCCAGCGCCAGCGCATCGCGATTGCCAGGGCACTGGCCGTTGAACCGGCGCTGCTGGTCCTCGATGAGCCGACCTCGGCGTTGGACGTGTCGGTGCAGGCGCAGATCGTCAATCTGCTGCTGTCGCTGCAGGCGGAGCGCAAACTATCCTACGTGCTCATCTCGCATGACGTGTCGCTGGTGCGCCACGTGGCCGATCGTGTCGCCGTCATGTATCTGGGCCAGATCGTCGAGGAAGGCCCGACGCTTGACGTGCTTGATGCTCCCAGGCATCCCTATACCAAGACGCTCCTCGATGCCGTTCCGAGTTTCGACCGTCCACTGACCTCGATCGCACCGCGCGCCGGCGAATTGCCGAGCAACCGAACACTGCCGACCGGCTGCTTCTTCCGGGAGCGCTGCCCCTCCGCGACGACCGGCTGCGAACTGCCGCAGGTTTTGGCACCCGCCGACGGATTGCGAACAGTCCGCTGTCATCTGGTCACACGCGCAAACGATACGGCGGTGCCGCGCACGGTGCCGCGACCGGTATTTTCCTCCCCGAATGACGCGATTGCTTAGAGCAATTCCAAGAAAAGTGCTTAGCGGTTTTCCCGGGAAAAGCGCGTAGCGCTTTCCCTTGGGAATTGCGTAAAAACAAGAAGTTAGAGCGGGCCGGGCGATTCTTTTAAACGCTGAACCGCTCTAGGGTCTGGACTCAATCAGCTTAACGGTGGGCACGGCATCCGACCCAGTGCGGGCGCCGTAAGGGTGCAATTCCGGGCTATCGATGAGAGCGAATCTCCTTAGCGGCACTGCCGAATATTTCCTCCAGGAGTTCGATCATGGGCCGTGTGCCCTTCTCCTGGGTGAAGATGTCTGCTGCAACTCGCAGAGCGCCGACCGAGATCATCGCGACGGTGCGCAATGCTGTTGATCGTTCGGGCTCCGGCCACCGCTCTTTGAGCGCTGCGTAGATTTCACCTTCCTGCTCTACGTAGAATGCCTGCTTGCGCGCCTGCACGCTCGGGCTGGTCCGCATCAGTTGGTCCAGCTCAATCATATCGTTGGCTGGAATAGCGTCACAAACGCTGACGACCGCATTCCATACTGCGTCTATTGGCGTGGAGCCTGCGGGAGCGCTTCGCACCGCATCTGTCAGCAGCTCACCAATCGCACTTAGGACGGACAGCAGAATCTCGTCCTTTGACGTGAAGTAGTAGAAGAAGGTTCTGCGCGAGATTCCGGCTGCAGCAGCGATTTCGTCGAGTGTTGTCTGATCGATGCCACGCTTGAGGAAAAGAGCGATGGCCTTCTCCGTGATGCGCTTCTTCGTCTCGCGCTTTTTCCGCTCCCGCAGGCCACCGCCCTCTGTACGCCCGGAGTTGTCCAACTCGGCCCTCTTGCAAAATTACACTCGGTGCGATATTTATCTTACACCAAGTGCGAAAATTATGAAAGGACGCAAGATGGCAAAGTGGAACGCCGGTGATATCCCCGATCAGCATGGACGAACCGCGATCGTAACTGGAACTGGTGGGTTAGGATTGGAGACGGCCCTCGCGCTCGCCCGAGCAGGATGTGACGTGACCATCGCGGGCCGCGACCCTCAAAAGGGCGCCGACGCGTTGTCCCACATCGAACGCGCGGTGCCGGGTGCGACTGTGCATTTCGGGAAGCTCGATCTGGCGGATCTGTCCTCGGTTGCCGCATTCGCAAAGCAGATGGAGAACGAGAAGCAGAGCCTGGACCTTCTGGTGAACAACGCCGGCGTCATGCTCCCGCCGCAACGGCAAGAGACCAGAGACGGTTTCGAACTGCAGTTCGGTACGAACTACCTCGGCCACTTCGCCTTGACGGCTCGTCTGAAGTCGCTCCTCTCGAAAGGCAAGGACGCCCGCGTCGTCGCGCTTTCAAGTCTCGCTGCAAATGGTGGACGGATCGATTTTGACGACATCAATCTCCAAAAGAACTATCGCCCAATGGCTGGTTACAGCCAATCGAAGCTCGCATGCTTGATGTTCGCCCTTGAGCTTGATAGCCGCAGCCGCACTGCTGGATGGGGCTTTTCGGGCATGGCAGCCCATCCCGGCGTCTCGCGGACCGATCTCGTGCACAACACGCTTGGTCGGCGAAGCCTTGCGGGGTTGGCGCGGTCACTTTTGTGGTTCCTGCTCCAGCCCGCATCACAAGGTGCGCTGCCCTCGCTATACGCGGCTACGTCCGTCCGAGCGGAGGGAGGTGGCTATTACGGCCCCGACCGGTTTCGTGAAACTCGTGGACATCCGCATCCTGCACGTATTCCCCCGCTGGCATTAGATCCGGTGGTCAGACGAAGATTATGGGAAATTTCTGAAAGAATGACCGAGGTAGCGTTGAGATGACGTTCAGTCCGAGCGGTCGTATTCGAATACGAGCAGCTTTACCGCGTGAAGCTAGTGCATTCGGTGATTGCAGCGTCCGTGAAGAACTCGCGACCATCGTTACAGCGCTTGGACTCTAAGCCGCGTCGGCCGCGAATGGGTCTTCCACCTTCGGCCAATAGGGCGTCTTGAGCTTTGTGTAGGGGATCGCGGCGAAGTTGGGCTGGGTCGCACCGGGCGGGGCGCAGAACAGGATGCGCTTGGCGATCGGTGCGAAACCAGCCTGGAAATGGTAATTGGATTTGACGATGACGATGCGCCGCTCGCTTGGATTGAGACCGAGCGCGGTCATGCAGTCAGGATGGAAGACCTGCGTGCGTACCGTGTTGATGATCAGGTCGATGCCGCCGTCGGTGGTAACCCATGCCGCATCCCCGAGCGGCCAGGGCATGGTGCCGAACAGCTGCGTCAGCTCGCGACCGAGGCCTTTTACCGTAACGCGCAGATCGACAGGCATGCCCGAGAACACGCCACACTTGCCGCCGACCCGCAGGTTTATGGTACCGCCGATCCCGGCCTCGACGCAGAAGCGATAGGCGATCGGGTCCCAGTACATGGCGCTGGCCACGTTCCCGATGCCGCGCTCTGTCAGCCGGCGCAGGATGTAGGTGGAGTCCCCCGGCGCGCCACCGCCGGCATTGTCCGAAACATCCGCGATGACGACCGGCCCTTGCGGCTCCGCGAGCGCGATATCGAGCGCCTCGTCGATGCTGAGGAATTTCGGGATCAGGTCGTTGCGCAATGCGAAAAGCTGCTTGCCGAACCTTTCGGCGGTCCGCTCGGCAAGCGACTTGTCACCGTCGGTGACGACCAGCATGCGGGCTCCGACATCCTCGACGTCGCCATGCGGAAAGCCATGTCCGAGCGAGACTGACAATATGCCAGGCTCGGCTTCGGCGGCGATCATGCCATCGACGAAGCCGCGCATCGGCTGCTCCTGCACGCGGAAGGTGCTGATCATGCGGCAGTCGTAAAGCGCCATCACCGGCCTGACCTTGCCCTCCACCGCGTCGACGACAATGCGGTAGAGCTCGCCGGCACGGTCCATGATGTCGGTGTGCGGATATTCCTTGTAAGCGACGATGGCGGTGGCGTTGTCGACCATCTTCTGGGTTGTATGGCAGTGCAGATCGAGCTCTGCCCCGATCGGGATGTCGGGGCCGACGACAGCTCTGACATGCGCGAGAAGATCACCCTCGGTATCGTCATAGCCTTCCGCCACGAAAGCGCCATGCAGCGCCAGAAGCACGCAGTCGACCGGCATGGCGGCCTTGAGCTCGTCGAGGATCTCGTCGCGGAACTGCTCGTAGACATTGCGGATGGTTATGCCTCCGGGCTCGGCGCAGACGCACAGGCTTTCCACGATCTCGTGGCCGTCGGCTTCGCCGCGCTGACGCCACACGAACAGCTGGCAGGACGGCTCGTTCAATGCCTTCGAGGTGGCGTCGCCCCGCGCAATGCCCATTTCCTCGAAACTGTGGTAGCCGGTCGGGATGGGCGCGAACGTGTTGGTCTCGGTGTCCATGCCCGCTATGAAAATGCGCATTCTTTCGTCCTCAACCCATCTTTCGTTTAAGAAAAATCTTTTCTCATCATCAAACTATTATATGATTTCCGCAAGCACCTGGACCATGTAAGAGCTGCGCCAGACCGCGTTCACGCGGCATCCGGCGGGTGGCACAGAATCGGAAATTCGCATGCATCTTCACCCGCTCGACGATCTGGTGCTGGACGAAACCACCAAGGCCATTCCGCCTGGCGTTGCGGTCCGTCTTCATGATGTCGGTTCGATGGGCTGGAACCTCCTGCGCGGTGATGTGCCGCTGCCGGCAGCGATCATCAGAGAGTCCGCGCTCGACCACAATTCGCGTTGGATGCAGCGTTTCCTGGCGAAGCGCAACGCGATCATCGCGCCGCATGTCAAGACGACGATGTGCCCTCAGATCATGCAGAGGCAGTTGCGCGACGGCGCCTGGGGCGTGACCGTCGCCACGCTGCACCAGATGAAGGTTTGCCGTCGGTTCGGCATCGATCGCATCGTGCTCGCTAACCAGCTGGTCGGACGGCTGGAACTGGACGCCCTGGTCGCCGAGCTGAACGCTTCGCCCGGCCTCGACTTCTACATGCTGATCGACAGCCTCGATGCCGTGCGCCTGGCGAGCGAGGCGGTCGGGCGCTCCGGAACGGCCTCGCGGCCGATCCAGGTGCTGATCGAGCGCGGCTATCCGGGCGGCCGGACCGGTTGCCGCGACAACGACGCGGCGCTTGGGGTCGCGCGTGCCGCGCATGCGGCGCCGCAACTGCGGCTCTGCGGCGTCGAGGCTTTCGAGGGATTGATCAAGCCGAAGGACGGTGGCCCGGCGCATGCAGTCGCGGATTTCGTCGACGAGATCGGCGCGCTCTACGAAGCATGCGCCGGCGAAAACCTGTTCGAGCGCGCGCCACCGGTCGTGACGGCCGGCGGTTCGTCGTTCTACGACATCGTGCTCGATCGCCTCTCCGGCAGCGGCGCGCAGGTCATGACGCGCAGCGGCTGCTATGTCAGCCATGACAGCGGCATCTACCAGGCCGAGCAGAAGCGCATCCTCGCCGCGACGGGCGAGAACGAAGGTCTGGTCAACGCGCTGGAGGTCTGGACCCATGTGCAGTCCTGCCCGGAACCCGGGCTGGCGATCCTGACCGCCGGCAAGCGGGATTTCGGAACCGACTCCGGACTGCCGGTGCCGCTTCTCGTGTCGCGCGATGGTGGCTCGCCCGAAACGCTGGCGGGCTGCGAGATCTTCGCAAGCAACGACCAGCACGCCTATATGCGCGTTCCGGCGACGGTTTCGGTAAAAGTCGGCGATCGCATCGGATTGGGCGTGTCGCATCCCTGCACAACCTTCGACAAATGGCAGATACTCTTCCTAGTCAACGACGCCTATGAGATCGCCGGCGCGCTCAAGACCTATTTCTGATCGGAAGCCAGCGATGGCACCGCGATCATCGCGCCGTCGAAACGACTCACTCTACTCTGACGACATGTCGGAACAGCCCGTCGACGACCGAACGGGCCGCGCTGGGAACAAGTCGATGTCACACTGGCGAGGCTAGCTCATACTACAAACCGTATCGCGCGCTGGATGTCGAAGAAATTGTCTGCCTCGAAGCGAAGCGTGCGCGCGGCGGGATGTTCGATGCCCGGGTACCAGCTTCCCCTGTAGGCCTCGATAGGCGTGGTGTATTCGACGATGAGCTCGAACCGGTCGGCCAGCTTCAGCAGGCATTTCGACAGATCGCGCGAAAGCGAGGCCTCCACGGTCTCGCGTATGGCCTTGACCGAGCCTTGAGGCGAAAGGGACGACGTCGCCGGCCCAAAGCCTTCGCTGGTTGCAACGGTTGATATCTCGGGCACCAGCGCCCTCGCCTCGCCGCACATGCCGGCATCACCAGACAGAAACACCGACGGCACGCTGTGACGGGCAGCGCAGTGCGCGTTCAGCGTGTATTCGGATGCCACCTCCCCGTTGATCAGCATCCTGGACACGGTGCCGGTCAGCGTGTGTGCCAGCGGATTCGTGTCGGTGCCGGCTTTGTTGTGATAGCCGGTATAGAGAGCGGCATCGAAGGTGTCATCGATGCCGAACATCATCGCATCCGGATGGCCGCTCCAGCCGCGCACGATGCGGACATAGGCTGGAAGCTTGGACAGGATAAGGTTGCGCGCCGTCGAATGGGCGTCCTTGACGACGACTTCGGTCGCACCCGCCGCCTTGGCGCCTTCGCAGGCTGCGACCAGTTCGTCGGTCATGTATTCCCGGAACTCGGCATAGTCGGGATTGCCCTTGCGCGCCTCATCCCAATTGGTGATGCCAGCCGTGCCTTCGATATCGGCGCTGATAAAGACTTTCATGTGCTTGCCTTTTCGATTTCAGAGAAAGTCGTCGTTTCGCCGCGCACGCCGCTTCAATGCGTCCGGGCTCTTGCGGTGGAGGCCCCGCGCAGCGATGGCTGCCCGGGCCGAGGCGTCTCAGGCTGCCATTTCAGCCCGCCGCCGCTCCAGGAACATGGGACCGACGCGAATGCCACGGCGTCCATTGTCGTCGAGGGCGTCCAGTTCGAGGATCTCCTCCTCGTAGAGCAGCCCGTGCATGCGGAACCGACCGGCATCCACGGGCTCGCAGGTATGGGTGCAGAAATACTCGATCAGGCATTTCAGCTGGCCGTGGCTGTAGGTCAGATAGGTGATGTTGAAATCCGGTCCGTACTCGCCGAGGTGCGGCGCGATCTCCGGCGGCACCTTCTCGACAGGCAGACTATCGACGCGCGACCAGTTCGCCCCTTTCCAGGTCAGCCGGTTGGCCTTGGAGAAGGAGAGATTCATATGCGCGTAGTCGGCGCCGCGACCGTAGATGCGTCCGTCGATGACAAAGTCGTTGCCCGAGACCGGGCGGATCTGCAGCGGCACGCCCTCCCCCATCAGATACAGCTTACCGTCCTTGCTCTTCACCTCGACGACCTCGCCGCCCACCTCATGACGATAGAGGCCAGGCAGGCGCGCGAACTGATCCTCCGTGATGGGCGGCGGGGTCTGGCTGCGCTCCGGCATGCGTCCCATACCGCGATTGGCAAGGGCGATCCGAAGGCCATCGCCTGCGAGCCGAGAGGCTATCTGATTAGCGAAATCAAGCGTGGCGAAAATCAGAACGCCCAAACCGGCCCTGGGCAGGATCATCATCTGCGAAGCATACCCATAGACCGCGCCGCCATGCCCGACTGAGGTCCACCCGTCCATGTCGCCGACGCCGAAGCACAGACCATAGCCGTTCAGGTCCTTGTTGTGACCTTCGGGACGCTTGCCGATCGGGGTCCACATCTTGCGAAGCGACGCCGGACCGACGATGGAGTGGCCATTGGGCGCAAAACCGCCCCTCAAGAGGCATTGCGTATAATTGGCCATGTCAGATGTGGTGGAGAAGATATTGCCGGCGGGCGACCCACCGAGATTGAAGACCGGCGCGGGGCTGTCCCCGTCCAGCGTCCACATGTCGGCCGGCGCCAGCCTTTCACGGACGCCGGGGGCCATGCCTGACGACGTGTCGTTCATGCCCAGCGGTTTCAAGATATTCTCGGTGATGTAGTCGGAGTAGCTCTTTCGCGTCACCCGCTCGATCACCATGCCGACCACGGCAATGCCGGCATTGGAATAATGCATGATGCCGGCGCTGGGATCCTGCTTCAACGTGGATGTGGCAAGCTCGGCGACAGTGTCGGCCAGCGGCGGCTTGCGTGAATCCAGGTAGTGTCCGCTCTTGGGTTCGCGCACGATCCCGGCGGTGTGGCTCATCAGCTTGCCCAGGCTGACATGCGAGCCGTGGGGTCCGCTTTCACGCCCGGCGAACGGATTGACCGGGTGAAAACCGGGCAGATACTCCGAGACATCAACATCAAGGTCGACCAGTCCCTTCTCCACGAGTTGCATGATGGCAACCGATGTGAAGGTCTTCGTGATCGAGCCGATGCGGAAACAGGTGTCATCCTTCATGTCGAAGTGGCGATCCTGCCGCTGTATGTGGCCGTGCGTCATGAGGCCGTCCCTGTCGACCAGGGCATAGGAGATCGACGGGATCGCTTTGTCCTCCACCTCGTGGCGGATAAGATCTTCAAGAAGCTCGATGGCGTGGGGGGAAAGCGAAGACACGGGGATACTCCCTGATTTCAGTTTGTATGGCGGGGATCGAGAATGTCGCGCAGTGCGTCGCCGACTAGGTTCCATGCCAGCACGAACAGGAAGATCGCGGCTCCGGGGAAGGCGAGCGTGTACCAGTACTGGAACGGATTGCCGGGCTGGCCGACGATCCAGTTACGCGCATAGGCGATGAACTGCCCCCAATCGGCGTAGCCTTCCTCCGTGCCCACTCCGAGGAAGCTCAGGGCGGACGCGGTCAGCACCATCGAACCCGTGGCCATGGTAGCCAGAACCAGCACAGGGAAGAACGCGTTGGGCAGGATGTGGAACACGATCAGCCTGAAGTCGCCGGCGCCGTAGCTTCTCGCCGCATTCACGAAATCCATCTCCCGAATCCGCAGGATTTCACTGCGCACCACGCGCGCATAACCCATCCATCCGAAAGTCGTCAGCGCGACGGTTATCGGTCCGAGTCCTTTGCCGAGCAGGGCGGTCAGCACCATGGCGGCGATGAGGAAGGGAACCGCCATGAAGACGTCGACGATACGCATCAGCACTTCGTCGACGATGCCGCCGTAAAAGGCCGCGAGCGATCCGATGATCGTGCCGATCAGCACTGAGATGGCGACGACGCCCAGGCCGATCTTGAATGCCGTGCGGGTGCCCCAGATCACGGCGTAGTAGATGTCGTACTGGCCTTCGGTTGTTCCGAAGATCGCCTCGGGCGAAGGCGGTTGCGGCGTTGCCAGAAAGCCCGCTCTCGGCGTGTCGTATACCGACATCTGGAATTCCTGCGGCGGCGCAAGCACCGGCGCGAAAATCGCGATCAGCACGAATGCCAGCAACAGCAGCACCCCGACCAGCGAGATCGGATTACGCTTCAGATAGCCAAGCGCTCTCATCGCGTCTTTACCCTCGGATCGAGCAGCGGATAGATCATGTCGACGGCCAGGTTCAGCACCACGAGAACGACCGCGAAGTAGAGCCCGAAGCCCAGCACGGCCGGAAAATCCAGGTTGGCGGCCGTCTTGGCCGCGAACTGGCCGAGGCCCGTATAGTCGAAGATAGTTTCGGTAATGACGACGCCACCCATCATGGCGGCGAGCTCCATTCCGGCGATCGTCGTGACCGGAAGCAGCGCGTTGCGCCTGGCATGATGCAGTTCCACCACGCGCCGGGGCATACCCTTTGCGCGTGCCGTGCGGACATAATCCTGGCGCAGCGTTTCCAGCATCGACGTGCGCATGACACGCGTCATGTTGGCAAGATTGACGTAGGTCAGGGTGATGACGGGGGCAGCGAGATGCCTGAGCGAATCCCAGAAAATAGGCAGATTGCTGTTGAGCAGCGCATCGATCGTGTTCGCGCCGGTGTAGCGGGTGAAGCCGGGCGAGGTGACGGCAGCCTGGGCCCACTGGCTGAGACGCCCGGGCGGGAACCAGTCGAGCGCGGAGTAGAAGATCAGCAGCATCAGCAGTCCGAAGACATAGACCGGGAATGACCAGCCAAGGATGGTGAAGATGCGGATCACATGGTCCGGCCAACGGTTGAGATGGATGCCTGCACGCGAGCCCAGGTAGATGGCGAGCAGAAAGCCAGGAATGAACGCCAGCAGGACCAGTTCCAGCGTCGCAGGCAGCAGGGAAGCCAGCGCGTGAGCAACAGGCTGGCGCGCGGTCTCGGACCAGCCCAGATTGCCCGTCAGGATGTTGCCGATCCAGCGTCCGTATTGAATGTAGAAGGGATCGTTCAGCCCATACTGCTCGATCATCCTGCGAATGCTGTCCTGGCCGCCCTTGAGGAAGTCCGGGGACGGCGCATACGCCGCCAGGCGCTGTGTCGGCGACAGCGACATCTGCAGCGCGAAAAGCATCAGCGACAGGGCGAAGAGAACGACGGGCAACATCAGGAGCCGCCGCAAAGCATAGTTCAGCACATCAGCATCCGCACCATGAGGAATAGCCGTTTCGCCGGGCGACGATGGCGCCCGGCAAAATCCGAAGCTCTTTAGTCGGCCTTCTTGGTGACGGGATAGAAATCCCAGGCGCCGTAGAGGATCATGTTGTGCACGTAGCCGTCGATGTTGCGGCGGGTGACGATGTAGCCGAAGTCCTCCCAGAGGAACTGCGTGGTGGCATAGTCGTAGGACATGTCCTGCAGCTTGGCGTAGATCGGTTCACGCACGGCGGGATCGCTTGAGGCCCATGCCTGGTCGAGAAGCGGCTTGAACTTCTCCGTCATCAGGTCACGGTAGCCCTGGCCGAGCATGCCGCCGACAAGACCGGTCGGGGACAGATAGTAGGTCGCCGCACCCAGCGGACCACCCGGGTCGGAATAGTCCGGTCCCCAGCCCATATAGGTGAGCGGCGAGGCAGGCTTTTCACGGTTGTTCAGCTTGTCCGAGATCGACGCCCATGGCAGCGACTGGATCTTCATCTTGAACTTCGGGTTGATCCGCTGCAGCCCCTGCTGGAGCGCGGAAAGTGCGGCCGTGCCTTGCGGCGTTCCTTCCTGCACATAGGCCGTGAAGGTGAAGCCGGTATCCCACAGCTTGCCGCCGAAAGCCTTCTTGAAGTGCTCCGCGGCCTTTTTCGGATCGTAGCTGTAGATCGGCGAGTCTGCGCGGTAGCCCATGATGCCGCGAACGGTCGGGCCGCGCGCCTGGACGGTCTTGCCGAGCAGCGCCTGCTTTATCAGCGCATCGTAATTTTGAGCGTAGTTGAAGCCCTGACGAACATCAATGTCGGAGAAGAAGTCCGGCGGGACGCCGTTGCCGTCCAGCTTGCCGCTGCCGATGGCGGGGTTGTCGGCATCATCCAGGGGCCACGCGAAATAGAGGCCGCGGCTGAACACCTTGGGCAGGCCGTCGACGACCTTGACACCGTCCGTCTTGCTGAGTTCGTCCAGGAACTCGACGGGCGTCGTCACGAAATCGGCATCGCCAGAGAGCAACTGCAGGCGACGCGTGGTCCATTCCGGAACCGTGCGCATGACCACTCGCTCGAGCGAGGCCTTGCCCATGAAGTAGTTGTCGAAACGCTTCAGCGTGATGCGGCGATCGGTGCGATCCCATTCGTCGAGCATGAACGGACCGGTCCCGTTTTCCTGGGCGAACAACGGATCGTCACCGAGTTCGGGACGATAGTACTTCTTCCAGGTGTCCCCGTCGCCATCCCACCCCCCGACGGAGGCGACCCATTCCTTGTCGACGATCGAGGCACCGAACGGCAGCGCCAGAACGCCAAGCGTGGCGGGGAAGGATTTCGGCAGCTTCAGCGTGACATTGTCGCCCTCGACGGTGATCTGCGATGCGAGTTCGTCGTATACCTTCCGTAGCGCTTCGGGGCTGGCATCCTTGATGTCCGCCACCTTGCCTTCGGCTTCGACCCATTTGGCGACGTCGGTGTACTTGCTCGCCGTCACCACCTCGGTGATGGCGTTCGACATCCAGGATTGGCCCATAAGGATCGCGCGCAGCAGTGAGTAACGCACGTCGTCGGGCGTGATCTCGCCATAGCCTGGTTCAATCTTGGCCTTCTGCTGGCTGGTCAGTCCGTCATAGTACTGCCAGGTGATCTTGCCGTCGTCGCCCTTGATGCCGACTTTGTGGGCGTGCACGCCCTTGCGGATCGGGAATGTATAGCTGACCGAACCGTCGGTGTTCTGCTTGATCAGGCCGTTTTCCAGGCTAGGCACCTGCGACGATAGGGACGGCACGAATTCGGAGATCTGCGAGCCGTTATAATTCAACAAGCGGCTGTAGACGTTCAAAACACCATATGAGCTCGGCGTGTTTGCGATATAGGCCGGATCGAAGGACTGAACATCGTCAGTCCAGAGGAACACGAATGTCCCGGGATTCTTGGTCTCTGCCATCACCGGCGACGTAACGGCGCCAGCGCCGATGCAGATTGCTAATGCCAAGGCACGTTTGATTTTCATGAAGCTGTTCCCACAATTGAACCGACGTCTTTTTATCGTTGCTAGGAAAGCTAGGAGGAGGGTTGCACCACTGTCCAATGCGTAGATAGGATCGGTTATGCGAATTGCGCATGAGGCTGATGATGGAACTGGCGTGGTTTGAAGATTTCCTCGAAATCGCCGCGACGCGGAATTTTTCCACGGCCGCAGCGTCGCGAAATATTTCTCAGCCGGCCTTCAGCCGCCGTATCAAGGCGCTGGAACAGTGGGTCGGCGCCGAACTCATAGACCGCAGCACCTATCCGGTGCACCTCACCAGCGCCGGAAACCTTTTCGTTCCGCGCTGCCAGGAAATGGTTCGCGACCTGTACCGTTTGCGGACCGACTGCCGCAACGCGGCCGGCGCCAGTTCACGGCTTCTGACTTTCGCCGCGCTTCATACGCTGGCCATCTATTTTTTCCCCAAGTGGATCAGCCATCCCGAAATGCCCAGTGCACCTGTTCGCAGCAGCATGCACACCGGCGATTTCCTGGAATGCGTTGAACATTTGTCGTCCGGCAAGTGCGACTTCGCCATCACTTACGATCATCCCGACGGCCCGCCCGTGCTGGAAGGCGGCCCTTTCGAATCGCTTCAAATCGGCAGGGATCGCCTCGTTCTGGTATCCGGCGTCGGTTCCACGGGAGCGCCGCTCTTCGATGTCGATGTGCCGGAGGGAACCAGAATCCCCTATCTCGCCTATTCCTGGAGCGACGGCTACCTGGGCAAGTTGATCTCGCTTATCCAGTCGCGCTGGCGGCGCCCGCTCAATCTCAGCATCGTCTACCAGTCATCGCTGGCTGAAGGACTGAAGCAGATGGCGATCGCCGGACAAGGCGTGGTCTGGTTGCCGCAGATCTGCGTCCAGAAATCGGTCGCGCAAGGTGAATTGGTTCAGATCGGCGGGCATCAGATGTCGCTGGAAATCGAGATCAGGATTTTCCGGCGCGTGGGAACGCGCAGCCGAGACGGCGAGGCGCTATGGAGGTACCTTTCGCGTACCGCGGAACAGGCGAGCGGACGCAATACGGCCGACCCCGCTCTGGCGATGCGCTAGCGATCCGCTACTAGGCCAGGGTCATGCGAAATCCGACGGAGCAATGCGAATTTTGCATAACTTTGAAGGATTGGTCGCAAACGCCAATATTCGCCCGGCAGTCGATGCGCATGGAGCCCTCTGGGGATATCGTCCGCGCTGCGGTTGCGACCCACCAGCGCGTCCCGGCCTATTGACAGCACTGAGGCTGACTGCGTTCGATACCGGCTGTCGAGAACGAATGCGCCCGGAGTGCTTTGTTGACTGCCAAATCCGCCGCCACCGCGAGCCTCCCGGAGGACGTCATATTATCGGTCGAGAACCTTGAAGTCCGCTTCGGGTCAAGGGCCGCTAACGCGGTGCGGGCGGTTCAGGGCGTGTCATTCCAGATCAAGCGCGGCGAGACGGTTGCATTGGTGGGCGAATCGGGTTCGGGCAAATCCGTGACCGCCATGACAGTGATGCGGCTGACCGAATACGACGGCGCCAGGATCACAGGCGGGCGCATCCTGATGAGGCTCAAGGACGGCGGCGCCGTCGATCTCGCGAAGCTGTCCGAGAAGCGCATGGAAGGGCTGCGCGGTTTCGAGTTCTCGATCGTGTTTCAGGATCCGATGTCCAGCCTCAATCCGGTATTCACCGTCGGCGACCAGATCGCCGAAGTGGTGACGCGACATCAGGGCAAGTCGTCTCGCGAGGCGCGCGAGATCGCGCTGAATGTGCTCAAGCTGGTGCGGGTGCCGGACGCCGCCCGGCGACTCGACCAGTATCCGCACCAATTGTCCGGCGGCATGCGCCAGCGCGTCATGATCGCCATCGCATTGGCGTGCCGTCCTTCCCTGATGATCCTCGACGAACCGACCACCGCGCTGGACGTCACCATCCAGGCCCAAATCCTGGATCTTGTCCGCGCGCTGCAGCGCGAGATCGACATGTCTGTGCTTTTCATCACGCACGACATGGGCGTCGTCGCCGAAGTCGCCGACCGCGTCTGTGTCATGCTGAAGGGCGAGATCGTCGAATCGGGCTCCGTGAATCAGATCTTCGCCGATCCCCAGCACCGCTACACGCGGGCGCTGATTTCGGCGGTTCCACGGCTGGGCAGCATGGCCGACAAGGATGCGCCCGAGAAGTTCCCGCTTGTCATCTACAATGCCGAAGTCTCGCAGCCGGAGGTTCCGGCATGAGCGGACCGACAGCAACCGAGAGGAAGCCCCTGGTCGAAGTGCGCGACCTGGTTACGCGTTTCGATCTCAAGGGCGGCATCTTTGGCGGCATCACCGGACGGGTTCATGCGGTGGAGGGCGTCTCCTTCGATATTTTCCCCGGTGAAACGCTGGCTCTGGTGGGAGAATCGGGATGCGGCAAGTCGACCGTGGCACGCAGCATCATACAATTGGACAAGCCGCTATCGGGTTCCATTCGCTATGACGGCAAGGAGATCATCGGCGCCAGACGGGCCACGCTGGCGGGCCTCCGGCGCGAGGTGCAGATGGTCTTCCAAGACCCGTTCTCCTCGCTCAATCCGCGCATGACGATCGGGCAAGCCCTGGCAGATCCCATGCGCGTCCACCGCATCGCGCGCGGCCCAGCGTTGCGCAAGCGGGCTGCGGACCTGCTGGCCAAAGTGCATCTGCCACCGGAACATCTCGAACGCTATCCCCATGCCTTCTCGGGCGGACAACGGCAGCGCATCTGTATCGCCAGAGCATTGGCGCTGGACCCGCGCCTGCTTGTCGCGGATGAGGCGGTCGCCTCGCTCGACGTCACAATCCAGGCCCAGGTCATCAACCTGTTGATGGATCTGCAGCGCGACATGGGTATCGCCATTCTGTTCATAAGCCATGACATGGCCGTGGTCGAACGCATCGCGCATCGCGTCGCCGTCATGTATCTGGGCGAAATCGTGGAGATCGGCGACCGTCGATCGGTGTTCGGCAATCCCCAGCATCCTTACACGCGCAAGCTGCTTTCGACGGTTCCCGTCGCCGATCCGACGCAACGCCCGGTCGGACGCGAACCGCTGTCGGACGAGATCCCCAGCGCGTTGCGCGACGTTGACTTTGTCCCGGTCCGACGTCCGATGAATGCCGTTTCACCCACCCATTTCGTGCGCGAGACATCACCGGCCTGATCGGGCCATCACGGCCTCAGATCAGTCACGCGCTACGGCACCGATGCTGCCATCGCCACGGACGGCACTATCACCGGCGGTACCTCCAAGTCGCCTCCCCTCCCGCTCATACGAAACCTCTCGTCAGCCAACCAAGGCAAGCGGCGCCGAGAGCTCACCACAACCGGGCGTTATGAAACGCAGCTCGACGATTTCAGGGTTGATCGCTTCAGCAGCGTCGCCATAGGCGTGCACGAAACGATTCTCGCGCGCAACGGGACGCCGATTTAGACGCCAAATCCCTCTATGCAGATCAATGGGGTTTGTTTTTAAAGGACGATGGTCAGAGATCTTCGTCTTGTTTTGTACGCGATCACCTGTTCTGATGCAGGATCGTCGGCCGCGATGAAGCCCCAGGTCAGGTCGGGGCCGAGCGTGGTACCGGCCCTAGGCGCGCGTACCGATCGGGTTGGCCATCGCAAGCCCTGCCGCGTAAAGGCCGGGAATGATCGAGCCGTCCGGTTTCACCACCTGCGCTCGCTCGTTGGTGCGGGCGCCGCCCTTGGTGCCGAGAATAGAGCTTCTTGAGTCAATTCGGGCGAACCGCTTCGTAACCCATTGACAAATAACGATCATGTTAGTTGCTGAGAGTGTGAGACTCAAAAGGAAAATCAATGGCTTACGGGACGGTTCGCCAAGCCGTTTCCTTCGTATTCTCTCGTATGGTCTGGCGAACCTAAGGATCAAGAGGAGGACGAGTTTTGAATGCAAGCGGTGTGTTTGATCTGAATTGACGTAAATTAGTAATCACTAATACAGAATACACTCCTATTCTATGTGGCAATAGGACATGTGCTGGAGAGTTCGAGCCGGGTCCATCCGGTTCGGCCTCAATAGGGGGTACAGATTGCGAAGGCACGCTGCTGTTGCTGGATGCAAGCCGAAGACGGCGGCGCCGCAGAGGATTGGGGCTCGCTCGGGGCGTTGGTTGCGTGCTGTGCTTCAGGCCCCTTCTCTC
>NZ_ML703284.1:29805-144247 GCF_008520305.1 Mesorhizobium sp. SARCC-RB16n | reverse complement strand
TTCAACGCAATCGTGAGGTTGCCTGATGAGCGGCCGCGATCAGTTCCTCCGGATTGGTGCCGGGGCCGTTTTCGAAGCGGGACGGGAATGAGTAGGCGCCCTCGAAAACGCCGCTGCCCAGCCTGAGCCGGCCGGATCCTTCCTTGAGTGTGCCGTGCCATTCGGCCGATGCGTCGCGAATTGTCATTGCTCTCTTTCCTCTGGTTGATGAAATGGAGGCTCAGGCGCCGTCGATGATGACCTTGCCGAACACGTCGCCCTGCTGGAAATAGCGGTAGGCATCGCCGGCTTCGGAGAAGGCAAAGACCTTGTCGATGACGGGGCGCAGGCGATGCTGCGAGACGGCGCTCAGCATGGCTTCGAGATTGGTGCGGCTGCCGACGAAAAGGCGGCTGATGGTGGCGAGGCTACGCTGGTAGAGCGCCGCCGGCATCTCGATCGACCGGCCTTTCGCATCCTGCAGCGTCAGCAGCACGATGTGTCCGTAGAGCGTGCTGGCAATCAGTGACTGCGCGAAGGTCGTCGGACCGCCGGTCTCGATGACGAGATCGATGCCGCCGGTCTGCTCGCGAACGATCGCACCCCATTCAGGCGTGTCCGAATTTGAGATCACGAGGTCGGCGCCCAGTGCCCGGAACCTGTCGCCTTTCTCGCCCCGTGAGGTAACGGCGACGACGCGGCAGCCGAGCAGCTTGGCGAACTGCAGTGCAAAGAGCGATACGCCGCCCGAGCCGATGACCAGAACCCATTGGCCGGGCTTCGGAATTCCGGGTCCCGTCACTGCATTCCAGGCGGTCACGCCAGCGCAGGTCACCGTCGCCGCCTCGCGCCAGTCGAGATGATCGGGCAAGCGCACCGCCCATTGTTCGTCGAGGACGGCGTATTCGGCCAGCATGCCGTCGAGCGTGCAGCCGAGCTGGTCGATCAGGCCGGCATGGATGCGGCCGTCGATCCAGTGGGCGAAATAGCTGCCGGTGACACGGTCGCCGACGGCAAAGCGGGTGACACCATCGCCGACGGCCATCACTTCACCGGCGCCATCGCTCAGCGGCACGATGCCGGCCCGCGGCGTCAGCGGATAGGTGCCGTTGAGGATCATCGTGTCGCGGCGATTGAGCGAGGTGGCGCGCACCCGCATCAGGATCTGATGCGGACCTGGCTGGAGGACCGCTTCCTCGCGCATCACCAGCCTGTGGAGGCCGCCGTCCTGTCCTTCCAACCGATATCTCTGCATTGCTGCTCCTAAATATGTAGACCGATTTACATATTATGTAGACCGATTGTCATATTTGGGGCAAGCCCTATAATGCACATTCCTGACAGAGGTTGACATGGCGACGGACACACGCACGCGGATGATCGAGGCGACGGCGCTGCTTTTGCGGCAGCGCGGCTATCACGGCACTTCGCTCAACGACATTTTGGGTGCCAGCGGCGCGCCGCGCGGCTCGCTCTATTTCCATTTCCCGGGCGGCAAGGACCAACTGGTCATCGAAGTGACGCGCGCCAGCGTGGCCGACGTGACCGAGCGGCTCGGCGCAGCGCTTGCGGGGGAAAGCGACCCGGCTGTCGCCGTCCACCACATCTATCAGTCGGTGGCGCGTATGCTGGAGGACAACGAGTTTTCGCTCGGCTGCCCGATCGCGCCGGTCGTACTCGACGCGCCGAACGACGTGCCTGAACTCGAGGAGATCTGCCGCTCGGCTTTCGAGCAGTGGATCGGCTTGCTGCGGCAGGCATTCGTCAGGGCAGGGGTGATTGAACGTCGCGCACACGCGCTGGCGCTGCTGGTCGAATCTTCGCTTGAAGGCCTGATGGTGATTGCCCGCGCCACTCGCGATCGCTCGTCACTCAATGCCGTGGCCGACGAAGTTGCTGCGCTTATCGAGCAGGCGGTGCTCGCCGGCAAGGTGGCGCAGCACGCTGACGCCGCTGTCTAAGCAAGCAAACTGAATAGGTAAGTTCCAACGAGAAAGGGCGACCCATGGGCCGCCCTTTCCGTAAGCTTAGCAAAGTGGTTGGATTAGAAGTCCATGCCGCCCATGCCGCCCATGCCGCCGCCGCCCATGCCGCCAGGCATGCCGCCGCCAGCCGAGTCCTTCTTCGGAGCTTCGGCGATCATGGCTTCGGTGGTGACGAGCAGGCCGGCGACCGAGGCCGCGTCCTGGAGGGCCGTGCGCACGACCTTGACCGGATCGACGATACCCATGACGATCATGTCGCCATATTCGCCGGTCTGGGCGTTGTAGCCGAAGGTCGCGCCCTTGTTCTCGAGGATCTTGCCGGCAACGATCGATGCTTCCGCACCGGCGTTGGCAGCGATCTGGCGGGCCGGAGCCTGCAGTGCACGACGCACGATGTTGATGCCAGCGGCCTGGTCGGCATTGACGCCGGTCACCTTAATGTTGGCCGAAGCGCGCAGCAGGGCAACGCCACCGCCAGCAACGATGCCTTCTTCCACGGCCGCGCGGGTCGCGTTGAGGGCGTCATCGACGCGATCCTTCTTTTCCTTGACTTCGACTTCCGTCGCACCGCCGACGCGGATCACGGCAACGCCGCCGGCGAGCTTCGCCAGACGTTCCTGCAGCTTTTCCTTGTCGTAGTCCGAGGTGGTCTCCTCGATCTGCTGCTTGATCTGGGCAACGCGGCCCTGGATCTCGGCCTTCTTGCCGGCGCCGTCGACGATGGTGGTGTTCTCCTTGGAGATCGACACCTTCTTGGCACGGCCGAGCATGTTGAGGCCGACGTTCTCGAGCTTGATGCCGAGGTCTTCCGAGATGACCTGGCCACCGGTGAGGATGGCGATGTCTTCAAGCATGGCCTTGCGACGATCACCGAAGCCCGGCGCCTTGACGGCGGCGATCTTCAGGCCGCCACGCAGCTTGTTGACGACCAACGTGGCCAGCGCCTCGCCTTCGACGTCTTCCGAGATGATGAGCAGCGGCTTCGAGGTCTGCACGACGGCTTCGAGGACGGGCAGCATGGCCTGCAGGTTGGAGAGCTTCTTCTCGTGCAGGAGGATGTAGACGTCCTCGAGCTCGGCAACCATCTTGTCGGCGTTGGTGACGAAGTAGGGAGAGAGGTAGCCGCGGTCGAACTGCATGCCTTCGACGACTTCGAGTTCGGTCTCGGCGGTCTTGGCTTCCTCGACGGTGATGACGCCTTCGTTGCCGACCTTCTGCATCGCTTCCGCGATCATCTTGCCAACCGACTCGTCGCCATTGGCCGAGATCGTGCCGACCTGGGCGACTTCCTCGGAGGTCTTGATCTTCTTGGCGGCCTTGCCGAGAGCGGCGACCACTTCGGTGACGGCCAGATCGATGCCGCGCTTCAGGTCCATCGGGTTCATGCCGGCGGCAACCGCCTTGTGGCCTTCCTGGACGATCGACTGCGCCAGAACGGTCGCGGTCGTGGTGCCGTCGCCGGCAATGTCACTGGTCTTGGACGCGACTTCGCGCACCATCTGCGCGCCCATGTTCTCGAATTTGTCTTCAAGCTCGATTTCCTTGGCGACGGTGACGCCGTCCTTGGTGATGCGCGGGGCGCCGAACGACTTGTCGATGACGACGTTGCGGCCCTTGGGACCGAGCGTGACCTTCACCGCGTCGGCGAGGATGTTGACGCCGCGCAGCATGCGCTCGCGGGCGTCACGGGAGAATTTTACGTCTTTGGCAGCCATGTTTTAGCTCCTGGCAGGGGCTCGGATAGAGCCTGAAAATTCAAGTTGAAGGTGAGGCCGATGATCAGCCGATGATGCCCATGATGTCGGATTCCTTCATGATCAGAAGGTCTTCGCCATTGAGCTTGACTTCGGTGCCCGACCACTTGCCGAACAGGATGCGGTCGCCGGCCTTGACGTCCAGCGGAACCAGCTTGCCAGCTTCGTCGCGGGCGCCGGAGCCGACGGCGATGATCTCGCCTTCCTGCGGCTTTTCCTTCGCCGTATCCGGGATGATGATCCCGCCGGCGGTCTTGGATTCGGATTCGACCCGGCGAACGACCACGCGGTCATGAAGCGGGCGGAACTTCGACTTTGCCATTTTTTCTTCCTCGATGAGAACGGTGAGAAACAGTTCCTCCATCCGGCGGCGCCGGACACGTAGTTAGCACTCGCCAATGGCGAGTGCTAACGTGGCGCTGAAATAGGCCGCCGACCTGCGAGAGTCAAGGCGCGCGCAAGTGCTCGATCGCGCGAAATTTTGCTCTCGCTGCATCGTGGCGAAGAATGCGGCGGTTACCGGTCGCAAAAGCGAAGAATTTCATCAGGTCGTTCAGCCCCTCGGCGACCGCAGCACCAGAAGCGGGCATCGCTCGGCGAGCCCGTAGCTGCCGGTTGGAACAATGCGGACGTTACTGAAGAACGCTTCCGCCTCGCTGATGAGCGCCATGGGCGGCGCAAAACTGTAGATGGCCGGCGAGTTCCGATAGACATCGATAGTGGCGATGACCGGCAATTCCCAGCCCGTACGCGCGGAAAGCTCCTGGCGATCAGGGAATAGTGCATCGAACCTTTCCGCGATCGTCCTGACTGGAATCGCATGGTCGGGAGCGCGGCCTGTCGCGGTCATGGCGACGCGCCATTTGAGCTCGTGGAAAGTGGAGACACCGCCAGAAAGCGCAAGCGCCTGCACCGCTGCCGGATCGTCCGGTGTCTCGGGACTGGCAAAGAGACGCAGGCCCGCGCGGCCATCAGGGCGCAGCACGCGGGCGATTGCCGCGAACAGCGCTCGGCGGGCGGTTGAAAGCCCGAGCACCGACAGGCAGCCGTCGCCGATCACCGCATCGACGCTTGCACCGGAAACCGGCAGGTCGAGCCAGTCGCCTTTGACGGCCTTTCGCGACGCAGTGTCACCTGGCCAGATTCCAGCGATCATGTCGGAGGATTCGTCGACGGCCATCATGGTGGCGCCGAGCCCGGCGAGTTCCGGCGTCACGCCGAGCAGAACGACATGCGCCTTCGAAAGGTCGAGCTCGCGATGGTAGGTTTCCACCGCTTCCGCGGGCGGCCGCAGCGGTGGTCCGAGCAACTTCCAGTGCCCTCGAATGGCATTCCAATGATCAGTCATCGCTGGCCCCCGAGCCGGTATTGTATTCAAACGCATAATCGAGGACGCTAATGAAACCAAGTGCGGGGGGCGCATGACTCGCATCGCGGTTATCACACATGAGTTCGACAGGTTCGAACGCTGGCGCGGCCCGCTATTGCGCCGCGACAGTCCCTACATGCTCTTTGATTTGCTGGAAGAACTGAAGCGGCGCGGCCATTCCGTCCGCATACTCTCAGGAACGTCGGCGAAGCCGGAGGCCGATATAGCGGTGCTGCATGTCGATGCGACCGTGACGCCAGCCGAATATGTCGAATATGCGCGCGCTTTTCCCTTCTGCCTGAACGTCGGGGCAGCCGACATCTCCAAGCGCCGTGTCAGCGGCGCCGTGGTCGGCAGGGATGACGACTGGCCAGGGCCGGTCATCGTCAAGAGCAATCTCAACAATCTGGGAATGCGTGAGCAGTCGCTTAACCGGCGATCGCGACGTGCCGAAAAGCCGGAGCCATTTCCCGGCGCCGAGCTTATCGAGGGCTACCGCGTCTGTACGTCCCTTTCGGATGTAGCGCCTGCGGTGTTCGACCGCAGGGATCTCGTCGTCGAAAAGTTCATTCCCGAGCCGGAACCGGACGGCTTTGGCGCCCGCTTCTGGATATTTTGCGGGGAGCGCGAGCGCTGCACCCGCCATGTTTCGCCACAAAGCCTGGTCAAGGGCGACGACACGATCCGTCGTGAGCCGGTTCCGGTTCCCGAGGAGCTTCGCGCGCTGCGGCGCGAACTTGGCTTTGACTACGGCAAGTTCGACTTTGTCATGCATGAGGGCAAGGCGGTGCTACTCGACGCCAACAAGACACCCGGCGGCGCCCGCAATCTTTCTGCCTTTCTCGCCGCCGGCAATGCCAATCTTGCCGACGGCTTCGAAGGCCTCATCCGCGAGGTCACATAACCGGCGTCCTGACATTCATGTCGGCAGTCACCCTCTTATTCGGCGTGGCTATCATCATTAGGGCTTACAAGAACACTCGCAACTGTGTGTGGATGATCGAGCGGTAGTCCTCGATCGTGCGCCGGCCTTCTTCCTCATCTTGCGTCAGAGCCAGGCGCACGACGCCGCCGGCAAGCTGGAAGATGAGAAAGACCAGACGCGCGAACGCCTCGCGCTGCTCCGCCTGAAGCATCGGACCGACGTGGTCGCACAATATCTTCGACTGATGTCTCGTCTCGGCGATGTCGAGATGCTGCAGCGCCTTGTCGGCCTGGATGGCATTCTGCAGGTCCTGAATGGCCGGGTCAGCCGCGACACGGCTGTAGTAGTCGTCGAGCAGGCGGTCCGCGGCACCGGTCACGTCGCCCAGCCCCTGGATTTCGGCGATGATCGCGCCGAAGCGCGCCCGGCTGACCTCCGAGAACCGCTCATAGAGCATCGCCAGGATCGCCGACTTGTTGGGGAAGTAGTGGTAGACGGTGGCGATCGGCCCTCCAGCCAGCATGCCGACCTCCTTCATGGTGACGGCGTCGATGCCCTTCTCGCCGATCAGCCGCATGGTGGTCGACAGGATGGCGTCGATGCGTTCGCGGCTGCGCTCCTGCTTGGGCCTACGCCTGGGCTCGGTGGCCGTTCGACTTGCTTCCGTCATGCACCGATCTTTCGTACGGGTTCCCAAATTCCGGTTGACAAAAAATATGATCAAGTATCAGGTTCTGAAATGCTGACAGATTGTCAGCTTTTCTGCCGCGCGGCAAGGACGTTGGGAGGCGCCTTTGACTTCGACAAGCACCGGTCTTCAGGGCGATGGCGACTGGTTGGTCGGCAATCCGACCGGCGGACAGCTTGCCTCGGCCTTGTGGATAGGGTCGGTCGGCCTGCTCATTCTCGGTCTGCAGCCCGTCCTGCTTGGCGCCCTTTATACCGAGGGCCATGTCAGTGGCGACGAGCTGGCACTGGTCGCCACCGCCGAGATGATCGCTATCGCGATCGGCTCGGCGACCGTCGCGATGCTGCTTTCCGCCCACAACATGCGCTGGAAAAGTGCCGCCCTCCTGCTGCTGCTGGCGCTGGCCAACGTCTGGACAGCCTATGCCGGCGGCGCCAAGACGCTGATAGCGGCTCGCGCGCTGGCCGGCCTTGCCGAAGGCGGTCTTGTCGCGGTCGCCACCGAACTGATCGCCCGTTCGCGGCGCGCCGAACGCATCGGCGGCTATTTCGTCACCATGCAGACCATGGCGCAATGCGCTCTTGCGCTGCTGCTGGCGCTCTATGTCATCCCCGCCGCCGGATCGGCGGGCGGCTTCCTCGTTCTCGCGGTCGTCTGCGTCTTGTCGCTGGTGGTCGCCTTTATTGTTCCCGCCGACTATGCCGACCTGCCGAAGGACGAGAACCTGGCCAATGTGATGACAGTCCCTTCAGTCACCGCGCTGTTGTCGGTTTTCTGCTACTTCATGTTCTTTGGCGCGGTCTGGGCGTTTCTGGAGCCGCTCGGCGCACAATTCGGCATCGATGGCCGCACCGTCGGGCTGATCGTCTCGGCCAGCCTCGCGGTGCAGGTTCTGGGCGCGATGACGGCGACCGTGTTCGAGGCGCGCATCGACTATCGCTTCGCCATCGCCGCGATAGGCATCGTCGCATTTTTCGCCTCGCTCGTTCTTGCCAGCGGACCTGGCCTCACGACATTCTGGGTCGCCGCCCTGGTCATGGGTTTTATCCTGCTGTTCATCGTGCCCTACCAGATCCGGCTGGCGATCACCGCCGATGGCACGCGCACCGCCGTGCTGCTGGTACCGGCCGCCCAGCTTTTCGGCCTGGCGATCGGACCGGTTGCGGCGTCGCTGCTCATCGACGGCGAGGATTTTCGCGCGGTTCCGGAATTCGCCGCCGCGAGTGCCGTCGCCAGCGTGGCGCTGCTCGGTCTGTTTGTCCTCGTGGTGCGGCGTCGCCGCGTGGTTGCGTGAGCACCATGTCGAACAGTTGGAGCAACTGGTCGGGTTTTGTCACCGCCGAGCCGCGGCTGCTTGCCAGCCCCGCCGACGTTGGTGAACTCGGTGATCTCATTCGCACCGCACCGGGTCCAGTCCGCGTCGTCGGCGCCGGCCATTCCTTCACCCCATTGGTGAAGTCGCAAGGCACGATCCTGTCGCTGGAGAAGCTCGAAGGCCTGGTTTCGCATGACGCGAAAAAACATCAGGCCCGCGTACGGGCAGGGACCCGGCTTGGTCCGCTCATGCACATCCTGCAAGGCATTGGCCAGGGCCTGCCCAACATGGGCGACATCGACCGCCAGGCGATAGGCGGCGCGCTGGGCACCGCCACCCATGGCTCGGGGCCGACGCTTGGCGCCTATCACACGCAACTGGAAACGGTGCAGATCGTCGATGGGCTTGGCAAGGTCCGCGAATTCAAGCGGGAAGGGGATCAGGAGACGATCCATGCCATCGGTGTCGCACTCGGCGCCTTCGGTGTGCTCAGTGAAGTGACGCTGAACAACATCGCGACCTACCGGCTGCGCCGCCGCAAATGGGTGCTGCCGATCGCCGACATGCTGCGCGATTTCGAAACGATGATGGCCGCCCATCGCTCGGCAGAATTCTATTACATTCCCTTCTCCGGCTACGCGCAGTTCATCGCCAGCGACTTCAGCACCGAAGCCACCAACCCGCGCCCGACCGAGGATGACGAGGGCTCCTTGCGCACGTTGCGCCGCTTGCGCACCGGGCTTGCCTGGTTGCCGTCTCTGCGCCGCCGGTTGATCCGTGGCGCCGTCGCCAAGGTGTCGGCCGAGGACTATGTGCAGGACTGGCTTAACGTCTATGCCAGCGACCGGCAGACCAGGTTCAACGAAATGGAATACCACCTTCCCTTCGAGGAGGGTCCGAAAGCGCTGGCCGAGATCATCGATCTGACCGAGAAGCATTTTCCGGAGGTCTATTTCCCGATCGAGGTGCGCAGCGTTGCGTCCGATCGGTTCTGGCTCTCGCCATTCTACGAAAGGCCGACCTGTTCCATCGCCATCCACCATGATGCGGCGAACGATCCGTTGCCGTTCATGCGCGCGGCCGAGCCGATCTTCCGCGTACATGGCGGCAGGCCGCACTGGGGCAAGATGCACAGCCTGAAAGCCGCCGACCTGAAAAAGCTCTATCCGCGCTGGGACGAAGCGATGGCGGTGCGCCGCGACATCGATCCGCAGAGCCGTTTCGTCTCGCCGTACATGGCCGACCTGTTAGGCATCGAACCCAGTTCTTTTGGCATCTAACGATGAAAGCCTATTTCGCCACGCTTTCGGATGCGTTGAAGCAGGCGGGCATTTTCCAACCCTGCCTGCTGCTCGACCTCGATCGGCTGGATGGCAACATCGCCCTGGTGAAGCAAAGGCTCGATCCCGGCCTTGCCGTTCGGCTGGTCGACAAGTCGCTCGCTTGCCTGCCGTTGCTTGCCCATATCGGCAAGGCGCTTGGAACCCGCCGCTTCATGACCTTCCATCCGCCGATCGGCGAGGCGGTGTTGAGCGCGTTTCCGGATGCGGATCTGCTGTACGGCAAACCGATGCCGGTCGGCGCGGCAAGGGCGGCGCTTTCTAAGGGGAACGCAGCCGGGTCGCGGGTATGCTGGCTGATCGATACCCATGAGAGGCTGGCGGAATATGGTGCGCTCGCCGACGAACTGGGCGTAGAGCTGCGCATCGCATTCGAGGTCGATGTCGGACTGCATCGCGGCGGCTTTGCCGAACCGGAAGCTCTCTCGCAGGCGCTGAAGGCGCTGCCGGCCCATAAAGGGCTGCGCTGCGAAGGAGTCATGGCCTATGAAGCGCATGCGCCGCACATACCCGGCCTGTTCGGTGGACCCGCCAAGGCGTTGACGCAAGCTTCGGAACGGGCCGCTGCTTTCGTGGCTCGCCTCGGCATGGACCAGCGCCATATCCTGAACATTGGTGGCAGCAAGACCGCGCTGCTTCATCATGGTGGCGCTGCCAATGAAGTGTCGATGGGGTCGGCCTTCGTGTTGCCCGGCGATTTCGATACGCCAGGCCTCGGAGGCTTCCAGCCGGCCGCCTTCATCGCGACACCGATCCTGAAAGTGGTCGAGCCGATGCTGCCCGGCCCGCCGGCGGTCTCGCGTCTGCTCCAGGCGCTGGGCAGGTTTCCGCGCAAGGGCTGCTATCTCTACGGCGGCAAATGGATGGCCGAACCGGTGTTTCCCGAAGGCATGACGACGAACAGCCTGCTCGGCTTGTCCTCGAACCAGCAATTCATGGGCTTGCCCGCCGGGGCCGTCGTCAGGCCCGGCGACTACGCATTCCTGCGGCCGACGCAGAGCGAAGCCGTGCTGCAGCAACTCGGGGCGATCGCGGTGCTTTCCGGTGGCAGGATCGTCGATCGCTGGCCGGTGCTGCCGATGATGTAAGCGTCACGGTCACCTCTTATATAGTTGACTCCGTCAAGTAAATGATTGATCCTGTGCTGGCAGGAGATGACTCGATGACAATCCATCATCAGCCCGACAAGGCTGCGCCCAACAAGGATTTGATCGATGCGGTGCGGGCGTTCAACCGCTTCTATACCCGTCAGATCGGACTGCTCGACGAAGGGCTGCTGAAGAGCGCATTCTCGCTGACCGAGGCGCGCGTGCTGTACGAGTTGGCGCATCGTGAGGGACTGACCGCGACCGATCTCGGGCGCGATCTCGGTCTCGATGCCGGCTATGTCAGCCGTTTGCTGAAGAAATTCGAGCGCCTTCATCTGATCTCAAGGGTCACTTTGGTTTCGGACGCGCGGCAATCGTCGATCGCGCTGACTCCGGCGGGCAGGGACGCCTTCGCGCCGCTGAACAAGGATTCGCACGACCAGGTCGCGGCGCTGCTCGGTCGGCTGCCCGCGTCGGAGCAGGAGCGGCTGGTCAAGTCCATGCGCACGGTGCAGCGTCTGCTGGATGACAATGCCGAACCGAAAATCCCTTATCTGCTGAGGCCGCTGCAGGTCGGTGACATCGGTTGGATCACCCGCCGGCAAGGAATGCTCTACGCGCAGGACTATGGCTGGGACGAAACTTATGAGGCGCTGGTCGCCGAAATCCTCGCTGCGTTCGTAAAATCCTTCGACCCGAAATGGGAGCGCGGCTGGATCGCCGAGCGGGAAGGCGAGGTCGTCGGCTCGGTCTTCGTCGTGCGCAAGTCGGATCAGGTGGCGAAGCTGCGGCTGCTCTATGTCGAACCTTCGGCGCGGGGCCTCGGCATCGGCAAGCGCCTGGTCGAGGAATGCATCGGCTTTGCCCGCGCCAGGGGATACAAGACGCTGACCCTATGGACCAACGACATTTTGACCGCGGCCCGGCACATCTATCAGGCGGCCGGTTTCAAGCTGATCGAGGAAGAGCCACACCATTCCTTCGGCAAGGATCTGGTTGGACAGAACTGGGATCTGGAGCTGTAACGGCGTGTCATGCCTTGACCGGCACCCAGATCTCCAGCCCGCCATTGCCGGTGCGGGCATCGAATTCGGGCCCGTAGCGCTCGAATTCCGGCGCGTCGGCAATTTCATGGCCGGAGGCGGGCAGCCAGCTGTTCCAGATCGTGTTGATCGTACGCCGGATGGTCGAGATGTGCTCGCGATGCGTGAAAACGGCGTATTTCTGCGCCGGAACCCGCACCCGGTAGAATTCCTTCGGCAGATCCGCGAAGTCGCGCACTTCGACGCCGACGATATAGTCGAAATTGCCGGCATCGTCGCCATTGAGGCAGACACCGTAGAAAACGCCGGCGACTTCGCCGGGGATGTTGCCGATATAAGGGCTGAAACGCTGCCACTGCATTGGAATGCCGGCGCTCGATTCGCAGCTGTAGCGCTCGCCGAAGCCGGCGACGAGAAAGGGTCGGCTGGTCTCGAAGCGCGGTGGTTCGAGGCTGGTGAGCAGGGAATGGTCCATCAGGATAGGCTCCACGAGATCGAGTGTCTTGGTCGAACCTTGCGCGCGCACCAGTTCCGGCGTGGTGCTGAACTGGTCGCGGAAGGCGCGGTTGAAAGCCTCATGCGAGTTGTAGCCGGCGTCGAGCGCGACGCAGAGGATGTCGGGCGCACCGCCGGCGAGCCTGCGCGCCGCCTCGGTCAGCCGGCGCGAGCGCATATAACCCATCACTGACCGGCCGGTGGCGGCACCGAAGGCGCGCGTCACATGAAAGCGCGACACGCCACTGCTTTGGGCAACGTCGTCGAGCGTAACAGCCTCCGGCAGATGGCTTTCGACAAACCATAGCGCTTTCTCGGTCGGGTTCATGTGTTCCTCGCATGTGGCGTCCTTACTCTGGCGCCTCGTTGCCCGGCCAGTTTGATCGAAATTGCGCCTGGCGCAAAATCGAAACGGCAATGTTAGGCGGTGGACGCAAAGTCCGTGCTTGCCCTTGCTGACGACAGGCTTGCTCTCGTTCTAGTTCTGTTATAACAAAACAAAACGATTGCCTTGCCTCGAAACCGCTCGCGGCCTAGGCTGCGACTCGTGATGGTCCCCGAGCCGAAAGGCGAGGGGTGAAAAGGGAACGCGGTGAGACCCCATTTCAGGTCGAGGCCGCGGCTGCCCCCGCAACTGTAAGCGGCGAGCAAGATCCGGAATGCCACTGGCCGGCAAGGCTGGGAAGGCAGGATTGCGCAGAGACCCGTGAGCCAGGAGACCTGCCATCGCTGAGTTGACCGGACGGGGTGTGCCGGGAGGAAACGTGGACATCGGTCTTGTCGGCCGGTCGACCAACATCCTTCCGTCGCCAGTTTTGAAAGTGACGGGAAGTTGGACGGCGCAATCGATCGTATTCAGCCCAGCCCCATGCACCAAATCATCGTGTGCACCCTTTGCCGCGACGTGCCGACCGGCGTCAGGTTGGGCGAAAGTTTGTGCACCGAGTTGCGCTCCCGCCTCTCGGCCCAGCCTGACATGGCGCATGGTTTCACGGTTGAAGGCGTAGCTTGCATGGCCGGTTGCGCACGCCCCCTGGCGGTGGCTTTCCAGGCGCCAGGCAAGGCCGCCTATCTCTTCGGGTCGATCGACGCCCAGGCCGACGCTACCGATCTCGTGCGATTCGCCAGGCTCTACGCTTCGCTTGCCGACGGCTGGTGCAATTCCGGACAACGTCCGCCGCGCCTAGCCGGCAAGACGCTGGCCCGCATCCCGGCACCGGGCAAACCGGCGGATGGCAACCAATGACAACGTCGCTTCTCGATGCGCGTGACTTGAGCGCGATGGCGAATGGCCGGAATCTGGTCCACGCGGTCAGCCTGTCGGTGACATCGGGCGACCGACTCGCCATCATTGGCCCCAACGGCGCCGGCAAGACCACGCTACTGCGCATGTTGTCCGGCATGCTCCGGCCGAGCTTCGGAGAGGTGAAGCTTGGCGGGCGACGCCTGGACAGGATTTCGCCCGCCGAGCGCGCCTTGCATATCGCCGTCGTGGGCCAGACAGACCAGCCGGACCCACGGCTGGCGGTGATCGACTATGTCGAGCTTGGCCGCGTCCCGCATGCCGGCCTGAGGCGTCGCGGCGAGGAACGCGACATTGTCGTGGACGCGCTGCGCCGGACCGGTCTCCTGCCGCTGCTCGGCCGCACCATCGGTTCGCTGTCTGGTGGCGAACGCCAGCGCGCCCAGCTTGCGCGCGCCATCGCGCAGGAGCCCAAAATCCTGTTCCTCGACGAGCCGACCAACCACCTCGACCCTCGCGCACGCGCGGAACTGCTCGAACTGGTGGCCGGCTTCGGCATGACCGTGATCGCGGTGCTGCACGATCTGACCCTGGTGGCGCCTTTCGCCACCAGGGTCGCGGTGATGAACGAGGCCCGGCTGCAGGCGCTGGCGCCGCCGCACGAGGCGCTGACACAGCAACTGATCCGCGAGATTTTCGGCGTCGACGTGTTGCGCCTGCGCCACCCCACCGAGGACCGCGAACTGACGGTGTTCGATCTTCCGAACCGCGCCGCGCCCCCGTCCTGATCAAACCCGCACTTTATCCGACACAGTTCAACCAAGGAGCAAATCCGTGAAACGCCTCGCCCTTTCCCTCGTCTTCTCGCTGCTGGCCTCGACGGCCTTTGCCTTTCCCGTCACGGTCGACAGCTGCGGCAAGCCGCTGACCTTCGACGCGCCGCCGAAGCGCGCCGTCATCCATGATCTCAACATGGCCGAAATGGCCTTCGCGCTGAAGCTGCAGCCATCGATCGTCGGCCTGACGGGCATCACCGGATGGTACAAGGTCGGCCCCGAATTCAAGGCCGAACAGGGTTCTATTCCCGAACTGGCACCGAAATATCCGACGCTGGAGAATCTCGTTGCCGTCGAGCCCGATTTCTTCTTCGCCGGCTGGTACTACGGCATGAAGCCCGGCGGCGACGTGACCCCCGACACGCTCGCCCCGCACGGCATCAAGACGCTGGTGTTGACCGAAAGCTGCGTCCATCTCGACAAGAGCCGTCCGGCCGCCTCCATGGACCTGCTTTATGGCGACGTCGAAAAGCTGGGCAAGATCTTCGGCAAGGAGGCAGAAGCGGAGAAGCTGGTTGCCGGCTGGAAGACGCAACTCGCCGATATCACCGCCAAGGTCGGCAGCGCCAAGGGAACGCGCGTGTTCCTGTACGATTCCGGCGAGGACAAGCCCTTTACCGCTGGAAAATTCGCCATCCCCAGCGCCATGATATCGGCAGCCGGCGGCGACAACATCATGGCCGACATGGAAACGAGCTGGGGCAACACGGATTGGGAAACGGTGGCGGCGCGCAATCCGCAATTCCTCATCCTGCTCGATTATCAGGACGGCGGCGGCTACAGGAAACTGCTCGATTTCCTGAAGGCGCACCCGGCGATGAAAGAAACGGACGCGGTCAAGAACGAGCGCTTCGTCGCGCTTCGTTATGCCGAGCTGACGCCAGGACCGGCGAACATCGAAGCCATCGGCAAGATTGCCAGGGCGATGCATCCGGAAGCGTTCTGATGGATCTTGCCCGAGAGCACAAATCCGGCGCGCTTTCAGGGCACAAGGCCTTCGCGCTGGCCATGACGGCGGGCGCGGTGGCGCTCGTCGCTCTCGCACTGCTGTCGATCGCTTACGGCTCTACGCTGATACCTCTAACCGATGTCGTCGCGGCACTTGGCCGTGCCGTCGGGCTGGATGAGCCTCGGATATCGGGCCCGGTCGGCAAGATCGTCGTCGACCTGCGGCTGCCGCGCACGATCCTGGCGATCTGTGTCGGCGGCGGCCTGGGTATCGTCGGCGCGCTTTTGCAGACGGTGACCCGCAACGACCTTGCCGACCCTTTCCTCTTCGGCCTGTCGTCGGGGGCGGCTGCCGGCGCCGTTTCCGTCATCACCGTCCTTGGTGACAGTTTCGGTATCTGGACCTTGCCTGTGGCCGCGTTCACCGGCGGAATACTCGCCGCCACTATCGTGCTTTTGCTGGTGGCGCGGGTGAGAGGGCAAGGTCCTGAGCGGCTGATCCTCGCCGGCCTTGCCGTCTCCTTTATGTTCACGGCCTTGACCAATTACCTGGTCTTTGCCGGCGATCAGCGCGCGGCCCATTCGGTGCTGTTCTGGACCATGGGCGGGCTCGGACTGGCGCGCTGGGACAATGTGTGGCTGGGTGCGGTCGGCGCTGGCACGATCGCGGCCTACGGGTTGTGGAACCACCGCAAGCTGGATGCCTTCCTGGCCGGTGAAAGCGCCGCCGAGAGTCTTGGCATTCCGGTCGCCCGCATGCGCAGAGCGACATTTCTCGTGGCCGCTTTCTCGACCGCGATCCTCGTCTCGGTCGCTGGCGTCATCGGCTTCGTCGGACTGATGATCCCGCATCTGTCGCGGCCGCTGGCCGGCCCCTTGCATCTGCGCCTGATCGCAAGTTGCGCGCTGTTCGGGGCGGTGTTGCTGCTGGCAAGCGATCTTCTGGCCCGGACCTTGCTGCCGCCGCAGGAGCTGCCGATCGGCGTCATCACCAGCTCGCTCGGCGCATTCTTCGTCGTCACCATGGTTGTCCGGAACCGCCTCTGAAGACGGCGTCTTCGTGCCCTTCCGCGCGGGTGTTGCGCATGGGTGCGGCGTTCACCTGTTGCTAACCAGGATCGCGTTGCAGGCCTGCCATGCGCATTTTGCCGGCTTTCATCGTGACATGGCATCTTGAATAGTAAGCACGCTTATTATATGTATCGCTCATGGTTTCAGATGGCATCGACAGATTGGGATTTTTGATCCACGACGTGCAGCGCCTGATGCGCAAGCGCTTTGAGGCGCGCGCCAGCGGACTCGGCCTCTCTTCGGCGCAATGGCGGCTTCTGGTCCGCGTTGCCAAGGAAGCGGGCGTTGCACAGGCGCGGCTCGCCGAACTGCTTGAAATCGAGCCGATCAGCGTCTCACGACTGGTCGACCGGATGGAGGAGGGCGGCTGGATCGAACGCCGCTCCGACGCGGCCGACCGGCGCGTGCGGATGATCTTCCCAACCGAGAAGGCGAACGCGGCCTATGCGGACGTCAAGAGCCTCGCTGGCGAGGTCTATGAGGAGTCGCTCAGCGGCGTTTCGCCGGAAGATCGGCGCGTCCTGATCCGGGCGCTGGATGTAATCGTGCAGAATCTGACGGATGGCGAAGCTTCGTCGATGGAAAAGATCAAGAGTGCGGAAGGCGCGGCAGCATGAACGCGGTAGCCAAGGTAGAAGAAAACGCTCCCAAGGTGGAGATGGAAGCGCCGGCCCAGCCGGCTGCCACACCCGTCGCGGTCGCTGCTCCCGTGCAGCCGCTCCCGGCGCCGAAGAAGAAGCGCCGCATCGGCCGCCTCTTCTTGATGTTCGCCTTGCCGGCGGCACTGATCATCGGCGGAGGCTATGTCTGGGTGACGGGCGGGCGCTACCAGGAAACGGAAAACGCCAACCTGCAGCAGGCCAAGGTGTCGATCGCCTCTGACACGGCCGGCCGTATCGTCCATGTCGCCATATCGGACAATCAGACGGTGAAGCAGGGCGATCTGCTGTTCGCCATCGACCCCGAGCCCTACCGGATCGCACTTGCCCAGGCCGATGCCGCGGTGGCGGCCGCGCGCCTCAATGTCGAGCAGCTGCGTGCCGCCTACAGTCAGTCGATGGCGCAGGAGAAGTCCGCCAGCAGCGAGGTCGACTACGCCCAGTCGCAGTACGACCGGGCCGCCGATCTCGCGCAGAAGGGCATCAACGCCAAGTCGTCGCTGGATCAGGCCCGCAACGACCTCGACAAGGCAAAACAGCAAGTCGCCGTCGCCCAGCAGGGCATCATCAGCGCCAAGGCCGCGCTCGGCGGCAACCCCGACATCGAAACCGACAAGCATCCGACCGTGATGTCGGCGCTCGCCGCGCGCGACAAGGCTGCTTACGATCTGGCGCAGACCACGGTGAAAGCGCCTTCCGATGGTGTCGTCTATCAAGCCGCCTCCTTCAAGGTCGGCCAGTATGTCGGCTCCGGGACACCGCTGTTTGCGCTGGTCGAGACCGGCGACACCTGGATCGACGCCAATTTCAAGGAAACCCAACTCACCAACATGAAGCAGGGCCAGAAGGCCGAGATCGTGGTCGATACCTATCCGGGCAGGACCTTCGAGGCGACCGTCAAGGCTATTGGTGCCGGCACCGGCGCGGACTTCTCGCTGCTGCCCGCCCAGAACGCCACGGGCAACTGGGTCAAGGTCACCCAACGCATTCCGGTGCGCCTGGAACTGACCGACCCCGATGCCAAGATGGCGCTGCGCACCGGCATGAGTGCTTCGGTTACCGTCGATACGGGCGTCGCGCGCGGCTGGCCGTCGATCTTCGGCCACGCCACGGCCGGCGAGCCCGCGCAGTAAGTCAGCGGAAGCCCGCGGGGACCACGCGGGTGGAAGCGAGTTGCAGGATTGGTCCGATGGGAGGGGTGGGAAGGATCAATGTTTGGGCCGAGCCGCGTGGCTGTCCAAGATCTGAACCTTCGACACGGCCCCGTCGGTCCTCAGGTTTCCGGGCGGCAGGCATCCGCTCAGCTAGAGACGTTCGGTCGATGTAACCCCCACATCGATAATCGCGTCCCACCGCGATGAGGGTCTCTCAACGGAAGGCTTTGCCGCCCGGAAACCCGTTGTACACGTTTCTGTTACCTTCTGGAAGTTCTAGGCCATGAGCACGTCCGAACCGTTCAAAGAAGTGCCGCATCGTGGCCTGATTACGGTCGCGCTCATGCTGGCGACGGTCATGCAGGCGCTCGACACCACGATCGCCAACGTCGCGCTGCCGACCATGACGGGCGATCTCGGCGCTTCACCCGACAACATCAACTGGGTGCTGACCTCCTACATCGTCGCCGCCGCCATCATGACGCCCGTCACCGGCTGGCTCGCCGACCGTTTTGGCCGCAAGGAACTGTTCCTGACGGCGGTGGTCGGCTTCACCATCTTCTCGATGTTGTGCGGCCTGGCGTGGAGCCTGGAAACCATCGTGCTTTTCCGGCTGATGCAAGGTGTGTTCGGCGCCGCGATCGTGCCGCTGTCGCAGACCTTCCTGCTGGACATCAACCCCAAGGAGCGCCATGGCCAGGCGATGGCCATATGGGGCGCCGGCATCATGCTGGGACCGATCCTCGGCCCCACGCTTGGCGGCTGGCTGACCGAAAATTTCAACTGGCGCTGGGTGTTCTTCATCAACCTGCCGGTCGGCATCCTCGCCTTCCTCGGCATGGCCGCCTATCTGCCGGCCGTTGCCCGTCGGGTGCGCGGCTTCGATTTCTTCGGCTTTGCCATGATATCACTCGGCGTCGGCGCCCTGCAGCTGATGCTCGATCGCGGCGGCGAGGTCGACTGGTTTTCCTCGGTCGAGATCTGGATCGAGCTTGGTCTTTCGATCACCGGCTTCTGGGTGTTCATCATTCACACCGTGACATCGGAACATCCCTTCATCGATCCGAAGATTTTCCTCGACCGCAATTTCGTGACCGGACTGGCGTTCATCTTCGTCATGGGCGTGCTGATCCTGGCCTCTATGTCGCTGCTGCCGCCGATGCTGTCGACCATCTTCGGCTATCCGACCGTCACCATCGGCATCGTCATCGGGCCGCGTGGCGTCGGCACGATGATTTCCATGCTCGTCGTCGGGCGCATCATGGGCAAGATCGATGCCAGGATTCTCGTCGTCATCGGCTTCCTCCTGACCGCGCAGTCGCTCTACACCATGGCCAGCTTCACCCCGCAGATGGACAACTGGCTGATCCTCAGCTCCGGCGTGATCCAGGGCCTGGGCATGGGAATGGTGTTCGTGCCGCTGTCGACGGTTGCCTTCGCCACGCTCGACGCCCGCTACCGCACCGATGCTACCTCGTTGTTCAGCCTGGTGCGTAATCTCGGCTCGTCGATCGGCGTATCGGTGGTGACGGTGCTGCTGGTGCGCAACACGCAGATCAACCATGCCGAGCTTTCCGCCTTCATCAACCCGTTCAATCCCAATCTCTGGGCGGTCTCGCCGGCGGCTGCCGGCGGCGACCCGACGGCGCTGTCGGAGGTCGATCGCATGGTCAATCTCCAGGCGATGATGATCTCCTACGTCAACGACTTCAAAATACTGATGATGATGACATTGGTCGCCATCCCGTTTGTATTCCTGCTGCGCAAGCCGAAGGCCGGTCCGGCTGGCGGCGCTGCGCCTGCTGCCCATATGGACTGATGTAGCGGCTGCTCGCCAAGGGTGCCCGCCGCCGGCGATAGCTTTGCTACCTGCCGAGCACCAGCGACCAGTAGCGCAGGTTGGGGTCGCGGCCGTCACGGACATAGGCAAGCCCAAAGCGGCTGAAGTCCGGATCGAGTATGTTGCGCCGGTGTCCCTGCGAATGCATCCAGATGTCGAACAGCTTCTGTTGATCGAAGCGGCCGGCCGCGATGTTCTCGGCCGCGGCACCGTGTACGCCGTTATCCTTCATGCGCGAGGCGAAATCCTTGCCCCACCCGGTGGTGTGGCTCATGTGCTCGCGCGACGCCATGTAGCTGGCCTGCTGGAGCGCTGCTTGCTCCAACTGTGTATCGGGGACCAGCGGACCGAGCCCAGACGAGGCGCGCAGGCTCGCCAGCGTACCGGTTGCCGAGGAGGAAACCCCGGCGCCTTGCCCTGTTGGCAGCGAGACGGTGCTGCAGGCGGCAAGCCCGAGCAAGGCCGCCAGGCCAGCCGCTATGAGCCAGGTGCGCCTGTTCAAGTTCGCGGTTCGATCGCAATCGATTTTCGAAGTGGTCATGCGTGCCTGACTCGATCGCGATCATGGCTTTTGCCGGGCAGGGCGGTGAAATTTCGAATCGAAGGGCAGTTGGCGGCTAGTTCACAAGCGTGATGAGGCGGCTGGAGTACATCTCGCGATTTCCGAACACGGCCGTGCAGTCGGTCTTGATGGATGAGTTGCCTGTCATCTGCACGGTCAAGCCAACAAGCCTCAGGCAGTCGCCCTGGCCACTCATATCCGAGTTGCCGGCGAACGAAACGGCCGCGTCAGGCGCATAGACGAATCCGCTGATCACGGAATTTGCGCCGCCATTCAGGGTCAAGGCCGATGTGTTCCCGCGGCTCTGGTAGATGGTGATGCCGGCGTAAGGCCCGCTGGTTGGCGGCGAAAGGTTCACCGTTTCATTGGCGTTTATGTAGATCTGTGCTCCCTCTACGAGGAATATGGTCACGCCCTGGCCGCTCAGGCTGCCGTTCCCGCCCGGCTTCAGGGTTACGCCGCGCAGGATGTAGACGCCTGGGTTGAGCGTGATGTTTCCTGACAATGTCTTGTCGCAATAGGTGCCGGGCGACAGCGTGTAGGTTTTGCCGTTCGGCACTGGCAGGCAGAATGTGTAAGGGGGAGGCACGATGTCCGCCAGGGGATCGAAGGAAGCATATTGATGTACGAGCGGCGAGCCGCAGGTGAGATTGGCATTGGGTGGCGAAAGCCCGGAAGTGCCGCCGACCGTCGAGACGCAGCCCGCCGAAACCTGTGCCGAACCGCCTCTGCTGACGGCATCCGACGCGTCCGAGTTTGCCGCGATCACACAATTGCTCATCGAGACATTGGTTGAGCCTTGCAGGCTTACCGCGGCCGACGCATGCGGATCGAGCGCCAGCACACAGGCCTGTGCACCCGGGTGCATCTTGACAGTCGCCGACCTGTGAGCTGGCCAGGCGGCAGCGCCGTTGATGAAGCTCGGACGGTTGATGCCGGACGAAAGCGAGATGTAATAGGCGTTCGGATCGCCGCTGGCGGTGGCCGAAAAGGCGGAGACGCTGCCCGAATATTCCTGCTGGTCGGCGACGCTCATGTTGGCTGCAAAGAATGTCAGCCCAAGTCCCTGCACATCACTCGCGCTCATGCTGGGCAGGTACTTGGTGCCGACGGCAAGCCCAGCCGCGTCCAGCGAGTTCTGCAATTGCGCGGCGTCGTCGCTCGTGCCTGTCAGATCGAGGGTGCCGGCGATGACAGCCATTATCGGCAGCATCGCTATGGCAGTCGCCATGGCAAAATTGCCGCGCTCCGAAGACCAGAAGCCCTTCAATCCGAACATCGCCCCTCGCCAAGATTTGTAAAGCTCAGGTGATAAGCCCTGGGTCTCTACGAGTAATTTAAGCAATAACTAAAATGCCCACATTCCAAGTGAACTCGGTGGTGCGCCAAACGAAGGCCGCCCGGCAATCCCGATGAGATGCGGCGACAATTCCGGGAAGATCGGCTATGATGCCAGCGTTCTTGAAGTGGCAGCTACGGGCGGCCACCCTAGGCGGTGACCGCCCCCCGAAAAACGGAGGAAGGTTATGGCTGGCTTTCATGTCATGGCGGACGCCTATGGGATGCATGTGCAACCAGCGGTCCGCCGCATTTCCACGGCGGACCTCTGGGACGCGCTCAGGCTTGGCGCCGAGGACTTCTGGGCCAAGCCCTCGCATTACGTGTTCCTGTGCCTGATCTATCCGATCGTCGGCCTGATCCTGACACAGTGGACGTCCGGCTCCAACGCCATCCAGCTCGTCTATCCCTTGATGTCGGGCTTTGCTCTGGTCGGTCCGTTCGCCGCGATCGGACTCTATGAGATCAGCCGCCGGCGCGAGCTCGGCATGAACACCAACTGGCGACATGCGCTCGATGTCCGCCGCTCATCGGCGCTGCCCTCGATAGCGGTCATCGGCATCATGCTGTTCGCGCTGTTCCTGTTGTGGCTGTTCACGGCGCAGTCGATCTACACCAGCCTTTTTGGCGGCGAGCCGCCGGCTTCGGTCGGGGCCTTCCTGCGCGATGTGCTGACGACCCGCAAGGGCTGGACGCTGATTCTTCTCGGCAACGTGGCTGGCCTGGTCTTCGCGGTGATCGTGCTGGCGACCACGGTCGTTGCCTTCCCGCTCTTGCTCGATCGTGATGTCGGCGCCGTTTCGGCAATAGAGACATCGGCGCGCGCGGTCATGGCAAATCCGCTGCAGATGGCGCTCTGGGGTCTGATCGTCGCGGTGCTGCTGGTGATCGGCTCGATCCCGCTGTTTGCCGGTCTCGCTGTCGTCATGCCGATCCTGGGCCACGCCACCTGGCACCTCTACCGCAAGGTGGTCGAGCCGGCCCAGATCCGGCCACCCCGCCGTCCGATGTGAGCAAGCGTCCGGCCCGGCCCAAAGCTCTCAAAGGACAAACCGAGGCTTGGCTGAGCAAAGTGGTGGATTTGCTCAAAGGAGTCGGCTTGGCGTGCCTTTACCTTGGAGGCTGCCTCGATGCGGCGTCTGCCCTGGCAGACGAGGTGGTGCAATTTGAAAGCGCGACCGTGAAGCCGACACAGCTTCAGGAACGCAATGCGCAAGAAAGAGGCGAGATAGCGAAACCTGTTCCCGGCATTCCGCTACGGGGATACCTGACACGCCCTCCGGGTGAGGGCCCATTCCCGGCTATAGTCGTTTTGCACGGATGCGCTGGTGTGCTCTCGAACGACAGGGAAGTCTGGCTCGAGCGGCTGTCTTCCTGGGGTTATGTCGCTCTCGTTGTCGACAGCTTCGGCACGCGTGGCATAAAGGATACTTGCCACAGCCTCCTCTCCGATCGCGTCTATGATGCCTATGGCGCCTTGGAGTTCCTGTCGAAAGACAGTTCTGTCGACCCGCGGCGCGTCGCATTGATGGGCTTCTCCGCCGGCGGCATCGCGACGCTCGAAGCCGTACAGCTTGGTGGCGCGGAGCGGCTCATGGACCACAAATTCAGCGTGGCGATCGCCTACTATCCGAACTGTTAGGTAGCGAGCGGCGACATGGCCGTGCCGACATTGATCCTGATCGGCGAGCTTGACGATTTCAGCCCCGTCCAGAAATGCCGGGAGATGATGGCGCATCGGACGGGCAAGGGAAGCCCGGTGCAGCTCGACGTCTACGAGGGTGCCCATCACGCGTTCGACGCCCCTGAGTTCAAGACCGGCGTCGAGGCCTACGGCCACTGGGTGGAGTACAATGCGGCCGCGGCCGATCGATCCGAAAGCGACGTGCACGCCTTCCTGAAGCAGGCCTTCGGCGATTGACCCATGCGGCCTCAGCGCTGCGCGTCGGTCGCCATCTTCAGCGCCAGCGCCGTCAGCACGGTTCCCATCATCCAGCGCTGGATCACCAACCATAGCGGTCGCCCGGCGAGGAAGGTGGCGATCGAGCCGGCCGTCAGCGCGATGACGGCATTGACGCTGAGGCTGATCGAGATCTGCGTCGCGCCTAGCACCAGGAGCTGCGACAGGACGTGACCCTTGCCGGGGCTGATGAACTGCGGCAGCAGTGACAGATAGAGAACGGCCACCTTGGGATTGAGCAGGTTTGTCATCAGCCCCATGGCGAACAGCTTGCGCGGCCCGTCCTTTGGCAGGTCGCGCACCTGAAATGGCGAGCGCCCGCCGGGTTTTACGGCCTGCCAGGCCAGCCACAGGAGATAGAGTACGCCGGCAAAGCGCAGCACATCGTAGGCGAATGGCACGGCGAGCAGCAGCGCGGTGATGCCGAACGCCGCCGACAGCACGTAGAACAGGAAGCCGACCGCAACCCCGCCAAGCGAGATCAGTCCGGCCCTCGGCCCTTGCGACAGCGAGCGCGAGATCAGGTAGATCATGTTCGGGCCCGGCGTCAGCACCATGCCGAGGCAGACCAGCGCGAAGGCGAAATGGTTGGCGGTGTCGGGCATTGTTCGTTCCCCAGCGTGCCGCGATGAATGAAGGGACCGCGCGAGCGGTCAATCTGTGCCGGTCACGGCAGGCGCCCGCAAGGGCTTCACGGCGCCAGGCGTTGCGCCAGAGGGACGGTCCTGGGCTAGCCGACCACCCGCAGGTTCGACAGTTCGTCGCCGATTTCCTTGAAATCGTTCGACAGGCTGGCGCCGGTCGCGTTCCAGAACAGCTTGGCCGGCTTGCTCGGGTCCGTCGGGTCCTTGCGGAAGCGCGAGTCGGACGAACAGGATTTCAGCGCGTTGATTGCCTGCATGTCGGCGGTCTTGGTGGTGGACAGGTCGAGTGCCACCGTCATCACCAGGATGTTGGCCGCCTTGGCGTTGTTGCAAAGCGTTGCCATCTGCTCGTTGAGCGCGTTGGTGTAGTTGCCGTTCGAATAGTCGAACCGGCCGATGGCGCTCGACGTGCCCATGAACATGCGGCCGACCGAGGTGCCGTTGTAGCCGGGGTTGAGATAGCCATAGGACGCATAGGTCGATTTCGAACTGGCGGGATCCGAGTAGCCCAGCGAGGATGGCGTGTAGTAGGTGTTGGCGCCGTCGGTCAGCACTATCACCACTTTGTCGTTGCCTTTCTCCGTTTCCGGGCGCCCTTGCGTGAACGGCTCTCCGCTCGAAACCACACGCCAGCCCCAGGCCATGCCTTCGGGGACGTTGGTGCCGCCGTTCGGCTGCATCAGGTCGATCGCCGCCTTGATCGAGGTGAGCCCGTCGGCGACGCTGACATCGGTCAGCGGCGTGATCGGGTTGGTGGTGCAGCTGTAATTCGGTCCGTTGCCTGCCGGCAGCGCCGGCGCATCGATAGGCCGCGGCTGGAAATACTTGGCCATGTTGCGCAGCCGCGATTGACCTGTGCTGCTCGATGGATCGTCGTTCCACCAACTGTTGACGGCGCCATAGGTTACCGGCGCGGCTTCGTTGGGGTCTTGGGTGAGCTTCCAATGATTGCCGGGTTCGTCAGGAGCAAACATGGGCACGAACATCGTTGCCGGATCGCCGACGCCGATTCCGGTGTTGGCCGAGCCACCGGACGGCACGGCGTCGTTGACATTGTATGGATAGGGCCGGGCCTCGACGCAGCCTTGCCAACTGGCGAACGGCCCGTAGGTATCGATATAGTCATATTCGTTGTGGCTGCTCTTGCAGGTGTTGTTGGAGTTGTATGCGTCGCAGACCACGCGCTTGCTGTTGACGACACGCTCGTGGTTGGTGACGACCTGCATGTCGCGGTAGAGCGAAAACCGGGTCAACATCTGGCCTTCCCCGGTTCCCCAGCCAGTGCCACGCTTGTACCAGATCCCGTTGACTTGCTGAGCGTATTTGTTGGCGGCGTTCAGCGTCGACCAGTCGAAATTCTCGTTCGACACCGGCGACAACCCTTCGGTGTCCATCCACGACGCATTGCCATTGCCGGGGCCGACATTGACCGAGGCGGCAAAAGGCACGAGGCCGAATTGCACCGGCTTGTCGATCTGCTTGATCATGACCGCCTGCTGGGCCAGCGTGTCGACCAGTTGCTTGGAAGCCGTCTTGAGAAGGTCGATGCGCTTTTGCCCCGAACCCGTGCCGAGCGTGGTCATCGATCCGGAATTGTCCAGCACCAGGGCTACTTCCAGCGTGTTCTTCAGCCGCACCTGCGAGGTGACGTTGAAGCTGAGTTTCTGGTTCGCATCGGTCGCCGATTTACCGACGAGTTGGGCGAAGGCGGGGTAGAAATAAGGTTTGTAGTTGAGCTGCGCGGTCATGGTGAGCAGGCCGCCGCCACTGGTGTTGCTCGGCAAGGTGACGTTGAGCGTCGCGCTGGCGGGATCGATATCGTTCAGATTGGCGTTGAAGAAGTCGAGCGCATACGCTCTCAACTGGTCGTCGGTCGCGCCTTCCGTCAGCCGGCGGGCGGTGGCGAAGTTGGCGGCGTCGAGCGCGTTCATTACCATCTGCTTTTCACGGTTCATTTCCGTGAAGTCGACAGCGATCGCCAGGCCGCCCATCAGCGGCACCATCGCCACAACCGTCATAAGAGCATAATTGCCGCGCCTGTCGCGGCGGAACTGACGCCAGATTTCATGCATGTCTTGAAGCGGCCCCCGCCGACGAATTCTCGGTCGGCGCCAGCTTTCCACAAAACGCTGAAGGACGGGTTTGAGAAACCGCTCTATTGCTTGGTCGGCGCTTCACCAACCGCTAACCAATCAAGGCCGCGGCTTGCGCCGCAATTCGTGCCGATCAAGGCGAAAGCTGGTGACAGCATGGGCCTGTTCGGATAATTCGAACCGGCTGCGGCGACCCGTCGACCGCCGCACCCGCAACGATCATACTGAAGGAAACGGCATGGCGGATTCGCCCGAAATCGTCGGCTCGCTCGAAGACGTGTTGAAAGCCTATTCGGCAATTCTCTGCGATGTCTGGGGCGTGGTGCACAATGGCGAATGGCATTTTCCGGCGGCCGCGGCCGCGCTGGCGGCGGCAAGGGCGGCCGGCACCCCTGTCGTTCTGATCACCAATTCGCCGCGCCGCCGGGCCGATGTCGTGGCCCAGATGAGCGTGATCGGCGTTCCGCCGTCAGCCTACGACCGTGTGGTGACCTCGGGCGACGTGACCCGTGACCTGATCGCGGAGGGTCCACGCAAAGTCTTCCACATCGGCGCCGACCGCGATTTGACCCTTTATGATGGCCTCGATGTCGAACTGGTCGAGGAGTTCGAGGCCGCCGGCGTCGTATGCACCGGGCTGTTCGACGACGAGGTCGAAAAACCTGATGACTATACGGGACTGCTGCGCCGGTTGCGCGCCAGGAACCTGCCATTCATCTGCGCCAATCCAGATATCATGGTCGAACGCGGGGAACGGATCATCTGGTGCGCCGGTGCGCTCGCGCGCGACTACGCGCAGCTCGGCGGTCGCACGCTGATCGCCGGAAAACCCTACTCGCCGATTTACGAGGTCGCGATGAAGGAGGTGGCCGAGATCCTCGGCCGGCCGGTTGAGCGTTCGCAAATACTGGCCATCGGCGACGGCATGATGACCGACGTCAAGGGCGCGGCCGACAACGGTTTCGACATCCTCTATGTCTCCGGCGGCATTCATGCCCGCGACTACGGCGATCCATCCCGGCCGGATCCGGCAAGGCTCGGGCTCTTCCTGGAGCGGCACGGCTATCGTCCGGTGGCCGTCATCGCACGGCTGCAGTAGGTGACAATGGGCGCGTTCCAGCATCTTGCGACAACGGCACCGCTGCCCGCCGATCTGCGGGGCGGGGTCGTGGCGATCGGCAATTTCGACGGTGTCCACCGTGGCCACCAGGCCGTGCTCGAACGGGCATTGGCGGAGGCCACGAGGCGAGGCGTGCCGGCGCTGGTGCTGACCTTCGCGCCGCACCCGCGAACGGTTTTCAAGCCTGATTTGCCGCTTTTCGTGCTGACGCCGCCTCCAATGAAAGCGCGGCTCCTGTCGCTGCTGGGCTTTGCCGGGCTCGTCGAGCAACCTTTCACGCGCGACTTCGCCTCGCTGTCGGCTGAAGCCTTCGTCACCGATGTGCTGGAGAGCACGCTGGGCATCACCCACGCCGTGACCGGTTTCGATTTCCATTTCGGCAAGGACCGCCAGGGCGGGCCGGCCTATCTGATGGCTGCCGGCGAGCGCCACGGCTTCGGCGTCACCCTCGTCGACGCCTTTCGCGACGAAGGCGCCGAGGTGGTTTCGTCGAGCCGTATCCGCGCCTTGCTTTGCGAGGGCGACGTGGCTGAGGCCGCCGGTCTGCTCGGCTATCGCTTCACGGTGGAAAGCGAGGTTGTCGGCGGCCAACAGCTCGGGCGAACGCTCGGCTTTCCCACAGCCAACATGAGGCTTCCGGCGGCAGCCACGCTCAAGGAAGGGATCTACGCCGTCCGCTTCCGGCGGGCCGACGGCACGCTGTACGACGGCGTCGCCAGCTTCGGCCGCCGCCCGACCGTCGACGACAATGGCGCGCCGCTCCTGGAAACCTTCGTCTTCGATTTTTCCGGCAATCTCTATGGCGAGACTTGCGCGGTGTCGTTCTTCGGCTTCCTGCGCAGCGAGATCAAGTTCGACGGGCTCGATGCACTGGTGGCGCAGATGAAGCGCGATGAAGCCGAGGCACGCGCGCTGCTTGGCGGCGTCAAGCCACTATCCAGTCTGGACGCCGCGGTGGCATTCTGAAGCCCCGAAAAGGGGGAACGAGTCGCTATTTCTTCAACGCAAGACCGACGGCGATGAAGGTCCAGCCTTGGAAGATCAGGTCGATCGCCAAGAACATTCCGAGCACCCACAGGCTGTTGACCGGCCAGCCCATGGCGATGATCAGGCCCGCAAGCACGCTGATGACGCCTGCCGCGACAATCCAGCCCCAGCCGCGCTCCGGACGATGGCTGTAGCCGACCCAGGCCCGCAGCGCGCCGGAAGCGACGAGGGCGACGGCCAGGAGGAAGGTCAGCACCGCCGAGGCGAGCAGCGGATTGTCGAAAGCAAAGAACCCGGCGACCGCATAAAGCAGTTCGCTGAGCAGCCAGTAGAAGAAGCGTCCCCAGGTCTTGACCCCGAAAGCGTGCATGATCTCGATGATGCCGGCCACCAGCATCAGCCATCCCACGACATAGACGGAAGCCACCGTGGCGATGAACAGATTGCCGAAGGCGATGCCGCCGAGGACCAGCAGCACCACGCCCAGGCCGACAAACCATCCCCATTTGTCGCGCGTCTGGCCGATCGCGTTCTTCAGTGTATCGCCGTGCAAGGTCATGTCGCCACCTCTATTGAAGACCGCCAGCATACGGGGAGGTTATCCTCGGCGCAGACCCGCGTCCAGCCGACGGCGGGTGCGATGGCGCAGGCAATACGCGCCAGATGTCTCGCCCTTAAATCAAATTTTACCAAAGCCTCGTCAAAGCTGTCGCCGCAGGACAGTTGTATCGTGTTAGTGGAGTGGCCATGAGTCGGGTCGGGAAGATTTCTATAGCCTTGGCTACCGTCGTGCTGGCTACGTCGGGCGCGGCCGAGGCCGGCGACGGCGCTTTCGGCTGGCTGTCCGGCGACTGGTATCTGACGGTCGGCGCGACCGGCCTGGTGGCGCCGAATTTCGAAGGCGGCAAAAAATACATGCTGAGCGCCCAGCCCATTATTTCGCTGGGCAAGGCCGGCCCTGCTGCCCGCTTCACCTCCCGCAACGACAACATTTCGCTGGCGCTTGTCGACGATGGCAGCGTTCGCGCCGGCCTGACCGGCAAGTTCCTGTTCTCGCGCGACGACGGCAATGCCGACGAACTTAGGGGTCTCGATCCTGTTCGCTGGGGTGGCGAAGTCGGGGGTTTCTTTGAATTCTATCCGACGGACTGGATGCGCGCGCGTGCCGAATTGCGGCATGGCATCCGTGCCCATAACGGCTTTGTCGCCGACATCGCCGCCGATGCCTTCTACGACGTGACGCCAACCGTCAGGATTTCGGGTGGCCCGCGCGTGTCCTTTGCCTCGGCGAACTATTTCGATGCCTATTATGGCGTCAACGCGCAGGAAGCCGTGGCCTCGGGGCTCAGCCAGTACAATCCCGGCGGCGGCCTGAAATCCGTCGGCCTTGGTGGCGCTGTGACCTGGAAGGTGACCGATCCGATGACCGCCAGCCTGTTTGGCGAATATTCGCGCCTCGAGGGTCCGGCGGCCGATTCCAGCCTAGTCAAGGAGCGTGGCGACCGCAACCAGTTCATGGTCGGCGTGTCGACCACCTATCGTTTCGACTTCAAGATGTAAGTGAATCGAAGGAGACGCTTTATTCCTGCGCTCTTCTCCGCTAAAAGCCCAGCAATGACGAGCTTTTCGCGCCTTTACGCGCCGACGATACGAATTACCAGCCCGGTGTTCCCAGCAGCCTGAAGGCTGCCGGAGCCGCCGGGACTGTTGCGCGCGGCCTCTCGCGCTTTTCCAGATCATCAAGGCATGTCGCCCAGAAGTGGCCCGGTTGGGAGAACGGCATGCGTATGAAGTAGAATTCCACGCCGCAGGCCACTGGCCCGGCATGCACATGGCAGACCAATGACCGACGAAAACCAATCAACGATCGACTATTCGAAGACGCTTTACCTGCCGCAGACGGAGTTTCCGATGCGCGCCGGCTTGCCCGAGAAGGAACCGGTGCTGGTCAAGCGCTGGCAGGACATGGACCTCTACCGCAAGCTGCGCGAGAGCGCGGCGGGCCGGACGAAATACGTGCTGCATGACGGTCCGCCCTACGCCAACGGCAACATCCACATCGGCCACGCGCTGAACAAGATCCTCAAGGATGTCATTACCCGCTCGTTCCAGATGCGCGGCTATGACTCGAACTATGTGCCGGGCTGGGATTGTCACGGCCTGCCCATCGAGTGGAAGATCGAGGAACAGTACCGCGCCAAGGGCAAGAACAAGGACGAGGTGCCGGTCAACGAATTCCGCAAGGAATGCCGTGAGTTCGCCGCGCACTGGATCTCCGTGCAGGGCGGCGAGTTCCAGCGTCTCGGCGTCATCGGCGACTTCAAGAACCCTTATACGACCATGGCCTTCCACGCCGAGTCGCGCATCGCCGGCGAATTGCTGAAATTCGCCGTGTCTGGCCAGCTCTATCGCGGTTCGAAGCCTGTGATGTGGAGCGTCGTCGAGCGCACGGCACTCGCCGAGGCCGAGATCGAATACCAGGACTACGAGTCCGACACGATCTGGGCGAAGTTTCCGGTGGCCAATCTCGTCCTCGCCAGTGTCGTGGACGGGCAGCCGGCGGAGCTCGATCCGGACCTGAGTGGGCGCTCGCTTGACCTGCTGGATGCCCATGTCGTCATCTGGACGACGACGCCATGGACCATCCCGGGCAACCGCGCCGTCAGCTATTCGCCGCGCGTCGCTTATGGGCTCTACGAGGTGACGGCGGCCGAAAATGCCTTTGGCCCGCAGCCGGGCGAGAAGCTGATCTTTGCCGATGCCCTGGCCGAGGAAAGCCAGGCCAAGGCCAAGGTCACCTTGAAGCGCCTTCACGGCATCAGCGCCGAACAGCTTGGAAATCTTGTGCTTTCGCATCCCTTCAAGGACCTCGGTGGCGGCTACGAATTCCCGGTTCCGATGATTGCCGGCGACCATGTCACCGACGATGCCGGCACGGGCTTCGTGCACACGGCTCCCGGCCATGGTCGCGAGGATTTCGATGCCTGGATGGATGCCGCGCCCGCGCTGCGCCAACGCGGCATCGACACTGAAATCCCGTTCACCGTCGACGATGCCGGCTTCTTCACCAAGGACGCGCCGGGCTTTGGCCCGGACCGCGAAGGCGGACCGGCGCGCGTCATCGACGACAACGGCAAGAAGGGCGGCGCCAACCAGGCGGTCATCGACGAGCTGATCAAGCGCAACGCGCTGTTCGCGCGCGGCCGGTTGAAGCACAGCTATCCGCATTCATGGCGTTCGAAGAAGCCGGTCATCTTCCGCAACACGCCGCAATGGTTCGTCTACATGGACAAGGATCTCGGCGACGGCACCACGCTGCGCAGCCGCGCGCTGAAGGCGATCGACGAGACGCGGTTTGTCCCGGCCGCCGGCCAGAACCGCATCCGCGCCATGATCGAGGAGCGCCCCGACTGGGTGCTGTCGCGCCAGCGTGCCTGGGGCGTGCCGATCGCCGTCTTCGCCGACGAGGATGGCAATGTGCTGAAGGACGAGGCGGTCAACCAGCGCATCATGGACGCCTTCGAGGCGGAGGGCGCCGACGCCTGGTTCGCGCCCGGCGCCAAGGAGCGCTTCCTCGGCAATCACGATGCCCCCAAATGGAGGCAGGTGATGGACATTCTCGACGTCTGGTTCGATTCGGGCTCGACACACGTCTTCACACTGGAAGACCGGCCTGATCTGAAGTGGCCGGCCGACGTCTATCTCGAAGGCTCCGACCAGCATCGCGGCTGGTTCCACTCCTCGCTGCTCGAAAGCTGCGGCACCAGGGGCAGAGCGCCTTACGACACCGTCGTCACCCATGGCTTCACCATGGACGAGGATGGCCGCAAGATGTCGAAATCGCTCGGCAACACGGTCGTGCCGCAGGATGTGATCAAGCAGTCCGGTGCCGATATCCTGCGGCTCTGGGTAGTGACGACGGACTACTGGGAAGACCAGCGGCTCGGCAAGAACGTGCTGCAGACCAACATCGACGCCTATCGCAAGCTCAGGAACACCATCCGCTGGATGCTGGGTACGCTGGCCCATGACGATGGCGCGGACGTTCCGCTGGAGACGATGCCGGAGCTGGAGCGGCTGATGCTGCACCGGTTGGCAGAGCTCGACGAGGTGGTGCGGCAGGGGTACGACGCCTTCGAGTTCAAGCGCATAACGCGTGCACTGCTCGATTTCATGGTGGTCGAACTGTCAGCCTTCTATTTCGATATCCGCAAGGACGCGCTCTACTGCGACGGCCCGTCGAGCGTGAAGCGCAAGGCCTCGGTCCAGGTGGTGCGCCATCTCTTCGACTGCCTGGTGAAATGGCTGGCGCCGATGCTGCCCTTCACCATGGAAGAGGCCTGGCTCGACCGCCATCCCGACGCGGTCTCGGTGCATCTCGACCAGTTCCCGCAAATCCCGGCGGATTGGAAGAACGAGGCGCTGGCGGAGAAATGGCGCAAGGTCAGGCAGGTGCGCCGCGTCGTCACCGGCGCGCTCGAGATCGCCCGTGCCCAGAAGGTAATCGGCTCCTCTCTGGAGGCTGTACCGGTGGTCACGATCAACGACGCGGCGCTCGAGGCGGCGATATCGGACGTCGACATGGCTGAAATGGCGATCACCAGCGATCTCGTCATTGCCCATGGCCAGGCGCCGCAAACCGCCTTTGCCCTCGACGACGTCAAGGGCGTCGCCGTGGTGGTCGAGAAAGCCGAGGATCGCGGCCTGGTCAAATGCGCGCGGTCCTGGCGCTACACGGCCGATGTCGGGCAGGATCCGGAGTTCCCGGATGTTTCGGCACGTGATGCCGCCGTGCTGCACGAACTGAAAGCGCTGGGAAGGCTCTAGTGCCTGTCGTCCAAAGCAGTGCACAAATGCCACGCCGGGCGGTGCAAATCCGCCCGTGCGTTGCCCTTAACGAGTGGTTGAGGTAAACACGCGAAACTCCGGAAGACAAATTGTCGCCGGATTCCCGTCGCAAGTGCTTGCACGATGGGGACCGGACACAAGGCCGGTGCGATCGAGAGGCTGTCTAGAGTGGGACTTTTTGGCATGACCGAGAGATATAACGCGCGCCTTGCGCTGCTGGCGCCGCTTGTCGCATCGGGCCTCGCTTTGTCCGGCTGCATGGGCTCTCCGACCTATGGCACCGACAAGACCGCCGCCGAACAGCTGGCCGGCGATCTTACAGGCGCCGTCTCCTTCGCGCCGAAGCGCAAGGACCCGATCGACTATAAGCCCCGTCCTACCCTGGTGAAGCCGGCACCTGGCCAGAAGGAAGCGCTGCCAGCGCCGCAGGAAAGCATCCAGACGGCAAACGCCGGCTGGCCCGAATCGCCCGAGCAGCGCCGCGCGCGCCTGCGCGCCGACGCCACCGCCCACCAGAATGACCCGGCCTACCAGTCGGAGATCGTCGATGACGTGCAGACGGATCCCGCTTCGGTGAAGAAGGCGATGGAAGATTCCGGTTCAAGCCACCCGCCGGCATGGAAACCCGCTGATTCCGACAAGGGCCGCGCTGCCGAGATCCAGCGCCGCCTTGCCGAAAGCAAGCAGGGCGACCCGAACACGCGCAAATACCTCAGCGAGCCGCCATTGGCCTACCGTGTCGCTTCCGATGCCGCGCCGCAGAACGAACTCGGCGAAGACGAGTACAAGAAGGAACGCCGCCTCAAGGCAAAGGCGGAAGGCAAGAAGGGCGGCTGGTTCGACTGGTTGCAGTAGCTGTAACAACAGTCGCGCCGCCTAGTCTTGCAGCGGCCTTGGCTCAGTCTCGACGTCCCCTGAAAAAATCCTTCAGCAGCAGGCCCGCTTCGGTCTCGGCCATGCCCGGATAGATGTCGGGTGTGTGATGGCAGGTTGGTGCAGCGAAGAAGCGCACACCGTTGACCACGGCGCCGCCCTTTTCGTCGGCGGCACCGAAATAGAGACGGCGCAGCCTGGCGAAGGAGATTGCCCCGGCGCACATGGCGCAAGGTTCCAGCGTCACATAGAGATCGTGGCCGGTGAGCCGCTCGCTTGAGATTTTGCCGCAGGCTTCACGGATCACCAGCATTTCAGCGTGGGCCGTCGGGTCGGCAAGCTCGCGCGTGCGGTTGCCGGCACTGGCAATGACCGTGCCGCCGTTGGCGATCACGGCGCCGACCGGCACTTCGCCGCGCAAGGCTGCCGCTTCGGCTTCCTGCAGCGCCAGGGCCATGAAATCCGGCCTACTCAAGCGGTTTGCCTTCCCATTATCTCCTCGCCACCCGGCGGCGATCCTGTTATGGAGCCCATCAGCCCGAAAATCGGACTCGATTTTCGGAAAAGATCATGCGCCAAATCAAAAATGCTACAGCGTTCGTTGCGCGCCGAACGGATGCGCCACGCTGTAGCAGCGCAAACGGACAAAGGCCACATGGACGACAACGACAAGAAATCTCCGCGCCAAAAGGGTCCGGGCAGGAGTGGCCCGAAATCGGCAGGTGCACGTGGCCGAGATGCCAGCAAGGGCGGGAAGCCGTCCTTTGGTGCGAAAAAGCCTTATGCACCACGGGGCGACCGGCCGGCAGCCGCTGAAGGCGAGCGCCCGAAGCGCGACTTCAAGAGCGGCGACAAGCCGTTCCGCAAGGGACCGCGCCCCGAAGGCAAGCCCTATGAAAAGCGCGAGGGCTCACGCAAGCCCTACGCCCCGCGTGGCGACCGTCCAATGACGGCCGAAGGCGAGCGCAAGCCGTACGAGAAGCGCGAAGGGCCACGCAAGCCCTACGCCCCGCGTGGCGACCGTCCAATGACGGCCGAAGGCGAACGCAAGCTGTATGAGAAGCGGGAGGGGCCGCGCAAACCCTACGCCCCGCGCGGCGATCGTCCAATGGCGGCCGAAGGCGAACGGAAGCCGTATGAAAAGCGTGAAGGGCCACGCAAGCCCTACGCGCCACATGGCGACCGTCCGGTTTCTGCTTCGGCGGAGGGTGGCGAAAAGCGCTTCGATCGTCCCAAGCGTGATTTCGCAGATCGTCCGAAGCGGGACTTCTCTGACCGTCCGAAGCGCGACTTTGGCGGCGACAGACCCAAGCGTGATTTCAGTGATCGGCCCCAAGGCGCATCGGGCGGTTTCAAGCCACGTCCGCGATCGACCGAAGCAACTGAAGAAGCCGGCGAGCGCATCGCCAAGCGCCTGGCACGTGCTGGGCTCGCCTCGCGCCGCGACGCCGAGGAGTTGATCGCCGCCGGCCGCGTCAAGGTCAATGGCCGGGTGCTGGCCTCGCCGGCGTTCAACGTCATGCCCAATGACATCATCCATCTCGACGGCATGGAAATCCCGCCGATCGAACGCACGCGCCTGTTCCTGTTCCACAAGCCGGCCGGCGTCGTCACCACCAACCGCGACCCCGAAGGCCGCAAGACCGTCTTCGACGTGCTGCCGGCCGAACTGCCACGGCTGATGACCATCGGCCGGCTCGATATCAACACCGAAGGCCTGCTGCTGCTGACCAATGATGGCGGCCTGTCGCGCGTGCTCGAGCTGCCCGCCACCGGCTGGCTGCGCCGCTACCGCGTGCGCGTCCACGGCAAGGTCGAGGAAAGCGCGCTTGCCGGCCTGCGCGAAGGCATTGCCGTCGACGGCGTCTTCTACGGCGCCATCGAAGCGAGCCTCGACCGTGAGCAGGGCTCCAACGCCTGGCTGACGATCGGCCTGCGCGAGGGCAAGAACCGTGAGGTCAAGAACATCCTCGGCGCGCTCGGCCTCGACGTCACGCGGCTGATCCGCATCTCCTACGGCCCGTTCCAGCTCGAGGATTTAGCCGAAGGTCACGTGCTGGAGATCAAGGGCCGGGTGCTGCGCGACCAGCTTGGCGAGCGCCTGGTCGAGGAATCCGGCGCCAATTTCGACGCCGAGATAACAAAACCGTTTTCCAATCAGCCGGTGCGACGTACCGAGGTCCGTGAGGCCGAGCCCGAACGGCCGAAGTTTACGCGAGACGGCGAGCGGCGGCCGATCGGCGAGGGCGGGCTGATCAAGAACCGCAAGCGCCGGGAAGGCAGCCGCGACGAGGCGCTCGGCAAACTGTCGACAAGCCCCGACAGAGGCGAGAGACCAGAAAAGAGCTTCGGCGAACGCGGTCCGCGACCGGAGCGAGGCGGCTTTGGTGATAAGCCGCGTGGTAGTTTTGGCGACAAGCCGCGCGGCGGCTTCGGTGACAAACCTCGGGGCGGCGGCAAGAAATCCGAACGCGAGCAGCGGCCGATCGAGCCGCCAGGGCAGCGCAAGGCCAATGTCTGGATGGCGCCGGGAGCCCGGCCGATCGGCAAGGGCAGGGCGGAGGCCGATGCGGCCAAGGCGGCCGAGGCCAAGGCGCGCAAGGCCTCGTTCAAGCCGTCTTATGGCAAGCCCGCCGGCAAACCAGGTGACGCAAAGCCATTCGGCAAGCCGCGTGGCGAGCGTCCGGGGGGCGCCGGCGGCGGTGAGCGGCCGCGCGGTCCCAAGGGCCCACGGACAAGATGAGGATCGTCGGCGGTGAGTTTCGCGGGCGTCCGTTGGCGACGCCCCGCAGCAGCGCCATCCGCCCGACGACCGACCGCACCCGCGAGGCCGTCTTCAACGTTCTGGCGCATCGCTTTGCCGGGCAACTGGAGGGCGCGCGCGTGCTCGACCTGTTCGCCGGCACCGGTGCGCTTGGTCTGGAAGCCCTGTCGCGCGGCGCATCCTATGGCGTCTTCATCGAGGAATCGGCCGAAGGCCGGGGTCTGATCCGCGACAATGTCGAGGCCTTCGGCCTGACCGGACGCACCAAGATCTTCCGCCGCGATGCAACGGGCCTGGGTGAGGCGGGCACGCTGGCGCCGTTCGGCCTCGTCTTTGCCGATCCGCCCTATGGCAAGGGTCTTGGCGAGCGCGCCCTGCGCTCGGCCATGGCCGGCAGCTGGCTGCGACCAGGCGCGCTCTGCGTGGTAGAGGAGACGGCGGCGGTTCCCTTCGAGCCGGGGCCGGGCTTTTCCGTGCTTGATGAGCGCAACTATGGCGAGACCGTGATCCGATTCATCGAGGCTGCCTGATACGCCTGCTTTCAGCAGTGGCCTCTTTGCCGCCGCCTTTGCCGGCAACATGAGCAACAATTCACTTTGCTTGTCGCCAGCGCCTTGCCTATCGTCGCTGCATGAACCGGAGCCATCGATGACATCCAGGACTGAGTGGCTGAGGGCAACGCTGCTGGCGACGTCGCTGTTCATGACCGACCCTGTCCTGGCGGACAGCCCCGTATTGCCTGACACAGTGCCGGCCGAGTTCAAGGTGACGGATTTCCTGCTCGACAACGGTATGGAAGTGGTGGTCATTCCCGACCATCGCGCGCCGATCGTCACCCATATGGTCTGGTACAAGATCGGCAGTGCCGACGAGCCTCCGGGCAAATCCGGCATCGCTCATTTCTTCGAACATCTGATGTTCAAGGCGACCGCCCATCATGAAGCCGGCGAGTTCGACCGCGCCGTCTCCGACATTGGCGGCTCCAACAACGCCTTCACCTCCTACGACTACACGGCTTTCCACGAGACGGTGGCGCCGTCCGCGCTCGAACTGATGATGAGCTTCGAGGCCGACCGCATGCGCAACCTCATCCTCACCGATGACGTCATCAAGACCGAGCGCGATGTGATCCTGGAGGAGCGCCGCTCTCGCATCGACAACAATCCGCAAGCCGTGCTTGACGAGGAGGTCGATGCCACGCTGTGGCAGAACCAGCCCTATCGCATTCCGGTCATTGGCTGGATGCAGGAGATGGAGCAACTGAACCGCACCGACGCCGTCGCCTTCTATAACAAATACTACCGGCCCAACAACGCCGTGCTGATCGTGGCCGGCGATGTCGAACCGGAAACGGTGAAGGCGCTGGCCGAGAAGACCTACGGCAAGGTGGCCCGCGGGCCGGATCTGCCGCCGCGCGTCCGCCCGGTCGAACCGGATCAGAACACCAAGCGCACCGTCACGCTCTCCGATGCCCGCGTCAGCGTGCCGAGTTTCTCGACGCAATGGGTCGTGCCCTCCTACCACACCGCCAAGCCCGGCGAAGCCGAAGCGCTCGACCTGCTGGCCGAGATCCTTGGCGGCGGCAACCGCAGCCGGCTTTACCAGGCGCTTGTCGTCAAGCAGGGCATCGCTTCCAGCGCCGGCGCGTACTTCCAGGGCACCATGCTCGACGACACCAATTTCACCGTCTATGGCGCGCCGCGCGGCGACGCCAAGCTGGCCGATGTCGAAGCCGCGGTCGATGCCGAGGTGGCGCGCATCGTGAGCGACGGCGTGACCCCCGACGAGCTCGAGAAAGCCAAGGACCGCTATGTCAGGTCGATGATCTTTGCCCGCGACAAGCAGGACTCCATGGCCAACATCTATGGCTCGACGCTCGCCACCGGCGGCAATGTGCAGGACGTGCAGCAATGGCCGGACCGCATCCGCAAGGTCACGACCGACGAGGTCAAGGCCGTTGCCGCGCGCTATTTGGTGCTGGCCCGTTCGACGACCGGCTATCTCTTGCCGCAGCAACAGGCGGGGAATTGATGATGACGAACCAGTTTAGCGGCGCGTTGACTTCTCCCCGCCAGGCTCCCCCTTCTCCCCTTGTTGTGGGAGAAGGGAAGGCCCTGCACGCCATCGCAACCCTGCTCCTCTCCATTCTCTTCCTGATCCTGCCGGCGCTTGCCGCCCGCGCCATGGAGATCCAGTCCGTCACCTCGCCGAAGGGTGTCACGGCCTGGCTGGTCCAGGACTATTCCGTGCCGGTTGTCGCCATCCGTTTCGTCTTCGGTGGTGGTTCGACACAGGATCCGCCGGGCAAGGAAGGGCTGGCCAATCTGATGACCGGCCTGTTCGACGAGGGCGCTGGCCCGCTCGATTCGGAAGCCTTCCAGATCAAGCTCGACGATGCCGGCGCCGAGATGAGCTTCGAGGAGACCCGCGACGGCATCTACGGCTCCATGCGCATGCTGGCTGAACAGCGTGACGAAGCCTTCGACCTGTTGCGGCTGGCGGTCAACGAGCCGCGCTTCGACGAGGCGCCGATCGACCGCATTCGCGCCCAGGTCCTGTCCGGCATCATCGCCAACGAGAACGATCCAGACACGGTGGCGCAGAACCGGTGGGCGCGCGCCGTCTATGGCGACCATCCCTATTCGCGCTCCGATCAGGGCACCAGACAGAGCATCGCCGCCATCACGCAGGCCGATCTCAGGGCCCTGCACAAGGCGGTGTTTGCGCGCGGCGGCCTGCATGTCGCCGTGGTCGGCGCCATCGACGCCGAGACGCTGAAGAAGAAGCTCGACATGGTGTTCGGTGACCTGCCGCCAAACCAGGCGCTCGCCACCGTCGCCGATATCGAGCCCAAGCTGGCGCAGCATATCGAGGTCAATTACGACCTGCCGCAGACCTCGCTGCAGCTCGCCTGGCCGGGCGTGAAGCGCACGGCGGTGGATTTCTTCCCCGCCGCGCTGATGAACGAAATCCTTGGCGGCGGCACCTTCACCTCGCGCCTGTTCCAGGAGGTGCGCGAAAAGCGCGGGCTTGCCTACAGCGTCAATTCCTCGCTGGTAAACCAGGACCACGCCGACGCGCTGATCGTCACCACCGGAACGCGTTCCGACCGCGCCGCCGAGACCCTCGGCATCGTGCGCGACGTCGTCAAGCGGTTGGCGCAGGACGGCCCGACCGAGGCCGAACTGGCGGCGACCAAGAAATATCTGATCGGCGCCTATGCGATCAACAATCTGGATTCGTCGGTTTCCATCGCCGCGACGCTGGTCGAGCTGCAGCTCGACGATCTCGGCATCGACTACATGCAGCGCCGGGCCGGCTATATCAACGCGGTGACGCTTGATCAGGTCAAGGCCGCGGCGAAGAAGCTGCTGACGGCCGAACCGACCATCATGGTGGTGGGACCGCCGCTGGCGGGAGCCGGCAAGGGATGAGCCCGACTTTCGGCATAGCTTTCGGCGGCGGCGGCGCGCGTGGCCTGGCGCATATCCATGTCATCGAGGCGCTTAACGAACTCGGAATCAAGCCGGTGGCGATAGCCGGTTCGTCGATTGGCGCTATCATGGGCGCCGGCATGGCCTCCGGCATGACCGGCAAGGACATTCACGATTATGCCCGCTCGATCCTTGGCCGGCGCGCCGAGGTTGCGAGCCGCATGTGGCGGGCGCGGCCAGGCACGATCGCGGAAGCCATGCAAAATGGCATCCGCGTTAGCCAGTTCAATGTCGAGCGCATCCTCAAGGCGTTCTTGCCCGAGGCCATCCCCGAGACCTTCGCCGAGCTGAAAATCCCGCTGAAGGTGACGGCGACGGACTATTTCGGCCACAAGCTCGCTGTCTTCGACGACGGCGACCTGCACTCGGCCCTTGCCGCTTCGGCCGCCATCCCCGCCGTCTTCCGCCCGGTGACGCGCGACGGCAGGCTGCTGATCGACGGCGGCATCTACAACCCCGTGCCGTTCGATCTGATCGAGAAGGATGCCGACATCATCATCGGCGTCGACGTGGTCGGCGCGCCCGAAGAGGCCGACCGCAAGCAGCCCACCTCAGTCGACCTGATGTTCGGCGCCACGCAGCTGATGATGCAGTCGATCATCGCCAACAAGCTGAAACAATGCCAGCCCGACATATTGGTCCGTCCGGCAGTGTCGAAATACCGGGTGCTCGATTTCCTGAAGATCGACGCCTTGATGAACGAGACGGTTGAAATCAAGGATCGGCTGAAGCGGGAGGTGGAGGCCGCAGTTGAACAGCGCTCCGCCAAGGACAAAGCGAAAAGAACAAAAACACCAGCCAAGACGTGATCGCTGTCAGAGATTCCGCCAGCAAGACTGCGAAGGCTTGCCCTCAGTCCTTCGCCCGCTCCACATAGGACCCGTCGGCCGTCATCACCACAACGCGGGTGCCAGGCGCGATGTGCGGCGGCACGGTGGTGCGCACGCCATTGGAAAGCACGGCCGGTTTATAGGAGGACGACGCCGTCTGGCCCTTGGTCGTCGGCTCCGTATCGACCACTTCGAAGGTGGCGCGCTGCGGCAGCACCAGGGCGATCGCGATGCCGTTGAACTGGGAGACTTGGACCGGCATTCCTTCCTTCAGATAGGGCGCCGCGTCGCCGACCACGGCTTCGGACACCGCCACCTGGTCGTAGGTTTCCGGGTTCATGAAGTGATAGCCTTCGCCGTCGGCGTAGAGGAAGGTGTGCTCGCGCTCCTCGACATAGGCGCGCTCCACCTGTTCGGTGGTGCGGTAGCGCTCCGACACCTTCACCCCGTCGCCGATGCGCCGCATGTCGAGCTGCGTTACGGGCGTGCCCTTGCCTGGGTGGATGTTTTCGGCAAAGAGGATCACATAAAGCTTGCCGTCCTTGTCGACGACATTGCCTTTGCGGAGCGAACTGGCGATGACTTTCACCACGGTTTTAAATCCTGCGAGAGTTGACTGGCGTTTGCCGGCTTGTGCGGCGCTGGATGGGGGCCTAGCGCATCTTGGCGCGAACCGCCAGCCCCCCAATGCGAACTGGCTGGGGCGAACTGGGGCGGAGCGAACTGACATGGGGCGCACCGGCATGCCTTTCCGCTCATGACCGCCGCGTCGCCCTGGTGGACGCCGCATGTCCACGCCGACCGCCGTCCGCGCCTGCTGCTGCGCAACGGGCTGACGGCCGCCTTGCGCGACTGGTTCGCCGGCAACGATTTCATCGAGGTGGAGACGGCCGCGCTGCAGATCTCGCCCGGCAACGAGGCGCATCTGGCGGCTTTCGCCACGGAAGCGGTAGGGCCGGATGGCGTCCGCTCGCCGCTTTATCTCCATACCTCGCCGGAATTTGCCTGCAAGAAACTGCTTGCCGCGGGAGAACCGCGCATTTTCAGTCTGGGTCCGGTCTACCGCAACCGTGAACGCGGTCCCCTGCATCATCCCGAATTCACCATGCTCGAATGGTATCGGGTGGGCGAGACCTATGAAAGCCTGATGCGCGACTGCGCCGATCTGCTGGCGCTGGCCGCGACGCGGGCAGGGGCCACGCACTTTTCCTTCCGGGGCCGCGACTGCGATCCGTTCGCCGAACCGGAGCGGTTGACCGTGGCGGACGCCTTCAGCCGCCATGCCGGCATCGACCTGCTGGCCACGGTCGCCGTCGACGGCGGCACGGACCGGGACGCGCTTCACGCCGCACTGGTCCAGGCCGGCCTGCGCACAGCGCCTGATGACAACTGGGCGGATTTGTTCAGCCGCGTGATGGTGGAAAAGGTCGAGCCGTTCCTTGGGCAGGGGCGGGCGACCATCCTGTGCGAATATCCGGTCGCCGAGGCGGCACTTGCCCGGCCGAGTCCCGGGGATCCCCGCGTCGCCGAACGTTTCGAGCTCTATTGCTGCGGCGTCGAGCTCGCCAACGGCTTTGGCGAGTTGACCGACGCGGCCGAGCAGCGCCGGCGCTTCATCATCGAGATGGACGAGAAAGAGCGCATCTATGGCGAGCGCTACCCGCTGGACGAGGATTTTCTCGCCGCCCTTGCCGTCATGCCGCAGGCCAGCGGCATCGCGCTTGGCTTCGACCGGCTGGTGATGCTGGCGACGGGTGCGCAGAAGATCGAGGATGTGATCTGGACGCCGGTCGCGGCATCTTGAATGAGGCCAGACCTCATTCAATGCGCGAAAACCTGCTCCAGTGAGCGAAAACCCTTGAATTCCAGGGCGTTGCCCGAGGGGTCGCGGATGAACAATGTCGCCTGTTCGCCGGGCTCGCCCGTGAAACGGACCATTGGCCGCTCCAGCCAGTCTATGTCGTCGCGTGCTTCCAGCCGGTCCGCCAGGCGCTGCCAGTCGTCCATCAAGAGCACAGCGCCAAAATGCGGGATCGGCACGGTGATACCGTCGACCTTGCCGTCGCTGGCGGCTTGCGCGGCCTGCGGCCGCAGATGCGCCGACATCTGATGGCCATAAAGGTCGAAATCGACCCAGGTTGCCGACGAGCGGCCGATCGCGCAGCCCAGCACATCGCCATAGAAAGTTCGGGTTTCATCGAGATCACGAACCGGGAAGGCAAGATGGAAAGGCGTCATGGCGAGGGCTCCAGATAGGCAAAAGCTGCGGCGTCCGCTCTTTGCGGGCGCTTCGATGGCGATTTGGTCGCGGCATCCTGATTGCCCTTCTGCCATTGCACAAGCGGCATTGGAACAATAGATGGTGCGGCAGCACCTGCCTTCCGGACAGGCTGAAGAAACAGGATCAAGTGCATGACCGACAAGCTCGACGCCGCGAAATTGACGGACCGCGTCGCGGCCCTGGTCGAGGCCGCGAAACGCGCCGGCGCCGATGCCGCGGACGCCGTCGCGGTGCGTGGCCGCTCGACCGGCGTTTCGGTGCGGCTTGGCAAGGTCGAAAACACCGAGGCGTCCGAGGGCGACGACGTTTCGCTGCGGGTCTTCGTCGGCCAGCGTGTGGCCAGCGTATCGGCCACCGCCGCGTCCGATCCGAAGGCGCTTGCCGAGCGAGCCGTCGCCATGGCCAAGGTGTCTCCAGAGGATCCCTACCAGGGTCTTGCCGACCCTGCGCTGCTCGCCAGGCAGACGCGCGATCTGGACCTGTTCGACGCGACGGAAGTGTCGGCCGACCAGTTGAAGGAAGCAGCCCTTGCGGCCGAAGCGGCGGCTCTTGCCGTCAAGGGCGTGACCAATTCGTCAGGCGCCAATGCCAGCGCCGGGCTGGGCGGGCTGGTTCTGGCCACCTCGCACGGCTTTCTCGGCCAGTATGTCGCCTCGCGCTTTTCGCGCTCGGCCAGCGTGATAGCCGGCGAGGGAATCGGCATGGAGCGCGACTATGAATACTCCTCGCGCCAGCATTTTGCCGATCTCGACGCGCCCGAGGATATTGGCCGCATGGCCGGCGAACGGGCCGTGCGCCGCCTTGGCGCGCGCAAGGCGGCGACCGGACCGGTCGACGTGGTGTTCGATCCGCGCGTCGCGCGCGGCATTGCCGGCCACATCGCCGGCGCCATCAACGGCGCTTCCGTCGCACGCAAGACCTCGTTCCTGCGCGACATGATGGGCAAGCAGGTGGCCGCTGCCGGCATCACAGTCACCGACGAGCCGCTGCGGCGCCGTGGCCAGGCCTCACGCCCATTCGATGGCGAGGGCGTCGAGGGCGAGAAGCTCCTGATGATTGAAAAGGGTGTCCTCAACCACTGGTTCCTGTCGACATCGGTGGCCCGGGAACTCGGCCTCGTCACCAACGGTCGCGGCACGCGTGGCGGCTCCTCCGTCTCGCCGTCGTCGACGAACCTCGCCATCGAGGCGGGCGAGCGCTCGCCGGAAGACCTGATCGGCTCGCTCAAGTCCGGCTTCTACGTCACCGAGGTGTTTGGCCAGGGCGTTGACATGCTCACCGGCGAATACAGCCGCGGCGCCTCCGGCTTCTGGATCGAAAATGGGGCGCTCGCCTATCCGGTCGCCGAGGTGACCATCGCCTCGAACCTGAAGGCGATGTTCCTCAACATGGTGCCGGCGAATGACCTCGACCGCAATTTCGGCACCGCCGCCCCGACGCTCCTGATCGAAGGCATGACCCTTGCCGGAGCATGACCTGATCATTGCCAGTGCCGATCTGGACCTGCCGCTGCTGCGCGACGCCGCCCGCGAGGCGGGTCTCATCGCCATGCGCTACTTCGGCAACAGTCCCCAAGTCTGGATGAAGGGCGGCACTTCGCCGGTCAGCGAAGCCGATCATGCCGCCGATGCGTATCTGCGGCAGACGCTGCTTGCGGCGCGGCCGGATTATGGCTGGCTGTCGGAAGAGACGGCCGACGATCCGGTGCGGCTTTCGGCGCGCCGTACCTTCGTTGTCGACCCGATCGACGGCACGCGCGGCTTCCTCGAAGGCCAGAGGACATGGTGCGTCAGCGTTGCCGTCGTCGAGAATGGCCGCACGCTCGCCGGCGTGCTCGAATGTCCGGCGATGGATGAGACTTACTGGGCGCTGCCCGGCCAGGGCGCCTTCCGCAACGACAAGCGCATCGCGGTGCGCAAGCCTGGGGACAAGGCTGAAATTTCAGGATTGAAGCAGTTGATCGACCTGGTGCCTGCCGGCTGGCAGAAGCGGCTGCAGCGGGCACCCTACATCCCCTCGCTCGCCTACCGCCTGGCGATGATCGCCAACGGGACGCTCGACGCAACGTTCGTCAAGCCGAACGCGCATGACTGGGATATCGCCGCCGCCGATCTCATCCTGCGCGAGGCGGGCGGCCAGCTGCTCGACCCCAATGGCCGCGCCCCGCTCTATGCCGGCGAGGTGATCCGCCACGGCGCGCTCGCGGCCGGCAGCGGGGACCTGTTGGCGGTGCTCGTCGATGTCATCGCCGGGCTGGATGGCTGAAAGCGTTTTCGACGGTTCCAAAGTCTGCGGCTTTGGTCTAGACCTGTCACAAACTCACGATATGTGAAGGACCGACATGGCCGCGGAAGACGGAAAGAAACAGCTTTTGCATCTGGTGTTCGGCGGCGAACTCAAGAAGCTCGGCGGTACCGAGTTCCGGGATCTCGACGCGCTCGACATCGTCGGCGTCTATCCTGACTATCAATCCGCGCACACCGCGTGGAAAGCCAAGGCGCAAGCCAGCGTGGACAATGCCCATATGCGTTATTTCGTCGTTCATCTGCACCGTCTGCTGGATCCCGATAGCAAGGCCGCCGGTTGACTTCGATGGAGCATGATCTGGCGAAAGAGCCAGCCAGCAATGCCGCGCCCACCGGCAGGGGCGGCAGCCGCACGACCAAGGCCTTCTGGCGCAGGATACGCGAACCGCTCGCGCAGTCCCGATTCGTCAAGAACGCCATCGCCAGCCTGCTCGCGCAGTTCGTGCGGCTGGTTCGCCTGACCAGCCCGCTGGTCGCCGGATCGGCGCGCTTTTCGGGCGGCGCCTATGCCGAGTTCGAGCCCGGGATCATTGCTCTGTGGCATGGCCAGCATCTTTTGACGCCGGCCTACTACCCCAAGCGCAAGCCTCTGGTCGCCATGGTGTCGCGCAGCGCCGATGCCGAACTCAACGCGCTGATGCTGGAGAAATTCGGCATCGAGGCGGTGCGCGGGTCGGGAGGACGCGACAATGCCAGGCACCTGGACAAGGGCGGGGCCAAGGCGCTCATAGCCCTCAAAAAGTCGCTCACCGCAGGCAAGAACGTCGCCATGATCGCAGACATTCCTCACGGTACCCCGCGCGATGCAGGGCTCGGTATCGTTCTTTTGGCACGCCTCTCCGGCCGGCCGCTGCTGCCCGTCGCCATCGCCACCAGCCGCCGCAAGGTGTTGGAAAAGAGCTGGGACAAGACCACCATCAACCTGCCCTTCGGCCGCTCCGCGGTGACCATCGGCACGCCGATCTTTGTGGCGGCGGATGCCGACGATGCCGAAATGGAGCGCAAGCGCCAGGAAGTGACGGCTGCCCTCAACGCCGCGACCGCCGAGGCGTACCGTCTCGTGGATGGTTCGCGGTGAGCGGCCGCTGGGCGCGTACCATGTTGTCGGCATACCGTTTTGCCGGCGCCGTTGCCTACCCGCTGGTCGGGCCCTACGTCGCCTGGCGCACCTCGCGCGGCAAGGAAGACCGCAACCGCCGCCGCGAGCGCTATGGCGTCGCCGGCCGGCCGCGCCCCGAGGGACCGGTGATCTGGATCCATGCGGCGAGCGTCGGCGAGACCTTGGCCGTCGTGCCGCTGGTCGAAAGCATCCTCGACTACGGCGTCAACATCGTGCTGACAACCGGCACGGTGACCTCTGCCCAGGTCGTCGACGAGCGGCTCGGTGATCGCATCATCCACCAATATGTGCCGCTCGATCTGAAGCCGGCGGTCAGCCGCTTTCTCGATCACTGGAAACCCGATCTGGCGATCATCGCCGAATCCGAGATCTGGCCGATGACCATCCTCGAACTCGGTGCACGCCGCGTGCCGCAGGTGCTGGTCAATGGCAGGCTCTCCGATCGCTCCTTCACGTCGTGGAAGAAGCGGGCCAACATCGCCGAGGCGCTGTTCGAGAACCTGGCCCATGTCGTTGCCCAGTCCGATGTCGACGGCGAGCGTTTTCGCGCGCTCGGCGCCCGACCGGTCACGGTGTCGGGCAATCTCAAGGTCGACACCAATCCGCCGCCGGTCGACGATCGCGCGCTTGGCAGTTTGCAGCGGCAGATCGGCGGTCGCCCGACTTGGGCGGCGATCTCGACCCATGATGGCGAGGAAGTGGTCGCGGCGGAAGTCCATGCGACGTTGCACAAGCGTCACCACGGCCTTTTGACGATCGTCGTTCCGCGCCATCCCGATCGGGCCGAAGCCCTTGCCGGGGAGATTTCCGGAATGGGGCTGACAGTTGCGCGGCGTAGCAAGGGCGACCGTATCGGGCCCGACACCGATATCCTGCTTGGCGATACGATCGGCGAAATGGGCTTGTATCTCCGCTTGACCGAAATCGCTTTCGTCGGCCGCTCGCTGACCTCCGAAGGCGGCCAGAATCCGCTCGAGCCGGCCATGCTCGACACCGCCGTTCTCGCCGGGCGCAACGTGCAGAATTTTCGCGAGGCCTATCAGCGCCTGCTCGATAGCGGCGGCGCCAAGCTGGTGCGCGACCGCGACATGCTGGCTGGCGCTGTCAATTTCCTCCTGACCAATGAAGTGGCGCGCCACGAGATGATGGCGGCGGGGATCGCGACTGTCGATGAGATGCGCGGCGCGCTGGCACGCACGCTCAAATCGCTCGAACCCTATATCCAGCCGCTGGTGGTCAAGGCGCGCCTGAAGGGCGCCAACGGGCGCTGACGTGGCCTCGGAAGCACCACCATTCTGGTGGGAAGAGCCGGACTGGAAAGTCCTGGCGCTATCGCCGCTGTCGGCTGTCTACGCGCTGGTCGCCGGTCGCGGCATGCGGCGAGCCCGGCGCGAGAAGATCCAGGCGCCGGTTCTGTGCGTCGGCAATTTCACTGTTGGCGGCACCGGCAAGACACCGGTGGCGATCGCGCTCGCCCAACAGGCCAAGCGCATGCAGCTGAAGCCCGGCTTCCTGTCGCGCGGCCATGGCGGCTCCTTTGCCGAGCCGCATGTCGTCGATGTCAGCCATGACAGCGCTAGACATGTCGGCGACGAACCGCTGCTGCTGGCCGAACATGCTCCGGTGGCGGTGACGCCCAATCGTGCCGCCGGCGCCCGGCTGCTGCTGGAAAGACACGGTTGCGATTTCCTGATCATGGACGACGGCTTCCAGAGTGCGCGCATTCACATCGACTATGCGCTGGTGGTCGTCGATGCCCGCTATGGGATCGGCAACGGCCGCGTCATTCCGGGCGGTCCGCTCAGGGCCAGGATCGTCGACCAGCTGGTCTTCACCAGCGGCCTGCTGAAGATGGGCGAGGGCACGGCCGCGGACACGGTGGTCCGTCAGGCAGCGCGTGCCGGCCGCGCGATCTTCGAGGCGCATACTGAGCCGAGCAGCAAGGCAGGGCTCGCCGGAAAGCGGTTTCTGGCCTTTGCCGGCATCGGCCATCCCGAAAAGTTCTTCGACACGGTGCGTGGGGCCGGTGGCGAAGTGGTCTTGTCCAGGCCCTTTCCGGACCATCACTTCTACGCCGAGGACGAACTGGCCGAACTGGTCGCGACGGCGCGGTCCGAAAGCCTTGGCCTGATCACCACCGCCAAGGACGCCGCCCGGTTGCGCCACGGCGCGACGCCGGCGGGCTTCCTCGATCTCCTCGACGTGCTCGATATCGACGCCGTCTTCGAACTCGATCACGTGCCCGAACGCATCATCGACGAAACGCTGGATGCGTGGCGCCAGCGTAAGATGCGGGGGTGAGTTTCGAAGCATTGCGTCAAGTTCATCATGACCCGTAGACAAGTTTCAACGCTTCTACCAAATGGTCGAACATTGATCTCATGGGCGCACTATTGCGCAAGTCCTGATGCATCGTGACCCAGACGTCGAGGCTCGGTGAAAATTCTTCAGGTAGGAGATGCACTAGTCGGGCGTCCTCGCGCACTGCCGCGCGTTGGCAGATTCCAATTCCGAATCCCGCCCTAATGGCCGCCAACTGAAGAAGAGCGCTGTCGGACCGCAGTGTAAAGTCGTCCCGCCTCAATTGCAGACCGAGCCGATGCACGGCTCGGACAGCAGAGGTCTCATGATCAAAGCCCACCAGGCAATGCCGGTTCAGCTCGCGTAAATTGGCGGGTTTGCCGTTCTTTTCCAAGTAGTCCATGTGAGCATGGAATCCCAGCCGAGCCTGACCCACCTTGCGCGCGACGAGATCGGCCTGTGTCGGCCTCACCATGCGAATGGCGATATCGCAATCCCGCCGCAATAGGTCTTCCAGCCGGTCAGAAGCGGAGATCTCGACGACCAATCCCGACTGGCTTCGCTCCAATTCAGTAAGAATTGGCGGAAGAATCTCCGTCGCAACGATCTCGGAGGCCGCGAGGCGGACGACTGTGCGGGGCTGGCCCGCTTTGCTCGAAACCGCTCTCTGCAACGTTTCGGCGGCGGCGGCCATGGCCAAGGCGTGCGGCTGCGCAATGACGGACGCCGCGGTCGGCCTCAGCCCATCTTGGGCGCGCGTGAAAAGCGGCATACCGAGAGTGGCCTCCAACTCACGGATGTGCCGACCGACGGTTGGCTGGGTGAGGTTGAGGGAGCGCGCGGCACCCGAGAGGCTCCCCTCGCGCAGGACCGCCAGAAATGACCTATACAGTTCCCAGCTTGGATTCTTGTCCATGCATTCTTGTATACCTACTCAAGAAGCTTCGACAATTCCGTTCATCCGGAGGAGGGCGTATTTTGGGTCCACCGACGCTTTCAGGAGAAACCCAGATGCGCATCCATGCTATCCAGACAGGGACAGTCAAAATCAAAACCGCCCAGGTCAAAGGCCGAGGCCACGGCCTCATTGATATATTCCTCGATCCGAATTGGACCGACTGGGTGCCGACATTCGCATGGGCGATCGAGCATCCTGAAGGCGTCATTGTCGTCGACAGCGGCCAAGGGACACATCTGTTGGAGCATTCGCGTGAGCTCAATCCCTATGTGAGATGGGAAGTCGGCTTCCAAATCGAGCGCGAGCACGAGATTGGGCCGCAGCTCCGGGCCTTGGGGATCGGTCCGCGCGACATAAAAAAAGTCGTGCTCACTCATCTTCATATGGATCATGACGGGGGCCTTGCGCACTTCCCCAATAGCGAAATCATTGTCCCAGCCGGTGAACTCGCGCAGGCTCGCGGATTGCTCGGGCGGGTGCGGGGATACCTTCCCCATCGTTGGCCCACTTGGTTCGACCCAACGCCGGTCGAACTGCCACTGGAACAATTTGGCTCGTTCAAGCGCAGCCAGCGGCTAACAATGGCGGGCGACATTGTTGCGGTAGCAACGCCTGGACACACACCAAACCATATGTCTGTCGTTGTTCAGGATGGCGACACCGCGATTTTCCTCGCCGGCGACACTTCCTACAATCAGGCGCTCATGCTTTCAGGAACGGTCGACGGGGTGAGCGCCGGTGACGGTATCGCAAAAGCCACGCTTGATGCCATCAAGACCTTTGCGCAAAGCCGTCCGACAATCTATCTGCCGACGCATGATCCGGAATCGGGTCTCCGCCTTGTCAACCGGCAGGTCGTATCGGCTGGTTAGCAACGATGGCGATTGGCGAAAGCCGCAATCACATCCAATTTCACCCCAAGTGGGGAGATGTCCGGGAGGACAGAGAGGGCGAAGGAGCGCGACGCGCGAGGGCTTTCGCGCAGCGAACCTTATCGCCGGCTTCTCAACTCCGGATGGACCTCGATTTCGCGGCGCAGCGATGCGGTGGCGTTGGCGTAAGGCTCCTGCCGGGCGACGCTCCAGTACTTCAGCTCGTCCAGGGGGATGCTTTCGCCAGTCACCGCGCAGCGCACGAACGAGCCGGGGCTGGTGACCTGGAAATCGCCATCGAGGTAGCGGATGCGGGCTTCCTTGCCGCCGGGGCCTTCGAAACGGTTCATCATGCGGTGGTGCCGAGCTTCATGAAGATGTCATCGCCATAAATCGCACGGAAGGTCAAGCTTGGCGCAATGCAGAGCTGCTATCGAACAATCGGAAACGGCAGTTTTGAGGGTGGCATGGATATTTCTTCTGCACGGCTGGCGTCTTTGCTGGTGGAAACGATGACACCGCAGGCTGTGCCGTCGGCGAAAGCCGATCCGGCCAAGGCGGCTCTGGTCAAGGCGTTGGTCCAGCCGCCGGCGCCGTCTCTGCTGGCACAACAGACGGCGCCGGTACTGTTGGCCCTGCCTTCAACGGCGATGGCCGCCAAAGTGCAGCAGATCGCTTCGGCCGGGATTGTCGAGGCTTATCTGGCTCAGGCAGAACCCGCCGATGGCGCCGATGCGACCCCCACGGCCGCTGCCGTGGCAAGGCGGTCCGCGCAGGACGTCGAGGCGCAAAAAGGTTTGACGGTACCTCTGGTAAAAGCCGAGAACGGCGACCAGGCCGGCGGCCCGGCGGCGGCAGGGCCGGCGGCTGTGACGCCAATGGCTCCGGCCTGGCGCCAGGCATCCAACCAGAATATCCCGGCCAAGCGAGGGCAGACCACTTCCCGGCCAAACGGCATGCCGGAGCAGAATTCCGAGCGCCTGTTGCTGAAGGTTGCCTTCGTCTCGGCAACCGCCGGCCTGCTCGGGGCCGCGGCATTCGGTTTGGCCTTGCGGATGTTCAGCTAAGCAATTCCAGGAAAAGTACCCAGCGGTTTTCCGTCCGGAATTGCCCAAAGATCAAGAACCTAACTCTCGGCTTCGATGAACTGGTCGACCTTTTCTGCGGCCAGCCCAGCCTGTGTCGCGATGCGCCGGGCGAGATCGGCCGCGGCGGCGCGCGGCCGGCCGACCGGCCGGTCGAGCCAGTAGGACACCGGATTGAGCGCGGTGCGATCGTCGACGGCGACGAGGCGCCCCGATTGTATCTGGTGCTCGGTGAGCGGCGGCCGCGCCAGTGCGATGCCGAGGCCATGGGCTGCGGCATCGAGCACCAGATTGTAGTCCTCGAAGCGGCGGTCTTGCGGGCGCGGCCGGTAGTCCATGTCCTGCGCTGCCAACCAGGCGCGCCAGCCTGAAGCGTCGGAATCGTTGATCAGCGGGAATTTGAGCAGCCGGGCCGGATCGCCGCTACCGATCTCTCGCGCGAGGCCCGGCGAGGCGATAGGGAAGAGATGTTCCTCGAACAGTTGCACCGAGACACGGCCCGGGATGCGGCCGCGACCGCAGCGGACTGACAGATCGATGCCTTCATCGGCGAGATCGGCCTGACGGTTGTCGACGTCGAGCACGATGCGCAGGCGGGTAGGGTCGTTTTCCAGCATTGCCATGCGCGGCATCAGCCACAGGCCGCTCACCGAGGGAATGGAGGCCAGGCGCACCACTGCGGTGCCGCGCGGCTCCACCCAGCGGTCCGAATCGACCGAGATCAGGGCGAAGGCTTCGGTGGTCCTGAGATGCAGGCGATTGCCTTCGTTGGTTAGCGTCACGCCGCGCGCGCCGCGTTCGAAAACCTTGAGGCCAAGCCAGTCCTCGAGCTTGGCGATCTGCCGGCTGACGGCGCCATGGGTAAGGTTGAGCCTTTCAGCGGCGGCCGAAAAGCTTCCCGTGCGCGCCGCCGCGTCGAAAGCGCGCAAGGTCTCCAGCGGCAGCAGGCTGTTCGAGCTGTGATCCATGCTCACAGGTGACCCTCGATTTGGTCGTTTGTCAATCGACCTGGAAAGGCGCTTTCTGCTGCCGAGACTGAAGAATCCGAGGCAATGAGATGAGCGCGACGACAGGCACGTTGAATTCGACACAGCGAATGGACACCACGGCCGCCATCGCCGTGGCGCTGACGGTGATCGGCTGGGCCTCCGCTTTCCCGGCGATCCGGGCCGGGCTCGCCGCTTTCCAGCCATTGGAGCTTGGCGCCCTGCGCTTTGCCATCGCCGCCGTGCCGGCGGCGATCTACCTTGCCGTCAAGCGTCCGGCGCTGCCTAGGATCGGCGATTGGTGGCGCTTCGCCTTCGGCGGCGCCATTTTCGTCGCGCTCTATACGGCGATGCTCAATTTCGGCGAGCTGACCGTCTCGGCCGGAGCAGCCGGCTTCATCATCAATGTCAGCCCCATCTTCACCGCCATCATGGCGATGGCGCTGCTTGGCGAGCGTTTCTCCGGCCTGGCCTGGATCGGCACCGTCATTTCCTTCGCCGGCATCGGCATCATAGCCGTCGCCGACGGGCATGGCCTGCATTTCAATGCCGGCGCGCTGCTGGTGCTTGGCTCGGCGCTCTGCTCGGCCGTCAACACCATCGTCCAGAAGCCACTGTTTGCCCGCCACCATCCGCTGACCATCGCGGCGTCCAACATGGTGCTCGGCGCGCTCTGCCTGGCGCCCTTCCTGCCCGCCGCTCTCCAGCAAGCGACTGTCGCCAACGCCGCCGGCCTCGGCGCCGTCATCTATCTCGGCATCGTGCCGAGCCTGATCGCCTATGCGGCCTGGGCGACCGCGTTGTCGCGCCTGCCGGCGGCGCGTGCCTCGAACTTTCTGTACCTGGTCTCGCCGATGTCGGCGCTGATCGGCTTCTTCTGGCTGGGCGAAGTGCCGACGTTGCTCGGCATCCTCGGCGGCGCGCTGGCGCTCGGCGGCGTCATCGTGGTGAATTTGAGGCGGTAAATCAAAGCGCCTTGCACTGGCTCGTTGGGAGCCGGTTCACCTCCGCCCGAACAGCCGCTCGATGTCGGCCAGCTTGAGCTCGATATAGGTCGGGCGACCATGATTGCAGGTGCCGGAACCTGGCGTCGCCTCCATCTGGCGCAGCAGCGCGTTCATCTCCTCGGCCTTGAGCAGCCGGCCGGAACGCACCGAGCCGTGGCAGGCCATGGTCGCCGCGATCTTGTCCAGCCGTTCTTTCAGCGTCTCGACTGTGTCGTTGTCGGCGATCTCGTCGGCGAGGTCGCGCACCAGTTGACCGACATTGGTTTCGCCCAGCATCGACGGCGTCTCGCGCACGGCGACGGCGCCCGGGCCGAAACGCTCGATGCCGAGGCCGAAGCGGGCGAGCGTTTCGGAATGCATGGCGAGCCGCTCGGCGTCCTCTTCCGGCAGGTCGATGATCTCGGGCAAAAGCAGCATCTGGGAGGGGACCGGCCGCGAATGCAGGGCGTTCTTCAGCGCCTCGTAAACCAGCCGCTCATGCGCCGCGTGCTGATCGACGATGACGAGCGAATCCCTGGTCTGGGCGACGATGTAGTTCTCGTGCACCTGCGCTCGCGCAGCCCCCAGCACCGCGCCGAGCAGCGTCTCGGTTGCCTCATTCTGCCCGGCGCGCGCATCGGCGCTGGCGAGCGGGCCGGCATCGAATGCCGCCTGGTCGGGTTCACCGAAGCCGCCGGTTCTTGCGGTGCCGCGTTCAAAGCCGGCGCCTGCGAATTGCATGTCGAGTGGCCGCTGCGGCGAGCGCGAAGGGTCGAAGCCGGCCGAGCCGGACGCACGGAAAGCCGCTTCGTAGCTGCGATGGCCATTTGTCGGGCCGCCGTGATCATAGGATGCGGCGCCCGGCCGGAACGCAGCCATCATACCGGCGGCACCCGTGGTGGCTGAACGGATGCCGGCATCGGCTAACGCCTGCCGGATCGCGCCGACGATCAGCCCGCGCACGAGGCCCGGATCGCGGAAGCGGACATCGGCCTTGGCCGGATGGACGTTGACGTCGACGGTGGCCGGGTCGAGCGTCAGGAACAGCACTGTCACCGCATGGCGGTCGCGCGGCAGGACATCGGCGAAGGCCCCGCGGATGGCCCCGGCAATCAGCTTGTCGCGCACCGGCCTGCCGTTGACATAGGCATATTGCTGCAGCGCGTTGGCGCGGGTGAAGGACGGGATCGACACATGGCCGGTCAGTTGCACGCCTTCGCGCATCGCGTCGATGGCAATGGAATTGTCGGGAAAGTCGGCGCCCATTACCTGCGCGACACGGCGCAGGCTGCCGTCCGCGCTGTCCTCGGTCGCCGGCAGTTCCAGGGTCGTGCGGTCGGACCCGGCCAGCGTGAAACGCACTGTGGGGAAGGCGATGGCGATGCGCTTGACGATGTCGCTGATGGCCGAGCTTTCGGCGCGTTCGCCTTTCATGAATTTCAGCCGTGCCGGCGTGGCAAAGAACAGGTCGCGCACCTCGACCGTGGTGCCGCGATTGGCCGCCGCCGGCCGGACCGGCAGGACGCGGCCGCCCTCGATGCCGATCTCGGCGGCGCTGTCGCCCGAAGCCGTGCGCGAGCGGATCGACAGCCGCGACACCGAGCCGATCGACGGCAACGCCTCGCCGCGAAAGCCGAGTGAGCGGATATCGTGAATATCTTCGGCAAGCTTGGAGGTGCAGTGGCGCGCTATCGCCAGAGAAAGCTCTTTCTCTGGAATACCAGAACCGTCATCGGTGACGCGGATCAGGTTCAGCCCGCCGCCCGATGTGACGACCTCTACCTTGCTTGCACCGGCGTCGAGCGCGTTCTCGACCAGTTCCTTGACCACGCTCGCCGGACGCTCGATGACTTCGCCGGCGGCGATCTGATTGATCATCGTTTCGGATAGCTGGCGGATGGGCATGCAGGTACTATAGGCGGATTCGCATCTCGTCGGGGAGAGGCAGAATGATGGTGGTTGTGGATCAGCCGGCGGCGCGGATCTCGCGCACGCCCTTGCGTAGCCGCCGTCGCAGCAGATTGCGCAGCGTCACCCCGTCGCCATAGCCGACCTTGGCGGCAATCTCCTCGACGCTGTCCGACGTTGTCTTCAACAGATGCACCGCCTGCTCTACGCGCAGATCCTGGAAATAGGAGAGCGGCGTCTTGCCGAGCACATCGTTGACGCGCCTCGCCAGCGTGCGCTTGCTGGCGCCGAGTGCCGCCGCCGCCTCATCGAGATTGAAGCCCTCGGCAAGCCTCCCGCGCGCCCAGCGTTCGAAGCGCTCGACCAGTGGGTTCGAATGGGCGAGGTGGTCCGGGATCGCATAGGCCGATTGCAGCGGCCGGCTGTCGACGATCAGATATTTCGCGGTCAGCGCCGCAAGCTCCGGGCTCGCCTGCCGGATCACCAGCAAGGCGAGGTCGATATGGCCAAGCGCCGCACCCGCGGTGACGAACTGCCCGTCATTGACCAGCATGCGCGAGGCGTCGAGCCGCACCCGCGGATAGCGCTGCCTGAACATCGGCGCCAGCCACCATGTGGTCGTCGACGGCCGCCGGTCGAGCAGGCCGGATTCGGCGAGTACGAAGGTGCCGATGCAGGCGGCGCCGATGCGCGTGCCGGCCTCGGCCAAGGCAAGGAGCGCGCCGACCCCTGCCGCCACATCATCGCGTTGCAGCGCCGCTCCGAGCGGCTCCGGCATCTTCTGGCCGAGAGCAGGGATCAGCAGCCAGTCGGGCGCCGGTTCGTTGCCGATCGGCGTTACAGGCACCTCTAATCCCTGTGCGGTGTGCACGCTGTCCGAGACCCCGACCATGGTTGTGACGAAGCGGCTGGGCGCAGCAGGAAGCATGGCGGCGAGCTCATTGGCGGTGCCGAACACATCGAGCACCGTGGCGAGCCCGGTATCGAAAGCGCCGTCAAGAACAAGCACGGAAATGTTCATGGCAAGAATGATATCAAAGAAGTCGTTTCTGCCAATACGGTTTTCCCATCGATGCTGCGATTCTCATCCTCGATGGCCGATCTGGCCGCGCAACGAAGGAGATGAGACAATGATCAAGCTTGCCCTGTTCGCACGCTTCGAGGCCAAGCCCGGCAAGGAGAACGATGTCGCCGCTTTCCTGCAGACCGGTCTGCAACTCGCCAACCAGGAAGCGGGGACGCCGATCTGGTTCGCCCTGCAGCTTTCTCCAAGCGTCTTTGGTGTGTTCGACGCTTTCCACGATGAGGCCGGGCGCCAGGCGCATCTCACCGGCGAAATCGCAAAGGCGCTGATGGCCAATGCCGCAACGCTGTTTGCCGGCCCGCCCACTATCGACAAGATCGATGTGCTCGGCCTCAAGAATGATGGCTCGGTCTGATCCATATTACATCACGCGCGATCCGGCATTGCCACTCTGATATCCTCAAGCCTGCGCGGCCAGCCAGTCGCGCACCTTGCGGGCATTGTCAGAGAGCTCGCGGTTCTTCGGCCAGATGACGTAGAATGCGGTGCCCGTCTTCATCACGTGGTCCGTTACCGGCACCAGCAGCCCGGTCGACAGCAGTCGCTCGACAAGGTGGCGCCAGCCGAGCGCAATGCCTTGCCCTTCCATGACCGCCTGGATCACGATCGCATAGTCATTGATGCGCAAGCCACGCTCCGCATTGCGGAGGCTGGCGCCGGCCGACTGGAACCATTCGTCCCAGTTCGGGGCCTCGCGATAGGGCTCCTCCAGATGAATGAGGCGGTGTGTCGCCAGTTGCTCCACGGTTTCAGGTCGGCCGAATTTCGTCAGATAGCTGGGACCCGCGACCGGGAAAATCTCTTCATCGGAGAGTGATAGCGAGTGGTAGTCCGGCCAGTCGCGTGGCACGCCTCCGCGCACGGCCAGCGGAATGCCTTCGGCGATAATGTCGAGATCGCGGTCGCCGGTCTGGATGCGAAGATCGATGCCCGGCAGTTCGTCGCGGAACCGCTGCAGGCGCGGCATCATCCAGAACGAACCGAAGGCCGTCGAGGCGGCGAGCGTCACATGGCCGCCGGTCGCCTGCAGGCGTAGGTCCTCCGCCGACTTGCGGATGTGGGAAAGACCGAGCGAGACGTCGGCATGGAAGCGCTCGCCGGCCTCGGTCAGGCTGACCTGGCGGTGGCGGCGCTGGAACAGCTGGGCGCCGAGCTGCTCCTCCAGGCCCCGCACCGCATAGGAAACGGCAGCCTGGGTCATGCCGAGCTCGCGCCCGGCGGCGGTGAAACTCGACAACCGGCCCGCCGCCTCGAAGACGATCAGGCTGCCGGCGGAGGGCAAGAGATGGCGCAGGTTTCGCATAAGCACAGCTTATACAAGAGATCAGGATTTTCCAACGTCACAGCCGTATTTCGCCTCGCTAAGCTGACCGGGATCGAAGGGATGGAGGCTCCATGAACGCACCGGCCGCTGAATTGACCGAGCAAACCCATCGCCGTGGCGGTGGCCGTCTCGGGCGCAAGGCGCTTCGTGGGGCACCGATCGCGTCGTTCCCAACCCTGGTTCGTCAGATCCCGGTGTACCAGATGGTTCCCGACGAGGCGGTGGAGTTGATCCACGAAGAGTCGCTGTCGATCCTGGAAGAGGTTGGCTGCGAGTTCCGCGACGACGAGGCCATCGCCTTGTGGAAGGCCGCCGGTGCCGATGTCAGGGAAACGCGGGTGCGCATCGATCGCGCGCTGCTGATGGAACTCGTCTCAAAGGTTCCCGCCGAGTTCACGCTCAACGCACGCAATCCCGAGCGCACGGTACGGGTCGGCGGCAAGAACTCGATCTTCGTGCCGATGTATGGCGCGCCCTATGTGCGCGACCTCGACAACAACAGGCGCTACGGCACGCTTGCCGACCTCAACAATTTCCACAAGCTCGCCTACATGGCCCCGGCGCTGCACTCGTCGAGTTCGATCATCTGCGAGCCGATGGAAATTGCAGTGCCCAAGCGGCACCTGCACATCATCCATTCGGCGCTGAAATATTCCGACAAACCGTTCATGGGCATCGTGACGTCCAAGGAGCGGGCGGAAGACACGATGGCGATGGCTGCAATCGTGTTCGGCGAGGAGTTCGTCCGCGACAATCCGGTGCTGGTGGCAATCACCAACTGCAATTCGCCGCTGGTCTGGGACGCGACCATGCTGGACGCCATGAGGGTGTATGCGCGCCACAACCAGCCGCTGATCCTGGCGCCCTTCGCTCTCTGCGGCGCCTCGACCTCGGCGTCGGCCGTCGGCGCGGTGGCGCAGGTCAATGCCGAGGCGCTTGCCGGTGTGGCCTTCACCCAGCTCATTCGTCCTGGTTCACCCCAGATCTACGGTCAGTTCATGGTCACGGTCGACATGAAGACCGGCGCGCCCATGGGTGGCACGCCGGAGGCCGCCCAGATGATGTATCTGATGGGCGCGCTGGCGCGGAAATACAAACTGCCGTGGCGCACGTCAGGCTTCCACGTCGGTTCGAAGCTCAACGATGCCCAGGCCGGCTATGAGGCGAACATGCTGATGCATGCCGCCATCCTCGCTGGCGCCAACTACATCTGGCATTCGGCCGGATGGCTGGAAGCGGGTCTCACCTGCGGCTACTCGAAATTCGCCACCGACTGCGAACAGCTCGTCGGCTGGTACAAATACGCGGGCGGGTTGCCTTTCGACGATTTCAAGGACGCGATGGCGGCGATCCGCGAGGTCGGCCCGCAGGGCCATTTCCTCGGCACCCAGCACACGCTCGAGCATTTCGAGAAGGCTTTCTTCATGCCGAGTATCATGGACTTCAACTCCTACGAACAATGGAAGGCGGAAGGGGCGAAGGACCACGACACGCGCGGCCGCGAGAAGGCGCGCAACATGCTCGCGGATTATGAGGAGCCGAAACTCGACGAGGGCATTGCCGACGGTCTCAAGGAGTTGATCGCGCGGCGCGAGGAAAAACTGCCGGATAGCGTTAGTTGAAAGAAAACGGGCGAAGACCCGACGGAACCAATGGGAGAAAGAAAATGGCGATTTTTAGAAGCAACGGCGATCGCGTCCCGGCCGCCATCGAGGCGATGGCCGAAGAGGCCCGCGCTGGCCGCATGGACCGGCGCGAGTTCCTGGCGCTGGCGAGCGCCTTCGGCGCTTCAACGGCTGTTGCCTATGGCATGATCGGGCTCGCGGTTCCGACAAAGGCTCTTGCCGATGAGCCGAAGAAGGGCGGAACGCTGCATGTCGCGATGTCGGTCAAGGCGCAGAAGGATCCGCGCACCTATGACTGGACGGAGATGGCGAACGTCACTCGCACTTGGCTGGAGCCGCTCGTTCGCTATACCCGCCAGTTCACTTTCGAGCCGGTGCTGCTGGAAAGCTGGGACATCAACGACGACGCCACCGAATATACGCTGCACCTGCGCAAGGGCGTCACCTGGAACAATGGCGATGCCTTCAACGCCGACGATGTGATCGTCAATCTGAACCGCTGGTGCGAGAAGGGCGCCTCCGGCAATTCCATGGCGGCACGCGTCGGCGGGCTGATCGACGCCAAGACCGGTAAGGCGAAGGACGGCGCCATTACCAAGGTCGACGACCACACAGTGAAGCTGAAACTTTCCGAACCCGACATCTCGATCATCCCCAATTTCACCGACTATCCGGCGCTCGTCGTGCATCGCGACTTCGACAAGGACGGCGCCGACCCGATCAAGAAGCCGGTCGGTACCGGAGCTTTCGAACTGGTGTCCTACGCTGTCGGGACAAAGGCGGTCGTCAAGCGCCGCGAGAACGGCAAGTGGTGGGGTGGCGAGGCGCCGCTCGACGGTGCCGAATTCATCGACTACGGCACCGATTTCAACGCCACGGTGAGCGCCTTCGACTCAGGCGAGATCGACGTCGATTTCGAGACGCCGGCCGATTTCATCGACATCCTCGACAAGATGAACCTCGTGAAATCGGAAGTCGCGACGGCGACCACGCTGGTGGCCCGCACCAACATCACGCACAAGCCCTACGACGATCAGCGGGTCCGTAACGCGCTGCAAATGGCTGTCGACAACAACGCCGTCCTGCAACTGGGCTATAATGGCCGCGGCACGGTCGGCGAAAACCACCATGTCAGCCCGATCCATCCGGAATACTATCCCCTGCCCAAGAAGACGCGGGACATGGCGGGCGCCAAGAAGCTGATGGCCGACGCTGGACAGGCCAACTTCGAGCATGAACTGATCACCGTCGAGGACGAATGGCAGAAGAACACCGGCGACGCGATCGCCGGCCAGTTGCGTGAAGCCGGTATTAAGGTGAAGCGTACCGTTCTGCCTGGCTCGACCTTCTGGAACGACTGGACGAAATATCCCTATTCCATGACGATCTGGTACATGCGCCCGCTCGGCGTGCAGGTGCTGGCGCTCGGCTACCGCACGGGCGAGGCCTGGAATGAGACGGCCTATTCCAATCCGGAATTCGATGCCAAGCTCAAGCAAGCGCTGGCCCTGAGTGATGTCGCCAAGCGCAAGGAGGTCATGAAGGATGTCGAGCAGATCCTGCAGGACTCCGGCGTCATCATCCAGCCATTCTGGCAGAAGCTCTACTGCCACATGAGCAAGAAGGTGAAGAACTACGGCATGCACCAGACCTACGAAATAGATCTCCAGAACGTCTGGCTCGACGCGTAACTCCCCAGGACTTGGCAAAAAAATGCGCCGGCACCTCTCTAGGTGCCGGTCGCGCGTTAAGGGAGAGAGGGCGTATGTCTGAGCGGGTCTTCAAGCGTCTGTTCGAGCCGGCAATGTTGCGTGGCAAGACATTGCGCAACAGGATCGTGTTTGGAGCCCATACCGCGAACATGGCCGAGGGTGGGCTGCCAACCGAACGCCATGTCGGCTATTACGCCGAACGCGCGATCGGCGGAGCTGGCATGATCGTGGTTGAGCCGATGCCTGTGCATCAGGCTGCGGTGCTGACACGCGGTAATTTTCGCCCCTGTGACGACAGCGTGGTACCGTATTTTCGCAAAGTAACTGACGCAATCCGCGGCAACGGCGCCGTCGCCATCCAGCAGCTCTACCATGTTGGTCAGCACGCGGACGCGGACAACTCATTCCATGCCGGTTGGTCGCCTTCCGGCCTGCCGAGCTACCACGACTCCGACGGTTCGCATCGGATGTCCGAAGCCCAGATTGAAGAAACGATCGACGGCTTTGTCCAGGCGGCGCGCCGTTGCCGCGAGGCCGGCTTCGACGGCGTCGAGGTCTGGGCGGCGTACCATTCGATGCTGGACCAGTTCTGGACCCCCTGGTCGAACCGCCGGGACGACCGATGGGGCGGCAGCCTCGAAAACCGCACCCGGATGAGCCGTGAGGTGACGACCAGGATTCGCCGGGAATGCGGGGATGATTTCATCATCGGTCTTGCGGTCAACGATGAGCCCGAGGTCGAGGTGGCACTGAAGCGCGAAGCGCTGGCCGAGATAATCGACCTCCACGACCGCGATACCTTGATGGACTATGTGACTTGCGGAACGGGTTCCTACTTCGATTTCTACAAGATCATGCCGACCTTTGTTTACCCGGAGAAGCTCGGTGCCGACCTGGCGTCCGTGCTCAAATCCACCGTGCGTCACGCGTTGATCACCGCCGAGAGCCATATCCGCACACCCGAGAACGCCGAGAGCGTGTTGAGCGAAGGCCGCGCCGATCTCGTTTCCATCGTGCGCGGGCAGATTGCCGATCCGCATCTGGCCGCAAAGGCCGCCGCCGGACGGCCGCAGGACATTCGCGGCTGCCTGTCCTGCAACCAGATGTGCTGGGGCCGGCGCAGCCGCGACTACTGGATCAGCTGCGTCATCAATCCCTCCGCGGGCCGCGAATGGGAGTGGGGCGGAGATCGCTTCGCTCCGGCCGGCCAGCCGAAGCGCGTGCTGGTCGTCGGCGGTGGCCCAGCCGGTCTGGAAGCGGCGCGCGCAGCTGCCGAGCGCGGTCACCGCGTCACACTGGCCGAGGCATCCGACCGCCTCGGCGGGCAGTTCCGTCTTGCCGGATTGCAGCCGCGTCGCGCCCAGATTCTGGACCTGATCGACTGGTACGAGCGCCAGCTCGGCCAGCTTCAGGTCGACATCCGCTACGGGCAGTATGTCGAAGCCGACGATGTCGAGCGCGAAGGCGCGGATCATGTCATCGTCGCCACCGGCTCGATGCCGCCGGACGGCGCTTTCCAGCGGGCCTTGCCGCACTGGGAAAGCATTCCAGGCGGCGGGCCGGTGCTCTCGGCCGAAGCGGTGATGGCCCGTGAGGCGCGGCCGGGGAAAAATATTCTCTTGCTGGACGATGGCGGCAATTGGAAAGGGTGCGGCACCGCCTGGAAACTCGCCGAGGACGGTCACAATGTGACGCTTGTGACACCGGACGCCCTGGTTGGCAAAGAGCTTCAGCGAATGGCCGTCGACGCGCCGCTGCGTCGGGCACTCGCCAAGCTGAACGTTCGGTTTGTGACCGAAAGCGCCATCGTGCATTGGGATGGCAAGACGGCCAGGATCGCTTCGCTGCTCGACGGGACCGAGCAAGAGGCCGAAGCCGACGCTTTGGTCTTCGCCGCCACCAGCATGGCGCAGGACAGCCTGTCCATCGAACTCGAAAGGCGCGGAATTGCGCATACTTCCATCGGCGATTGTACCGCCTCCAGACAGGCGGCATTTGCCATTCATGACGGGCGCAAGGTGGCGCTTGGACTTTGACGATCGCGAAAGGCGCCGGACCAGGCAAGGCATGAACGGGGCTAATGTCTGAATGCGTATCCAGTCAATCAAAGTCTATCAGGTGCTTTTGCCTGTCAAAGGCGGTGCCTACCGGATGGCCAGCGATACCGTGCAGAACTTGGACAGCACGCTGGTTGAAGTGACCACCGAGGATGGACTGTCAGGCTGGGGCGAGACTTGCCCGATCGGCCCTGTTTATCAGCCCCAGCATGCTCTTGGCGCGCGAGCGGCAATTGCTGAAATAGCGCCTGGACTCGTCGGCGAGGACACGGCGTCCATGCGCCGCCTTGCCAAAAAAACGGACGAGCGGCTCAACGGTCACAACTATGCCAAGGCAGCCTTGGACATAGCTCTCCTCGACCTCGCCGGCCAGCGACTGGGCGTCCCTGTATCAACACTTCTCGGCGGTGCGCTCACCGATCGCGTGCCGTCATACTACTCGACGATCGTCGGTGCTCCCGACGAGACCGCGCGTATTGCCGCCGACAAGGTCAATGCCGGATATCCACGGCTTCAGATCAAGATCGGCGGGCGAGATCTCGAACAGGACGTCGCCACTGTGCACAAAGTATGGGAGGCGGTTGGCTTCAAGGCCCGGATAGCCGTCGACGCCAATCGCGGCCTGACCGCTGCCGCGGCGCTGCACATCGATCGGCTTTGCCAGGCAATCCCATTCGTGTTCGAACAGCCTTGCAACACCATGGAGGAAGTCGCGGGTCTCAAGGGACGCGTTACCCATCCGATCTATCTCGATGAAAATACCGAGGATTTGAATGCCGTGTTGCGGGCCGTTTCGTCAGGTATCGCGGACGGATTCGCATTGAAGGTCACCCGCCTTGGCGGCCTCACCAAGATGGCGACGGTCCGCGACCTGTGTGCGATACGATCTCTTCCGCACAGCTGCGACGACGCCTGGGGCGGAGACGTCATCGCCGCCGCTTGCGTGCACCTCGCCGCCACCGTCGAGCCGAGACGTTTTGAGGGAGCCTGGATCGCGCAGGAATATATCGAAGGGCACACGGATCCCGTAAACCCGATCGTGATCGAGAACGGGCATATACGCGTCCCGCAAGTCCCGGGGCTCGGCGTCAAGCCTGAACGCTCCCAACTCAACGTGCCGATTGCCACTTTCGGAGACTAAGGATCGTTGGATGTGATCTATGCAAGTAGACGAGCCACCCGAAGGCTTCATGAGCCGCAAAAAAGCCGATATGCACGATGCGTGGTATTGATTGCTTTCCGCAGCCAAACATTCGGGGAAATCCATGAAACTGCTGCTCGCTGCCATCCTGTCGATTGCCGCACCAGCCGCCGCCCTGGCCGGTCCGGCGTCCGACGCCGTGAGGTTCTTCTACGTTCCGCAGGTCAAGTTCGAGGCAGATGCGCAATATCGCGATCGCTTCACCGAGCCGGTGACGAAACTGTTCGACCTCAACGACCAGGCGACCAAGAAGAACCCGGATCAGGTCGCCTGTATCGACTTCGACCCCGGGCTGGACGCGCAGGATTTCGACCAGAAGACCATCTCCAAGACCTTGAAACTGTCCGAGACGGTGGATGGCGATACGGCGCAAGTGGTGGCGAGCTTCAGTCTGTTTCCGGAAGGAGACGATTCGCAACGCGAAATGCACTGGTCGCTGAAGAAGGTCGACGGCAAGTGGAAGATATCGGACATCGCATCGAAGACCAGCGACTGGACGCTGAGCCAGCTCGAATGCATTGCGGGCCAAGATCTGGAGTGATGCGATGGCCGGCCGCGCGTTCCTGCTATTTTCGGCCATGTGCCTGCTGGCGGCGGGCTTGAACGGCGCAGCCGCTCAGGGCCTGTTGGGCGCGCCGCCGGCAAATGCTCCGGCCGGAGCTGCGCCTGATGAGAGCGGGACGCCGCCGGCAACCGCGCCTGGCGGAGCCGCGGAGCCGCCAACGCCACCGGCCGCCTTGCCGCCCAGCGGACCTGCGACCCCCATCCTGCCGGGTTCGCCGACAGCGGTGGTGCGGCCGTTCTACGATCAGGTCGGCCTGGAGGTCGATCCGGCTCAGCGCAGCCATTTCACAGACCCGGCCAAAACCGTGCTCGACAAGAGTGATGCCTTGCGCAAATCCGGGCAGGGCGAGTGTCTCGATCCCAACATGGCGCTCGACAATGCGGACTACGACAAGGCCGAGATCGACAAGAGCCTGAAGACGCTCGAAGCGATCAACGGCGACCAGGCCAAGGTGATCGTCGCCTTCGTCGTCGCCGGCAACCCGCACCGCCTCGAATGGAAGTTCAAGAAGGTCGGCGGCGAATGGAAGATATCGGACCTTCTGTCGGTGACCGGCGAATGGGCGCTCAGCCAGTATCAGTGCGAATGATCGCCGAACTAGCCGCGTCCGCGATAGGGCGCAACGCCGGTATCCGGCAGCCAGGCGCCTTCCGGCGGAGCTCCGGTTTGCCAGAACACGTCGATCGGAATGCCGCCGCGCGGATACCAATAGCCGCCTATGCGCAGCCAGAGCGGCTTGGTCGCGGCCACGATGCGACGGCCGATCATCACCGTGCAGTCTTCATGGAAAGCGCCATGGTTGCGAAACGAGGTCATGAACAGCTTGAGCGACTTCGATTCCACCAGAGCCGCATCGGGTGCGTAATCAATGACGATATGGGCGAAATCCGGCTGTCCGGTCACCGGACAGAGCGAGGTGAATTCCGGGCAGGTAAAGCGCACGATTGCCGGCGGTCCGTCGCCGCGCGAAAACGGCACGGTTTCCAGGACCGCAGCTTCGGGGCTCTGTGGCGTCTCGACGTGCGTGCCGAGCTGGGTGAGATTTTTAGTATCGATCATAAGCGGTTTTCCTTGGATTGCCGCTCATTAGCACAAATTAAAACGGCAGGAAGACGATGACCAGCAACGACCCGCTCCTTCAACCCTACCAGCTCAAGCATTTGACACTGAAGAATCGGGTGATGTCGACCAGCCACGAGCCGGCTTACTCGGAAGACGGCATGCCGAAGGAACGCTATCGGCTCTATCATGCCGAAAAAGCCAAGGGCGGCATGGCGCTGACCATGACCGCCGGTTCGGCCATCGTCTCGCGCGACAGCCCGGCCGCCTTCGGCAATTTGCATGTCTATGACGACCGCATCGTGCCGTGGCTGGCCGAACTCGCTGACGCCTGCCACGAGCATGACTGCAAGGTGATGATCCAGATCACCCATCTCGGCCGCCGCACCGGCTGGAACAAGGCCGACTGGCTGCCGGTGCTGTCAGCCTCGCCGGTGCGCGAGCCGGCGCATCGTGCTTTCCCCAAGACCATAGAGGAATGGGACATCGAGCGCATTGTCGCCGACTATGCGTCGGCCGCGCAGCGCTGCCAGGCGGCCGGGCTCGATGGCATCGAGTTCGAATCCTACGGCCATCTGATGGACGGCTTCTGGTCGCCTGCCACCAATCATCGCGAGGACGAGTATGGCGGTTCGCTCGACAATCGCCTGCGCTTTACCAATATGGTGCTCGATGCGGTGCGGGCGGCGGTCGGCGAGAAATTCGTCGTCGGCATCCGCATGGTCGCCGACGAGGATTTCGACAAAGGCCTGTCGAAGGAGGAGGGCGTCGAGATCGCCAAGCGGCTGGCCGGCTCCGGCAAGGTCGATTTCCTAAACATCATCCGCGGTTCGATCGAGACCGATGCGGCGCTCACCAAGGTCATACCGGTGACCGGCATGCGGTCTTCGCCGCATCTCGATTTCGCCGGCGAGGTGAGGGCGGCGACAAAATTCCCGACCTTCCACGCTGCGCGCATTTCCGACGTCGCCACCGCGCGCCATGCGATCGCCACCGGCAAGCTCGACATGGTCGGCATGACCCGCGCCCACATCGCCGATCCGCACATCATCAAGAAGGTGATGGAAGGCCGCGAGCACGAGATCCGCCCATGTGTCGGCGCAACCTATTGTCTCGACCGCATTTACGAGGGCGGCGAGGCGCTGTGCGTTCACAACGCGGCAACCGGCCGCGAGGCCGATATTCCGCACGTCATCGTCAAGACGGAAGGGCCTAAGCGGAAAGTCGTGGTCGTCGGCGCCGGCGCCGGCGGACTGGAGGCGGCGCGAGTCGCGGCCGAGCGCGGCCATCAGGTGACGATCCTGGAAGCATCATCACAAGCGGGTGGCCAGGTGCGTCTGGCGACGCAGAACCCGCGCCGCAAGGAGTTGATCGGCATCATCGACTGGCGACTGACCGAACTCGACCGGCTCGGCGTCGAGATCCGCTACGACACTTGGGCCGAGAAGGACGACGTCCTGGCGCTGGCGCCTGACGTGGTGGTCGTCGCCACCGGCGGCCTGCCGCAGAACCCGCCGCTGGCCTCCGGCGACAATCTGGTCACGTCGAGCTGGGACATCATGGCCGGCAGCGTCAAGCCGGCCGAAAACGTGCTGCTCTATGACGACAATGGCGGCCATCAGGGCATGGGCGCGGCCGAGTTGATCGCCAACAGTGGCGCAAGACTGGAACTGGTTTCGCCGGAGCGTTTCTTCGCTCCCGAAATGGGCGGCATGAACCACGTGCCGTACATGCGCGCCTTCCAGGAAAAGGGCGTCACCGTCACCATCAACACGCGCCTGCGCTCGGTGCGGCGCGAGGGCAATCAACTGATCGCGGAACTCGCTTCGGACTTTGCCGATGGTTGGCGCGGGGAGCGCAGGGTCGACCAGGTGGTGGTCGAGCACGGCACGCTGCCGCTCGACGATCTGTATCTTTCGCTGAAACCGCTGTCGAAGAACGGTGGTGCGATCGACTATGAGCGGCTGGTGAGCGGCGGCGATATCTTCCCATCGCGCAATTCGGAAGGTGGCTTCGTCCTGTTCCGCATCGGCGATGCGGTCGCCTCGCGCAACATCCACGCCGCTATCTATGACGGCATACGGTTCGGGATCAGGATTTGATCACGATCAGGTGGCGCGCAACGGCCTTTGCAAGGAGAGCCACCTGCCGCTCTGGTCCGTTGCGCGCCGCGCATGATCGGCTTTCACCGGCCGTGCGATTCTAAAACATCTTGGCGGTCGCCATGCAAAGCACGGTGATGACCAGCAGCCCGCCGGCGATGCGCTCGCCCCTGGTCATTTTCGCGCGCAGCACCGTTTGGGTCGCTGGATCGGCGCCGGCGAGTTGCCTGCTGGCGGAGCCCACAAGCGCGCCTTGCACGCCGGCGGCGATCAGCGCCGTCAAAATGCCGAACGCCAGCACTTTCTCCATCGAGCCGAACGCACCCTCATGAAAGAAATACCAGAGCAGCAAACCGGTCAGGAAAGCTAAACCGGCCGCGCCCATTTGCGGCCGGAAGAACCGCTCTGCCCGGATGTCCGGATCGCGGGCAACCGCTATGGTCGTGCCGGCCCAGAAGACGCCGGCCATGACGTGCAGGCCGATAACGACGATATAAACATATTGCATGATCGCATTCCTCTCATTCGCCCGCCGCCTGCGCGCCGCAACCATGTCGCGATGCCATCAATAAGACAAAGTTAGATATCTAACGGTTAGATGTCAATCATGAAGTCGAGTTTCACGTTTCCCACTGCTTGTCCTACTGTCAGGTCATGACACCGTTTGAACGCCCGCCCGTCGGCATGAATCTCGGCCGCACCGCCAAGCTTGTCGCCCAGGCTTTCGACGCCGCCTTGGTTGAAGCGGGTGGCACATTGCCGGTCTGGCTCACGCTGCTGTCGGTCAAGTCGAGCGAGCTTGCCAATCAGCGCGAACTCGCCGGCATGATCGGCATCCAGGGCGCGACGCTGACCCATCATCTCAATGCGATGGAGGCGCAGGGCCTGCTGACGCGGCGGCGCGATCCCGTCAACCGACGGGTTCACCTGGTCGAATTGACGCAGGCGGGAGAAGCGCTGTTCGAGACGTTGCGGCAAGCGGCGTTTGTCTTCGACAAGCGGCTTCGCACCGGACTGTCCGACGAGCGTCTGGCGGAGTTTGCACAGGTGCTCGCGGCGTTGCGGGAGAATGTGGGGAGCTAGGAGCGCCGAGCCAGGCCGGGCACTACCTACGCCAGGCTTCCCTGCAATACCGTCAGCTTGGCCCTCTTCGGCATGCGGGCGGTCAGCCATTCCAGTGCCTTGTCATGCGGCATCGGGAAGGCGATCGAGTAACCCTGTACCTGGTCGCAGCCGATCGCCATCAGCGAGTCGAGTTCCGCCTCGGTCTCGGCGCCCTCGGCAACGATGGAGATGCCCAGCCCCCGGGCAAGCTCCGTGATGGCGCGCACGATCTTGGAGTTGTCGCCATTCTCGTGGATGTTCTGGACGAAGCGGCGGTCGATCTTGAGCCGGTCGATCTCGTTGGGATTGACGTGGCTGAGCGAAGCATAGCCGGTGCCGAAATCATCGAGTTCCAGATGGACGCCGGCCGCCCTGATATGGCGTAACTTGGCCGCGATGCCCGTTTTCTCGTCGTCAAGAATGACGGATTCGACGATTTCCAATGACAGTTTCTGCGGCGGCAGCCCGGCCTTCTCAAGCGTCCCGAACAGAAACGCATCGAAATCATGCTCGCGCAGCTCGGTGCCCGAGACATTGACGGCAAGCCGCCCGAAGGCAATCCCGGCACGGTTCCATTCGGCGGCCTCGTTGATCGCCTTGCTGATCACGATGCGGCCGATCTCAGGCATGAAGCCGCATTTCTCGGCGACCGGGATGAACTCGCCTGGCGAGATCATGCCGCGCTCGGGGTGGTTCCATCGCACCAGCGCTTCGATGCCGCTGATGGTGCCGTCGGTCAGCGAGACCTGCGGCTGGAAATAAGCCTGGAACGCCTTTTCGGAAATGGCGACCTTGATGTCGTGTTCGAGCTGCTTGCGGTAGTCGAGTTCGCGGCGCAGTTCCTCGGAGAAGAACGAGAAGTTGCCGCCGCCCATCTTCTTGGCGGAGTAAAGCGCCAGATCGGCATGGACGAGCAGGTCTTGCGCATTGTCGGCGTCGATCGGATAGACGGCGATGCCACCGCTGGCGCCGGGAAGGATGGTAGTGCCCTGGAACACGATGGGCTCATTGATGTGCACCAGGATGCGCCGTGCCAGCATGTTGATGTCCTCGGTGCTGCCGGCTCCGTTGAGGATCATCACGAATTCGTCGCCACCAAGCCGCGCGCACAGATCCGACGCCCGGCAGGAATCGCGCATGCGCTGTGCGGTCACGACCAGGACATAGTCTCCGGCGGCGTGGCCGAGCGTATCGTTGATCTGCTTGAAGCGGTCGAGGTCGAGCTGGACCACGGCCAGGCGCTCGCGCCGGCGATGCGCGCCCTTGATCAGCGTCTCGAAATGGTCGGTCAGGAAGGTGCGGTTGTGCAGGCCGGTCAGGCCGTCATGCACCGCGATGAAGGCCATCGAATTGCGCGCGTCGACCAGTTCACGGGTCTTGCGCAGGATCGCGTTGGACATCGGCCTGAAGATGAACAGCGCCACCAGCAGGATGACGCCGAGGGTGGCGTAGAACAGCGTGCGGTGGAGGGTGAGCAGCTTTTCGGAGCGCGCGTCCGCATCCGCGCTGATGCGCTGGCCGAGCGCGGCATAGCCCGACAGCGTGGCATTGGCGACCGAGGCATCGAGGTTGACGCGTTCGGCGCCGCCTTTGTAGCCGCCATTGTCGAGTTGGTTGAGTTGCGATTCAAAGGCCGAGACCAGCCGGTCGCCATTGGCTATCAGGCCAACCGAGAAATAGTCGAGATGGAAGGGTTTGGCGAAAAGCACGCTCTCGATCGACTTCGGATCGAGCTTGGCCGGTGATTGCGGATCCGCCCCTGTCTGCTTGATCAGCAGATCGTAGTTCGTCTCGAACTCCGCCGTTGCCTGCTTCAGCGCGCTGACCAGCGCCGGTTGTTGGTCCCGCGAAGCGGCGCCCGTTGCGCTGGCAAGGAAGACGATACGCTGCGACAACGTCTTCTGCGTGCCGACGATGTCGAGCAGCGTGTTGTTGTGCTGCTGCGTAGCCATGGTCTGCTGCAGCAGGACGAAGGAAGCCGCCACCATGGCGGCAATGATCAGCAGCGCCAGCCAGTAGCCGGCCTTGATCAGCAATATGAGCTTGCCTGAAACGGTTTGCACCGGCTGCTGCGACATGTTCGGGGGCGGCCTCTCGCCAACGGATTTCTGTATGGGCACTATTGAACAGCAAACGTTAACAGGACTGGAAGTCGACCGCCGGCCTACAAGGAGCAGGCGCGGGAAGATCACGAAATGGTTATCGGGTTCTTTCGCCGCCGGCCTGCATTTGAGCATTCGTCAGTCGATGCAGTTCCCGGCTGTCACTTCGGCAATATCCATGGCATCTCCGCGATGCTGCCCGGCCACCTGATCCGGTCGCTTTTGCGATGGATTTTTTGCGCGGGCGGGACGACAGTCTGCCCACGTCAAACGAGGCCCGATCATGACCGCAGCATTTCTCTCCCATATCGACAGCGAGCTTGCCGGGCTGAAATCCGCCGGCCTCTACAAGTCCGAGCGGGTGATTTCCTCGACGCAGTCGGCTGAAATCGAGGTCGGCGGCGAGAAGGTGTTGAATTTCTGCGCCAACAACTATCTCGGCCTTGCCGACAGCGCGGACCTGCGCGCCGCGGCCACGCAGGCACTCGACCGCTACGGCTACGGCATGGCCTCGGTGCGCTTCATCTGCGGCACGCAGGAAGAGCACAAGCAGCTCGAGGCGACGATCTCCTCTTTCCTCGGCCTGGAGGACACCATCCTCTACGGCTCCTGCTTCGATGCCAATGGCGGTCTCTTCGAGACGCTGCTTGGCGAGGAAGACGCAATCATCTCGGATGCGCTGAACCACGCCTCGATCATCGACGGTGTCCGGCTGTCGAAGGCCAAACGCTTCCGTTACGCCAACAACGACATGGCCGATCTCGAGGCGCGATTGAAGGAAGCGAAGGATTGCCGTTTCCGGCTGGTCGCCACCGACGGCGTGTTTTCCATGGACGGCATCATTGCCAATCTCGGGGGTGTCTGCGATCTCGCCGAGAAGTACGATGCGATGGTGATGGTCGACGACAGCCACGCGGTCGGCTTCGTCGGCAGACAAGGCCGTGGTTCGGCCGAGCATTGCGGCGTCGAGGGCAGGGTGGACATCATTACGGGCACGCTCGGCAAGGCGCTCGGCGGCGCTTCCGGCGGCTACACTTCGGGCAAGAGGCAGGTGGTCGACTGGCTCCGCCAGCGCTCGCGGCCCTATCTCTTCTCCAACACGCTGATGCCGGCGATCGCCGGCGCCTCGATCAAGGTGTTCGAACTGATCCGCAATGGCGATGCCTTGCGCGAGCGCCTATATGCCAATGCGGCGCGGTTCCGGTCCCAGATGGGCAAGCTCGGCTTCACGCTGGCGGGTGCGGATCATCCGATCATACCGGTGATGCTCGGTGATGCGACGCTGGCGCAGGAGATGGCCGCACGCATGCTAAAGCGCGGCATCTATGTCATCGGCTTTTCATTCCCGGTCGTGCCGAAAGGCCAGGCGCGCATCCGCACCCAGATGTCGGCGGCGCATTCCAGCGCCGATATCGACCGCGCGGTGGAGGCGTTCGGCGCGGTCGGCAAGGAATTGGGCGTGATTTCCTGAACGGCCGGGGCCGAAAAGCGATTCCGGATCAAGAGATTCAAGGGACAAAAGAATGTCGAACATGATGAAGGCGCTGGTGAAGGCCAAGGCCGAGCCGGGCATCTGGATGGAAGAGGTGCCGGTGCCGGAGATCGGCCCCAACGACGTGCTGATCAAGGTCAAGAAGACCGCGATTTGCGGCACCGACGTGCATATCTACAATTGGGACCAGTGGGCGCAAAAGACGGTGCCGGTGCCGATGGTCACCGGCCATGAGTTCGTCGGCACCGTCGCCGACTTTGGTGCCGCGGTCACCGAATACAAGGTTGGCCAGCGCGTGTCGGGCGAGGGGCACATCGTCTGCGGCCATTGCCGCAACTGCCGTGCGGGCAGGGGACATCTGTGCCGCAACACGCTCGGCGTCGGCGTCAACCGTCCCGGCGCCTTCGGCGAATATCTGGCGATCCCGCAGCACAATGTCGTGCCGATCCCCGACGATGTGCCCGATGAGATCGCCGCCATCTTCGATCCCCTGGGCAATGCCGTTCACACGGCGCTGTCCTTCGATCTGGTCGGCGAGGACGTGCTGGTCACCGGCGCCGGACCGATCGGCATCATGGGCGCTCTGGTGGCGCAGTGCGTCGGCGCCCGCAAGGTTGTCATCACCGACATCAATCCGGTGCGGCTGGCGCTGGCGAAAAAGCTCGGCGTCCAGCATGTCGTCGACGCCTCGCAGGAAAAGCTGCGCGACGTCATGCCGGCGCTCGGCATGACCGAGGGGTTTGACGTCGGTCTCGAAATGTCGGGCGCCGCGCCCGCCTTCCGCGACATGATCGACACCATGAACAATGGCGGCAAGATCGCCATTCTGGGCATTGCTCCGACCGGTTTCGAGATCGACTGGAACAAGGTCATCTTCAAGATGCTGCACTTGAAGGGCATCTACGGCCGCGAGATGTTCGAGACCTGGTACAAGATGATCGCCCTGGTACAGGGCCCACTCGATGTGACCGGCCTGATCACGCATCGCATCGGCATCGACGATTTCCAGACGGGCTTCGATGCGATGCGCAGCGGTAGTTCGGGCAAGGTGGTGATGGATTGGTAGTCGTCCTTTGAACGCTGGAGGGACAGCACCCCTCTGGCCTGCCGGCCATCTCCCGGCCTTCGCTAACCTTCAACGTTGAAGAATGGCCCCTGCGGCCAAGCTGCCAATCTCCCCACTTGAGGGGGGATGTCCGGCAGTACAGAGGGGGCGCCTCGCGCCAACATCTATTTTCTGTCCGACGCCAGACTGGCCTCCAGCGCAGCCAATCCGCTTGTCGCTGCCGCTCGCTCCCCCGGACTCAGCCTCGCCAGCAACTCCCTTTCAAACGCCTTCGCCAGCGGCACCATCTCGCGATAGGCCGCAAGCCCGGCATTGGTCAGCGTCAGATGCTCGACGCGGCGGTCGTTCTGGTCAGCCGTTCGCACCAGCCAGCGCCGCCGTTCCAACTCGGCCACCGCCCGCGAAACCTTGGTCTTGTGCATGGCCGATTGTTCGCCGAGCGCAGTCGCGGTCATGGTGCCGCGCTGCCCCAATCCCGATAACGTGCGCCATTCGGGCCGGGTCAGGCCATGGCGGTCCTTGTAAACCTTAGAGAATTCGCGGCTGACTGCATCGGCAAGGCGATACAGCCGGTACGGCAGGAAGCTTTCGAGTTCGAGAATGTCCATTGTCCGCATCCGGGAAAAACGGAAGATTGATAGTTACATTTTCGATGGTTACAAATGAAACCAATTCGGTCAATCCGGGAGGAAGCGATGGCCTTTTCCTACATGCCGGGCTTCGGCAACGATTTTGAAACCGAGACGCTGCCGGGTTCCTTGCCGCAGGGACGCAACTCACCGCAGCGGCCGGCCTACGGCCTCTATGCCGAGCAGCTTTCCGGATCGCCCTTCACCGCGCCGCGCGGTACCAATGAGCGCTCCTGGCTTTATCGCATCCGGCCGAGCGTCAAGCACACGGGCCGGTTCAAGGCGGCGAGCTATCCCTTGTGGAAGACCGCCCCCAATATCGGTGATCATGAGCTCGCGCTCGGCCAGTACCGCTGGAATCCGGTGCCGATGCCGAAGGAGCCGACCGATTTCATCCATGGCATGCGCTCGATTACCACAGCCGGCGACGTGCTTGGACAGACCGGCATGGCAGCCCATGTCTATGTCGCCAACGCATCGATGGTCGACGACCATTTTTTCAATGCCGACGGCGAATTGCTTGTTGTGCCGCAGGTGGGCAGCTTGCGCTTCGTCACCGAGATGGGCGTCATCGAGCTTCGGCCCGGTGAAATCGCCGTGCTGCCGCGCGGCCTCGTCTTCAAGGTCGAACTGGTCGACGCCGAGGTGCGCGGCTATGTCTGCGAGAATTACGGCGCCAAGCTGACCTTACCCGACCGCGGCCCGATCGGCGCCAATTGCCTGGCCAACCCGCGCGACTTCAAGACACCTTGCGCCTGGTTCGAGGAGAAGGAAACGCCGTGCCGGCTGATCGTCAAATGGTGCGGCAATTTCCACGTCACCGAGATCGGCCACTCGCCGCTCGACGTCGTCGCTTGGCACGGCAACTACGCGCCGTACAAATATGATCTGGCAACCTTTTCGCCGGTCGGCGCGCTGCTGTTCGACCATCCCGACCCGTCGATCTTCACCGTGCTGACGGCACCGAGCGGCGAGGAGGGCACCGCCAATATCGACTTTGTCATCTTCCCGCCGCGCTGGCTGGTGGCCGAAGATACGTTCCGGCCGCCCTGGTATCACCGCAACATCATGAGCGAGTTCATGGGCCTTATCCACGGGCAGTACGATGCCAAGGAGGAAGGCTTCGTCCCCGGCGGCATCAGCCTGCACAATCTGATGCTGGCCCATGGCCCGGATGCGCCTGGCTTCGAAAAGGCCTCGCACGCAGACCTGAAACCGGTCAAGCTCGACAACACCATGGCCTTCATGTTCGAGACCCGTTTCCCGCAGATGCTGACCCGCTACGGTGCCGAACTGGAAACCCGGCAGGACAATTACATCGATTGCTGGGCAGACCTGAAGAAACGCTTCAACGGCACGCCCGAGGGCGACTGGTCTTGAGCGGCAGGTCGCTTCCGGACCGGCTGGTGTTGCTGGGCTCGAAAGGCGGTCCTGCGCTGCGCCCGGGCGGGCCGTGGCCGAGTTCGTCGCTGCTCGAGATCGGTGGGCGAGCGATCGTCATCGATTGCGGGCTCGGCGTGACGCGCGGTCTGGTCGATGCCGGCGTCAACCTGAGGGCGCTCGACCTGATCTTCATCACGCATTTGCATTCCGACCATGTGCTGGAACTGGGTCCGCTGATCCACACCGGCTGGACGGCGGGACTGGCGACGCCGGTCACCGTGTTCGGCCCGCCCGGGGTCGGCCACTACTGGCGGCGCTTTTGTCAGGCGATGGAATTCGACATCGAGATCCGTATCGTCGACGAGGGCCGTCCCGATATTCGCGAGTTGGTTTCTGTCGACGAATTCGGCGAGGGCCATGTGGTCAAGCAACGCGGCCTGAAGGTGACGGCGCTGCGCGTCGACCATCCGCCGGTGACCGACTGCTTTGCCCTGCGCTTCGAGCATGGCGGCAAAAGCGTGGTGTTCTCGGCCGATACTGCCTTCTTCCCACCGCTGGCCGATTTCGCCGAAGGTGCCGATATCCTCGTCCATGAAGCTATGCTTGAAGAAGGCATCGAGCGGCTGGTTGCCAGAACCGGCAATGGTGCGCGGCTCAGTGAACATCTGCTCGCCAGCCACAGCCTTGCCGAAGAAGCCGGACGCATCGCCAGCGATGCCGGCGTCAAAAGACTGGTGCTCAACCACCTCATTCCAGCCGACGATGCCGAGATCGGTGAGGCGGACTGGATCGCCGCCGTCAGGAAAACATGGGCCGGCGACTTGACGATCGCCCGCGACGGCCTTGTTGTGGGGCTAAGCGGCGGGAAAGCCGCACAAGGAGAGGGAACCGCATGAAGCTTGCCACGCTGAAGGACGGAACGCGCGATGGGAAACTCGTCGTCGTTTCGCGCGACCTGACGCAATACACCGACGCCTCGTTCCTGGCGCGCACGCTGCAAGCGGCACTCGACGACTGGCGCAGGATCTCGCCGCATCTGGCGACAATCGCGGAATCGCTGGAGAGCAATGCGATGCCGGCGGCCCGTTTTCACGAGCACGACGCGCATTCACCGCTGCCGCGCGCCTTTCAATGGGCCGACGGATCGGCCTATGTGAACCATGTCGAACTGGTGCGGAAAGCGCGTGGCGTCGAGATGCCGGCGAGCTTCTGGACCGACCCGCTGATCTACCAGGGCGGCTCGGATTCCTTCGTGGCACCCCGTGATCCGATCCGCATGGCTGACGAAGCTTACGGCATCGACATGGAGGCGGAAGTAGCCGTTATCGTCGACGATGTGCCGATGGGCGCCAGCCTCGATGAGACGCGCGCCGCGATTCGGCTGGTCATGCTGGTCAACGATGTGACGCTGCGCGGGCTCACCGGGCCGGAACTGGCCAAGGGGTTCGGCTTCTTCCAGTCGAAACCGTCGTCGGCCTTCTCTCCGGTCGCGGTGACGCCGGATGAGCTGGGCGACGCCTGGGACGGCGGCAAGGTCAGCCTGCCGCTGCTCGCCGACATCAACGGCAAGCCCTTCGGCCGCGCCAATGCCGGTGTCGACATGACCTTCGATTTCCCGGCCCTGATCGCTCACGCCGCCCGCACAAGGCCGCTTATATCAGGCACCATCATCGGCTCGGGTACGGTATCCAACAAACTCGACGGCGGCCCGGGCGAGCCGGTCTCGGCAGGCGGTGCCGGCTATTCCTGCATCGCGGAACTGCGCATGATCGAGACGATTGTGTCAGGCGAACCAAAGACGCCGTTCCTGCGTTTCGGCGACACGGTACGCATCGAGATGAAGGACAAGGCCGGACATTCCATCTTCGGCGCCATCGAGCAGAAGGTCGAGAAATACGAGCGGTAGGCATAACGAGAAATTTGAGCGATGGACCTGCTTGACCATCTGCGCCGCATGGCGGGGAACAATCTCTGGTCGAACGACCGGCTCTATCGCGCTGTGCTTTCGCTCAAGCCTGGTGAGTTCGAGGCCGAGCGCACCAGCTTTTTCCCGTCGATCAAGGCAACGCTCAACCATGTCCTCGCGGTCGATCATCTCTATCTCGATTTTCTCGAAGAAGGCGGGGTCGGTGCCGCTGCCTACGATGACTTCGTGCCTTTCGATGCTCCGCGAGAGCTGTACGTCGCCCAGCTTGCGGCCGACCGACGGCTGATCGCCTTCTGCGATGGCCTGTCGCAGACCGATCTCGATCGCCGCGTCATCACCGACCGGCGCGAGGACGGCATGATCCCGGAAAAGATCGGCGATATCCTGGCGCACGTCTTTCTGCACGACATCCACCATCGCGGCCAGGTGCATGCGATGCTGTCCGGCACTTCGGTCGCGCCGCCGCAGTTGGACGAGTTCCTGCTCGATGATGACGTCAAGGTTAGGCAGGAGGAGGTTGAGAGGCTTCGGTTATGAGACCAACCGCCTAGCTAAATCACGCTACAGCGACATCGTAACGGGCGAAATGCGGGTCGGAAGTAATGATGGTCAAGTTTTCCACTTGCGCCTGCGCGATCAGCAATCTGTCGAACGGATCGCCATGGTGGTGAGGTAGACCGCTGATGGCATTCGCATGCTGTAACGTCACAACGAGCGGCTGAAATCGCATCTTTGGAAGCAACGTCGGCAGATCGTCCGGCGCATTGAGTTTTCCGATCGATCGTTTGATGGCAATTTCCCAAACGCTTGCCGCGCTCGCAAACACCACCGCTTCCGAAGCCAAGATGGCGCGGTGGTGCTCGCTGAGACGTCGATCGTCCGAAATCGACCAGAGGATGATATGTGTGTCGGCGAGAAAGGGGCCGACAGTCATTTCACGTACTCGTCCCATTCGGGACCGAGTTCGTCAAAATCGTCCGCAATCCAGATTTTGCCCTTCAATGCGCCGATACGGGGCAAAAGTTCGGTCGTTGCCGGAGGTACAATGCGCGCTGCGACCTTGCCGTGGCGGGTGAGTACGATCTCCTCGCCCGCTTCCGCGCGGCTGACGAGTTCGGACAATTTGGCCTTGGCTTCGGCGATGGAAACATTCATGTGCTCGACCCTTTATGACTAGAATTTAGGTCATAATCGGTCGAGCCGCAAGAACTCCCGTCTATTCCGCAGCCTGAACCTTGATCACGCCGCGCTTGATCTGGTCCTGCTCGATCGATTCGAACAGCGCGCGGAAATTGCCTTCGCCAAAGCCTTCGTCACCCTTGCGCTGGATGAACTCGAAGAAGATCGGCCCGATCACGGTCTTCGAAAAGATCTGCAGCAGGATCTTGGTCATGCCGCCATCGACCACGCCTTCGCCGTCTATCAGGATGCCGTGCTTCTTCATGCGCTCGATCGGCTCGTTATGGCCGTTCACCCTGTCATAGGACATGTCGTAATAGGTGTCGGGCGGGCCTGGCATGAATTTCAGCCCATTCTCCGCGAGCTTGTCGGTGGCGGCGTAGATCTCGTCGGTGCCTACCGCGATGTGCTGGATGCCTTCGCCATTGTACTTCTTCAGGTATTCGGCGATCTGGCTGGTCTCGTCTTTGGATTCGTTGAGCGGAATGCGGATCTTGCCACAGGGCGAGGTGATGGCGCGGCTGACCAGGCCGGTGATCTTGCCGTCGATGTCGAAGAAATGGATCTGCTTGAAGCCGAACAGATTGCGATAGAAATCCCACCATTTGTCCATCTGGCCGCGATAGACATTGTGGGTCAGGTGGTCGAGGTAATAGAAGCCGACGCCCTGCGGCCGCGGGTCGCGCGCGCCAAGCCAATCGAACTCGGCGTCATAGGCCGAGCCCTTCTTGCCGTAGGCCTCGATGAAATAGAGCAGCGAACCGCCGATGCCTGATATGGCCGGCACGTCGAGTGCCTTGTCATCGCCTTCGTAAGGCGTGGCGCCTTTCGACACCGCATGCTCGAAGGCAGTTTTGGCATCGACCACCCGCCAGGCCATCGAGGCGGCGCAAGGGCCGTGCTTGTCGACGAACTTCATCGCGTGCGAGCCGGGCTCGGCATTGACGACATAGTTGATGTCGCCCTGGCGCCAGACCGTGATGTCCTTCGTGCGATGCTTGGCCACCGTCACATAACCCATGCGGGTGAACAGCTCGGCCAGCTTCTGCGGCTCCGGGTGGGCGAATTCGACGAACTCGAAACCATCGGTGCCGGCTGGGTTGTCCTTGCTGATCTTGGCGGGCGGGGCGTCGTGCGGGAAGGGACCCATGATATCCTCCGAAGATGTCTTTTGGCCTGAAAAGGCCATCTGAAACTATGATAACGCGAAGCCCGTGCATGGTGCTTGCATTCAAACGCTTGAAATGATGATGTCATGCGTGAAGCATGCATGAAGTGAGAAAAAACCATGGATAGCGCGCGCATCGATCAGTTTGACCGCAAGATAATGGCGCTCTTGCAGAGCGACGCGCGGCTCACCAACAACGATCTTTCGGAGCGGGTGAACCTGTCGGCATCGCAATGTTCGCGCCGACGCCAGCGGCTGGAGGAAGACGGTTACATCAAGGGCTATCGCGCCGTGCTTGACCGCGACAGGCTCGGCTTCTCGCTGGTCAACGTCATCTCGGTGACGCTGGCCACCCACAACCGAGACAATGCGCGGCGCTTCGGCGAGTTGGTGGCGCGGTTGCCGGAAGTGCAGGAAGCGCACGCACTGACCGGCGAGATGGATTATATCCTGAAGGTGGTGACGCCCGATCTCAAATCATTGTCCGAGTTCGTCAACGGCGTGCTCCTGCCGCACGAATCGGTACAGCATGTGAAGACCGCGATCGTGCTCGAAACACTGAAGGAAACCGGGGCGCTGCCGATCTAGCCCTTGGACTGCTGGATCAACCCATACAAATTCGTGCAGCGCGCGCCGGAGCGGCAATAGGCGAATACCGGGCCGTCGAGCTCGTGGAGCGCCTCGGCCTGGTCGTCGACATTCTCTTGCGTGATCTGGCCGCTGATCACCGGGATATAGCGGAAGGCGAGGCCGGCGGCCTCGACCGTGGCCTTGAGCGTGTCCGCCGAAGGCTGTCCCGGCTGCTCGTCGTCCGGCCGGTTGCAGATCACGCTCTTGAAGCCGGCGGCCTTGATGGCGGCGACATCTTCGGGCTGGATCTGGCCCGAGACCGAATAGTCTTCGCTGATCTGGCGATATTCCATGGCTCGCATCCTCGCAATCTGGTTTGGTGGAAAGTCTTGCCACTCCCCATCCGTGCCGGCAATCCGCGCCGACAGAAATCATCATGCTGAGATAGAGGTTTCCGCCGAAGAATCCAACTCATGCTGCCCATGTCGGGAAGGGATCAGGCAGCCCGCTCCACAATTCCGGCTGGAAGTGTTCGGCCTCGACCAGGCAATTGTCCAGTTCAGCGCTAAGCTGCGCCTCGTCCATCGGGTCGCAGCCGATAAAGACCAGTTCCTGGCGACGATCGCCCCAGACCGGATCGAGATAGGGAGCCATGCTTTGGCGCCAGCCGGCATGGTCTGGCCATCGACTTTGCGGCACGGCCGCCCACCACAAGCCGCGCTTCTCGGTCCTGACCAACGCACCGGCATGACTCATTTCGCCGACGTGGCGCGGCCGTGTCGCTAGCCAGAAGAAGCCTTTGGCCCGCACCACGCCGGGCCAGGCGCGGTCGATGAAGGCCTGGAACTTCGCCGGCTCGAACGGTCTTCGCGCCCGGTAGACGAAGGAACGGATGCCATATTCCTCGGTCTCGGGAACATGGTCGCGAAAACCGTTGAGCTCCTTGAACCAAAGAAGGTTCTGCTGGGCCTTGTCGAAATCGAAACGACCGGTGGCAAGCACCTTGCCGAGCGGCACCTTGCCGAAATCGGCTTCGACGATCTCGGCGCCTGGATTGAGCGCCCGCACGATCAACCGCGCCATGTCTAGCTGGTGCGGACTCGCCACGCCGATCTTGTTCAGCACCACGGTGTCGGCGAATTCGATCTGCTCGACCAGAAGGTCAACAAGCGCGCGACCGTCCTGCTCGCCAAGCGACTGGCCACGCTGCTTGAGGAAATCAGCGGACGAATAGTCCTTGAGCAGGTTGAGAGCATCGACCACGGTCACCATTGTGTCCAGTCGGGCGACGTCCGACAGGCTGTCGCCATTCTCGTCGCGAAAATCGAAGGTCGCGGCGACGGGCAACGGTTCGGAAATGCCGGTCGATTCGATCAACAGATAGTCGAAGCGGCCCTGTTCGGCCAGCGCACGAACCTCCTTCAACAGGTCGTCACGCAGCGTGCAGCAGATGCAGCCATTCGACATTTCCACCAGCTTTTCGTCGGTGCGCGACAGATCGGCGCCGTCGCGCACCAGTTCGGCGTCGATGTTGATCTCGCTCATGTCGTTGACGATGACGGCCACGCGGCGGCCTTCGCGATTCGACAAGATGTGGTTGAGCAGTGTGGTCTTGCCGGCGCCGAGGAAGCCGGAGAGTACGGTGACGGGAAGGCGTTTGAAGTCTGACGTCTGATTCATGATCTGTTTCCCGAAGTCTGGTCCAAATGTGTAACGTTATTTTATAACAACGCAATGCCGAAAAAAGGCGGAGACCTGGCTCCGCCTTCTTCGGCGAAAGAGGTTTCGTCAGCTGCCTAGAATGGCGCCTTTGATCTGGCGGATGTTGTTGTGCATCATGTCGATATAGGTCGGTCCCGGGCCATCGGGCTGCGACAGCGCGTCCGAGTAGAGCGTGCCGCCGATCTTGATGCCGGTTTCGCTGGCAATCTGTTCGATCAGGCGCGGGTTGGTAATGTTCTCGACGAAGATGGCGGCGGCCTTGTCCTGCTTCACCTGCTCGACCAGCTTGGCGACATCGGCGGCCGACGGTTCGGAATCGGTCGAGATGCCTTGCGGAGCGAGGAAGGTCAGGCCGTATTCGTGTTCGAAATAGCCGAAGGCGTCATGCGAGGTGATGACGACGCGCTTTGCCTCGGGGATCGACTGGATTGCCGCCTTCACTTCGCCTTCCAGCGCATCGAGCTTCTTGGTGTAGGCGGCCGCATTGGTCTGGTAGCTGACACAGCCGTCGCTGTCCGCCGCGCAGAAAGCTTCGGCGATGTTCTTCACATAGATCCTGGCGTTGGCGATCGACTGGAAGGCGTGCGGATCGGTGACCGTCTTGCCGCCGCCGATGCCGGCACCCTCGGCCGCGTCGGCGTCGGCGAATTCAGGCTTGAAATCGATCGGCGTCACGCCCTTGGTCAGCGTGATGATCGAGGCCTTGGTGGCGCTGGCATCGACCAGCCGCTGCAGGAAACCTTCGAAATGCAGGCCGTTGACCAGCACGATGTCGGCCTTGGCCATGGTCACCGCGTCGGCCGGGCTCGGTTCGTAGACATGGGCGTCGCCATCCGGACCGACGATGCTGGTGATCGCAACACGATCGCCGCCGACGTTTTTGGCGAAATCCGCGATGACCGTGAAGCTGGCAACCACTTTCAGCGGCGCGGCCAAAGCCGATGATGCCCCAAAGGCGGTTAATGTTATAACGCTCACCGCCAGGGCGGCACGGATCGATTTCAGCATAAGCGGGGTCTCCTTTTAGGGGTGGGATCAGGCCGTTCTGTGACGGTGATGGATGATGCGAGCGCGCAGGATGCCGCGCGTGCCGAACAGGATCGAGGCGAAATAGACGACGCCGGCCGACAGGATGATGGCCGGGCCGGATGGCAACGACGCATGATAGGACAAGAGCAGTCCGGCAATGCACGAGGCAGAGCCGATCAGCACCGCCAGCACGCACATCGGCTCGACACGCGCCGTCCAGAACCGCGCGGCTGCCGCCGGCAGCATCATCAGTCCGACGGAAAGCAAAGTGCCGAGCGCCTGGAAGCCGCCGACGAGGTTGAGCACGACTAGGCCGAGGAAGATGAAGTGCACCGGGCTGCCCATGCGGCTGACCGAACGCAGGAACAGCGGGTCGAGGCATTCCGCGACGAGCGCCCGCCAGAAGATGGCGAGGCTGACCAGCGTCACCGCGACGATACCGCCAATCAGCGTCAATGCCTCGTCGTTGAGTGCCAGCACCGTGCCGAACAGCACATGCATGAGATCGACGCTGGAGCCGCGGATCGACACCATAAGCACGCCGATGGCGAGCGAAATCAGGTAGAAGGCCGCCATCGAGGCGTCTTCGCGCTGGATGGTGAAGCGCGAGACGGCACCGGCGCCGAGCGCCACGATGACACCGGCGATCAGCCCGCCAATGGTCATCGGCAGGATTTCAAGACCATAGAACAGGAAACCGGCGGCAGCCCCCGGCAGGATGGCATGGGCCATCGCGTCGCCCGACAGGCTCATGCGCCGCAGCATCAGGAAGACGCCTATCGGGCAGGCGCCGAGCGACAGCATCAGCGAGCCGAACAGCGCCCGCTGCATGAAGCCGAAATCGGCGAAGGGGGCGATGAAAAGACCGTAGAGGAAATCCATCAGGCAGCCCTCGGTCCGGCGCCATGGTGATGGTCGTGATCGTGGCCATGATGATTATGGTCATGGCCACGAGCGTGCTCGTCAGGCTCGCACCAGGGCGCGTTCTCTTCCCAGGCTTCGTGGAAGCGGCGCGCGCGCAGCAGGTTCTCCGGCTTCAGCGTCTCCCGGGTTTCGCCCCAGGCAACAGGCTGGCGGGCAAGCAGCAGTGTTTCGGGAAAATTCTGGCGCACCAGATCCAGATCATGGACGACCACCATGATGGTGCGCTCTTCCCCGTGCCAATGCTTGATCAGGGCAATGAGGTCACCGACCGTCTTGGCGTCGACGGCGTTGAACGGTTCGTCGAGCAGGATGAGGTCGGCATCCTGCAACAGCACGCGGGCAAACAGCGTGCGCTGTAACTGGCCGCCCGACAGCGTGTCGATCGGCCGCTTCTCGAATCCACCGAGGCCGACGGCCATCAAAGCCTGGCTGACGGCGTCGCGATCGTCCTTGGTGTAGCGGCCAAGCATGCCGCGCTTCGGCCACAGGCCGAGCGAGACCAGATCGACGACGCGGGCGGGAAAAGAGCGATCAAGTTCCGATTGCTGCGGCAGGTAAGCCGCCCGCAAGGCCGGCGCGCGGATGATCCCGCCGGCCATCGGCTTCAGCACCCCGACAATACCCTTCATCAGCGTCGACTTGCCCGAACCATTGGCGCCGACCACGGCCGTCAGCGAACCCTTGCGGATCGCGCCGTCGAGGTGATGGATCGCGGGATGGCTGTTATAGCCCAATGTCAGGTCACGGAATGTCAGGCAGGTCTGGGTCATATCGTTCCGTGGGAAGCCAATCGGCTAGGGTGCGGCGGCTTGGATATGTGATGTTATTACATTAGTCAACAAGCTCATCCGGCCGAATTGCGGCGCAGTGGTCAACTCGCCGTATAGACCCCGGGTCCTGGATTGAGCAATTGGCTCAACCGGTTTCGGTTCAGGCGGCCTTGCCCGAGGCGGATGCCGACTCTAAAGAGGCGCGACCACAACGGAAGGAACCTCGTAATGAGCATTCGTCGCATCGATGTTGGCCCGCGCATGAGCCAGATCGTCATCCACGGCAACACCGTCTATCTGGCCGGCCAGGTCGGCGAACCCGGCGGCAACGTCGCCTCGCAGACCCGTGATATCCTGGCCACCATCGACGAATTGCTGGCCAAGGCCGGCACCGACAAGACCAAGATCGTCCAGGCGATCATCTGGCTGGCCGATATGGGCACCTTCGCCGAAATGAATTCCGAGTGGGACAAGTGGGTGCCGCAGGGCCACACGCCCGCCCGCGCCACCGGCGAAGCAAAGCTCGCCGGCCCGGAATACCTGGTCGAGATTATTATCACCGCAGCGGTTTGAGCCGGCGGTGAAGCTATCGATCTCCCCCCTCGTGGGGGAGATTACTCACCCCTGCGACGGCGTGAACCTTGCCACCAGCGTGTGGCTTCCCGCCGGATAGATGAAGCGCACATGGGTGACCGGGTGCTCGGCGCTCCAGGTGCGGCGCTCGACCACCAGGCAGGGTGCGCCGGGATCGATGTCGAGCGCGTCGGCGACAGTCTCATCGGCCGCGACCGCTCGTATCCGGTGCTCGGCCTCGCTCCACGGCACGCGGCCGATCAGCCAAGGCCCGGCGGCGATCTCCAGAAACTCTTCGTTCGCGGCTTCCGAAACCGCCGAAAGATTGATCAGACGTTGCTCGAGTGCGAATGGCCGTTCGCCGGCAAAATGCAGGCCCTCGAGCCATAGCACCGAACCTGCAGCGGCCAGTCCGAGCAACCCCCTGTCCTCCACGTTGCTGCGCCGCTTCAGGCGATCCAGTCGCTCGTAGCGGTAGGGCAGGCCGAGCGCCTCGACCTCGATCCTGATGTCGTGAAGTTCCAGCACGGCTGCCTGCGATTGCGGTTGGCGGACGAAACTGCCCGAGCGGCGACGGCGTTCGATCAACCCGGCTTTGGCGAGCTGCGACAGTGCCTTGTTCACCGTCATGCGCGAGCATTTGTATTCGGCGGTCAGCTCATGTTCGAACGGGATACGGTGCCCGGGCGCCCAGGTGCCGGACAGGATTTTTTCGCGGATATCGGAAAGGATGCGCTGATGCAGCGAGACGGTCTCGCTGTCGTCTATGTCAGTCGGTTCGGCCATGCTCATCTCGGTCAGCCCTCGGAAAGCGCCGTCATCACGCTGCGAAACCGTTCGGCGATAGCCTCGCGCTTGGCATGCCTGCCGCCGCTGACCTGTTTCTTGCCATGCACCCAGACGCAGTCGACCTTGCTGCCATTGGCGAAGATCCAGGCGTCGAGGATCGCATCGCCGGTCTTGCCCGCCAGCGAGGGATTGCCGGCGTCCAGCGAGACGAGATCGGCGGATACGCCGGCGACGATCAGCGAGGGGCCGGCACCGAGCGCGACGCTGCCGCCATCGAGCGCGGCGTCGAACAGGGCTCGCCCGGTCGAACCGCCGGCAACGGCCAGCACATTGCGGGCGCGGTGCGCGAGGCGCTGCGAATATTCGAGCTGGCGCAATTCGTCGGGCAGGCCGATCAGCACGTTGGAATCGGAGCCGACACCGAAGCGGCCGCCATGCTCTCCGAACAATGGTGCGGCAAACGTGCCGTCGCCGAGATTGGCCTCCGTGATCGGGCAAAGGCCGGCGATGGCGCCGCTTTTGGCCATGGCGATGGTTTCGGCTTCCGTCATGTGGGTGGCGTGGATCAGGCACCAGCGCTGGTCGACAGCGGCGGCCCCAAGCAGAAATTCGACCGGGCGCGCGCCGGACCAGGCAAGGCAATCCTCGACTTCCCTGACCTGTTCGGCGACATGGATGTGGATCGGCCCGTTTGGCGCCATCGCTGCAACCGCCGTGAGTTCCTCCGGCGTCGCGGCCCGCAGACTGTGCGGGGCAACGCCGACAATTGCTTGATTCAAAGAGCGAACAGATTCGTGGCTCTTCTCAACAAGCCGGGCGAACCGATTCACATCGTTGATGAATCGGCGCTGACCTTCGTTTGGGGCAGCACCACCGAAAGAGGAGTGCGCGTAAAACACCGGCAGCAGCGTCAGGCCGATACCCGTTTCGCCGGCCGCGGCAGCGATGCGCTCGGCCATTTCGGCTGGGTTGGCGTAGGGTTGTCCGTCGCGGTCATGGTGTAGATAGTGAAATTCGCCGACGCGCGAAAAACCGGCCTCCAGCATTTCGACGTAGAGTTGCGCCGCCACCGCCTCGACCTGGTCCGGCGTCATCGATAGCGCGAAGCGGTACATCACCTCGCGCCAGCTCCAGAAACTGTCGGCGGAGGGGCCGCGCAACTCGGCAAGCCCGGCCATGCCGCGCTGGAACGCATGGCTGTGCAGGTTGGGCATGCCGGGCAGGAGAATGGCATGGCGCTCGTCGCCAGCCGTCGTGGTGCTCCCAGGCTCCACGGCGGTGATGCGCCCATTTGCGAAAATGATCCGCACATTGCTGTGCCAGCCATTGGGTAGAAGCGCCTGTTCCGCGAAGATTGCCGTCACGTCCGTCTCCGAATCCTGCCCAGGGATGACAATACCACTTGCAGTGCGTTTCAATATGTATATACATAATCGCCATCCTTTCAAATGGAAAAGGTGATGGTTGGAGCAAACGAGAAGAGCGGTCTTCGTCTGTGGCGCAATGCGCGGCTGGCGACCATGGCCGATGGCGCGGCTGGCTTCGGCGTCGTCGAGAAAGGCGCCATTGCTGCCCGCGACGGGCTTATCGTCTATGCCGGTGCCGAAGCGGACATGCCGGCTTCCGTTGGGCAGCGCGCCGAGACCGTCGATTGCGAGGGGCGCTGGATCACGCCTGGCCTGATCGACTGCCACACCCATCTCGTCCATGCCGGCAACCGCGCCAACGAGTTCGAGATGCGGCTGGCCGGCGCCACCTATGAGGAAGTCGCCAGGGCCGGCGGCGGTATCGTCTCGTCGGTCAAATCCTTGCGTGCCGCCAGCGAGGACGAGCTGGTGGCCCAGACGCTGCCGCGCCTTGACGCGCTGATGGCGGAAGGCGTCACCACCGTTGAAATAAAGTCGGGCTATGGTCTCGACCTCGACAATGAGAAGAAGTCGCTGCGCGCCGCGCGACGGTTGGGCAATGAACGCCCGGTGACCGTCCGCACCACATGCCTCGCGGCCCACGCGCTGCCGCCCGAAGCCAAGGGCGACAAGGATGCTTTCATCGATCTCGTCGCCAAAACGATCCTTCCTGGCGTCGCCGCCGGAGGCTTGGCCGATGCCGTCGACGGGTTCTGCGAAGGCATCGCCTTTTCGCCCGAGCAGATGTCTCGCGTGTTCGACGAGGCCAGGGCGCTCGGCCTGCCCGTAAAACTCCACGCCGACCAACTGTCCAACCTGCACGGCGCTGAACTCGCCGCCCGCTATGGTGCCCTGTCGGCCGACCATCTCGAATATACCGACGAGGCCGGCGCCATGGCTTTGGCCAAGGCGGGGACCGTGGCGACGATCCTGCCGGGCGCCTACTACTTCATCCGCGAGACCAAGAAGCCGCCGATCGGCCTGTTCCGCCAGCATGGCGTCAGAATGGCTGTGGCCACCGACAACAATCCCGGCACCTCGCCCCTGACCTCGCTGCTTTTGACCATGAACATGGCGGCGACCCTGTTCGGCATGACGGTCGTCGAATGTCTTGCCGGGGTCACCCGCGAGGCCGCGCGCGCGCTTGGCCTGCAGGCGGAAACCGGCACGCTGGAAGCTGGCAAATCCGCCGATCTGGCGATCTGGGACATCGAGCGCCCCGCCGAACTCGTCTACCGCATGGGCTTCAACCCGCTGCATGCCCGCATCTGGAGAGGACAATGACCGAACTGACCCTGAAGCCCGGCAATGCGACGCTGGCCGACTGGCGCGCCATCTACCGTGGCGCCGTGCCGAAACTCGATGATGCGTGCCGCCCGAAGATCAAAGCAAGCGCCGAGGCCGTCGCCAGGATCGTCGCCAAGGGCGAGCCGGTCTATGGCATCAACACCGGCTTCGGCAAACTGGCCAGCGTGCGCATTCCCGCTAGCGATCTCGAGACCTTGCAACGCAACATCGTGCTGTCGCACGCCGCTGGCGTCGGCGAGCCGATGCCGGTTGCCGTCGCCCGCCTGATGATGGCGCTGAAGCTTGCAAGCCTGGCGCAGGGCGCCTCCGGCGTCCGGCCCGAGACCATTCGGTTGCTCGAAGCGATGCTGGCCAACGACGTCATCCCGGTGGTGCCGGCGCAAGGTTCCGTCGGCGCCTCCGGCGACCTTGCCCCGCTGTCGCACATGACGGCGGTGATGATCGGCGTCGGCGAATGCTTTACCCCGCATGGCCGCTTCCCGGCCAAGGTCGCGTTCGTCTCGCATGGGCTGGAGCCTGTGACATTGGGCGCCAAGGAAGGTCTGGCACTGCTCAACGGCACGCAGTTTTCGACCGCTTATGCGCTGGCCGCCTTGTTCGATGCCGAGGTGCTCTACCAGTCGGCGCTGGTCGCCGGCGCGCTGTCGACCGACGCGGCCAAGGGTTCCGACGCCCCATTCGACCCGCGCATTCATCTGTTGAGAAAGCACCGTGGCCAGATCGAGACGGCGGATGCGCTGCGCAATCTGATGGCCGGCAGCGCCATCCGCGAGTCGCACCGGGTCGGCGACGAGCGCGTGCAGGATCCCTACTGCCTGCGTTGCCAGCCGCAAGTCATGGGTGCCGCGCTCGATGTCCTGCGCAAGGCCGCCGATACATTGGAAACCGAAGCCAATGGCGTCACCGACAATCCGCTGATCTTCGCCGAGGACGACATGGCGCTCTCCGGCGGTAACTTCCACGCCGAGCCGGTGGCCTTCGCCGCCGACATGATCGCGCTTGCCGTCTGCGAGATCGGCTCGCTGTCGGAACGCCGCATCGCCATGCTGGTCGACCCTGCGCTGTCGGGCATGCCTGCTTTCCTGACGCCCAAGCCCGGCCTGAACTCCGGCTTCATGATCCCGCAGGTGACGGCGGCGGCACTCGTTTCCGAAAACAAGCAGAAGGCCTATCCGGCCAGCGTCGATTCCATCCCGACCTCGGCCAACCAGGAAGACCACGTCTCGATGGCCGCGCATGGAGCCCGGCGGTTGATCGGCATGGTCGAGAATGCAACGGCCGTGATCGGCATCGAACTTTTGGCTGCCGCGCAAGGGTGTGATTTCCATGCGCCCCTGGCCTCGAGCGATGCGCTGGAAGCCGTGCGCAAGCTGGTTCGCGCCGAGGTGCCGCATCTCGACAATGACCGGCATTTCCACCCCGACATGGAAAAGGCGATCGCCATGGTGCGCAGCGGTGCGACCGTGAAGGCAGCGAGCGCTGTGGCGCTGCCTTCGATCTCGGGAGCGGCGTGATGACTGCGACCCCCTGGCTCACCGTCAGGCAAGGTACGGCGCCGCTGCTGGTGTCGATCCCGCACACCGGCATCGACCTCGCCGGTCTCGAAAACCGGCTGGTGTCGCCATGGCTCGGCCGTCGCGATTGCGACTGGTGGATCGACAATCTCTATGGCTTCGCCGACAGCCTCGGCGCCACCGTCGTGCACACCGCGATCTCGCGCACCGTTATCGACGTCAACCGCGATCCGTCCGGCGCCTCGCTCTATCCCGGACAGGCAACGACAGGTTTGTGTCCGACCGAAACCTTCGATGGCGATCCGCTCTACAGTGAAGGTGAAGAGCCAGGGCCGTCGGAGATCGACGAGCGGCGCGAGAAATATTTCGTGCCTTACCATGCAGCCTTACAGGCAGAGATCGACCGCTTGCGCGGCCTGCACGAGAAGATTGTCCTCTACGACTGCCATTCGATCCGCTCGGTGCTGCCGCGCCTGTTCGAAGGCACGCTGCCGGTGTTCAACCTCGGCACCAATGACGGCAAGAGTGCCGATCCGGCGCTGCAGACCATGATCAACCAGATCATGGCCGAAACCGGCGAGACCTTTGTCGTCGACGGACGCTTCAAGGGTGGCTGGATCACGCGCCATTTCGGCCAGCCGCATCAGGGCGTGCACGCGCTGCAAATGGAACTCTCCAACCGCGGCTATATGCGCGAGCCCGAAGGGAAGGGCACGCCGGACAATTGGCCGGTACCCTACGATGCCGCGTTCGCCGCGCCGATCCGCGCCACGCTGACGCAGATTCTCCAAACCGCCATTGACTGGGCCGGGCGCTGATGCGCCGCCTCATCCGAAAGGGACAATGATGACCGACCCTCGCCACAACATCCGCGAAGTGCGCAGCCCCCGCGGCGACAAGCTCAACGCCCGGTATTGGACGACCGAAGCGCCGCTGCGCATGCTGATGAACAATCTCGACCCTGATGTTGCCGAGAACCCCAATGAACTGGTCGTCTATGGCGGCATTGGTCGGGCGGCGCGTACCTGGAACGATTTCGACCAGATCGTTGCCTCGCTGAAGACGCTTGGCGAGGACGAGACGCTGCTGGTGCAGTCCGGCAAGCCGGCCGGCGTGTTCCGCACCCACCCGGATGCGCCGCGTGTACTGATCGCCAACTCCAACCTGGTGCCACACTGGGCGACCTGGGAGAAATTCAACGAGCTCGATAAAAAGGGCCTGATGATGTACGGCCAAATGACGGCCGGCTCATGGATCTACATCGGCACGCAAGGCATCGTGCAGGGCACCTACGAGACCTTCGTCGAAGCCGGCCGCCAGCATTATGGCGGTGATCTCAAGGGAAAATGGATCCTCACCGGCGGCCTCGGCGGCATGGGCGGCGCCCAGCCATTGGCCGCCGTCATGGCCGGCGCCTGCTGCCTCGCCATCGAATGCAACCCGGACTCCATCGATTTCCGCCTCCGCACACGCTACGTCGACGAAAAGGCCGAGACGCTGGACGAGGCCATGGAAATGATCGAGCGCTGGACCAAGGCCGGCGAGGCGAAGTCCGTCGGCCTGCTCGGCAATGCGGCCGAGATCGTGCCCGAAATGTTCCGGCGCGGCATCCGCCCCGATATGGTCACCGACCAGACCTCGGCCCACGATCCCATCAACGGCTATCTGCCGAAGGGCTGGACGATGGCCGAGTGGCGCGAGAAGCGTGTCAGCGACCCGAAGGCGGTCGAGAAGGCGGCCCGAGCTTCGATGCGCGAGCATGTCGAGGCGATGGTGGCGTTCTGGAACGCCGGGGTGCCGACACTCGACTATGGCAACAACATCCGCCAGGTCGCGCTGGATGAAGGGTTTGAGAACGCCTTCGCCTTTCCCGGTTTTGTGCCTGCCTATATCCGCCCGCTGTTTTGCCGCGGCATCGGTCCGTTCCGTTGGGCCGCACTTTCCGGCGATCCCGAGGATATCTACAAGACCGACGCCAAGGTGCGTGAGCTCACCCCCGGCAACACCCATCTGCACAATTGGCTCGACATGGCGCGCGAGCGCATTTCCTTCCAGGGCCTGCCGGCGCGCATCTGCTGGGTCGGTCTCGGCGATCGGCACAGGCTGGGCCTCGCCTTCAACGAGATGGTGGCCAAGGGCGAGCTCAAGGCGCCGGTCGTCATCGGCCGCGATCACCTCGATTCGGGTTCGGTCGCTTCGCCCAACCGCGAGACGGAATCGATGAAGGACGGCTCGGACGCCGTATCCGACTGGCCGCTGCTCAATGCACTGCTCAACACCGCGTCCGGCGCCACCTGGGTGTCGCTGCACCATGGTGGCGGTGTCGGCATGGGCTTCTCCCAGCACGCCGGCATGGTCATCGTCGCCGACGGCACGCCGGATGCCGCAAGGCGCTTGGAGCGGGTGTTGTGGAACGACCCGGCGACCGGCGTCATGCGCCACGCCGATGCCGGCTATGACATCGCGATCGAATGCGCCAAGGAGCATCAGCTAAACCTGCCGGGCATTCTCGGATAGCGGCTGGCGTCATGCGCATCCTTCGTGCCACCGATTACCGCGTCATGCCGTGGAAGAACGGCGGCGGTACGACGACCGAGATCGCCGTCTCGCCCGATTGCGCCGGGCTCGACGATTTCGACTGGCGCGTCTCGATGGCCCGGGTCCAAAGCAGCGGGCCGTTCTCCAGCTTTGCCGGCATCGACCGCACGCTGTCGGTGCTGGAAGGCGAGGGGATCGTGCTTGATGTCGCCGGCCAGCCGCCGGAGCGGATGACAGCGGCTTCCAAGCCATTTTCCTTTCCAGCCGACCAGCCGACGAGTGCCGCGCTGATCGACGGCCCGATCACCGATCTCAACGTCATGACCCGCCGCGGCCGCATGCTGCATCAGGTCGAGCGCCTGGCGATATCGATGCCTGTGGAAATCCCGACCGAGGCCGGTCCCACCCTGATCCTCTGTCACAGAGGCAATGCCATTTTTCCCGGCGCCGCGCCTATGCGTCTTGGGCCGCTCGACACACTGCTGCTCGGGCCGGATGCCTCTGCCTTGCGGGTTCAGCCCGCACCGGATGCGACCCTTTTCGTGATCCGGATGATCGCTGCCGCCTGACGCGTTTCGCGCCAACGGTTACCGCCTGTTTCCAAACATGATCGCGACGCCGGCGAAATATAGCGTAGGCTGGCGGCGGCATCACGAAAAAGCCCGAATCCTCCCCGTCGATCGGTCCTGACGGGAGCGAGGGGCGCTCGTCTTTGAGTTTGGTCGAAAGATGACGCCCTGTCGTGGTGCGGAAACAAACTTTCGGCATAGGGGTTGATGCAACCAATTGCATTTTAACCGGTTTTAGGGCCATTGCCGTGGCGGTGATGCCGCTGAGTGCCCGCTTACGGAATTTTCAATGAATATTCAGACGAACCCAGCCCAGATCGAGAAGACAAGCGCGAGCTTTCCAGCTGTCACGGAAGAGCCGATAAGATCGACATTCCTGCCGGAGGAACGGCTCCGGCTGCTCGGCGAAAGCCTGGCCAAGGGCGATCTGACGGATCTGTTCGGCCTGATCCCGTTCGACTTTCAGGCCCGTATCCGTGACAGCGCCAAGAAGATCCTCGAAGTCTACCGGTCGACCAATGCCGCGCAGGCGAGAGGCGAAACCATCACGCCGGCCGCGCAATGGCTGCTCGACAACAACTATCTGATCGAAGAAACCATTTTCCAGGTCAAACGCGACCTGCCGCGCCGCTTCTACCGACAATTGCCGACCCTGAAACTGCCCGATGGCGGCACCGAGCCACGCGCATTGGCACTGGCCTGGACCTATGTCGCGCATTCTGACAGTTCCGTCTCTGCGACCATGTTCAAGGCCATCGTCCAGGGCTTCCAGTCGGTAGAGCCGCTGAAGATCGGCGAACTCTGGGCACTGCCGTCACTGCTGCGCTTCGTGCTGATCGAGAACCTCCGCCGCCTGGCGGTCAGGGTCAACCGCACCCGCCAGATGCGCCAGATTGCCAACGACGTGGCCGACAAGGTGCTGGCGACCGACGACAATCCGGATCGGCAGGCAATCCTCGCCAAGTTCAGCGCCCACGCGCAGGACACCACCTTTGCCACGCAACTGCTTTATCGCCTACGCGACGGATCGCAGAATGCCGGCAAGGCGCTGGAATGGCTGGAAGGCGAACTCGAGAAGACCGGTTCGGATGCCGAGGAAATCATCATTTCCGAGCACCAGACGCTGTCCAGCGGCAATGTCACCACCGGCAACATCGTCCGCGGCCTGCGCCTCATCAACGACGTCGACTGGACGGTGTGGTTCGAAGGCGTCAGCCGCATCGATACTGTGCTGCGCGAGCGCACCGATTTCGCCGCGCTCGACTTCTTCTCGCGCGATCAATACCGCACCGCGATCGAGGAACTGGCACGCCGCTCGAACCTGTCGGAGTACCGTGTCGCCGAAAAAGCCATCGAACTGGCCGGCCACGCCGTCGGTGAAACCGTCCCGGAAAGCGGTGAAGGGCTCGATGCCCAGGCCGCATCCGCTCACACCGATGTCGGTTTCTATGTCGTTGGCCCGCGCCGGCTGGAGCTGGAAAAGGCGATCGGCTACCGGCCCACGATCAGCCAGACGGTCAAACGGACCTTCGCCAAGACAGGCTGGCTCGGCATCGTCCTGCCCGTCTTCGCGCTGACCGTCCTGCTGCTCGTTCTGTCCGGCAACGCCCTTTCCAATCTCGGCCTGTCGGTGCCGTCGATCGTGATGATGCTGGCTCTGTTTGCCGTGCCGGCCAGCGAAGGCGCGCTCGCTTTCTTCAACACCGTGGTCTCACTGTTCCTCAAGCCGACACGCCTGATCGGTTACGACTACAGGCACGGTGTGCCGCCCGAGGCGCGTACTCTGGTGGTGGTGCCGTCGCTGATCGGCTCGCGTGACGATGTCGAGGAAAACATCCGCAACATCGAAGTGCATTACCTTGCCAATCTGGCGGACGAGATCCATTTCGCCCTGCTTTCGGATTGGCCCGACAGCAAGATCGAGGTCGATGCGGCGGACACCGAGATCCTCGACTTCGCCCGCGCCGAAATCGCCCGCCTCAACGCGCGCTATCCCTCCGAAGGCGCGCCCCGCTTCTACATCCTGCACCGCCGCCGGCTCTACAATGCCGCTCAAGGATGCTGGATGGGCTGGGAGCGCAAGCGCGGCAAGCTGCACGAGCTCGACCTCTTGCTGCGTGGCGACAGCGATACCACCTTCTTGCCGCTCGAAGTGCCGCTGCCGGAGAAGGTCGTCCATGTGATGACGCTCGACGCCGATACCCGCACCACCCGCGATGCTGTATCGAGCCTTGTCGGCAAGCTTTGCCATCCGCTCAACCGACCGCATTTCGACGCCACCAGGCGCGTCGTCACCGCCGGTTACACCATCCTGCAGCCGCGCATCACCGCTTCACTCACCAGCGGCGACGAAGCCTCGTTCTTTCAGCGCGTGTTCTCGGCCAACCGTGGCCTTGATCCCTATGTCTTCGCAGTTTCGGACCTCTATCAGGACGTCTTCAGCGACGGATCCTTCACCGGCAAGGGCCTCTATCATGTCGATGCCTTCGAGGCTGCCTTGCAGGGCCGCATCGAGGAAAACACCATCCTCAGCCACGATCTGCTCGAAGGCGCCCTGGCGCGCGCAGCACTGGTCACCGACGTCGAACTGGTCGAGGATTACCCGACCCGCTACTCGGTCGACGCCTCGCGGCACCATCGCTGGGCGCGCGGCGACTGGCAGCTTTTGGGATACATCTTCAACCCCCGCTCTGGTGTTCCAGCCTTGTCGCGCTGGAAGATGGTCGACAATCTGCGCCGCTCGCTGACGCCGATCTTCTGGGTGATGGCGGCGATCGCCGGCTGGACCTTGCTGCCCTTCACGCAGGCCGCGCAGTGGCAGGCCTTGCTGATCCTCAGCCTGTTCATGGCGCCGACCTTCGACGTGGTCAACGCCATCCTGCCCAAGAGCGGCGACCAGACGCCGCGCGGCCATTTCTCGGCGCTGGCGCGCGACGTCGCCTTCGGCACGGCCATGGTGGCGTTGAAGATCGTGTTGATGGCACACAACGCCTGGATGATGGGCGACGCCATCGTGCGCACGCTCTACCGGCTGTTCGTCAGCCGGCAGAACCTACTGGAATGGCGCACCGCTTCGCAGGCGCACAAGGCCGGCGACAACGATGTCGGCTCCTATTATGGCATGATGTATGGCGCCGTGATCATCGGCTTTGTCGGCCTCGCCATTCCGGTGCTGGCCGATTCCACCGGTGCCTTCGTCGCCTTCTTCTTCGCCTTGTTCTGGATCGGCTCGCCGGCGATCGCCAGTTGGATCAGCCGCTCCGCCGAAACCGAGGACCGGCTGCGTATATCGCAGGCCGATATTCACACCTTGCGCACCGTGGCGCGGCGCACCTGGCACTATTTCGAAAGCTTCGTGACGGCGGAACATCACAATCTGCCGCCGGACAATTTCCAGGAGAGCCCCGCGCCCGTCGTGGCGCCGCGTACCTCGCCGACCAATATCGGCGTCTACCTGCTCTCTGTCGTTTCGGCGCGCGATTTCGGGTGGATCAGCCTTTCCGATGCCATCACCCGCATCGATGCCACCATGACAACCATCGAGAGCATGCCGCGCCATCGTGGCCATCTCTTCAACTGGTACGACACCACGACGTTGAAGCCGCTCTATCCGCTCTATATCTCAGCCGTCGACAGCGGCAATCTCGCCGGCCATCTAGTGGCGGTGGCGGCTGCCTGCGCCGAATGGGCGGAAGCGCCTTCCGTTCACCTCCAGGGCGATTTCGAAGGCATTCTCGACACGGTGACCATTCTGAGCGAAAGCCTCGATGAACTGCCGGATGACCGCCGTCAGTTGCGTCCGTTGCGCCAACGCCTTGTCGATCGCCTCGATGGCATGAGGCGCGCCGTCGAGACGATCAAGGCGCAACCCGAAATGGCCTCGATCCGCACCATCAACCTGGCGGTCCTGGCCGGCGAAATCCGCAAGCTCGCCACCGCCATTCACACCGAGGCCGCATCGCCGCAGAGTGACGTCATCGTCGACTGGGCGGCAAGGCTCGAAGCCACCTGTGAGGCGCACGTCCATGACGCCCACAGCGACGAAAACGCGGTCGAGGCTCTGCGTGCCAAGCTGCTCACCTTGCGCGAGCGCACCCGTCGTTTCGCCTTCGAGATGGAATTCGCCTTCCTGATGCGGCCGGAGCGCAAGCTTTTGTCGATCGGCTACCGGGTCGAGGAACATCAACTCGACGAAAGCTGCTACGACCTTCTCGCCTCCGAGGCGCGGCTGACCAGCCTGTTCGCCATCGCCAAGGGCGATTTGCCGACCGAACACTGGTTCAGGCTTGGCCGCCCGATCGTCGAGATCGGCTTCCAGGGCGCGCTGATGTCGTGGTCGGGCTCGATGTTCGAGTATCTGATGCCGCCGCTGGTAATGAAGGAGCCGCAAGGCTCCATCCTAAACCAGACCAGCAAACTGATCATCAAGCGCCAGATGCAGTACGGCCGCCAGAAGAACGTGCCGTGGGGCATCTCGGAAGCCGCCTACAACGCCCGCGACCGGGAACTGACCTATCAGTACACCAATTTCGGCGTGCCGGGCCTTGGGCTGAAGCGCGGCCTTGGCCAGAACACGGTGATTGCGCCTTACGCGACTATCATGGCGGCACAATTCAACCCGCGCGAAGCGGTGCAGAATCTGGCCCGGCTGCGCGAGATCGGCGCGCTTGGCCGTCACGGTTATTATGATGCGGTAGACTTCACGCCGCAGCGCGTGCCGGAAGGCACCAACCACGCGGTCGTGCTGAATTACTATGCCCACCATTCGGGCATGTCGATCGCCGCCGTCGCCGACGCCATTTTCGAGGGTCGCCTGCGCGATCGCTTCCACAGCGATCCGGTCATTGAGTCGGCCGAACTGCTGCTGCAGGAGAGGGCGCCGCGCGACATTCCGACCGCCACCGTCCGCACCGAGGCCGACGAGCGCTCCAAGGACGAGACCGAAACCGAGAGCCCCGACACCCGCATCGTGCTCGATCCCGTGCGGGCGTTGCGTTCGACCAATGTGATGTCGAATGGCCGCTATTCGGTGATGGTGACCGCGACGGGCTCCGGCTACAGCCGCTGGGGCGATCTTTCCGTCACCCGCTGGCAGCCGGATCCGGTCGAGGACCGGCTTGGCTCCTACATCTTCCTGCGCGACGTCAGCACCGGAGACTGGTGGTCGGCAACGGCGGAGCCCAAGCGCGCGGCCGAGGAAAGGACGCAGACCCTGTTTTCCGACGACAAGGCGAGCTTTGTCAAAACCGCCGGCACGCTGCGCTCCGAGGTGGAATGCATCGTCATTTCCGAGGGCAATGGCGAGGGCCGCCGGATCACGCTCTACAATGAGAGCACATCCGACCGTCACATTGAAGTGACGTCCTTTGCCGAACTGGTGCTGGGTTCGGAGGCTTCCGACAACGCGCATCCGGCTTTCTCGAAGATGTTCGTGGAAACGGAAATCGCTCCCAACAATGGCGCGATCTTCGCCACGCGCCGCAAGCGCGAGACCAGCGAGCCCAATGTCACCCTGGTGCATTTCGTTACCGATCCGTCGGGACCGGCGCGTGATGCCGAGGCCGAGACCGACAGGCGCGCCTTCATCGGCCGTGGCCGCACCATCGTCGATGCCGCGGCCTTCGATCCGGGTGCCAGGCTTGGTGGCCATTCCGGCTTCACGCTCGATCCCATCGCCTCGCTGCGCCGACAGGTGCGCGTGCCCGCCAACAAGAAGATATCGCTGACCTTCTGGACCGTCGTCGGGGCCAATCGCGCCGAGCTGGAGGACGCGATAAACCGGCTCGACCATCAGGAGAGCTTTGCCCGCCAGGCCATGCTTGCCTGGACGCGCAGCCAGGTGCAGACCCGCCATATGGGCCTCAGCCTGACCGATGCGGCCAATGTGCAGAAACTAGCGCGCTATCTGATCTATCCCGATCCGTTCCTGCGGTTGCCCGCCGAGTCCATCGCTTCCGGGCTGGGCAAGCAGTCGAGCCTGTGGCCGACCAGCATTTCGGGCGATTTCCCGATCTTCCTGGTCAGGATCGGCGACGTCGCCGATCTGGAGATCGTTGCCCAGGCATTGCGTTTCCAGGAATATATGCGCACCCGCGGCATGATGATCGACTTCGTCGTCGTCAACGAGCAGGCTTCGTCCTATGTCCAGGATCTGCAGCGCGCGGTCGAGACGCTGTGCGAAAACAGCCGTCTGCGCGGCAAGGAACTAGGACCCCGCCAGCACATCTTCGCGGTTCGCCGCGACCTGATGGAGGAAACCACCTACAAGACGCTGCTCGCCGTCGCCCGGGTTGTGCTGCATACGCGCAATGGCACCATCTTCGACCAGATCGAACGGGCCGAGGCGGCCGCACTGCAGGCACGCGATGGCTTGCAGCCGGCAGGATTGCCAGGCCCGCGCGAAATTCCGGCGCCCGCACCGCAGATGCATGCAATTGCCTCGCAGGCCGATGTCAGCGCCGATGGCACCGGCCTCAGCCAGTGGAACGGCTTCGGCGGCTTCGACGGCGACGGGCGGCACTATGTGGTACGGCTGGCTGGCCGGCGCACCACGCCGCAGCCCTGGATCAACGTCGTCTCCAATGCCTCGTTCGGCTTCCACACCTCGGCCGAGGGTGCTGCCTTCACCTGGAGCCGCAACAGCCGCGACTACCAGTTGACGCCATGGTCGAACGACCCGGTTTCGAACCGGCCGGGCGAGGGCATCTATATTTACGACCAGGCCAGCGGCAAGGCGTTCTCGCCGATCGCCGCGGTGGTGCGCGATCCCTCGATGACCTACGAAGCCTGGCATGGCCAGGGCTTCTCGACCTTCCGCTCGAAGCGCGGACCGTTGTCGATGGATCTGACCCACGTCGTCGATCCCATCGATCCGGTGAAGATCACGCGGCTGCGCATCCAGAATTCCGGCTCCGTACCGGCCCGGCTGCGCGTCTACGCCTATGCCGAATGGGTACTTGGCGGGCATCGGTCGCGCACCGCGGCAACCATAGTGCCGTCTCGCGACGGTGCCACCGGCGCGCTGCTGGCGCAAAATCCCTACGGGCTCGATTTCAGCGAGCGGGTGGCCTTCCTCGCCGCCGACGCCGGCGTCCACTCGGTGACATCAGACCGCGCCGAGTTCCTCGGCCGGCACGGATCCAGCGAGTTGCCGCAGGCGGTGCTGAGTGGCGCGGCGCTGTCGGGTCGCGTTGAGGCTGGCGATGATCCTTGCGCGGCGATCGCCCGCGACATCGAGATTCAGGCTGGCGGCGACGTCACGCTCATCTGGCTGCTCGGCGATGCCGAGTCTGCTGCGCAAGCAAGCGCGCTGGTGCAGCAGCACCGCGGCAAGGATTTCGACCAGCGCCTGGCCGACAACGAGCGCGAATGGCGCGCCTTCCTCGACACCATCCAGGTCGAGACGCCGGACAAGGCACTCGATGCCATGGTCAATCACTGGCTGCCCTATCAGAGCCTTGCCTGCCGCATCCGCGCCCGCTCGGCCTTCTATCAGGCAAGCGGCGCCTTCGGCTTCCGCGACCAGTTGCAGGACACGCTCGCCTTGCTGGCGCATGATCCGACGCTGGCGCGCGACCAGATCCTCAACGCCGCGCGGCGGCAGTTCCCGGAAGGCGACGTGCAGCATTGGTGGCTGCCGCGCACCGGGGCCGGCGTGCGCACCCTGATCTCGGACGACGTGGTGTGGCTCGCCCACGCCACGGCCCGCTATCTCATGGTGACGGGCGACGCCACCATCCTGAAGGAGCAACTGCCTTTCCTCGACGGACAGGCGCTGGGCGAAGGCGAGCACGACGCCTTCTTCACCCCGGAAATCTCCAAGAAGACAGTTTCGCTCTACGACCACTGCGCGCGTGCGCTCGACCTTGCCATCAAGCGCAGCAGTCCAGCCGGCCTGCCGTTGATCCTCGGCGGCGACTGGAACGACGGCATGAACCGTGTCGGCGAGCACGGCAAGGGCGAGAGCGTGTGGCTGGGCTGGTTCCTGCTGAAGACGCTGGGCGACTTCGCCGCGGTCGCCAAGACCGAGGGCGACACCAAGCGCGCACAGGCCTGGGCAAAGCATGCCGACGCGCTGAAGCGGGCGCTTGAAAGCACGGCATGGGACGGCGAATGGTACCGGCGCGGCAGTTTCGATGACGGCTCGCCTTTGGGGTCGCGTACATCCGAGGAGTGCAAGATCGACTCCATCGCCCAGTCCTGGAGCGTGCTTTCAGGTGAGGGCGACCCGGCGCGATCGACGACGGCGATGCAGCAGGCGACGAAGCTGCTCGTCGACGACCGTCTCAAGATCGTAAAACTGTTCACGCCACCCTTCTCGACGACGCAGAAGGATCCCGGCTACATCAAGAGCTATCCACCTGGCGTTCGCGAGAATGGCGGTCAGTATACCCACGCCGCCACCTGGTTCGTCATTGCGCTCGCCGAGATGGGGCAAACCGATGAGGCCTATCGCTGCTTTTCGATGCTGAACCCGGTCAACCATGCGTTCGACGAGGCCTCGACCGAGCACTACCGCGTCGAACCCTATGTGGTGGCGGCCGATATCTATGCCGAGGACGACAAGGGTGGGCGCGGCGGCTGGACTTGGTACACTGGCTCGGCGGGTTGGCTTTACCGGGCTGCGGTCGAAGGCATCCTGGGCATCGAGCGGCGCGGCAAGCAGATCACGTTCCGGCCGAAGCTACCCAGCCACTGGGATGGCTACCAAGCCTCGCTCAAGATGCTGGGCGCTGACATCAAGGTCCAGGTCGTTCGCGACAAAAAGACCAAGACGATCGCGCTCGAAGTCAACGGATCGAAGACAAAATCGGCGTCCTTTGAACCCAAAGCTGGAGGCCAGACCGAGGTCGTGGTCAAGATACCGGCGTAAAATCAGAGCTTTAGGTCAGAAGCGCGCGCGCCTTCCAGGACGCGCGCCGCTGCGCCCCGTTTACTTGCGCGCTGTCTGTGGGGTGTCCGCCAAACACGCCCGAAGCCGACCGTGCAAGCCTGCGGTGATTAAAAATGTGGCACTGCTCGGCTACTGCCATGATTTTGCCGCAAGGCTGACATTTCACCTTTTATCTCAAACCGTTAGGTGATCACGTCAGATTTCGTATCGTCGTCATCTTTTGTTCGCTAAATGGGAACGGAAGCGATAGACGGGCATTGTTTTGCGACGCATCAACCGTTACGTGTCGGGAGATGGTGCAGTGCACAATATTGGTATTGGGCACAATAGAAAGTTGGCGGAGTAGCTGAAGTGTCACTTCTGCAGATCTATTGGAGAGCGCTGGGGTATCTGGCTGCCGACAAGAAGCGCGTCGCGCTGATCTGTGCGGCCAACGTCGCGCTTGCAGCCATCGCGATCCTTGAGCCCATCCTTTTAGGCCGGGTGATCGGCGCTATTTCCGAAAAAGGTCCGGTGTTTTCGACGCTCGCGGTCTGGGCAGCTCTCGGTGTCTTCAATGTCATAGCCTTTGTGCTGGTGGCGCGTGGCGCCGACCGCTTCGCCCACGCCCGCCGTTCGGAAGTGTTGTGCCAGTCCTTCGAGCGCGTAATCACCATGCCACTCGCCTGGCATCACCAGCGCGGCACTTCCAATTCGCTTCACACGCTGCTGCGCGCCGTTGAAACCCTTTTCAGCCTGTGGCTCGAATTCATGCGCGTGCATCTCTCGACGGCCATCGCGCTGGTACTGCTGGTGCCAACCGCGCTTGCCATGGACGTCCGCATGTCCATTGTGTTGCTTGGCCTCGGCGTGCTTTACGTTGGCATCGGCCGTATCGTCATGCGCCGCACCAAGTCGGGGCAGACCGCCGTCGAGCGTCACTACCATACTGTGTTTGCCCATGTGACCGATAGCGTCAGCAATGTCGCCGTGCTGCAAAGCTACAACCGCATCGGCCATGAGACCGCGACGTTGAAGCGTTACGTCAAGGGCCTGCTCGACGCGCAGAATCCCGTGCTCGACTGGTGGGCGATCGCCAACGCGCTGAACCGCCTGTCGTCGACCATCTCGATGATGATCGTGCTGTCGATCGGCGCTTATCTCGTCACCCGTGGCCAGCTCCGCGTCGGCGACGTGGTCGCCTTCACCGGCTTTGCCGGAATGCTGATCGCCCGTCTCGACCAGATGTCGGCCTTCACCACCCAGATTTCCGAGGCGCGCGCCAAGCTCGAGGACTTCTACCGCCTTGAAGACTCGGCAGCCGACACTGCCGAGCCGGACGGCCTGCGCGACCTTGCCAACGTCACCGGTCATGTCCGTTTCGAGGATGTCAGCTTCGAGTTCGCCAATTCGGGGCAGGGCGTCAGCGATGTATCCTTCGAGGTCCAGGCTGGCCAGACCGTCGCCATCGTCGGGCCGACGGGTGCGGGCAAGACCACGCTCATCAACTTGCTGCAGCGCGTCTACTCGCCGTCCAGCGGTCGTATCCTGATCGACGGCATCGATACCCGCACCGTGACCCGCAAGTCGCTGCGCCATTCGATCGCCACCGTGTTCCAGGATGCCGGGCTTCTCAACCGCTCGATCGAGGACAACATCCGGGTCGGTCGTGCCGACGCGACCAACGACGAGATCCATGCCGCCGCCGCCGCGGCCGCGGCGCAGGATTTCATCCTGGCCAAGAGCAATGGCTACGACACGGTGGTCGGTGAACGTGGCGGCCAGCTGTCCGGCGGCGAGCGCCAGCGCATCGCCATTGCCCGTGCCGTGCTGAAGGATGCTCCGATCCTGGTGCTCGACGAGGCGACCAGCGCGCTGGACGTCGAAACCGAGGATCGCGTCAAGGAAGCGATCGACGAATTGCGCCGCGACCGCACCACCTTCATCATCGCCCACCGCCTGACCACCGTTCGCGACGCCGATCTGGTAGTGTTCATGGACAAGGGCAAGGTGGTCGAGATGGGTGGCTTCGCCGAACTGTCGCTGCGCAACGGCCGTTTCGCCAGCCTGCTGCGCGCCGGCGGGCTGCTCAACGACGAGGAAGTCCGCCGCCTCAGCCGCTCCGTACAGGGCGAAGCCGCCTGAGCAGTCAATGGTTCTTCCTTCTCGCGAACGGGAGAAGGCAAGCACTGCGACACCCCCGCTCGATTGCCCCAAACGCGTCGGCGGTCTATGTAAAGTCGCATGAGTGACACCACCTCACGCCTGAGCGGCTGGACCGATCTTGCCAATCCGACGCGGTTCGTCGGGCTGGCCGACAGGGTTGTGCCGTGGCTGGCGGCGTTCGCCGCGCTCGTCCTCGTGGCTGGCCTCTATATGAGCTTCACCGCGCCCGAGGATTTCCAGCAAGGCATCACGGTGCGCATCATGTACATCCATGTGCCTTTCGCCTGGCTCGCCATGATGTGCTACACGCTGATGGCGGTCTCCGCCCTCGGCACGCTGGTCTGGCGCCATCCGCTGGCCGATGTCGCCCTGAAATCGGCCGCCCCCATAGGTGCGGTCTTCACCGCGCTGGCGCTGATCACCGGTTCGATCTGGGGCAAGCCGATGTGGGGCACCTGGTGGGTTTGGGACGCAAGGCTGACCTCGGTCTTCGTGCTGTTCCTGATGTATCTCGGCATCATCGCGCTGACCCGTGCGCTAGACGATGCCAGCCGCGCCGCCTGGGCCGCCGCCATCATCACGCTGGTCGGCTTCATCAATATCCCGATCATCAAATTCTCGGTCGACTGGTGGAACACGCTGCACCAGCCGGCTTCCGTGTTCAGGCTCGGTGGTCCGACCATCGACCCCAGCCTGCTCTGGCCGCTGCTGGTGATGGCCGTCGGCTTCACCGTGCTGTTCTTCACGCTGCACCTGATGGCGATGCGCACCGAAATCCGGCGCCGCCGCGTCATTGCCATGCGGCGGGTGGCGGCGCGGCAGGCGGAGCGACCGGCCTAGAAATTCACCCCATCAGCCCGCGCGCCGTCACCGGCAGCGTTTCCAGCACCGTCTCTCCATCGATCAGATTGACCTCGTTGAACAGGTTGGTGACGACGCAGCAATGGTCCGGCACCACGCGCACGCGCTCGCCGATGCGCAGCTTGCCATCGCCGGAAAGCGTGACCGTGCCGTGCTCCTCGCTCAGGCCCGTCACCAGCGCTCCCGTCACGCCCATCAACTCGCCGAAATCCTTTAGTCCCAGCGTGTCGCTGGACAAGGCCTTGCTGCCGGCATCGAGGATGGCGCGGCTCGCCGTCGGGTGGCTGACCACCGTCGACAGCACCGTCAGCGCGCAATCGTCGAGGCTGCCGACGCCTTTCGCGACCTGGTAGCGATCGAGATAGATATAGGTCCCGGGCCGATACTCGGTGACGACGGAGGCATCGGCGGAACGCCACATGTCAGGCGTGCCGCCGCTGGAGATGCGCTCACAGGCGAGCCCTGAAGCCGCCAGCGCCTGTTTGGCGTCGGCAAGCCAGGCTTCGGCCTCCACTGCCCGGCCGGCGGCGGGATAGGTCATCAGCCCGCCAAATGCAACGCCGCCTGCCTTGTCGATCACCCGCGCCAGCGCAACCGCTTCATTGGCCGTCTGCACGCCGCAGCGCCCCATGCCGGTGTCGCATTCGACCAATACCGATAGCGGATGCCCGGCATCGGTGAAGGTGGCGGCGAGCCCTTCCAGCGTCTGTGCGCTGTCGGCCGTCACCGACAGCGTCACGCGGCCATGCAGCGCCTTCAGCCGTTCGAGCTTGGCGCGGCCAAGAATGTTGTAGGGGAGAAAGATATCCGTCAGCCCGGCATCGGCCATTACCTCGGCCTCGCCGATCTTCTGGCAAGTGATGCCGACGGCGCCCGCCGCCATCTGCTTCTTCGCCCAATAAGGCAGCTTGTGCGTCTTGATGTGCGGCCTGAGCTTCAGCCCGTTCTTGTCGGCGTGAGCCTGCGCGCGGGCGATATTGGCTTCGGCGCGCGCGGCATCGATGAGGATCGACGGCGTATCGAGGTCATGGATGGTCGGCATCGGTTATATCCTGTGCAATTCGCAGGGGTTATGAGCCCGAAAGCGCGTGATGTCACGCGGCCAGCGGGCCCGATCGGTGGGCCATGAGCGGGAGCGTGCAAGGCTCGAACAGGCAAGATGGATCGACACCGCACCGGCGTTCGGCTATGCGATTTGTCGGAAGACTCGACACGAAGGGTTGCGATCATGAAACGCTCCGCCATCAACGAAATCATCCGCGAAGCCGACGCTTTCATCCGCTCGTTCGGCTACATCATGCCACCCTTCGCCTACTGGTCGCCCGAGGAGATGAAGGCGCGCCAGGTCGATTCCTCTGCCATCTTTACCTCACGGCTCGGCTGGGACATCACCGACTACGGCCAGGGCAAGTTCGACGATCTCGGCCTGTTCCTGTTCACCGTTCGCAACGGTCGCTACGAAGACATGAAGAAGGGCATGGGCATGCTCTATGCCGAGAAGATCATGATCTCGCGCAAGGACCAGATGTCGCCGATGCACCGCCACAACATCAAGGCCGAGGACATCATCAACCGCGGCGGCGGCAAGCTGGTGCTGGAACTGTTCATGCATGATCGCGACGGCGGTATCGACCCCAAGGCCGAGGTGTCGGTGCCGGTCGATGGAACCATCCACCGGCTGCCGGCGGGCGGGCTGCTGAAGCTCGATCCCGGCCAGAGCGTCACGCTGCTGCCCGGCGTGTGGCACGCCTTCTGGGCCGAGGGCAAGGATGTGCTGATCGGCGAGGTGTCGACCGTCAATGACGATCGCACCGACAACGTCTTCCGTGAGCCGATCGGCCGTTTCGCCGATATCGAGGAAGACACGCCGCCATTGCACCTTTTGGTGGCCGATTACGACAAATGGCTGGGCTGAGGGCATTCCGCCCTCAGCACCGATCCGCTCCCTGATTTGCAGGGCCAGCAACCAAGTCCGACAAGGAGTAAAATCTTGAAAGCAGCTCTAGTCCTAGCCATTGCCGCCTTGGCGGCCCTCAGCTTCGGTATGCCGGCCCAGGCAGCCGGTTTCGATAACATTGTCCTTTCCGCGACAAAGGACGGGGGAACGCCTCAGAGCAACTTCCCTGCCGACACACCGGTGATTTACGTGTCGGCTGAGTTGGTGGATATCGCGCCCACATCGAAAATCACATTCTCCTGGGTCTCGGTTGATTCCCACGGCGCCGCACCGGCAAACTACACCATCGACAAGGTCGACCTCGACGTTGGAGCCAACACCGAGGCTGATTCACAACTCAGCAAACCCACGGCGGGATGGCCGGCGGGTACCTATCGTGTTGATTTGGCCATCGATGGAACGGTTGCGGACTCGGTGCCCTTCAGCATCCCCTGATGGGAATGAACTGCCCGGGAAGAGCGCGATAGACTCAATGACAACAGCTGAGTGCCGATTGCACGCTCGTCCGGCACAGGCAGGATGAGCTGATCGGCACGTCTGTCCTGGCCAGGGCCGCGGTGAGCGCGGCCTGTAGTCCCGGCAGCTCTTCGCTCTCGCCGCGCCGCCTCAAACATTCCACCAGTCCGTGCAGCGCCCAGACATTGTTCGGGTGCTGGGCGCAACGCTGCACCTTGCCGCTCAGGCCGAGATCGTCGCGATAGACCTGCTCGGCTTCCTCGGCGTGTCCCTGATCGAGAAGCAGCGCCGCCAGCGCATGGCGCGGCGGGTGCATCCACGCCCAAGGTTCGGTGTAGAACAGATTGTCGTCCAGCTCGACCGCGTGCCTGAGATGGCTATAGGCCTCCTCGTGCCGGCGCTGGTGGTAGGCAAGCTCGCCATCGAGCAAGGCGGCACCGACGGCAAGCGAGGCGCGGGTGGGGTTGCTGAGGAACCGCCGCTCGGGCGCAATGCCTTCGAGGTGCTGGCGAAACAGCTCGCGCTCGCGCTCGGCTTCGGCGAATTGCCTCAACGTCGCATGCGCGACGCCCTTGGCGTAGTGCTGCATGGCCGCCGTCAGCACATAGAGGCCGGGCTCCTCGGTCACCGGTTCGTCGATGATCTCCTGCCAGCGCCCGAAGCGCACCGACACATGCGATTTCATCGCATGATAGCCCTCCACCGTCTGGGTGAGTTTTGGCCGATCCAGGATGGCGACCACGTCACGCGTCACCAGGCTGCGCACCTTGTCGGCGGCCCATAGCGCCGGCTGGTACTGGCCAAGGAACATGCAGGTGAACATCATCAGGTGCAGATCGTGGCAGCAGCCGAGCAGATAGTAGGTCGGCTCATCCGCATAGGCGAGATAGAGGTCGTTGGCCCGAACCGCCTTCTCGCTGGCGAGCTTCGCTTTTTCATAGTCGCCGCACAGCACATAAATATGCCCCGGCATATGGTTCATGTGCCCGGCATCGGGGCACATCTCGCCGAGCAGATCGGCCGAGCGCATGCCGCGTTCCGGCATGGTGGACATTTCCAGGAGGTGGATGTGCAGATGGACGATCGCCGGGTGCTGGGCGATGCCGGCTTCGTCCGCGAGCCGGATCGACCGCTCGCACACCTCCAGCGCTTCGACGACATCAGAATTCGGCGCCGGTGCACCGGTCTTGAGGTTCCAAAGCCGCCGCACCGTGCGCATCATCAGGGCCTCGACGAACGGCGCCATCACATCATGGTCGTCGGGAAAGGTTTCGTAGACCCGCCGCATCGCGGCGGCATAGGCATCATTCCATTGTTCGAATTCCTGGAGGCTCACGCGCTGCGGTTTCTGGAAACGGCAGGCCAACGCCTCGATCAACTTCCTTTCGACCTCGCTGGCTGATGCCGCATTGGCGCGCGCGAGCTGGACATGCTCGAAACAGCGCTTGGTCGCGGTGTTTGCCTCGGCCTCGCCATGCTCCTTCCAGGTCAGATTGTAGAAAGGCCCGGCGGCATAGGCGATGCCCAATGCACCATGGCGCAGCGGGAATCCGTCTCCAGCGCCTTCTCGAAGCACTTGATGCCTTCCTCGTGGTTGAAGCCGTAGCACCAGTTCAGGCCGATATCGAACCAGCGCTGGGTTTCTGCCGAGCGGGTGGAGATGGGGCGGCGGTAGGCGCCGAGATTGAAGCGGTCCATGTGGTCTCATTCAAAGTCTGGTCGGCCGTGAGCCAAGCCGGATTCCTTTGCCATCAATGTGTGCCGAAATCTGCGGGCATGGCAAACGTCATGGGTTCCATCGCCACTTTTGAGAGGACAAGGCGGGTTCCTCTCACAAGAAAAGCCGCCCGGCTCATCTAAGCAAGGGCGACTTTTGAAAAATGGAGGCCTGAGGGGCCTTCTCGCGGCGCTTTCTCAATTAGCCTAGGAAGCAAATCTGCAAATCAGAATTTATAGGCGATCCCGATTCTGACTTCGTTGGTCTTGATGTGTTCGTGCTCTTCCCATCCCGGATCGGTGTTGTCGGTGACAGTCGTAACCTTGCCGAAATCTGTATAACGATATTCGGCCTGACCAACCCAATTTTTGTTGAAGGCGTAAGCGAGGCCAGCGCCGATCGTCCAGCCAGCCTTCACTTCCGACTTGGAATCCGTTGCCGCGCCATCTTCGAACTTCGTGTGAATATCCCCGAGGGCCAGACCACCGGTGACATAGGGCAGCCAATTGTCGAAGGCATAGCCCAAGCGCCCGCGCAATGAGCCTTGGGCGTAGATATGGGTATTGTCATCAGTGCCGAACAGCCAGTCTGGATTGTGACCGACAGCTCCGGAGGCCTCGATATCGCCTTCGATGCCGGCGACAATGTTGCCCCATTGCATATTATAGCCGGCAAAAACACCGCCGGTGACTCCATGGACCCTGAAGCTATCCGCCGCCGAGGACGTTTTCGTCCTGGATATGATCTTTGCCCCAGGCGTAACCGATCTGGCCGCCGATATAGGCACCTGTCCAATCATAAGTGGAAGCGACCGGGAGCTCGTTCACAACATCAGCCGCCATGGCAGAGGTAAGAGTGGCGCCCAGAACTGCTGCAGCCAAAATGTACTTCATTGGGTATTCCCGCCACGTTGAACTGTGCTCAACCAACGCCCTATGTATCAGATGGATTCACTAACGGAATGCAATTGAGTAGTCGGAGTGCACAGTTTCCCGAAGCGTGTTGCGATGGTGCAACAAAAAAGCGTTTTGGAGGGGGTGCCGAAATCTGTAGGCATGGCAAACGCGATGAGCTTTGGCGTGGATGTAAAGTGCGGCGGCGCGCCATCCTAGTCGGTCGCATCAGGTGCCACTTCGTTTTGCCAGCCGGCTAGCTCCGGCAGGTCGTCAAGCCAACTTTTCTCGGTGATCAAGGCATCGCTGGCCTGCGGTGCGGTCTCCGTGGCATTTTGAATCAGCCAGTCCACCCACTTCCGATAGGCAACCGGGTCCGTCTGGGGCGGCAGCACCTTGGCCTTGAGCAGCATCCTCTTGCGGAAGCTGGTTTGCCTGCGCAGTTTGGTCGTCGTGAACTTGATTGCCTTGCCTTGGTATTCAACGGTCCAGCGGTCGCCCCCATGACTGACAAGCCTGTCGATGGCGAAACCGGCATCGACCGGTCTGTCCCGCCAGGGAAGCGCGATGGCGTTCTTCCGCAGATCGATGGCCCACCGCCTGTAGTTGGCCCCGGGACGCTGGGGCGGCAGCACGCCGGCCTGCTCGAGCATCTTCCTACGGAAGGTAGGCTCCTTCTTGAGCTGACCGGTCGTCAGTTCGATTCGATGTCCACGAAATTCGATATGCCATCGGACCCTGCCGTTGCCGACATACTTCACCAGTCTGTCGATGAAGAACTCGCCATCGGCAAGCACCACGCATCCCTGCTTGATGCTTTCGACAATGAACTCGGTGTCAGTGACCATCAGGCGGCCTAATGCAGGAAACTTCACAGAGAGCTTAGCCAGTGAAACGCACCCGCGACCATTGAATAATACCGAGGGTTGGAGTGACCAGCGCTGTGGAAACTTGGCTGGGGAACCTGGATCCCCAGCCAGCATGAATTCGCGCTTTCACAAGCCGTTGAAGTCGCACCGGATTTCGGTCCTAGTTCGCGTTTGGGCATCGCCACTGGTGCCCAGATCCGGGCCCGACGTCAACTGCATTTGCGTCGACCGTGAACTTGTGGGGCCGGGGTATGTTTGGTTTGGCGATAGTCGGACCCTGAGCCGTCAACTCACAACCGTTTGGTTGGGGGTTCGAGTCCCTCCAGGCCTGCCAGATTGTTATATTTGACAGGCAGCTCAAGCCCCGGTTCCGAAGCTCCCGATGAAGATGCGTGCGGCCGCTCAAGAACGCCCAGGCGCGCGGTAATCTGACGATCAGGAACTACCCCTCGGGGCATATGATCTATCTAGACGGCGCTTCGCGAATGGCGATGAAAGCCGATCTCGCGGCCATGTATGACCGTGCCGTTGGCACACGCCGCGCGCGCCTGCGCGCCAGGGCAGAGCTGTCGCATTTGGTGCCCAACATCGTCCGGCCCTATTTCAAGCTGCCTGGCATCGGCAATGTCGCCTTTCGCCCGGCTGCGGCAGGGGCGGAGCCCTGGAACGTGCCGGATCTGTGTCGGGCCTATTCCTGGCCGACCGGCCTCGCCGGCGGCGGCGTGATCGCCATCATCGAGTTCAGCGGCGGGTGGGTGCTAAAGGACATCGACGCCTATTTCCGCTCGACGGGCCTGCCAGTGCCGACCATTGTCGACGTGCCGATCGGATCCGGCCGCAACGATCCCAACAAGCACTAGGGCAACCCTGCCGCCGACCCCGACCGTGAGGTTGCGCTCGACATCGAAGTCGCCGCCGCAGCCTATTCAGTGGCCACAGGCGAAGCTGCAAATATCCGGATCTACTGGGCGGACGCCACCGACTGGGGCGCGATGGCGACCGCCATCACCGCCGCCGCGGCCGACGGCTGCGACGTCTGTTCGATCTCCTGGGGCTCCGATGAGACCAACTGGAAGGCGGCGGCCGCGATGGCGGGCGTCGACTATCCCGGCAGGCTGAGCACGGCGGCGGAGGCCGCCGCCAAGGCGGGCATAATCATCTTCGCGGCTTCGGGCGACAATGATTCCTCTGACGGCGGGACAGACCCGGCCAATGTCGATCTGCCGTCCTCCTGTCCGTTCGTGGTTGGCTGCGGCGGCACCATGAAGCCTCACGACGGCAATGCCGAAGAGACCGTCTGGAACGACGACCCCGGTAACCCGAATGGGTCGGGGACGGGCGGTGGTTTCTCAGAGCTGTTCCACCCGATGCCGGCCTGGCAGGCCGGGGCGCCGCACGGACCGGGCCGCATGGTGCCTGACGTCTCGGCCAATGCGGACCCATATACGGGCTACAATGTCTTCGTCCACGGCCGACAAGAAGCGATCGGCGGCACCAGCGCCGTGGCACCGCTCTATGCCGGCCTGTTTGCCGCCTTCGGCCGCAAGCTCGGGCTTGTGACGCCGCAGCTCTGGCTCAACCACACATGCTTCAACGACATTATCCACGGCGACAACGGCTATTTCCGGGCTCGCGTCGGTCCTGACCCGTGCACCGGTATCGGCACTCCCATTGCGAGCAAGCTGGGCACGTTGTTCGAGGCGCTGAACAAACCCCCAGTGCACCCGCCACGCGGCCAACGCCGAAATCCAACGAGGGCTTGAGCCTGCAAGCATTTCAGGTCCGAATGGAGCGATGCTTCCAGCAACGTTGCCGATGTTGCCGAGCACTTAGCGCTCTGGCGGTGGGGAGGTCTTCGAAGGACGAGGGCGCATTCCGTTTGGGAATGTTATATCTGCTTAGGTCCAAAAAACAGAAAGCGGCTGAATTATCCTGACATGATGATTTGAAGAGTTTTGGCAAACAATCGACAGATTTGTTTTCCTGTACGACGAAGCCGGCGGCCGCCCCGCGAAGCCCCGCCGGTTAGGCCCGGCCCCACTGCCCCCAACCGGTGTGCCGGGCCGCCTAATGCATGTCGCCCGGAAGTGTCCTCGGTTCCGGGATAACGAC
>NZ_ML703284.1:12354-29486 GCF_008520305.1 Mesorhizobium sp. SARCC-RB16n | reverse complement strand
GGTTCCGGGATAACGACATGCATAAAATCAGAAGCTTACAGCAGGTCAGGCGAATCCTATTCGCCTGACCTGCTGTAAGTGCTCCGGCCTCACTCAGGTCACTGAGGGACGGTTTCTGACTGAGCAACCGATGTGCACATTTTCGGCGATGAATGGTCCGATCCTTTAGGACAGGTATGCGGAGATGCGAGCGTCGTTCAATTGGTGGATCATCGGGGGTGCCGGTCATCGTGTCATTCCTCGCGAAAATCCTGCAAGTGCTTCACACGGCCGGCAATGCCCGGCTTAACCCATTGTGTCGCCGGCCGCTTCATGCCCTTCGGCGCCGGCCCGGCATGCTCCTGGACGCGCGCCCGGTCTGGCGGTCAGCCTGAGCCGATCGAGGAGCCTGAGCCCGACAGGCTGCCGGACGAAACTTCGCTGTCCAATCCTGACGAGAATGAAGAACCTCCAATCCACGCCACGGAACTGACATCTGGCCGCAAACGGTGATTGCAAGTTGCAGCAATCGGACAATTGACGACAACCGCATCGCGCCTAATTTTCCCTGCGTGGCGGCGAATATTCATGCGCGGGAATAGTCAGGTGTCTGTACCGCTGCCTCTGGCTGGCCTGCCAAAGGAGCCCCAGTCTTGAAACGCTTCTGGATGAGCGTGGCTGTCCTTGTCGTCGCATTTGGCGCGGGGCTCTTCGCCTATGCCCGGAAGCCGGCGATCGGTCCTGTCCAGCCGCCGCACCGGTCCGCCTTCGACCAGGCGCTGATCGAGAAAGGGGCGGTGCTGGCTTCAGTGGGCAATTGCACGTCCTGTCACACCAGGCCGGGTGACAGGTCATTTGCCGGCGGGCTTGCCGTGCCGACCCCGTTCGGCACGATATATTCCACCAATATCACGCCTGACCCTGAGACGGGTATCGGCCGCTGGTCGCAGGCGGCCTTCACCCGCGCCATGCGCGAAGGTGTCGACCGCGCTGGAAACCACCTCTATCCGGCCTTTCCCTACGATCATTTCACGCTGGTCTCCGACAAGGATAACGGCGCGCTCTATGCCTATCTGATGACGCGCCAGCCGGTGAACAGGCGCCCGCGCGCCAACGAATTGCCGTTTCCGCTCAATGTGCGCCTGGTGCTGGCCGGCTGGAAGCTGCTGTTCTTCGACAAGGGCGCCTATCGAGATGTCGCGTCGCAGAGTGCCGAGTGGAACCGTGGCGCCTATCTCGTCAACGGGCTCGGACACTGCGGCGCCTGCCACACGCCGCGCAACAGGCTTGGGGCCGAGAAGAAGGGATCGCATCTTGCCGGCGGCGAAGCCGAAGGCTGGGCCGCCTTCGCGCTCGATGCCGGCTCGCCGGCGCCGGTGCCGTGGACGCATGACAGCCTGTTTGCCTATCTGCGCCAGGGCTGGCATGCTGACCACGGCGTCGCCAACGGCCCGATGGGCGAGGTGACCGGCAATCTCGGCCGCCTTCCGGATGCCGACATCAGCGCCATGGCCACCTATGTCGTCTCGCGAATGGGCGAACCGGCGCCGCAGCGTGTTGCGAAAGCGCGCGAGATCCGCACAAAGCTCTCCACCGATGCGGGCGCAATACCCATCCCGGTGTCGGCAAAGGCCGAGACTCCGACCGGGCGCGGCGCGGTGATCTTCCAGGCGGCTTGCGCGACCTGCCATGACGGCAGCCGCCCGCAGCCGTTCGGCGGTCTGGATTTCCACCTGTCGAGCACGGTCAACGCGCCCAGCCCGCAGAACGCCATCAACACGGTGCTGTTCGGCCTGCCGGCGGCAAGCGGACGCCAGAGCGCCATCATGCCGGGTTTTGCCGCGACGCTGCGCGACGACCAGGTGACCGATCTGCTCGCTTATCTGCGCGAGGCCTTCGCCGGCCAGCCGGCCTGGCCCGATGCCGCCGATCGGCTGGCCGCCACCAGAGGCGGCAAATACCCGGTCAGCGTGCGCCCCTCCGACGGCATCGAGCGCGGCCCAGCCAATGTTGGGGCCCAGGACAAATGACGAAGCAGGAGCCAGATGATGAAGCTCAGCGTTAACGGCGTCCCGCACGAGGTCGAAGCCGATCCCGCGACGCCGCTGCTCTACGTGCTGCGCAACGACCTGAAGCTCAACGGCGCCAAGTTCGGCTGCGGACTCGGCCAGTGCGGCGCCTGCACGGTGATGGTCGACGGCAAGGCGGTCTTTTCGTGCCTGACGCCGGTGATGCTGGTGGAGGGGCGCCAGATCAAGACGGTGGAGGGGCTGGGCACGCTGGACGAGCCGGGGCCGATGCAGGCAGCCTTCATCGAGGAGCAGGCGGCGCAATGCGGCTATTGCATCGCCGGCATGATGATGCGGGCGCAGGCCCTGCTCGAGGCCAAGCCCGACGCCGGCGACGCCGACATCCGGCAGGCGCTGGAACCGAACCTTTGCCGTTGCGGCACTCATATGCGCATCCTGCGCGCCGTCGCACGTGCCCGCGACAAGATGAGATCGACATCGGCCGCTTCGTCGGGCACGACGGGGAGGGCATCATGAACGCCCCCGATTTTCCCGATGTGACGCGGCGCGGCTTTCTGGCGGGCGCCGGCGCGCTGGTCGTGTCCTTCACCATCCCGGTCCATGCGCAGGAGGCGGCGAACCCGGCACCGGCGCCTGCGAAGCCACTGGCGCTGCCGGGCAGTCTTGCCGATACGCCGCTGCTGGATGCCTGGATCCGCATCGATGCCGACGGCTCGATCACCGTCTTCACCGGCAAGGCCGAGCTTGGCCAGGGCACCAAGACGTCGTTGCGCCAGATTGCGGCTGAGGAGCTGGAGATCGAGCCCGCCGCAATCAGACTGATCACCGCCGATACCGCGCTGACGCCCGACGAAGGCTATACGGCCGGCAGCCAGACGATCCAGAACAGCGGCACGGCCATCCGCTATGCGTCGGCGCAGGTGCGCCAAATCCTGGTAGCCAAGGCCAGCGAGAAGCTCGGCGTGCCGGTCGAGCAGTTGAAGGCGCAGGCCGGCAAGGTGGTCGGGCCGGGCGGCGTCGTGGTTGGATACGGTGCCCTGGTCGCGGTCGATTTCCTGCATGTCAATGCCGCCGCCGACACGTGGCTGAAAGCGCCGGAGACCTATCATGCGATCGGCAAGCCTTTCGCCCGTGTCGACATTCCAGCCAAGGTGACCGGCGGCGAGGCTTTCGTTCAGGATATGCGGCTGCCCGGCATGGTGCATGCTCGCGTCGTGCGCCCGCCGAGCTACGCGGCGAAACTCACCGGTTTCAACGAGGTGGCGGTCAAGGCGATGCCGGGCGTGGTGGCCATGGTGCATGACGGCGACTTCCTGGCGGTAGTCGCAAGGCAAGAGTTCCAGGCGGTGAAGGCCATGCGTGCCTTGGCGATGACTGCGACATGGCAGGAGCAAGCTGCCCTGCCGGACCAGGACCAGATTCCGGCCTTCCTTGAGAAATCGGTTGCCAAGGTCGGCATCGTGACCTCGGTTGGCGCCGACACCATGCCCGGCGCAAGGACGATCGAAGCGCAGTTCACCCGAGCCTACCAGATGCATGGCTCGATCGGCCCTTCCAGCGCGGTGGCCATTGTCGACAACGGCTTGACGACGGTGTGGACGCATACGCAAGGCGTCTATCCCGACCGCAAGGCGATTGCGCAGATGCTTGATGTGCCGCCGGAGAAGGTGCGCTGCATCCACGCCGAGGGGTCCGGCTGCTACGGCCACAATGGCGCCGACGATGCGGCAGCCGACGCCGCGCTGATCGCCCAGGCGCTGCCCGGCACGCCGGTGCGCGTGCAATGGATGCGCGACCAGGAGCATCTGTGGGAGCCTTACGGCCCGGCAATGCTGACCAGGACCAGCGCCACGCTTGACGACAAAGGGTCCATCGTCAGCTGGCACTATGATCTGTGGAGCAACAACCACGGTACGCGGCCGGGTTCGGCCGGTTCGCTGATTGCCGGACGGCTGATGGCAAAGCATTTTGCCCCCGATCCCGCCAAGCTGCAGATATCGCCGCTCGGCAATGGCGACCGCAACGCCATCCCGCTCTACGACGTGCCGAACCAGCGCGTGAACTGGCATTTCGTCGCCGACATGCCGGTCCGCGTCTCGGCGCTGCGCGGCCTCGGTGCCTATTGCAACGTCTTCTCCATTGAAAGCTTCATGGACGAGCTGGCCCTGGCAGCCAATGCCGACCGCGTCGAATACAGGCTGCGGCACCTGAACGACGCGCGCGCCAGGAAGGTGATCGAGGTGGCGGCGGAGAAATTCGGCTGGAGCAACGACCCGATGCCTGAAGGCCGGGGCAGGGGCTTTGCCTTCGCCAAGTACAAGAACCACGCCGCCTATCTCGCCATCGCACTGGAAGCGGACGTGGACCGGGACAGCGGCGCCATCGCCATCTCGCACGTCGTGTGCGCGGTCGACTGCGGTGAGGCGGTGGCTCCGGATTCGATCGTCAACCAGACCGAAGGCGGCATATTGCAATCGCTGAGCTGGACGCTCTACGAGGCCGTTCATTTCGACGACACCCGCATTCTCAGCGCTGACTGGTCAGCCTATCCAATCCTGCGCTTCAGCGCCGTACCGGACAGCCTCGAAGTGCACGTCGTCGACAATCCGGGCTCACCCTATCTTGGCGTGGCGGAAGCGGCGCAAGGGCCAACAGCCGGCGCGATCGCCAATGCGTTCCGGCATGCAACGGGAAAGCGCATCCACGACCTTCCCTATACGCGTGAGCGGGTGAAAGCGGTCCTCGGAGTATAGAAGGTCGAAAGGGGCAAGACGAGGCATGGTAGGCGAACCGCTATCGTCATCGTCCGCGGCGCGCGCCTACGACAAAACTGATCGACTGTAGCCAATAGCGCTGTCGCTTCAATCCCTGTCGGATAGCACCGCGACGCCGAAGAGCGCCGCCTTCTTGGTGATCAGTCCTTCCAGATCCGCGTCGGAACGCTCCGTTCCCGTGCGTTCCCGGAGCGCGGCGATTAGTGCGTGCATCGACAGTAAATCGTTGCATCGCTCGTTCAGGCGTTGGTCGACAGCCGCAGCCACGTCGCACGTTTCAATATGCGGCAACATTGAACTGCCTCCTTTCCTATCGAGCGGCACGCCTGCTGTCTCGAGAAACCGCAACGCACACCGAGACCTCTTGTTCCGTGAGCGATTACTCATGATCGGAGCCTGCGCGAGCTGGTGAAGGTGGTTTTCGTGGCCTAGGGACGAAAAGAGCAGGAAGAGTTATGTGGTCAGCGGGTCCTGGTCTGCCGCTGCTCTGGCCAGCAAGGGTAAATGGCTTCGCACCAGTTCCCCGCGGGACTGGCCTAGTGGTCTTCAATCCAATCATGGAGGCTGCGAGAGAAGGTTCGTGGCACAATGAGGTCGCATGCGGTCTCGCCGGTGCGCAGCAAGAGCACCGGCACATGGTGGAAGGATGTCTGCACGGCCCGGCCCGGAGCGGCGGCCGGCGCATGCCAGTCGACGGCCATGCAGGTTGAGAGAACGCTCGGGACGTCGACCCCGGCCAGGCTGAACCGCACGCGACCTTCGCCAAGACAAACCGAACAGCCGAGGTCCGGATCGATGGCGAGAGCCGGCGCTTGCGTCCCATCGTCGAGAGCCAGCCACAGACGCCGAGGTGCAATGCGGATGGCGAGAAGGCTCTGGTGGCGAACCGTCTCTCCGACCGAGGCGGGAAGTTTTGCACCGAGCGACGCCGAGAGGCTCGATTCGAATTGGCTCAGCGTTCCGTCCCAGCCTTCGACCTGGATGAGTGGGCAATCGGCCACGGAAAGGCTGAAATCCGTGCTAGCCATGCAGCCGTTCTCCTTGCGGATCGAGGAATATCGGCGAGACGATGCGGGCTCGCACGGTCTCCGCCTTCATGGGATAGACGGCCACGACCTCGCTCCCCTCGGTGGCGAGGTCGCCGGCAAGCAGCGCCAGCCCGACATAGCGGTCACGTTCGGGACTGAAGGTGACGGAGGTGACGCGCCCCCGCCCATGACCGGTTGCTTTCTCGTCCGGTCGGAACAGGACGGAGCCGCCGCGCAGCCGCTTTCCGTCCTCCATGCATTCCAGGCCGACCAGGCGTTGCCTGTCATGCGCGAGCAGGGCTGGGCGCCGCCGCAGCACATCGCCGACAAAGCCGCTGCGCTTGCCGACCATACGGCCAAGGCCGAGATCGTCGAGCGTCGTGCGTCCATCGATTTCAGGTCCCGCGACATGGCCTTTCTCGACACGCAGCGCACCGAGCGCCTCGACGCCGTAGGGCTTCAAGTCCAGGGGCCTGCCAGCTTCGAGCAAGCTGCTCCAGAGCTGTTCACCGGCGGTTGCGCCGACATAGATTTCATAGGCGCGCTCGCCGGAATAGCTGAGACGCAGGATGCGCAGCGCGCGGCCTCGCCATTCGCCCTCGTACGAGCCCATATGCGGCAGCGCTTCGTTAGAAACGTCGAGCGACGGAAACGCCGCCGCAAGGATCGCACGACTCTCCGGTCCAGCGATCGACATCGCCGCCCATTCATCGCTCACCGAGGAAACCGCGACGCGCAGTTCCGGCCATGCGGTATCCAGAAGGAATTCCAACCGCGACAGCACGTCGGCGGCCTTGGCGGTCGACGTGGTCATGAAGAACCGGCTTTCCGCTAGCCGGGTCGTGGTGCCGTCGTCGAATACGATGCCATCGTCGCGCAGCATGACGCCGTACCGGGCGCGGCCGACCTGCAGCTTGGCGAAGCCGTTGGCGTAGATCCGGTCGAGGAACGTTGCGGCGTCAGGACCCTGGACGTCGATCTTGCCCAGGGTAGAGATGTCCATCAAGCCGGCAGCCCGGCGCACATTCCGCATTTCGGCGACATAGGCTTCGCTCACGTCGGCCCCGGACTGCCGATAGAACCAAGGCCGCATCCACAGACCGACTTCAAGCATCTCTGCACCGTTTGCCAAATGCCAGTCATGCATGGGCGTGCGGCGGAACGGCTTGAAATGGTGGCCGGTGGCGCGTCCGGCAAGCGCGCCGATGGCGACCGGCGTGAAGGGCGGGCGGAAGGTCGTGGTGCCGGTCTCGGGGATTGTTGCGCCGCGCAAGGCGGCCATCGCGGACAGGCCCGGAAAATTGCTGGTCTTGCCTTGGTCGGTACCCATACCGAGCGTTGTGTAGCGCTTCAGATGCTCGATCGACTCATAACCTTCGCGGTGGGCGAGTTCGATGTCCTTAGTCGTCACATCCATCTGGAAATCGACGAACGCTTTTCCGCCTTGGGCGCACGGGAAGTCGCGCAGCAGGGCCGGGACGGTTTCGCCCAGATCGAGCTTCGAAGGCGCTGGCACTGGTGCCGACTTGCCACAGAAGGATGCGGCTTCGATGCCGGCACGGTGACCGTCCTCGTTGGTATCGGCGGTTGCATAAATTCCCATCATCGCGCCGGCGCCGAACTGGTTGGCCGGAAACACACCTGGCACAAAGCCGCCGATGTCTTCGCGATATCGAGGCTTGACGCCCAGATGCGAGGCGAGGTGCACGGTCGGCGACCAGCCGCCGGACATGCAAACCAGATCACAGGCAGCCTCGAATTGGCCGTCCGGTCCTTTGAGCGTTGCGCGCTTCACCGAATGGCCTCCGCGCAGGTTGAGAATGCGTGTTGCGGTCCGCACCGTGACCCCGAGGCGTGTGGCCTCCACGACAAGCGCTGGAGGGATAGTGGTGCGCAGGTCCACAACCGTTACCTCCGCGCCGGCCACGGCAAGGTCGAAGGCCGTGCGCCAGGCGCCGTCATTGGTGGTGGCGACGATAATTTTCCTGCCCGGCAGGACAGCGAAACGGTTGAGATATATTCGGGCGGCCGAGGCAAGCATGACGCCGGGCAGGTCATTGTTCGGGAACACCATTGGACGCTCGATGGCGCCCGTGGCGAAAACCAGCGAGCGAGCGCGAAGCATGGTGACTGTCTGCCGAGCTTGCCCGGAATACGGCGGACAGTCTTGGTTGCGTTGTTCGACCAGGCCTATGACATTGCCGTCGTAGATGCCGAAGGCGCTGGTTCGCTTCATCAGCGTGACGGTTTCGAAGCTGTTCAGTTCGGCTTCGACCCGGCTCAACCATGAGGCGGCCGCGCCGTCGGACCGTTCGGCCAGAAGCTGGCCGCCGAGAAGGAAATCCTGCTCGATCAGCACGACCCGCGCGCCGGCCGCGGCGGCGGCGCGTGCCGCCGATAATCCTGCCGGACCGGCGCCGATGATTGCAACATCGGCAAAGGCATGACGAACCTCATAGCGATCGGGATCCGGTTCGGTACCGGCCCGGCCCAGACCTGCGGCCCTGCGAATGAAATGCTCGTAGACCTTCCAGGAGCGCCGCGTCGGACCCATGAAGGTTTTGTAGTAGAAGCCGGCCGAAAGGAACGGTGCGAACAGGCCGTTGGCGCTCTGCACGTCGAAGGCGAGCGACGGCCAGCGGTTCTGGCTTTCCGCGGCCATGCCAGCGCCAAGTTCCAGCGTCGTTGCCGGCAGGTTCGGCTCGCGCCTGCCGCCAGTTCCGAGCGTGACCAGTGCGTTCGGCTCCTCCGGCCCGGCGGAAAGAATGCCGCGCGGGCGATGATATTTGAAGCTGCGCCCGACCAGGGTGACACCGTTGGCGAGCAATGCGGATGCAAGCGTGTCGCCGCGATATCCGGCTAGTCCTTCGCCGTCGAAGCTGAATTCAATGGAATGGGAGCGATCGACGCGGCCGCCCTTTGGCATCCGCTTGTTCTGGGCGTTCATGCTTGCGACGCCCTGGCGAAGGTGACCGTGGAAATGACGTGGGTGCGCGTGTCGCGCTCGACCACCAGCCATTGGCGGCAGCCGGTCACGTGCTGCCAGAATTCGCGGTGAAGGCCCGCCGGGTTTTTCCGGACATAGACATAGGCATACCAGGCCTCCGGATCGGGATCGTCATGGGCCGGACGCCTGACGGAAGCATCGCCGCCATAGCGGAATTCGTCATGGTCACGCGGGCCGCAGCACGGGCATTCGAAGCGCAGCATTTTCTTCCCGCCTCCTATTGCAGCCAGGCGGAGGGGCCGGCGCCGGCCTCGTCCAGCGTGCGGCCAGTCCGAAAACGGTCGAGCCCGTAGGCAGCGATCAAGGGATGCGGCTTGCCGGTGGCGATGGTATGGGCGAAGCACCAGCCAGAAGCCGGCGTCGCCTTGAAGCCGCCATAGCACCAGCCGCCGTTGAGATAGAGCCCATCGACCGGCGTCGGGCAGATGATCGGACTGGCGTCGGGTGTCATGTCCATGACGCCACCCCAATGACGCAGCAGACGGATGCGCGAGATGCAAGGCATCAGCGCGATCGCCGCCTCCGCCACTTCGCGCACGACGCCGAGATTGCCGCGCTGGGCGTAGGAATTGTAACCATCGAGATTGCCGCCGAAGACCAACCCGCCCTTGTCCGACTGGCTGACGTAGAAATGATCGGCGCCGTAGGCGACGACATGGTCGACCAGTGGCTTCAGCGGTTCGGTGACGAAGGCCTGCAGGACATGGCTTTCTATCGGCAGTTCAAGGCGGGCCTTGGCGCCCAGCATGGATGTATGGCCGGCGACGGCAAGCCCGACCTTGCCGGCCCCGATCCGACCTTTCGTCGTTTCGACGCCAACGATCCCGTTGCCATCGCGGATAAAGCCCGTCACTTCGCAATTCTGGATGATGTCGACGCCATGGCCATCGGCAGCGCGGGCATAGCCCCAGGCTACGGCGTCATGGCGCGCCGTGCCCGCGCGGCCCTGGAAGATGGCGCCATGGATCGGGAAGCGGGCCGTGTCGGAAAAGTCGAGATAGGGCACCAGCCGCCGCACGTCGTCGCGATCGAGAATATCGGCGTCGATGCCGTTCAGACGCATGATGTTCGCGCGGTGGCCGAAGCCGTCCAGCTGGTCGGCTGAATGGGCGGTGACGAGTTGGCCGCGCTGCGAGAACATGACGTTGAAGTTCAGCGCCTGCGACATGCCCTCCCAGAGCTTCATCGAGAATTCGTAGAACTGGGTGTTGCCGTCGAGCAGGTAGTTGGAGCGGATGACGGTGGTGTTGCGGCCGACATTGCCGCCGCCGATATAACCCTTCTCCAGGACGGCGACATTGCGGACGCCGTGGTTCTCGGCGAGGTAGAATGCAGTAGCGAGGCCGTGTCCGCCACCGCCGACGACGATCACATCGTAGGAGCGTTTTGGCTCCGCCGCCCGCCACGCGCGCTGCCAGTTCTTCTGGCCGGACAGCGCATTGCGCAAAATCGAGAATGCCGAGTAGGGTGCCATGCGTGCGGCCTACCGAACGATCGGACCGGTTGGAGTGCGGGTCAGCACTTCGGCGCCCGCATCGGTCAAAAGCACGGTGTTGGAGACGAAGTCGTCGCCGCGGCCGGTGCCCATCAGCCAGGACAGGATGTGGAAGCTCATCCCCGTCTCGATTTCGAGATCCGAATCGTGCCGGAGCCCTGTCACCGAATTGCCGCCGGTCCAAGAGGGCGGCTGGCCGGCACCGACAAGATAGCCGCAGTGATGACGGCGATAATGGGAAAGGCCGGCCTCGTCGGCGACAGCCTGCCATGCGGCATAGACATCGCGCGCCTTGGTGCCCGGACGCAGAGCCTTGACGACCGCGTCGAACGCCCTGGCGGTCACTTCGGCCATCCTAGCGTCCTCGTCGCTGATGTAGCCGATGCGGACAAGCCGGCCGAGTGGTGCGTGGTAGCGCGAGATACAGCCGGACAGTTCGACGAAGACCGGTTCGCCCTTGCGATAGATACCATCGCCCCAAGTCGTGTGCTCTTCGCCCAGTCGCGCTGCCGGTCGGATGAAAGGACCAAAGCCTGGCGCATGGCCGCCGGCGCGGATCATCGCCGAAACACATTGGGCGGCGACCTCCTGTTCGGCGGCGCCGTCCGAAATCGCTGCAATCGCGGCTCCGGCGGCGGCGTCGGTCACCTCCGCGGCCAGCCGCATCAGGGCTTGTTCCTCGGCGCTCTTCACCCGCCGCATCCTGTCGATCAGGCCGGAAACGTCGCTCCACTTGCCATCGACTTGCGTCTGCAAGGCCACGGCAAGCCCATGACTCAAGCCTGCCGTCCAGTATTCAAGGCCGAGCCGCTTGCCGGAGAGACCAAGTTCCGCCAACACCCGTGCGGCGAGATCAGCCGCTGTTTCGCTATCGGAATGGCCGCGGAATTCTGCCGCAGTCACCTGCTTCTCGATCGTCACCCTTTCCATCGAACGGGTGACCAGGACAGGTTTTCCCTGGAGCGGGACGACTAGCAGGTGAGGGGCAAAATAGCCCCAGTGGTCGAGCCCGGTAAGATAGAAGACGTTCTCGGGCGAAGCAAAGACCGCGGCGTCGAGTTCGCGCTCGGCCAGCGCCTTGCGGATCCTTACGAGGCGGCCGGCGATTTCGGTTTCGGAGAAGGGATTGCGGTCCATCGGGCATCCTCATGCTTTGTTGCCGGCTTCGTCGCCGTCATGGTTTCTCGGCAGGTCCGGCTTCCCGCCAGTCATGGTCAGACGACAACGACGTGTGCGCGAGGCGTTCGCCGCCGCGATCCTCCCGCTGCGAGAATATTCCGCGTTCGTCACCTGAGTTGCCCTGCCTTCTGGATATGCTGTCGTCCCATTGAGTTGGCCAAATTTGCCTAAATTGTGCACAACTAGATGCAAGGTCGCCACGCGCTCAGCGAATTTTCAGCGGATTTCGTGTCTTTGCTTGCGCAATCTCTAAGGCAGTTGTATACGTCTGGTCAAGCGCGTTTCAGCCTCGAAGAAGGTTCACTGCGCTGGGAGCAATCATCGGTAGTTCAACGGGAGAAAAGCATGTTCAAATCATCGATATCGCGTCGCTTCGTCGTGAAGGCGGCGGCCTGTCTTGCGCTTGCCGCCACGTCACTGGCGTCCTTGCCCGCCCATGCGGAGACCACTCTCGAACGGGCCAAGAAGGACGGCTACATCCGCGTCGGCTTCGCCAACGAGGCACCGTTCGGCTTCGCCACGCCCGACGGCAAGCTGACCGGCGAGGCGCCGGAAGTCGCCAAGGCGGTGCTTGCCAAGATGGGCATCCCGCAGGTCGACGGCGTGCTGACCGAATTCGGATCACTCATCCCGGGCCTCAAGGCTGGCCGCTTCGACATCATCGCAGCCGGCATGTTCATCAACCCGAAGCGCTGCGCCGAGATCAATTTCTCCGAGCCGTCCTACGGCATTGGCCAGGCCATGCTGGTGGCCAAGGGCAACCCCAAGGGCGTGAAGGACTATTCCAGCATCAAGGACAATCCGGATCTCAAGCTGGCTGTGATGGCCGGCGCCGTCGAAGGCGGCTATGCCAAGGACGCCGGCGTCGCCGCCGGGCAGATCGTCGCTTTGCCCGACCAGTCCAGCCTGGTCGCCGCGGTTCAGTCGGGCCGCGCCGACGCTGCCGCGCTGACCGCGCTTTCGATCGCCGACATGGCCAAGAAGGCTGACGGGGTGGAATCGACGAAGCCATTCGGCGAGGTGGCCGGCAAATCGGTGAAGGGCCATGGCGGCTTCGGCTTCCGCAAGGAAGACACCGACCTGCAACAGGCTTTCAATGCCGAGCTGAAGAAATTCCTCGGCTCACCTGAGCATATCGCCCTGGTTGAACCGCTGGGCTTCGGCAAGGACTACCTGCCGAACAAGACCACCGCCGAACTCTGCGCCGGAAAATAGGGTTCCCAACTGCTGGCGGCGCGAAGGCGCCGCCTCTTTTTTGGAGACGCAGATGGGAATTGGCACGCTTGTAGCGATGCTGGCGGCTGCACTCGCGGTCATCGGTGTCCTGGCGACCCAGCAGGCTTACAGCCTGTTTCTGCCCGGCCTGCTGCAAGGGGCGGTCCTGACGATCGAGATCGCCATCCTTGGCAGCCTGCTCGCGATCGTCATGGGCGTGCTTGCCGCGCTCGTCAGGCTTTATGGCCCGGCGCCGCTCAGATGGCTGGCAACGGTGTATGTTGAGATCTTTCGCGGCACCTCGGCGCTGGTGCAACTGTTCTGGCTGTTTTTCGTGCTGCCGCAATTCGGCGTCACGCTCGATGCGTTTCTGGTGGCGGTCGTGGCACTTGGCCTGAACGTCGGCGCCTACGGGTCGGAGGTGGTGCGCGGCGCGATCCTGTCCGTCGCTCGCGGCCAGTGGGAGGCATGCACGGCATTGAACATGAGCCGAGCCCAGATGCTGAGGCGGGTTATCCTGCCGCAGGCTTTCGTCGCCATGATCCCGCCTTGGGGCAATTTGTTCATCGAGCTTCTCAAATCGACGTCGCTGGTCTCGCTGATCACGCTCTCCGACCTTGCCTTCAAGGCGCAGCAGATGAACCAGAATACGTTCAAGACCATCCCGATCTTCACGCTCGTCCTGCTGATGTATCTCGTCATGTCGCTGGTCCTCACCATCGGCATGCGGCTGCTCGAAAGGCGTGCATCGGCCGGTCTGGCGCGGGGGAAGGCAGCATGATCTGGGACTGGAGCTTCACCCTCGAGATCCTGCCGGTGCTGGCGCAGGCGGCCGTCGTTTCGGTGGAGGCGACGCTGATAAGCTTCGTGCTTGCTGCCACCCTCGGCCTGGTCTTGGCGGTCGTTCGCATCGCGGTGCCACGGACCGGCTGGACGATTTCGGTGCTGGTCGAACTGATCCGTTCGACGCCGCTGCTTATCCAGATATTCTTCATCTATTTCGTCTTCCCGAAATTCGGCCTAGTGCTCGATGCCTTCACTGCCGGGGTGCTTGCCATTGGCATCCACTATGCCGCCTATTGCTCCGAGGTCTATCGCGCCGGTTTCGACAACATCCATCGCGGCCAGTGGGAAGCCTCGATCGCGCTCAATCTGTCGGCCTGGACGACGTTCCGCGACATCATCATCCCGCAAGCGATTCCGCCGATCGTTCCGGCGCTTGGCAACTACCTCGTCGCCCTGTTCAAGGAGACGCCGCTGCTCTCCGCGATCGCGGTGATGGAGCTGATGCAAACGGCCAAGATCATCGGCTCCGACACCTTCCGCTACACCGAGCCGATAACGCTGGTCGGCCTGTTCTTCCTTGCCATGAGCCTGGTTTCAGCCGCGCTCATCCGCGCTCTCGAACGCTTGCTTAACCGGAGGACCGTGCGATGACCGAACAACCGATGGTCCGTTTCGAAAATGTCTCGAAGCGCTACGGCACGCTAACCGTTCTCGACGAACTCAATCTTGAAATCGCGCGTGGCGAAAAAGTCTCCGTCATCGGCCCGTCCGGCTCCGGCAAGACGACCGTGCTGCGCATGCTGATGACGCTGGAGACGATCAACGATGGCGTCATCTGGGTCGAGGGCGAGCCGCTGACCCACATGAAGAAGAACGGCAAACTCGTGCCTGCCGACCTTGCCCATATCCGCCGCATCAGGGCGAAGATCGGTATGGTGTTCCAGTCCTTCAATCTCTTCCCGCATATGACGGCAATGGCCAACTGTATCGAGGCGCCGATGACGGTGCTCGGCATGAAGCGGGCGGAAGCAGAAGCACGGGCGGCAGAGCTTCTCGACCTGGTCGGCCTATCCCAGAAGAAGGACCACTACCCGTCTCAGTTGTCCGGTGGCCAGCAGCAGCGCGTGGCCATTGCCAGGGCGCTGGCCATGCGGCCCAAGATCATGCTGTTCGACGAGGTAACGTCGGCGCTCGACCCGGAGCTTGTCGGCGAAGTGCTGCAGGTGATAAGGCAGATCGGTCGCGAGCACGATCTGACCATGCTGATGGTCACCCATCAGATGGGCTTCGCCAAGGAGTTTTCCGATCGCGTCTGCTTCTTCTACCAAGGGAAGATCTGCGAGCAGGGGCCGCCAGGCGAACTGTTCGGAGCGCCAAAGAACGAACGAACACGGCAGTTCCTGCACGCTGTCCTGGAGGCTGGATGACGCTTGAGACGGATGCCGCGCCCACGGTCGCAGCCGACCCGCAGCCGCGCCCGCCTTCGGCGCGCGAGCGGTTCGAGCGCATCTACCGTATCTTGCGCGACCGCATCTGCCTGCTCGACTATGCACCGGGAAGCCATCTCTCCGAGGAAGAGCTGGCTCAGGAATTCGAGATCAGCCGGACACCGGTTCGACGTGTGCTGGCGCGCCTCGAATCCGAAGGTCTCGTCCAATCCGTCCACGGCGTCGGCACGATCGTCACCGATGTCGATATCGAGGAACTGCAGCAGGTTTACCACCTCAGGCTGGAGCTGGCGCTCCTCGTCGGCAAGCTTTCGCCGATCCCGCGCACGGCGGAGGATCTCGATCGGATTCGAGCGCTCATCACGCGCTGTGATTCCGATGTTCTGAACCCCGACCAGCGCGCCTTCCTTCGCCTTAACATGGATTTCTTCTACGAACTCACCGCGATGACCGGCAATCAGCCACTGCGCGAGATCAGCGAGCGCCTGTATTTTCAGGTGGCGCGGGTCGTGCTGAAGATGATGCCGCAATTGGGTCTTGTCGAAGAATTCACCGCCTTCCGCCGGGAGATGGAGGAAGTCCTTGCCGCGGCGGAAATCGGAGATTGGGAATCGATCGGCCACATAAGGCGCGCTCATATCTCGATGAGCTTTCGTCGCATGATGCGCCATGTCGGTGAGGCCACCGATCTAGACAGAGGCATGTGATCCGCGCATCGGTCAGCGATCGATCTCGCCGAACACGATGTCAAGGGATCCGATGATTGCGGCGACATCGGCGATCATGTGACCTCTGGACAGGAAATCCATCGCCTGCAGATGGGCAAAGGACGGCGCACGTATCTTGCATCGATAGGGAACATTGCTTCCGTTCGAAACCAGATAGACGCCGAATTCCCCTTTCGGCGCTTCGACGGCGGCGTAGACTTCTCCGGCCGGCACACGATGGCCTTCGGTATAAAGTTTGAAATGATGGATGGTCGCTTCCATCGAGCGTTTCATCTTGGCGCGTGGTGGCGGTGTGATCTTCTGGTTCGGAATTGCCACAGGCCCACGGCCTTCCGGTGAGCGCAGTTTTCCCAGGCATTGCTTCATGATCCGGACCGACTGGCGCATTTCCTCCATGCGAACCAGGTAACGATCGTAACAGTCTCCGTTCTTGCCGACGGGAATGTCGAAATCCATCTCGGGATAGCATTCGTATGGCTGTGCCTTGCGCAGGTCCCATGGCGCCCCGGATCCACGTACCATCACGCCGGAGAAGCCCCACGCCCAGGCGTCATCGAGGCCAATCGCGCCAACATCGACATTGCGTTGCTTGAAGATACGATTGTTGGTGAGCAGGCCGTCAAGATTGTCGCAGACCTTGAGGAACGGGTCGCAGAAATCCCAGATGTCGTCGAGAAGCGCGGGAGGCAGATCCTGGTGAACGCCTCCAATCCTGAAATAATTCGCATGCATGCGGGCGCCGGAGGCGCGCTCGTAGAAGACCATCAACTTCTCACGCTCTGCGAAACCCCAGAGCGGCGGGGTCAGGGCGCCTATGTCCATGGCCTGGGTCGTGACGTTGAGGAGATGCGACAGAAGCCGGCCGATTTCGCAAAACAGGACGCGGATAAGTTGCCCACGCCTTGGCACCGATATTTGGAGCAATTTCTCGGCGGCGAGGCAGAAGGCATGCTCCTGATTCATCGGTGCGACGTAATCCAGCCGGTCGAAATAGGGCAGCGCCTGCAGATAGTTCTTGTGCTCTATAAGCTTTTCCGTGCCGCGATGGAGCAGGCCGATATGTGGATCGGCACGGTCGACGATCTCGCCATCCAGTTCCAGCACCAACCGTAAAACCCCGTGGGCCGACGGATGCTGAGGTCCGAAATTGATGGTGAAGTTGCGAACAGCGGCTTCGGCCATGGCGGCTCTCGGCGATATCTGCGTTTCGTTGCTTCACGGCGTGGCCGTATCGTTCGGGGTGCCGATCACGTTGTCGTCTGGATGATCAATGTCAGCGTGCCATCACCATCAATGTTGGCGGCCACGACCTGCGAAGAGTTGAGCCCGTTCGCCCTCAGCGCCGTTGTTGCCTGAGGCGATGCATCGATGGAGTTCTGCAGCCGCAACAGATCTTCCGCACTGGTCTGGGTAATCACGGCTTCCGCCTGCGCTTTGATTTCCGCAGGTAGATCCTCGACGGC
>NZ_ML703284.1:0-12151 GCF_008520305.1 Mesorhizobium sp. SARCC-RB16n | reverse complement strand
ACAATGGCAACATCGGTGAAACTCTGGTCAGCCGCCCCTTGCTCGGGCAGCGGTATCTGGTCCGACTGGGGCTCCAAGGGTGTCATCTGAGGAACCGGCGGGTCGATGGCTTGCCCATAGAGTGGCTGAGTGACGACCGCTCCGGAAAGCACGGCAAGCATCATCAACTTCCGCATCGTCGTTCCCGCTATTTTCTTCGAAACGTCGAAGACAACCCTTGTGCCGGGCGATGGTTCCGCACTCACGACAGCCGCCGCGCAATTTCAGTCGTTCCGCTTGCTCCCTGACGCCCGCGAGTGCCGTATCCCACCAAGCCCATACGCATGTCATGTCTCCTGGCGCTTCATGCGGCACTTCATGGATCAGGCCTTGGCCTGATCCATGAAGTGGGCGAACTCCTCGTCGGTGATCGCAACATTGTGCTGCGGCGCCGGATAAGCTCCTGAATCGATGTCGGCGATGAATTCCTTGAAGGCTGCGATCCGCTCGCCCTGCAGCCGCTCGTACTCGGCTGCGAAATTGCGATAGGTCTTGGCGTGGCGTGGCTTGTGGCCTTGCGTATGACCCAGCACATCCTCGGCGAAGAGATACTGAGCATCGGCCCCTGGACCGGCTCCCATGCCGAGCATGATCATTGAGGTGTTCTTCGAGATGAACGCGCCAACGCGGTCCGGGACGACCTCGAGTTCGGCGCCGAAACAACCAATGGCCTCGAGTTGCTTCACCTGCCGCAAGACCTTCGTGGCCTCCTCTGCGGTCTTGCCGACAGCGCGGAAGCCTGTCCAGGTGATGTAGGAGGGGATGAGACCGACATGCGCAACGATCGGTACATGGTTGTCGCACAGCGTCTTCTGGATATCGTAGGACGCAGCGCAGTAGAAGCAATCACCACCCATCGCCGCGAAGTGAAAGGCAGCGCGCAGATAGTCCTCGGCGGTAGCGAGCGGCCGGCCCTGGAAAGTCCCCCAACCCCCGTACGGAAGTCCGACTTGGACAAAGCAGCGGCCTGCCGCCTCTCGCATTTCGGGACTAAAGAACCGGCCCTCGATCGACAGCATGTGAATACCGGCCGCGTCCGCGGCGGCGGCTTCTTCCAGCGTGGTCACGTAAAGCATGGAGATCTTCTCGCCGCGGGCCTTCATGGCGCGGATGTCGGCGACGGTAGGGCGGGTATTCCTGGTGACCATGGACCTAGACCGTGAATGCGTTGCGGAAAGCTTCGAGCGCGGCTTCGGGCTCGCCAGATGCGAAGGCCTCCATGCCGACAGGACCTGAGTAACCCATCGCCTTGAGGGCCTTGGCGATGCCGCGCCAGTTCACTTCACCCGTGCCGGGCTCCTTGCGGCCAGGCACATCGGCCACCTGGATTTCTCCGATCCAGGGCAGGCAAGCCCTGCAGAGCTCGATCAGATTCCCTTCGCCGATCTGGGCGTGATAGAGGTCGAGGTTGAGACGCAGGCGCGGATGATTCACCGACGAGACCAGCGCCAGCGTGTCCTCGGCCCGCCCGAAAGGAACGCCGGGGTGGTCAACTGGCAGGTTGAGGTTTTCAAGGGTGAAGACCACGTTCTCCCCTTCCGCCACGTCGACGACGCGGCACAGCGTGTCGCGCGCCTTCAACCACATGGCGCCGGTGACGACCTCCACCGGCGTGACCGGCAAGCCGCCCTCGCCAAGGCCGGTGCCGTGGAGATTGAGCCGCGCGACGCCGAGGCGCTTTCCCACCTTGGCTGTTTCGCGCGCCGTCTTGAGCAATTCCGCCGCTCCCTGGTCGTCGGTCAGACGGCCGCGCAGATAGCCGTTCATGATCGAAAAGGTCGCGCCAGATCGTTCCAATTTGGTGAGATCATGCTCGGGCCAATTCCAAAGGCCCACCTGAAAACCCATCTCGTTCAAGCGGGCGGCACGCCATTCGATCGGTTTGTCGCGCCAAAGCATTTCGGCGCAGGCGGCAAGCTGGAAGGCTTGGGTCATGATGGCTCAAACCTCGACCATGACGCGACCATTCTCGACCTTCGTCTTGTAAGTCTTGAGGTTCTCGCAAGCGGGTGGGGTCTCCACTTCGCCAGTTGTGAAGTCGAAAGCGGAGGCGTGTTTGGGGCACTCCACCGTATTGCCCATGACGAGACCGTCGGCGAGGTGGATCGCCTCGTGTGTGCAAAGTCCGTCTGTGCAGTAGTATTCATCCACATCATTGCGGAAGATCGCGAAGGTACGGCCGCCATTGTCGAAGCGTTTGGCTTCCTCGGCTTCGATTTCATCAGCGGCACAGGCGTCGATCCAGGGCATTGGGGTGTCTCTTCAGATTGCTTGCGGTTTGAAGTCTGCCGGTGCTGCCGGCATCACGTCCTGGAGCAGCGCGACGGACTTTTCGAGCCCTTCCAGCGAATTCAGAAGTACGTCTTCATGCTCGATGGAAAGCCAGCCGTCATAGCCGGCCATTTTCAGTCGATAGCAGAACTGGCGCCACCACTCTTCGCCATGGCCGAACCCGAGCGTGATGTGACTCCAGGACCGGGCCGGAATGTTCATCAGGCTGCCATTTTCAAGCAACGAGGTCGTTGCCTGAACGGGCGGGTTGAGCATCGTATCCTTGGCATGAACATGGTACACGGCCTCGCCAAGCACTTCGGCGGCGGCCAGGGGGTCAGCGCCCATCCAGAACAGGTGCGAGGGATCCAGATTGGCTCCCACTACTGGTCCGACCGCTTCTCGCAATTTCAGCAGCGAAGGCACGTTGTAGACGCACTGATTGCCATGGAGCTCGAGCGCGATACGATCGACGCCGTTTGCCTTCGCCAGCGCCGCCATCTCGGTCCAGAAGGGGATCAGCTTTTGTTCCCACTGATATTTGAGAATGGTCTGCGTTTCCGGCGGCCAGGAGGAAACAACCCAGTTGGGCATGCTGTCGCCGGAGCTACCGGCCGGCAGGCCGCTCATAGTGCAGACCGTGCGAACGCCCATCTCGCCGGCGACGCGGATCGTATCCCTCAGCCCTTCGCCTTGGGCGCGATCGGTTGGATGCAGCGGATTGCCGTTTGCGTTGAGGCTGATGATCTCCAGCCCGCGTTCCTCGAAGGCTCCATTGAAACGCTTCTGCGCTTCCCTGTTACCCAGCATGGACGAAAGCCGGAAATGAGGGGCGGTCGACCAGCCGCAAGTGTTCACCTCGATGCCAGACACCCCCATGCGCTGGGCATGATCAAGCACCGCGTCGAAAGGCAGACCACCGAGACTGTCTGAAACGAAACCCAGATTCACGCGTAAAACTCCGGTTTTGCAATCATCCGGACGGGCATGCGACGGGCTTCCTTCAGCGCCATCACGCCAGCCTCGGCAACGATGGCGGCGCAATAACCATCCCAGCAATCCGAAGCGTTCGCGGGGAACTCACCGGTCAAGACAAAGCGAAGGAAGTCGCGGTTCTGCAGGCGATAGGCATCGTAATAGCGGCTCCGCCAGTCGGAGTCATAGCTTGTGCTTTGGGTAAGGGCCGAGTCCGTCCGGGTGTAGGCGACATTGTTGGTCGAAACAGTGCCGCGCTCGCCGACCAACTCGGCACGGACGTCATAGCCATAGGCCGCATTGTTGTTGATCTCGATGTTGACGAGCTGGCCGTCCATCGTTTCCAAGACCATGACGACAGGCGCGACACGCGCGTCCGACCGCCCCGGCTGGAATGCGGAAATAGCCGCGTATTCCGTCCCGAGCACGTAACGCACGACGTCGAATTCGTGCGGAGCCGAATTGGTGATCGCCATCGCGCCGGTAAAATCGGCCGCGGGCGTTTCAACATTACGGTGGAAATTGTGCATCATCAGCGCCCGGCCGAGATGGTCACCGTCGAGCGCCCGCTTCATCTCCTGGTAGGAACGATCGTAACGCCGCATGAAGCCGAGCTGGACGAATTTCGTGCCCGCCTTCTGCTCGGCTTCCATCACGGCGATACAGTCGGCAGAGGCTTGTGAAAGAGGCTTTTCGCACAAAACCCGCTTGCCGGCGATAATACAGGCCATCGAAAGCGGCGCATGCGTGAAATCGGGACTCGCAATGATCACTGCGTCCACATCTTGCCGCGCGATGGCGCCCTTGGGGTCGGCAGCAATGTCGAAGGCTCCGCACGCATCAGCGACGCGACGGGCGCGCTGCTCATCCATGTCGCAGACCAATTGGAGCGCTGCGCCTGGGAGCTCCTCTGCGACTATCTTGGCATGATCTGCACCCATCAAGCCGGCGCCGATCACTGCAATGCGGATTGTCATTTCTGTCCTGCTTTTTGCTTTTTCGAATTCACGGCATAGCCGCGAGCGGTACGATGGGAGACGCGCCGGTGTGGAGCGTCCCAAGGGAAGTCTAGTGAGCGGCCGGGGCCTCCAACGCCGGGAGGGACGGCGGATGCCCCGCATGGGTTTCCATGTACCCATCGACCTGGGCTTCGAGGTCGGCCATGGTTTCGCCGCCGGCCATCAGGTCCGTGATCTCCTCGCGGGTCCTTTCGCCCTTGCGGAAATCAGCGGCGATAGCGCCACGAATCAGCACAGCGAAATGGTCGCCGACGGCCATGGCGTGCATGACCTGGTGGGTGATGAACACCACCGCCAGGCCACGCCTCTTGGCCTCGTTGACGATACGCAGCACGTGCGAGGCCTGCTTGACGCCGAGCGCCGCGGTCGGCTCGTCCAGGATCAGCACACGGGCTCCAAAATGCACGGCGCGGGCAATGGCAAGCGACTGCCGCTCACCGCCCGACAGGCCGCCGACCAGGCGGTCACCGTCGTCAATGCGGGTGATGCCGAAATCCCGCACTGCTTTCACCGCGATCTCATTGGCACGCTTGCGGTCGTAGATCTTGAACGGTCCCCAACCTTTGGTCGGCTCAACGCCAACAAAGAAGGACCGCCCGATGCTCATCAGCGGGAACGTGCCGCCGAATTGGTGCACCGTGGCGATGCCCCGTCCCTGCGCGTCACTCGGCCCAACGAAGGTCACCGACTGACCATCCATCAGTATCTCGCCGCTCGTGGGCTTGTGGACCCCAGCCAAGGTCTTGATCAGCGTGGACTTGCCGGCGCCGTTATCGCCGAGCAGGCAAAGCACTTCGCCCGCGCGCACCCTCAGCGAAATATCGTGCAGGACATCGATTGGACCGAAGGACTTGTTGACGTTCCTCAGTTCGAGAATGGCAGGTTTGTCGTTCATGGCGTGCTCATCTCTTCCTGTGCGGACCGGCTTGGCTGGCGCGGTTGATTTCTCATGGGTTCGCTGGCTCCCGAGGCAAGCTTCGGTTGCGCCGTGGCCTGAAATACAGGGCCAAGTCACGAAACGACTGGTTCATCAGCACGGCCGCAAGGAGCATCACACCGATGATCAGGTTCGACCAGTTTCGGTCGATCTGGGTGAAGTAGATTCCCTGGCTGACGATGGCGAAGGTGATGGTGCCGACGAAAATACCAACGACCGAACCAAAACCGCCGGTCAGCAACACGCCACCGACCACCACCGACACGATGGCATTGAAGATGAAGCTCATGCCGCCCGAGACTTGGGCGGAATTGAACAGGATCGCTTGACACATGCCGACGAACGTGGCGCTGACCGCGGACAACACAAACAGCGCGATGGTCATGCGGTTCGTCGGAATGCCGGCGTTGCGGGCGCTGACCTTGTCGCCGCCCATTGCAAACAGCCAATTGCCATAGCGGGTCTTGTGCAGGACGAAACCCACGATAGCGGCGAATGCGAACCACCAGACGATGATGACCTGATGGCTGCCGCCGATCAGTTGGCCGAACAGGAACTTGGCCCAGTCAGGCGCAATCAGGGCAACGCTGGCGTTGCCGGTCAGAAGCACCGAAGCGCTGAGCACCACACCCTGCATGGCGACCAGCGTGGCCAGGGTGATGATAAGGGAAGGCACCGAGGTGCGGATGGTCAGCAGGCCGTTGACCAGGCCGACCGCCACGCCGATAGCCAACGCCGCACCTATCCCTACCGCTATGGGCAGCCCGTAATATCCGGTGAGGATGGCGGTGGTCATCGACCCTGCCGGGATCAGTGCCCCGATGGAGATGTCGAGTTCGCCCGCGATCATCAGCAGCCCGACGGGAATGGCGACCATGCCGAGATTGGCCGCGAAATTGACCCAACTCGCTGCACCAACGAGCGTGCCCAGGTTGGCGCCGCCGAATAGAACGAAGAACAGCACCACGCCGACGAGACTTAGGATCGAGCCGGCTTCGGGGCGGCGCAGCACGGATCTAATCGCATCCATCATGACTGCCCACCCTTCTTCGAGGAATAGCTGAGCGCCATTTGTCGGAAGGTGTCGTTGGTCAGCACCGCGATCAAAAGAAGCGCGCCAATGATGACGCTTCCAACATTGGGATCCAGGCTCGTGAAGTAGATGCCCTGGTTCACGATCGAGAAGGTGAGCGTGCCAAACACGATGCCGACGATCGAGCCGAAGCCGCCCGTGAGCAGAACGCCTCCGATGACCACGCACATGATGGAATTGAAGATAAAGGACTGACCAGCCAGGACCTGTGCGCTCTGGTAGACCATCACCTCGCTGACCCCGACGAAAGCGGCGCTGAAGCCGGAGAGCATGAACAGACCGATGGTCAGCCGCTTGGTGGGAATGCCGGCGTTGCGCGCGCTTTCCTTGTCGCCGCCGAGCGCATAGATCCAGTTGCCTATCGGCGAGATGTGCAACAGCCAGAACAGGCCGACCACGAACACGACCCACCACAGGATCGTCACCTGGAACATGCCGCCGAGATAGTCGCCGAAGATCTCCTTGACAATCGGGCCGGGCACAAGCGAGACGCCGGTGCTGCCGGCGATCTTGACGGTGAGGCCCAGCGTTAGACCCATGGTGCCGAACATAGTGCCGATGGTGATTATCAGGGACGGGATGGTCGTTCTTGTCACGAACAACCCATTGAGGAAGCCAACCGCGAGACCGAGCCCAAGCGCGGCCGTTATGCCAAGCCAATCGGGCAGGCCATAGTGACCGGAGACAATGGCAGCGGTCAACGAGGCCGCAGGGATCACGGCCCCGACCGAGATATCCAGTTCCCCGGCGATCATCAGCAACCCTATGGGCAGGGCGATAATCCCGATTTCAGACGCGATATTCAACCAGCTGGCCGTGCCGGCGGCTGACAAGAAGCCACTTCCGCCGAAGACGCCGAAGAAAAGCAGAACCGCGACCAAGCCGAGGAACGAGCCCGACTCCGGTCGACGCGCCAGCCGGCCGAGGGCCAGTCCGGACTGGGGCTGGTCCGCCGCCGGCGCTGATGTGGATACGACGGGATGTGCCATTAGGATATCCGCGAGCGCGCGACCAGCCAAGATAAGGTCGCCGCGCAAAGAGGGAAAAAGGACCGCCCGCCGCAAAAGCGAGAGCGGCCCAGGCGGGAGGATTATCGCGTCCCTGCTTTCACGCCGGCGATGGTGGCGTCGACATTATTCTTGTCGATGATGCCCGGTCCTGTAAGGATCTCACGGGTAGGCACCGACAGGCCATAATTGACGTGGCCATTGAGGAGAGCGACGGCCAAATATCCCTGCAGGTAACCCTGCTGGTCGATCGCGCAGGCCTGCTTGCCAGCCTTGATGTTGTTCAGGATGGTTTCGTCAAAGTTCATGCCGCAGAGTTGCACCTTCCCGACCTTGCCTGCCTGGGTAAGGCCGTTCATGGCGGAATTGGCGTCGACGTTGCCGATCGTAAAGACGGCGTTCACGTCCTGGTGCTGCAGCAGATAGGCTTTCACCGCCTGCGCGACCGCCGTGGCCGAGCCGAACGATGTAGCAGGCAGCGGCAGCACATCGGCTTCGCCGCCGCCGTTCTTCATGCCTTCCTTGAACCCGCCGCAGAAGGCTTCGATATTGGCGGCGCCTGGCAGCGTGTTGATGCAGACGCCTTTCTTGTTGCCGGCCTTGGTGAGGTATTCACCAGCCGCGACACCGCCCTTGTAATCGTCCGAGCCGACATAGTTCATGGCGCCAAGACGATCGGCCGCTTTCAGCCCGCCGGCATTATAGATGAGCAGCGGAATGCCGGCGTCCCTTACAGCCTTGAACGCAGGGTCCATGGCTTCCGGCACCCAGTCCGGGCCGACAATGGCATCCGCCTTCTGATCGATGGCCTGGCGGATCAGCTCGGCGGCGTCCACACCCAGATTGTCGTAATTCTGCGGCCCGAGCCAGGTAACCTTGCCGCCTTGCGCCTCGACCACCTTGCCGGCGTCTTCGGCGCCGCGCTTGACGATTGACCAAAACGGGTCGTCCGGCTTGCCGCCAACAACGAAGATGTTCGCGGCGAGCGTCACGCCGGTGCTGAACCCGATCAGCACTGCTGTCGACACCAGTGTTTTGAAAAGCTTCATGTCTTCCTCCCAATTTACCCCGTGGGGTTTCAACAAAAGTCTGCCCTGTCCGGCCCGCTCCTCACGGGGCACAGTCGAAACAGCGTCGGTTCGTTACTCCGCCGGCATTCCCGACGTCGGATCGCCGCGGCCTTCCTGCCGGCTCCGGACCTTTTCCTTTTTTTTGCGGAACCGCGCCTTCATGACCTCATCGGCTTCCTTGCTGCCGTCGTGCCAAGTGCCGAACAGCTTATCGAGGGGAACAAGCCCGTCACCGCCGTAATTCACCTCGAAATACTTGTGGTGCAGGTAGTGCACGTAAGAATGGCTATCGAGGTTAACCTTGTCGGTGATTTCGAATGTCTCGAAGCCGAGGTGTCCGTTCACGGCTCCAAATCCAGCTCCGTGGAGCGTGAAGTAGGCGCAGACCGGGTTGGAAGGGATCAACAGGTGCAGCCAGGCTTCGGCATGATAGAGGAAGCCTTCGACCGGGTGCATCGACAGCGACGACCAGGGGCTTGGATTGATCGAGTTGTGATGGACCGAATGCACCCATTTATAGAGTGGCGGCCAATGGATCGCCCGGTGAAGAAAGAAGAAATAGACCTCATGTACGGCCGGCGCGATAATCACCAGGAACGACAGGTAAAGCCAATTCGTAGTCCAAGGCAGCCAAACCGCCCAGCTGTTTGCGTAGACCCACAGCATCACGATCTCGACCACGGTCCACAGTGGTATGGTGACGAAAAACGAGCGGGCGAAATTGTCAATGTTCTGGCTCTGAAACCAAAACACATCAGACGGAGCGTCTGAAGGAAATTTCCCATTATACTTGAAGCGGTTCTGTTGTTTTCGCTGTGCGTAGTAGCGCAGTTCAAAGAAACCGTAGAACAGGAAAATGCCGGCCGCGTTTAAGCCATAGAGCCAAAAATAGTTTAACAGCGAGAGGCTTGCGAGGCTCTTCCAGCTTGGGATAAGCAGATTTACCCAGATAAGTGCAGTGGCAATATGGAAGGTGTTCCATGGCCAGATGAATTCAGGGATCCACGCCACCACCTTCTTGGCACTGAACGGACGATGCCAGATCGGCACCGGCTCGGCACGGCGGTGCGGCGTCCAGTTCCCGCGCTTGTCGCGCGTTCCATACTGAAGGTCATCCATCGTAACAGCGCCTCCTTCCCCGGATCTGTCGTGTGCTTGCGGGGCCTAGCCCAATGGGCTGATTAAATATCGAGCCCTCAACTAGGAGCGATTCATATCGAAGGCTTGATATTTGTAGAAGACGAAAATAGTATCAAAGTGACATTTGTATCATTTGATATCAATCACGATGATACGGAGGGAAGAGCATTATGAGACGGCCGACAATTCACGATCTCGCCGCCGCGGCAGGGGTGTCGGTGGCGACGGTCAACCGGATCCTGAATGGCACCGTCTCTGTACGCCCGAAGACCGTCCAACGTGTACAAAGCGCAGCGGAAGAAATAGGGTTTTACGGTATTGGCGCCATTGATGACCGGGCTCGCAAGATATCTCCGCATTACCGCTTGGGCTTCCTGCTTCAGCAATCGACCCGCGACCTCTACCAACTGTTCGGCAAGAAAATTATTGCCGCCTGCCGAGAGCGTCGAGACGAGGTGATCGATCCCGTAGTTGATTTTGTGGATCTGCTGACTCCAGAGACTATCTCGAGCCGTCTCATCGCGCTCGGCGACACATGCGACGTTGTCGCGGTCGTAGCCGCAGACCATCCCATTATTGGCCAGGCCATTCGCTCGCTGAAGGAAATGGGCAAACCCGTCGTTTCCTACATCACAGACCAATCCGCACCGGAACGGGCAGCTTATGTGGGCACAGACAATTGGAAGCTCGGGCGCACCGCGGCCTTCCTGATTGCACAAACCACTCAAGGTCCGGGCCGTATTGCCATCTTCATAGGAAACCATCGATATCAATGCCAGGACGTCTCTGACGCGAGCTTCCGTTCCTATTTGCGCGAGCACGCTCCACGGCTCACGGTAGAGGAAAGCCGTCCCACCCACGAGGAGGCGAATGAGGCCTATCGGATGGTGACAGAGCTTTTGGAATCGACAGATGATCTCGTCGGCATTCTGATCGTCGGCGGCGGAATAACCGGTGTACTTCGTGCCTTGAGGGAGGTGCCTCCGGAGAGGCGGTCCGGTATCAAGGTAGTATGCCGCGACATCGGCCCCGAAACCCGAAAAGGATTATCGGAGGGCCTGATTACTGCGGCTCTCTGTCATCCGCTCGAAGCGACCTCGGCCCTTCTCGTGCAGACAATGATTGATGTCGTTGGACCACAAGCCCCGTTAGCCACCCTTCAGCGGTCCATTCCCTTTGAAATTGTCACGCCGGAGAATATCTGACGCAAATGTCGGCTGAGAAGTCGCCGTCAGGCATTCTGCGACCCGACTGAGGATGTCCGCTTCCTCAACTGCTATATCGCCGCGCAAAACGGTCGCGCTACGCTGGACGCATCTGTTCGTTTGCCAGCCGCCACTGGGGCATTCATCATGCGCATCAGGAGGGTGACATCATCGTCAACGGCGTTGCTCTGCATGGCAAGATGAGCGACGTCGCCGCCATACGCTCCAACGTCGGCATGGTCTTCCAGCACTTCAACCTTTTCCCGCACATGACGGTGCTGATGAACTGCATGGCAGGGCCGATGTGGGTCAAGGGCGTCTCCGCCACGGAGGCGCGCCAGACAGCTCTCCAGTTCCTGGAGCGGGTTCGCATTCCCGAGCAGGCGAACAAGTTCCCCGTCCAGCTCTCCGGCGGTCAACAGCAGCGCGTGGCTATCGCGCGCAGCCTATGCATGAAACCCGATGTCATGCGTTCGACGAGCCGACCTCAGCCCTCGACCCGGAAATGGTCTCGGAGGTGCTGGATACGATGACGGGACTGGCGCGCGATGGCATGACCATGGTGTGCGTGACGCATGAGATGGGCTTTGCCCGTGCGGTGGCCGACCGCGTCCTTTTCATGGACGCCGGGCAGATCGTCGAGGAGGGCACGCCCGACGCGTTTTTCGGCCGCCCGTGCCATGATCGAACGAAGTTGTTCCTCAGCCAGATTTTGAAACATTAGCTGATCGGCCTCTCTGTGGAGTGGCAGCTCTCTCCACGATCTGCGAATTGTCGAGCTTCGGGCCAACATAGCTCGCGTATCTGAAAGGGGGTAATTCCCTACTTCAAAGCGCGGAGCCGAGCCGTATCGCTGGGGGCAATTCCAGGAAAATGCTCATTAGTTTTTCCGCCCGGATCGGGTGGGCAACATTGACAGCGGAAACGGTTGTCGCCGCATCATCAACCACGACCGGCTGCAGCCAAACCGAACGGCACATTGAGGCTTGACTGTAACGTACTCGCGAGCCGCTCCAGGCAGCGCAATGTCATTCCTTCTTTTCGTCCATGGGTTCGCCACACCAAACGAGATCATACGAAGGATATGGATTGGCTAACCATCCGCTAAACCATTGATTTTCTTGAAAAGTCGTACACCCTCCGCGACTAACATAATCGTTATTTGTCAATCGGTTACGAGGCGGTTCGCCCAAATTGATTCAAGAAGCTGATCCAGCCACTCGCTGACCGCATTCATCTTCTACCGAATGGCAACTTTGCGCCTAAACTCAGACGTCGAGCCCGCCTTTGCGACATCTCCAAAGCGGACACACGCGCTCGGTATGAGGTCGCATACTGCCAGAAGCGGAGACCACCACCGTGGAGGATCGACCCCGCAGACCAAATGAGCACGGG
>NZ_ML703283.1 GCF_008520305.1 Mesorhizobium sp. SARCC-RB16n | reverse complement strand
CCAGAGCTCACTGGCAGATCGAGAACGGGCTGCAATGACGACTATCTCATCAATGCCATCACTCATATGCGATAGCCCTGGTATAGTGACGGGGAGAAAGATGCCATTTTCAACGATTTCGCCAATTACTAGCGGTGCGTGAATCGCGGCGAGGTTGCCACAGCCCCTTCTCCCCGTTCTACGGGGAGAAGGGGCCGGCAGGCAGATGAGGGGCGGCGCCGACATCGACGGGGTTGGGCGACCGTTCAGGCCGCCAGCAACGCCTTCAGCTTGACTTCGGGCGATCCCAGCGCCTCCGGCGCCGGCTTGGCACGCTTGCCGATCAGCATTTCGGCCAGCCTTATGTCACGCGCCGCTGCATTGCCCGGGCCGATGCCGCTGGCCGCCACCAGCCTGCCGTCTTCGGCCAGGTGGAAGAGGATGAAGGCGCCGTCACCGAGATCGCGGCGCACGGTGCCGCGGCCTTCGTCTGATAATCCCGCGATCTGCAGGGAGAGGCCATACTGATCCGACCAGAACCACGGCACCGCCGCATGCGCCTCGCCCGCGCCCAGCATGTTCTTCGCGGCCAGCGCGCCTTGCTCCTGTGCATTGCGCCAGGCTTCCAACCGCACGCGGCGGCCGCCATAGACCGCAAGCGGGAACGAGCAGCAATCGCCGGCGGCAAAGATGTCGGAGTCGCTGCTGCGCAGTTCGGCGTCGACTGCGATGCCGTTTTCAATGGTCAGGCCGGCTTCGGCGGCGAGTCCGGTCATCGGCACGGCGCCGATGCCGATGACGGCGAGGTCGGCTGATATTTCGCGCCCGCCGGCAAGCGTCACCCGCACCTCCTTGCCGTCGTCGGCGATGGAAGCGATGCCTTCGCCGCACACTATGTCGACGCCCTCGGCGACATGCGTCTCATGGATGATTTCGGCGATCTCGGCCGGAACGCCACGCATCAGAATTCGCGGCTGTGCTTCGATGACGGTCACCGAAGCGCCAAGCTTGCGCGCGGCCGCGGCAAGCTCGAGGCCGATGAAGCCGCCGCCAATGACGGCGATGCGGTTGCCGGCGCTGAGATGGGCGCGGATGGCCAGCGCGTCGGCGAAGGTCCTGAGATAGACGCAGCGCGCGCCAAGACCAGGCATCGGCAGCTTGCGCGGCGTCGAGCCGGTGGCCAGCAGCAGCTTGTCGTAGGGCAGCACCGAACCGTCCGACAGGCGCACCGTGTGCGCCGCGCGATCGATCGCCAGGGCCTGGACGGAATGGATATGCCGGATCGATTTTTCGGCCAAGGCCTCGTCGCTGGCGATCGCCTTGATTGCGGGCGCGTCACTGGCCATCGCCTCCTTGGACAAAGGTGGCCTCTCATAGGGCAGATGCGGCTCGTCGCCGACCAGCGTGACCGGCCCGTCATAGCCGAGATCGCGCAAGGCAAGTGCCGCCCGCCCGCCGCATTCCCCGGCCCCGATGATCACCATGCCCCGTGCCATGCCGGTCATCCGATCTGAACGAGGACTTTGCCGGCGTCGACCTTGACCGGATAGGTCCTCAGGTTGACGCAGACCGGCGCGCCCCTGGCCGCGCCGGTCTTGTAATTGAAGCGGCCATTGTGCTTGGGGCATTCGATGATGTCGTCCATCACCAGCCCGTCGGCGAGATGCACCTTCTCATGCGTGCAAAGTCCGTCGGTGGCGAAATAGTCGTCGTCCGGGCTGCGATAGATGGCGAAGGTGCGCCCGCCATGATCGAAGCGCATCACGTCCTCTTCATCGATGTCACCGGCGGTGCAGGCCTCGACCCAATCGCTCATTCAGTCCTCCCTGCAGTCGTTTGATGTCATTCCGCCGCCGCGGCGACGGTATCGTTGTGGAATTCCTCGCGGTACGGCCTGGCGGTCGGCGGCAGCTCGCGCTTGAGGAAATAATCCTCGTTGCGCAGCTGGCGGCGGAAGGCCGGGATCATCTCGCGATAGCCGGCCAGGATCGATCGCGTCGGCGCCGGCAAATCATGCTTGATCAGCGCATGCAGCCTGGGCAGCGCATGGTAGGGTACCATCGGGAACATGTGATGTTCGACATGGTAGTTCATGTTCCAGTAGATGAAGCGGCTGATCGGGTTCATGTAGACGGTGCGGCTGTTGAGCCGATGGTCGGTGACGTTGTCGGCCAGGCCGCCATGCTGCAGCAGGCCGACCATGACATGATGCCAGGCGCCGTAGAGCCTAGGCAGGCCGACCAGCATCAAGGGCAGGAACGACCCGGTGTAGAGTGCCAGCGCGATGGTCGCGGCATAGATCGCGGTCCAGATGCGGGCAACACGGATCGCTTTGGGCTGCTCCTGTTCGGGAATGAAGGTCTTCTCGGCCGCGCTGATGTTGCCGGCGGCGTTGCGCAGCATATCGCTCATCGCGTGCCAGGCGTCGAGCACGCCGACAAAACCGAGGACGAGGCGCACCAGGTCCGGCGGCCGCATGACCGAGATCTCAGGATCGCGGCCGACGATGATGGTGTCGGTGTGATGGCGCGTATGGCTCCAGCGCCAGGTCACCGGATTGCGCATGATCATGAAGCAGGCGATCTGATAGACCGCATCATTCATCCATTGCGTGCGGAACGCCGTGCCGTGGCCGCATTCGTGCCAGCGTGAATCGGTCGATGAGCCGTAGAGCACCCCATAAGCGAAGAAGAACGGCACGCACCACCAGCTGCCCCAGAACCAGGCAGCGCCGGCGCCGCTGATGACGAGGGCGGCGAGCCAGATCGCGGTGTCGCGGATCGCCGGGCCATCGGAGCGCTGCATCAGCTCTTTCATCTGCTTGCGAGGGATATCGGTGTGATACCACTCGGCCGCCGACAGGCCGTTCTCGACGGCAAGCCGGGCGTCGCGGCCGATCAGGCTGTAGTCACGCCGGGACGGCGTTGCGGTCATGATTGCCTCCCAAGGCAGCGCATTCGCCATGCGAATGCCGATCGCCAACTGGCTCCATGCTCAGAAATAACGCCCAGCCATGATAGACTCAACATCACAAAGATAGTTTCTATCATTTTCTATCAAAGTGATGTATCGATGTCAGGCAATCGAACGAGGGCGATCATGGCGAAACGGCCGACCATAACTGATCTGGCGCGCGTTTCAGGCATCAGCGTTGCCACGGTGGACCGCGTGCTCAACAATCGCTTGCCGGTGCGCGAGGAAACCGCGCGCCGCGTCTACGAGACCGCGACCGAGATCGGCTATCACGCGGCCGGCCTGATCAAGCAGAGGCTGCGTCACGAGCTGCCGGAATACCGGCTCGGCTTCCTGCTTCTGAGAGGCAATGATGTCTTCTACACGGAGTTCGCGCGGCAGCTCGAACTCGCTGTGTCGCAATCGCAGCGCTTCCGTGGCGTCGCGATCATCGACTTCGCCAGTTCGCTGACGCCGGACGAAATCGTCGAGCGCACGCGCAAGCTGGCGGCCAAATGCAGGGCCGTCGCCCTGGTCGGGCCGGATCACCCGGCGCTGACGGTCACCGTGGAAGAGATGAAGGCCAGGGGTTTGCCGGTCTTTTCCCTGCTGTCCGACTTCGCGGCCGGCATTCGCGAGGGCTATGTCGGCCTCGACAACCGCAAGGTCGGCCGCACCGCGGCCTGGATGATCTCGAAAGCGGCGAAGCGGCCGGGCAAGGTCGCGCTCTTCGTCGGCAGCCACCGCTTCCACGGCCACGAACTGCGCGAGATCGGTTTCCGCTCTTTCTTCCGCGAACAGGCCCCGGACTTCACCTTGCTGGAAACGCTGGTCAATCTCGAAGCCAACCAGATCACGCAGGACACGCTGCTCGACCTGCTCGGCCGCCACCCGGACCTGGTCGGCTGCTACGTCGCGGGCGGCGGCATGGAAGGCGCGGTCGCGGCGCTGAGGCAGGCCAAGCCGGCCGAGATGCCGGCGGTCGTCTGCAACGAGATATCGGCGGTCTCGCGGTCCGCCCTGGCGGACGGGGTGCTGACCATGGTGATCTCCACGCCGCTGGCGGCATTATGCCGCGAACTGCTCGATCTCATGGCGCACGCTATCGAGACGGGGGCAGCCAACGCACCCGGCCAGACCTTCCTGCCATTCGACATCTACCTGCCCGAGAACATCTAAATTAGCGAGCCTGGGCGTTTCAGGCGCATCGCGCCTGACGGCGCATCCAAATTGACGCATAAACGATCGCTAATATATACACGCCTAATGGATGGGAATGGGTTTGGCTACATCGCCTTTGGGAGCGACGAGCTCTATGCGCGTGGGGCGCTCTTCAGCGCGCTTCGCCTGCTTCACTATTGCCCGGATGCCAGGGTTATGGTCCTGACCGACAGGCCCTCCATTTTCGACGGCTATCCCATCGAAACGATCGATCTCACGGCCAAGAGACAGGCGGAGATGTCCTTCGGCAATCGATACATGTTTGGCATCAAGGCCGCAGGCATCGTCGATCTGCTGCAGCGTTGCGAGCGCCTGTTCTTCATGGATACGGACATGTATCCGACCGGCGACATATCGCGATGTTTCAACAGAATTTCAGCCCTGTCCTCCATAATGTGGCGGTGCGAAGGGCGCCCAAAGGCCCCTTATCGCGCGCTCGAGGGCAAGGGCCTCTCAATTGGAGGTCACATCCTGACGGGAGACGAGACGATGTGGGCGAGCGGCGTCCTTGGCGTTCATCATGATAACATCCCGGCGCTGGAGCGAGCGTACGCGGCCAGCGAGAAAGTCAGTGAAATCGTGCGTTTGCACACCCCGGAACAATTCTGTACCGGGATCGCGCTATCACAGGATGGACGAACGATCAGCCGACACCGGCTGCCGATCGGCAATTACAACACCAGGGGAAAGAAGCTTCACGCCGGAAAGCGAATTGGAGCTTTCTTCGATCTCAACGGCAAGCTCTGTGTCGAACAGCAGGTGAGGCAGGCGGCGGGATACAGGGTCTGGAGAGCGCCGCTCGATCTCCTGCAGCAAAGAGACATCTGGCATTTCTGAACGCAACGCCATCGCCTGTCGACGGCATCAAAGAAATGGATCCGCGCGGACCCGGCGCGCGAACTTCGTCGGCGGCGGGCATGCGCCTGCCTGCTTCGTGCCGACAAGGCAGCGGCATCCGCCTTGCATCATCGCACCGCGTCGACGCGTCCGCCAAAATCGCACGTCCGGTTTTGGAATCGCCCTTGACGCCTCCCGACGAAATGGAATAAATATTTCACCAGTCATGCATTTTGGTTCTTTCGTTCCGGAACATCTGTTTCAAACAGAGGCTTTGCCGTTCCAGCAAACGGCAGGCGCCACCCCGGGGAGGGAAGACAATCGGGAGAGATTCCCCAGGCAGATCGGGGATTCCGGAGAGATCGGTGCAACCGGACACCAAAAGTGGAGGAGAAATACAATGAAGAAACTGCTTTTGGGCGTCGCCTTCGCGGCGCTGATGAGTTCATCGGCCATGGCCGCCAAGATCGGCGTCTCGATGGCCAAGTTCGACGACAATTTCCTCACCGTGCTGCGCAACGGCATGATTGCGCAGGCCAAGGGCATGAGTGGCGTCGAACTGCAGGTCGAGGACGCGCAGAACGATGTCGCCAAGCAACTCGACCAGATCAAGAACTTCGCCGCGTCGGGCGTCGACGCGATCATCGTCAACCCGGTCGACACCTCGGCCACGCAGGCGATGTCGGATGCGGCCGCCGCGGCCAAGATCCCGCTGGTCTACGTCAACCGCCAGCCGGTCAATGTCGACACGCTGCCGGCCAACCAGGCCTTCGTCGCTTCCAACGAGGCCGATTCCGGCACGCTCGAGACCAAGGAAGTCTGCCGCCTGTTCAAGGAAGCCGGCAAGAAGGAAGCCAATGTCTATGTGATCATGGGCGAGCTCTCCAATCAGGCGGCCGTGCAGCGCACCAAGGACATCGACGATGTGATCGCCACGCCGGACTGCAGCTTCATCAAGATCATCGACAAGCAGACGTCGAATTGGGATCGTGACCAGGCCCAGAACCTGATGACCAACTGGCTGTCGACCGGCAAGAAGTTCGACGGCGTCATCGCCAACAATGACGAAAGCGCCATCGGCGCCATCCAGGCGATGAAGGCCGCAAACATCGACATGAAGTCGGTTGTCGTCGGCGGCGTCGACGCCACACAGGACGCGCTTGCCGCCATGCAGGCGGGCGACCTTGACGTAACCGTGTTTCAGGACGCGGCCGGCCAGGGCGCCGGTGCGCTGGATGCGGCGCTCAAGCTCGCCAAGGGCGAGAAGGTCGAGCACAAGGTCTATGTGCCCTTCCAACTGGTAACCCCGGCAAATATCGACAAGTTCCTGAAGAAGAACTGAGCCGCGGACATATGGGCGGCGCTCTCGCGCAGCGGCAGCGTCGCCCCTCTCCCTAGCGCCGAAAAGGCGCGAGGAAGGGCCGCGGCTGACGGAGGATAGAAGATTGGCACAGACATCTCACGGCGTCGGCGGGGTCAGCTATGACTCCAAGAAGCGCACATGGCCGGCCGAATTCAACGTCTTCCTGGCGCTCGTCATCCTCGTCGTCATCTTCGAACTGATCGGCCGCGTCTTCCTCGGCGACAGCTTCCTGTTCAACACCCGCAGCGACGTCTCCGGCATTTTCAACGAGGCGCGCCTGCAGATCATCATACTGCAGGTGTCGATTGTCGGCATCATCGCCATCGGCGTCACGCAGGTGATCATCACGGGCGGCATCGATCTGTCCTCGGGTTCGATCGTCGGCGCGACCGCCATGATCGCCATGAGCTTCGCCCAGGTCGCGACCGTCAACGGCAACCCCAATCCAAAGGCGATGTTCCTGGCGCAGGGCTGGACCGACCTGCCGGTCGTCGTGCCGGTGCTGGTGGCGATCGGCTGCGGCCTGCTGGCCGGCCTGGTCAACGGCGCCCTGATTGCCTACACGCGCATTCCGCCGTTCATCGCCACGCTCGGCATGATGGTGACCGCGCGCGGCATCGCCAAATGGTGGTCCAAGGGCCAGCCGATCTCGTTCCCGACAGACAGTTTCGCCGCGATCGGCAAGGGCCTGATGCCCGTCATCATCTTCTTATCGCTGGCCATACTGTTCCAGCTGATCATGACCTACACGCGATATGGCAAGCACTGCTACGCGATCGGCTCCAACGAGGATGCCGCGCGCATGTCCGGCATCAAGATCGCCAACCACAAGATCCTCGTCTATGTCATCGCCGGCATTCTCGCCGCGCTCGCCGCCGTGGTGCTCTCCTCCAAGAACCTCACCGCCCAGGCAGGCATGGGCGTGATGTACGAACTCGATGCCATCGCCATGGCGGTCATCGGCGGCGTCTCGCTGTCGGGCGGCCGTGGCTCCATCATCGGCACGGTGATCGGTGCGCTGATCTTCGGCGTCATCATCTCCGGCTTCACCTTCCTGCGCCTCGACGCCTACTACCAGGAGATGGTCAAGGGCGTGATCATCGTCGGCGCGGTCGTTCTCGACCAGTGGCGCCAGCGCATGCGGGCATTGAGGGCTTGACCATGTCAGACATCGTCCTGAAAACCGAAAACCTGACCAAGCGCTATGGCGGCGTGCATGCGCTGGAAGGCGCCAACTTCGAGCTGCGCAAGGGCGAGCATGTCGCCATCATGGGCGACAACGGCGCCGGCAAGTCGACCTTCGTGCGTCAGATCACCGCCGTTGAGCAGCGGACCAGCGGTCAGGTCTGGTTCGATGGCAAGGAAGTGAATTTCGCCGGACCGATCGAGGCCCGCGAGGCGGGCATCGAGACGGTGTTCCAGAACCTGGCGCTGGCCGACGATCTCGACGTACCGTCGAACCTGTTCCTTGGCCGCGAAAAGGTGCTGTTCAATCTCGGGCCCTTCTCGATCCTCGACCGCAAATATATGCGCAAGGCAACCGAGGCGGCGCTGGTCCGCACGGCAGTGAAGATCCCTAATCTCTCGAACACCATCCGCCACATGTCGGGCGGCCAGCGGCAGTGCGTGGCGATCGCCAGGACCGCCACCTTCGCCTCCAAGCTGATCATCATGGACGAGCCGACGGCCGCACTCGGCGTGCAGGAGACCGCGCAGGTGGAAAACATCATCCGCACGCTGAAGGACAATGGCGAGCCGCTGATCCTGATCAGCCACAACATGCGCCAGGTGTTCGACCTTTGTGACCGCATCGTCGTGTTCCGGCGCGGCCGGATTGTCGCCAACCTGCGCAAGGAGAATACCGACGGGCAGGATATCGTGTCCTACATCACCGGCGCCAAGACCGGGGAGGCGGAACTCGCGGCCTAGGCGGGGCGGTTGCCCGGCTCCGGGACGATCCGCCGCGCCGAGAAAATGACCTTGCCACCTTTCCTCGACAGGAAGGTGCCGACACAACTCTCTCGAACCCATCCCCAGAGGAATATCCATGACTGTTCGCTTCGCCCTCCTTGGTGCCGGCCGCATCGGCAAGGTCCACGCCCGCGCCGTGGGTTCCAACCCCCAGGCAAAACTGGTTGCCGTTGCCGATGCCTTCGAGAAGGCGGCGAGCGAATTGGCTGTTGCCTACGGCGCCGAGGTGCGGAGCATCGACGCCATCGAGAAATCCAATGACATCGACGCCGTCGTCATCTGCACGCCGACCGATACCCATGCCGATTTGATCGAGCGTTTTGCCAAGGCCGGCAAGGCGATCTTCTGCGAGAAGCCGATCGACCTCGACGTCAAGCGGGTGGAGAAGTGCCTGGCCGTGGTCGACAAGGCCAAGGCGACGCTGATGGTCGGCTTCAACAGGCGCTTCGACCCGCATTTCGCCGCGGTCCGCAAGGCGATCGACGACGGCGCCATCGGCTCCGTCGAGATGGTCACCATCACTTCGCGCGATCCCGGCGCTCCGCCGATCGACTATATCAAGCGCTCGGGCGGCATTTTCCGTGACATGACCATCCACGACTTCGACATGGCGCGCTTTCTGCTCGGCGAGGAACCCGTCGCGGTCAGCGCGCATGCCTCGGTGCTGGTCGACAAGAAGATCGGCGAAGCCGGCGATTACGACTCGGTCAGCGTCATCCTTGAAACCGCATCCGGCAAGCAGGCCGTCATCTCCAATTCGCGCCGCGCCACCTATGGCTACGACCAGCGCATCGAGGTGCATGGCTCGAAAGGCATGGTTGCGGCTGAGAACCAGCGGCCGGTGTCGATCGAGGTCGCCAACGAGAAGGGCTACACGCGTCCGCCACTGCACGACTTCTTCATGACCCGCTATCTCGACGCCTACGCCCTTGAGATCGCCGCCTTCATCGCCGCTGCGACTTCCGGCAAGAAGGCGGCGCCGAGCGGCGCGGATGGCCTTGTCGCGCTGAAGCTGGCGGACGCCGCGCTGAAGTCGGCGACCACGGGCAAGACCGTCCGCTTGGACAAGTAAGAACGCAATCCGGACCCAAGGCACAGGGAGCAGAGCGATGAGCGCATCCGCCGATCGCAATTCGAACACACGCGCCATCGTCACTGGCGGCGCACAAGGCATAGGCTTCGCGGTGGCCGAAGCACTGGCCGACGAAGGCTGCCGGGCGCTGGCGCTCATCGGCCGCTCGCAGGAGAAGGGCGACAAGGCAGTCGCCCATTTCAAGAAATCAGGCGTCGACGCGATCTTCATCAGCGCCGACGTTTCGAAGGTTGCCGACTGCAAGCGCGCGATCGCCACCGCGCTCTCCCATTTCGGCACCATCAACGCGCTGGTCAATGCCGCCGCCACCTCGGCGCGCGGCTCGCTGGTCGAGACATCGGAAGAGCTCTTCGACCAGATCTTCGACACCAATGTGCGCGGCCCGTTTTTCCTGATGCAGGGCGTGGTGGCGCATCTGCTGGAGAAAAAGGCACCCGGCTCGATCGTCAACGTGCTGTCGATGTCGGCGCATACCGGCCAGTCTTTCCTGACGCCCTATTCGACCAGCAAGGGCGCGCTGATGACGCTGACCAAGAACGTCGCCAACGCCTATCGCTTCAACCGCATCCGCTGCAACGCCGTTCTGCCGGGCTGGATGGACACCGAAGGCGAGGACATCGTGCAGAAGAAATGGCACGATGCGCCCGACGACTGGCTGGCGAAGGCCGAGGCCGCGCAGCCGATGGGTCAGTTGGTCAAGCCGGACCAACTCGCGCGACTGATCAGCTACATGGTCAGCCCGCAATCGGGCGTCATGACCGGGTCGCTGGTCGACTACGACCAGAGCGTCGCCGGGTCGTCGCCGGAGTAGGTTCATGCGAGCAGTCTGCGTGGCGCACCTTGAACCTATCGTATGTCCGTCTTTGTGAAATCCTGACCGGTGTAGAGCAAAGCCAAATTATATGCCTTGCAACAGGCATAGGAAAAGCAATCGCCCATGTTGAGCTGCGCCGGCGAATTGACACCCTTGCCGTAGCTGCGTGCCGCTTCGACAGCGAGCCGCCCGACTTCGGCCGAAATGAGGACCTCGCCGATTCCCAAATCCTGTACGAAACGGTCAACGGCGGCATTCGCCTTTGTGATTGCCGCTGGTTCTATGGGTGAAGGCAGGGGGGTCTTTGAACGCGCCAAGGCCATTGCGGTCTCGAAACGAACGACCGCCGAAATGAAGAAAGGCCCGCCGTGGGCATCCATCCGGGCGGCGAGTTCTCCTGCCGTGGGCTCCGGGCGTAACAGAGCGACAACCGCCGACGCGTCAATGAACAAGCTCATAGCCCGCCTGAGAGCTCGTCCGAATAGGCCTTCATATCGAAGTCAGGATTGTCCGCTCCGATTTCGCCAGCCATTCTGACTGCCTCCGCCAAGCGTTCCGACACGGATTGGACACTGCGGGCGCGCTCGATTTCATGCGTCAGAGCGCGGCGAACCGCCTCGGCCTTACTCGGCGCCTTTGTGAGGCGCTGCACCTCAAGTACCAGCCGGTCGACTTCCCGGTCCTTCACGTAAAGCGGCATTGGAGCATATCCTTTTGGGTATATCCAACATATGCATTCTTACATATTTATACAAGATTGCCATCAGATGCGTGACATCCAACGCGACTTCAGCTATACGCCCACTCATGATCAACCTGACCGCCACGTATTGGTACTTTAGGAGCTCGCTGGCGGCGGGAGGATTGCGCTCGATCTGAAGATTGCAGCAACAAGGTCCGAACAGCCGCCAGACCTGGCGGCTTTTTTGTTTCAGCCGGCAGGTTCCCAAACATAGTTTTACGCAATTCCGGACGGAAAACCGCTACGCACTTTTCCTGGAATTGCTCTAACAGGAGCAGAAAGCCGTGTTGACCACCACAGACGACCTTCGGGTCAAGGAACTTAGACTGCTGAGCACGCCGGAAGAGGTGATGCGCGAGATACCGCGCTCACTGACGGCGACCCGCACCGTTGCCGCCTCGCGCAACGCCATCCATTCCATCCTGACCGGGGCCGACGATCGACTTGTTGTCATCGTCGGCCCTTGTTCCATCCACGATCCGGTCGCGGCCGTCGACTATGCCAGCCGTCTGGCGGCGCTGCGCGAGGCCCTGGCCGACCGGCTGGAGATCGTCATGCGGGTCTATTTCGAGAAACCGCGCACGACGGTCGGCTGGAAAGGCCTGATCAACGATCCCGACCTCGACGGCAGCTTCAACATCGACAAGGGGCTGCGGATGGCGCGCAACGTTCTTTCGGCCGTCAACAATCTCGGCCTGCCGGCGGCGACCGAATTCCTGGATATGACGACGCCGCAATACATTGCCGACCTCGTCGCCTGGGGCGCTATCGGCGCGCGCACGACCGAGAGCCAGATCCATCGCGAGCTGGCCTCGGGTCTCTCGTGCCCGGTCGGCTTCAAGAACGGCACAGACGGCAATCTCAGGATCGCCGGCGAGGCGGTGAAGTCGGCCGCCCAGCCGCACCATTTCATGGCTGTGACCAAGGGCGGACGCAGCGCGATTGCGGCGACGACCGGAAACGAGGATTGCCATGTCATCCTGCGCGGCGGCATCGCGCCGAACTATGACGCGGCAAGCGTCGAGGCCGCCTCCGTGGAACTCGCCCGCATCGGTATCGCACCCCGTCTGATGATCGACGTCAGCCATGCCAATTCGAGCAAGAAGCCCGAGAACCAGCCGAAGGTGGCGGCCGATGTCGCGGGCCAGGTGGCGGCGGGCGACGAGCGCATCATCGGCGTCATGATAGAGAGCAATCTCGTCGCCGGCCGGCAGGACGTCGTGCCCGGCAAGCCGCTGGTCTACGGCCAGAGCATCACCGACGGCTGCATCGACTGGGCGACCACCGAGACGGTGCTGCACGGCCTTGCCGGCGCTGTCGAATGGTGCCGCTCGGCGCGCCGCGCCATGCTGGACAGCCGGCAGGGCGCCGCCTGATACGACGACAATGCGGGAAGGGCGGCGCCAACGGGAACTACGCCGCCCTTAGCCCCTCCCATGCGGTGAAGACCGAGACCGCAAACAGCAGCAGCCCGGCCGCACGGCCGGCGAATGCAGTCGCCCGGGGATTGGCGATCAAAAGGCTGCGGCTGCGGCCGGCCGATATGGCGAGCCCGCCATAGATCGCGGCCTGTGTCAGCACGGTCAGCAGGCCCATGATTGTCGCCTGCATCCAGATCGGGCCGTAGTCCGCTCTCAGGAACTGTGGGTAGACGGCCAGGACGAAGAGATAGGCCTTCGGATTGATCAGACAGGTCACGAAACCCTGGCGAAACGCCTTCCAAGCGGAACGGCTGCCGGCAGGTCCGTCATGACCAACGGTGATGGAGCTGCGCATCAGCGTGATGCCGATATAGGCCATGTAGGCGGCGCCGGCGATCAGCAGCGGCTTGAACAGGATCGGCACGAAATGCATGAGCAGGCCGACGCCGACAGCGCCGTTCAGTGTGTGCACCATGCCGCCGACCATGATGCCGCCGGTCGCGGCAAGGCCCCTGTCGCGTCCACCGGTCAGCGCATTGGCAAGCACGAACAGCATGTCCATGCCTGGAACGGCGATGATGCCGAACAGGAGAAGAAAGAAAAGCCAGAGATTTTCCGCGTAGCTCATGTCAGTTGCCTGTCGCCTCTTGGCGGCGCATTGCCAAGGAGTTTGTTGATTTTCAAGTCGATAGGAGATCATATAGATCGACCCAACTGACGATGATGTGTCAGTTGTGATTCCAGTTGGTGAGAAAAATGCGCAAGGCCTCGCGCCTGTTCGAGATCATCCAGATCCTGCGGCTGGCAAGGCAGCCGGTGACGGCGGCAATGATTGCCGGGCAACTGGAAGTGACGATACGCTCGATCTACCGCGACATCGCGGCACTGCAGGCCATGCGTGTCCCGATCGAAGGCGGCCGTGGCATCGGCTACATACTGCGCCCCGGTTTCGAGTTGCCACCGCTGATGTTCTCGATCGAGGAGATGGAGGCGATCGTGCTGTCGCTGGCGCTGTTGGAGCGCACGGGAGACGACGAGCTCAAGCAGGCGGCCAAGCGCGTCGGCGCCAAGATCGCCGGCGCGGTGCCGCCGCCCTTGCGCCAGACACTCGACGCCAATGCGTTGCACGCCTGGGGCTTTGCCGCGCCCTCCGCCGGCGCGATTGACCTGGCGCTGGTGCGCCGCGCCATCCGCGACGAGGAAAAGCTCGATCTTTCCTACCGCGATGAACTCGGCCGGTCCACGACACGCCTGATCCGCCCGATCGCGCTGATCTATTACGCCGAGACCGCCAACATCGTCGCCTGGTGTGAGCTGCGCCAGGCGATCCGCAATTTCCGCAGCGACCGTATCGAGGATTGCCAGCCGACCGGCCTACACTTCAAGGGCGAAGGCGACCGCTTGCGGCAGGTCTGGGTCAATGGCTGGGAGACGAACGCGGCTGTCGGCGGCTGACTATTACCGCACATCCACCCAGCGCTTCTCCTCGAAGGAGCGCGCCATGGCGTGCACGGTGCGCTCGATCTCCAGACCTTCCGCAAACTCGATGAGCCGGGCCGGCTTGCCGGCAAGCCGCGTCAGCAATTCATGGCATTCGATGATCTTGAGATCGTTGAAGCCGAGGCTGTGGCCAGGCGCCGGGACGAAAAGATCGTAGGGCTTGTGCTGCGGCGCCACCAGGATGGTGCGATAGCCCTGTTCGGTCGGCCGGTCCGATGTCAAATAGAGTTGGAATTCGTTCATTCGCTCCTGATCGAACAGGATCGATCCCTTGGAGCCGAAGATCTGGACCGCAATGCGGCCCTTGCGGCCCCAGGCCGAGCGGTTGACCAGCAGCGTGCCGGCAACCCCGCTTTCCAGATGCATCAGCACGCTGGCGATGTCGTAGGTCTCGACCGCGCGGCGCCCGCCTGACGCCAGCTTGCGGTCGGCATAGGGCTTTGCCATGTCGCAGATGACGCTGGCGACGCGGCCGAACAGCGCCGTGACCAGCGACAGCGGATGCACGGCGAAATCGTCGAGCGCGCCATAACCGGAGGACGCCTCGTGCTTCCAGAAGAACAGCGCCTCCGGATCGGCCATGAAATCCTCGTCCATCTCGATGCGCAGATGGTTGACCTCGCCGATGATCTTCTCGTCGAGCAGCGCGCCGATATGGCGGATGGCTGGGCTCTGGATGTAATTGTAACCAAGCGCGGCAATCTTGCCTGATTTCTTGGCCGCGGCCGCCATCGCTTCGGCTTCGGCAAAGCTTGGCGCCATCGGCTTTTCGCACCACAGATGCTTGCCGGCCTGGAGGACGGCGATGGCCATTTCCGGATGAAACTGATTGGGCGTCGTCAGCGAGACGACATCCACTTCGGGGTCGTTGACGACGGCACGCCAGTCGCCGGACGCCTTGGCGAAGCCGAACTCGCCGGCCTTTCGCCTGGCGAGGTCCTCATTGACCTCGCCGAGATGGACGAGCCGCGGCTTGCCCGCGTCGGGGAAGACGGCACCGACGGCGCTCCACGCGATGGCGTGGCATTTGCCCATGAAGCCCGTGCCGATGAGACCAACGCCGACCATCTTTCGTTTCTCCGCTGCCATGAATGCTGTGTGGATGAATTAGTCCATTTCTTTCCGAAATGGAATGTCTGCCTCATTTTTTATGGCGTTCTTGCGCAGGCCCGCTATGATGGGGCAGAGAGAGCCTTCGGACAGGCCTGAACAGAGCGACGATGGACGAACAGGTACCTCGCGACTTCGAGACGCTGCGCGCCGCGATCCTGGATCGGCGCGAGAGCCTGCCCAAGCGCATCGCCCAGATCGCTGCCTATGCGCTCGACAATCCAGACGATATCGCCTTCGGCACCGCCGCCAGCATCGCCGCTTCGGCCGGTGTGCAGCCCTCGACGCTGATCCGCTTTGCCCAGCAACTCGGTTTCGACGGCTTCACCAGCCTGCAGCAGGTCTTCCGCGAGCGACTACGCGAGCGCAACTCGTCCTATGACGAGCGGCTGCAGGCGCTGCGCGCCAAGGCCGAGGGCGGCGCCGGCCACCGGGCGATCTTCGACGGCTTCATCGCCGCCGCCAGCACCTCGCTCAACGACATTTCCCGCACGCTGGACGACGCGCATCTGGAAGACGCGATTTCACTGCTGGCAAAGGCGCAGACCATCTATGTTTTGGCCAAGCGGCGCTCCTATCCGGTGGCTTCCTACATCGCCTATGCGCTCGGCAAGCTGAAGATCCGCAACCAGTTGATCGAATCGGCCGCCGGCCTGAATGCCGAGATGGTCGGCTTCGCCACACCGGCGGACGCCGTCATCGCCATCAGCTTCTCGCCCTACGCGCCGGCCACGATCGAGGAGGCGCGCGTCATTGCCGAACAGGGCGTGCCGATCGTCGCCATCACCGACAGCTCATTCTCACCGCTCGCCCAGTTCGCCAGTGTCTGGTTCGAGGTTGCCGAGGCGGATTTCGCCGGCTTCCGTTCGCTGTCGGCGACGATGGCGCTGGCCATGGCACTGACCGTCGGCGTCGGCGAGAAGCGGCGCGACGCGAGCCGCAAGCGCAAGGCCTGATCGAGCACCTCAAAAGGCACTTTAGATCGGGGAATGCTCATTCCATATTGACTATGGATTGGAATTATTATTTCATATTGCCGGCACCACGCCGCCGCTCGCGCGTGTTACCCAAACAATGTTGTCCATGACGACAAGGCCGACGGGAGGTTCCAATGAGCGAAGCCGTGGACGCAAGACATTCACCGCTCGATGTCATCACCATCGGTCGCGCTTCCGTCGACCTCTATGGCCAGCAGATCGGCTCGCGGCTGGAGGACATCACCTCCTTCGCCAAATCGGTCGGCGGCTGCCCGGCCAACATTTCGGTCGGCACGGCGCGGCTCGGCCTGCGCTCGGCGCTGCTGACGCGGGTCGGCGACGAGCAGATGGGCCGCTTCATCCGCGAGCAGTTGAAGCGCGAGGGCGTCAATGTCGACGGTCTGAAGACCGACAAGGAACGGCTGACCGCGCTGGTTCTGCTCTCCGTCGAGAGCGAAGGCGTTTCGCCGATGATCTTCTACCGCTCCGACTGTGCCGACATGGCGCTGGCCGAAGAGGACATCGACGAGGCGTTCATTGCCTCGGCCCGCGCGATCGTCGTCACCGGCACGCATTTTTCCCGCCCCAACAGCGACGCCGCCCAGCGCAAGGCGATCCGCATCATGAAGGCCAGGGGCGGCAAGGTTGTCTTCGACATCGACTACCGGCCGAACCTGTGGGGTCTCGCCGGCCACGCCGAAGGTTTCGAGCGCTATGTCAAGTCGGACCGGGTCTCGGCCCAGTTGAAGACAGTGCTGCCCGATTGCGACCTCATCGTCGGCACCGAGGAAGAGATCATGATCGCGTCCGGCGCCGACGACTGCCTGAATGCCCTGAAGACGATCCGAGCGCTGTCGTCGGCGACCATTGTCTTGAAACGCGGCGCCATGGGCTGCATCGTCTATGACGGGCAAATCAGCGACGATCTCGAGGACGGCATCGTCGGCGAGGGGTTCCCGATCGAGATCTACAATGTGCTGGGCGCCGGCGATGCCTTCATGTCCGGCCTGCTGCGCGGCTGGCTCGGCGGCGAAGACCATGCAACCGCGGCGACCTGGGCCAATGCCTGCGGCGCCTTCGCGGTGTCGCGGCTCTTGTGCGCGCCGGAATATCCGACCTTCGAGGAGCTGCAATTCTTCCTCAAGAACGGCAGCAAGCACCGCGCGCTGCGCAAGGACGAGGCGATCAACCACATCCATTGGGCGACCACCCGCCGGCGCGACATCCCTTCGCTGATGGCGCTCGCCTGCGACCACCGTGTGCAGCTCGAGGATGTGGCGGCCAAGGCCGGCGCCGATCCGGCGCGCATCCGCGATTTCAAGGTCCTCGCGGTCAAGGCGGCGGCCAGGGTCGCCGCCGGCCGCGACGGCTATGGCATGCTGATCGACGAGAAACATGGCCGCGAGGCGATGTTCGAATTCGCCCGGCATTCCTTCGCCTGGCTCGGCCGGCCGGTGGAACTGCCGGGTTCGCGGCCGCTGCGCTTCGAATTCTCGCAGGACATCGGCTCGCAGCTCACCGAATGGCCGGTCGATCACTGTATCAAGTGCCTGTGCTTCTACCATCCCGACGATCCGGCTGATCTCAAGGAAGAACAGCAGCAGAAGCTCAAGAGCCTCTACGAAGCCGCGCGCAAGGTTGGCCGGGAATTGCTGGTCGAGATCATCGCCGGCAAGAACGGCAAGCTCGACGACACCACCATCCCGCGCGCCTTGGAAGAACTCTATGCGCTCGGCATCAAGCCGGATTGGTGGAAGCTGGAACCGCAGGCGTCGAGCGGCGCCTGGGCCAAAATCGAGGCGGTGATCCTGAAACACGACCCTTGGTGCCGGGGCGTCGTGCTGCTTGGGCTGGAGGCGCCGCAGGACGAGCTGGAGGCCGCCTTTGCCGCCACCGCCAAGGCGCCCATCGTCAAGGGCTTTGCCGTCGGCCGCACAATCTTCGTCCACGCGGCTGAACAATGGCTGGCCGGCAGGATGTCGGATGACGAGGCTGTCGCCGACATGGCGTCGCGCTTCGAAAAGCTGACCGAAGCGTGGCTTGCCGCGCGCGGCCGCAAGGCGGCATAACAAGGCGCGGCACAAACAGGCGGCATAGGGACTGCGGAGGAAAAGACGATGAGCAAGACAATCCGCCTGACGATGGCGCAGGCGCTGACCCGCTTCCTGTCCCGCCAGATGACCGAGATCGACGGCAAAAAAGTGCCGATTTTTGGTGGCATCTGGGCGATCTTCGGGCACGGCAATGTCGCGGGGATCGGCGAGGCACTCTATCAGGTGCGCGACGAACTGCCGACTTTCCGCGCCCACAACGAGCAGGCAATGGCGCATGCGGCGATCGCCTTTGCCAAGGCCAATTTCCGTCGCCGGTTCATGGCGGCGACATCTTCGATCGGACCCGGCGCGCTGAACATGGTGACGGCGGCGGCCCTTGCCCACGTAAACAGGTTGCCCGTCCTGTTTTTGCCAGGCGATGTCTTCGCCAACCGCATTCCCGATCCGGTGCTGCAGCAGGCCGAGGATTTTTCCGACGGCACGGCGACGGTCAATGACTGCTTCCGGCCGGTATCACGCTATTTCGACCGTATCACGCGGCCGGAACAGATCATCCCGGCGCTCAATCGCGCCATGCAGGTGCTGACCGATCCGGCCGAATGCGGACCGGTGACTTTGTCGCTCTGCCAGGATGTGCAGGCTGAGGCTTATGACTATCCCGAAAGCTTCTTTGCCGAACGGCTCTGGACGCCACGCCGGACACGTCCAGATCGCCGGGAACTGGCGGCGGCGGTCACCGCGCTCAAGGGCGCGAAGAAACCGCTGATCATCGCCGGCGGCGGCGTGCTTTATTCGCAGGCTTCCGATGAACTGGCCAAATTCGCGCAAAGCTTCGGCATTCCGGTCTGCGAGACGCAGGGCGGCAAATCCTCGCTGCCGGACGATCACCCGCTCAACATGGCGGCGGTCGGCGTCACCGGCACCTCGGCCGCCAACCGGCTGGCGGAGGAAGCCGATGTCGTGCTTGCCGTCGGTACGCGTCTGCAGGATTTCACCACCGGCTCGTGGGCGCTGTTCAAGAACTCCGGCAAGACCATCATCGGGCTCAACGTGCAGCCCTTCGACGCCGGCAAGCACTGGGCACTGCCGCTCGTCGCGGACGCGGCCGAAGCGCTCGCCGAACTCGGTGCCGCGCTGCAAGGCTGGAAGGCGCCAGCCGCCTGGACCGACAATGCAGCCACCGGCAAGAAGGCCTGGCAGGCCGATGCGGCCAAGGTGACGGCATCGACCAATGCCGCTTACCCCTCGGATGCGCAGGTGATCGGTGCGGTACAACGCGCCATGGGTTCCGGCGTGACCTTGCTGCATGCGGCAGGCGGCCTGCCGGGCGAACTGCACAAGCTCTGGCAAGCGGGCGCGCCCGGCTCCTACCACGCCGAATACGGCTTCTCGACCATGGGTTACGAAATCGCCGGCGGGCTCGGCACCAAGATGGCCAAGCCCGACAAGGAGGTCGTCGTCATGATCGGCGACGGCTCCTATTTGATGCTGAATTCCGAGATTGCCACCTCGGTGATGCTCGGTCTGAAACTGACCATCGTACTGCTCGACAACAGGGGTTTTGGCTGCATCAACCGGCTGCAGATGGCGACCGGTGGCGCGAACTTCAACAATCTCCTGAAGGACTCGCGCCACGAGATCCTGCCCGACATCGACTTCGCCGCGCATGCGGCGAGCATGGGGGCGATATCAGAGAAAGTGCCGTCGATCGCCGAACTGGAAAACGCGCTGCAGAAGGCCAAGAAGAACGACCGGACCACCGTGCTGGTCATCGACACCGATCCGCTTGTCTCGACCGAGGCCGGCGGTCACTGGTGGGATGTCGCGGTGCCGGAAGTGTCGGCGCGACGGGAAGTCAATACGGCGCGCAAGAAGTACGAGGACGCGTTGCTGGAGCGGCAGTGACCGCTTTCGCGACCCAAATGATTTGAACCGGAGTGACGACTTGAAAGCCAAACTGGGCATGTCCCCCATTGCATGGTGGAACGACGATCTTGCCGAACTCAGCGATGACGTGTCGCTGGAGGAATGTCTGCGCCAATCGCGTTCGGCCGGCTTCACCGGCATGGAGATGGGCCGGCGCTTTCCCAACGACCCCGCCATCATGCTGCCGATCCTGAAGGCTGCCGACATGACCCTGTGCGGCGGCTGGTTTTCCGGCACGCTGGTCGACGAGGAGATGGCTGCCAACAAGGACCGTATCCAGCCGATGATCGACCTGTTCAAGGCGGTCGACGCGCCTTGCATCGTCTATGGCGAGGTCGGCCGCTCGATCCAGGGCGACCGCTCCAAGCCGCTCGCCACCAAGCCGAAGCTCACCGGTGACGAAATGAAGGCCTACGCGCGGCGCCTGACCGAATTCGGCGAATGGTGCGCCGGGCAAGGCATGCCGCTGTCCTATCACCATCACATGGCGGCGGTGGTCGAGACCGAGCCGGAACTCGATGCCTTCATGCGCCATTCCGGCGAAGGCATCCCTCTGCTGCTCGATGCGGGCCACCTGGCCTTTGCTGGCGGCGACGTGCTGCGCGCCATCGACAACCACCACAAACGCATCAGCCACGTCCATGTGAAGGACGTGCGCATGGATGTGATCGACAAGCTCGACCGTACGAAGCAGTCCTTCCTCGACGCCGTGGCGCTCGGCGCCTTCACCGTGCCAGGCGACGGCTCGCTCGATTTCGGCGCCATCGTGCAGCGCTTCGCCGATCACGGTTATGAAGGCTGGTTCGTAGTCGAGGCCGAACAGGACCCAAGGAAGAATCCGCCGTTAAAGATGGCGCAAGTCGGCCACAAGGAACTGATGCGGGTGATGACATCAGCCGGCTACACGGTGGAGACCCAAGGTTTTCCGAATGCCTGATGCGAGGGTTCCTCGCGAAGCAGCTTGCTGTAGATTGGATCGATGAAAGATTCCGAGCACCCGTTCTTCCGGCCGTTGTGGCGTCGTGTCGCCGTCGTCGCGGTCTGCGTCATCTGGTCGGTCATCGAGTTCGCCACCGGCACGCCGTTCTGGGGCGTCATCGCGCTCGGCTTCGCCGGCTACGGCGTCTGGCAGTTTTTTTATCTCTACAAGCCCGTGGAGGAGGCGAAGGCGACGCCTGAGGAACCCAAGGTCGGCGTCGAACCCAAGGAATGATGGAAGAAGTTCCAGTGGATTGGATATGTGCGCAACGGATCGCATACGTTGGTGATTGGCCGAAACGCTCCTCGCTTCGTCATCCTAGGGCGGAGCAAGGAGCGCAGCGACGCGGCGCAGACCCTAGGATCCATGCCGTTGGATTGAAGCGTTGCGACGGTGCAGAATTCCGCTCCGCTCCGCTGCGTCCTTCGACCGAGGTCACGGAATGGATCCTAGGGTCTCCGCGACGGAGCTTCGCTCCTGCTTCGCCCTAGGATGACGAAGTTGAGAGGGCGTCGGCCAATCTGAGGCGTCTGCGATGATCCTTTTGAACAACCGGTGAAATCGTCGGCTCGGACAAGCTGCAACTCGTCAAGCCACTGGAATAGGAGAGACAAAATGTCGAAACTGCTCGTCAAAGCCGACAAGGGCCATGGCCGCGTCGCCCATGTGACGCCGAAAAGCGCCGGCTGGACCTATGTCGGTTTCGACCTGCATCGGCTGAAGCCAGGCGAAAGCGCCTCGGGCAAGACGGACGGCCGCGAGGTTTGCCTGGTGTTCGTCACCGGCAAGGGTACGGCGAAAGCCGGCGGCAAGGATCTTGGCCTGCTCGGCGAACGCATGTCGCCCTTCCAGGGCAAGCCATGGTCCGTATACGTGCCGCAGGGATCGGACTGGTCGGTGACGGCGGATACCGAGCTGGAACTCGCCGTCTGTTCGGCGCCTGGCCTTGGCGGCGGCTTGCCGGTCCGGGTGATCGGACCGGACGATCTCGGCCAGGAGGTGCGCGGCAAGGGCACCAATACGCGCTACGTCACCAACATCCTGCCGGAAGGCCAGCCGGCCGACTCGTTGCTGGTGGTCGAGGTCATCACGCCCGGCGGCCACACGTCGAGCTACCCGCCGCACAAGCACGACCAGGACAACCTGCCCGCTGAATCCTATCTCGAGGAGACCTACTACCATCGCCTCAACCCGCCGCAGGGTTTTGCCTTCCAGCGCGTCTATACCGATGCCGGCAAGGATGGCCATCGCGCGCTGGACGAGGCCATGGCGATCGAGGACGGCGACGTGGTGCTGGTGCCCAAGGGTTATCACCCCTGCGCCGCCTGCCACGGCTATGACCTCTATTATCTCAATGTGATGGCCGGGCCGAAGCGGACGTGGAAATTCCACAACGCGCCCGAGCACGAATGGTTGATGAAGGCCTGATCGTTCTGCGTTTCCGGCTGAACTTATTGGTCCAGCTTGGAAAAATCGTCGGCTAACGACCCCGAGGGTCGATTTGCCTTCGAAAACCCTTCAAAGCTTCGTCAATCCGTCATGGAAATCACCTATGGCAGCGGGGCTAGTGCATGTCGCCCAAAAGTGCGTAGCGGTTTTGGGACGACGGACATGCACCAAACGAAGACTTAAAGCGCGTCGCACCATCGCTTCAAACGCGGCGCGCTTTAAAGAGGACTTCCCATGCGTTATGCCATTTATTTCACCCCCCGGCAGGACGAGCCGCTGGCGCGGATAGCCGCCAACTGGCTGGGCCGCGACCCGTTCGGTGGCGCGACCAGGCCGGTTGAGGCCGTTGCCGACCTGTCGGCGGCGGAAGTGGCTTTCCACACCGCTTCGGCGCGCCGCTACGGCTTCCATGCGACACTGAAAGCGCCTTTCCGCCTGGCCACCAACGAGACAGAAGCTTCGCTGCGCGCGACGCTCGATCACTTTGCCGAGGTGACGCCTGTCGTGACGATCCCGCGACTGGTCGTCAGCCAGATCGACAGCTTCTTCGCGCTGGTGCCGGAAGGTCCGCTGCCTCCGCTCAACCGCTTCGCCGACGATGTGGTACGCGATTTCGACCGGTTTCGCGCGCCCTTGAGCGAGGCCGAAATCGAGCGGCGCAGCCCGGATTCGCTGAAGCCGGCCGAGTTTCGCAATCTCTGCCAGTGGGGATATCCCTATGTTTTCGAGACCTTCCGCTTCCACATGACCCTGTCCGGCCGGGCCGGCCCACAGGAAAGCCCTCGCCTGCGCACGGCGATCGAAGGCCTTTTTGCCGATGTGTTGCGCCAGCCAATGCTGGTGGATGCGCTGACATTGTTTGTCGAACCCGAACCCGGTGCGCCGTTCATGGTGCTTTCCCAGCACGCGCTTGGCCGCCGCCCGGCCAGAAAAACCGCCTGACAGGCGCCGGAAGAAGCAAGGACTAGCCTAAATGACCGCCGAAACTGTTCTTTCCAACGCCCGCATCGTTCTTGCCGACGAGATCGTCGAAGGCTCACTGGTGCTGCGCGACGGCTTTATCGCCGGCATCGATGCCGGTGCTGCCCGAACCGGCGAGGACATGGGCGGCGACTTCATCATTCCAGGGCTGGTCGAACTCCATACCGACCATCTCGAGGGCCATTATGCGCCGCGGCCGAAAGTGCGCTGGAACCCCATCGCCGCCGTGCTTGCCCATGATGCCCAGGTGGCGACCGCCGGCATCACCACCGTGCTCGATGCCTTGCGCGTCGGCATGGACGAGGATGCCGACCTCACCTCGGACGACATCCGCAAGCTCGCCGACGCGATCGAGGACAGTGTCCAGCAGGATCGTCTGCGGGCCGACCATTTCATCCACCTGCGCTGCGAGGTCTCGGCACCGGATTGTCTGAGGGCCTTCGCCAATTTCGAGACCGATGATCGAGTCAAGCTGGTCTCGCTGATGGACCATGCGCCGGGCCAGCGCCAGTTCGTCAATCTTGAAACCTATGCCTACTACTACCAGCGCAAGCTGAAACTCTCGGATCAGGATTTCAGGAAATTCTGCGAGAAGCGGATGGGCGAATCGGCACGCAATTCCGGGCCGAACCGCGTCTTCATCGCCGCCGCCAGCCAGGAGCGCGGCATCGTGCTCGCCAGCCATGACGATGCCACGTCGGCCCATGTCGACGAGGCCATCGAGCAGGGCGTGCGGGTCGCCGAGTTCCCGACCACCGAGGAAGCGGCGCGTGCCTCGAAGGCCGCCGGTCTCGGCGTGCTGATGGGCGCACCCAATGTCATGCGCGGCGCCTCGCATTCGGGCAATGTTTCGGCCCGCACCTTGGCGAGTGACGGCCTGCTCGACATCCTGTCGTCCGACTACATCCCCTTCAGCCTGATCCAGTCGGCCTTCTTCCTCGGCGACATGGTCGAAGGCATTTCGCTGCCGCAGGCCGTCGCCATGGTTTCGAAGAACCCGGCGCAGGCCGTCGGCCTTGACGACCGCGGCGTCATCGAGCAGGGGCGCCGCGCCGATCTGGTGCGCGTGCGCGTCGACGATCATGTTCCGGTCGTGCGCACCGTCTGGCGGCAGGGACGCCGGGTGGCATGATGGTGTCGGCCTTGATCGAGCGCGAACTGTCCGCCGAAACCTTTCCGATCCGTCACGGCGTCTTTGTTGCTGTCGTGGGCCCCAGCGGTGCCGGCAAGGACACGGTGATCGGCTACGCCAAGGCGCTCTTCGCCGATGAGACGCAACTGGAGTTCGTGCGCCGCGTCATCACCAGGCCGAGCGATGCGGCGAGCGAGGATCACGACACGCTGGCCGACGCCGCCTTCGCCGAGGCCGATGCCGACGGCGCCTTCGCCATCTCCTGGGAAGCGCATGGCCTGCGCTATGGCCTGCCTGCCGATGTCGACTGGTCTGTTTCCAACGGACACGTTGTCGTGGCCAACGTGTCGCGCGCGATCATCCCCACTCTGCGCGAACGCTACGCCAATCTGGCGATCGTGGAGATCACAGCTTTGCCTGAGGTGCTGGCCGAGCGGCTGGCGATGCGCGGCCGCGAGTCACGCGGCGAAGTGCTGGCGCGGCTTGCGCGCAGCGCCAGTGTGACCTTGTCCGGCCCCGGCGTCACCTCGATCGACAACAGCGGCCCGCGCGAGGTGGCCGGCGAACGCTTCGCCGAGCTGCTGCGCAAGGCAATGGCCTTCTCCGACATGTCGGGTCTGATCTAGAGCATAGCTGAGCAAAAGGTCACGTCTTCCGGAGCGGACTCCACGCTGGGATTGGCTGACGCTTCCACATCACTTGTTGAAGTTCGTGATGAACTGCTTGAACTGCTGTGTGGGTGGCCTGGCGAACATTTCCTTTGGCTCTCCCAGTGAGTCGACCTCGCCCTTGTGAAGGAACATCACCTTGCTCGACACGTCGCGGGCAAAACCCATTTCATGTGTCACCACCAGCATGGTGCGCCCTTCTTCCGCGAGCGAGCGCATGACCCGCAGCACCTCGCCAACCAGTTCCGGATCAAGCGCGGATGTCGGCTCGTCAAACAGCATCACTTTGGGGTTCATCGCCAGGGCACGCGCTATGGCGGCGCGCTGCTGCTGGCCTCCCGACATGTGAGGCGGGTAATAGTTGCGGCGCTCCCATATCCCGACGCGCTTCAGCAATGCTTCCGCCTGCTCCAGGCATTCCGCGCGTGGGCGCTTCAGCACATGCACCGGCGCGGCGACGAGGTTCTCGAGCACGGTCATGTGCGACCAAAGATTGAAGCTCTGGAAAACCATGGCGAGGTCGGCGCGGATTCGTTCCACCTGGTGGATATCGGCAGGCGTTTGATGGCCGTCCCGGCTTTGTTTCATCCGAATGAGTTCGCCGTCCACCCTTACTTCGCCGGAGTCCGGGGTTTCCAGGAGATTGATGCAGCGTAGCAAGGTGCTTTTGCCGGAACCGGAGGAGCCGAGGATCGAGATGACATCGCCTTTGTGGGCTTCGAGCGAAATGCCCTTGAGCACCTCATGGTCGCCGAAACACTTGCGCATGTCCTTGACGCTGATGGCCGCCGTCGTGTCGAGGGACGGTTTTGCATTCGCGGCAGTGGCAAGACTTGCCGACATCACAACACCTCCGGGACGGGCTTGATTTGCTGGGACTGGCCAGGGGCGGGTCGCAGATGCGGCGAGAGCAGGTATTCGACCCAGGCAAACAGCCGGGCGATCGACAGGTTGAGGAGCAGGTAGATCACGCCGGCGCAGGTAAGCACCTCGATCGGCCGAAAAGTGTCGTGCTGGATTTTCTGCGCCGTTCCCATCATCTCCATGATCGTGACCACGGAAGCGAGCGCGGTAGCCTTCGTCATGAGAATGATTTCGGTCGAATAGGCCGGCAGCGCCAGCCGCAAGGCTATCGGCAGCGTGACGAGGCGGAAGCGGGTAAACGCCGGCATGCCGAAAGCCTTGGCCGCCTCGATCTGTCCGACCGGCACCGCCCGCAGCGAGCCGCGGAAAATCTCGCTGGAGTAGGCTGCGGTGTTGAGGGCCATAGCGACGATAGTGCAGTACATGGGATCTCGCAGGATCGGCCACAGGATCGGGCTGTGACGGATAAAATCGAACTGGGAGAGCCCGAAATAGATCAGATAGAGCTGCACCAGCAACGGCGACCCCCGAAACACGAAGACATAGGCCCGCGTAAAATACTCGCCCAATTTGTAGCCCGATGCCCGCAGCCAGGTCAGGCCGGTGGCAAGCACCAGGCCGATTGCGACCCCGAAGAACCAGATCTCGAGCGTCAGCGGTAGTGCTTTCAGCACGCTCCACATGGTCGAAAGATAGAAGTCAAAATCCACCGCGACCTCTCATTTCGGCCGTGTGAAGCTGCGTGACGTATAACGCTCGGCCTTGTCGAAGATCGGTGTCGAGACCGAGGTCATCACCAGGTAAAGGATGCCCGCGACCGTGTAGAAAAGCAACGAATGGTGCGTTGAGCGAGCGGCCTTGTTCGCGGTCAGCATCAACTCGGCGACGCCGGTGACCGAGATGAGAGCCGAATCCTTGATGGTCAGTTGCCACACATTGCCCAGCCCTGGCACCGCCAGGCGCAGGACCTGAGGCATGATCACAAGACGAAACCGCAGGAAGGTCGACATGCCATAGGCGCGGGCCGCCTCCAGTTCGCCGCGATGGATCGCCAGGAACGACCCGCGGAAAACCTCAGCCTGATACGCGCCCGAAATGATGCCGACCGCGAGAACACCGCCCAGGAAGCTCGGCATGTTCAAGATGTCCGTCGACCCTATCGATCCCGCGGACCTCGCCATGCCTGTCAGCACCTGCGTGCCGCCATAGTAGAAAAGGTAGATGACCAGAAGTTCCGGCTCGCCGCGGAACACGGTGGTGTAGCTCTCGCCGAGAAATCTCAACCCGCCACGATGCGAAAGCTTGGCCGCCGCCACCAGCGATCCCAGCACCGCGCCGATCACCATCGAGACCGTGGTCACCGCCAGGGTCCATCCGATACCCCAGAGCAATTGCACGCCCCAGCCGGCGGCCAAGAGGTCATAGGCCGTCGACAACTGTTCCAGCAGACTACCGAAAAACTCCACGTACGCCTCCTCCGGGCGCCGAGATATGCATTGACTTCACCTCAATGCAAAACGGGAACAGCCCTGGCTGCTCCCGTTGCGACATTACTTGGTAATGTCGATCTTGAACCACTGCATGCTGTACTTCGATACCGAGCCGTCATCGAGGGCAGCCTTGAGGGCCTTGTTGTAGATGTCCTGCAGGTCCTTGTCGGTCTTGCGGAAAGCAGCGCCGATACCCGGCCCCAGGATCGGGCCACCCTTGAACTGAGGTCCGACGAATTCCAGGTCCTTGGCATCGGGCTTGGCCAACGTGCCGAGGAAGTAGGTGGTGTCGGCGAAAGCCACATCGATGCGGCCCGCCATCAGGTCGAGGTCATGCTCGTCCGTCGTCTTGTATTCATGGACGTTTGCGACATCCTTGAGATACTTGTCGGCAAAAGTCGCTTCCGTGGTCGAGACCTGCAGGCCGACATTCTTGCCGGCGAGTTCCTTGCGCAAAGTGTCAAGCGTCGCCTTGGATTCGGCGTCGTCTTTCGAAAGATCGATCATCTTGCCGCTGTTGGACAGTTGCGCCAGCGGGCCATTCTTGTCTGCAAGGAAGGCCACCGGTGAAGAGGCATAGGGGATCGAGAAGTCGATTGTCTTCATGCGCTCCTCCGTGATCGACATTCCGTCCATCACAATGTCGAACTTGCCGGCCGTCAGGCCCGGGACAACGCCGTCCCAATCCTGGGCCACGATGTTGCACTCCAGTTTCGCGCGGGCGCAGACGTCATTCAGAATGTCCACTTCGAACCCGACGATCTTGCCGCTGGCATCCGTCTGATTCCAGGGGGCATAAGAGCCCTCCATTGCCACTGTGACGGTCTTCCAGTCCTTGGCCACAGCCGGGGTCGAACAGGTCAGCGCCAGCGCGGCGAGCGCGATCCAACGTGATGATTTCACGGTATTCCCTCCCATACCCTGTTCCTGCGACAGGTAATGTTGATTGCTTAGCCCAGCCCCAATTTTCCGACAAGGGCAGTTATCTGGTGCACACGTTTGTGAAGCACGTCGAAGGTCCGGGCACGCCGATGCGGGGCAGCGGTCAGTCTATCCGGACAGCCGCCTGCGGGGCAGGGTCCTGTCGAGCGCCTTCCGGACCGGCGCCTGACGACCGCCGTCACATCCCTGTAACAGACATTTCGGATTGTGGGTGGTGTTGTAATCACTACAGACGGGTGAACGGACCGACCACCATGACCTATGATACCTCGGACGACCGAAGAATGACGGTCGATGCCCGTGTTCATGCGGCACTCGAAAGCTTGCCGCCGGCCGAGCAGCGCATGGCGCGGTTCTTCGTCGACCAGAAGCAGTCGGTCCTGCTGGGGTCGGCGGCCGAGATTGCCGAACTCGCCGGCACCAGCGACGCGACCGTCGTCCGGACGGCGCGCTCGCTTGGTTTCGAAAGCCTCTCGGCGCTTCGCCAGATGCTGCTGTCGGACCTGACCGGCACGCCGTCCCCCGGCAAGCGCCTGGCGCGCACCTTGCATGAGACCGGCGACGGCAGCGCCGGAGCATTGCGGCATGTGATCGACATTCATGAAAGCGTGCTCGAAGTGCTCAAACGTCCGGAGTTGGCGGCGGCTTTCGAGCGCAGTGTCGACATTCTGGCGCGGGCGAGCCGCCGCCATGTCTTCGGCATAGGTCCATCGGGCGCCATGGCCGACTATGCCAGTTTGCAGTTCAACCGGATCGGCCTGCCGACCAGCGCGCTGTCGGTATCGGGAATTGCGCTCGCCGATCGCCTGCTGTGGCTCGGCAAGGGCGACGCCGTGCTGATGATGGCCTACGCACCGCTCTATCGCGAGGTGGAAGTCGTGCTCGACCATGCCGCGCGTTTCGACATTCCGGTCGTGCTGATCAGTGACAATCTGGCTCCGCTGGTTCCCGGCAAGGTGGCGGAGAGCCTCCCGGTTCCGCGTGGCAAGGCCGATCACCTGGCCATGCATGGCGGAACGATCGTCCTCATCGAGGCGATGATCATCGGGCTGGCGAAACGAAACAGCGAAGCCGCCTTTGATGCCCTTGAGCGGCTGAGCACGGTTCGGGGATCTATCGACAAGGCCTGGATAAAGCGGGGCGTACGAAAGAACAAGAATAATAAAAATAACTAGTTCCACAAATGACACAAAACATTCAATCTGTTCGTACATGATACAATGGGAGTTACTGTGCCCATGGGAAATCTACTGGAGAGCAAGATGAACGCACGTACAAGTTTCTATTTGGCATTTGGCTTGAGCGCGCTTGCCATGGCAGCACCTGCCTCGGCATCCGACCTCGTGCTTTATGACGCGCTCGATTTCGCCGGCCCGGTGGCCAAGGCCTTCCAGGCCAGGACCGGCCTCACCGTCGACGTCGTCGAACCCGGCAGCACCGGCGAGACGCTAGGCAAGATCGCCGCCGAAGGCAGCAATCCGCAATTCGACATCGTCTGGCTCGACGGCTCCGCCGTGATGGAGCGCATGGCGGCAGATCATGTGCTGCAGGCTGTTCCCGCCGCCGCCTACGACAAGGTGGCCTTCACCGATCTCGGCAAGTCGCTGATCCCGCAAAGCCACGCCTTCCTGCCGACCGGCACCAGCACCACGGCCATCGAGGTCAACACCAAGAAAGTGCCCGCCGACAAGATGCCCAAATCCTGGGCCGAGCTTCAGTCCTTCGCCGGCAAAGTCGCGGCCAAGGATCCGAATTTGTCAGGCCCTGCCTATCAGTGGCTGGCCGGCTTCTTCCAGACCAACGGCCTCGATGCCGGCAAGGCTCTCCTGGCCAAGACGCTGACCAACAAGTCCCTGTCTGGCCTGTCGAGCGGCGGCAAGGTGAACAAGGCGGTGCTGACAGGCGATGCCTCGGTCGGCATCAACCAGGACAGCGCCATCTTCTCGAAGATCGCCGCGGGCGAACCCGTCGTCGCGGTCTATCCAAGCGAAGGTTCGGTATCCCTGCCGCAGGGCCTCGGTATCAGCGCCAAGACCCAGCACATGGACGCGGCCCGGAAATTCATCGACTTCGTCACCAGCGCCGAAGGCCAGGCCGCCATGCAGAACGGCGACGACACCGACTTCTTCTACATCCCGATCATCAAGGGCATCAACGCCAAGCCAGGCCGCGAGACCAACATCACCTACACGCATCTCGACGACGCCGTGGCCTCCGCCCACGAGACCGAGTGGAAACAGTGGTACAAGGCCAATTTCGTCCAGTGATCCGGCTGTCTGGGAAATGACGATCCTCCAGCATTCCAACGCCGCGGCTTTTGCCCGCGGCGTTGGCACCGGAAAGCCTCCGCTAGGCCGCCTGTCGGCGCTTGCTCGCCACAGCGGGCCATTTGCCGTCTACGCCGTGTTTGCCTTGCTGATCGGATTGCCGCTTGCCCTGGTGCTGGTCCAGGCGGTCATGCCCGGCCTGTTTGCCGCGCAAGACGCCAGCAACGGTCTGAGCCTCGAGCCGCTGAGCCGTGTCTTTAATTCTCCCTATGTCGCTGGCTCGGTCCTGCATTCGCTTGAGCTCGGCATGCTCGTCGCCTGCACCACGACGGCGCTGGGCGGCGCTTTCGCGGTGCTCGTCCAGCGCTGCGACATTCCGGGGCGGACAGCAATTTCGATGGTGCCGTGGCTGGTTTTCCTGACGCCGTCCTATCTAAAGGCGCTCGCCTGGATGCTGCTGATGTCTTCCGGTGGTTACCTGGCTCAATTCGGGTTGCTGCCTGCTTCGCTGGGCTCGGCGTTTTTCGGCCTGACCGGCCTGGTGTTCGTCCACACGCTCAGCCTGTTTCCGCTGGCCGCCTTCATCATCGGCAGCGCGCTGGCCGGACTGGGCAGCGAACTGGAGGATGCCGCGCGGCTCTCCGGCGCCGCTCCGCTCAGGATCTGGCTGCGCATCAACGGCCCGTTGCTGGCGCCGGCCATCGCCTTGAGCTTCATCGCCACCTTCGCCGAGGTGCTATCCGACTTCGGCCTGGCCTCGACCATCGCCAGGATGTCGAATTTTGGTGTCCTGACCTACGGCATCTATGCCGCCGCCAGCGACTATCCGGTCGACTTTCCCGCCGCCGGCGCCCAGGCGCTCGTTCTGCTCAGCCTCGTCCTGCTCGTCGTGGTGGCGGACCGGCTGTTGCGCCGCCGCGCCGACCCGCGCTTGATTTCGGGCCGCGCCAGGCCAGCCAGGTTGTACAATCTCGGCAAATGGCGCTGGCTCGCCATGGCGGCGGCCCTTGCCATTGCCTTCCTGGCGCTGGCTTTGCCGCTGGCCGCGATCGCGGCGCGCGCCTTGACGCAAACGCTGGGCCACGGGCTCATCTGGAGCAATTTCACCGCGGCCAATGTGGTGGCGGCGCTCAGCCTGAACACCGCGGCCAATGACGGCCTGCTGCGCAGTCTCTTCTATGCCGGGCTGACGGCGCTCATCGCCAGTTCGCTCGCCTTGCTCCTGTCGGCGCAACTCGACCGCGCGGGCCTGGTTCTGCGCAGCGCCGTCATCGGCCTTTCGCTTGGGTCGGTGGCGATACCGGGCATCGTGCTCGGCTTCGGCTATATCCTTGTCTGGAATCGCCTGCCGGGCTTCCGCGACTGGCCGTTTCCCCACTATGGCGATGGCTCGCTGCTGGTCATGGGCTATGTCGCCGCAGCGCTCCCCTACTGTCTGGTGGTGATCCTTTCGGCCATCGGGCAGCTGGCGCCGGGCCTGACGGATGCGGCGCGCTTGCACGGTGTCGGCGCGACCCGCCGATTGCTGGCAATCACCTTGCCGCTGATCCTGCTGAGCGTGGTGACGGCCTTCCTGTTGACGTTCATCCGCACCGTATTCGAACTGCCGATCTCGCAAATGCTTATCCCCCAGAGCGGCCCGCCGGCGCCGACGCTCATCCTGAAGCTGTTCAGCCACGACCGGGACGGACTGGCGTCGGCGATCGCGCTGGTCGCCATGGCGGCCGCGGGCATGGGTGCCGCGCTGGTCTGGTATCCGCTTCGCCGGTTCGTCAGACCGCGCCGGAGTGCGGCGCTTGTCGATGCGGGCCATCACCAGATCGCCGGAGCGGAACCCTTGTCATGACCGCGTCCCTGCATTGTGCCGGCATTTGCAAGTCGCTCGGCGGTCGCCCCATCCTGACCGACCTGGACCTCAAGATCGATGCCGGCGAAGTGGTGTCGCTTCTCGGTGCCAGCGGCTCCGGCAAGACCACGCTTCTGCGTATCATCGCCGGGCTGGTCGCACCTGAAAAGGGATCGATCACGCTGGACGGACGGATCGTATGGAGCGAGACGTCGGTCATACCTCCTGAAAAGCGGCGGATAGGCATGGTCTTCCAGGACTATGCGCTGTGGCCGCATATGACGGTGGCCAACAATCTCGCTTTCGGCCTGCGCGCGCAGCGGCTTTCGGAACATGAAATCTCCCAGCGGGTGAACCATGCGTTCGACGTCACCCGCCTTGCCCCCTACAAGGATCGCTATCCCACGGAATTGTCCGGCGGCCAGCAGCAGCGCGTCGCTATCGCGCGTTGCCTCGCCGCGCGCCCGGCGCTGATGCTGTTCGACGAACCGCTGAGCAACCTCGATGCCGCGCTGCGCGAGGACATGCGCATCGAGATGATGGAGATGGTTCGCCGCGAAGCCATCACAGTCGTCTATGTGACGCATGACCAGGCCGAGGCCATGGCGGTCTCCGACCGCATCGCCATCATGCGGGCAGGCGAGATCGTCCAGTTCGACACGCCACGCGCCATCTATGAAGCGCCTGCCGATTCTTTCGTGGCGAGCTTCATCGGTGGCTTTTCGATCGTTCGCGGGCAGGTCAGGGACGAGCATTTCAGGATCGCCGACAGTGATGCCGAAACCGTGCGCACGCCGGGAGCTCGATCCGGCGCAGGCATGCTGGTCATCCGTCCCGAGGACGCCCGGCCGGCAGACGCCTATCCCGGCAATCGACTGCAGGGCAAGGTGCTGTCGAGCGCTTTCCAGGGTCGATGCTGGCGGCTGGCGGTCGATCTCGGACAACAACGCGTACGGCTCGACTGGCCCGAAGCGCCGCCGATTGGCGCAGCACTTGCCTTTTCGTTGCCACCGGAGCGCTGTGTGGTGCTGACCGCATAGTGATTCCGGATCGTGAACCCGAAGCTGGAAATGACCGGCCAAAAAGATCATGGTCGAACGAGACAAGACAGGAAGCCTTGATGCAGACACTGACACCCATCCTCTCGACAATCACGGCGGCATTTCTTGCCTCCCTTGTCGAGGTCGTCGAAGCTTTCACCATCGTGCTCGCGGTCGGGGTGACACGCAGCTGGCGTCCGGCACTGACGGGCGCTGCCCTGGCGTTGGCGGTGCTGGCGGCCCTGGTGCTGGCGTTCGGGCCGCTGCTGGCGCTGGTGCCGATCACGACGCTGCAGTTCGCCGTCGGGGTGTTGCTGATCCTGTTCGGCATGCGCTGGTTGCGAAAGGCCATCCTGCGCAGCGTCGGCGTCATTGCCCTGCATGACGAGGAAGCGGCCTTCGCCAAGGAAACCGCCGCACTGCACCGGCAGGCCAACGATCGGCGTGCCGACTACCTCGCCGGACTGGCCTCCTTCAAGGCGGTGTTGCTCGAAGGTGTCGAGGTGGTGTTCATCGTCATTGCCGTCGGCGCGGCGCACGGGCAGACTCTGTACGCCAGCATGGGCGCGCTGGCGGCCTTCATCCTGGTGATGCTTGTCGGCCTGGCGGTTCACCGTCCGCTGGCGCGCGTGCCGGAGAATGCGCTGAAATTCGTGGTCGGGCTGATGCTCACCAGCTTCGGCATCTTCTGGACCGGCGAGGGGATCGGCGCCGACTGGCCGGGTGCCGATCTTGCCCTGCTCGCCATCTTCGCCATCGTCGCGCTGGCCTCCTTTGCGATGGTGCGCTGGCTGCGCGGCACCTATCCCACAGCCGCCGGAGGGCTCGCCCGATGAACGTCATTCGTCTCGTTGCCAGGGAATTCTTCGGCATGTTCGTCGATGACGGCAATCTGGCCCTGCTGGCGCTGGTCCTGGTGGCCGCCGTCACCGCGGGGGTTAAGCTCCTGGCGCTGCCACCGCTGCTTGGCGGCGCGCTGCTGCTGGTCGGCTGCCTTGCCATCCTCTTGCAAAGCGTTCGCCGCGCGGCACGCCAGAGCAGCAGGTAGTTACTTACTCCGCGGCCGCGCCGACCGCGCCCTTGCGGGCGGCATCGACCATCCGCCGGCGCGCGCGGAACACGCCCCATTGCTGGTCGACCAGCACGCCGATGAGGATGACGCCACCCATCACGGCAAAGTTGAGCGAGGAGGGAATGCCGAGCAGGTTGACCAGGTTCTGCAATTCCTGCAGCAGCACAGTGCCGAGGATGACGCCGATCAGCGATCCCTCGCCGCCGCGCAGCGAGAAGCCGCCGAGCACGGCGGCCGCAATGGCGTAGAGTTCGTAGAACTGGCCATGGCTGGCCGGCGAGATGGAGCGGGTATACATGGCGAAATAGATCGCCGACAGCGCGGTGAGCACGCCGCAGATGACGTAAGCCGCCATCACGACGCGCCCGGTGCGGATGCCCGAATATTTCGCCGCCTCCTCGTTCTTGCCGATGGCGTAGAGATAGCGCCCGAACACCGAGCGGTGCAGCACCACCCACATGACGATGGCGATGACGACCAGCGCGAAGAAGGAGTTCGGCACGCCATACGAGCGGCCGGCGGTCAGGAATTCAAGCGTTGGAAAATTTTGGCCGAAGGCGAAGCCCGCCGTGCCGTCGGCTGTGTAGAAACGCGCGACGCCCCGATAGATCAACAGGCCGCACAGGGTGACGACGAAGGGCTGCAGCTTGAGCCGCGTGATCAGCCAGCCATGCGCCAGGCCGATGATAGCGCCGAGCACCAGGATCAGCGCGAAGGCGATCGGCCATCCCACGCCGCGCACGGCGATGAAGTCGATGAACAGCGTGCCAAGCAACGCGACGACGGAGCCGACGGACAGCTCGATGCCGCCGGTGATGATGACGAAGGCTTGGCCGATCGACAGGATACCAAAAAGACCGATGAGGTTTGAGGTGTTGGCGAGATTGATCGGCAAGAGGAAGCGCGGATTGATGATGGCAACGATTGCTCCGACCACCAGGATCAGGATCAGCAGGCCGAGATCTTTCTTTGTCATCGTCGTCTCCGCTTACGGCCTGTTTGCCGGCTTGCCCACCGCCAGCAGCAGTACGTTTTCCTGGCTGAACTGATCCTTGTCGAGAATGCCCGAGATCTGGCCCTCATGCATGACGGCGATGCGATCGGAGACGCCGATCACCTCTTCCATGTCGCTGGAGATCATCAGCACGGCAACGCCGGCATCGGCCAGCGCCCGCATCAACCCATAAATCTCGGCCTTGGCGCCGATGTCGATGCCGCGCGTCGGCTCGTCGAGGATCATCACCTTCGGGTTCATGGCAAGCCATTTGCCGAGCACGACCTTTTGCTGATTGCCGCCAGACAGCGTGCCGGTGCGCGTCTGCACCGAAGGCGCCTTGATGCCGAGATTCTTCTTTTGCTTTTCGGCGGTAACGACTTCCGCGCTGTTCGAGACAAGCGCGCGCTTCGCATGTGCCGGCAAATTGGGGAGTGAAATATTCTGGGCGATCGACAGGTCGAGCAGGATGCCGGTCAGCTTGCGGTCTTCCGGCACGAGGAAAATGCCTTGCGCGACGGCATCGGCTGCGCTGGCCAGCGCCAGCGGCTTGCCGTTGAGCTCCAGCGTGCCGCCAAGGCTGGCATCGATGCCGAACAACACCCGTGCCAGTTCGGTGCGGCCGGAGCCGACGAGGCCGGCCAGTCCGAGGATTTCGCCGCGCCTGACATCGAGATCGACCGGCCGGCTAGGGTAGGTCGGGGTGCGCACCGCCTTGGCCGACAGCGCCACGGCGCCTGGCGCCCGCCCGGCCTCGGAGGCCTTCTCGCGCTCCTTCAGCATGCGGCCGATCATCAGCTTGACCATCTGGTCGTGGTTGATGTCGCGCTTGCCCAGCGTGCCGGCCAGCATGCCGTCGCGCAGCACGATGACGCGGTCGGCGACTCGCTCGATCTCATGCAGGCGGTGCGAGATGAAGATGACGCTGATCCCGTCGGCCTTCAGTGCCTTGATGACGTCGAGCAGCTTGTCGGTCTCGGCGATCGGCAGGCTCGATGTCGGCTCGTCGAGGATGACCAGCCTTGCCTTGATCGACAGCGCCTTGGCGATCTCGACCATCTGCTGCTGCGCCAGAGACAGATCCGCGACCTGCGTGTCGGCGGAGAAATTGGCGCCGACCCGCTTCAGCAGCGGCGCCACCATTTCGCGCAGTTTCGCGCGGTCGACCAGCCTTAGCGGCCCGGCGCGCAGCGGCTCGCGGCCGAAGAAGATGTTGGCGGCGACATCGAGATTGTCGAACAGATTGAGTTCCTGGTGGACGAAGGCGATGCCGGAACCAAGACTGCCTTCGACCGTCAGGTCCTTATGGGCGATGCCGTCGACGGTGATGGTGCCGGTGTCCGGCGTGGTGACGCCGCCAAGGATCTTCATCAGCGTGGACTTGCCCGCGCCATTCTCGCCGACCAGGCCGATGACCTCGCCGGGCCTGACCTCCATGGAAAACCCGTCGAGCGCCACGACGCCCGGATAGGTCTTGCGCACGTTCTCGAGGCTGAGGAACGGAGTGGTCGCCGCGATGGATGTGTCGGAATAATTCATCATGCCTGACAGCAGCCGGTGGGCCAAAACGGCCCGTTCTGCAGACTGACGACCCCGGCAGGGTTCGTCAATGCGAGAGCAGCCGGCTCGACCGAAGTTGAGCCGGCTGAACTGCCTGTGGTCTCAGTTTCCAGCCATCGCCTTCAGATTTTTGGCATAGGCGTCGACATCATCCTTGCCGATGATCTTGGTCGGGATGATGATCAAGCCATTGGCCGGGATGCCCGACTTGTCGCCCTTGAGGTAGGCGGCCATCAGCTTCATGCCCTGATAGGCCCATTCGAAGGGCTGCTGCACCACGGTGGCGGCAATGGTGCCTTCCTTGACGCCGCCCAGCGTGATCGGATCGTCATCGAAGCCGACGACGGTGATCGAGCCGAGCTTGCCGGCGTCGCGCAGCGCTTCATAGATGCGCGGCGTGTTGTAGGAATAGAAGCCGACCATGCAGGTGACGTCGGGGCTGGCGACCAACGCGTCCTCGACATTCTTCTTGGCGCGCGCCTGGTCGATGTCGTCGCCGCGCACGTCGACGAGTTCGATCTTGGTGCCGGCGAGGCCATCCTTCATGCCCTGGATGCGCTCCTTGGCATTGTCAGCGCCGAGCAGACCGACAAAGCCGAGGCATTTGCCGCCATTCGGCATCGCCTTCTTGGCGATTTCGGCTGCCTGCTTGCCGGCGTCGACATTGGACGAGCCGATATAGGCGACGCGCTTGGTCTGCGGAGCATCCGAGTCCGTGGTGAACAGCGCCGTCTCCGAGGCAATCTTGTTCAGCCCGTCGGTAGAGGTCTTGGGATCGACGGCCGAGACCATGATGCCCTTGACGCCAGCGGTCACGAGATCGTCCATCAGCCGCTGCTGGATGGCGACCGAGGATTGTTCGGGGTATTTGAGTTCGAGCGTGTAGTCGGGCAGTTCGCCCTGGGCCTTCTTGACGCCGGCTTCGGCCGCTTTCCAGAAATCGGAAGCGCCGTTGACGACGAAGGCCAGCGTCGGCTTGTCGTCGGCGCGCGCGATGGCCGTCGCCGTCAGGCCGACAACCAGGGCCGCGGCGGCCACGGATGCATTGCGTATCAAGGATTTCATGTTCTACCTCCCGTTTTGGTCCAGCCACCGGGCTGACCCGTCTTGCTCACTAGAATGTCTTGCTCACTGGAATTGCCTAGCTCACTTGGAATTACCGTTCGCGGCCTGGACGCCCCTCCTCCTCAAGGGTTCCCGACACTGAAAAGAATGGCGTCGTTTCCAGCCACGGCCACGGACTTTAGACAACCATTCTTCATTCGTAAATAGTCCGATTTGTCTGACATATCACATATCTGAGACAAAGCTGGCGGGGGCAAATATCCCCTCGCCATCGGGCCGTTCACAAATACTCCCAACGCACCCAGGTCCGTCCGGGCTGGATGCGATGGATTGACGGTACAGCGCATTTTTGTATTAGTAAACACTATTAGCAAGGATCGGCGCGGTGGCGCGCGGGTGTGCCTTCGAGCAGATTTGCCGGTTCAAGGACCTCTATCACGCCGAGACGGAGCCTTGCGATCCTGGGTTTTTCGAGGCCCGAGCCTGCATGAACGATGGACCGCAAGTATGATAATACTTATAAACAAACTCGATGCTCCCATGAGCCGGCAGCTTCACGTCATCTTGCCGGCCCTGCCGGCCGTCGCTAGACAGGCTGGGGATCGGGGGACATCTGCTGCATGAGCGAGACGACGGATCCGGCCATCGCAACTGCGAAGCGCCGCAAGGCACCGGCAAAGCCCAAAGGCCGCGTCACCATGACCGACATTGCGCGCGCCGCCGGCTGCTCGCAGGCGACGGTTTCCTTCGTGCTCAACAATACGCCTGGCATCCGCCTGTCGCAGCAGACCCGCGAGCGGGTGATCGAGGCGGCGCGGGCGCTCGGCTACAGCGCGCCCGCCTTCTCGGCGCTGAAGCAGCCGGTTGCCGCCCTCGAGGGCTCCGCCTCTGGTGGACCCGCCTTCGACGGACTCGACGGGGTGATCGGCTTCGCCGTCGATCAGCTCGCCACCAGCCCGGAAGCCGTCGTCGCCATCGAGGGAGCGCGCCAGGCCTCGTGGAACGCCGGCAACGTGCTTTTGGTGGCGCAGACCATGGGCGACGCCGTGATGGAGCCGCGCGCCATACAGGCTTTGACCAGGCGGGGCATTTCGGCGCTGATCTACATGACCATCTTCACCCGCGAGATCACAGCGCCCGACTTCCTCTACGGCCTCGACATCCCGGTCATCCTGCTCAACTGCTACACGTCGGATTATGCCTTCCCCGCCGTGGTGCCCTCCGAGATCGCCGGCGGCCAGAGCTCGACCCGGCATCTGATCAGTCACGGCCACCGCCGCATCGCCACCATTACAGGCGAACCCTGGATGCAGGCCGCACAGGACCGCCTGAAAGGCTACCGCCGCGCGCTCGCCACCGCCGACATCCCCTTTGATCCGGAGCTGGTGGTCGAGGGCGACTGGTCGGCCAGCGCCGGCTACGCCGCAACGATAAAGCTGCTGGCCCTGAAAGACCGCCCCACCGCCATCTTCTGCCAGAACGACCGCACCGCGATCGGTTGCTACGAAGCGCTGAAGGAAGCCGGCCTGCACATTCCGCAGGATATCTCGGTCGTCGGCTACGACGACGAGGAAATCGCCCGCCATCTCTTCCCGCCGCTGACCACCTCGATCCTGCCCCACATGGCGATGGGTCAATGGGCGATCGAGCAGCTGGAAGCACCGGCGGTGGCGGGACGGGGGCGCTATCCGATCACCAAGCTGGAGTGCCCGCTGGTGGAACGGGAGAGCGTGGGGCGGATAGGGGGCTGAGGCAGCACCATTCTTTCAGCCGGCCAATAGACCACGACCCCATCAGGCATGTCATTCCAGTATGCGGCCGGGCAATTGTCGTTCATACTTGCGGCATGACGGGTCCAGGCTTGCGCTGTGTGCAGGTGTGTGCGGCTTTGCTGGCCGCAAGCTGCCCGCGCGCCGAGGCCGACGGGATCAGGATGGTCCAAGCCGGCGCCTACTCGTTCTCCGACGAACTTGGCGGTTTCAGGATCCTTTCGGCCAAGGGCGCTGGAACGCGCGACGACCCGATCGTCATCACCGAGGAACTGGAGACGGCGGACCCGGTTACGTTGACCATACGGGCCGCCAGGCCGATCCAGCCGTTCGGAACCTCCGGCGACTACACGACCGGCTTCCTGCCGCTGAAGATCGTCGCCCTCAACAACAGCGGTGACGCCTGGATCGAATTCGAATTCGAGCTGCAGTCGATCATGAACAGGCCGAGCGATTATGGCGACGGGCTGTCGTTCGACCAGGCGGAGCGCGAGAGCGGCATGATCAAGTCCGACAGCTTCGCCGAATTCAAACGCGACTTCGAACCCTATGACAGGCTGCTGTTCCGCAAAGGCAAGGTAGACCCGCTCGAAACCGCCTCGTTTTCGTTCCTGGTGACGGATTTCTCGCCTAAGGACCGGTTTTACCTGGTGGAGGAGCCGCATATTCCTTCCTCTTGAGGGCGCCATCCGATCGCCAAGCTTTAGCCCGCCCCGGATGCTGGCATTCACCGTGCTCCCGCGTCTTGGCTTCATCCTGATAGAGGTCTAGCCTGCGCCTCCAGCCAAGGGGAGGGCATATGACGTCGAGTTTCACCGTTCATGACGCGTCCGGATATGAGCAACTCATGGGCCGCTGGAGCCGAAAGCTCGCGCCCAAGTTCATCGGCTTCGCCGGGCTCGCCCCAGGCGAAAAAATACTCGACGTCGGCTGCGGCACCGGCAGCCTGACATTCGAGCTGGCGCAATCCGCCGAGCTCGCGGCGATCGCGGCGATCGACTTTTCGCCTGTTTTCGTCGAGGCGGCAAAGCGGCGCAATACCGATCCGCGCATCGAAATTAAGCAGGCGGACGCCACCGCCTTGCCGTTCGCCGACAATGCGTTCGACCGTGCGCTGGCGCTGCTGGTGCTTCACTTCGTACCGGAAGCCGGCAAGGCGGTTGCCGAAATGTGCCGCGTTACGCGGCCGGGCGGCGTGGTCGCGGCCGTGGTGTGGGACCATCTCGGCGGCATGGCCGGCATGCGCATGATGATCGACACGGTGGCGGCGCTCAGCGAAGGCGGGCGCCAGATGCGCAGCCGCTATTGCTTCCAGCCGATGATGCAGCCCGGCGAAATGAAACGGACTTTCATCGAGCAGGGGCTGGCCGACGTCACCGAAACCGAGCTGATGATCCGCATGGATTACCAGGATTTCGCCGACTATTGGGCGCCGATATCAGCCGGCGAGGGACCGCTCGGCAAATATATGACCACGCTGGAGGCAGCCGAGCGCGAGCGCACCGAGGCTGTCGTCCGCGATGCCTATGAGGCCGGGCGACCGGACGGGCCGAGGTCGTTCGCCAATGTGGCCTGGGCGTGCAGGGGCGTTGTGCCCTGACCGCACATGCGGCGAAGCGCCTTTTAAAAGCCGCGGTCAGGCCTGTCGAGCAAACAATTCGGCATAGCGCTGCAGGTAGAGCGGCCAGCCCTGATCGCCGGCGACGGCATCGCGGACGCCTTCCCAGCCCTGGCCATGGCGCTCCAGATTCCGGTGCTCGATCTCGACGCGGGTGCGCTCAGCCGTTTCGGCGGTGAACCGCACCTCCCATTCGCTGGCCCTGGCCGGGTCGGTCTCGATGCGCCATTGCGGGCTGATGTCCCAGCTCAGGAGCACGCGGTTGGGCGGCTCATAGGCCAGCACGCGCGCCCAGCGGCACTCGCTGCCATCGACGCCGCGGTCATAGACGTGGCCGCCGACCCGGGGCTCGAACACCGTCTCGGCGATTTGTGCTGTAAGCAGATTGTGCTCGGGCGGTTTGAAACTGCCGAAATCCTCGGTGAAAACCTTGAAGGCGCGCTCGATCGGCGCCTCGACCACGACGGACTGCTTCACGGAGGTGATGGGGATCTGGGTGTTCATGGTCACTCCTCTGGCGGGGTCTCGACGGCCAGCTTGTAGGCCGCGAGCGTCTTGCTCCAGAACCGGTCGAGCCAGGCGCGCATCTGGCCAAGCCCGTGCGGATCGATGTGGTAGACGTTGCTGGCGCCCTTCGGCTCCGCGCGCACCAGCCGCGAATCCCGAAGCACCTTCAGATGCTGCGACACCGCGGACTGCGACACGCTGACCTGCCGCGTGACCTCCGCCACCGAGCGCGGCCGCTCCGCGATAAGCTCGAAGATCTGCCTTCGGGTCGGATCGCCCAGGGCGGCAAGCTGTGCGCTATCAACAGTCATCACTTATGATTAGTGTGGACTGATGATTGAGTCAAGCGGTGGTGCTTGGCGGGTCGAATCTACCAGGGGCATCAACTGGCCGCGACGTCTATCCCTTGCGTTCTTCAAGGCTGTTGCCGCCGTCGACGACAAGCAAGGCGCCGTTGACATAGCTGGCGCTCTCGGAGGCCAGGAACACGACTGCCGCCGCGACCTCATCCGGCCGGCCGGCGCGCCCCGGCGGCGTATGCAGGGCCGCTATCCGCTCCGGCTCGCTCGATGCGCCTGTCTCGATCCAGCCGGGCGCCACGGCATTGACGGTGACGCCGTGACGCGCCACTTCCAGCGCCAATGTTCGGGTCAGGCCGACCATCCCGGCCTTCGCCGCGGAATAGGCGGCGCTGCCCTGGTAGGAGACAAGCGGCCCAGTCACCGATGCGACATTGACGATGCGCCCATACCCCGTTTCGACCATCGCCGGCAGAAACGCCCTGGTGACGAGAAACGCGGTCTTCAGGCTGGTCTCGATGCCCTGGTCCCACTCGCTCTCGCTCATCGCCAGGAAAGTCTTGTCGACGGACGGCGACGCCAGCGATCCCATGCCGGCATTGTTGACCAGGATATCGACAGCGCCGACCTCGGCCCACAGCCGCTCCACCTCAGCGGCAATGGTGAGATCGGCGACCGCGGCCGTGGCATCGATGCCCTCGCCGCGAAGCTCGCCAGCGCGCTCCAGCACCCGCGCGCTGGCGCCGGTCAGGAAAACCGCATGCCCGCCATGGCCAAACCGGCGCGCAATGGCAAAGCCGATGCCGTCGACAGCGCCAGCGCCGGTGATCAGGACGCGCCTGGTGGGGGTAGCTGTGGCCAAGTCAGGCTCCTTGGGAGGGATCTATCGCTTTGTTGGTGGATGGGCGCAGTCGAAGGCGGCAATCGGCGACACTCGATGTAGCATATTTGCCGCTCCAGCGAGATTGGTGGCGGTCGTTTCCAATGGAAGGATTGCCCTTCAGCCCTTTGCAAAGGAGAGCAAGGTGCCCTGAAAGGGGACATGAGGCGAGGCCGTTCGCGAATTGAGTTACCTGCCGCTTCAAGCGCGTTCGGGCTGGCGTGTTCCGCACGCTTCCGCAGCCGACCGCTCATCGCATTGAAGATCCAATGAAAGCCTAGTCGACATTCTTGCTAGCTCGCGGTCCCCATAAGGCCGACCGTCGGCTTGCCCCCCTGACCCCAACTCCGCCCGGTGCTTGCAGTCCACAACACTTGTGATGCATTCGGAAAAATAGTTAGATCAGCTAGAATCGAGAGGGTGGGACAAGACATGGCGCACAAATACGGCGGGCCGTGGTCAGAGATAAAACTAGACGCGGTAGAATACTACTTGCAATGCTACACAAAGGCCCTGACGTGGGCAAAGATGGACTTATGGTACATTGATGCGTTTGCGGGTTCTGGCGATCGGGAGGCGGAGCGCCAGGTCGGGGGCATCTTCGAGGGGCGCGAGATCGAAACCGTCATTGAAACTTTAGACGGTTCGGCGCGGCGCGGCCTCAAAATCGAGCCGCCGTTCAAACATTTTATTTTTATCGAAAAGGATCCTGAACGTGCGGCGGCGCTGGAATCTGTTCAGGCTGATTGGCCAGATGCGGAAATTCAAGTCCTTCGCGGTGACGCCAATAATGAATTGCTGGAGATCATCGGAAAAGCTCCCTGGACCAGCAAATCGCGTAGTCGCTCGCGCGGCGTCGTTTTTCTGGATCCTTTTTCCATGCAAGTCGATTGGTCGACCCTGAAAGCACTCAGCCAAACCGAATGCCTTGATATATGGTATCTATTCAATGTTGCGGCTGTCACCCGGCAGTTGGCCCATGACTTAGCTGGGGTCGGCAACAAGGAAGGCATGCTTGATCGCGTTCTCAGTCCGCGATGGCGGGACCTGTACGCCATGCAGCCGGAAAATCCTTCCGGGCAAACCGACATCTTCGCGAGCCTCTTTGATGCGCCTCAGAAACCCGCGACCGCTCAGAGAACCGTCAGCAAAAAGCAAATCGATCAGTGGTTTGAAGGGCTGCTCAGGGAGACGTTCGCGTTTGTGTCGGAATCGCTTCCAATCATGACCCCGCATGGCGGCCATACCTTTTCATTGTTCTTGGCTGTGGCCAATCCTGACCCAAAGGCGACTGAGCTTGCCGAAAAATTTGTCCGCTATGTCAACCGGAAATATGCACCGAAGCCGCAGGCATCTCGTCATAGGTCCGGCCGTTGAGCGTGCGACCAGTCGCCTTCTTATTGCGACCGCCCCACTGTTTAAAGAAGAAGGCCGTGCCGGAACGCCGACACATCGTTTCAATTTCATCGACCCAGCGTGGATCCATATAGCGCGAGTTCGGCCCGGACTCGCCGCCAACGATAGCCCAATTAATATTGGTCAGATCGGCACCCGCAACCGAGCCGATTAGAGGTTCGAGCGAAACAAACCTGATAGCAGCAGGAACTTTGCGCAATTCGTCCAATCGATCGAGAACACGATTGTCCTCCACGCTTGTGCCGAGCCAGACATTTGGCAGCACCGGAAAGTCTCCGCGTGTCAGAACTTCCGCCATGCGCTCTGGCCGCTTGGTGAGGATTTGATAGGTATGTCGCGGCGTCTCATCCATTACACTCCAAACTTGGCGAATGAAATCGGGAGGCACATCGGCGTGAAACAGATCGGACATGGAATTGACAAAGACCCGACGCGGCTTGCTCCACGTCGCCGGCGTGGCGAGTGACTTCGGATCGAGCGTCACCTTCCCTGTCCATTTCGCGCGGCCGCCACTTTTGCGGGTCAGGCCGTGATATTTCTCCTGGCCCATCGCCTCAAGCCGAGCGGCCATGCGCATTGCATAGCAATTGGTGCAGCCCGAAGTTAGGATAGTGCAGCCTGCAACTGGGTTCCACGTCGCGTCGGTCCATTCGATCGAAGTTTCAGCCATAGGACAATTCTCCTAGTTGTCGATCATGGTTAATCTGAGGTTATGAAATTTCCGTTTCCCTGGACGAGAAAGGGGCTCAATGCGCACTATGTGGGAACGGCGCGCGGAGATGCCGCCGACAATATTCGCGATGCGGGCCAAGTTTTTGATTTATTGGCGCACCCGACAGGATTCGAACCTGTGACCTCTGCCTTCGGAGGGCAGCGCTCTATCCAGCTGAGCTACGGGTGCTTTCAGGACGAAGAGCCCGGAAAACGAACCAGCCGGTGAACCGGCAAGTCACGGCTTCTTAGCGGAAGCGGGCGCGGGCTTCAACGGGCAATTGAGGATTGGAGATTTCCCTCGTAAGGCGAGGACTCTTTCGCGTATGGTTCTCCCCTCTCCGTGTCCGCTCCGTCGAGCCACCTTGCCGGGGCGAGCCACGGGTCTCGACCGTCCTTCGGACCCCCACTCCCGGGGGCGAGGAACCCAAGCCTTTCCGAGGGCGTCGCAGCCCGCTTCTTCGGGTCAATCCGCGCTGTCCCTCGCTGCCCGCCTCGCTCACCGTCCGCCGCGCGTCGCCCTGCAAAGTATGACGTTCCCCCCGCCAGCCACATCCCCTAGTATTCCCGAGGTAAGTCGCGCATAATGGGCGCGGCCTTCCTGCGGGACAGAGTCCCTCGGAATGCCGGGAGGAACCGAGGATGGCCGTTGTGCTCGTACTCGTTCTGATTGTCGTCGGCTCGGTGCTGTTCCATGTGCTGAGCCCTTGGTGGTGGACGCCGATAGCCTCCAACTGGGGCTATATCGACAGCACTCTCGTCATCACATTCTGGATCACCGGCACGGTCTTCTCCGCTGTTGTGCTGTTCATGGCATATTGCGTGTACCGCTTCCGGCACAAGGAAGGGCAGAAGGCGCACTACGAGCCCGAAAGCAGGAAGCTCGAATCCTGGCTGACCGTGGTCACCGCTGTCGGCGTCGCAGCATTGCTGGCGCCTGGGCTGTTCGTGTGGAGCCAGTTCGTCACCGTTCCCAAGGACGCGACCGAGATCGAGGTCGTTGCGCAGCAATGGCAATGGAGCTTCCGCTTGCCTGGCGCCGACGGCAAGCTTGGCACCTCGAACGCCCGGCTCATCGGTTCCGAGAACCCGCTTGGCATCAACCCACAGGACCCGAACGGTCAGGACGATGTCGTCGTCGTGGCGACCGATCTGCATCTGCCGATCGGCAAGCCGGTCAAGGTGTTGCTGCGCTCGATCGACGTGCTGCACGATTTTTACGTGCCGGAGTTCCGCGCCAAGATGGACATGGTTCCCGGCACGGTCACCTATTTCTGGTTCACCCCCACCAAGACAGGGAGTTTCGAAGTTCTTTGCGCCGAGCTTTGCGGCGTCGGTCACGCTTTCATGCGTGGCGTCGTGAAGGTCGACACCCAGGAGGATTATCTGGCCTGGCTGAAGCAGCAGTCGACCTTTGCCCAGATGTCGGCACCTGCCAAAGTGGGCGTGCTTGCCGCACCGGCGACGGCACAGGCGAAGGCAGAGTAAGCATAAACCGGCCCCGAGGAGGACCGGAAAGAGCGGAGAGGTTCAGGGATGGTTGACGTCACGCCTCATGGAGCAGACTTCATTCCGGCCGCGGAAGTGGCGGAGGTGGAACTCTATCACCCGCACAGCTGGTGGACGAGATACGTCTTTTCACAAGATGCCAAGGTCATCGCCATCCAATATGCCGGCACGGCGCTGTCCATCGGGCTCGTCGCGCTGGTGCTGTCCTGGCTGATGCGCCTGAAGCTTGGTTTTCCCGACACTTTCGCGTCCATCTCGCCGGACATGTATTATCAATTCATGACCATGCACGGCATGATCATGGTGATCTACCTCTTGACCGCGCTGTTCCTTGGCGGCTTCGGCAATTACCTCATTCCGTTGATGGTCGGCGCACGCGACATGGTGTTTCCCTATGTCAACATGCTGAGCTACTGGATCTATCTGCTTGCCGTTTTGGTGCTCGTCGGCGGCTTCTTTGCGCCGGGGGGGCCGACAGGCGCCGGTTGGACGCTCTATCCGCCGCAGGCCATTACCTCAGGCACGCCCGGCGGACAGGATTGGGGCATCATCCTGATGCTCGTGTCGCTGATCCTGTTCATCATCGGTTTCACCATGGGCGGCCTCAACTATGTGGTGACCGTGCTTCAGGGTCGCACGCGCGGCATGACGCTGATGCGCCTGCCGCTGACCGTCTGGGGTATTTTCACCGCCACGGTCATGGCGCTGCTGGCCTTCCCGGCGCTCTTCGTCGCCTGCGTGATGATGCTGTTCGACCGCGTGATCGGCTCGAGTTTCTTCATGCCGGCGATCGTGGAAATGGGCGCCACCCCGCTGCCGCACGATGGCGGCAGCCCGATCATGTTCCAGCACCTTTTCTGGTTCTTCGGCCATCCTGAAGTCTACATCGTGGCGCTGCCCGCCTTCGGCATCGTCTCCGACCTCATCAGCACGCATGCGCGCAAGAACATCTTCGGCTATCGCATGATGGTGTGGGCGATCATCAGCATCGGCGCGCTCTCCTTCGTCGTTTGGGCGCACCACATGTATGTCTCGGGCATGCATCCCTATTTCGGCTTCTTCTTCGCCACCACCACGCTGATCATCGCCATCCCCACCGCCATCAAGGTCTACAATTGGGTGCTGACATTGTGGCGCGGCGACATCCACCTGACCATCCCGATGCTGTTTGCGCTCTCTTTCATCGTCACCTTCGTCAATGGCGGGCTGACCGGGCTTTTCCTCGGCAATGTGGTGGTCGACGTGCCGCTGTCGGATACGATGTTCGTCGTCGCGCATTTTCATATGGTGATGGGCGTGGCACCCATCATGGTGGTATTCGGTGCAATCTATCATTGGTACCCCAAGATCACCGGCCGGATGCTCAACGAGGCGATGGGCCGCTTCCACTTCTGGGTGACCTTCATCGGTACCTACATGATCTTCTTCCCGATGCACTATATCGGGCTGGTCGGCGTGCCGCGCCGCTATCCCGAGCTCGGCGATACGGCCTTCGTCCCGCCTTCGGTGCATACGCTGAACGAGTTCATCACCGTGGCCGCGCTGATCGTCGGCTTCGCCCAGATGGTATTCCTGTTCAACCTGCTGTGGAGCATTCGCCACGGGCGGCCAGCAGGCGACAATCCGTGGCGGGCGACGACGCTCGAGTGGCAGACGGCCGGCACGCCGCCGCCACACGGCAATTTCGGCAAGGAACTGCCCGTGGTCTACCGCTGGGCCTATGACTATAGCGTGCCCGGCGCGCCGGAAGACTTCATTGCGCAGAACGATCCGCGCCCATTGACGCAAGGCGGCCCCGCATGATCGCGATCCTGATCCTCCTGGCCGCCGTAACCGGCGTTGTCGGCTGGTGGCTGTCGCGCCAGCGGCTGATGTCCAAGCCGTGGCTCGAGGCCGGGCCGGTCACGGCGTTTCCCGAGACGGAAGCGTCGCTCGTGCATCCGGCCAAGATCGGGCTCGGCGTGTTCCTTGCCGTGGTCGGCGCGCTGTTCGCGCTTATGATCAGCGCCTATGTCATGCGCATGGACTATGCCGACTGGCAGGCCGCTCCAGCCCCGAGGCTGCTGTGGCTCAACACCGCCATGCTGGTGCTGGCGAGCTTGGCGCTGCAAGGCGCGGTGTCTGCCGCGCACAAAGCCCAACTGGACAATCTCCGGCTTGCCCTTCTCGCCGGCGCCCTGGCATCGGTGGCTTTCCTGGCTGGGCAATTGCTCGCCTGGCGCGATTTCGCCGCCGAAGGCTATTTCGCGACAGAGAACCCGGCCGCCAGCTTCTTCTATCTCCTGACTGCGATGCACGGCCTTCACATTATCGGCGGATTGGTGGCGCTCGGCCGGGTCAATGTGCGCGCATGGCAAGGCGCCCGGTCCGGAAGCCTCGTTCTGTCGACCGAGCTCTGCGCGACATACTGGCACATCCTGCTTGCCGTCTGGCTGGTGCTTTTCTGCGTGCTCATGGGCTGGGCGGATAATGTGATCGACATCTGCCGAGGGCTCTTGACCTAGACGGCCGCGCGACGGGCCATACCCAAGGAGGAAATGCTCATGGCCGAGACCACGCTGGAACACGCCGCACCGGTCGCTCCGCGGCCGCCAGGCCTGCGCGGCATCGCGGCCGACTGGTCATCCGACCAGAGGGCGTTCAAGAACGTCTCCTGGGGCAAGGCCATGATGTGGATCTTCCTGCTCAGCGACACTTTCATCTTTGGCTGCTTCCTGTTGTCCTACATGACCGCGCGCATGTCGACGACGGTGCCTTGGCCCAACCCGAGCGAGGTTTTCGCGCTGCACTTGTTCGGCCAGGACATTCCGCTGATCCTGATCGCGATCATGACCTTCGTGCTGATTTCGTCGAGCGGCACGATGGCCATGGCGGTCAATTTCGGCTACCGGCACGATCGCAGGAAGACCGCGGCGTTGATGCTGCTCACCGCCGCCCTGGGCGCGTCCTTCGTCGGCATGCAGGCTTTCGAGTGGACGAAGCTCATCACCGAGGGCGTGCGGCCCTGGACAAATCCCTGGGGCGCCGTGCAATTCGGTTCATCCTTCTTCATGATCACCGGGTTCCACGGCACCCATGTGACCATCGGTGTGATCTTCCTGTTGATCACCGCGCGCAAGGTGTGGCGCGGCGACTTCGAAGCCGGCGCGCGCGGGTTCTTCACCAGCCGGCGCGGCCAGTACGAGAGCGTCGAGATCATGGGGCTCTACTGGCACTTCGTCGACCTGGTGTGGGTATTCATCTTCGCATTCTTCTATCTTTGGTGAGGTGGAGCGATGGCACAGGCGGAAGCACGGGAACAAGGGCTGCAAGGACACGCTCCCTTGCATCAGGTGGGACACGCGGAAGGCCAGCAGCACCCGATCAGGCTTTATCTCGTCGTCTGGGGCTGGCTGTTCATCCTCAGCGCCGGCTCATACAGCATCGACTATTTCGGCCTCCAGGGCCATCTCAGATGGGGCCTGATCATTACCTTCATGATGCTCAAGGCCGGGTTGATCGTCGCCGTGTTCATGCACATGGCCTGGGAGCGGCTGGCGCTTGCCTATGCGATCCTGGTGCCGCCACTGCTGATCCTGGTGTTCGTTTGGATCATGGTTCTCGAGTCCGGTTACACCGAACTCACCCGTGTCCTGTCATTCGGCATGGGGCCATAGACCGCTCGCCGGATCGCGTTTCTTCGTTGACAGGAAAAGTGACGGGAGGACAATGGTTGCCTCGTTCTCAGACGCGTCCCCACCTCCAACAGAAAGGCGCCTACGATGACGATCGCAAGGAAACTCCAGGACTATATTGCCGGCAAGGGCATCGCCTACGATACCGTTGCCCACCACCGAACCTCGACCAGCAGCCAGACGGCGCAGGCAGCGCATGTTCCGGGCCGCCGACTCGCCAAATCGGTGCTGGTCCATCACGAGATGGGCTATGCGCTGGCGGTGGTTCCGAGCAGCCATCGGGTCGAGTTCAATACGTTGCAGGACGTGGTCGACAGACGGCTTGGCCTCGCTTCCGAAGATGAAATCGGAGAGGTGTTCAGCGACTGCGACATTGGCGCCGTGCCGCCCTTGGGCGCCGCCTATGGCGTGCCGGTCATTCTCGACGAGAGCTTTGGCGCGGAAGGCGATGTCTATTTCGAAGCCGGCGATCACAAGACGCTGGTGCATGTCACGGGCGCCGACTTCCGCAATCTGCTGAGGGATGCGCGGGTCGCTCGCTTCAGCCATCCGGCGTGAACCAGAAGCGCCCGCCTCTTTACACGGTGGGCGCCTCTCCTTCGTCGAGCAATCGGCGGCAAGGCGACGCCGCCTCTATTTGTGCATGTCGTTGCCGCGTCACTTTGCGCGCATGCACTGGGCAAATCGGATCAGCTCCCTTTGCGTATTTTTGCCTTGGCTGGGACAGGGGCTGGCGCCGGTTCGATCAGCTTGCGGTAAAGGTGCCAGGTCGAATGGCCGAGCACGGGCAGGACCACGGCCAGCCCGACGAGCAGCGGCAGCGAGCCGAGACCCAGCGCAACGGCGACGATGAGACCCCACAGCAGCAGCGGCACGGGGTTCGTCATGACCGCTCGCGCCGAAGTCTCGATGGCCGCGTAGGCGCCGATGTCGCGGTCGAGGAGTAGCGGGAAGGCGACGACCGTGGTGCTGAGCACGACGAGGGCAAACAGAAAACCGATGAGGTTGCCCAGAATGATCAGCGTCCAGCCGCGCTGCGTGGTCAGCACATCTGCGATAAAGCTGAAGAACGATGCCGGCGCGGCGTCGCCATAGAGGTATGCATAGAGCGCGCGCGCGGTTACCAGCCAGGCGATGAACAGCACCACCAGCATGACCCCTAGAGCGGCGATAGCCGGCATGGCGGGCGATTTTCGGACGTCGAAGGCATGTCGCCACGACGGGTCGAGTTGCTGTTCGCGCCGGCGGCTGATCTCGTAGAGGCCAAGCGCGGCGAAGGGGCCTAGAAGCGCGAAGCCGGTCATCAGTGGATAGACGAGCTGAAGCGCGTTGCCGCCGGAGCTCCAGGTGATCAGCACGATACCGGCAACCGGATAGATCAGGCATAAAAAGACGTAGTGCGAGGGTTTTTCCCAAAAATCGTCAAATCCCCGGCGAAGCGCGTCAAAAACATCCGCAACCCCTATCCGGCGGATAGCGGGATGTTCGAGCTTGCTGCCGGTGCCTGCTGCGTAGACATGGAAATTTGCCATGACCATTCCTCCAGGATCGAGCCCGGTTCGGTCGCGGCTTTCGGTGCTGCCGTCTGCGTGACTGGCCACGCCAAACCGCGACCTGCACCGTCGGGATCATAGCATTGTTCCCAGACCTTGTCGCGTTCGGCCCCCGGTCTGCAACCTAAATACCGCATGACGCGTTACCGTGCGCGGCATTGAAGCGCGTGGCGTCGAAAAGGAGTGATGCAACCCGCTAATTTTAGCCTTATGCATGTCGCTGTCCCAAAACCGAGGTTACTTTCGGGCGACATGCGATAGCATCCACGGCGCGGACAGCGCCGATTTGAGGGAGGAGAATGCCATGAGACTGACCGCGGCCCTTCTTGCAATTTCATTTATCGCGACCACTCCGGCCTTTGCAGCGGGCGATGCCGATGCCGGCAAGAAGATCTTCACCAAATGCATGGTCTGCCATGAAGCGGCGACCGACAAGGACAAGATCGGTCCATCCTTGCACGGCGTCATCGGCCGGAAGGCAGGTTCGCTGCCGAGCTTCCAGGCCAAATATTCCGACGCGATGAAGAAGGCGGGTGCAGGCGGCCTGGTCTGGGACGAGGCCAATATCGCTGAATACATCAAGTCGCCGAAGACAAAGGTGCCCGGCAACAAGATGCCCTTCGCCGGGCTCCCGAACGATGCCGACATCGCCAATGTGATCGCCTACCTGGAAGCCGCCGCCAAGCAGTAGAGGGGCGGGGCCGGCGGAACTCGAATGCCTGAGCCTTTGCTGGACTCGGAGGCGGGTGATGCTTGCCGAGGCTGTAGCGAATTCATGCCAGAGACATGCGAAAGTTGCCGCACCCGAGGCGATCGGCTGGCTTGCGGCGATCGCAGCTCCGGCCTTCGGACGGCACCACCCCTCACTCCCCCGCCGGGCTCTTCACCGGCCGCCGCCCCCGTACCGCCCGTTTCACCTTCTTCGCACTCGCCAGTTCGTGCATGGCATCGAGCTGCATCTGCTGCATCTCCGCCAGTCGCGTCCATTGGCGCGAGATCAGGTAGTCGAGCTTTTCGTGCAGGTGGCGCACTTCGAGCTCGGCCTTGAGGTTGACGCGGTAGTCGTTGAAGGAGCGCAGGCGGTCTTTCACCTCCTGGCGCTTCTGGCTCATCATGATGATCGGCGCCTGGATGGCGGCGATGCAGGAGAGCACGAGGTTGAGCAGGATGAAGGGATAAGGATCGAAGGCGCCGGTCGTGCCCTCGAACAGATTGATGCCGATCCACACCAGAAGCACGCTGCCGAACGAGATCAGGAACCACCAGCTGCCGCCAAAGGCGGCCATGCCGTCGGAGACGCGGTCGGCGAACGTCCGGTGCTCCTCGAATTCTTCTTCGCTGTTTTCGGAAATCGTGTCCTGCCGGGCGATCGATTCCACCACCTGGCGGTCGAGCTCGGAAAACTCGCCGTGCTCCTGCTGCAGCAGCTCCTCCATGTAGCGCATGCGGTAGCGGCCGAGCTCCTCGCGGCTGATGCGGGCGCCCTTGGGCAGATCCGGGTGGTCTGCATGGATGCGGTCGGCGAGGCTCGGGCGCAGCGTGTCGATGCGCACAAGGTCACGCTTGCGGAATTTGCGGCCTGAGATCGCCGACGGCTTTTTCTTCGGCTTCAGCCGCGACGCGCCGGGGCCGGCGGGTTCGGAATCCGGCACTTCGGGCGTGTCGAAATGCTCGTCGGAGACCTCATGCAGGTCCGCTTCAGTGGTCGTCGCCTCGAAATACTCGCCGCCGCTGTCGTTCTCATTGTCGGCCGACTTCTGCTCGGATGCCTTGGGAACGGTGCTCATGATGGGCTCCTGCTGTCGTGCTGTGTCTAGACTACGCCATGGCGGCGGGGCATATCCACTGTCGGATTCCGCAGCCTATGCCACGTCTTCCGCACGATTGCGTGACAGTCGCAAGACAATAGCCGGCTGCGGGGTTTTCGGAGTTGGCCGAAGCCTCCCCAACCAAGGAAGGCTCCGCTCCTCGCTGCCCTACTGCTGTTCGGCGAACATCAGCCTTGTCTTGGTGTCGGCCATGGTGGGCGAAAGGCTGCGCTGGATCAGCGCTTCGACATGGTCGTTGCGCTGGCGGGCGCTGTCGGCGCCCATCACCACCACGATCAGCTGGCGGCCGTCGGCGTCGTAGGAGGTGACGATGTTGAAGCCGGAGGCCCTGATGTAACCGGTCTTGATGCCGTTGACGCCGCGCACGCGGCCGAGCATGTCGTTGTGGCCGCGCACCAGCCTGCCGCGGAACATGAAGTCGCTTTCGGAGAAGTAATGGAAGTGCTGCGGGAAGCGCCGCTGCAACGACATGCCGAGCACCGCCATGTCGTGCGCGGTCGTCACCTGGCCGTCGTCGGGCAGGCCGGATGCGTTGCGGAAGGTGGTGCTGCTCATGCCGAGCGAGCGCGCCTTGGATGTCATCATGGCGGCGAACTGGTCCTCCGAACCGCCGAGATATTCGCCCACCGCCACCGCGACATCGTTGGCCGATTTGACGACGATGGCGCGGATGGCGGAATCGGCGTCGATGCTCTCGCCGCGCCGGAAGCGCATCTTGGTCGGCGGCTGCGAGGCTGCGTGGTCGGAAACCGGGATCCGCGTCTCCTTGGTGACGCGGCCGGTCTCCATCGCCTCGAACAGCAGATAGAGCGTCATCATCTTGGTCAGCGAGGCCGGATAGCGCTGCGCCGTCGAATTGACTTCGAACAGCTGCTTGCCGCTCCGTCCATCGACGACGATGGCCGCGTATTTCTGCGGCGGCGCCGGCACGGCCAGCACGCTGTCGGGCGGGGTCATGGTCGAGCAGCCGGCAGCCATGGCCGCCAGGGCCAGGGCAGCCAGGATTTTCTGGAGAAGCGGAAAGAGACGCGGGAAGGACAAGGGCTGGACTGTTCTAGCGATGCTGTTGCTGAGATAAGGCGAAGCTAACGTAACGCGGCGGATGCGTCCATTTGGTTAATGCCGGTTAGGCCTGGGAATGTCGAGTGCAGCACGATCTGGTTTCCCCCGCCTTTGGCGTGGCGAAGAGGCTGGGTGAGGGGCGGCGCTGACGCTGACTTGATGCGAAATGCCTGTCGCCGCGCTTGCGCAATGCGCGCCAAGCGGGTTTTGGTGGGCGGCTCCAGAATCGCAGGGTGGATATGGTCACGATCAACGCCAAGGGCATTTCGGTTTCGCTCGATCTCACGGTCGGCCACATCGCCGACATGGTCATTGAAAGTAACGGGCGCCAGTTGCGGCCACTGCACCGTGCACCCTGGGTAGACGCGGGCGAGACGCTGCCTCCAGACCTGCCGCAGGGCACCGTCCGGCTCTCGGGCGACTTTCTCTGCGCGCCGTTTTCGCGCAGCGATGTCGAGGAGGCACCGCTGCATGGCTGGCCGGCCAACAGCGCCTGGGATGTGGTCGACAGCGGCGCGACGGATGGCGGATGGCGCGCCGTCTTCCGGCTGCGGCACAAGGTGATGGGCGCCAGCGTCGACAAGATTTTCACGCTGCGCGACGACCATCCTTTCCTCTACCAGGAACATCTGATTTCCGGTGGGTCCGGCGCGATCTCGGTCGCCCATCACCCGATGACGGCGATGAAAGGCGGCGGCAGGCTGGCTTTCTCACCGAAGCGGTTTGCCGCCACGCCGGCCGATCCGCTGGAGCCGGACCCCACGCGCGGCCGCTTCATGCTGGCGTATCCGGCGCGGTCGTCCGACCTCGCGCATTTTCCCGCTGTCGGCGGCGGCACGCTGGATCTCACCGACTACCGCATGGAGCACCGGCGCGAGGATTTCCTCACTCTGGTCGAGGCCGACCACGGTGGACCCGGCTGGACAGCACTGGCGCGCCAGGCCGAGGACGATCTGGTGCTGGTGCTGAAGAACCCGGCCGAACTGCCGGTCACCATGCTGTGGTTCAGCAATGGCGGGCGCGACTACGCGCCGTGGAGCGGCCGCCATCTCGGCGTGCTCGGCATCGAGGATGGGCGCACGGCGATTGGCCACGCCGCCTCGGTCGGCGACAACTGGCTGAAGCGCGAAGGCGTGGCGACGGCATTTGCGCTCGGCGAGGGCCGCGGCGTCTCGTTCCGCCATGTCATCGGTGCGTTGCCGCTGTCGGGTGGCGAGCCCCCGCGGGAGGTCACCACGGCGGATGGCCGCCTGCGGTTGACTGGCGCCGCGGCATCGGAGGTCCCGTTCGACAGCGATTTCCTGCGCATCGGCCAGCCCACGGCACGCTGAAGGGCAAAGCCGCAAAGGATTAATCGCATTCGCCAGCGCTGACTTCACGACCGTTCGCTCTAAATCGTGCAAATCGCGGTTTGAAATTTCCAGCGACCGCCGACAAGATGCGTCTGAAATCGTGCGGAAGGAGCCAAAATGTCCGAAATCGCCCACCTCGCCGCCACCATCTTCAAGCGCGCCGGCAAGGCGAAGCGCTTTATCGTCGCCATCGCCGGGCCGCCGGGCGCCGGCAAATCGACGCTATCGGCAAGCCTGCATGACCTTTTGCCGGAAGGCGCTGTGGAAGTCGTGCCCATGGACGGCTTCCACTATGACGACATCGTGCTCGACGCGCGCGGCCTGCGGGCGCGAAAGGGCGCGCCCGACACATTCGACTTCGGCGGCTTCGAGGCGCTTTTGAAGCGCATCCGTGCCGGCGAGCACGATGTCGCCATTCCGGTCTTCGACCGCGGCATGGAATTGTCGCGCGCCGCCGCGGCGATCGTCGGCGCCGAGATCAAGTTCATCCTGGTCGAAGGCAATTACCTGCTGCTCGACGAGGAGCCGTGGTCGCGGCTGGCGCCGCTGTTCGATTTCTCGATCTTCGTCGATGTGCCGCGCAACGAGCTCGAGCGCCGCCTGATGGAACGCTGGAACGAGCATGGCCGTTCCGAGGCGGATGCGCGCGCCTGGATCGCCTCCAACGACATGCCCAACATCGAACGCGTGCTGGCCCGGCGCCGGGCTGCCGACCTGGTCATTGGTTAACCCGGGTTAATCTCGATTAACCTGCTTAATTTTCAGTATTTTTCGACGGGAACCTTAAGACTTTCAAAGGCGTTATCCCAATAAGGCAATCACGCCAGAAGAGGGATTCCGTCCGATGGCAACCAAGGCAAAAAAGCCCGCCAGGGCCAAGTCGGTCCAACCGAAAGCGCCGCAATCGACTGCCGGGGCCGGCCCGGCGGTCGCCCAGCGCTCGAAGGATGCCAAGCCGGCCTTCGGCAAGGCACCGCCTAAGAAAGTCGTGCCAGGCAGCGCGCCGAAAATGACCGCGCCGAAAACGGCAGCGAAGACCGCCCAGGCGCGGAAGCCTGCCGCTGGCGGCGGTTCGAAGGTTCGCACTGCAGCCAACATTGCCGCCGGAGCGGTCGTGGCCACGGCGCGGGGTGTCGCGTCCCTCGCCGCCTCCGTGGTCGGCAGGGGCGGATCCAAGGCGAAAGCAAAGTAGGGCAGCGTCTTCCCCGGCTGGCGGGTTTCAGCTCCGCGCCGGAATGGTCAGGCCCTTCTGCACCGCTGGCCGCGCCAGGCCGCGCTCCAGCCAAGCGGCCAGATTGGTGAAATCATCGAAGCCGACCAGTTCGCGCGCCTCGTAGAAGCCGATCAGGTTGCGCACCCAGCCGAGCAGCGAGATGTCGGCGATGGTGTAGTCATTGTCCATGATCCATTTGCGGCCCTTCAGCCTGACGTCGAGAACGCCGAGCAGACGGCGCGATTCGTCCCGGTAGCGCTCCAGCGGCCGTTTATCGGCGATCTCGCGGCCGGCGAATTTGTGGAAGAAACCGACCTGGCCGAACATCGGCCCGACAGAGGCCATCTGGAAGAAGACCCACTGGATCGTCTCATAGCGCCGCGCTGCGTCGACGGGCATCAGCAGGCCGGTTTTCTCCGCGAGGTAGAGCAGGATGGCGCCGGATTCGAACAGGCCGATCGGCGCGCCGTCCGGACCGTCGGGATCGATGATCGCCGGGATCTTGCCATTGGGATTGAGCGACAGGAATTCCGGCGTCCAGCTCTCGTTCTTGCCGATGTTGATCAGATGCGGCTCATAAGGCAGGCCGGTTTCCTCCAGCGCGATCGATATCTTCACGCCGTTCGGCGTCGTTGCCGAATAGAGCTGGATCTGGTCTGGATGCTTGGCCGGCCAACGGGTTGCGATCGGAAAGGCGGACAGGTCGGCCATCGAGAACTCCTGAGCGGGGGGATTCGCACCGAGCGGCGCGGTGTTGGCGGGTCGGCCAAGAATTAGGGCTGCGGTCGGGCGGGATCAATATGGCGGCGACGCTTTCATCCTGCACGGACAGTCAACCGATTCGGACCGCGCTAACGGTGGGGACCGCCCGGGCAGGTGGCGACCGCCCGGGGCAGGTAGTAACCGCCCGGGGCAGGTGGTGACCGCCCGAATTAGATGGCCTTGAAGGCCAGCACGGCATTGGTGCCGCCGAAGGCAAAGCCATTGCTGATGGCGACGCGCACCTTGCGCTCGCGCGCGACATTCGGCGTTACGTCGAGATCGCAGTCGGGATCGGCCTCGCGGTAGTTCGCCGTTGGCGGCACGACGCCTTCGCGGATCGCCATGACGCAGGCGATCATCTCCAGCCCGCCCGAGGCGCCAAGGCAATGAGCGTGCATCGACTTGGTTGAGGAGACGGACAGCGCGCGCGCATGGTCACCAAAGACACGCTTGATCGCGAGGGTCTCGATCTGGTCGTTGGCCTTGGTGCCGGTGCCGTGCGCGTTGAGATAGTCGACATCCTCGGGATTGAGCCCGGCATCGACCAGGCAGAAGCGCATCGCGGCTTCCGGCCCCTCGACGGTCGGCGCGACGATATCGGAGGCGTCGGCCGAAAGGCCGGCGCCGGCGATTTCAGCCAAAATGGTGGCGCCGCGCGCCATCGCGTGGTCGTAGCTTTCCAGAACCGCCATGCCGGCGCCTTCGCCCAGCACCAGGCCCTGGCGGTCGGCCGAGAACGGCCTGCACGTGTCGGGTGACAGCACGCGCAGCGCCTCCCAGCCCTTCAGCACTCCCCACACCAGCGGCGCATCGGTGCCACCGGCCACCATGACGTCGGCGCGGCCGAGCCTGATCTGGTCAACCGCCGATGCGATGGCATGATTGGCCGACGAACAGGCCGAAGTGACGCCGAATACCGGTCCGCGCAGACCCAGATGCATGCTGACCTGCCCGGCGGCGGCGCCGGGCATGACCCTGGGCACGGTGAAGATGCCGGCACGGTTCTTGCCCTCGATCAGGATGGCGCGATAATTCTCCTCGATCGTCTCGAATCCGCAGACGCCGACGCCGACAATGGTTCCCATCCGATAGGTATTGTCCGCATGCGGAGCCAATCCGGACTGCCGCATGGCTTCTTTCGCCGCGAGCACCGCCAGCAGGCTGAAGCGGTCCATCGACACCAGTTGCTTGCGCTCGATGCCGTGATCCGGCAGCGCCTTGATCTCGCAGCCGGTCTTGACCTTCAGGTCGTGCAGGAAGGGATTGTCGATGGGGCCGATCCCCGACCGGCCGGCCCGCATCTCGGCCCAGATTGCCTGCGCATCGGTGCCCAATCCGCACAGCCCGCCGATGCCGGTAATGACGACGCGCTTCAGCATTCGGTCAGGCTTTTTTCGCGATCAGAGCGCGAACAGCCTCGACCATGTCGCCGACATTCTTCAGATTGCTCCAGGCATCGACCGTGTTCATCTCGATCTCGATGCCATATTGCTCCTCGAGGTCGAAGATGATCTCGGTCAGCTCCAGCGAATGGATGCCGAGCGCCGTCAATTCGGTAGTGGTGGTGATTTCCTCGCCACCCGGCTCGGCATGGGCCTTGATCTTCTCGATGATGTCCGTTGCCAGCTGGTCAGCCATTCGGTTTCTTCCCCACGTGTCGTTTCCCGACGCCAACTGAACAGCGCCATCTTGTCCTCGATATCAGGCCGCGATCTTCGCCTTATACCCCCGCCAAGCGTCGCCTGACCGTACCAAGGTGGTTCCCTCTATAGAAACGGAAACGCCATCAAGCAACAAGCTATATGTCGACAAAAGCGCCACAGTGCTTAACCTGACGGTGTGGATACGATCGAAAATACGAAGTTTTCAGGCCAGTTGGCCCAGCGCGCGGCGGGCAAGGCGCAGCTTGGGTGCGCCAGCATCGACGACCGCACGCGGCTGCGGCGCCTCTATCAGGACGGCTCCGCCAAGATAAGACTGCCGGCCGTTTCGGCCGGTCCGCTGGAGGCCGTCCTGATCAACACCGCCGGCGGGCTGACCGGCGGCGACCGCCTGAGTTGGGATGTCGACGTCGGCGCGGAAGCCAGCGCGGCGATAACGACCCAGGCCTGCGAAAAAGTCTATCGCGCCGCATCGGACCATGCCGAAGTGCGGGTCAATCTGACCGTCGGCGAGAACGGCAGCATCGCCTGGCTGCCGCAGGAGACCATCGTCTTCGACCGCGCCGCCTTTGCCCGCACGCTCGATGTCGAGCTCGCGGCGGGAGCCGAGGCGCTGGTGCTGGAAGCGGCCGTCTTCGGCCGCTTGGCCATGGGCGAAAGTGCCGCACAGGGCACTTTTCGCGACCGCTGGCGTATCCGCAGGGAAGGAACGCTCATTCATGCCGAGGATTTCCGCATCGGACCCGATATCGCCGACATCCTGGCCCGTACGGCGATATCAGGTGGCGCGATTGCCGTGGCCACGCTGCTGCTCGTGTCGCTGCGGGCAGAAGCCCTGCTCGACCCGGTCCGGGAGATCGTTGGCGACCGGGGTGGCGCCAGCGTCTGGACCGTGAAGACATCTGGCAAGCTTCTTGCGAGGCTCTATGCTGATGACGGCTACCAGCTGCGCCAGCGGCTGGTCCCGCTCGTCGGATTGCTCAACGGAAAGGCCGGGCTGCCCAAATTATGGTCACTGTGACTGTGTCCGCATCATTTCAGGAAGACGCATGAACCTGACGCCGAGGGAAAAGGACAAGCTGCTCATCGCCATGGCGGCGGTCGTGGCGCGCAAACGGCTGGAGCGCGGCGTCAAGCTCAACCATCCGGAAGCGATCGCGCTGATCACCGATTTCGTCGTCGAGGGCGCCCGCGACGGCCGCCCGGTCGCCGAGCTGATGGAGGCCGGCGCCCATGTCGTCAGCCGCGCGCAGGTGATGGAAGGCATCGCCGAGATGATCCATGACGTGCAGGTGGAAGCAACGTTTCCCGATGGCACCAAGCTGGTGACCGTGCACGAACCCATCAGGTGAGGAGACCGACATGCTTGAGCTGCGCCCGAACTGCGAATGCTGCGACAAGGACCTGCCGCCGGAAGCGAAGGATGCGCTGATCTGCACCTTCGAGTGCACCTTTTGCGCCGGCTGCGTCGAAAACGTGCTTGGCGGCGTCTGCCCGAACTGCGGCGGCAATTTTACAGCCCGGCCGATTCGCCCCGCCGCGATGCTGAAGAAATATCCCGCATCGACCAAACGCGTGCTCAAGGCCGAGGGTTGCGGCCCCCGCAGGGCCGCCTGACATCGCAAAACGAAAGGCAAGTAAAATGATCCCTGTCAAACGCCTGTGCCTCTCGGCGATCCTGCTCTTGGCGGCCGCCATGCCTGCCTACGCCCATGTCGGTATCGGCACGACATCGTCTTTCATGGCCGGCTTCGCGCATCCGCTGTCGGGCCTCGACCACGTGACGGTGATGCTGGCTGTCGGCCTTTGGGCGGCAGTCAAGGGCGGCAAGGCGATCTGGATCTGGCCGGCTGCGTTTGTCGGCGTCGTGTTGGCCGGTGGCGCGCTCGGCATGCTGCACATGCCGCTGCCCTTCGTCGAGCCGGGCATACTGGCTTCGGTCGTGGCGCTCGGCCTGCTGGTCGCGCTGGCGGTCGATCTCCCCGTTTCGGCCGGTGTCGCCATCATCGGCCTGTTCGCGCTGTTCCACGGCCATGCCCATGGTACGGAAGTGCCGGAAGATGCCGGCGGGCTCGACTATATGGCCGGCTTTGCCGTCGCCACCGTGCTGCTCCACGCCATCGGCATCGCCGCCGGGCTTGGCCTTGGCACGAGATTCCGTGGTGTGGCCCGCATCGCGGGTGCCGCCTGCGCGGCGATCGGCGTCGGCCTCGCCTTCGGCGTCGTGTGAGGTCGCATGATCCCCGGTGAAATCATCCCCGCCCAAGGCGACATCGAACTCAACAAGGGTCTGCCGACGGTCACTCTGAAGGTGGCCAACAGTGGCGACCGGCCGGTCCAGGTCGGCAGCCACTACCATTTCTTCGAAACCAACGAGGCGCTGACATTCGACCGCGACCGCGCGCGCGGCATGCGCCTCGACATCGCCGCCGGTACCGCCACGCGCTTCGAACCGGGGCAGGAACGCGACGTTACGCTGGTGCCGCTTGGCGGCAAGCGCGAAGTCTATGGATTCCAGCAGAAGGTGATGGGCAAGCTGTGAGGGCGTCTCATGCCTGGCATGCAAAGACGGCTAATGGCTTCAGGGTAAGCCTGAAGGCAAACGATGCCTTCGGCTCAGCCCGACGGCTTGGCGGCCGCATAGATGACGATCTTTCCGGGATCGTCGAACTCGACGGCGAGCACGTCCTCGGCAAGCACGCGCCGCGACTCGATGGCATTGTAGAGCAGGGCGTTGGCCTCGATCTCCTTGCGCAGCTCGGTGACATCGTCCTGATGCTGCCGAACCTTGTTCTCGATGGCCGGCGGCGGGCCGCCTTCGCTGCGCGCAGCGTCGGTCAGGAACACGATATCGACCTTGTCGAGCTTGGACGTCTTGCGCACCGTGCTGATGTTTTCTCGCGTGCGGTCGATCGCCGAATTGACCTTGCCGATCTCAGCGGTCGTCTTGGCCTCTTCCTGGTTGACTTGCGAGCCGACGATGCGGTCGACGGTCTCCGGGCTTTGCAGGCCCTGCGCGTTCAGCGCCGTCTGGGGGAGGCTCACTGCCAGAAACGCGGCCGCGGCAACGGCATGCAGCCAACGGACATCGGACAGCCATCGGGAATCGGGCAGAGAGGCGAGGGTCATCGTTCGCTTTCGCAGTTTGCTTCAAAACCTGTGAAACGAAACGCCCCCAGCCCTGTCACGGTTCCCTCTCCTATTCGGTGGGCGGACCGGATACCGGCCCGCCGCGCCGGTTCGTCAGCTGGCTTTCTTGGTGATCAGGGTCAGCGCGCCGTTCGGCTCCATGCTGGCCGCGACCACCTGAGCCGAGGTCATCCCCTTGGCCTGGAGAGCGGACTTCACCTTGGGGGTGGCGTCGATCGAACTGCGCAGTTTCTGCAGGCCGGCATCGCCACGTTGGGCGATCACCTGGTTGACCTGCGTCTGCGTGTCCTTCGGCAACTCGGTGATGTCGACAATGTTGACGCTTTGGATCGCCGGCGCGGCCTGTTGGCCACCGGGAGCGGGCGTTTTCGCCGTGGGGGCGGGCGTGGACGGGGCGGGCTGTTGCGCGGGCTGCTGCTGGGCACTGGCGGCGCCCGCCAGCATCAGGCTGGCGGCGGCTGCAAGAACTGTCGTTTTGCGCATGGATTTTCCTTCCATCGATTTGGCAAACGGTCGTTTTGGGGTGACGTCCCAACCTCAACCGCCAAATGGGATCAGAAGGTGTCGGCCAGCGGGTCATTGCGTGACCATTGGATGGCGGCAATGTGCAGCCGGGCTTCGATCACATCGCATTTCGGGAGCAATCGCTGATGGCCAGACTAACGCGTGCCGCCTACGCCCAGATGTATGGCCCGACCGTTGGTGACAAAGTGCGGCTTGCCGACACGGAGCTCATCATCGAGGTCGAGAAGGATTTCACCATCCACGGCGAAGAGGTCAAATTCGGCGGCGGCAAGGTCATCCGCGACGGCATGGGCCAGAGCCAGGTTTCCCGGGCCCAAGGCGCGGTCGACACCGTCATCACCAACGCGCTGGTGATCGATGCCTCGGCCGGCATCTTCAAGGCCGATATAGGTCTCAGGGACGGCCGCATCGCCGCAATAGGCAAGGCCGGCAATCCCGACATGCAGGACGGCGTCACCATCATCATCGGTCCCGGCACCGAGATTATCGCCGGCGAAGGCAAGATACTCACCGCCGGCGGCTTCGACGCGCATATCCACTTCATCTGCCCGCAGCAGATCGAGGAAGCGCTGATGTCGGGCATCACCACCATGCTCGGCGGCGGCACCGGTCCGGCGCATGGCACGCTGGCGACCACCTGCACGCCGGGGCCGTGGCACATGGCGCGCATGATCCAGTCCTTCGACGCTTTCCCGATGAATATCGGCCTGTCGGGCAAGGGCAACGCCTCGCTGCCGGCCGCGCTTGAGGAGATGGTTTTGGGCGGCGCTTGCTCGCTCAAGCTGCACGAAGACTGGGGCACGACGCCGGCGGCCATCGACTGCTGCCTGTCGGTCGCCGACGACTACGACGTGCAGGTGATGATCCACACCGACACGCTGAACGAGAGCGGCTTTGTCGAGAACACGGTCGCGGCCATCAAGGGCCGCACCATCCACGCCTTCCACACCGAGGGCGCCGGCGGCGGCCATGCGCCGGATATCATCAAGGTCTGCGGCCTGCCCAACGTCATCCCGTCCTCGACCAACCCGACGCGGCCTTACACGGTCAACACGCTGGCCGAGCATCTCGACATGCTGATGGTCTGCCATCATCTGTCGCCGTCGATCCCCGAGGACATCGCCTTCGCCGAAAGCCGTATCCGCAAGGAGACCATCGCGGCCGAGGACATACTGCACGACATCGGCGCCTTCTCGATCATCTCGTCGGACTCTCAGGCCATGGGCCGCGTCGGCGAGGTGGCGATCAGAACCTGGCAGACGGCCGATAAGATGAAGCGCCAGCGCGGGGCATTGCCGCAGGAGACCGGCGACAACGACAATTTCCGCGTCCGCCGCTACATCGCCAAATACACCATCAATCCAGCCATCGCGCACGGGCTGTCGAAGGAGATCGGCTCGATCGCGGTCGGCAAACGCGCCGATCTGGTGCTGTGGAACCCTGCCTTCTTCGGCGTCAAGCCGGACATGGTGCTGATCGGCGGCATGATCGCCGCCGCCCCGATGGGCGATCCCAACGCCTCGATCCCGACGCCGCAGCCGATGCACTACCGGCCGATGTTCGGCGCCTATGGCAAAGCCCGGACCAACTCGTCCGTGACCTTCGTTTCGAAAGCAGCGCTCGAGTCAGGTCTGCATGGGCGGCTTGGCGTCGACAAGCAATTCGTCGCCGTCGAAAACACGCGCGGCGGCATCGGCAAGCACTCGATGGTGCTCAACGACGCCACGCCACATGTCGAGGTCGATCCGGAAACCTACGAAGTGCGCGCCGATGGCGAACTCTTGACCTGCGAGCCGGCGACGGTGCTGCCGATGGCCCAGCGGTATTTTCTGTTTTGAAACCAGATCGGCGATCGCGCCGGGTAAAACCCGTTGCAGCGGGAGACTCGCCGCAGCAATATGCGGCTCCGAACGGCACATTGTAGACGAGTATGGCGACCGAAATAGCCTCCGCCCACGACATCTTCCCGCATATCCGCATCGTCATGGGCATGGTGATCGGGCTTGGTGTCGCCCGCTTGCTATCGGGGGTGGCGCGCATCGTCCAGCATCCTGGCCAGTACCGGCTCTATCCCGTGCATCTGGCCTGGGTCGCCTCGGTGCTGTTGATGCTGGTGCATTTCTGGTGGTGGGAGTTCGGCCTCTACGCCATCGAAACGTGGACCTTCGGCAAATATCTTTTCATCATTTTCTACGCCATCACGCTGTTCCTGCTCTGCGCGCTGCTGTTTCCGGATTCGATGCTGGACTACACCAGCTACGAGGATTTCTTCTATTCGCGCCGCGCCTGGTTCTTCGGCCTGCTGGCGGCGACCTATCTGCTCGACGTGGTCGACACGTTGCTGAAAGGGCCGGAGCATTTCGCCCGCTTCGGCAACGAATATCTGTTCCGCACGCCGATGTTCGTCGCGCTCTGCATCGCCGCGATCCTGGTGCGCGACCGCCGCTTTCACGTCACCTTTGTCACGGCGGCGCTTATCTATCAGATATCCTTCATCCTGCGGCTCTTCGACACGATCGTATGACACCAGCCGATGATCTAGAGTTCCGGAGAAAGGCAGGTTCAACGATGTACAAGGCCGTCGGATCGCGTGGGTCCCGGGTCAGCCGCGTCCTCTGGATGCTGGAGGAACTCGGCCAGCCCTATGAATTCGTCGAGGTCAAGCTACGCTCGCCGGAAGCCTATGCGCTCAACCCGTCGGGCAAAGTGCCGATTCTCATCGACGGTGAACTGACGGTGACGGATTCGGCGGCGATCTGCGTCTATCTGGCGGAGAAGCACGCCGACAAAGGGATGGGCGCCAATCCCGGTCTCGCCGGCCGTGCCGAGGTGAATTCCTGGATGCATTTTGCCCAGAGCGAGTTCGAGGCGCCGCTCTGGAACAAATTGCGCCATCGCTTCCTCTTACCCAGGGAAGTTCGGGTCGACGTCGGCCCTGCCGCGGCCTATGACTTCGCCTCGGAGGTCAAGGCGCTGGATCGCCGGCTCGGCGACAAGACGTTTGCGCTGGGCGACCGCTTTTCCGCCGTCGACGTGCTGCTCGGCGACATGGGCGGCTGGGCGCGTGCCGGCCGGTTCCCGATCGACTCCGAGCGCGTCAATGCCTATTTCGACCGTGTGCTGGCGCGTCCTGCCCGTGCGCGGGCGCAGGCTAATGCATCGGCCCGAAAATCGGAATCGATTTTCGGAAAGCACGATGCATAGATTCAAAGTATTAGAGCGTCCTTTGCGCGTCCAAGAGGACGCGGCGCTCTAAGGAGGCTCCATGAAATGAAGCTCAACCTCAACACCGACTTCACCAAATTCCCGCGCGCCGTCTCGGTGCTGCCCGCCGGCACGGTCGCGACCACAGCGCCCTCCGGCCGCGCGGTCCTCGCCCATGACGAGCGGCATCTGCGCCGCCGCGCCATCGAACTTGCCGACGGCAGCAAGGTGCTGGTCGACCTGCCCGAGCCCGTTGCCCTCAACGACGGCGACCGGCTGGTGCTGGAGGACGGCGGCCATATCGAGATCGTCGCGGCGCCCGAAGAGATCTATGACATCCGCGCTCGCGACGCGGTCCATCTGACCGAACTCGCCTGGCATATCGGCAACCGCCATCTCGCCGCCGGCATCGAGGCGCACCGCATCCTCATCCTGCGCGACCATGTCATCAAGGCGATGCTGGAAGGGCTCGGCGCCACCGTGCGCGACGTTTCCGAACCGTTTAAGCCGGTGCGCGGCGCGTACTCGGGCGGGCATGATCACGGCCATGCGCACAGCCACGCGGAGGCGCACAGTCATGGCCACGAAGCCCATTCGCACAGCCACGCGCATTCGCCTCACGATCATCATCATGACTGACCAGCCGTCCGGCATCGCCCTGCTACGGCTGATGGCGTGGCTGTCTCCGGCTTTCCCGGTCGGCGGCTTTGCCTACAGCCATGGTCTGGAGCGCGCGGTGCATGATGGGTTGGTGACCGATGCCGCCGGCCTTGCCGGTTGGCTGGAGACGCTGGTCGAGATGGGCTCGGGCTGGAACGATGCCGTGCTGTTCGCCGAAAGCTGGCGGCGCGCGTGTGAAGGCGGCGATCTCGGCGAGGTGGCGGCACTGGCCGAGGCACTGGCCGGCTCGCGCGAGCGCCACAGCGAGACCATGCTGCAAGGTGCGGCCTTCCTCAAGGCGGCCGGCGCCTGGCCCAATCCCGCGCTGGAGCGCTTGCCCGCCGAATGCGCCTACTGCGTCGCTGTCGGCGCCGTTGCCGGCGGCAACGGCATTGCGCTGCATGACGCGCTGTCCGCCTTCCTGCAGGCCTTCTTCTCCAACCTCGTCCAGGCAGCGATCCGGCTCGGCGTCATCGGCCAGAACGAGGCCACGACGCTGCTCGCAGGGTTCGAGCCACTGGCGCTCTCGACCGCCGCCCGTGCGTCCCGCTCGACATCGGACGATCTCGGCGGCTGCGCCTTCGTCTCCGACATCACGGCGATGAAGCACGAAACCCAGTATTCGCGACTGTTCCGCTCATGATCCTCCTCGCCTTCGTCCTCTCATTCGTCCTGCTGCTGATCACGGCATTGCACGTCTATTGGGGCATCGGCGGCATTTGGCCAGGCAGGGATGCCGCGTCCTGCGCCCACGCCGTCGTCGGTTTTCGCGGCGTCGACGAAATGCCGACGCCATTCGCCAGTTTCGCCGTTGCCACTTGCCTTGGCCTGGCAACGCTGTGGCCGCTGGCACTCATCGGTTTCTTTGCCTCGCCCTTTCCAAAGGAGGGGCTTGCCGCCACGTCGATGCTGATCGGTCTGGTGTTCCTGGGACGCGGCATTGCCGGTTTCACAACCTGGTGGCGCCGGCTGGCGCCGCAACAGCCTTTCGCGCGGCTCGATACCAGTCTCTATTCGCCGCTGTGCCTGTTGATCGGGCTCGGCTTCGCGGGCCTTGCCATCATGGAGTTTCCGACATGACACAAGCTAACGGTCCTCTTCGTATCGGCATTGGTGGCCCCGTAGGTTCCGGCAAGACGACGCTCACTGAAAAACTCTGCAAGGCGCTGCGCGACGAGTTTTCCATCGCCGTCGTCACCAACGACATCTACACCAGGGAAGACGCCATGATGCTGGCCCGGCTGCAGGCGCTGCCGGAGGAGCGCATCGTCGGCGTCGAGACCGGCGGCTGCCCGCATACCGCCATCCGCGAGGACGCCTCGATCAATTTGCAGGCTATCGCCGAGCTGAACCGCAAGTTTCCCGACCTCGACATCATCTTCATCGAATCCGGCGGCGACAACCTTGCCGCCACCTTCTCGCCGGATCTTGCGGATCTTACGCTCTATGTCATCTCGGTCTGCCAGGGCGAAGAAATTCCGCGCAAGGGCGGACCCGCGATCACGCGCTCCGATTTCCTCATCATCAACAAGGGCGATCTGGCGCCTTATGTGAACGTCAATCTCGATGTCATGGAGAGCGACGCCGGCCGCATGCGCGGCAAGCGCCCGTTTGGCTTCACGGATCTTTCGCGCGGCAAGGGCTTGCAGGAGGTGATCGATTTCATCGTCGAGCATGGCGGACTTCGGACCCTTGGTTCCGCAAGCACCGCGGCATAGTTGGCCTTCTGCACCAAGCGAAAGCGGTTGCGGGCACCAGCGGAGCACGGCATTCTTGCCGAAACCGGAGGATTTTTAGGATGAGCATTGCCCGCCTGCAGAAGGAAACGCTGACCAACCTGCCCTTCTACGAAGAGCGCGTCGATCTCGCCTGCGCGTTCCGCTGGACGGCGCGGCTCAACATGCACGAGGCGGTGGCCAATCATTTCTCGCTGGCCGTCAACGACGACGGCACCAGGTTCCTGATGAACCCGAACCAGGTGCATTTCTCGCGCATCAAGGCGAGCGACCTGATCGAAATCGACGCCAGCGATCCCGACACCTTGTCGGGCCCAAACGCGCCCGACCCGACGGCATGGGGCCTGCACGGCGCCGTCCATCGCAATGTGCCGCACGCGCGCTGCGTCATGCATGTCCATTCGATCCACGCCACCGTGCTGGCCTCGCTCGCCGACTCGACGCTGCCGCCGATCGACCAGAATTCGGCGATGTTCTTCAACCGCCATGTCGTCGACGCGCATTATGGCGGGCTGGCCTTCGAGGAAGAGGGCGAGCGCTGCTCGCAGCTTCTCGCCGACCCCAAGGTCAAGGTGATGGTGATGGGCAATCATGGCGTGCTGGTCATCGGCAACACCGTCGCCGACGCCTTCAACCGCATGTTCTATTTCGAGCGCGCCGCCGAGACCTACATCAAGGCGCTGTGGACCGGCCGGCCGCTGCGCACGCTCTCCGACGCGATCGCCGAGAAGACGGCGAGCGAGATGGACGACTATCCCGGCCAGGCCGAACGTCATCTCGCCGAGTTGAAGGCGATCCTCGACGAACAGGAGCCGGTTTACCGGAACTGAGGGCTACAGTCCGAGCTGGGCCCGCAATTCCGCGGCGCTGTTGATGACGACGGCGCCGGGCGGTCCTTCCATCGGCTTTTCAGGCCAGAAGATGGTCTTCATTCCCGCCGCCAGCCCCGCCATGGCGCCCGGCCAGCTGTCGTCGACCGCGACGGCGTGCGCGGGATCGACGTCGGCCAGATAGGCGGCGCGCAGGAATGGCTCGGCGTGCGGCTTGCCTTCGCGCACGTCGTTGCGGCTGATCGTCTTCATGCCGGGGTACGTCAGGCCGACCATGCGCAGATTGGCGTCGACGATCATCCGGTCGGAATTGGAGACCACCGCCTGCTGCACGCCGAGCGCGCGCAATTCATTGAAGACCTCGATGGCGCCTGGGCGCGGCTTCAGCCCCTCGACCAGCGGCAGGTAATGCTCATATTTGTGAACGATCCATTCGTCGAAGGGCAGTTGCAGCCCGAACTCGTCGCGCATCATTTCGTAGACCGGCCAGGCGGCGACGCCGAGCACGCGCTCATGCAGATCGTCAGGCGGCGTGAGGCCAGCATTGCGCATCGCTGCAATGAGGGCTGCCGCGTGCAGCGGTTCGCTGTCGACCAGCGTGCCGTCCATGTCCCAGAAAACCGCCTTCAGTGTCATGCAGCGCTCCTTTCTGCGATCCCTTAAAGGGTTTGCGCCGGGAGATAAACCTTTGGCGGCCATAGAACATGCCTTCTGATGGAAACGGAACAGAAAACCTTCGTCGCATCAATGCAAGCATTTGCTCTTGAGATTGACAATTGCGCAGGCGGCCATTCCCTGCGAAACTGATAGAGACCGCCTATCGGCGGAGTTCGGGAGGCAGGACGTGAATACCCGGCAGGATGGCGGCAGCAACAGGCTGGACGACGCAGCGCGCGCCGGCTGGCTCTATTATGTTGCCGGCAACACACAGGACCAGATAGCCGCCACACTCGGCATATCGAGGCAGACGGCGCAGCGGCTGGTGTCGCTGGCGGTGTCGGAAGGTCTGATCAAGGTCCGCGTCGATCATCCGATCGCCAACTGCCTGGACCTTGCCGCGCGGCTGAAATCGCGCTTTGCGCTCGACCTTGTCGAGGTGGTCCCGAGCGACCCCAATTCATCCTCCACCACCATCGGCATCGCCGAAGCGGCGGCCGCCGAGATCGAACGGCGGCTGCGGTCGCCGACGCCGATCGTCATGGGCATCGGCACCGGGCGAACGTTGAAGGCGGCGATCGAACAATTGCCGCCGATGGAATGCCCGCAGCACAAGGTGGTGTCCTTGACCGGCAACATCTCGCCGGACGGTTCGGCCGCCTTCTACAACGTCATCTTCACCATGGCCGACAGGGTCAAGGCGCGATCCTTCCCGATGCCGTTGCCGGTCATCGCCTCCTCGCCGCAGGAGCGCGAGATGCTGCTCAACCAGCCGATGATCCAGCCGACGCTGGTGCTTGCCGCCGAGGCCGATGTCACCTTCATCGGTATCGGCGACCTCGGCCCGAAGGCGCCGCTCTATGAGGACGGCTTCATTTCGGAAAGCGAACTGAAAGCCTTGCAGAAGGCCGGTGGCGTTGCCGAAATCGTCGGCTGGGTGTTCGATCGCGAAGGCCGCATGATCGAAGGCATCACCAATGACCGGGTGTCGTCGGCGGCGCTGCCGTCGCGCGAGAAGTCGCTGGTCATCGCGCTTGCCATGGGCGAGCGCAAGCTGCCCGGTATCCTGGCGGCCGTCAACCGACGGCTGGTCAACGGGCTCATCACCGACGAGCGGACGGCCGCCGCCCTGCTGGCCAGCATTTGACGGCTTGGCGATAAAGCCAGCAAGGCTATTGGTGCCGGCCGAAAGGATCGTTGCCGTCGAGGAAACCGAGGTCGCGCTGCAGATGCGGCGACAGGTCCCTGATGTCGAGATGCGCCTTTTTTCTGGTCGCGAACCAGCCGAATCCATCCACAAGCCACGAAATCCAGCGATGATCGGGAGCGGGAGTGCATTTTTGCTGCGCCATGGTCATGATCGTCAACCTTCGTTATCCTGAACCCGAATGACGGGTTGAGCATGAATGTCGGCCTTGCCGGCCGCCTTTGCCAATCGAACGTCGATAACGACCCATAAGGAGGCTTTATGCCTGACCTCAGTGCGCCACAGGTTTCGCAACTGCCTCCGTTGCAGGCGATCCGGGTGTTCGAGGCGGTGGCGCGGCATCTTTCCTTCACCAAGGCCGCGGGGGAACTCGCAATGACGCAAGCGGCAGTCAGCTATCAGATCAAGGTGCTGGAGGAGCGCGTCGGCGCGCCGCTGTTCCTGCGGCGGCCGCGCCAGATCGAGCTGACCGAAGCTGGTCAGCGCCTGGCGCCGGCGGTCAGCGAGGCCTTTGCCATTCTTGGCCAGGCCTATGCCGCCGCGCGCGGCGGCGCGGACGGGTTGTTGTGTGTCACCACGGTGCTGACCTTTGCCTCCAACTGGCTGGCGTACCATCTTGGCGCGTTCCAGATCGCACATCCGTCGCTTGCCGTGCGGCTCGAAACGTCGAGCCGGCTGACGGATTTCGCCCGCGAGGATGTCGACCTCGCCATCCGCTCCGGCGGCGGCAAATGGCCGGGGCTGGAAGCCCACAAACTGCTCGATGCCGATTTCACGCCGATGCTGAGCCCGAAGCTCGCGGCTAGCATCGGTGGCATCAACGAACCGGCCGATCTGCTCAAGCTGCCGATCCTCGATCCAAGCGACATCTGGTGGACGCAATGGTTCGAGGCCGCCGGCGTGCACAGCCACGACCTCGCCAGGCGGCCCGGCAGCAGCATGGGCGCGCAAGCCTATGAAGCCAACGCGGCCATATCGGGCCACGGCGTGGCGATCCTGACCAGGGCGCTGTTCAAGGCCGAACTCGCCGACGGCCGGCTGGTGCAGCCTTTCGACCTGGTCGGAGACGACGGCCACGCCTACTGGCTGGTCTACCCCGAGGCGCGCCGCAACGTGCCCAAGATCCGCGCCTTCCGCGACTGGCTGCTGGCCGAGATCGCCTGCTGACCGGCAGACAAGCAGACAGCAGACCGGGCGAGAAACGACATCCCGCTCAAGAGGCTCTCGGCCTGCCGCCCGGACCCCGTCCGGCGGGAATCCGATCCCTGTGGCCAACCCTCCATCATTATTTCGCCGGCCGTGTGCTGCGCTGCAGCATCGAATTCGGCTTGACATAATTAAGACTAAGTGAGTAATTGCTCACAGCCAAGGCAAATGCTCATCTTGGTCCATGGGAGGAATTTGATGAAACTTCGTACGCTCATCCTGGGCTTGTGCTCGGCCAGCGCGCTGGCTTTCGCTGCACATGCCGAATCCATCACCATCGCCACCGTCAACAATGGCGATATGGTCCGCATGCAGAAGCTGACCGACGACTTCACCAAGGCCAACCCCGACATCCAGCTCAACTGGGTCACGCTCGAAGAGAACGTGCTGCGCGAGCGCGTCACCACCGACATCGCCACCAAGGGCGGCCAGTATGACGTGATGACCATCGGCACCTACGAGGTTCCGATCTGGGCCAAGCAGAGCTGGCTCCTGCCGCTCGACAAGCTCGGCGCCGACTACGACGTCAAGGACATCATCCCGGCCATCGCCGGTGGCCTCTCGGTCGATGGCAAGCTCTATGCCGCGCCCTTCTACGGCGAAAGCTCCTTCGTCATGTACCGCAAGGACCTGATGGAGAAGGCCGGGCTGAAGATGCCCGACGCGCCGACCTGGGACTTCATCAGACAGGCCGCCGACAAGATGACCGACCGCGCCAATGGCGTGAACGGCGTCTGCCTGCGCGGCAAGGCCGGCTGGGGCGAGAACATGGCCTTCCTGACCGCCATGTCGAACTCCTTCGGCGCCCGCTGGTTCGACGAGAACTGGAAGCCGCAGTTCGACCAGCCGGAATGGAAGAAGACGCTGCAGTTCTATGTCGACCTGATGAAGGCCGACGGCCCTGAGGGAGCCTCCTCCAACGGCTTCAACGAGAACCTGGCGCTCTTCCAGCAGGGCAAGTGCGGCATGTGGATCGACGCCACCGTCGCCGCCTCCTTCGTCTCTGACCCGAAGAACTCGACGGTCGCCGACAAGGTCGGCTATGCCCTGGCGCCCGACAACGGCCTGGGCAAGCGCGGCAACTGGCTGTGGGCCTGGTCGCTTGCGATTCCCGCCGGCACCAAGAAGGCTGACGCCGCCGAGAAGTTCGTGTCGTGGGCAACCAGCAAGCACTACGCCGAACTCGTCGCTTCGAAGGAAGGCTGGGCCAACGTACCTCCGGGCACGCGCTCCTCGCTCTACGCCAATCCGGAGTACCAGAAGGCGGCTCCGTTCGCCAAGATGACGCTGGACTCCATCAACGCCGCCGACCCGACGCATCCGACCGTCAAGCCGGTGCCCTATGTCGGCGTGCAGTTCGTCGCCATCCCTGAATTCCAGGGCCTTGGCACCACCGTCGGCCAGCTCTTCTCGGCGGCTCTTGCCGGTCAGTCGAGCGTCGACGATGCGCTGAAGCAGGCCCAGGACGCGGCGACCGCGACGATGACCGAGGGCGGGTATATCAAGTAAGGCTCCTCCCGGTGCCGAATGCCGGCCGACGACCATGACCGGCAACGGCCGCCCGAAACCCAGTTCGGGCGGCCGCCTCTCCAACGCCTGTGAAAATTCAGTCTGATCCTTGAAGGGTGACCGTCATGGCTACTCAGCAGACCCGTTCGCTTGCCCGATTCATGATGGCGCCATCCGTGGTGCTGCTGCTGGTCTGGATGGTTGTTCCGCTTGCTCTCACGCTGTGGTTCTCTTTCCAGCAGTACAATCCGCTCAATCCGGTTCGCGATGGCTTCGTCGGCCTCTCCAACTACGCGCTGTTCTATTCCAACCCGGCCTTCCTGCAGTCGATCCTCAACACGCTTGTCCTAGTGGTCAGCGTGCTGCTGATCACGGTGATCGGCGGCATCCTGCTGGCGCTGCTCATCGATCAGCCGATGTGGGGACAAGGGATCGTGCGCATCCTCGTCATCTCGCCGTTCTTCGTCATGCCGCCGGTAGCCGCATTGGTCTGGAAGAACATGATCATGCACCCGCAATATGGCGTCTTCGCCGACATAGCGCGCTTCTTCGGCATGCAGCCGATCGATTGGTTCGGGCAGCATCCGATGACGGCGATCATCATCATCGTCGCCTGGCAGTGGCTGCCTTTCGCGACCTTGATCCTGCTCACTGCGCTGCAGTCGCTCGACGGCGAGCAAAAGGAAGCCGCCGAGATGGACGGCGCCGGCTTCATCAGCCGCTTCATCTATCTGACACTGCCGCACATGTCGCGCGCCATCACCGTCGTCATCCTTATCCAGACGATCTTCCTGCTCTCGGTCTATGCCGAGATCCTGGTCACCACCAATGGCGGCCCCGGCTATGCCTCCACCAACCTGCCCTTCCTCGTCTACCAGAAGGCGCTGCTGGAGTTCAAAATCGGCCAGGCATCCGCGGGCGGTGTGATCGCCGTCATTCTAGCCAACATCGTCGCCTTCTTCGCCATGCGCGCCGTCGGCAAGAACCTGGACAAGTAGGGGGAGACGATGGCACGCGCGCTGAACCACCCCCACTCCGTCCCGCTGCGCGGGACACCTCTCCCCCTGCCCGGGGGAGAGGAAACGCCTGCATTGAAGCTGCGCCTTTCCTCTACCCCGTCGATCGGGGGAGAGGTGGTTTGCGCAGCAAACCGGAGTGGGGGTCGACCCTGCCGCCACCATCGCCGATATGGGAGAACCTGATCATGGCACGCTCAGTCACCACCCAGCACAAGACAATCGCGACCGTCGCCGCCTGGATCGTCGCGCTGCTGATCTTCTTCCCGATCCTCTATACGATCATCACTTCGTTCAAGTCGGAGCAGGAAGCGATCCAGGGTTTCAACCTGATCCCGTCCGGGACCTTCGAGAGCTATGCCGAAGTCCAGGCGCAGAGCGGCTACTTCAAGTTCTTCTTCAACTCGGTGCTACTCTCCGTCGGTTCGACCGTCCTGGCGCTGCTTGTCGCCATTCCGGCGGCATGGTCGATGGCGTTTTCGCCGACCAAGCGGACCAAGGACATCCTGATGTGGATGCTGTCCACCAAGATGATGCCCGCGGTCGCCGTGCTGTTCCCGATCTACCTGATCTTCCGCAATCTCGGCCTGCTGGACTCGCGCATCGGCCTGATGGTCATGCTGATGCTGATCAACCTGCCGATCGTGGTCTGGATGCTCTACACCTACTTCCGTGAAATCCCAGGCGAGATCCTGGAAGCGGCCCGCATGGACGGCGCGTCGCTGTGGAACGAGATCATCTACGTGCTGACGCCGATGGCAGTACCGGGCATCGCCTCAACCATGCTCCTCAACATCATCCTGGCCTGGAACGAGGCGTTCTGGACGATCCGGCTGACCACTACGGACGCTGCTCCGCTGACCGCCTTCATCAGCTCCTTCTCCAGTCCGCAAGGCCTATTCTGGGCCAAGCTTTCGGCGGCCTCGACGTTGGCCATCGCGCCGATCCTGATCATGGGCTGGTTCAGCCAGAAGCAGCTGGTGCGCGGCCTGACATTTGGTGCGGTGAAGTAACGGAAATTGCCTGAAGCGATCGGCGAAAAATAGCTCTCGGGGAGGAAACCATGGGAAACATCACACTCAAGAACGTCTCCAAATCCTTTGGATCGACGTCCATCATCCCCGGCCTCGACCTTGTGATCGAGAATGGCGAGTTCGTCGTCTTCGTCGGCCCGTCTGGCTGCGGCAAGTCGACATTGCTGCGGCTGATCGCCGGCCTCGAAGACACCAGCGGCGGCACCATCAACATCGATGGCCGTGACGTCACCGGCGAGGCGCCGGCCAAGCGCAAGCTCGCCATGGTGTTCCAGTCCTATGCGCTCTACCCGCATATGACGGTGGCCAAGAACATCGCCTTCCCGCTGAAGATGGCGGGCGAGGACCAGGCGACCATCGACAGGAAGGTGAAGGACGCGGCGCGCGTCTTGAACCTCACCAACTACCTCGAACGCCGCCCGGGCCAGCTCTCCGGCGGCCAGCGCCAGCGCGTCGCCATCGGCCGCGCCATCGTGCGCCAGCCCTCGGCCTTCCTGTTCGATGAACCGCTGTCCAACCTCGACGCCGCACTGCGCGGCACCATGCGGCTCGAAATCAGCGAACTGCATCATCAACTCAAGACGACGATGATCTATGTCACCCACGATCAGGTCGAGGCCATGACCATGGCCGACAAGATTGTCGTGCTCAACGCCGGCAACATCGAGCAGGTCGGCTCGCCGATGGAGCTCTACAAGACGCCGCGCAACCTGTTCGTCGCCGGCTTCATCGGCTCGCCGAAGATGAACCTCATCGAGGGCGCGCCGGCCGCGAAATACGGCTCCAAGACGATCGGCATTCGGCCAGAACATATGCAGATATCGACCACGGCGGGCGACTGGAAGGCCACCGTCGGCGTGGCCGAGCATCTGGGCTCCGACACCTTCCTTCATGTCCAGGCCGATGGCGTCGGTCCGCTGACAGTGCGCGCCGACGGCGAACTCGCCGTTCGTCACGGTGACACGATCTATCTGACGCCGGACAAGTCCAAGCTGCACCGCTTCGGCGCCGACGGCAAGGCGATGGTCCAGTGAGGATGGGACAGTGAGGCTGAAAGGCAAATCGGCGCTGATCACCGGGTCGGCGCGCGGCATAGGCAGAGCCTTCGCCGAAGCCTATGTGCGCGAAGGCGCCACGGTGGCGATTGCCGATATCAACCTGGAGGCGGCGCGCAAGACTGCGGCTGAAATCGGCGACCATGCCTATGCGCTAAAGCTCGACGTCACCGACCAGGCATCCATCGATGCCGCGGTCAAAGCGGTGGAGAGCAGGACTGGCGGCCTCGACATCCTGATCAACAACGCCGCTTTGTTCGACCTGGCGCCGATCGTGGAGATATCGCGGGCGAGCTACGAAAAGCTTTTCTCCGTCAACGTCGCCGGCACGCTGTTCATGCTGCAGGCAGCAAGCCGCTCGATGATCGCGCGCGGCAAGGGCGGCAGGATCATCAACATGGCGAGCCAGGCCGGGCGTCGCGGCGAACCGCTGGTCGCTGTGTATTGCGCCACCAAGGCCGCCGTCATCTCGCTGACCCAGTCGGCCGGGCTCGACCTGATCAAGCACGGCATCAACGTCAACGGCATCGCGCCCGGCGTCGTCGACAGCGACATGTGGGACGAGGTCGATGCCCTGTTCGCCAAATACGAGAACCGGCCGAAAGGCGAAAAGAAACGGCTGGTCGGCGAGGGCGTGCCGTATGGCCGCATGGGCAAGCCGGAAGACCTTGCCGGCATGGCCGTGTTCCTCGCCAGCGACGAGGCCGAATACATCGTCGCCCAGACCTACAACGTCGATGGCGGTCAATGGATGAGTTGAAGGGGATGAGTTGAGGGGGGAAGGCGCTTCTCTCTTTTCCTCCGGAGAAGCGCCACGGGGGCAGGTGAGGGGCAGCATACTGGAACACCAGGTGCGGCCCCTCATCCTCGCCCTCCCGAAGGAGGCGAAACAGTCGGGCTCGCAAATCGGCCAAAGGGTAAAGCAGATGACCGTGAAACTCTCTTCCTCGAGCCTCGCCACGCTTCCGTCCAAGGTCGCAGGTCCGAACTATGACCGGTCGGCGCTGAAAGCCGGCATCGTGCATTTCGGCGTCGGTAATTTTCACCGTTCGCACCAGGCCGTCTATCTCGACGACCTGTTCGGTCAAGGCGTCGGCCATGATTGGGCGCTGGTCGGCGCAGGCGTGTTCGACGGCGAGAAGATCGGCCGCGGCAAGCTTGAGGAGCAGGATTGGCTGACGACGGTGGTCGAGCAGGACGAAGGTCATATGAGTGCACGCGTCACCGGAGCGATGATCGATTTCCTGATGCCGGGCGATGCTGCCGGCATCATCGAGCGGCTGGCCGACCCGGCAATCAGGATCGTTTCGCTGACCATCACCGAAGGCGGCTATTTCATCGATCCGGCCTCAGGCGTGTTCAACCCGACCCATCCCGACATCGTCGCGGACGCGCAGCCGGGCGCCACGCCAAAGACTGTGTTCGGCATCATCCTGGCCGGCCTCATGCGACGCCGCGAGGATGGCATCGTGCCGTTCACCGTCATGTCCTGCGACAACATTCCCCACAACGGCCATGTCACGTCGGACGGCGTTATCGGCCTTGCCCGCCTGATCGACGAGGACCTGGCGAGCTGGGTCAGCGACCACGTCGCCTTCCCAAACGCCATGGTCGACCGCATCACGCCGGCAACCAGCGACCGCGAGCGCAAGATCCTCGCCGATGATTTCGGCCTCGAGGACAATTGGCCGGTGTTCTGCGAGCCGTTCCGGCAATGGGTGCTGGAAGACCATTTCACCGATGGCCGCCCGCCGCTGGAAAAGGTCGGCGTGCAGTTCGTCAGGGATGTCGCCCCTTACGAACTGATGAAGATCCGCATCCTCAATGGCGGCCACGCCACCATTGCCTATCCGGCCGGGCTGATGGACATCCACTTCGTCCATGAGGCGATGCAGGAGCCGCTGGTGCGCGGCTTCCTCGACAAGCTCGAGCACGACGAGATCATCCCGACCGTGCCGCCGGTGCCGGACACGGTGCTTGAAGACTATTACCAGCTCATCGAGAAGCGCTTCTCCAATCCCAAGATCGGCGACACGGTGCGCCGGCTCTGCCTCGACGGCTCCAACCGCCAGCCGAAATTCATCATCCCGACCATTGCCGACCGGCTGAAGGCCGGCAAAGGTGTAGTCGGACTGGCGCTGGAATCGGCGTTGTGGTGCCGCTACTGCTTCGGCACGACGGACAGCGGCGCCATTATCGAACCCAACGACCCGAGCTGGGATCGGATGCAGGCAACGGCAAAGGCGGCAAAGGACGCGCCCGCCGCCTGGCTTGCGATGGACGACATCTATGGCGATGTCGGCCGCGCCACGGCCTTCGTCGAGGCCTTCGCCCACGCGCTCAACGTGCTCTGGGCCAATGGCGCGCGCGCCACGCTGACGCGCTATCTCGCCGGCAAGCTCTAAGAGCCAGCCGGCATCATGACGCCCGAACTGGTCATCTTCGACTGCGACGGCGTGCTGGTCGACAGCGAGGCGCTCTCCGTCTCCGCCCTGCTTGGCATGATCGAACTTGCCGGTGGTAGTCTCAGTGAAGACGCCGCCTACGAACATTTCCTCGGCAAGAGCATGAAAAGCGTGCGCGAGATCCTAGGCCGCGACTTCGGCCTGGAGATCAGCGATCAGCATCTCACCGCCATGCGCGTCGACCTCATGCGAAAATTCCGCGAGGAGCTGAAGCCGATCCCTGGCGTCAAGGAGATGCTGCCAAAGCTCGGCCTGCCATACTGCGTCGCCTCTTCCGGCACGCTGGAACGTATTCGCTACGCGCTCGACGTCACCGGCCTGCTCATGCTGATGGAGCCGCATCTGTTCAGCGCCGCCATGGTCGCCAGGGGCAAGCCGGCACCGGACCTTTTCCTCCACGCCGCCGCCGCCATGCGGGCGCAACCGCGAAACTGCCTGGTCGTCGAGGACAGCCCGGCCGGCGTCGCCGCGGCACGAGCGGCAGGCATGCGCGTCTTCGCCTTCACCGGCGGCGCGCACGCCGGCAATCCGGGATTGAAAGCGCGGCTTGCGTCGACCGAACCGGACTTTATATTCGCTGACATGCTGCAATTGCCCGATCTGATTGCAGGCCTGGGAGCGAGAGTTAGAGCATCTTGACGAAACAGTTTGTCTGCGCGGTCGATGTCGGCACCGGGAGCGCTCGCGCGGGCATTCTCGACGCCAGTGGCACCTTGCTTGGCCGTGCCGAGCGGCCGATCGCCATGAACCAGCCGAAGCCCGATCATGCCGAGCATGATTCACGCGATATCTGGTCCGCCGTCTGCACCGCCGTGCGTGCCGCGCGGGAAAAGGCCGGCGTTGCCGCCGGGGATGTTGCCGGTATATCCTTCGATGCCACCTGTTCACTGGTCGTGCGTGACAGGCAAGGCGGCCAGCTCAGCGTGTCGACCACCGGCGACAAGCGCTGGGACACCATTGTCTGGCTCGATCATCGCGCCATTGCCGAGGCCGACGAATGCACGGCGAGCGGCCACGAGGTGCTGAACTATATCGGCGGTGTCATGTCGCCCGAGATGGCGACGCCGAAGCTGATGTGGCTGAAGCGCAATCTGCCCGCTAAATGGAATGAAGCCGGCTATCTATTTGATTTGACCGATTACCTGACCTGGCAGGCGACCGGCTCGCTGGCGCGCTCGCAATGCACGCTGACCGCCAAATGGACCTACCTGGCGCACCAGGAAACCGCGTGGCAACGCGATTTCTTCGAACTCGTCGGCCTCGACAATCTTTTCGACCACGGCAATCTGCCGGAACGGGCCAGCCCGGTCGGCGCCTATATAGGCTCGCTGACGGCGCGGGCAGCGGCAGAACTCGGCCTGACAGAAAACTGTCGCGTCGGCGCGGGCGTCATCGATGCCTATGCCGGGGCGCTTGGCGTGCTCGGCGGCTTTGCCGGCGACGACCAGAATATCGGCCGCCATCTGGCGCTGATCGCCGGCACATCGAGCTGCGTCATGGCGATGTCGCCCGACCCGCAACCTTTCGCGGGTGTCTGGGGCCCCTATTACGGCGCCGCGCTGCCGAAGCTGTGGCTGTCGGAAGGCGGCCAGTCGGCGACCGGGGCGCTGCTCGACCATATCATCCGCTGGCACGGCGCCGGCGGCGAACCGAACGCGGCCATGCATGCCAGGATCGCCGCGCGTGTCGCCGAACTGCGTGCCGCCGAGGGCGAGAACCTCGCCGGCCGGCTGCATGTGCTGCCGGATTTCCACGGCAACCGCTCGCCGCTTGCCGACCCGCATGCCGTCGGCGTCGTCAGCGGGCTGACGCTGGACTCGTCCTTCGACAGCCTGTGCAAGCTCTATTGGCGCACCGCCGTCGGTATTGCGCTCGGCGTGCGCCATGTGCTGGAGGCGCTCAACGAGAACGGCTACCTGATCGACACGCTGCATGTCACCGGCGGCCACACCAAGAATCCGCTGCTGATGGAACTCTACGCCGACGCCACCGGTTGCACTGTGGTCGAGCCACTGGCCGACGAAGCGGTGCTGCTCGGTACCGGCATGGTGGCGGCGACCGCCGCCGGGCTGTTTCCCGATCTCAACGCCGCCTGCCTTGCCATGCAGCAGGGCGGCAAGACACGCGCCGCCAACCCGGCCAGCGGCGCCCGCTTCGATCGCGACTACCGGGTTTTCCTGGAGATGCATCGGCATCGGCAGGCGCTCGACGCGATCCGGTAGACTTTTGCGCTATTGCCTGCGCAGGGACGCCCCTGACGTCGCGTCGAACAGGTGGATGTCATCCTCCTCGAACGTATAGCGCACGGGGGCGTGCAGCACCGGGCATTCGCGTGCCGGAACCAGTGCGCTGATCTCCTTGCCTCCGGAGCCGAATGTCACCAGCGCGTCATTGCCATGTAATTCGATGAGATCGGCGGTGCCCTGCAATATGCCGGCGGCGCCGGCACCGGCCATCTTCAGGTCGGGGGGCCGGATGCCCAGCACGGCGCGATCGCCCGGCTGGAGATGAAAGCCCGCCCCGTCTATCGAAAGCACCGTTCCGGCGCCGGTCAGCGTCCAGCCATTCCCGGCCCGGCCGACCGTCACCTCGACAAAGTTCATGTTCGGCGTGCCGATGAAGCCGGCCACGAAAATATTGCCCGGCCGCCCGTAGATTTCCGCCGGCGAGCCTATCTGCTCGATGATGCCGTCCTTGAGCAGCACGATGCGGTCGGCGAGCGTCATCGCTTCCAGCTGGTCATGCGTGACGTAGACGGTGGTGGTCTTCAGCGACTGGTGCAACCGCGCGATCTCGACGCGCATATGGTTGCGCAATTTGGCGTCGAGATTGGACAAGGGCTCGTCGAACAGGAACACCTTGGGCGTCTTGATCATGGCCCTCGCGATCGCCACGCGCTGCTGCTGGCCGCCGGAGAGCTCGGCCGGCTTGCGGCCGAGATAGGGGTCGAGCCCGAGCGTCCGTGACACCGCTTCGACCCGCTTACGGATCTCAGACGCCGGCACCTTCTGGCGCCGCAGCCCGAAGGCGATGTTGTCGAAGATCGTCATGTGCGGATAGAGCGCATAGTTCTGGAACACCATGGCGATGCCGCGGTCGCCGGGTTCGAGGTCGTTGACCACCTTGCCGCCGATCGAGACCTCGCCGCCGCTGATGTCCTCCAGCCCCGCCAGCATCCTGAGCAAGGTCGACTTGCCGCAGCCTGACGGGCCTAGGAACACGACGAATTCGTGCTCCTCGATCACGAGGTTGAGATCGCGGATCACCGTGGTTGCGCCATAGGCCTTGTCGACATGGGAGCAAACGATCGCGGACATGGTCAGCCCTTTTCGTCTGCCAGCAGGATCTGCAGCTTGACGTCCTGCGGGTTGCCTTCGGCGGCCCGTTCGAACGCCTTGATGCTGTCGGCGAAATCGTAGGTCCCCGTGATCAGCGGCTTGAGATCGACCTTGCCGGAGGCGATGAGCTGCAGGGCGCGGTCGAAGATGTTGGCATAGCGGAACACCGTCTCGATGCGCACTTCCTTCGAGATCGCCGCCGGCACGTTGAGGGCCACCGGCTCCACCGGCAACCCGACAAGCACCACCGCGCCGCCTGGCCGCACGACGTCGAACAGATCGGCGAAAGCCTTGGGGCTGCCGCTCGCCTCGAAGACGATGTCGGCGCCCCAATTGTCGGTCGCGGCCGCGACGGCATCGACCAGCGACCGCTCGCCGACATTGACCGGCACGATGCCGGCATATTGCGCGGCGATCTTCAGCTTGGGCGCGGAAAAATCGGAAATCAGCACTTTCGAGCAACCGCCGGCAAGGGCGGCAAGCGCGATCATGATGCCGATCGGGCCGCAGCCGACGACGACGGCGACATCACCCGGAACGATCCGGGCACGGCTGGCTGCCTGCATGCCGATGGCGAAGGGCTCGACCATGGCGCCCTCGGCGAAGGAGACATTGTCAGGCAGCCTGTAGGTGAAGGCGGCCGGGTGCACGGCATAGGGAGCAAGAATGCCATGCACCGGCGGTGTCGCCCAGAAGGTGACGTCAGGGTCGACATTGTAGATGCCGAGCCTTGTCGCGCGCGACGACAGGTTCGGCACGCCCGGCTCCATGCAGACGCGGTCGCCGACCTTCAGACTCGTGACATTGGCGCCGACCTCGACGACTGTGCCAGCAGCCTCGTGGCCGAGAACCATCGGCGCACGCACGACATAGCTGCCGATGGCGCCATGGGTGTAATAGTGCACGTCGCTGCCGCAGACGCCGACCGTGTGGATGGCGATCCTGACATCGTCGGGTCCGACATCGAGCGGCAACGCGATCTCGCGCAGCGACAGTTCGCCTTGTTTCTCAAGCACCAAAGCCCGCATCGGGTAAGTCCTCACTTCAAGTCTTTTTTTGCCGGAAAACGGAATTCAGGAAGCCGCTGAGCACGCCGAGGAACAGCAGCGGCGGCAGCGACAGGAGCACGACCGAGGCGTTCAGGATTCCCCACGGCACGTTCATGCCTTGCTGGGAGAGTTCGGAGGCGACGATCGGCAAGGTCTTGGCGTTGGAGCTCGACAGCATCAGCGCGATCAGGAATTCGTTCCAGACCAGCACGAAGCTGAAGGCGACCGCGCCGATCAGCGAGCGGGCAGCGACCGGCAGCGCGATCCGCCAGAACACCGCGTAAGCGCCATAGCCGTCGACGAAGGCGGCTTCCTCGATCTCCTTCGGCACGCTCTGGAAGGCAGGGATGGCGAGCCACATGATCACCGAGATGGTGAGCAGTGAGTAGGTGACGATCAAAGCCGGCAAAGTGTCGTAGAGGCCGAGTTGCAGCCAGATCACCATCAGCGGGATCGCCACCGCCACCGGCGGCAGGAAGCGCAGCGACAGCACGAAGAACTGGATGTCGCCAGCCCAGCGATTGGGATAGCGCGCCACCGCGTAGGCCGCCGGCAGGCCGAGCACGACGCCGATCAGCACGGCTGTGCCGCAAGCGATGACCGAATTGTAGAGCCCGGTGATGACGCTGTCGCGGCCAAGGATGTAGCTGATGTTGGCAAGCGTCGGCGTGAACACCAGGCGGGGAACGCGCGTGATGATATCGACGCTGTTCTTCAGTGAATTAAGCGCCGTCCACAGCAGCGGGAATACGGCGAGAAAACCGGCGAAGGCCAGGACGGCCTTGGCGACGATGCGGCCGAGCCTCATGCCTGCACCCGCTTCCACAGCATGGTGAAGGTGATGACGGTGGCGATCATCATCAGCACAGCCATCGCCGAGGCGTAGGAGACCTTGCCGGATTCGATGAAGCCTTGCGAGAAGGCATACATGTCGAGCGTTTCGGTGGCCACGCCGGGCCCGCCGCGTGTCATCACATAGATCAGGTCGAAGGAGCGCAGCGATTCGATCATCTTGACGAACATCAGGCTGACCAGCGGCGCCTTCAGCATCGGCAAGGTCACATAGGCGTGGATCTGCCAGCGCTTGGCGTGGTCGAGCCGCGCCGCCTCGATCGGCTGCGGCGGCAAAGTCTCCAGCAGTTTCAGCACGATGACGGCGAAGAACAGGCCCCACTGCCAGACATCGACTGAAGCGACCGCGAACAAAGCCGTCGACGGCTTGGACAGCGGGTCGAAGATCAGTCCGCCGGTCAGCAGCCGGTATGGGTAGGTGGCGATGCCATAGAGCGGGTGATAGGCGAACTTCCACACGAAGGCCGCCGAGACGCGCGGCAACAGCACCGGAATGATGAACAGCAGGCAGTAGACATTGCGCAGGCGCGGCGCGGCGACCTCGAACATGAGCACGCCGAGCCCGATCGCGACGACCATCGTCGCGACGACGGTGACGACTTCCCACTTCACCGACACCCAGACGGCGTTTAGGAAGCGGCGGTCGGAGAACAGGTCGACAAAATTCGAGAACCAGACCCAGGAATAGGCCGTTGAGCTCAGCTCGCGGTTCTGCAGGGCGATGATGATCGCGTAGAGCGTCGGCACCATCGACAGGATCAGCAGAATGACCAGCGTCGGCACGACGAAGGTGACCGGCAGGGATGAACGTCGAGGCATTGGTCTCAGGCCTTGCTGCGTCTCTGATATCTGGACATGGGCGGAACCGTCGTGCGCTTCAGGAAAGGCAGACCCTCCTGCGACGCACAGGTCCCGGCATTCCGAGGAAATGCCGCAAACCGTGCGCCGCAAGAGGGAGGGCCTATTTCTTCACCAGCCCGTTGGCATAGGCCTCGAGTTCGTTGAGGCTACCCTTGACGTCGGTGCGGGTGCCGGCAATCAGTTCCTCGAGGATGATGCCCCAGCGGTCGCCGAGATCAGGCCAGCGCGGATCCTGCCAGAAGTTGACCGCAGTGACCTTGCCGGTCTCGGCAAGCGCCTGGCCGAGATCGGCGCCGTAGATATCGGCGAACTCCTTGCTGGACAGGATGCTGGTGCGGTTCAGCTCGCCGAACTGGTGGGCGTCGAGCCGGCGCTTTTCGTTTTCCTTCGATGTTGCCCAGGCGATGAACAGGCCGGCGCATTTCTTCGAAGCGTCGTCGGCATTGGCTTTCGCAGCGATGGCGAGGCCATGGCCATAACCGCCGCCGGGAAGTGGCGAGGGCGGCGGCAGGAAGCCGATCTTGCCGACCACTTGCGAGGTCTTCGGGTCGACCGCCATGCCCGAAAGCGGCGTCGACTCGACAAGGATCGCGACCTGGCCGGACAGGAAGGCGCCGGTCGATTCATCCCAGCTGCCGGTCTGCGTGCCGGGCGCCGAATCCTTGAACAGCTTCAGGTAGGTCTCGGTTGCCTTGACAGCCGCTTCCGAATTGAAAGCCGGCTTGTCGCCGTCGAACCACTTGCCGCCATAGGCCTTGAAGAACGGCATCCAACGCCAGACATTGGCGCCCGAGCCGCGCGCGCCGCGCAGCGCGATGCCGTACATGCCCTTGTCGGCATTGGTCAGCTTCGGCACGTCGGCGATCAGTTCGTCCAGCGTTTTCGGCGGCTGGATGCCGGCGGCCTCCAGCACATCCTTGCGGTAGACCATCAGGTCGCCGCCGCCGGTCAGCGGCGCGAACCAGACCTTGCCGTCATAGGTGGCGACCTTCTGGCGGCCGGGATCGAAGTCGGCATAGTCATAGTCAGCCGGATAATAATCGGTCAGCGGCACGATCCACTTCGACGAGGCGAAGAGCGCCACATTCGCTTCATCGACATAGTAGACGTTGTAATTGCCGACGGTGGAGGCGTCCGCCCGCGACTTGGCGCGGCGGTCGTTCTCGTTCAGGTAATCGATCTTGAAGCTGGCGCCGGCAAGCTTCTCGAACTCGGCCTTGGAGTCCTCCAGAAGCGTCAGGCCGTCGCGTGGCTGCGCCAGCACCTTGACCGGTGCCGAGCAGACCGGTGCCTGCGCCAGGGCTAGGGTTGAAACGGTAGCGGAAAGCACGAAAGCTGCGCCAAGGCTGGCAGCGAGCCGAACTGGTTTCATGATCTTTTCTCCTCCAGGAATACGTCGCAGGAAGCGTAGGTCCTCGGGTCACGCGATCCTCACCATCGCCCGAACGACTGCCACCCATCGCCAAAATGCGCAGTTGCGATGGGGCAAGCTAGAAGCCCCGTTGCAGCCGACCTGTACTTTTATGCATTGTGCAGCGCAAAAACCGGCGTCCATTTACGGAGCTCGTCACACGAGTATCGATCTGGTTCAAAACGATGATTCAGGATGCGCTTATGCGCGCATCGCCAGACGCTGCCGCGACAGCTTGCGATAGGATGACGGCGTCATCTTGTGCTTGCGCAGGAAGGCGCGGTTGAAGTTGGAGATGTTCATGTAGCCGACCTGGAAACAGATATCGGTGATTGGGACATCGGTATCGGCCAGCAGCTTGCACGCCTGCCAGAGCCTGAGCTTGGCAAGATGGTCGCTGAAGGAATTGCCGGTGTTCTTCTGGAAGAAGCGCGAGAAGGTGCTTTCGCTCATGCCGGCCAGGTCGGCCACGTCAGGCAGCTTCAGATCTTCGGCGAAGTGCTGGAACAGATAGGTCAGCGCACGCTGGATGATGTCGAGCGAGGCGGCGTCGAGAATCGGCTGGAAGTCCGGCGATGACAACAGTTCGTACTCGTCGGTCTGGGCCAGGAGATCCACCAGTTCGAGGAACAGGCAGAACCGGGCCAACCCTTGCACCGTGCCCATCCGCTCCATCAGTGCGGCTCCGTCGAGGGCCGTCCGGCCATGGAAGACCATGCCGCGCAGCGACCGTTCCAGGAACGGCTCCAGTTCGCGCAGTTCGGGCAGCATGTCAGCCGATCCGCGCAGCCGCTCAGGATCGAATTGCAGCACGATGTCACGACCCTCGATCAATTCACCGGGCTGCACCGCGGTGACCCAGTCATGCGGCAAGCCGCCACCGACGATGGTGAGGTAGCCCGGCCCGAACTCGCCGATATGGTCGCCGACCAGGACCACGCCGGAGGATTTCCGCAAGAGATGGATCTCGTATTCCGGGTGGAAGTTCCAGACATTGCGCTCCCAGGGATAGTCGTCCAGCCGCCACAGGAAACTGTCGCTCGCCTCGGTAACGATATGCTCGAAGGAAGGCGCCGTGCGCGGGATCGCGGCCGTGTTCTTCCTGCGTCTGAACGCCATCCTGCCTCCCACAATTCGCCGGTTGCCGATGTCTGTCGTAGCAGTCCCCGGCCGGCAAGGGAACGAGGTGGAAGCTCCCATGCAATGCGCTGGCTCAATCTGTTCCGTCGCCTCCTCCCTTGCCTTCATGTCGCATTTCGTTCAATAGACGGCGCAAACGGCGCCATTTTGTGCCGTTGCTGTGCGGCTTCCGGGCGTGGCCCGACGCGCCGTGTTCTGAAAGAGCAGGACAATGTCTGCGATCGAAGCCGGCGCGCGCGCGCCGGAAAATCTTTGGCGCCAGGAAATCAGGGCGACGCTGGCGCTCGCCTGGCCGATGGTGCTGACCAATCTCGGCCAGACGGCGATGACCGCCACCGACGTCATGATGATGGGACGCCTTGGCGCGGACACCCTGGCCAGCGGCGCGCTGGGCGCCAACCTCTACTTCATGCCGCTGATCTTCGGCCTCGGCTTGATGCTGGCGACCTCGCCGATGATCGCCACCGAACTCGGCCGTCGCCGCCATTCCGTACGCGATCTGCGCCGCACCGTGCGCCAGGGCCTGTGGCTGGCGATCCTGATCTCGGTCCCGATCTGGCTGGTGCTTTGGCATGGCGAGGCCATTCTGCTGGCCATGGGCCAGGAGCCCGCGCTGGCGCGTCAGGCCGGCATCTATCTGCGCTGGCTGGAGTGGGCGGTGCTGCCCTTCTATGGCTATATCGTGCTGCGTTCGTTCATCTCGGCGCTGGAGCGGCCGGGCTGGGCGCTGATCATCGTTTTCGTCGCCGTCGCCTGCAACGCCTTCTTCAACTGGCTGTTCATGTTCGGCAATCTCGGTGTTCCGGCCATGGGCATCGCAGGCTCCGGTCTTGCCACCACGCTGTCCAGCACGCTGATGTTCGTCGGCATGGCTGTGGTGGTGATGCTGGAGAAAAAATTCCGGCGCTACCGTCTGTTCGGCCGCTTCTGGCGGTCCGACTGGCCGCGCTTCAAGGGACTGCTGCGGCTCGGTCTGCCGATCGCCGGCATCCTTGCCTTCGAGGTGACGATCTTCAATGCCGCTGCCCTGCTGATGGGCCTGATCGACGCCGATTCGCTGGCCGCGCACGCCATCGCCATCCAGATCGCCTCGATCTCCTTCATGGTGCCGCTCGGCCTCAATCAGGCGGTGACGGTGCGGGTCGGGCTCGCGCATGGCGCCGGCAATCCCGAGGGCGTGTCGCGCGCCGGCTGGACCGCCTTTGTCATCGGCGTCTCGTTCATGGCGCTGATGGGACTGGTGATGGTGCTTTGGCCGCACCTCCTGATCAGCGCCTTCATCGATCTCGCCAATCCAGCCAATGCCAGGGTGATCGCGCTTGCCGTGTCGTTCCTGGTGTTTGCCGCCCTGTTCCAGGTCTTCGACGGCGCGCAGGCGGTTGCCTCCGGCATGCTGCGCGGCCTGCACGACACCAAGGTGCCGATGATCTATGCCGCGATCGGCTACTGGGGCGTCGGCCTGCCGCTCGGCGTGCTGCTCGCCTTCCATTTCGGCTTCCACGGCGTCGGCATCTGGATCGGCCTGTCGTCCGGGCTGGCCGTGGTGGCGGCGCTGCTGCTGGCGCGCTGGCTGCGCCGCGACCGCATCGCGCCGTCGCTGGCGTTCGGACACTGAACCAGGCGGCCCGGTTGCCAACTGGCCGTCACGTCCTACCATTGCAGCTAACTAAACGACGCCTTCCGATCGGCCTACGGACGTTCGCTGGGCGATAGCCCCTGGCATGAGATGTTGAACGGGCATTCCAACGCGGCAACGTTTCCACCAAGAGACAAATGACCGAGGAGAAAACTGTCATGAAGGCAATTGTGGTGACGGACCAGGCTGCGGGAATGGCCGGGATGAAGCTGGCGGAGCGGCCCGAGCCGCAGGCAGCGATAAACGACGTCGTCGTTCAGGTTCATGCGTCGGGTTTTGTCCCGACTGAACTGGCGTGGCCCTCTACCTGGGCCGACCGCCGCGGCCGTGACCGAACACCGTCAATCCTTGGGCACGAGCTGGCCGGAATTGTCGTCGCTCTCGGCTACGGCACGACGGGACTGTCGGTAGGGCAGAGAGTCTTCGGCCTCGCCGACTGGCATCGCGACGGCACCCTGGCGCAGTATATAGCCATGGAGGCACGTAACCTTGCGCCGCTGCCGGGCGACGTCGATTTCACGGTGGGCGCGAGCCTGCCGATCTCTGGCCTCACCGCGTGGCAGGGACTATTCCAGCATGGCCGCCTCCAGGCGGGCCAGAGCGTCCTCGCGCACGGCGCGGCCGGCGCAGTCGGCTCTATGGTGACGCAACTCGCACGAGAGGCCGGCGCCCATGTCATCGGCACCGGACGCGCCGCCGACCGTCAGAAGGCGCTCGACTTCGGCGCGAAGGAGTTCATCGACCTCGACAACGACGCCCTGGAAGACATTGGCGGAGTCGATCTGGTGTTTGACGTCATCGGCGGCGACATCCAAAAGCGGTCCGCAGGCCTGATTCGAGCCGGCGGAACGCTGGTGACCGTCGTTGGACCGGCGGAGGCGCGGCCCACCGACGGCCTGGCGGTCGACTTCGTTGTCGAGTCCGATCGTGCCCAACTGAGCGAGATCGTCCAGCGGGTGCGGGACGGGCGACTCCGGACGAACATCGGCAACGTCTCGCCCCTCCACGATGCCGTCGCCGCCTTCAACCCGACCGAGCGACGCACTGGGAAGACGATCATCCGCGTCCGTCCGTGAGGACAGGAAAAGGCGAAGAGCAAGGGGCCCTCTCTTGTCGAAGCTGATGCAGCCAGCATGACCAAATGACCACAAGAGGCATTCGAACGCTAATCGCCGGGAGTTTGCAGTGGCCGTCGATGTTGGTCAGCGCAACATGCTCGCGGCTCAGTGGCCCGCTGCCTGCTTCTCCAGCCGCCGCGCATATTGGGTCAACGGAAAGCACAGGACGAAGAAAATCAGCGCCACCAACCCATAGACCTTGAACGGTTCGAAAGTCGCGTTGTTGATGGCGTTGGAGGTTCGCACCAATTCCTCGAAGCCGATGATCGAGGTCAGCGCAGTCGACTTGATCAGCTGCACCAGGAAGCCGACGGTCGGCGCGCGGGTGATCGCGAACGCCTGCGGCAGGATGATCAGCCTGAGTTCCTGCAGATAGTGCAGGCCGAGGCTGGCGCCGGCATCCCATTGGCCCAATGGCAGCGCATCGACGCCGGAGCGCCAGATTTCGGCGAGATAGGCGCTGGCGAAGAAGGTCAGGCCGAGCACCGCCGCGGTCCATGGCTCGATGCGAAGACCGAGCATGGGAAGCCCAAAGAACATCAGGAAAAGCTGCATCAACAGCGGCGTTCCCTGGAACAGCGCGATGTAGCCGGAGGCAATGCGCCGGCTCCACTTATTCTCAGAGATCCTGAAGAACAGCACCGCGATCCCGACCAGCGCGCCGCCGACGAAGGCAGCCAGCGACAAAAGCACCGTCCAGCGGGCGGCGAGCAGCAGGTTGCGCACGATGTCCCAAAGCGTGAACTCGATCATGACACGCCCGCTCCGAGCGCGCGGCGCCCGCCTGCAACCAGCAGCCGCCGCAAGGCCATCGACATCAAGAGATAGACCAGCGTCACGACGAAATAGGTCTCGAACGAGCGAAAAGTGCGCGCCTGCAGCATGTCGGCCTCATAGGTCAGCTCGCGCACCGCGATCTGCGACACCACGGCGGATTCGAGCATCATGATGACGATCTGGCTGGTCAGCGCGGGATAGATGATCTTGAGCGCCTGCGGCAGCACGATCTTGATGAACACCTGGCGCGGCCGCAGTCCCAGCGCCAGGGCCGCCTCCGTCTGCCCGCGCGGCACGGCGTCGAGCCCGGCGCCGACGATCTCGATCGTATAGGCTGCCATGTTGAGCGTCATCGCCAGCATGGCGGCCAGGATCGGATCGAGCCTGATGCCGAGGCTCGGCAGGCCGAAGAAGATGAAGAACAGCTGCACCAGGAACGGTGTGTTGCGCATCACCTCGACATACCAGCCGATGGCCCGGCGCAGCAGCGCTGGGCCGTTTCGCCGTCCTGCCGCTCCGAGGATGCTGAGCAGCGTTCCCGCCAGCGTGGTGACGGCGATCAAAAGGATCGTCGTCGCCGCGCCGTGCGCGATGTCGCCTACGGCACCCGGAAGCCAGCCGAAGGCCACGGCAACTCAATCCTTGAGGTTGTCGGGGTTGAGCGGCGTCTTCAGCCAGGCCTTCGAGCTTTCGTCCAGCTTGCCGTCGGCCAGCATCTTGGCGATGGCATCGTTGACCGCCTTCTTGAGGCCGTCCTCATTCTTGTTGAGGCCGATATGCGAAGGCGAGGTCAGAAGCTGGAACTTCTGCTCCGGCTTCAGCGCATCCTGCTTGGCCAGCACCTGCGCGCCGACGTCGTTGCCGACGACCATCAGCTGGGTCTGGCCGGAAATGAAGGCCTGGATCACCGAATTGTAGTTGTCGAAGCGCTTGATGTCGGCCGAGGCGGGCGCTGCCTCGGTCAGCGAGCTGTCTTCCAGCGTGCCGCGATTGACGGCGATCGACTTGCCGGCAAGGTCTTCCTTGCCCTTGACCGACATTGCCGCCGGACCGATCACTGCGATGTAATAGGGTGCGTAGGCGGCGGCGAAGTCGATCACCTGCTCGCGCTCCTTCGAGTAGCCGACGCTCATCAGGATGTCGACGCGATGGTCGTTCAAATAGGGGATGCGGTTCTGGCCGGTGACGGCGATCGGATTGAGCTTCACCTTGAGCGTGTCGGCGATGTACTGGGCGACGTCCATGTCATAGCCCTTGAGGCTCATGTCGGCGCTGGCCGAGGAGAAGGGCGGGAAATCGGCGAAGACGCCGACATTGATGGTGCCGGCCTTGGTGATGTCGGCCAGCGCATCAGCCTTGGCCGCCTGCGTGGCAAGACCGAGGCCTGCCGCGCCCAGGACCAGGACGGCGGCGATGGATGATGTGAATGTCGAACGGATTGTCATTGTCATTCCCCTTCTGGAAGCTTTTTGATTGTTTGGGTCGGCCGCCGGCTCCAGCGCGGCGGCCGCCTTTGCTTTCCGACCGTCAGGCTCCCTTGCCGGCCACGGCCGGGCTGAACACCATCAGGCTCAGGATCTCGAACAGCACCTGGGCGCCGGCATGCGCGGTGTTGGTGGTCGCGTCATATTGCGGCGCCACCTCGACGACGTCGCCGCCGACGATGTTGAGACCCTTGAGGCCGCGCAGCAATTCGAGGACTTCGCGCGTGGTCAGCCCACCGACTTCCGGCGTGCCGGTGCCCGGCGCGAAGGCCGGATCGACGCTGTCGATGTCGAAGGACACATAGGTCGGGCCGTCACCGACTATTTTGCGCGCCTTCTCGATGATTGCTGGGATGCCGAGCCCGGTCACCTCCTCGGCGTGGACAACCGTCATGCCGGATTCGTAGGTGAACTCCCACAGATATTCGGCAGCACCCCGGATGCCGATCTGGATGGTGCGCGTCGGATCGAGCACGCCGTCGAGCACGGCGTTGCGGAACGGGCCGCCATGGTGGAATTTGGTCAGGTCGAACAGGCCGCTGGTGTCGCAGTGGGCGTCAATGTGGATCAGGCCGACCGGCGCCTTCTTGCCGACCGCCTTCAGGATCGGGTGCGTGATCGAGTGATCGCCACCGACCGACAACGGGATGACGCCGGCGTCGACGATCTGGTTGATGCGGCGCTCGATATCCTCATGGCTGGTCTCCAGCCGGTAACGGCTCTGGAACGGAACATCGCCGATGTCGGCAACCCTGAGCTCATGCGTCGGAGCGCATTCCAGCACATGATTGTAGGGGCCGATGCGCTCGATGGCCCGCAATGCGCGCGGCCCGAAGCGCGAGCCCGGCCGGTTGGTGACGCCGAGGTCCATCGGCACGCCAATGATCGCCACCTGCAGGTCGCCGAAGTCCGGATTGTCCGCCGCGATCTCGCGGTAGGGCGCGGTGAGGAAAGTCGGGATGCCGGAATAGGGCGCCAGCCGTGTGCCGCTCTTGGAAAAGATCTTGTCGGCGACCTTGCGGAACTTCGGGTCGAACATCTCGCCGCCATGGCTCTCGCTATATTTGCGGCGCAACGCGTCGAGCTTGCCGCGATCATATCCCATATCCGCTCCTCCTCAGCTGATGCAGTGTTGCCGTCGGTGACCTCGGGCGAGCCGACCGTCATCCGGCCGGGCCGCTGTCCCGCTGGCTGTCTGCAGATTCCACGTCTTGATGTTGTTCCAGATCAAAGTGTCCGGCAGCCGCTTTGAAAAAGCAATTGATATTGTTAGGGTGGTTCCTGTGAGAAAATCTCACAACGAAGCCGAGCAACCATGGCCAAGCGCTTGCCACCTCTCAACCCGCTGCGCGCCTTCGAGGCCACGGCGCGCCATGCCTCGCTGACCAAGGCGGCGAGTGAGCTGAATGTCACGCATGGCGCCGTCAGCCACCAGATCAAGGCGCTGGAGCAATCGCTTGGCGTCAAGCTGTTCGAGCGCGCCGGCCAGCGGGTCAAGCTGACCCCGCATGGCGCCGAACTTTTGCCGGCGGTGTCGACGGCCTTCGACGGCATCGCCGCCGCCACGCAACGGCTGACGCGGCCGGCAAGCAGCGGCGCGCTGTCGGTGTCCTGCGTGCCGGCGCTGCTGCTCTTGTGGGTGACGCCGAGGCTCGGCAGCTTCACCGCGCAATATCCCGACATCCAGCTGACGCTCATCCCCTCCAACGACCCCAGGGATATCCGGGCGCCGCATATCGATGTCTGCGTGCACTATGGCGACGGCAGCTGGGCCGATTGCTGGATGCGCAAATGGTCGGGCCTGGAGCTGTTCCCGGTGGTCAGCCCGACGCTGATCAACAACCGGCCGATCCGCAATGTTCGCGACCTTGCCGACCATGTCTTGCTGCATGGTGACGATGGCCGCGAGTGGCACACCTGGCTGGCCGCCGCCGATGCGCTGGACCTGGAGCGCGGCCGGCGCCATCATCTCGGCGATGCGCGCATGACGGCGGAAGCCGCCGTCCATGGCCATGGTGTGGCGCTGGGCGATTCCGTGACGGCAAGCGCGCTGCTGGCCAGGGGCATGCTGGTCGCGCCATTCAGCCTGTCTGTGCCGGCGGTCGACGATTTCTATGTCGTTTGCCGCAACGAAATGCGGGCGACGCCGATCGTGCAGGTGTTCATAGACTGGCTGTTCGCAGAGAAGGCCGGGGACGACAGCCGCGCCGACGCCCCGGTGGCGGGCCGCCTCGTCACCCGCCGCAAACGCCCTGCGCTCAAGGTGATGGGCGGCAAACTCCCGTAGCCGCACGCAGGACTTTCTTTTTGTCGGGCCAGCCTGAAACCAGGCAGCGTTTTGGTCAATTCGATGCTATGAGGCCTGTCGCTATTTGTGGTGGCAGGGCAGCGAAGGCGGTAACGAGACATGGCCAGGACCGATATTGCGCGGCGCGTCTACAACCACACCTGGAAGCTCGACCCGATCGTGCGCAGCCTGCTCGATACCGACTTCTACAAGCTTTTGATGCTGCAGATGATCTGGGGCATGTATCCCAAGGTCGATGCGACCTTCTCCCTGATCAACCGCACCACCTCGGTGCGGCTCGCCGACGAGATCGACGAAGGCGAGTTGCGCGAACAACTCGACCATGCCCGCACGCTGCGCTTCTCCAAGAAGGAGATGATCTGGCTGGGCGGCAACAATTTCTACGGCCGCAAGCAGATTTTCGAGCCGGAGTTCCTCGCCTGGCTGGAAGGTTTTCGGCTGCCCGACTATGAGCTCTCCAGGCATGACGGACAATACGAACTGACTTTCCCCGGCCCCTGGATGTACACGACGCTGTGGGAAATCCCGGCGCTTGCCATCATCAACGAACTGCGCTCGCGCGCCGCTTTGCGATCGTTCGGGCCCTTCACGCTCGACGTGCTCTATGCCCGCGCCAAGGCCAAGATGTGGGCCAAGACCGAACGGCTGAAGGCGCTGCCCGGCATCCGCATTTCCGACTTCGGCACCCGCCGGCGCCATTCCTTCCTGTGGCAGCGCTGGTGCGTGGAGGCGCTGAAGGAAGGCATCGGCGAGGCCTTTACCGGCACCTCCAATGTGCTGCTGGCCATGGACAACGACCTCGAAGCGCTCGGCACCAACGCGCATGAGCTGCCGATGGTGTTCGCGGCACTGGCCAATTCGGAAAAAGAGCTGAAGCAGTCGCCCTACAAGGTGCTGCAGGACTGGCAGCGCTACTATGGCGGCAATTTGCTGATCGTGCTGCCCGACGCTTTCGGCACCGCCTCCTTCCTGCGCGACGCGCCGGACTGGGTCGCCGACTGGACCGGCTTCCGTCCCGACAGCGCCCCGCCCATCGAAGGCGGCGAAAAGATCCTGTCGTGGTGGCGCGAGAAGGGCAAGGACCCCAAGCAGAAGCTGCTGATCTTCTCCGACGGGCTCGAGGTCGAAACCATCGAGGAGACCTACCGCCACTTCAAGAGCAAGGTGCGCATGTCCTTCGGCTGGGGCACCAATCTGACCAATGATTTCGAAGGCTGCGCGCCGACGCAAACCAACAGCCTCGACGCCATATCGCTGGTCTGCAAGGTCACCGAGGCCAACGGCAGGCCGGCGGTCAAGCTTTCCGACAACCCGGCCAAGGCTACCGGCGATGCCAAGGAGATCGAGCGGTATTTGAGGATATTCGGGCAAAAGGATCGCGTGGAGCAACTGGTCAAGGTTTGAGGCTGAGGGGCGGACTCTTGGACAGTTCGAGTTCCGTCGCGCCCCCCTCTGTCCTGCCGGACATCTCCCCCACGAGGGGGGAGATTGGACTTCACCTCCGCTTTCGCCAATCTTCGACGTTGCAAGAAAAAAGCCGACGACACGGGCAGCCAATCTCCCCCCTCGTGGGGGAGATGTCCGGCAGGACAGAGGGGGGCGCCGTAGAGCGCTGCCGTCTGTCGTTAGCCTTCCCGCTTGCCGCCCTCTGGTTCGCCTCACCCACTCCCGCCTTCGCCCACGCCTCCGACCGTGGCCATGTCCTCCTTCTCCCCACCGGCTATTACCTGATCGGCGGCGCGTTCGCCGTGGCTGTCAGTTTTCTCGTGCTGGCGCTGCTGCCGGCGGATTGGATTGACCGTTTTTGGCGTCGGCGCTTACCGCTATTCGCCTTCAGCGACGCCGCCCGCACCGCCGTCAGCCTGATATCTTTTGCCGGCTTTGCAATTCTCCTCGCCTCCGGCGTCCTTGGCAGCCGCGACCCCCTCTCCAACCCGCTGCCGTTGGTGATCTGGACGCTGCTATGGGCAGGCCTGACGCTGCTGCAAGGCGTGTTCGGCGATCTCTGGTCTTGGCTCAACCCCTGGTACGGCCCGTGGCGTCTGCTGTCGCGCCTGACCGGCAGAAGCGATGAAGCGGCCTGGCAACTTCCGCAATGGCTTGGTCGCTGGCCGGCCGTCGTGTTCTTCTTCGCCTTTGCCTGGTTCGAACTCATCGATCCGGCGCCCGACGATTCGGCGCGGCTCGCATGGGCCGCTGGTCTCTATTGGCTGTTCAGCTTCCTCGCCATGCTGGTGTTCGGCTACGACAAGTGGAGCCGCAGCGGTGAATTCCTCGGCATCTTCTTCTCGATGGTGGCGCGCTTCGCGCCGATCGCGCGCGACGGCCATGACCGTCTTGCGCTGTGCTGGCCGGGCGCCAAGCTGCTGGCGGCTGAACCCCTGCCGACAAGCGGTATCGCCTTCCTGCTGCTCGCTCTGTCCTCGGTCTCCTTCGACGGCCTGTCGAAGACCTTCTTCTGGCTCGGCCTGTTCGGCATCAACCCACTGGATTTCCCGGGCCGCACGGCGGTGATCGGCAGCAGCAGCCTTGGCCTTGTCCTGACATTCGTGCTGCTCGCGGCAGTGTTCCTGCTTGCGGTGATCCTCGGCCAGCGCCTTGCCGGCAGCGATCGGCCTCTCGCCCAGGCGGCGGGACTGCTGGTGTGGTCGATCGTGCCGATCGCGCTCGCCTATCATGTCGCGCATTATCTGACGGCACTGCTGGTCGACGGCCAATATGCTTTGGTCTCCCTGTCCGATCCGTTCGCGCTGGGTTGGAACCTGTTCGGCACCGCCGACATGCAGGTCGAGGCCGGCGTCGTCGCCGGCGCGGTCTCCGCGTGGTGGCTGTGGAACGTCCAGGCCGGCGCGATCATCCTTGGCCATGTCCTGGCGGTTCTCGTCGCCCACGGCTTTGCCTGGCGCCTGCATCCCCAACCCGCCCGCGCCGCGCTCAGCCAGTTTCCGCTCACCGTCTTGATGATCGCCTACACCATTTTCGGTCTCTGGCTGCTTGCCACGCCGACGGTCGGATGAGACAAGCTTGCCCTGACGGAAAGCTCGCTTGCCAGGCCAGCCCTTTGGTGATTTAGTTTGTACACATGCAATTTTGCATCCTCTTGCCGAGGATGTTCGAGCCGCCTTATCGTTGGTCAAAACGCACAAACAGGGGAACGAACGTGACTGACAAGAACGGATTTTTCGACCTCTCCAAAACCACACTTACCCGCCGCACCGCGCTCAAGGGTCTCGCCGCCGGCGCCGGTCTCGCCGTGGCGCCCGGCTTCGTCCGCTATTCCCAGGCGCAAAGCTCCGCGCCGATCAAGATCGGTTTCCAGTCGCACCGCACCGGCATCGGCGCCGCCTATGGCCGCTGGTACGAGAAGACCACCGCCGCCGCGATCAAGGCGATCAACGCCGCGGGCGGCATCAATGGCCGTCAGGTCGAGGTCATCATCGAGGATGACGGTACCGATCCGGGCCGCGGCGCCGAAGTGGTCGGCAAGTTCGCCACCCAGCACAAGACCGACATCGTCTTCGGCACGCTGTTCTCGCATGTCGTGATCGGCTCTGCTCCCGCGGCCGGCGAAGCCAAGATGCCCTATTTCGTCGTCAGCGAAGGCCATCACGTCGCCTCGACCAAGCTCAACCGCTATGTCTTCCAGCCCGGCATCACCGACGTGAAAAGCCAGATCCAGTCGATGGCGCCGTGGATCGCGGCCAATGCCGGCAAGAAGGTGACGCAGATCTTCCCCGATTTCGCCTTCGGCTACGACCATCGCGACTACCTGCCGCCGGCGCTGAAGGCGCAAGGGGCCGAGGTGATCGCGCAGATCGCCATTCCGCCGACGGAATCGTCCTTCACCAAATACTTCCCGCAGATCCCGCCCGAGACCGAGGTGATCTATCACGTCATGGTCGGCCCGGCGGTGCTCACCTTCGTCAAGGAACTCGGCGAGTTCTACGGCTCCAACCGGCCGCAACTGTTCGGCTTCATCGATTCGCTGGAAGCCGTCGACATCAACAGCCCCGGGCTGGAATTCCTCGACGGCAGCCATTTCTGGGAAGGCTCGCCCCGCTATGCCCAGCCCGATGACACCGAAGCGCAGAAAGCCTATCGCGCCTCCGTCGGCATCGACGACAATGGCGCCGCCGTCGGCGACCCCAAGGACGTCTCGACGGCCGCGCACATGTTCGGCTGCTGGGAAACGCTCTACGTCGTCAAGAAGGCGATGGAAGACGCCGGCTACAAGGGACCGGAAGACCGCGCCAAGCTGGTCGAGGCGACTGAAGCGCTGAAAGAGTTCGCCGAAGGGCCGGAGCATCCGCAGGGACCGAAGACCTTCAACGGCAAGATCCACCAGTGCTTCGGCATCCAGAACATCTCCAAGGTCGAGGGCGGCAAGCTGAAGGTCGTCCACAAGACCAAGATCGAGGAAGGGCTTTACGAGGCCGAAGGGGATTACACGACGCAGGCGCTTTGAGTTTGGCTAACCAGCAAGCGTGAGCGCCAAGCCACCCCCCTCTGTCCTGCCGGACCCGGCCCTGCGCTATCGCTCCGGGCGTTCGTCGTTCGGAAAGCCAAGCAATTGGTTTTCCGTCCGCTGCGCGGACCACTTCTCACCCCCCTTGAGGGGGAGATGTCCGGCAGGACAGAGGGGGGCGCTTCGCGTCACCCTATCGGGCGTATAACCCATGCACTTCGGCCCCCATCTCCTCCTCGCCGCCCTCGAAGGCCTCGTCACGTCAGCCGTGCTGGCGCTGACCGCGCTTGGCCTGTCGTTGGTGTTTGGCGTCATGCGTGTCGTCAATGTCGCGCATGGCGAGTTCTTCATGCTCGGCGCCGTGCTTGCCTGGGCGATCACATCGGCAATAGGCGGCCACCCCGCGCTCGGCTTCCTGGCGGCGCTGGTGATTGCGCCGCTGATCGTCGGCGCCATCGCGCTGGTCGCCGAACGGCTGGTGCTGCGCCGGCTCAACTACAACCCTGAAGCCACCATCGTCGCCACCATCGGCATGCTCTACATCATCCAGCAGCTGGCGTTGACCTTCTATGGTCCGGAAGCGCGGCCGGTCGAGCCGCCGTTCAGCTATCGCATCCTTTTGCCGTGGTTCGGCTATTCCGGCTACAAGCTGTCGATCATCGCCGCATCCGCTCTCCTGTTGATCGCGACATGGCTGGTGCTGACGCGCACCAGGATCGGCCTGATCATGCGTGCCACGCAGTATGACAGCGAGACGGCGCAGGCCTTCGGCATCCCGGTCGGCCGTGTCTATGGCGGCGTCTTCGCGCTCGGCGCCATGCTGGCGGCCATCGCCGCGGTGCTGATCGTGCCGATCAGCCAGGCGCATTACCTGATGGGGCAGGACCCGCTGCTGCTCTCCTTCATCGTCGTCATCATCGGCGGCCTCGGCTCGCTGCGCGGCACCGTCGTCGCCGCCGTGCTGATCGGCCTGTCCGACGGCATCATCTCGATGTTCTTCTCGCCGACGCTGGCCAAGATCATCGCCACGCTGCTGGTCGCCATGGTGCTGGTGTTCCGTCCGCAAGGCCTGTTCGGGACGGCATCGCGATGAGCGAAGCTTCGCCGGCAAAGGCCTATGCGCTGCATCTCGGCGTGATTGCCCTGCTCTTCGTGCTTAGCTTCCTGCTGCCGGACTATTATCACGGCCTGCTCGCCCGCATCATGGTGCTGGCGGTCTTCGCCATGGGCTACAACATGCTGTTCGGCTATGTCGGCCTGCTCAGCCTCGGCCATGCCATGTTCTTTGGCGCAGGCCTTTATGGCGCCGGGCTTGCCGTCATCCAGCTCGGCTGGAGCGTGCCTGCGGCATTCGCTGCGGGCCTTGGCTGTGGCGCCGTTCTTTCGCTGATCATCGGTCTCCTGGCGCTGCGCACCACGGGTGTCGCCTTCATGATCGTCACCATGATGTTTGCCCAGGTGGTTTACCTTGCCATCCTCTATTTTGCGGCCTGGACCGGGGGCGACCAGGGCATGGTCGTGCCGCAGCCGACGCGTGTCCTCACTTTCGGCGCGACCTCGCTCGATCTCACCAATCCGACCGTGCGCTACATGGCGGCACTCGGGCTGTTCTCGCTCGTGCTGCTGATCACGCTTGCCGTCGTCCGCTCCAGATATGGCCGCGTGCTGGTCGCGATCAGGGAGAATGAGGAACGCACGAAGATGCTGGGCTACGACACCTTCTCCAACAAGCTTGCCGCTGTTATCGTCTCCGGCACGATCTGCGCGACGTCCGGCGCCGCCTACGCGCTGCTGTTCGGCTATGTCGGCTCGAGCTTCGCATCGGTGCAATATTCCATCCTGCCGCTGCTGTGGGTGCTGCTCGGTGGCGCGGCCACAACGCTCGGGCCGCTGCTCGGCACGCTGTTCATGTACTACGTCATCGACGTCACCAGCGGCTACACATCGGCCTATCTGCTGATTGTCGGCGTGGCGCTCATCCTGCTGGTGCTGTTCTTCCCGAAAGGCATTCTCGGCACCGTCCGCCAGCGCTGGCTCGGATGGCTGCCATGACGCCGCTGCTGACCACCAAGGGCCTGTCGTGCAGCTTCGGCGGCCTGCGCGCCGTCGACAATGTCGATTTTACCTTGATGCCCGGCGAGATACGCGCCGTCATCGGCCCGAACGGCGCCGGCAAGACCACCTTCGTCAGCCTGGTCAGCGGCCGCATCCAGCCATCTTCGGGAGCGATCGTCTTCGACGGTGCCGACATCACCGGTCTGCCGACCTATGCCAGGGTCCGCCGGGGCATCGCCTACACCTTCCAGATCACCAGCGTCTTTGCCAATCTCAGCGCCTATGACAATGTCGCGCTGCCGGCGCAGCTCACGCTGAGCGATAGCCGCTCGATGGGTGCGCTGCGTGCCGGCGTCATGACGGCGCTCGAACGTACAGGGCTGGCCGACCGCGCCCATATGCCGGCCGGGCAATTGTCCTACGGGCATCAACGATTGCTCGAAGTGGCAATGGGGCTGGCGCTGAAGCCGCGCCTTCTGATCCTCGACGAGCCGACGCAAGGTCTGGCCGACAGCGAGATCGACAATTTCATCGAACTCGTGCGCGACATCGCCAAGAACGCCACCGTGCTCCTGATCGAGCACAACATGCCGGTCGTCATGCAACTTGCCGACCGCATCACCGTCTTCAACGCCGGCAGGATCCTGGCCGAGGGCACGCCCGAAGCGATCCGGGAAGACGCCGCGGTGCAGGACGCCTATCTGGGGACCGCCCCATGACTGAAGCACTGGCGATCTCAGGACTGGACTGCTTCTACGGCCAGGTCCAGGTGCTCTATGGGCTCGACCTCGTGCTGAACGAGGGCGAGGTGCTGTGCCTGTTCGGCCGCAACGGCGCCGGCAAGACGACGACGCTGAAAGCGATCATGGGCCTGGTTCGGGCCAGTGCCGGCTCGATCCGGCTCGCCGGCCGGGAACTGACCGGCCTGCCGGCGCATGAAGTGCCGAAGGCCGGCATCGCTTATGTGCCGCAGGGAAGGCGATTGTTCGCCGAGATGACGGTGGCCGAAAACATCGAAATCGGCCTGATGGCGCGCGGCAAGGGCAAGGCGACGCGCGAAAACGTGCTCGGCCTCTTCCCGCTGCTGCGCCAGCGGCTGCGGCAGCGCTCGGGCACCTTGTCCGGCGGCGAGCAGCAGATGCTGGCCATGGCGCGTGCGCTCTGCCTCGAGCCGCAGGTGCTTTTGCTCGACGAGCCGACCGAAGGGCTGATGCCGTCGATGATCGCCAAGATCCGCGAGACGGTGTCGAAGCTGCGCGAGATGGGGGTCTCCACCATCCTGGTCGAGCAGCGCGTCGATGCGGTGCTGTCGGTGGCCGACCGGGTTTGCTTCATCGAGAACGGCCGCAACCGCGAAACGGTCGATGTCGAGGCCCTGCGCGCGGACCCGTCCGCGGTTCGGCGCTATGTCGGCGTCGGTTGATCAACGGAAAAACAAAAACCCGGCGATCAAGAAGGTCGGGACCAGCACCAGCCCGGACCACAGCATGTAGCCGAAGAAGCCCGGCATCTTGACGCCGCGATGCCTGGCAATCGCATAGACCATGAAGTTAGGGGCGTTGCCGATATAGGTGTTGGCGCCCATGAACACGGCGCCCGCCGAGATCGCGGCAAGCGTCGAGGCGAACTCCGTCATCAGGTGCTGAGGGTCGCCGCCTGCCAGCTCGAAAAACACCAGATAGGTCGGCGCATTGTCGAGGAAGGACGACAACGCCCCGGTCAGCCAGAAGTAGGCGAGGTCGTTGGGCGTGCCTTGCGCCGAGGTGACGAGCGCGACCAGCGGCGCCAGCGCGCCGTCATGGCCGGCCCTCAAAATGGCGACGACCGGAACAATGCAGATGAAGATGCTGGCGAACAATTTGGCCACTTCCGCGATCGGACCCCAGTTGAAACCGTTCGCCTGGCGGTGGCTCTTGTAAGAGAGGGGAAGCGATAGCAGGGCCAGCGCGAGGATGATCGCGTCGCGTACCAGGTTCTGCAGCTCAAGACTGACGCCGAACACGGAAAAGCTCACGCCCGGCTTCCACGCCGCCGACAGCAGGATGGCGCCGATCACGCCGACCAGCAGCGGGAGATTGGCCAGGCCGCGCAAGCGCACCTTCGTATCCGGGGTTGGATCCTTGATCTTCGGCGCGCCAGCCTCGCGCCGGTGCAGGATGACCTCGATCGCCAGGAACACCGCCAACACGACGGCGGCGACGAACAGCGTCTCGCGCCAGAGGTTGGTGGTCGTCCAGAAGAAATCGACGCCGCGCAGGAAGCCGACGAACAGCGGCGGGTCGCCGAGCGGCGTCAGCGAGCCGCCAATGTTGGACACCAGGAAAATGAAGAAGATGACGACATGGGCATTGAAAGGCCTGTTGTCGTTGGCGCGCAGGATCGGCCGGATCAGGATCATCGAGGCGCCGGTCGTGCCGATCACCGAGGCAAGCAGCGCGCCCACGATCAGCAGTCCGGCATTGACCAGCGGTGTGCCGTGGATGTTGCCGGCAAGCAGGATGCCGCCTGAAATCGTGTAGAGCGCAAACAGCAGCACAATGAACGACATGTATTCGGTGAGCAGGGCGTGCAGCACCGCCTCGGTTGCCGCCGGGGCACCGAAGGCAATGGCGAGCGGCACGATCACCAGCGCCGCCCACAAGGCAGCAATCTTGCCGTAGTGGTGTTCCCAGACATGGTGGAACAGCAGCGGACCGGTGGCGATCGACAAAAGCAGGCCGGCAAAAGGCAGCGCCCACCAGAGCGACATCGTGGCGCCCGGCAGGCCATGCTCCTCGGCCGCGAAGGCCTGTGCCGGAAACAGCATTGCGACGATGATCGCGCCGGCCGCGCCGATCGCTATCGGCATGTATCCCCTTGTGCTCCCCACGGTGCGGTCAGTCCGACGTGTGATCTTGGAGCATCACGCCGGCATCGCGCATTTTCGCCAGCATTGTCTCGAGCGATCCGTTGAGGTCGATGCCGCGGCAGGCATCAAACCGGACGGTGGTTTTGAAACCCTGGCTGACTGCGTCCAGCGCCGAAAAGGCGACGCAGAAATCGGTCGCCAGGCCGACCAGGGTCAGCGTGTCGATATCGCGCTCCCGGAGATAGCCGGCGAGCCCCGTGGGCGTCGCGTGATCGTTCTCGAAAAAAGCGGAGTAGCTGTCGATGGCGGGCCGAAAGCCCTTGCGGATGACGAGCTCGGCCTTGGTCCAGGCCAGGCCGGAATGGAAATCCGAGCCGAGACTGCCCTGAATGCAATGGTCCGGCCACAGCGTCTGCGGGCCGTAGGGCATCTCAATTGTCGAATAGGGCTGCGCGCCGGGATGGCTGGAGGCAAAGCTGGAATGGCCGGCGGGGTGCCAGTCCTGCGTCAGCACGACATGGTCGGTTCGCCGGATCATGTCATTGATCAGTGGCACGATCTCGTCGCCGCCGGCAACGGCCAGCGCGCCGCCCGGGCAAAAATCGTTCTGCAGGTCGATGACAACGAGCGCTTCGTCGGCCATGGGGTTTCCTTCCTGTCAGGCTAGGGCTCGGGCTCCGAATAAGGGACCGGGCGAAAGAAAAAGCCGCTGGCGCGACCGGAGGGGAGAAACTTGACCAGATGGCGGGCCGCGTCAACCTCCAGCGGCATAACAAATGCGTGGCGATGCCAGTCAGATGAGTGCCGGCGTAAACTCTGGCTTTGACAATTTCCACCGTCTTGATATCATTTGCATACGAATGAATTTGCCGGATCGAAAACCGGCAAGATATCTCCGGGCAAAACGCCTTGGGAGGGCCAATCTCGGGGATGGCCCATCATGTTGGGAAGGCCCGTTTTGTTGGGAAGGCAGGCGTGATCCGTTACGCGAAACCCACCACGGTCGACGAGGCGCTCGCGCTGCTTGGCGGGGGCACTTGGCGTATCCTTGCGGGCGGCACGGACTTCTATCCGGCGCAGGGCAGCAAGCCGTTTCGCGACAATGTCCTCGACATCAACGGCCTGACAGCGCTGCGCGGCATCGCCGAGACCGGCAGTCATTGGGTCATCGGCGCGCGCACAACATGGACCGATGTCATTCGCTATCCGTTGCCCGCGGCCTTCGATGCCCTGAAACAGGCAGCGCGCGAGGTCGGCTCGGCGCAGATCCAGAACGTCGCCTCGGTCGCCGGCAATCTCTGCAACGCTTCACCGGCCGCCGACGGCGTGCCGGGGCTGCTCGTGCTCGACGCCGAGGTCGAGTTGCGCTCGGCAGCGGCGACGCGCCATTTGCCCTTGTCGGACTTCGTACTCGGCAACCGCCGCACGGCATTGCAGCCTGGCGAGATGGTGACGGCCATCCGTGTGCCGAAACCGAGAGGCATGTCGGCCTTCGTAAAGCTCGGCGCCCGGCGCTATCTCGTCATTTCCATCGCCATGGTGGCGGCGCGTCTGGTGGTGGAAAACGGCATTGTCACCGAGGCAGCGATTGCCGTTGGATCGTGTTCGGCTGTCGCCAAGCGGCTTGCCGGTGTCGAGGCGGCGTTGCGCGGGCTTGTCGTGGACGCCGGGCTTGTTGACGCGGTCAGGTCGGCGTCGATGGCCGAGCTGTCGCCGATCGCCGATGTGCGCGGCAGCGCCGAATACAGGCTCGAGGCGGTGCGCGAAATCGCTGCTCGCGCCGTACTTGAGGCCGCGGGAAAGCCGACAGGCGACAAGGTGGCCGCATGAGCATGGATCGCGCCGATATCGCCTTTGCGGTCAATGGCGCCGCCGTCTCGGTCAACGTGCCGCCGCTGCGCCGGCTGTCCTCGGTGCTGCGTGACGAATTGCGGCTCACCGGCACAAAGGTCGGCTGCGACGCCGGCGATTGCGGCGCCTGCACGGTGCTGGTCGACGGCGACCCCATCTGCGCTTGCCTGATGCCGGCGGCCTCAGCCGCCGGCACCGCGGTGACAACGGTCGAGGGCCTCGCCAATGGCCGGCTGTCGGCGCTGCAGGCCTCGTTCCTGGCGCATGGTGCCGCGCAATGCGGCATCTGCACGCCGGCGCTGCTGGTCTCGGCAACCGCGCTGCTGGACACGAAACCCAGGCCGACCGAGATCGAGGTGCAGGATGCGCTGGGTGGGATTCTCTGCCGCTGCACCGGGTACCGGAAGATCATCGCGGCGGTGATGGAGGCTTCTCTCCAGGCCGCGAGCCTGGATTTCCGCCTGCCCCGGTCCGGCCACGCCATCGGCGCGTCACCGGTCCGGCTCGACGGTGTGCCAAAGGTGACCGGGGCCGAGAAATTCGGCGGCGATTCCTTTCCGGCCGATGCGCTTGCCGTGCTGGTGATCCGCTCGCCGCATTATCATGCCGGCTTCGCCTTCGGCGACATCGATAGCTGGGCAAGCAACCATCCCGGTATCTTGGGCGTTTTCACGGCCGCCGACATCCCGGGAAAAAACTGTTTTGGCGTGATCGGCCCGTTTGCCGACCAGCCGGCGCTGGCCGAGGGCTTTGCCCGGCTTCGCGGCGAAGCTGTCGCCCTGGTCGCCGGCGAGCGCGAGGCGATCCTCGACCTGGATCTGTCGGATTTCCCCATCCGCTGGACCGAACTGCCGCATGTTCTGCAGCCCTGCGACGCACAGGCCGAAGGTGCCGCGCTGATCCATGAAAATCGCCCGGCCAATTTGTTGACCAAGGGCTTCGTCGAACGCGGCGATCCCGAGTCGGCACTTGCCGGTGCGGCTTTTACCGCGAGCGGCGCGATCGATACCTCCTATGTCGAGCACGCCTATATCGAACCGGAAGCCGGCTATGCATATCTCGACGGCGACACGCTTGTCGTCGTCGCCTGCACGCAAGCGCCCTACATGGACCGTGACGATACGGCAAAAGTGCTCGGCCTCACCGTCGACAAGGTGCGCATCGTGCCGACCGCGACCGGCGGCGGCTTCGGGTCCAAGCTCGACGTTTCCCTGCAGCCTCTCATCGGCCTGGTGGCGCTGAAGACCGGGCGGCCCGCGGCCCTTGCCTACACCCGCAACGAATCCATGATGTCGACCACAAAGCGCCATCCGACGCAGATGAAGGCCACCATCGGCGCGGATGCCGAGGGCCATGTCATCGGCATGATCTTCGAAGGTGATTTCAACACCGGCGCCTATGCCAGCTGGGGGCCAACGGTGGCCAACCGCGTGCCCGTGCATGCCTCCGGGCCCTATGTGACGCCCAACTACCGCGCCGAGGGCCGTGCAATCCACACCCATGGGCCGATCGCCGGTGCCTTTCGCGGTTTCGGTGTGCCGCAGGCAACGATCATGCAAGAGACGCTTTATGACGAGCTCGCGGGCAAGCTTGGCATGGATCGGCTCGAGTTTCGCTTGAAGAACTGCCTTCGGAACGGATCCGAAACGGTTACCGGGCAGCGTCTGGAGTCTGGCGTCGGCATCGCCGAATGCCTCGAAGCCCTGCGGCCGCATTGGGTGCGGACGATGGCCGATGCGGATGCTTTCAACAGCGCCAGTATCGATAGAAAGCGCGGCGTCGGCGTCGCTTCGTGCTGGTATGGCTGCGGCAACACCTCGCTCCCCAATCCGTCGACCATTAGGGTCGGCATCGCGGCTGACGGCACGGTCATCCTGCACCAGGGCGCCGTCGATATCGGCCAGGGGTCCAACACCGTCATCACGCAGATCTGCGCCGACGCGCTCGGCCTGCCGCTGGAAAAATTCCGGCTGAAGAGCGCCGATACGGCGATCAGTCCCGACGCCGGCAAGACTTCGGCCTCGCGACAGACTTTCGTGACCGGCAAGGCGGCCGAGAAGGCGGGCCGCGCCCTGCGCGAAAAAATCCTGCGCTTTGCCAATGTCTCGGACAAGGCTTCCCTTCGCCTGGATGGATCGGCGATCGTCATCCGCGAAGGCGAGGCGACGCGCCGTATCGATCTGGTCTCGCTCGATGCGGACGCCGGCGGCTTCGTCTTCCGCGCCGAGGAGACATACGATCCGCCAACGCTGCCGCTCGATGCCAAGGGCCAGGGCAAGCCCTATGCGGTCTATGGCTATGGCGCGCAGATCGCCGAGCTCGAGGTCGACCTCAGGCTCGGCACGATCAAGCTGATCAAGATCATCGCCGCGCATGACGTCGGCAAGGCGATCAATCCGCTGCTGGTCGAGGGTCAGATCGAAGGCGGCATCGCGCAAGGCATCGGCATGGCGTTGATGGAAGAATACATCCCCGGCCGCACCGAGAACCTGCACGACTATCTCATCCCGACCATTGGCGATGTGCCGCCGATCGAGACTATCCTTATCGAGGTGCCCGATCCCGAGGGCCCATTCGGCGCCAAGGGCCTGGGCGAGCACGTGCTGATCCCGACGGCGCCGGCGATCCTCAACGCCGTCCGCCACGCCACCGGCGTGCTGGTCACCAAGGTGCCGGCAACGCCAAGTCGCATCCTGGCGGCCATCCGCGAGAAGGAGGCACGCGCATGAGACTTCCTGTGTCAACCTGTTGTGAGC
>NZ_ML703282.1 GCF_008520305.1 Mesorhizobium sp. SARCC-RB16n | reverse complement strand
CGAAGGCTTCGATCATGCCGCCGCGCAAAAGCATGACGCGGTCGCAAGCGGCGGCGATCGAGGGCTGATGGGTGATCACGATGACCGTGACGCCGGCCGCCCGTGCGGCCGAAAGCACCGCCTCGAGCGCGGCCTCGCCGCTACCGTCGAGGTGGGAGCTGGGCTCGTCGAGCACCAGGAACCGCGGATTGCCGTAGAAGGCGCGCGCCAACCCGATTCGCTGGCGCTCGCCGCCCGACAGCGCCCTGTCCGACGGGCCGATCATGGTCTGGTAGCCGTCGCGCTGCGCCAGGATCAGCTCATGCGCCTGGGCGCGCCTTGCCGCCTCGACGATCGCGGCATCGTCCGCCTCCGGGTCGAAGCGGGCGACGTTTTGCGCGATCGATCCCGGAAAGAGCTCGACCTCCTGCGCGAGATAGCCGACATGCTTTCCGAGCTGGCTTTCGTCCCAGCTCCCGAGGTCGGCGCCGTCGATCCTGATCGAGCCGCCGGTCGGTTGGGCAGCGCCCACAAGCAATCGCGCCAGCGTCGATTTGCCGGCGCCACTGGGGCCGACGATGGCCAACGCTTCGCCGGCGCCGATGGCAAAGGTCAGCCGCTTGAGGATAGGCTCCGTGCCGGGCCGGGCATTCGGCGGCATAAAGAAAACGTCCTGCGCGGAAATCGCGCCTGCCGGATCGGGCAGGATCAATTTCCGCGCCTCGGCCGGACGCGCCGCAAGCGCTTTTTCCAGCCGTGCCCACGCTCGCCTGGCGTCGGCGATCTGCCGCCATGCGCCGATCAGCTGGTCGAGCGGCTGCAGCGCACGCGACGATACCAGCGACGAGGCGAAGATCATGCCGGCCGTCATCTGCCCCTGAAGCACCAGCCATGCGCCAGCGCCAAGGATCGCCAGTTGCAGCATCATGCGCAACGCCCGCGAGGCGCCGCTGAAAATCGCATTGGCGCTCGAGGAACGGTCATGGAAGGTGAGCGCCGCCGCCACATGCCGTCCCCAGACCCGCGAAGCGTTGTCCACCATGCCCATGGCGTGCAGCGTCTCCGCATTGCGGGTAAAGGCCTGTTCCGCCTGGCTGGCCAGAGCCGAACGCTCCGTGGACAAGGCGTCGTTCCTGCCGATGGCAAGCTGGTTGGCCACGACCAGGAATAGCAGAAGCACCGCGCCGGCGACCGTCACCCAGAACAGCACCGGATGGATTAGATAGAGCAAGGCGAGGAAGACCGGCGCGAAGGGCAGGTCGAACAGCACCGCCACGCCGCGCGACCTGATGAAGGCGCAGACAGAAGCGAGGTCGCGCAGCGGCGACAGGCCGCCGGCATATTTTGCGCCGAGCGAAATGGCGAAGGTGCTGGCGCCCAGCTTCCGGTCGACGGTCGCCGCGACGCGCTGCGTGTAAACGGCCCGGATCGCGTCCAGCAGGCCGAGAAAGGCGAGCGCGAGAACCGCGATGCCCGAAAGATAGACGAGCGTCTCGACGCTGGAGGACGGCAGCACGCGGTCATAGACCTGCAGCAGGTAGAGCGGAAGCACCAACAGCAGGATGTTGATCAATAGCGAGAAGACACCGACATCGGCGATGGCGCGCATGAAGACCGGACGCAGGCCCGACGGTCCAGTCATTGCCGCTTTCCCCACCGCTGCATGATCCCGGAACCTTACGCGTGGCCTCCGAATTCGGAGCCGTTGTGCAGCGTGCTATTGGCGATGCTGTGCGTGGCGGTGCTGCTTGTGATGTGCAGAGCGCTCGCCGGCGCGTTGTCCAGCGTGTAGGCGCGGATGTAGTCGATCTTCATCTCGGCCGGCGTGGCCAGATGATCGGGCGGCGAGCCAGCGAAACCGCCGACCGCGAGATTGACCAGCATGTACATGGGCTTGTTCATGTCGGACGGCGTCGCCGCTTCCGCGACCTGAACACCATCATAAGTCCAGACGAGCTTTTCCGGCGTCCACAGCACGCCATATGTGTGGAAGCCCGCGGTGTCCATGGTATTCACCGTCGACGACACCTTGGTATGCGTTCCCGTTTGATTCGAGTGCGCCGTCATGATCAACGAGTTCGGGTCCTGCCCGCGCGTTTCCACCACATCCAGTTCCGGCGGCCACGAGCCGTCTTCCGGCAGCAGCCAGAAGGCCGGCCAGGCGCCGGCGTTCTCGGGCAGGTCGGCCCGCATTTCGAAATAGCCATAGGTCTGCGAGAACGAGTCATGCGTCGTCAGGACGCCGGACGTGTATTCGTAATTGTTGATGAGAGGCTTGATGTCCGCCGGCGCCTGCGCCGCGGTGATGGTGAGCACGCCGTTACCGACGCTGAATGGGTGGACGGAACTCGTCGGTGCGTAATTGGCGTTGATATACCATTGCAGCTCGGCATTGTCGCTCAACGTGCTGCCGTTCGGCGCTCCCCATGCGAAATTGGTGTCCCATGTGCCGCCTTGGGCATTGTGAAGATTTAGCGTGTTGAAGTCGTCGCTGAAGGACAGCTTCATTGCGGACATGTCGATCGGCAATTCGAACTGGCCGGGCTGCATCTTGTCGATGGTCGTGTCCTTGAACTCGAGGATCTCGCCGGATCCAAGGTTCAACAGCACGTTCGATCCCGCCTGGATCATGTTGGAATGGATGGCGTCGAACGACGTAAACCCATAGCCATTGAGTCGGACCGTGTCGGTGGCGGCAAAATTCGCGATCAGGTCGCTTCCATTGCCTTTCGAGACGATGAACGTGTCGTAACCGCCGCCGCCGTCGATCAGAACGTCATTTCCCCGGCCGCCGTCCAACGTCTGGTGCCCGGCCTTGGCGGTGATGATGTTGTCCAACCCATTTCCGAAGGCGTAGTTATTGGGGTTTGTAACGATGAGGTTCTCGACGTTGTCGGGGAGCTTGTAGCTCATCCATGTGCTGATCGTGTCGATCCCCGCCCCGGCGGCCTCGGCAACCTTGTTGCCCGCTCCATAGAGGTAATAGATGTCATCGCCCGTGCCACCATGCATGGTGACGTTGACACTGCCTACTCCATAGAACGAGTCGTTTCCCGCGCTGCCGTACAAGTCCGGCCCGGACCCTGACGCCGAGAACCAATGGTTGGAAGCGCCGCTATAGGGAAGAGGAGCACCTACGGCGTTGACGAAGAAGCTCATCGGATAAACCCTTCTCGTGATGCCTGGCCTGCTTTGATCCTTCGACACGACTTCCGGCCGGCCGCACCCCGACCAACGTTGCCATGCTCGATATCGTTCCAGGAACTTGCCATATAGTCTGCCATTGCATCGGCCATTCCGTGATATTTTCTTAACGGACAGCACAACAGACCGAAAAATGGTCCACAAATCGTAACAAGGCTGGAAAAATATTTAATAAAAATTTCATAATACGGGAAAATATACTTGCGACCATCCCTGTTTTCAGGTCACCCAGAGCGCTCTCTGCTTTCTGGCGAAGCCGTGCAATGCTCCGGAAATAACGCGTCGACCCGCCGCTTGGCGCTTCGAGGTCGTCGATCTCGTCGGCCGCGGTGTCGACAAAGCTGATCGCCGCCTGCCCGTCCAGCGGCCACCGCGAAGTGGCGGGCTGACTGTTTGCAGCGGACGCTGCCCTCAGACAGCGGCCTCGATCGGTTCGGCAAGCCTGGGATTTGAACGCGCCGCGATCAGGCAACTCGTTACGATAAGGCCCGCTCCCGCCAGCGTGGTCCAGGTCACCGCCTCGTCGAAGAAGAGGAAGCCAAGCGCGATCGCCCAGATGAAGGCTGAGTATTCGGTGGGGATCAGATATTGCGCCTCGGCACGCGCGTAGGCCCAGCTCATCAGGAACTGGCCGGCGAGCGACAGCGCCGTCACCCCGGCGAGCGGAAGCCAGAGCTCGCTTGGCAGGGCAATGGCAAGCCAGGGTGCGGCGAGACCGAGGATGACCGCCACGCAAAGGTTCTGGAACAGCATGATCTCGATCGGTTTGGCCACCAGCGCCTGCTGCCGCGCAAGGATCAGGTTGTAGGCGTAGAACACCGTCGATACCAGCACCGCCGCCGTGCCGAGCACGGCATCCCTGGCATGGCTCGCCTGCCCGAACTGGCCACCCACGATGATTGCGACACCCGCTATGCCGGCCAATGAGGCCCAGATAGCCTGACGCTGTATCCGTTCGCCCAGCAGCAGCGCGGCCAGCAGCAGGGCAAACAGCGGTGCTACGAAACTGAGCCCGATCGCCTCCGCCAGCGGCAGCCTGGCGAGCCCCCAGAAGAAGGACAGCAGGACAAAGCCGACGACCACGGCACGCAGTGCATGCAGCCTGAGCACGGAAGGCGCGGGCAGCGTCCGCGGCCCCGCCGACCAGCCGGCGCCCGCAACCACGGTCGCGAGCATGCTGCGCCACAGCACCGTGTTGTAGACGCCGACCGCCAGGACCAGGACCTTCATCGCCGCGTCCATGCCCGACAGAAGGAAGATGCCGAGCCCGCAGACAAGCACCGGGACCATGGGAGAAACGGCGCCTGCCAGGCTGGATGACTTCACGAGGCCCCTCATGTGATGGATCGCAGCCGGATATATCAGGGCGGACCGGCGGGGCCAGATGGCAGCCCCGCCGATATGGCGGTCCAACCATGCCGGCTTGTGGCATGACCGAGGACCTGTATCACTGGGGACCTGAACTGCTGGCGACCTGAACTTTTTTGCCGTGCATGTCGATTCCGCCATCGCCCGTTCGTCATATGATCGAACCAACCCAACCAAGGAGAAAGACCATGCGGTTCATGATGCTGATGATCCCCGGCGGCTACGCGGAGGCGGCGCCCGATGTCATGCCCGGCGCCGAGGCGGTGGAAGGGATGATGAAATACAATCAAGAGCTGAAGAAAGCCGGCGTGCTGCTGGCGCTCGACGGACTGCATCCGCCGTCCGCCGGGGCGCGGGTCAGCTACAAGGGCGGCAAGCCCGTCGTCACGGACGGTCCCTTTGCGGAGGTCAAGGAAGTTCTTGGCGGCTATTGGGTGATCGATGTGCGCTCGCGCGAGGAGGCCATCGAATGGGCCCGCCGCTGCCCCGCCGGGGAGAATGACGTGATCGAAATCCGCCAGGTCTTTGAAATGAGCGAATTTCCCGAGGACGTCCAGAAGGTGGTGGAAAGCTTCGGCGAGCTGACAGATTGACGGCCACAGCCACCATGGAAGCGGTCTGGCGGATCGAGCAGCCGAAGCTCACCGCCAGGCTCGCCCGCACTCTCCGGGATGTCGGGCTGGCCGAGGAAATCGCGCAGGATGCCTTCGTGCAGGCGCTGGAGCGCTGGCCTCGCGACGGCATCCCGCGCAATCGGGCCGCTTGGCTGACCGAAGTCGCCAGGAACCGCGCGCTCGACCGGCTGCGCCGCACCACCATGATCGACGGCAAGCATCGCGAACTCGCCATCGACCTTACCGAACTGGAGCGCGAGATGCCCGACATCGAGGCAGCGCTTGACGAGGATATCGACGACGATCTGCTGCGATTGATCTTCACCGCTTGCCATCCGGTATTGCCAGCCGAGCAGCGCGCCGCACTGGCCCTGCGGCTCTTGGGCGGACTGTCGACGCCGCAGATCGCCCGCGCCTTCCTGGTGCCCGAAGCCACCGCCGCACAGCGCATCGTGCGCGCCAAGCGAACCCTTCGCGATGCCGCCATCCCGTTCGAGACGCCACGCGCGGAAGAGCGGCACGACCGCCTCGCCGCCGTGCTGGAGGTGGTTTATCTCATATTCAACGAGGGCTATGTGGCGACCGCCGGACCGGACTGGCTGCGCGCCGATCTGTGCGGCGAAGCACTGCGCCTCGGCCGCTCATTGGCGGCGCTGATGCCTGATGAGCCCGAGGTGCACGGGCTGGTGTCGCTGATGGAATTCAACGCCTCGCGCTTCGCGGCCCGCACCAGCGCAACGGGCGACCCGATCCTGCTGCTCGACCAGGACCGCGGCCGGTGGAACTGGTCACTCATCCGGAGCGGCCTCGACGGCCTGAACCGCGCCATGGCCCTGACATCAGCGCCTGGCCCCTATCTGCTGCAGGCGATGATCGCGGCCTGCCACGCCCGCGCGGTGACATCAGCCGACACTGACTGGATCGCGATATCGGCCTACTATCAGGCGCTTGCGCTCTCGGCCCCCTCACCCATCGTCGAAATCAACCGCGCCGTGGCGGTCGGCATGGCGTTCGGCCCGGCGCAAGGCCTCGCCATCGTCGAGGCGCTGAAGGACGAACCGCGCCTGAAGGACTCTCATCTCCTTCCCACGGTGCGCGGCGATCTCCTGGAGAAGCTCGGCCACCAGGCGGAAGCCAGTGCCGCGTTCCGCCAGGCCGCCCAATTGACCGGCAACGACAGGGAACGCGCGCTGCTGCTCGCCCGCGCCACGGCGGCCGCCGATCGCGACCTTTAGCTGGCCGTTCGCCGCCGCGCCAAGCGGTTTGGCAGATGCGGCGTTTCAAGCAGTTTCAGGCCCAGCCGCCACTTTTTTGCAAGAACCCCGCCAACAAAAAATGGGCGGCGCAAGCGCCGCCCGTATCCTTGGGAGGACAATCCGATCTGGCGGATCAGGCCGCCTGGGCTTCCCCGGCGACGGCATCGGCGGCACGAGCGGCCTTCAGGACCTTGGCCCACCAGGCGACGTCGTTGACCAGCGCGGTGGCGGCCTGGTTCAGGTGCTCGAGATCTTCGAGCTTCTTCTCGCCCTGGCGGACGGCGAGGAAATCGCCCCACGCGATATGGACGGCCGACTTGACCGGCGCCATCTGCAATTCGACGGCGTGGAGACGAAGCTGTTCGACGGCGCGGGCGCCACCGACGCTGCCATAGCCGACAAAGCCAGCCGGCTTCTTGTTCCACTCGTTGGCGGCGTAATCGATGGCGTTCTTCAGCACGGCAGTCGGGCCGTGATTGTATTCGGCGGCGGTGAAGATGAAGCCGTCGAATCCGGCGACCTTCTTCTGCCAGCGCTGTGCGATTTCGTTCTGCGACGGCGCCCAGGCGGAAGACGCGACCTCGTCGAAGAAGGGCAGCGGAAAGTCGCGCAGATCGACAATTTCGACATCGATATCGGCATGTGCCTTGGCGATCTTGGCGATCCACTGCGTCGGCACGTCGGCGAAACGGGCGGCGCGCGTCGAACCGACGACAATGGCGATTTTGGGCTTGGACATAAGGGCTCTCCTTGCGGGAATTTTTGGTATCGTTTGGATACCGGCGCTATATGTGATACTGACAAGCTGGCACGCAAGGAGGCACGTTTTTGTTACTGAGGCACCCGCATAACACCGAGGACTGCCGGGCCGTGTCGGAGATTTTGCAGCGCGTCGGCGACAAATGGACCGTGCTCGTGGTCGGCAAACTGGGCGGTGGACCGCTGCGTTTCAACGAACTGCGCGCGGCTGTTGGCGGCATCTCGCAGAAGATGCTGACGACCACCTTGCGCGGCCTGGAGCGCGACGGCTTCGTCACCCGCAAGGTGTTTCCGACCATCCCGCCGCGCGTCGATTACGAGCTCACCGAACTCGGCCACGAGCTGCTCGTCCCGGTCGGCGCGCTTGGCGAATGGGCGCGCAAGAACACCCAGCGCGTCCAGTCGGCGCGCGCCAGATTCGACGACATGCATGCGTGAAACCCTTGCACGGCAAGGGCTTCGGAATTTCGCACTGAGTGGCGCGGCCTGCTTGAAGGCGAAGGCATGGTTCCCTGAACCAGAAGTCTTGGTTCCCTGAAAGAGACCTGGATTTTTGTCTTGGCGCTCGATGCCGGTCCAACGCGTGCTCGGCCCGCAGCGACGGTGATCGCATTCCGAAAGCAGCCAATCAGGCTCTTGGCGCCATGGCCCCGCAAGGCGTCGGACCGCAGATCGTGCACGCCGCTGCCGGCTCCTTCACACCAGTCGTGTCATGCAAACAGGCGGTGCGCCCAAGGTCCTGTTTGACTTCGGCATAAGCAGTTATGCCGAGCAGGCAGGCCAGGGGCGGCGAGAGCCGCCGCAAGCCAGCCGTTCAATAGGTGTTGACGCATTGTCTTCCTCCGACGCCCGCAGAATTGGGCGTGGAGGCAACGGCAGGATGTCGCTGACCGCATCGCCCCGCGCGGGCGCTGTTACAAATGTCCCGGATCGGCGTATCGAATCAGCTCTCGGCTGGAACGGCCTTTGGCTTGCCCTCGCCGTCCAGCGCCACCATGACGAAATCGGCGTGCGTCACCTTTTCCATCAGGTCGGAGAGATAGCGCTGCGCCCAGGCCTCGACCTTGAGCGTCATCGAGGTGCGGCCGACGCGTTCGACATGGGTATAGATGCACAGCGTGTCGCCGATCTTCATCGGCTTGGCGAAGGACATCTCCTTGACCGCCGCCGTCACCACGCGACCCCTGGCGCGCTCGGCGGCGCGGATGCCGCAGGCAAGGTCCATCTGCGCCATCACCCAGCCGCCGAAAATGTCGCCGGCGGCGTTGGCGTCCGAAGGCATGGCCAGCGTGCGCAAGGTCAAATCGCCGATCGGCCGTCCATCCGCGTACTGCACCATGGGCCGAATCCTTGTGAGGTGATGATCATAGATCCCGTATCGCCGCTGCAGGAACAGGTCAACGCGCCGCAGCCGCTGTTTCCTCTAACCCTGGTTGTGCCTGATTTTCAGCGGCTTCGGGTTTTGGAACGGGCTTCCCCCACTCCGTCGCCGCTTCGCGGCGCCACCTCTCCCCCCTCCGGAGGGAGAGGAAGGGAGCCTGGCAGGGCAAGGCTAGCGCCCTTCCTCTACCCCGTCGATCGGGGGAGAGGTGGCGCCGCGAAGCGGCGACGGAGTGGGGGTCGACCGCTCTACGCGGAATTGGTGCTCGCCGGGTTGTGCCTGATTTTTGGCGGCTTTCGGGTGTCAGAGAGGGTTTCTCCCAATCGCCGGGGAACGCCGTTCCCGAGAGATCGCACCTCTCAAAAATAACCCGCAAGGTTCGCGCGGATGCGGTCGAGAACCGTATCCGCGGAAAGATCGGGAACGAATGCCGTGCCCGTGATCGCCTCGTAGGCCTGGGCATAGACACGCGAGGCCTGCTCGACGATCTCGTCCGGAATCTTCGGGACCGGGTCCTTGTAGGGATCGCAGCGCGCCGTCACCCATGACCGGATGAAGTCCTTGTCGAAGCTCTCCGGCCGCGTACCATCGGCCAGCGCCTGTTCGTAGCTCGCCGCGATCCAGTAGCGGCTGCTGTCGGGCGTGTGGATTTCGTCGGCGAGAATGATCGTCCCGTCCTTGTCGGTGCCGAACTCGTACTTCGTGTCGGCGAGGATCAGGCCACGCTCGGCGGCGCGCGCCTGGCCGCGGGCGAACAGCTTCAGGGCGTAGCTCGAAACGGTATCCCACTGTGTCGGCGTGAGCAGGTCCTGCTCCAGGATCTCGGCCCTCGACAGCGGCTCGTCATGGCCGCCATCCGCGGCCTTGCTCGTCGGCGTGATGACCGGCTCGGCCAGCTTCTCATTGTCGCGCAGGCCGTCCGGGAGGCGCATCCCGTACATCTCCCGCTCGCCGCGCCGGTAACGGGTCAGGATCGAGGTGCTGGTGGTCCCGGCCAAATAGCCGCGCACGACGATCTCGACCGGCAGGATGTCGAGCCTTGTGCCGACGACGACGTTGGGGTCGGGGTATTCCAGCACATGGTTCGGACAGATGTCGGCCGTTTCCTCGAACCAGTACCGCGCCGTCTGGGTGAGGATCTCTCCCTTGAACGGGATCGAGGTCAGGATGATGTCGAAGGCGCTGAGACGGTCGGTGGCGATGATGATGCGCCTGCCGTCGGCCAGGTCGTAATTTTCGCGGACCTTGCCCCGGTAATAACCCGGCAGTTCGGGAATGAAAGCATCCGACAGGACACGCATGGGTTCTCCTGCCTTGTGCAGAGTGGCCGATGCCCTCGCATAGTCCGTCGACCCCGTGCATATCAAGCGCGATTGTCGGTATTCCCCGCAACCCGGCCGGATATACCAGTCGCTTTTTTCACAGCCGATGCCGGAAGGCGCGGCGACGAAGCGAACCCGGCGCGTCTAGGCTGCGGCCAAGATTTCCGGAGCCGTTCATTTCCATCATGCAGACCTATGACTTCATCATCGTCGGCTCAGGCTCGGCCGGCTCGGTTCTGGCCGACAAACTGTCGGCTTCGGGCCGTTTCTCGGTCCTGGTGCTGGAAGCCGGCGGCAGCGACCGCCGCTTCTACGTGCAGATGCCGCTCGGCTACGGCAAAACCTTCTTCGATCCTACGGTGAACTGGAACTATAAGGCCGAGCCGGATCCCGGCCTTGGCGGCAATGTCGACCACTGGCCACGCGGCAAGCTGCTCGGCGGGTCGAGTTCGATCAACGCCATGGTCTGGATCAGGGGCGCGCGCGAGGATTTCGACGACTGGCGCGACGCCGGCAATCCCGGCTGGGGCTATGACGATTTGCTGCCGGCCTTCAAGGCGCTCGAGGACAACGAGGCCGGCGCCGACAGATGGCGCGGCACTGGCGGCCCGCTGCATATCAGCGATACATCTGCTGCCGTCCATCCGCTGACGAAACGCTATCTCGCCGCCGGCCAGCAGGCCGGCCTGCCGCTCAATCCCGATTTCAACGGCGCCGCCCAGGAAGGCGTCGGCATCTATCAGATCTCGACCAAAAACGGCCGCCGCATGTCGGCCGCCCGCGCCTTCCTGCGCCCGGCGATGAAGCGCGCGAATGTGCGTGTCGAGACCAACGCGCTGGCAAGCCGGATCCTGTTCGAGGGCAAGCGTGCCGTCGGCGTCGAATATCTGCAGAACGGCGAGACCAAGACGGCCCGTGCCGGCCGCGAGGTCATCCTGTCCTCGGGTTCGATCAACTCGCCGCAGCTCATGCAGCTCTCCGGCGTCGGCCCCGCGGCATTGCTCAAAGGATTGGGCATCCCGGTCGTGCACGCCAACGAGAATGTCGGCGCCAATCTGCAGGACCATGTCGGCATCAACTACACCTTCAAGGGCAAGCTGCCGACGCTCAACCAGATCCTGCGTCCCTGGTGGGGCAAGCTGCTGGTCGGCATGCAATATGTCCTCACCCGCACCGGCCCGCTGTCGCTGTCGATGAATCATGGCGGCGGCTTCTTCCGCACCGACCCTGCGTTTTCCCGACCCAACATGCAGCTCTATTTCCAGGCCTTCTCGACCCTCATCCCGAAGAACGGCGAGCGTCCGATCCTGACGCCGGATCCGTGGCCCGGCTTCTCCATCGGCCTGTCCAACTGCCGGCCATCGAGCCGCGGCGAGATCATGATCCGCTCTGGCAATCCGCTGGATTATCCAAAAATCGTCGCCAACGCCTACTCGACCAATGCCGATGTCGACGAGATGCTGGCGGCGGTGAAATTCGTGCGCAAGATCGCCTCGATGCCCGCCATGGCCGAGATCATCGCCGAAGAGGTGTTGCCCGGCCCGTCGATCCAGTCCGACGCCGACCTGATCACGGATTTCAGAAAACGCTCCGGCACCGTCTATCACCCGGTTTCGACCTGCCGCATGGGACCTGATCCCTCGCGCTCCGTCGTCGATCCGCGCCTCAAGGTGCATGGCCTCGAAGGCTTGCGCATTATCGACGCTTCGATTTTTCCCGACAACATCACCGGCAACACCAACGCCGCCTCCGTCATGACCGGATGGAAGGGCGCCGAACTGGTTCTGGAGGACCATACATGAAGATCACCGACGTCAAGACCTGGGTTGTCGGCAACCCGCCGCCCGGCATCGGCGGCAAGTATTTCATCTTCGTCAAGCTGACCACCGACGGCGGTGTGGTCGGCTATGGCGAGGCCTACAACGCCACCTTCTCCGCCCACGTCACGGCCAGGATGATCGAGGACATGGCCGAGCGGTATCTGATCGGCCGCGATCCGCACGACATCGAGAATTTCTTCCGCCGCACCTATTCCTCAGGCTTCACCCAGCGTCCCGACGTCTCCGGCATGGGCTGTTTTTCCGCACTGGAAATGGCCTGCTGGGACATCATCGGCAAGGAAGCCGACAAGCCGGTCTATAAATTGCTCGGCGGCCAGGTGCACGAGACACTGCGCTCCTACACCTACCTCTATCCGCACACCGGCAGCGTCCATTCGGAGGACGCGCCGGACGGCAGGAATGTCTACAACGATCCTGAGATGGCAGCGGCCTGCGCGCTCGAATATGTCGAGCAGGGTTTCAATGCGGTCAAGCTCGACCCGGCCGGCCCCTACACCGCCTTCGACGGCCATCAGCCGCGCCTCATCGACATTGATGTCTCCACCCGCATGATCAAGGCGATCCGCGAGGCGGTCGGCACCCGCGCCGACATTTTGTTCGGCACGCATGGCCAGTTCACCGCGTCCGGCGCGCTGCGCCTGGCGCGCGCCATCGAACCCTATGATCCCTTGTGGTTCGAGGAGCCGGTGCCCCCAGACATGCCCGAAGTGATGGCGCAGGTCGCCCGCGCGACTTCGATCCCGATCGCCACCGGCGAGCGGCTGACGACGAAGTCAGAATTCGCCCGCGTCATCGAGAACCGCGCCGCGACCATCTTGCAGCCCGACCTCGGCCGCTCCGGCGGCATTCTCGAAACCAAGAAGATCGCCGCGATGGCCGAGGCCTACCACATCCAGGTCGCGCCGCATTGCTATTGCGGGCCGATTGTAGGTGCCGCCAACATCCAGCTCGCCGTGACGCTGCCGAACTTCCTCATCCTGGAATCGCTGAAGCAGTGGGATGGTTTCCACGCCACGCTCCTGAAGAAGAAGATCGAGTGGCAGGACGGAAATGTCATCCCCTCGAAGGAGCCCGGCCTCGGCGTCGAGCTCAACGAGGCGGTCTGCGACGCCCATCCCTACACCGGCAAGGACCTGCATCTGCAGATGATGCAGACGCCGTTGATGCCGTGAGCGAAAGCTACGCCTTCATCGGCCTTGGTCACCTCGGCGGCAACCTTGCCGCCAGCCTGATCCGCAACGGCTTTGCCGTGACGGTCCACGATCGCGACCCCGTCGCCGTCGAGCGCCTTGTCGCGCTCGGCGCCACGGCCGCCAACAGCCCGGCCGAAGCCGCCACCCGCGCCGGCAACGCCATAAGCTGCCTGCCCTCGCCAAAGGTCAGCGAAGCGGTGCTGGCCGGCCCGGGCGGGTTGCTGGAAGGCCTGCCCAAGGGCGGCACCTGGATCGAGATGTCGACCAACGGCCGCGACGAGATCGTGCGGCTTGCCGCCCTCGCCTCGGCCAAGGGGATCGAGACGTTGGAATGCCCGGTCACCGGCGGCGTGCATCTGGCGGCGGTCGGAAGAATCACCGCGCTGGTCGGCGGCGATGCCACTCTCTACGAGCGCCACCGCCCGGCCATCGAAGCGATGTGCGCCAAGTCGTTCCTGATGGGCCCGGTCGGCTCGGCGGCGGTGATCAAGGTGATCACCAATATGCTGGCCTTCATCCATCTGGTCGCCGCCGGCGAGGCGCTGATGCTTGCCAAACAAGGCGGGCTCGATCTCGCCCAATCCTACCACGCCATCGTGGCCTCCTCCGGCAACAGCTTCGTCCACGAGACCGAAAGCCAGCTCATCCTCAATGGCTCCTACGACATCGGCTTCACCATGGACCTGGCACTGAAGGATCTTGGTTTCGCGCTGACCATGGGCAGGGATTTCGGCGTGCCGCTCCAGCTGGCATCACATGTCAATGAGATATTCCAGATCGGCAAACAGGAATATGGCGGCGGCGCGTGGTCGACCCAGATCGTCAAGCTGTTGGAGGATACGGTCAGCTCCGACCTGCGCGCGCCCGGTTTCCCCGCCAAACTGGAAATCTGAAGCCGGTTAATTAATCGAACGATTTCGGTGCGTTGATCGGCGCGCCGGAATTACTTTATCAACTAATTGAATCAGACTCTCAGCTTCTTCAATCAATATCTCAGCGTCAACGCCCCGGGCAGGATCTCGAAAGTCGCCGGTATGCGCCCGGGCGACTCGCCGTCCACGTCGACCAGTGCACGATTCTTCTCGACATCGCCGAGCGGTTCGACAACCACTTTCCTGCCGCGCAGGATGGTGATCGCCGGATGGTTGCGGTGCCTTCCGCCATAGAGCAGCCTGATATCCCAGATCAGCTTCAGCTTGCCCGCCGCGCGCAAGATGACGATGTCGAACTGCCCGTCGGTCAGTTCCGCATCGGGCGCGATCATCATGCCGCCGCCGAAGAATTTGCCGTTGGCCACCGCCACGAGCGCCATGTGGGCCTCAACCGGGTCGCTGTCGTCAACGGTGATCCGCACGTCCTGGAAGCGGTAGCGAATGAACTCGGCCACGGTGCGCCACAGGAACAGCGCCTTGGCCGACACCTTGCCCTTGCGCTTGTCGGCGTTGACGGCTCGGTCGGTGGCGCCTGACAGGCCGAGGCTGGCGATGTTGATGAAATGCCGGCTGGCCAGGGCGCCATGGTCGTCGACATAGCAGATTCGGCCGGCATCGACCGTTCTTGCCTTGGCTTCGGCCATCCGTTTCAGCGTCGCGTCGATCGCCTTCGGCAGGCCGAGGCCGCGCGCGAAATCGATGCCGGCGCCGCAAGGCAGCAGGCCGAGTTCGGTCGTCCTGCCGCCCTCCTCGCGGGCCTGCAGCAAGCCGTCGGCCACTTCGCTCGCCGTACCGTCGCCGCCGGCCGCGATCACCAGGTCGAAACCGTTTGCCGCGAGATCGAGCGCCAGCCGCTCGGCGTCGCCCTCGGCCTGTGTTTCGCGCAGTTCGAAATCGCCGAAGTGCTTTTTCAGCGCGGCGGCGACATCGGGCCAATGCCGTTTCAGCCGGCCGCCACCGGCAATCGGATTGAGCACCACCCCGACCTTCACTATGCATCCTCCCCCGGGAAGGCGCCGGATAGGCGCGCCCGATCCTTTGCTGGCCCGATCCCTTTGCCGGCATTGAAACCCGCGCCTGTCGGCAGGACAAGGGGCATCGTCGGTTCGTTCGCCGAAAAAGCGGGCAGGCTGTCTAAGGCGTTCGCGCTCGAATTTCCCTGGCTTCTGGCATTGGTCCCCGCTAATCCCGCTATCCACAGGCTCAAGGCCATTCCCCGGAACCCTTACCGGACGTAAGTTCAACCCATCTCAGGCGGCTACCGATCGCCAAGCCGAAAGGCGAAGTGAAAGGCGGATTTCCTGAGGCCCGTACGGCCCGGAGCGACAGCAGGCTTGCCTGTTCGAGGGACGGAAGCCGAGACCTACGGGGCCGCGGAAAGCGTGCCAACGCCGACGGCGGACCGATGCTGCCATGAGGGACGGCAAAAACCTTCGATGGCACGCAGGGCAAAGCCCGCAAGGGCCAAGACCAGCGTGGTCTGGAACGGACGCCGCCCTCGGGTGGCCTCTGGCAGGACCGTCAAAATCAAGGCCGGCATGGCGCGACGACTTTACGGACGTTGCCGCCGCGACTGCGTCCTGATCTGACAGGGAGGCGCTGGGAGAAATCCCGGCGCCGACTGTCTTTTCCTATCCCACACAATTTTTACGGTGTTTCCGGTTGGGACTGCAACCGGCGCCAAAATCGGCTAACGTTCGGCGTCAGTTGAAGGGGGATACTTCATGACGCTGATCCAGAAGCTTGCCGTCGCCTATGCGTTCCTGTTCTTCGCGGTCGTGGCCATCGGCTACGTTCCGGCCTTCAACGATGCCGACGGCAATCTGTTCGGCCTGTTCTCCCTGCAATGGTACGACGACCTGCTGCACGCCTTCTCCGGCGTCTGGGCGCTGGCCGCCGCCTTCATCTCGCACCGCCAGACGATGTTCTATTTCAAGCTCTTCGGCTCGGTCTATCTGTTCGATGGCGTACTCGGGCTGATCACCGGCTCCGGCTGCCTCGATGCCGGCATCTTCATCAACGGCTTCCGCTCCCTCAACGACATCGAATTCCCCACCCGCTTCTTCGCCAACCTGCCGCATATCGTCATCGGCGGCATCGCCGTCTATATCGGCTTCCGGCTGTCGAAGCGCATCTACGACCACTTCGCCACAGCCTGACCGGCCATGCTCCTGTTCCGCTTGATAAAGCGCGTCATCAAGACGATCCTCTGGGTGATCGTCGTTGTTATCCTGATCCCGATCGCGGGACTCGCCTATGGCTTCCTGACGACGCCGTCGCTCGACAGGACGCCGCTGCCCGGCATTGCCGACGGCGCGCCGCCCAAGGCGCTGGCCGACAAGGTGCGCGCCGAGATCCCCGGCTACCAGCGGCCGGAGGAATCGACCTTCCTCACCTATCCGGAATGGGCGATCGTCTACGCGGCGCGCGAATATGCTGGTTTCGTCGCCAAGGACCAGCCGAGCGGCTTTCCCTATTGGTCCTATGTCGGCCGCTTCTGGCAGGATTACGCCACGGTGATCCGGGCCAGCTCTGCCTACAAGTTCAACTATGCCAACCACCAGATGCTGGTCGTCATCGGCACCAGTCATTCGATCGAGCATATCTTGCAATGGGCCTATGAAAACACGGTCGGCCGCATCACCGAGGCGGCATCGACCAAGCGCACCGCCGCCGACATCTACCAGGCCAAGGTGGCGGCGGATTATGCAGGCTTTCTCGACCAGGTGCCGTGGTACCAATTCCCGTATGCGCAAAAGCGCGCCGGGCTGTTCGCCGTGCAGCCGGCGCCTGGTGACAGTTCCGTCCGCACCAGCGAACGCAAGCTCGCCTTCGGCCTCGCCGACACCATCAAGCAAGGCTATGCCGACCTGATCAAAAAGGCGCTGGCCGCCACCTCCGATCCCGCTCTCCTCGATGTCCATGTCTGGGCCAAGGGGCCGGTCGGCGAGGCCACCCGCAACGAGCCCGACACCTTGCTGGAACGCGACTACGGCACTGACGGCACCGTCTTCGTCACGAAGCGCTATCAGGTCTTCACCGACATGATCCCGCGGCTGATCGACAAGGGCGTCTCCTTCGTCGAGATCGGCGGCAATGACGAGATCATGGTGACGATGCTGTCGACCGATTCGATCGCCGTCCCCGAGGGCATGCGCATCCTGTTCAGCTATCCGCTCCCGGCTGATCCCTCGACGCGCCGCACCGGCATGGTCGTGGCCGTGCGCAAGCTGCATCTGGTGCTGCCGTCGCTGATCAAGGCCGGCGCCCGGCTCGAACACGTCTACGACTACTGAGACGACGGCCCCGCCATGCGTAGACTGATCCGGATTGTCGGCTGGCTCGCGCTCATGCTGGTCGTGCTGATCGTTGTCGCGTTTGTCGGCTTTCGCGGCGCGGCGGCCTTGCGCGAGACGCTGTCGCCGCAGGAGGCGGCTCCGGCGGGAGCATTGTTCGCTACCGTCGACGGGCTGAAGATGCACTACCAGGTGTGGGGGCCGCCGGACGGGCCGCCGCTGCTTCTGTTCCACGGCACGGCGTCGTGGGCCGAAACCTACCGCGATGTCGCCGCGCCGCTGGGTGAACAGCGCTTTCGCGTGATCGCCGTCGACATGCCGCCCTTCGGTTATTCGGAAAGACCGGCCGACCAGGACTATTCGCGCGCCGCTCACGCCAGGCGTGTCCTCGGCTTCGCCGATGCGCTCGGCCTTCGTCATTTCAGCGTCGGCGTCCACTCTTATGGTGGTGGCGGCGTGATCGAAGCCGCCTTCTCGGCCCCGGATCGCATCGATGCGCTGATCCTGCTCGACGTGGCGATCGGGCTCGGCCAGACCGAGGCGCCCACCCTGCCGTTCGCATCTCTCCTGAAAAGGGACTGGCCACGCCAGCTCCTGACTGCCTCGACCTTCACCAATCCGCTGATGACCGGGTTCGGTTTGCGCCGGTTCATCGCGAACGACGATCTCGTCACGGCGGAGCGCATCGCCATCTACACGCGCCCGCTGAACGTCAAGGGCACCACCATTGCCGTTGGCCATTGGCTGTTCAGCGGCCTCTACAACGACGAGCGGAAATCGCTTGCCGCCAACAAGGCGAATTATCGCGCCTTCACACCGCCGGTTCTCGTCATCTGGGGACGAGAGGATTCGACCACGCCGCTGGCCCAGGGCGAAGAGATCGCCTCGCTGTTTCCACACGCCGAACTGGCCGTCCTCGACGGCGTCAACCACATCCCGCAGGTCGAGCGCCCGCACGACGTGGTGCGGCTGATCGCCAATTTCCTCAGACGGACCTTACCGGGCGCTGGATAGGCACACATTGCCACGCACATTCCACGGTCGAAGCCAAAATCCCGCCTTGTTCGCGCGCAATGGAGAATTGCGTTCGCCTGGAACGCGATATGCACCTGACTGGGCTGCCGGGGGGCATCTCGAAGGGACGAGACCGTGATCAAGACCGCCCTTGTCGCCATGACCATTGTCGGCTGCGACTGCGACGCCAAGCTGTGCGAATACATCGGCGAGACGCCGGCAAAGTGGTCGACCATCGCCGATTGCGAAGCCGCGATGAAAAGCCAGATCCTGCACGAGCGCAATTTCAACTACCCGCTGGTGTCCGGTATCTGCCGCACCAAGGGTTCGGCGTCCTCATCGCACCTGGCCGCCATCGCATCGGGCCCGGAACTGAAGCCCACCAGCAAGATCGCCAGAACGGAAAGCCCGCTGCCGCCGGAGCTCAGCCATCGGCCGAGCGTCCCCGTCGGATCGCCGACGACGGCCCTGGACGCGGCCGCTGCCCGGCCCGTGGCCTATGAGCAGGTGGTCGATGGCGGAACCGGCGTGCTCTATCGCACGAAGAACGGCTACGCCGTGGTCAAGACCGACCTTGGCCGCGCCGCATCGGCGACCGCCGACGCGGCAAAGCGCTCGGTGAACTGGCTGACCGGCCTGATGCCCAGCAAGCTCTAGGCCGAGCTACATCTTTACCTTGAGGCTCTGCCAGAACTTGTCGATCAGCGGCTTCTCGGTCGCCGCATCCTCGCCGGCGACGCGTGTGATGAACAAAAGCCCCTGGTCGGCGAGACCGTAGCCGACGATCTCGAAATAAGCGGTGTCGGTGCGGGTCTTCACCTCGGCGGTGATGCCGGTCAACGCCTTGCCGTCCGCGAGCTTGCGCGTCGTCGGCTGCTGCGTCAGCTCGGCACCCGCCTTGACCGATTCCCTGGTCATCTCCTGCAGCATCAGCTGGTTGAGCGATACGGGGTTCATCTTGCCGTATTCCTGCACCACGACGATCGTGCCCAGCGCCGAGGCCATCAGATATTGCGTGATGTTCTCGCCGAGATCTGTCTTGGTCACCGAAATGCCGCTCGGATGATTGAAGGAGAAACTGCCGCCGGAAAAGGTGGCGAAGTCGTTCTTGTCGAGCTTCACCTCGACCTGTTTGCCGTCAGGCAACGTCACGTTGGCGCTCTCGCCGGCGTCGATATCCACAGTCTTCCCATCGATCGTCAGCCTGAAGGCCTTCAGATCTTCCGCCCCCGCCGGTCCAGCGCAAAGCGCGATGAAGGCGAGCAACGCCGCCGCTGATCCCATCCGCATGGAATTCTCCTCTGGCTGCTAAGCCACCCCGCTCAACGCCTTGATGGCACGGTAGAAGGTCGAGGAAAACAGTTCCGTCGGGTCATGGTGCCGCTTTGCCGCCAGGAAGGCGGGCAGTTCGGGATAGGACGCCAGCAGCTCCTTGGCCGTATAGTGCAACTGGTAGGGCAGGAAGAACCGCCCGCCATGCTTGATCGTCACGTCGATCAGCGCTCGCGTCAGCGCCCGCATCCTGGCGTTGCCATCGGCATCGGCCGGCTGGTTGATATAGAGCACCAGCGAATAGGCCGGCTCGGGCGCGTAGGTCAGCGCCACGTCCTCCTTGTGGACGATGCGCACCGAAGCGTTGAGCACCGGCAGATCCTGGTTGCGCAGGATCGCGCGCGCTTCCGCGATGAACTCGACATAGGCCGCGCGAGGAATAAAATATTCGTGCAGTATGTCGGTCTCGTTCATCAGGTCGTTGAACAGGTACGGCACCGAATCGTGCATCGGGTTGTTGCGGGTGACGAGGCAGGCCTCGCCCTCGGCAAGCGCCGAGGTACGCGGCACCGTGCAGCTCTCGAATTTCGGCTCCAGCGTCTTTTCGGTGAACCATTTCAGTTCCTGGAACGCACTGCCCCATTTGGCCATGTTCATGATCACCCGCTTCAGGCCGACGCCATCGGGTTCACCGAGTGCCGGCTGGTCGGCCGGCGGCTGCTCCGCCACCTTGTCGTAACGGTAGACGATCATGTCCTCGAGGAAATTGCCCGGCGCCGTCGACAGATGGCCGTAGAACAGGCCGATGTCCTTGTTCGGCTCCAGCACCTCGGCGAAGAATTTCGGGAAATCGTCGGATCTGATGATCTCGCGCGAGGTGCGGTAGACGGCATTGTCGACGATATCGAGCGTCGCCTCCAGCACCACGCCGAACAGACCGTAGCCGCCGACGACATGGCGGAACAGCTCGCTGTTGTCGGCTGGCGAGCAGGTGGTCACCGACCCGTCGGCCAACATCACCCGCATCGAGCGGATCGAGCCGGCCACCGAGCCCGCCTGATGGTCCATGCCATGCGCGTTCACCGACAGCGAGCCGCCGACCGAAAAAATGTCGGTCGACTGCATCGCCTTCACCGCGAAGCGCGGATGCAGCATGGTCTGGATGTCGTGCCAGCGCGCGCCCGGCTGCAAGGTCATTGTCTTGGCCGCGGCGTCCACCGTGACCTTGTTGAACGTTCTGAGGTCGAGAACCAGCGCATTGTCGTCGAAGGCATGCCCGCCCATCGAATGGCGGATGGCCGCCAGCGACACTTTCAGCCCGTTGGCACGCGCGAAGGCCAGCGCCTTGGCGATGTGCTCTTCCTCGCTGACCTCGACGACACCGTAGACCGGTGTCCTCGACAGGCCGCTGGCATCGTTGATGTCGCCGCCTTTTGCCAGCCAGGGCAGCGACGGATCGAAGGCCGGCGGGCTGGCGATCGGCTTCAGCGGCAGCGCGATGCCGTCTATATCGGCGATGCGTCCGGTGTTCTTCGGCCCTGACGGGCCCCGCGCCAGCCGCGCCACGGTGGTGCCGCCCCACAGTACGGCGCCGCCGAAGACAGCCGCCCCCAGCAGCAGCCGCCGCGACAGGCGAAATCCTTTTTGTTTGTCAGCCATGCAGATCCCCCGTAGGCCAAGGGATAGCGCGGCCTTTCAGTGAAGGCCATAGCGGCGCTGCCGGAACGGTGTTCCGCCACCGTTGTCGCCTGGCGGTGAGCGAGCGAGGTTATGAAAATGGCCGATCCCCGAAGGGACCGGCCAAAATTGGAGCAGGGTCTCAAAAGTCCGGTCGGCAGGTCTCTACGAAGCCTTCTTGATCGACGTCACCATGCCGGTCTTGTCGTCGACAGTCACCGCCACCTTGGCGCCGACCTTCAATTTGCCGACCGACGCATCGGGCGACAACTGGTAGATCTTGCCGTCGTCGAGTGTGACCGACTTGGTCGTCGGATCGACCGCCTGGATGGTGCCCTGAACGGTCGCGGCATAGGCCGTGCCGAGGAAGGCGAGCAGAGCGGCGGTGGTTGCGAGGGTCTTCTTCATGGATAGCACTCCGTGCTGTTTCGGTTTTCCGGTACGCCTTGGGAGAGGGCAGCACCGAACGGCCCGAGACTGGGGCGGAAAGCGCGCTGTCCGCAAATCACGTTGGGTGAATTTTTGCAAAGGAAATCATCGGCTTAATTCCGACACAATAGCCTCCGAGCCCCCCGATGCCGACAGCTTGCCCTACCTCATGGGAGGCTTTGTCCGCGCGAAAAGAGTCGTTTGACGGATTGCGGCTCGCGCCGTCGGCGATCACGCGGCCGCCGCAATCCCTTCCGGGCCGCATCACGAAACAGGACTTCGATTTTTCATCGGTACACATTTTATGTCGTGCGCGGATCGAGCATCCTGCCCGGCGGAGCTGAATTTCGCGCTTAGGTTGCAAAGTCAAAGCGAATGCGGGATGGTGTCGCGTTGCATAGAGGGACTTCCATGAGAATCGCCGTCCGGACCACCCTATCCCTGATGCTGGCTATCTTGCCGGGCCTGGCCGACGCGCAAGGCGCCGATCCGGGTGACGACAAGACGATGATCTTTGCTCCAGATGATCCCGACATGGCGGCGGCGACCGCGCGGGTGCTCGCCAGCCTGGATGAATTCCTGGCCCTGTCCGAAACACCTCCGTCCGGCACCGACAGGTTCAAGCTGAAGGTCAAGGTGCGGGACGGCAACGTCACCGAACACTTCTGGCTCATTCCCTTCCGTCGCACGGAGACCGGATTTGTCGGCATATTGGCGAACGAACCGGAGCAAGTGCGCAACGTCGTGCTCGGCCAGAATATCGAATTCACGCGCGACGATATTTCCGACTGGGGTTACACCAGGGACGGCCGTCAGGTCGGCAGCTTCACCGTCTGTGTGATGTTCAAGAGAACGTCCAAGGAAGAGGCGGACTATATGCGTGGCAAATACGGCTTCGACTGCTGAGCCTGCTTCGGCCTATCAAATCGCCACGTCCTTCGCGCCGATCTTCCTCACCAGTGCCGCCGTCGCCAGCATCGCGCCTATGTCCGAGATCATCGGCGCGACATGGGTCTGGTAGTCCAGCGGCACCGAAATGGCGGGCAGTTCGAAGAAGTTCTTCGGTTGCGGCAGGAGCAAGAACCCGTCGCCGCCATTGAGGGCGACACGCGCCGGCTCGTCCGGCCAGGTTTCGCCGAGCCATTTCAGCGCCTGCGCCAGCCGGCCGGTCACCAGCGGCCGCGCCGCCTCGACATTGTCGGTGCGGAACTCGTACGCGGCGTCGAGTTCCGGCACGCCGGACGGCAGTTCCTGCATCTTTGCCGCGAACATGCCGCGGAAAAAGCCGATGACGCCACTGGCACGTCGCGCCGCCACCAATATTCCAGGAAACGGCTCGATGGCTTCGAAGGCGACGACGACACCCTTGAACGTGGTGGCCTTGTTCCTGGTGGCGCCTCCATCCCAAAGATGGGCTTCGTATAGCTCGAAGGCAAATCCGTCATAGCGTCCCGAGATGATGTCGTCGAAGCGACTCATGGTGAAACCGCCGACCGTCTCGCGCGGCAATCGGTCAAAGGAATGCGGCGTCACGTCGTGCTGGTAGCGCAGATCCCCAATGAAGCCGAAGATGATCGGCATCAGCGTCTGGCGAAACGATTGCTGCAGTCGCGCTACCGGCCTGATTGCCCTGAAATAGAGGACGATCGCCACCACGAAGCCGATGACATAGAGAAACACATGCGGCGGCGAGAACCATTGCTCGTGGGGATCGGCGACCTTGTTGAACAGCCAGGCAATGAGCGCGACGACGACCACCACAAGGCCAACGAACAACGGCACGCGCCACCTGACTCCGCGCGCCACCGAGGCCCTTTTCGCTTCGTAGGTCTCGATGTCCTTCTTGATGGTCGCGATGTCGGCCGCGCCCGGCATGAAATCCGCTGTTTCCATCGCCATCCCCCGCCGCCAGTGTTGCCGCATGATAGCCAGTTTTGTCGGAATGACGCTAGCCGGACGAAGCCGTGCCCCCTTCTCCTCCAGAGCGAGAAGGGAAGATCGCGGCCAGCCGGCCCTCGATTTTTTGCCGCATCGGCACGTTCAATGCTTCCACCGGCAGCAGGCGCTCATGGTCTCCCGCACGCAGGCGAACAAACGGATAGAACCGGTAAGACGCAACAGCTCCCCGCGTCTTCGCGTCAGCGCTGACGTCGACGATGAAAATCCCGCCAATCCGCCCCGGCCATGGCTGGCGGGCAAAGGCGGTGCCGAGGAAATCGCCGAGCCCATAAGCAACCACCGTCCCGCCGATCCGCTCGACCGGCTGCACGACATGGGCATGATGGCCGGCGATCAGCCCGATGCCTTGCCCGGCCAGCCGCCGCGCCAACGCCTGTGTTCCGGCACGCGGAAAATGCCGGAATTCCCAGTCCCAGTGCGGCACGGCGCAGAGGAGATCGACCCCTGCGCTCGCCTCTCGCGGCCAGCGGGCCGGATCGCCTTCCATCAAGACGCGGCCGGCAAACAAGGCCTCGTCGGCGTTGCGCCAGAGCGTGAAAGCGGCGAAACCGAGAGCGAGCGGCCCGGCCGCGAAGCGTTCGACCGGACCATTGGCGGCCAGGCCGATGGTGCGGATATCGAGCCGCCTCAGCGCCGCCACCGTCGCGTCGAAGCCGGCGACACCCTGGTCGAACACATGATTGTTGGCCAGCGACAGCACCAGTTTTTCGCGCCCGATGCCGACCGCCGCCAGCGCCTCCGCAAGAAAGCGTTCGCTCATCGCATGATGCGTGCCGAGCCTGGTTCCCAGTACCGCGCTCGGCCTGTCAACGATCGGGCTTTCACAATTGCCGATCACCAGGTCGGCTGCTCCAAGCAGCGCCTTGATCGCCGGATCGCAGTCGGGCGCACTCCGGTTGGCGACCGCCGAGATGTCGCCGATGAAAGCCAGCCGCACCGTCTCTCCCGGTAGCGGGTCCATCAGCGTCCCCGCGATCGGCGCAAACCCTGTGGCGTCACCGAAGAGCGACGGTTTCAGGAAACGCGGCAGCCAGGACAGTTTGTAGGAGAGCGGATAGTTCGACACGCAATGTCCAATCGTTTGCCTTGTTTAGACTGTCCTGTGTGCAGGTTGAAGCCGTCGGCGATCAACGATGCGGACAGCGCATCGGCGCCGACAGGCGCGACGTCGTAAATCTGTGTATGGTCGCCGGCGACAAATGGGAGGGAAAAGATGACACGAATAGCAAACCTGCTGGCGTCCGCCTTCATTGTGCTTGTGCCCTTGTCTTCCGCCAGCGCGGCCATGCCCGAAGCGGCAACCGCTTTGTTCGAGGCAAAGACCGTCGCCGCGCGCGACAGCGCCCTGTCGACACTGGAAGCTGCCGCGCCGAAGGATCCAGCGTCGGCCTATGCGGCAGGCGCCGGCGAATTCTTCACCGCGCTGGAACTGCTGGCCAGCGGCCTGCACCGCCATGGTTTCGAGAGCCCGCAATCCTTCATGCTGCCGCTGATGCAGCTGCCGGTGCCGCCCAATCCCAACCCCGAGCCGCTGACCTATGAAGAATTCCGCGCCATCCTGGTCGCCTTCCGTGACCGGCTGGAGAAATCCACCACCACGCTTGGCTCGGTGCCGGCCGATGCCGATATCGGCATGGTCATCGACCTCACCCATGTCGGCATCGACCTCGACGAGGACGGCACGATCGCGCCTGGTGAGAGCATGGCGGCGATCATGGCCGCGCTGTCGCACGGCAGCATCTCGCAGGGCGATGCCGCACCCGCGCTCACCTTCCGCTTCGACCGCGCCGACGGCTACTGGCTGCAGGGCTATGCCGAGTTCCTGATGGCGCAGGCCGATTTCTGGCTGGCGCACGATTTCAGGAGCACATTCGACGGCTCGTTCCACATGCTGTTCCCGCGCGCCAAGCTGCCGTTGCAGGACATTCTCGTGCCGCCGCCAAGCGAGACGGGCACGAGCATCTTCTCGTCGGAATGGCGCATCGCCGATTTCATCTCGATGGTGCACCTCATCAATTGGCCGGTGGTCGAGCCGGAGCGCCGCAAGGCGGCGCGCAGGGAATTGCTCGAAATGATCCGGCTGTCGCGCGAGGACTGGAAGGCGATCCGCGCCGAGACCGACAATGACCGCGAATGGCTGCCCGGCCCGCAGCAGAAGGGCGAGAACCCGCTCACCGGCCTCGAAGTCGGCGAGGAGCAGGTCCAGGCCTGGCTCGCCGCCTTGACCATGGCCGAGGACCTGCTCGAAGGCCGCGCGCTGCTGCCGCACTTCCGCATCACCGGCAAGGGCATCAACATGAAGCGTTTCTTTGATGAGCCAAAACCCTTCGACCTGGTGCTGTCGATCACTGGCCCCGGCATCGCGCCTTACCTCGAAACCGGCAAGATCCTGACCAGCGAGGATTTCGACCAGATCCAGCGCGAGTTCGGCGGCGGAGGTTTTTTGACGTTCGCGCTATGGTTCAACTGAGAGTGGCTTGGGCTCCTCGCTCCCACAAAGCGGGTCCAAGAAACCCAAGTCCTGCATGTTCGGCAGCCAGACGATTCGGGCCATGCCGCGACGATCAGAAGAACCGGCGTTGGAGCCGCAGGAGCCCAGCCTAACCACCGCTATGAGCGCGTTCGATATCGCGCCCACCGCGCCACTCATCCAGGCGATGTCGCCGGATTGACCAAGGACCACCGAGGGATAGCCGACAGCGATCACGACAATCGCCACCACCAATCCAAGCCAGCCCGCGCCCGGCCGCCTGGCCAACCGGCTAAGGAAATAGGCGATCGCGACCAGCACGATCCTGAGCGGGTCCAGTATCTGGGCAATGACAATGGCGGTCAGAAGCATGGCCGGGCACTAAGCTTCAAAACCAGACCTTTCAAGAGGCGGGGCTCACGGGATTCAGCTCAGCCGGCCTGATATCGACAGGTCCTAACGCGCGAATCCGTGCAGCCGGGCCAGCAGCCATTGCAGCGGATTGTTCACGAATGCCTTGGTGACGAAGCTGTCGTGAGCGGCGTCGCTGGCCAGCAGAGCGACGGTGCCGGCTTCAAGCCGCCGCGGCGGATCGGCGCTTGCATCGATGTCCTTGCCTGCCAGCGCCTGCCTGATCTCGACATTGCCCGAGGCCGATGATTTGCCATAAGCGCTGACGAAGAAACTCTTCCTGTGATGCGCGATCCAGTCGGCGAAGATGTCGGCCTCGTCGAACACGGCGTCGAGCAGGATGACCCCGAGCAGGCGCCCGCCAATGTCACCATTCCCAAGCACGGAGGCCGCCGGATTGTAGCCGCCGCTATAGGCGACCAACACCACCGGCATCGCCTCGAATTTCGCCGTCTTGGCGCCGGTCAGCTTGGCCAGGCCTTGCGCTGCTTCCGCCATGAACCCCGCAAAAAAACCAGGCGCCCAGAAATTGCCGGCGCTGGAATCCTGCGCGTCGCGGGCGAATTGCGGCGCCACCAGCACGGCGTTGAGGCCTGAAGCCTCGACCTGCGCGACGACGCGCTGGCGCCCGACCACGTCGCGCTGCAACGTCGCGCCGTTGCCATGGAAGAACACGACGATAACGGCCGACCTGGCGGGATCAAAGCCTTTGGGCACCGCGAGCAGCGTCGAGCGGTCGGAATAGGTCTCGTCTTCCCAGTAAATACCGCCGCGTGGCGAGGTGTGGCCGTGCCGGCCGTTCGCATCGACGTCGAGAAATGCCGCGGAGCCGTCGGGCAGCTTGCCGCGATAGGGAAACGGCGACGTCTTGAACGGCACGATGGTCGAGATCGCCTTGTGCGAGCGCGCCCCCTCACTCGCCACCGGAAACGCCGCCGTGGCCAGCAGTCCGGCGACGATGGCGCGCCGGTCCGGCATCAGGCGGACACCATCCGGAGAGTCGGCGCCTTTGACGGCAAGAGCACGGCAAAGAACGCCGGAATGGCGACGAAATAGGCGATCGCTGCCCATTGCAGGACGGCACTGAGGCCGAAGCTGGTTGCGACGATCGGCACGGCGGCCGAGCCGATGACCGAGAAGCAGCCATTGATGCCCCAGGCCCAGACGAACAGATGTTCCTTGCCGAGCCGCGCCAGCCAGGTCATGGCGGTGGCCATCGGCATGCCCATCAGGAAGGCCGGCGGCGACACCAGCAGGAAGCAGAGCAGCAGCCTGATGGCATAGGGATAGGCGCCGATCCGATCGAGCACGGGCGACAAGGTGAAGCCGTAGGCCAGCAAAAGCACGCAGATTGCTAGCAGCACCACCGGCAGCAGCATCCTGGCGCGGTCGAAGATGCGCTCGGCGAACAGGCTGCCGAGACCGGAAAACACCAGCATCGAGGAGATCAGCACCGAGGCCGAAACGGTCGGGTTGGCCAGCGCCACGGTGAATCGGCTGATCAGCCCGACCTCGACCATGATGTAGCCTAGGCCGAGGCAAGCGAAATAGAGGATGGTGCCGAGCTTGCCGCGCGAGCGCGAGAACACGATGCGCCAGCCGAAGATGACCGGCAGCAGCACCAGCGACGCTGCCGTGATGCAGGCGATGCCGAGCGTCGCCCAGATCAAGAGATAGCCCCAGTCGTCCTGGAACAGGTCGAGCCGGTCGAGCGTGCGCGGCAGGTCGGCGACCTTCACATAGGCCGCGAAATAGGGTTGGTCATTGCTCAGCGCACGCGCGTCGAAGACATAATCGCTGGCGAGCTTTTCCCAGCCGCCAGTCAGAAGCGCGTGCCAGGTCATGCGCTGCAGTTCCGTCGTCGGCAACACCTGCGGACCGGCATCGCCGCCGGCATCCGCGCAGGCATCGAGCGTCGGATCGGCCGGTGCGGTTGGATCGCAGTCGGGATTCCCCGGCGCGGTCGGGTCGGCGGATGCCGACGCATCGGCGGGTTGCGTCAGCGCCGCATCCTGCCCGCTGCCGAAGATCGAGGCGCGGTAATCATCGAGCACTTTTTGTGCCCCCGAGCCGTCATAAACCATTCCTGGATAATAGACCTCCTCCCAGGACATCGATTTCGTGTAGTCGCGCAGCGTCTTGATTTCAGTTTCGGTGAAGCCGCCGCGCTTGAACAGCACGGTCGTGGTCGAGAGATAACTCGACACGGCGAAAATGTCGTTTGCGGCACCTTGACGGTCGAATGTCTTGGCCGCCTCGGCGACGGTCGAATAGAGCTTGAGCACTGATTTCGGCGGCTCTTCCTTGTTCCACAAGGTGATCGACAGCACGCCGCCATCGGCGAGCGCGTGCATGTAGCTCAGCATCGCCTCGCGCGTGTAGGCGTATTTCTCCGAAATGGCGAAGCCACCGGGATTGGACAGGCCGACACTGTCGGCGAGGCTGAGGTCGATGACATCGTAGCGCTCGGCCGTGTTGGCGAGGAACAGGCGCCCGTCATAGTCGACCACCTTGAGCCGCAGCTCGGCCAGTATATTGCCGGTGACATCCCTGAGGATCGGATCGCGGAACGCCCGCAACGTCATCGGGTTGCTCTCGGCGACGGTCACCGAGGTCGAACCGGCATTGAGCGCGGCTTGCGTGGAAATGCCGCCGCCGAACTGCACGACGAATGTCTTGGGCTTCTCCTTGATGACATAGGGATAGTGCATCGGCAGGTAGCGGAAATAGACCTGCTCGGCCGGCGCCAGGTTGCGCATAATGCCTTCCGGCCCATCGCCGTCGCGATACATGCCGACATAGGTGTTGGCCGGCACCTCGGGCATGCCGAAGGCGGCATTGTCGCTCAGGCCCGGCGCGAAATGCATGTAGGAGCTGGCATAGACTTGCAGGTCGCCGAACGGCGAGACGCTGCGGTAGATGCGCCTGCCGTCCGGGAAATTGCGGGCATAGGCGACGCCCTTGTATTGCGAGACGGTGATGTCGGGTATGCCTGTGAGCCCGGGCAGCATGAGGCAGCCTGATATCGACAGCGCCGCGACCACGGCACCGGCAACAACGCTCTTCCACGCGCCGAACGCGATGAACCACAAGAGCGAGCCGCCGGCCCACAGCAGCAGTGGAACGACGATGATGGTTTCGGGCGCGAACAGATACAGCGACACCAGCACGACGAGGCCGGCAAGCCCCGAGCCGGTGAGGTCGGCGAAATAGACGCGGCCGAAGGCGGTGCGGCTTTTCAGGAAGACGATGCCGAGGAAGAAGGCGCCGGCCAGGAACGGCAGGAGATAAAGCAGGAAATTGGCGAGTAGCCGCCATTTCTGCTGGGGATCGGAAACCAGGAAGATGGCATTGAACGGCACCGTCTGCGCGATGAGGTTGGAGCCGACGGCGAGCGGGCCGACCAGCAACAGGGCCACTGTTGCCGCGCCTTGCCAGTGGCGGTCGAACCAGCCCTTGCCGGCAAAGATGACGACGCTGGACAAGGAGAAACCGAGCATGGCGAGGCTGACCACCAGCGAGCCGAAATGCGACCAACTGCCCACGGCGAACACGCGCATGACTGCGATCTGCAGGGCGATGATGGCGCCGGCGATCAGCCCGACCGCGAGATAGTGCGCAAGCCTTGGCGCCTCCAGCGAAGCGATGCCTGGTCGAGAGATCGATACGACGGCTGCCATTCAGGCCCCTTGATGCGAAATTCAGCAAGGCCGGTGCCGCCGCGCGGCAACTCAGCCGTTATGCGTGCCGACGATCTGGTCGCCTTCCAGCTTGGTGAAAGGCACGAAAGGCACCACCTTGCCGTTATAGATGTCCGAGCGGACGATGTTGAACGTGCCGTCGGCAAGCTGCTGCTTGATCACTTTGAGCACATGCTGGGCGCCCGGCGGACCGACCGGAATGACCATGACGCCATTGGGCTTGAGCTGCTGCAGCAGCGATGGCGGAATATGGTCGATGCCGCAGGTGACGATGATCTTGTCGAACGGACCGACGCTCTCCCAGCCATAATAGCCGTCGGCATTGCGGCTGGTGACCGAGCCGAACTCGCCGTAGCCGCGTTCGATCAGCCCGTCATAGGTACGGCGGGTGCGCTGCGCCAGCGGATTGATGATCTCGATCGTGTGCACCCTGTCGGTGAGGTTGGCCAGATAGGCCGCCTGGTAGCCCGAGCCGGTGCCGATCTCGAGCACGGACTCGCCGAACTGCACGTCGATGGACGTCGTCATGCGCCCGACCAGATGCGGGCCTGAAATCGTCACACCATAACCGATGTCGAGGAAGGCATGGTCATAGGCGCGGCCCAGATTCTGCGGCAGCACGAACTCCTCGCGTGGCGTCAGCAGGAAGGCGCGCTTGTTGCGGTCGTCCAGGACGTCCTTGTTGTAGACCATGATCTGGAAGCGATCGAAGCGCTCCGCAAGCAATTTCGGATCCTCGCCGCGATTGGCCACCATCCAGTCGATGAACGACTTCTTGTCCTTGAACGGCACCTCCGCATTGCGGTCATAGGGAACCGGTACGGCAGCCTTGACGGCGGCCGGAAGAATGGAAAACGCCGCAGCTCCCGCCGACAGCGCCAAGACGTCCCGACGCTTCATGGAAAGCCTCCAAAAGTAGCCTTTGCCATCTTAAACCGAGCACCTGACCGGAGTGCACCGCCTCCCAAAACGAGTCAATCGGCCGCCGGGAGGGCGATCCTCCGGGCCGAAAAATTGTGGCAGGACGGCAACAGTATTTGCGGACGCCGGTGGTGTTTGCAGCGGCGCGGCCGACGCACGTCGGCGTGCCTCATTGTCGCGGAAAGCCCCCAAGCGTCTTTTTGCGAAGATTAGCAGAGGCTGTTTTGCTTGACTCGGCAGGCAAAAACAGGCAGCAAAACAGCCTTGGAAGGGCTGCAATACCGCGTGCATGGTCGTGGACAAGCCTTTTTCGGCACAAAGTCCACGTCTCTCCATTGGTTTTGAGAGGGATTGGTTAACCAACTTTGTCCATATTTTGAAGCAATCGGCAACTAACGACAGGCGCGGCAAACGCGTCGGGGACCACCTGGGATCACTCACAGAATGGTCGTCGCGGCTATCACAGCCGCGGACGTGGGAGCCGATTGGAGCAAGATTGGTTGCATGGCGTTCTTGAGTAGAAAAATTGTCGGGGACAAGCGTTGGGAGGGCGACACCGCCTGCGACGCGCCACGTTCCTCATCCTTCAACCCTGAACGGATCGTCCGCTGGGTCGCGGTGCCCGGCGCCAGCGCTGCCGTTGGCCTGTGGCTGATCGGGACCATGGTTGGTCTCAGTTCCGTCGGCGCCTCGCTGTCGGCCACGTCGAGCGGCCTGCCGCAGACGCTGTCCATGCCGGGCTCGCTGGCTCTCGCCGATCCGCTGAAACAGCATTTCCTCAGCTCTTCCGCGCCCTTCGTGATGGCCAATGCCCATGGCGGCACGCAGGCGCTGCACGACCATGCCGTGCAGTGCGGCGCCAGCTGCTTCAAGCTGGCGGCGGTAACCTCACATGCGGAGAAATCCGGGCGCCTAGTGGCACAGGCCAAGTCAACGCCGGCGAAGTCGAAATCGCAGCAGCGCTTCGAGCTGATGGAAGCGTCGCTGTCGCCGACAAAGCTCGCCGCTGCCTTCGCCGGCGCGGGAAAGCCGGCGACCGCGGCCAGCACCCGTCCCGTGATTTCCAGCGCCGCCCCGCAGATCACCGAGGCGTCCCTCGTGCCGTCCGTCCAGGTCATGGCCAGCCTGTCCAACGACATGCCGGCTCCGGCTGCGGAACGTTTCGCCCGCGCCGATACGGGTTCGGTGGTGCAGACCGCGCCGGCGCCGATGGGCTTTGCCCAGTCGGAAACGCCTGATAACGCGCAGCTGGCGCTTGCCCTGGTCGAGTCGATGCCTGTCGAGGACGAAGCCTTCGCCTCGCCGCTGCCGATGACCGAATCTTCGCCTGATGTCGCGGTTGCGCCGGTCGAGACCCAGCAGCAACAGCCCGGCGACTCCGCCTCGCTGCCAGATGCGCTCACCGACGATGTGCCGCTGCCGACCCGCCGCCCGCAATATGACGCGCCACAGCGGGCCAGGGTGGTGGAAGAGGACAAGCCGGCAGCACAGCCCAAGACTTTGGAGCAGAAGCCGGCGCCCCAGCCGAAGCCCGTGCAGCAAGCCAGGCAGCCGGCCCGGCAAGGCCGGACCCGCGACGGTGGCGACGTGCTGGCCTACGCCAAACCGGACACGCCTTCGGGCGGCCTCGGCCAGGCGTTCAGGAACCTGTTCAACGGCCCGAGCGCCGGAAGCGGCGCTGGCCACGGCGTCGCCGTCTACGACATCAGCGCCAAGACAGTCTACATGCCCGACGGCCAGCGGCTCGAGGCGCATTCCGGCCTAGGCGCCATGGTCGACCAGCCACGCTATGTCGACGTGAAGGATCGCGGCCCGACACCGCCCAACACCTACAATCTGTCGCTGCGTGAATCGCGCTTCCATGGCGTCGAGGCCATCCGCCTGACCCCGACGAGCGGCGGCAACAAATACAACCGCACCGGCCTGCTCGCGCATACCTACATGCTGCGCGGCGGCCGCGCCGAGTCCAATGGCTGCGTCGTCTTCAGGGATTATTCCCGCTTCCTCGCCGCCTTCAAGAAGGGCAAGGTCACCCGGCTCGTCGTGGTGCCGCGCTTGAACGGATCGCCGACCCGCGTGGCGGACAACGCGCGCGGCGCCTGACCCCGGGGGCAAGCGCGCGACACCTCCCGGCTCCTGACAGCCTGCTGTCAGGAACCGCAGCCGGCAGCACGCCTGCTTTCATCGCGCTCTTTCCATTTTCGCCAAGACCTCCCATATTCGGGACATGGCCAAATCCCCTGATAGAAGAACGCCGCCGACGGCGAATGACGACCGCGCCGCGCCGAAGCGGCGCAGCCCGCTGACCGACTTCCTCGACGCCTCGGAGCCGCTGCACAGAGGCGGCTTCGCCGAGATGCCGCAGGCCGAACTGTCGGGCACGCCGCTGTCCGGTTCGATCGCGGACTGGGCCGAGCAGATCGAACAGGAGGCGGAACGCGAAGGACGCACCACGGGCAAAGGTGGCGGCGCCAAATCGCCGAAGAAGATTCCAGAACGCTCCGCCGCGCCGGGCCGCACCGCGCGCGGCACCTCGATGGGCGGCGCCGCATCGGCAAGAGAGCGGACGGCGGCCGGCCTCAATCCGGTCGCCGGGCTCGACATCTCGCTGGAAGAAGCCGAGACGATGTCGTCCAGTGGCGTCACCGCCACGGTGGCCGCACTGTCGGCGCTGATCGAGTCCGGCAATCCACTGCACAAGGACGGCGTGCTGTGGACACCGCACCGCCCTGCCCGGCCGGAAAAGTCGGAAGGCGGCATCACCATCAAGATGGTGTCGGATTTCGAGCCAGCGGGTGACCAGCCGACCGCGATCAAGGACCTGGTCGAGGGCGTCGACAACAATGACCGCACCCAGGTGCTGCTTGGTGTCACCGGCTCGGGCAAAACCTTCACCATGGCCAAGGTGATCGAGGAGACGCAGCGGCCCGCTTTGATCCTGGCGCCCAACAAGACGCTGGCCGCGCAACTCTATTCCGAGTTCAAGAAATTCTTCCCCGACAACGCGGTCGAGTATTTCGTCTCCTATTACGATTACTACCAACCGGAAGCCTACGTTCCGCGCACAGACACCTTCATCGAGAAGGAATCCTCGATCAACGAGCAGATCGACCGCATGCGCCATTCGGCGACGCGTTCGCTGCTCGAACGCGACGACGTCATCATCGTCGCCTCGGTATCATGCATCTACGGTATCGGTTCGGTCGAGACCTACACGGCGATGACCTTCCAGATGCAGATCGGCGACCGGCTCGACCAGCGCGCCCTGCTCGCCGACCTCGTCGCGCAGCAATACAAGCGGCAGGACATCAATTTCGTCCGCGGCTCGTTTCGTGTGCGCGGCGACACGATCGAAATCTTCCCGGCCCACCTTGAGGACCGCGCCTGGCGCATTTCGATGTTCGGCGACGAGATCGAGGCGATCACCGAGTTCGATCCGCTGACCGGCCAGAAGACCGGCGAGCTGAAAAGCGTCAAGATCTACGCCAATTCGCACTATGTGACGCCGCGCCCGACGCTCAACCAGGCAATCAAGTCGATCAAGGAAGAACTCAAGCTCCGGTTGGTGGAACTCGAGCGCGCCGGCCGTCTGCTGGAAGCGCAGCGGCTGGAACAGCGCTGCCGCTTCGACCTGGAGATGCTGGAAGCCACCGGCTCCTGCGCCGGCATCGAGAACTACTCGCGCTACCTCACCGGACGTCAGCCCGGCGATCCGCCGCCGACGCTGTTCGAATATATTCCCGACAACGCGCTGGTCTTCATCGACGAAAGCCACGTCACCGTGCCGCAGATCGGCGGCATGTATCGCGGCGACTTCAGGCGCAAGGCGACATTGGCCGAGTATGGCTTCCGCCTGCCCTCCTGCATGGACAACCGGCCGCTGCGCTTCGAGGAATGGGACGCCATGCGGCCGCTCTCGGTTGCCGTCTCGGCGACGCCGGGCGCCTGGGAAATGGAACAGGCCGGCGGCGTCTTCGCCGAGCAGGTCATCCGCCCGACCGGGCTGATCGATCCGCCGGTCGAGGTTCGCCCGGCCAAGAGCCAGGTCGACGACGTCGTCGGCGAAATCCGCGAGACGACGGCCGCCGGCTACCGCACGCTGGTCACCGTGCTGACCAAGCGGATGGCCGAGGACCTCACCGAATATCTGCACGAGCAGGGCGTGCGCGTTCGTTACATGCACTCCGACATCGACACGCTGGAGCGCATCGAGATCCTGCGCGACCTGCGGCTTGGCGCCTTCGACGTGCTGGTCGGCATCAACCTGCTGCGCGAAGGCCTCGACATTCCCGAATGCGGCTTCGTTGCCATCCTCGATGCCGACAAAGAAGGTTTCCTGCGTTCGGAAACATCGCTGATCCAGACCATCGGCCGCGCCGCCCGTAACGTCGACGGCAAGGTCATCCTCTACGCCGACCAGGTCACCGGCTCGATGGAACGGGCGATGGCGGAGACCAACCGGCGCCGCGAAAAGCAGATGGAATGGAACGCCGCCAACGGCATCACGCCGGAATCGGTCAAGTCGCGCATCTCCGATATTCTGGACTCGGTCTACGAGAAGGACCATGTCCGCGCCGACATCTCGCAGTTCACCGACAGTGCGGGCGCCATGATGGGCAACAATTTCAAGGCCCATCTCGACGCGCTGGACAAGCAGATGCGCGACGCCGCCGCCAATCTCGACTTCGAGAAGGCGGCCCGCATCCGCGACGAGATCAAGCGGCTGCGGGAGATGGAACTATCCATCTCCGACGATCCGCTGGCGCGCGAGGTGGAAGGCCAAAGTCCGGCGTCAGGCCGCGAAAAGGGCAAGCACAACAAGGGCGTGGCCAAACATCGTACTGCAGAGGAACAGGAACGTTTCCGCAAGCTCGACCAGGCACGCGCCGCCGAGGAGGCGGCCAAGGCCTCCCGGCCCAACCTCTTCCGCAAGCCCGATCTCGACGAGATGGGCGCCGACGGCGCCGTGCCGGTGAAGAAGCCGCTGTTCGCCAAGCCATCGCTCGACGATATGGGGCCTGGTACCGACATGCCGACACCATCAGGCGCGGTGTCGCGTTCGCTGTTCAAGAAGCAGAGTGCGCAGGAGGCGCATGGTTCGGACTTCGGCATTCCCGGCGAGCCCACCAAGCCGCTGTTCAAGAAGAACTCACTGGACGAGATGACGGTGCGCCGCACGGAAAAACCAGTCGAGGGAAAAGTGCCGGCAAAGCCACAGCCAATCTCCCCCCTCGTGGGGGAGATGTCCGGCAGGACAGAAGGGGGCGCGAAGGATCGCGACGACAAACCAATTGTCCGTCAGCGCTCCGGCATCGGCTCCTACGAGGACCCAGGCGACGCCCGCCGAGAAAAGCGCAGGCCGGGGAAGACAGGCAGGCCGGGACGGTAGAGCGCCCTTCTTCCTCAGGGAAAGAAGGCAGGCGCCGCACCACCCTCCCCTTGCCACCTATTCCGCCTTTGGTGTAGTCAGCCCCCACACTCAACGTCTTGTCTTGAAAGGAGGGCTCACGTGTTTACGTTTTTTCGTCACCATCGTCAGCGTGGCCCGATTTCTGCCCTGCAAGCCAGCTTGCAGGGCTGACCAGGGACGGTCCGGGTTTTTCCCGCTTCGATTTTTGGTCTGCCCTTCGTGGTGCCGCAATGCCTGGCCTGATCGCCGGCACGCGCACCGTCAAAGTGCATCGAGCCGGATTTTCCGGACAGACCAGAGAAATCAAGAATGGCCCTGATCAGCCTCAAATCCCTCGGCGTCACCATGAGTGCGCCGCTCTTCTCCAATCTCGACCTCAGCATCGGCAGCGGTGACCGACTTGGCATCGTCGCCGCCAACGGCCGCGGCAAGTCGACCTTGCTCAAATGCCTGACCGGCGAGTTGGAGCCGACGACAGGCGACATCACCCGCACGCGCGGCCTGCGTGTCGGCCATGTCGAGCAGTCCGTTGCCCCTGCTCTGCTCGGCCGCACCTTTTATCAGGTGGTAGCGGACGCCTTGCCGCCGGAACAGGCCGACAGCGAGATGTGGCGTGTTGATGTCGTTCTCGATTCGCTCGACGTGCCGGAGCCGATGCGCGAGCGGCCAATACAAGCGCTGAGCGGCGGCTGGCAGCGGCTGGCGCTGATCGCCCGCGTCTGGGTCACCGATCCCGATATGTTGCTGCTCGACGAGCCGACCAACCATCTCGATCTCGCCCGCATCAGCCAACTCGAGACATGGCTGAATGCGTTGCCTCGCGAGGTGCCTGTCATCATCGCCAGCCACGACCGCGCCTTCCTCGACGCCACCACCAACCGGACGCTGTTCCTGCGCCCGGAGCAGTCGCCGGTGTTTTCCCTCCCCTACTCGTGGGCCAGGGATGCGCTGGACGAGGTCGATGCCTCGACCGAGCGAAAATTCCAGCGCGACATGAAGGTGGCGCAGCAATTGCGCCGCCAGGCGGCCAAGCTCAACAACATCGGCATCAATTCGGGCAGCGACCTGCTGACGGTCAAGACCAAGCAGCTCAACCAGCGCGCGGAAAAGCTCGAAGAGGCCGCCAATCCGGCGCATCGCGAAAAATCGGCGGGGGCGATCAAACTCGCCAATCGCGGAACGCACGCCAAGGTGCTGATCACGCTCGACGACGCGGCGGTGGAAACACCGGACGGCACGCTGCTGTTCAAGACGGGCAAGCGCCACATCTGCCAGGGCGACCGTATCGTGCTGCTCGGCCGCAACGGCGTCGGCAAGTCGCGCTTCGTCACCTCGATCCGCAACGCCATTGTCGAACCGGACACCGTGCGAAATGTGAAGGTGACGCCGTCGACCGTGCTCGGCTACAGCGACCAGGCGCTGTCGGGCATCAGCGGCGACGACACGCCGCTGGCGATGGTCTCGCGCCGTTACGATGTCGGCGAACAGCGCGCCCGCTCGCTGCTTGCCGGCGCCGGCGTGGTCATCGAGATGCAGGAGAGAAAGATCGGCGTGCTGTCCGGCGGCCAGAAAGCGCGGCTGATGATGCTGGCGCTCAGGCTCGCCAATCCCAATTTCTATCTGCTCGACGAGCCGACCAACCATCTCGACATTGACGGCCAGGAAGCGCTGGAGGAGGAATTGCTCAAGCACCAGGCGAGTTGCGTTCTCGCCTCGCACGACCGCTCCTTCATCCGCGCCATCGGCAACCGCTTTTGGCTCATCGAGAAGCGGAAGCTGACCGAGGTCGAAGATCCCGAAGATTTCTTCCGCGAGGTAGCTGAGGGAACCAACTGAGTGGCGGAGACAGATGCATTGCCAATTGACAGGTCGGCCTTTGGTATCATTTCATGAGACGTACTGTTGATTCCTGGAACGTATCATGTTATGGTACGTCTGTCGGGGCCCACGGATGATACGTTCATTCAAGGACAAGACCAGCGAAGCCGTTTCAAATGGCAAGGCTCCAAAAGGCTTCCCGTCGGATCTTGTCCGACCGGCCCAACGGAAGCTGTACATGATCGACAACGCCGCCGAACTGTCAGATCTCAAGACGCCTCCCGGCAACAGGCTTGAGCCGTTGAAAGGCAACCGTGCCGGTCAGCATTCGATCCGCATCAACGATCAGTTTCGCATCTGCTTTCGTTGGGTGGATGGGCAAGCAGAAGATGTCGAAATAGCCGACTACCATTGAAAGGCAGGTCCCAAATGCTTGATATCAACCCGCCTATCCATCCCGGAGAAATTCTCCGCGAAGAGTATCTCATACCGCTTGGTCTGAAGCCTTACACGCTGGCCAAAAAGCTGCATGTGCCGCGCACGCGCATCGAGCGCCTGGCCAGCGAGACGACACCGGTAACGCCCGATACCGCATTGCGCCTTGCGAAGTTTTTTGGGACCACGCCGCAGTTCTGGATGAACATGCAGGCAAGTTATGATCTCGCCGTCGAGGGGAAGGCCAAGAGAGCCGACCTTGAAACGATCGAACGATTGGAGACTGCCGCCTGAAGTAAGCGCCTCGCGCCGGTGACAGAGGCCTCTAAAAAATTCTCCGGGTCTGTCGTATCGCCCGTCGCTGTCTCGTCCTTGGAATGCCGACACGATGATGCCGGCGCCAACCCAGGGAGAATTCGTCATGTCCGTCCTGTCATCCATCGGTCGCATCGCAACCCGGTATGCCGCGGCGCGCGCCCGTCACCGCGGCGAACGCATGCTGCTGTCGCTGCCGGCCGAACTGCGCAGGGATATCGGCTTTCCGGAAATCTTCGATGCCCGCGACAGCCGTCGCTCGGCCACGTCCTCGGCCAAGGAGGTCATATGACCGTTGCCGGCCAGCCCACGCACTCGCCCCTCGAGCCGGCCGGTTGCCCGACGATGCCGGCTTGGCGAAAAATTGTCGGGACCCTGTAGGATTGCCGTCACCTCGTCCGTCCTATGGTCCGCAAGGCCAAACCAAACGTGAAGAGGAACACGAGAATGACCGACCAGACCCCACCCCGGCCAAAGGTGCTTGGCGGATTGACCCCCTATCTGCAGGTCGACGGCGCCATCAAGGCCGCCGAGTTCTACAAGAAGGCTTTCGGGGCCGAGGAAGTCTTTGCCTATCCAGCGGATGAAAAAGGCCGCACCATGCATATCCATCTCTACATCAACGGCTCGACACTGATGCTGGGCGATGCCTATCCGGAACACGGCCATCCGCACCAGGCCGCACAAGGCTACACGCTGCAGCTCCATCTCGGCAACGATGATATCGACGCCTGGTGGAAGCGCGCCGTCGATGCCGGCTGCGAGATCGTCACGCCGCTGCAGGTGATGTTCTGGGGCGACCGCTGGGGCCAGGTGAAGGATCCCTTTGGCGTCGCCTGGGCAATGAACGCACCGACGGAATAAGCTTTTTAGCGCGCGCCCCTCGCCGAGCGGGATGCGCCCCACCGCGCCGGGTCGTATCCCCGCCGACCCGGCGCCCGATTTCAGCGAACAGGAGACCACCATGTCCTATGTCGATGGCTTCGTGCTTGCCGTGCCGAAGGCAAATCTCGATGCGTACAAGAAAATGGCTGAGAATGGCGGTGCCGTCTGGATGGAGCATGGCGCGCTCGCCTATGTCGAATGCGTCGGCGACGACGTGCCTTACGGCGAGTTGACCTCGTTCCCGCGCGCGGTGCAGGCCAAGGACGACGAGGTCGTCATCTTCGCTTGGGTCGTCTACGAGTCCAGACAGAGCCGCGACGCGGTCATGGCCAAGGTGATGGCCGACGAGCGTCTCAAGATGAACTGGTCCGCCATGCCATTCGACGGTAAGCGCATGATCTTCGGCGGCTTCCAGCCGTTCATTGAGCTTTGAGGAACTGGTGCAACGGCAGGGGTAGATTGCAGCCCTTTGTGATCGACCGAAACCCTCGTTAGGTCGGCCAGTCGCTTCGGGCCGACCGACTATCGGTGTGCTAATCCAGCTTGTCGAGCAGCGGCTTCAGCCGGTCGCCATAGCGCTTCCACAAATCGACCGAACCCTGGTACATCGGCTGGCGCACCTGCGCGGCCGACGCCGTGCGCACCGGCCTGTCGGTCTGGTGGAACGCCAGCACGGCATCCTCCCATGGCAGGCCGAGGTAGTCGATCAGCGCCCGGCTCTGCCCGTCCTGGTCGGCGACGAAATCCTCGTAGCGCACATCGTGCACGACACCGGGCAGCACCGTGTGCCAATGCGCCATGATGTCGGTATAGAGATTGTGGAAATCGGCGAGCTCGCCGAGGTCATAGCCATAGCGATGGCTGTCGCCGCGGAAATGCACCTTGTAGATCGACAGGCATGTCGCCGCCGCATCGCGGGCGCAGTGGATGATTTTGGCCTTCGGCAGCATCATGTGGATGAAGCCGACGAGCAGGAAGTTGCCCGGCATCTTGTCGGTGACGTGGCGCATATGCGGATAGCGGGCATGGAGCATGTCGAGATAGGCTTGGCCTGCCTCGGCGAAATCCGCATCGTCGGTGTCGGCCAGGCCCCAGGGGAAGCCGCCCGGCATGTTCGACGGGAATTGCTTGCCGACCGCCGTCTTCAAGATGCCGAGCTCGCCCGCGCCATGGACCTGGCTGTGGCTGGCGATGATCTGTTCGACCAGTGTCGTACCCGAACGTGGCATGCCGACGACGAAGATCGGCGCATCGTCGGTGATCGGGCTCGGTCTGTGTTTTTCGAAGAAGCCGGCATCGAATACCGTCTTCATCGCCTCGAATTCGGCGCGCGTCTTCACCGGGTCATAGTCGATGCCCTTGCGACGGATGGCATTGCCCTCGGCGAAGTAGTCGAAAGCCTTGCCATAATCCTTGAGATCGTCATTGGCCTTGCCGAGGCCAAACGACAGCTGCATGCGTGCCAGGCTGTCCTGAGGCGCCTTGGCGTGCTGCGCCTCCATGCCGGCCAATTCGGCATCGCGCTCCTTCTGGCGCTTGACCTGCGTCAGCATCAGCCAGGCGCGGGCCATGGCGGGCTGGATCGCCACCGCCTGCCGGAACAGCTCGGTCGCCTCGTCGAGCTTGCCCTTCTCCATCAGGCCGACGCCCAATCCGTGCAGCAGGTCGGCGTCTTTGGGACGAATGGTCAGTGCCTCCTGGAAGACAGCCAGCGCCTCGTCGAGGCGTCCGGTTTCCTGCAAGGTTTCGGCAAGCCCGATACGCGCACGCACGTGGAATGGGTTGCGCTGCACCGTGCCGCGATAAATGTCCTCGGCCTCATCGAACCGGCCGATCTGCTTCAGCGACGAGCCGAGATTGTCGCGCGCCGCAAGCTGCTCCGGCCGCAGATCCACCGTGCCGCGGAAGAAATCGATCGCCGCCGTGACACGGCCCAGATCGCGCATCACCGTGCCGAGATTGTTGAGGAAGTCGGGGCTCGTCGGCTGCAGCTGAACCGACTGTTCCAGCAAATCCATCCCTTCTTCGCTGCGCCCGGTCTGGTGCAGCAGCAACCCCAGGAAATGCGCCGCGGCCGCGTGTTTGGGCTGACGCGCCAGCACCTGCCGGTAGATCGCTTCGGCTTCTTGCCGGCGCCCCGCCTGATGCAGCTGCAGCGCCTGCTGCACATACTGGTCGAGGCCCAGCGGCGGCTGGCCTCCCGCGCCAGATTTGGCCGCGCCAGACCTGGCTCCCGCACCCGCTGCTCTTCTCTGATCTCTGTTGATGGGACACCTGCCGTGTTTATACGCCTGCGGGACCTAAGCCATGCCGGGGAGAGATTCAAGAGTGTGGCCCGGCGTGCGAACGGTCCGGACTGTCCGCAAAGTGCGCAACCACAAGCCAATCGCGACGTTAGCCTGCACAGCCGCACGCAGGAGTTCGCGCAAATGCCCCTCATCGCCTTCGCCATCAATTGCTCGCTCAAAGTCTCGGACGACAAGGAGAAATCGTCCACGGACAAGATCGTCGCCGATCTGCTCTCAGCCCTGAAGCCGCATGGCGTAAAGGGCGAGGTCGTGCGCGCCCTCGATCACGACATCAAGCCGGGCGTGCTCTCCGACATGGGCGAGGGAGACGACTGGCCTTGCCTGCGCGAAAAGATCGTCGCCGCCGATATCTTCATCCTTGGCTTGCCGATCTGGCTGGGCCAGCCGTCGAGCGTCGCCAAGCGCGTGATGGAACGCATGGACGCCTTTCTGGACGAGACCGACGACAAGGGCCGCATGCCGGCCGCCGGTAAGGTGGCACTGGTTGCGATCGTCGGCAACGAGGACGGTGCGCACCATTGCCACGCGGAATGCTTCCAGGCGCTGAACGACGTTGGCTTCACCATCCCCGCCAATGGCGGCGTCTACTGGGTCGGCGAAGCCATGGGCGACGTCAATTACGTCGACCTGCCGAAAACCCCCAAGACGGTCGCCGGCATGGTCGAGATGGCGGCGTCGAATGCGGCTCATCTGGCGGCCTTGCTGAAGAGCAAGGCCTATGTCGGGGTGGATGGGTGAGGCGTTCCTACTCTTCTCAGCACGGCCCGTCGCCGACGATGCGGTAGTCCGAGGCACGGGCCTGGCAGGCGTTGGAGAAGGTGCGCATCTCGCCATGCCGGCGGCCGCACACCGGCGCGTATTCGCGGGTGCAGAAGGTCTGCTCGCCGCCACCATCTCCGCCGTCGCGGCAGGGGCCGTCGCGCACGATGCGGTAACCCGCCCTGTCGGCAAGGCAGGCATTGGCGAAGGTCTGGCGATCTCCGCCGCGCCGGGCGCAGACCGGTTCGTACTGCTTGGTGCAGAATTGCGGTTCAGGGCGCGGCGGACGCGGGCGCGGCCCCGGCCCGTCATCGACGACGACCGTACAAGCGGCAAGAATTGCCGACAGGAACAGGATGGTAAAACCTCGCCGTGAAAAGATTGCCGCAAGAAACCTCATGATCGTCTCTCCCTCGATCCCCGTCCCGCTGCATACCGCCCAAGACTGGCCGGCGGTTCGCTGATAATGATATCGATCAAAACAAGATTTAAATCAGTCGCCTATGGCACGATCCTCGCCATTCCACTGCCAATTGCAACCCCGTTCGCGGCCACAGTCTGGGAATGACACCGGGATCGGTCGGGCCTCGCCGCGCGCCGCTGGCAATTTACCGCCTCTGGCCCATGCATGACCGGGGCTGTGGGCCGATGACCCCTCAGGCAACGAAGCCTATCTGCGGCCGGTCGACGCTCTGACCGGTCGATTTTGCGTCGGGATGCGCCCAGTGCGGCGGCCCGCGGCGCTATCTTGCAACCTTCACGTTTCCGTGCGATAAATTCTGTGTTCGGGCATTTGCGACCCGGAGAGCGGAACGTTTTGGACGACCTTTCCCCGATACTGTGAATCTCTGACGGCCCCGTTTTTCGGCGGGGGGTTTGACCATGCGCCAATGCATGACTGCCGAAAGCAACCACCAGGAACTGCCCTCGACGCCAGGTGGCGGGCAGGACCACCAAGACTGAACGGGTGAAGGAGTTTCCCCAATGGCCCAGACCGGCACCGTTAAATTCTTCAATGCGACCAAAGGCTTCGGTTTCATCACGCCCGACGGCGGCGCCAAGGACGTGTTCGTCCATATTTCAGCGATCGAGGCCTCGGGCCTGCGCACGCTGGTCGACGGCCAGAAGGTCACCTTCGACGTCGAGCCGGACCGCATGGGCAAGGGCCCGAAGGCGGTCAACCTGCGCGCAGCCTGAGCGATCGGCACGCCGCACGTCCCAGGCGGACGGGCGAACGAGGAGCTTGACCAGCACTTGGACAGGCAAACAGATTTTTGAAGGCGCGGCATTTTTCGCCGCGCCTTTTTCATGTCCGTGGCGCAGCATAAACGGCAGCATAAACGATTGTCACCCGAGAGTTCATCCGGGTGAGAGCCAATGACGCGCATCATAACAAGCACTTAAAGCGCGACCTGCTTTAAGTGCCCGCAAAACTTTCACTTGCCGATGGCGCTAAAATAAAGGACAAATTTCCGCTCGGGCATTTGCCGGCCCGAGACTGGAGTTTATGGGATCAAAGGAGCTTCCCATGCCGCAGACCGGCACCGTCAAATTCTTCAACCATGCCAAGGGCTTCGGCTTCATCACACCGGATGATGGCGCGAAGGATGTCTTCGTGCATATTTCGGCCGTGCAGGCGTCGGGTCTTCCCGGTCTCGAAGATGGGCAGAAAGTGACATTCGACACCGAGCCGGACAAGCGCGGCAAGGGACCCAAGGCCGTCAACCTGTCGGTCGGCTGAACCGGCTTCAGGCCAACGCCGGCGCCGGCAAATCGGTCCCGCGCCCCGAAGTGCGGCTTTTGATGCCGTTAAAGAACGTGTGCGGTCAAATTTTCGTTCAGCCCCCGTTCAGCCACGGTCCCATATTAGTCATTCGTAAAGCCGGACCGCATCCCCTGCAAAACTGCACGGTCCGGTACGAAGGAGACCAAGATGAACCGAATTTTCAAGACAGCCGTGCTGTCCGCAGCCGTGGTCGCCACCACGCTGGGGACCTTTTCGGTGGCCAATGCCGATGACTGGCGCCGTTGGCATCATCACGGCCATGGCAATGGCGACGCTGTAGCAGCGGGCGTTCTCGGCCTTGCCGCTGGCGCGCTGATCGGTGGCGCATTGGCCAATGACCGGCCGCCGCCCGATTCCGACCGTTATTACGATGACGGCTATTACGGTCGAGACGTGCGCGTGCGCCGCTACTACGCGGAACCGCAGGTGGTCTACGCCGACCGTTATGCCGAACCGTGGACCCGCGGCTGGTACGAATACTGCTCTGACCGCTACCGCACCTTCAATTCCCGCACCGGCACCTTCACCGGCAGTGACGGCGAACAGCATTTCTGCACCGCCAACTGAGGCTTCCCTGCCCCAAACAAAAAGCGCCGGCCGCAAGGTCGGCGCTTTTTGTTATCAGCCTGTTGGGCTTTGGAACCCAGGAGCGGTCCAGATCCGATTTCAGGTCAAAAACGGGTTGGTCCGTCGTTCCTCGCCAAAGCGCCCACCCGGACCGTGGCCGCAAATGAAGCCGATGTCGTCGCCAAGCGGCAACAGCTTGTCCTTGATCGAGGCGATGAGTGCCGCATGGTCGCCGCCCGGCAGGTCGGTGCGGCCGACCGAGCCGCGAAACAAAACGTCGCCGACATGGGCGAATTTGGCGGCGCGGTTGTAGTAGACGACATGGCCAGGCGCGTGGCCGGGGCAATGCAGCACCTCGAACACATGGCCGCCAAATGACACCGTCTCGCCTTCTGTAAGGAACCGATCGGGCATGCAATTGCGCACACCGTCGATGCCGTAGCGCCTGCCCTGGTTCTCCAGATTGTCGAGCAGCATCTTGTCGGCTTCATGCGGGCCGATGATCTCGATGCCGAGCGTTTCCTTCAGCTCCATGGCGCCGCCGGCATGGTCGATATGGCCGTGCGTGATCCAGATCGCTTCGGCCGTGATCGCATTGTCCTTCAACACCGCCAGCACCTTGTCGATGTCGCCGCCGGGATCGACCACCACGCCATGCTTGTCGTCCATGTCGAACAGGATGGTGCAGTTCTGCTGGAACGGTGTGACCGGCACGATGCCGGCATTGAGCTGACCCATGATCGTCCTTTCGCTGTGTCAGCGGTGATGTAGAGGCGCGGGCCTGGAGCGTCCAGCCCCGCAAAGACGAACGGTCGGTCGCTGCAAAAGAAATGGGCGGCCGAAGCCGCCCATTTGCCGGCCCGAGATGGCAGGCTTATTTCTTCATGGCGCCCATGACCGCGCCGAGAATGCCGGTCAGGATCGCGCCGCCGCCGGCGCCACCGACGATGTTCTGCAGGTTGAGCGAGCTGCCCAGGCCGCTCGTTGCCGCCGCGGCCGCCGCCGGATCAACCCCGTGGCCGAGCAGGCTGCCCAGGATCGCCGCACCGCCGACGCCGCCAATGGCGCCGCCCAGGATTTTGGGAAGCTGACCCATCGCCGCCGTCTTGATCGCCGCACCGACCGCTTGACCACCGATAATGCCTGTAATGATCTGAACGATGATCGGAAGAAGCGTGTTCATGTCCATATGATTAGTCCCTCCATAGCTGCCAGCCTCCCGGGCCGACACGATCATGAGACGCCGAATTGGACGAAAGTCAAATGCACAAACGCTGAAATAAAAAGGGCGGCCCGAAAACCGCCCCTGCTTGCGCGAAAAGCTGTGACTTTCGTTATTCTGCGGCGATAGCATGCTTGGGTTGAACGGCCATAGAATAGTCGTTCATGAGATTCTTGGCGATCTCGCCGACTTCGAATCGGTACGGGCCGATCTCCGAAACCGGGGTTACTTCCGCCGCCGTCCCGGTCAGGAAGCATTGCTCGAAGCCTTCCAGTTCTTCCGGCATGATGGCGCGTTCGATCACTTCCAGGCCGCGGTCCCTGGCCAGGCCGATGACCGTGCGGCGGGTGATGCCGTCGAGGAAGCAGTCGGGCTTGGGCGTGTGGATCTTGCCGTCCTTGACGAAGAAGATGTTGGCGCCGGTCGCTTCCGCGACCTGGCCCCGCCAGTCGAGCATCATGGCGTCGGCGTAGCCCTTGGCCTCGGCGGCATGCTTGGACATGGTGCAGATCATGTAGAGGCCCGCCGCCTTCGACTTCGACGGCGCGGTGCGCGGGTCGGGCCGACGCCATTCCGCCACATCGAGACGGATGCCATTCAACTTCTGCGCCGGGTCGAAATAGCTCGGCCACTGCCAGATGGCGATGGCGACGTTGATGCGGTTGTTTTGCGCCGAAACGCCCATCTGCTCGCTGCCGCGCCAGGCGATCGGCCTGACATAAGCGTCCTGGAAGCCCTGCTTCTTCAGGAGCGTGGTCGAGGCGTCGTTGAGCTCGGCCACCGAATAGGGAATCTTGAAGCCGAGCAGGCGCGCCGATTCATGCAGGCGCTCGGTATGCTCGTTGAGCTTGAAGATCTCGCCGCCATAGGCGCGCTCGCCCTCGAAGACCGCGCTGGCGTAGTGCAGGCCGTGGGTCAGCACGTGGATCTTGGCGTCTCCCCACGGGACGAACTCGCCATTCATCCAGATGAAGCCGTCCAGTTGATCGAAGGGAACGGATGCCATGGTAACCTCCCGCGGACCTCAGCCCGCATATCAATGTCGTTGCGTGTTCTTTTTGGCCGCGCCATGTGATTGGAGACGCCGGCCGGTGTCTCGAAGCGTAAGCGGATAATCGCGCTCTGGCAAACTCAGGAAGTTCCGGAAAAACCGGCCTGCCTTGCCTTTTCGTTCGCATTCCGCCCAAAAGCTTGTCAAAAATTACCATTGCAGGGAAATTACGTCAATAGTACTGACATAATCTCCCGTTCCCATGGAGAAATGATGACGGATAAAAGCCCAGCTGCAGGAAAACCGATCAGGACCGCGATCACTAGCGAGGACGGCATCGACTTCGCCATCATCGAACTCTTCTTCTTCGCCTATCGCGACTTCACTTCCGATCCCGATCAGATCCTGGCCGACTACGGCTTCGGCCGCGCCCACCACCGCGTGCTGCATTTCGTCAACCGCCGGCCGGGCCTGACCGTCGCCGAACTGCTCGATGTGCTGAAGATAACCAAGCAGAGCCTGGCGCGTGTGCTCAAGCAGTTGATCGACACCGATCACGTCGTGCAGTTGCAGGGCCCGCGCGACCGCCGCCAGCGCGAACTCTATCCGACGGCCAAGGGCCGTGCGCTGGCGCTGGCGCTGGCGCGGCCACAGTCGCGCCGCATCCGTGCTGCATTGGAAGACTCCGGCGCCGCCGAACGGACCTTGGTGGAACGCTTCCTCGAAGCGATGGTCAATCCGGAACTGAGAGCTCAGATCGACGTTGGGTCCGCAAAAATGTCAGGGAAAAGCCATGGAGAGCACTGAGAGGGTCGACCAGGCGGCCGCACCGGACGACGATGCGCCGCATCTGCTCGTGGTCGACGACGACACCCGTATCCGCAATCTTCTCAAGCAATACCTGACCGAAAACGGCTTTCGCGTCACCGTCGCCGGCAATGCCGGCGAGGCCCGCCGCAAGCTCGCCGGCCTCGACTTCGACCTGCTTGTGCTCGATGTCATGATGCCGGGAGAAAGCGGCGTCGATCTCACCAAGGCGCTGCGCGCCGAGAAGAACGTGCCAATCCTGATGCTGACGGCCTTGTCGGAGACCGACAACCGCATCTCGGGGCTCGAAGCCGGCGCCGACGACTACCTGCCAAAGCCCTTCGACCCACGCGAATTGATCCTGCGCATCAACAATATCCTGCGCCGCGGCGGCCCCGCGGCGACGCCCAAGGTCGAACAGCTGGTGTTCGGTCCCTACACCTTCCAGATCGCCAGGCGCGAATTGAAGCGCGGCGGCGAAGCGCTGAAGCTGACCGACCGCGAACAGGAGATCCTGGCGATCTTCGCCGCGCGCGCCGGCGAAACCATCCCCCGCCACGAACTGGTCGGCGACGATTCGGAAGTCGGCGAGCGCACCATCGACGTCCAGATCAACCGGCTGCGCCGCAAGATCGAGCGCGATCCGTCCAATCCGGTCTGGTTGCAGACCGTGCGCGGTATTGGGTATCGGCTCAGCGTGGAATAGAATACCGGCGGCGGCTCAAGTGCATGATCCCGAAAAGTGGGAACCGGTTTTCGGAAAGGATTATGCTCCAACAAAGAGTTAGACCAGGATGAGGATTCAGCCAAACGTCATCCTAGTCTAATATCGCCGACGGATGAAAAGAGCCAATGGCGACCACGGAACTGGAACAGCCGGACAATGACGGCTTGAGCGCACGCGCCACGCGAGCGCTCAAGGCGGTGTCGCGCCTCTGGAACAGGTTCTGGCGCCTCGTTTCGCTTTACATGCCCAAGCGCCTCTATGCGCGCTCGCTGATCATCGTCATCGCGCCGATGATCCTTTTACAGTCGGTCGTCGCCTTCGATTTCATGGAGCGTCACTGGGCAACCGTGACGCAACGCCTGTCGCAGGCCACCGTGCGCGACATCGCTGCCATCATCGACCTGATCGAGACCTACCCGCACGACGCCGACTACGCCAACATCATCCGCATCGCGCAGGACCGCATGCAGCTGAAGGTCGATCTCCTGCCGCCCGATCCGCTGCCGCCGCCCGGTCCAAAACCGTTCTTCTCGATCCTCGACGATGTTCTCTCCGCCGAAATTACCCGCCAGATCAACCGCCCATTCTGGATCGACACGGTCGGCAATTCCAACATTGTCGAGGTCCGCGTCCAGCTCGAGAACAAGGTGCTGCGCGTCTTCGTGCGCCGCAGCCAAGCCTATGCCTCCAACACCCACATTTTCCTGATCTGGATGGTCGGCACCTCGCTGGTGCTCCTGATGATCGCCATCCCCTTCCTGCGCAATCAGATCCGGCCGATCCTGGCGCTTGCCGAGGCAGCCGAAAGCTTCGGCAAGGGCCGGCCGATGCCGCGCGATTTTCGCCCGCGCGGGGCCGAAGAGGTGCGCCGCGCCGGCTTTGCCTTCATCCAGATGCGCGAGCGCATCGAGCGTCAGATCGAGCAGCGCACGGCCATGCTGACCGGTGTCAGCCATGATCTCAGGACCATCCTCACCCGCTTCAAGCTGCAGCTGGCGCTGGCCGGCGGCAAGGCCGAGACCAAGGCGGCGCTGGACCAGGACATCGAAGACATGCAGTCGATGCTGGAAGGCTATCTCTCCTTTGCCCGCGGCGAGGCCTCGGAGGATCCGGGACGTTTCGATCTCGAAGCCTATTTCCAGAAGCTCGGCGAGGAAGCTGCCTTGCGCAAATGCAGACTGTCGACGACGCTTTCCGGCGATGCGACCGTGCATGTGCGGCCGAACGCCTTCGCGCGGCTGCTGTCCAACGTCATCGGCAATGCCTTCCGCTATGCCCGGACCGTGGAGGTCACCGCCAACCATGGCCGCGGCTCGCTTCTGGTCACCATCGACGATAATGGGCCAGGCATTCCGGCCGACAGGCGCGAAGACGTATTCAAGCCCTTCGTGCGGCTCGACGAGGCCCGCAACCTCGACGCCAGCGGCACCGGGCTCGGCCTGTCGATCGCTCGTGACATTGCCCGCAGCCATGGCGGCGACATCACGCTCGACGACAGTCCGATGGGCGGCCTGCGCGCCGTGATCAAGGTTCCGGCCTGATTTCTATTTGACTATCTGAGCATGATCTTGCCTGAAAACCGGTTTCGACTTTTCTGGATCACGGTCTGCTTCATCCGCCCGTCATGAAACCATGGTCAAGAGCGCGCATGAAGCGCGCGACCGCACTAGATTCGTCCTTGCCGCCTCACTTTGACCCCGTGCCCGCCAGGGTGCGCTGGAGCGAAGCGAGGGCGGCCGCATGGTCGCCGTTCCGGCATCGTTTCAAGGCAACCGCAGACATCCGGAGCAAAGGGCCGCCATGCGCATATTGATGGTCACCGACGCCTGGCGCCCGCAGGTCAACGGCGTCGTCCACACGCTGGAGCGGCTCACCGAGACCCTGAAGTCCTTCGACGTCGCGGTCGAATTCCTGACCCCGAACATCTTTCGCACCTTGCCCTTGCCGACCTACCCCGACATCCGCCTGGCGCTGACCACGCCTGGCCATGTCGCACGCCTGATCGACGGCTACAAGACCGACCACATCCACATTGTCACCGAGGGGCCGCTGGGCATCATGGCGCGACGCTATTGCCGCAATGCCGGCCGGCCGTTCACCACCAGCTACCACACCCGCTTTCCCGAATATCTCAGCGCCCGACTGCCGGTGCCGGAGAGCTGGGCCTATCGCTGGCTGCGCGCTTTCCACAATTCCGGCCAGGGTACGCTGGTCGCCACCCAGTCGCTCGCCGACGATCTTTCGGCGCGCGGCTTCAACAAGCTCAGGCCCTGGACACGCGGCGTCGACACCGACCATTTCCGGCCCGACAAGCGCAAGGACCTCGGCTTCCCCGGCCCGGTCTTCCTTTGCGTCGGCCGCGTCGCCATCGAAAAGAACCTCTCCGCCTTCCTCGATCTCGACCTGCCCGGCAGCAAGGTGATCGTCGGCGAAGGTCCGGAGCTTGCCAAGCTGAAGGCGAAATATCCGAAGGTGCATTTCCTCGGCCATCGTCCCAATGACGAACTGGCCGAAATCTACGCCTCGGCCGATGTCTTCGTCTTCCCCAGCCGCACCGACACTTTCGGCAACGTCATCATCGAGGCATTGGCCAGCGGCACGCCGGTCGCCGCCTATCCGGTGACCGGTCCGATCGACATCGTCGGCGACGGTTTTGGCGGCGCGGTGTCGAACGATTTGCGCGAGGCCTCGCTTGCCGCGCTCAACGTCGACCGCGCCCAGGCCCGCGAGCGCGCCATGCGCTACAGCTGGAAAGCCTGCGCCGAGATGTTCCTTGACACGGTCGAAGAGGCGCTCGGCACGACGCGCAAACTGGCGGCCTGAGAACATCGCGACCTAGGATGCGTTGAGATTCAGGTCAGGCCGGCCTCACCTGAATATCAACGCATCCTAGATGTTTGATCCCAGGGTTTGATGGTGCATT
>NZ_ML703281.1:16418-69384 GCF_008520305.1 Mesorhizobium sp. SARCC-RB16n | reverse complement strand
ATGCTTTTGCGCGGCGGCATGATCGAAGCCTTCGGGCCAAGCGGCGAGATGCTGCGGCGGTCGCTCATCAAGGGCCCCCAGCAGAGCACGGTGGTGACCGGGTCGTTCGCCCCGACGATCCGTGCGGGTGGCAGTTTCGGATCCTGACGATGACGATACAGAGCCTCGCCTGGGATAGTCAGCCACGCACCGACATAAGACGCGTGGCCCTTACCGGTTATGCCGCCATAGCGCTGCTGGCGGGCGGTTTCGGCTATTGGGCCGTCAGCGCCCCCTTGTCGGGAGCGGTGATCACGCAAGGCACGATCTCGGCGACGGGCGGAAACATCCAGATCCAGCATCGTGAAGGCGGTATCGTCCAGGCGCTGCTGGTCCATGAAGGCGATCGCGTGCAACTGGCCCAGGATCTGATCGTGCTGGACCCAACGGCCGCGCAGGCCGATCTCAACCGGCTGACGAGACAGTCGATCGCGCTCAAGGCAAGTGCGGCGCGGCTGGAGGCGGAACGCGACGGGCTGGACAGGCTGGCGCCAATCGCAGAAGCGGCGCCGGCACCTTTCCAGCACGATTTCGAGATCCTGATTCGAGAACAGCAGAAAGAATTCGACGCCAGGCTCGCCCGGTTCCGGTCGGAGCAATCGATCCTGGCGCAGCGGGTCGCCATGCACCGGCAGTCGGTGGTGGGATTGCAGGCCCAAAAACAGGCCATTCAGCAACAAGCCGAAGTCGTCAAGAAAGAACTCGGCATCAAGACCAATCTGCTGGACAGGGGCCTCACCAATCGTACCGAATACTCCCAGCTTTTGCGCAGCGAGGCCGATCTCGTCGGGCAGGCCGGGGCGCTGGAGGCCAATCTCGCGGCGGCTAACACCCAGATCGTCGAAGCCCAGGAGCAGACCGAGCGCCTGACCACGCAACGCGTCGAGGAGGCGCTGACGAAACTCGACGACGTTCGCTCCAATTTGGCCGACGTCGAGGAACAGACCAGGGCGGCAGAGGCGGTGCTGCGACGAACGACGATCAAGGCGCCGGCGGCAGGCATCGTGGTGTCGTCGACCTACAATTCCAAGGGCAGCGTGATTGCTCCGGGCGAAAAGATCATGGAGATCCTGCCCACCGCGTCGGGCCTGGTCGTCGATGCAAAGCTGCGGCCGAAGGACATCGACCAGGTCAGGGTCGGTCAGACGGTGAAACTGCGATTGTCCGCCTTGAACGCGCGGCTCACGCCAGAGGTTTCAGCCACCGTGACACAGATTTCGGCGGATCGGCTCATCGACCAGACCACGCGTGAACCCTATTTCCGCGCCAAACTGACGATTGCCGCCGACCTGCCGCCCGGCGTGCGGCGCGAGCAGCTCTATCCCGGGACGCCGGTCGAGGCATTCATCAGCACCGGCGATCGGACATTCCTAGAGTATCTTGCGCGGCCGATGCTCGATTCATTCTCGCGGGCTTTCGCGGAGCAGTAGATCGCGGGCCGGCAATCAGCCGGCACCATGCCAATGACCGCCATCGTCCCTGGACATTTGAACCGTCAGCGCGCCATCTCGCGGTGGCCGCTGGGCAGGCGGGTGGCGATCAGCTTGTCGATGCGGCGGCCATCGAGGTCGACCACCTCGAAGCGCCAGCCCTGCGCATCGACGCATTCACCGGTCGCCGGCAGATGGTGCATGTGCGACAGCACATAGCCGGCGACGGTCTCGTAGTCGCGGTTCTCCGGCAGGTCGATGCCCAGCACCTCGGCCATCTCGTCGGCCTGCATGTAGCCGGCGAGCAGCCATGAGCCGTCGTCGCGCTGGACGGCGTTTTCTTCCTCGCCGGCCTCGAGGTCCGAGCGGAAGACGCCGGTGATGGCTTCCAGAATGTCGGCGGGGGTGACGATGCCTTCGAAGTGGCCGTATTCGTCATGCACCAGCGCCATCGGCACGTTGCTCTCCTTCAGCTTCTGCAGCACGTCAAGCGCATCGGCCTGGTCGTGCACGATGGGTGCCGCACGCACATATTTGCGCGGGTCGAGCGCGCGGCCGCCGAGCAGCGCGGCCAGCACGTCGCGAGTCTGGATGACGCCGATCATGGCATCCACGCCGCCGTCGCCAGCGGGCAGGCGGGAATGCTGGGTGTCCATCAGAAGCTTGCGGATCGTGGTTTCATCGGACTGCAGGTTGATCCAGTCGACGTCGGTACGCGGCGACATCACGGCGCGCACGGCGCGGTCGCCAAGCCGCATGACACCGGCGATCATGCGCCGCTCGTCGGATTCGATGGTGCCGTGATGTTCGGCCTCGGCGACCAGCATCTTGATCTCCTCGTCGGTGACCTTTTCCTCGCTCTCGCCGCGCTGGCCGAGCAGCCAGAGCACGGCACGGCCTGAAATATCGAGCAGGAAGACCAGAGGGGCCGAGACGGTGGCGAGGATCGTCATTGCCGGCGCCGCGCGCACCGCGACCCGTTCGGGATCGCGCAGCGCGATCTGCTTGGGCACCAGCTCGCCGATGATCAGCGAGGCATAAGTGATGATGGCCACGACGATGCCGACACCGAGCGGATCGGCGATGTTCTCGCGGATGCCTGTCGAAGCCAGATATTGCGCCAGCCTCTGGCCGAGTGTGGCGCCGGAAAAGGCGCCCGAGAGCACGCCGACCAGCGTGATCCCGATCTGGACGGACGACAGGAACTTGCCGGGATTGGAGCCAAGCGCCAACGCGCGGCCGGCACCCTTGATGTTGCGGTCGATCATCGCCTTCAGGCGAGCCGGCCGCGACGAGACGATAGCGAGTTCGGACATCGAAAGAAGGCCGTTCACGCAGATGAGGACGACCACGGTGGCGATTTCAACGTATAGCATGAGGGCTCAATAGCATTGCCGCACGGCTTTCGAAAATAGTCGGAGACCATTTTAGAAAGATGACGGCAAACGCGCGTCGATCAGGCGGCGTCCCAGGCCGGCGACGAGAAATGCGTCACGGCGACTGCTTCAGCACGCCGACGATTGCCTTGCCATCGGTGAAATAAGGGTCGCCGCCGCCATTGCGGCCGGTCCTGGTGGGGCCGATGCCTGCCAGGTCGCTGGTTGAGAGCAACAGGCCAGAGGCACTCAGGTCGCCGATCATGAAGTCGCGTTCGGCATCGAGGTCGGGACCGATATGATGGGTGATGGCGCCCGTGTCGTGGCTCAAGCCGACGCCGCGATCGAAGCTGGCGGCACCCAGCCAGAGCGGCCTTCCATCGTCGCCGACCGTATCCGTCCGCCAGAAACGGACGTGGTGGCGCCGGTCGGCACTATCGCCGACCGGCTTTTCGAAAGCCAATTCCTGGACGCGGCCCTCGAACAGCAGGCGGCTCATCGGCGCATCGGGATAGGGGCGGGCAAACAGGACACTCTCGCCGATATCGATGGCGGTTCTCAAGGTGACGGCGTCGGCGGTGTCCCATCCGGCGACGGCGAAAGCGTGCACCAGTTCCTTCTCGGTGCCGACCAGGCCGACATTGATGGGGTCGCCAGGAATGCCTTGCGGCGTGTGGGTGACCATCTCGAAGCGCTGGTTGCGAAAGCCGCGATCACGGAATGTCCAGAATTCCGGCGCGGCGACATAGGCGAGCGCTACATAGGCGACCAATAGCGCGGCAAGCCATATCATCAGGCGTCGAAGGCTTCGTTGGCTCATTTGCTCCCCATGTCGTCAGGGTCTAAGCAGATTTCGCCGGTGGGGCCAGAGCCCTATGGGTGCAGGCAGGTGTCTTTCTCATGGCCGGTGATCATGTCTTCGTCATCATGCAGCGAAGCGACGCGGCGAAGACCTGGGATGACGAAGTTCGGCTGTGCGATCAGCGGCAGGCGCGATAACCGTTCTTGCGGTTCTTGATGTCGAAGTGGAAATGGTTGCGGTGATCGTAATTGTAACCGGGGCCGAGCACGGTGGTGAAATACTGGCAGCCGTCGGCGCGCACATTGTTGAGGAAGCCCCGGGTGCGGAAGGCGAACAGGCCGGGCTTGCGCACGTCGATGTCGTCGCCATTGTTGAGTTCGATGCTCATGACGTCGAGGGCGTTGCCCTTGCCGTGCTCGGATAGCACGCCTTCACCGGCGATGTTGCGGCAGGAGTAGCTGGAGCCCTGGTGGATGGTCTTGACGCCGGAGAAGTAGCGCCAGCGGGCGGAGGGAACGAGTTCGTTCTCCGTCCAGGCGGCGAATGTGGCCGCCATGTCGCACGTCAGCGTCGCGGCGGGTTTCATCTGGACGCTGCCGATGGCCGTGACCTTGACCGGATAGTCGATGCCGCACTGGCCTTCGTGGATCGGCGCCAGGTCGGTGTAGGCGACGTCGAGGCGCTTCAGCTGCTGGCGGCAATCCGTTTCGCTGGCCGGAATCTGCTCCAGCGGCGACATCGGCTCATCCATGCGCGGATAGGCGGCCTGCGTCATGTAGGGATTGGATGGAACAAGCCTCTGCAAGCCCGTATATTGCGGCACGGCCGCGGTCTGCGAACCGACATCGACAGCAGGCTGCAAGGACAGCACGCTGCCGGTGTTGCAGGCCGAAACCGTGGCCAGTGCAAGGCCTGTGGCCAGCAACGCAGCAGGTTTCAAATTGCGCGTGGCGGCGAGGAAAACGGCGCGAAATTTGCCGGCCATTGGCGGAATCCCAATTCTGGATATCCGGCATTTTAACGATCAAGGGTAAAGGAAAACTCAGCGCCCGCGTTCACGCCTGCGGCTGAAATGTGGCTAGCGATCAGTCCGCTCACTGGCAGAACGTGCCGCCATGCCGGCGAGCCTCCAGGTCGAAATGAAAATGCATCGCGTGGTCGGCGTCGGCGCCGGGGCCGAGCACGGTCTTGAACGGGCCGCAGGCGGCCTTGCGCACGGCATCGAGGAATTTGGCGTCCTTTTCCGGTGGCGCCAGCCCGACCTCGATTGTCTTGCCGTCGGACAGCGTAAAGCTGGCAATGTCGAGTGCGTTGCCGAAAGCATGTTCGGATAGTTTGCGGGTGCCGTTGCGCGGTCGGCAGACGAAGGCCGATGCCTGGCCGATCGATTTCAGGTCGGCATCGAATTCGGCTTTCGCCGCCGGCTGGATGACGTCGGTGGCAAAACGCGCCACCGCCTCGGCCATCGGGCAATTGAGCTCGGCGCCAGGTGCGATGGCGATCGACTTGCCAAGCGTCTTCAGCATGATGGGGTAGGGAATCGAGCAGCCGATTTCGGGGTTGCTTTCGGCTTTGTGCTCCTCGAATTCGACCCCGAGCGTCTTCAGGCGCTCGCGGCAGGCGACTTCCTCGGCCGGCATCTTGTCGGCGGGAACATCGGCCGAGCGTGGATCAGGCAGCATCTTTTCCTCATCGCCCGCGTCCGCCGGCTTTGACGTGGGCTGCGGGGCGACGGCAGGCGGCTGAGGCTCGGCCTCCTGGACATCCGGCCTTGGTGTCGGCGTCGGCGCCACGTCTGGCGGCTCCGGCTCGCTTTCCATATCGGCTGGCGGTTCGGACGGCATCTGGCTTTTCTGACCGGACCTCTCGTCCTTGAGCAGATCGGGCGCTCCGCCGCTCTTTGGATTTTCAGCGTTCTGGTCTTGCTTCTGCGGAGTGTCCGCCTTTGGAGTGTCCACCGGACGTGGCTGGGGCACCGGAACATCGGCGGATGGCGGAGCATCCTGCGTTTTCTGCGGTGCCGGATTTGGCGTCAGCTGCTGCCCGGCGCGCGCTCTCGGCTGTCGCTTGCCTCGCTGCTTCAGCGGTTGATCGGCCCGCTGCGTCAGCGGCTGCTCCACGCGCGAGGTCAGCGGCTTGTGGTGTTTGTAACGATGTCTGGCGTCGGCCGGCATGACCAGCAGAGCCGTGAAGGCCATGGCCAATGCAATCCTGCAATTACGGGGAAAGCTCAGCTTTGCCATCACCCACAAACGGCGGCGGCCCGCTGAAGTTGCCTGGATAGACGCTTCGACGCGATCACAATCGGTTACCTCAGCGTTACGCGCCGATCGCTTCCAGCCCCTCTTCCAGCCAGTCGGCGAGCAGCGGCATGCCGAGCAGGTATTTCGCCGTTCGCCTGTTGGCGCGCTCGCGCGCTGCGGTCACGGCGTCCGACCATTCCGAAGCGTCGTAGTCGCCGCGGCCGACCCAGGCCAGCGCGATCAGCTCGGCGGCCTCGTCGACATTCAGGTCGTTGATCAGCTCGCGCAGCTCTTCCTCGGTGAGGTTTTCCGAGCTTTCCTCGGCAAGGCCGTCATGGTGGTGATTGTCATGCCTGTCGCCATCGAACTCGACCTCGTGTTCGGCGCCGTCGGTATAGTCCTCGTTGACGGCCGCACTCAGCGCCTTGGCCTTGAGAATGAACAGCCGCACGGTGTCGGGGCCGATCGTGAGATCCCAGTCCTTTTCAAGTCGCCGCTGCACGGGCCCTCTCCGTGGCTCAGTCTCATTCGCCTGCGATGATACCGGATTTGCGGCATCCGTCACCTCATGTTCTCCAGACCGGTCTTTTCGGGATGAAACGCGGACCGCTCGGCGTTAGTGTTGCATTGTCACACCCCTCAAGGAGGCTTCGATGCATAAAAGAGTGCTGCTTCAGGCTGCAACCGCGCTGGTCGCTCTGCAGTTTCTTGCCGTTCCGGCGTTCGCCGCCGGCGGCGATAGTTCTGGCGGCGGTGGCGGCGGTGGGCAGACCGTCAGCCAGTGCAAGAAGGGCGAGGTATGGGACAAGAAGAAGCAGAAATGCGTGCCGCCCAAGGAAGGCATGCTGGACGATGACAGCATCTACGAGGCCGGTCATGACCTGGCGATGGCCGGGCGTTATGACGAGGCGATCTCGGTTCTCGTTCTTGCCGCCAACAAGCAGGATCCGCGCATCCTCAACTATCTCGGCTACTCGCACCGCCACTCTGGCCGCGTCACCGTCGGCCTCGGCTATTACGAGGAAGCGCTGCGCATCGACCCGAATTACACGCTGGTGCGAGAATATCTCGGCGAGGCGCATCTGCAGATCGGCGACCTGGCCGGCGCCCAGCAGCAACTGACGGAGATCGAAAAGCGCACCGGCAAGGGTTCGCGCGAATACGGCATGCTGGCCGAGCAGATCGAACATTTCATGAGAAGCTGATCGGGCTTCCATGGTTTCTCAAGGCGGCCGCGAGCAATCGCGGCCGTTTTTTGTTCGCTTCATTCCACAGCCGCCTTCGCTGACAAAAGAAGGGATGATTTTTGCAAAACCGATTTTTGAGCGTGAAAAGCCCGCAAAGATTGCTATATTCAGGGAAATTGCGGTGAAACGGTTCCGTTAGCCCGAGGCTGTCGGACCGTTTTCTTTTTGTACCCAACGACAAGGCTTCCCCCGAAACGCGGGGGCGGCGGCAGGAAAGGTCAGGCACTATGAACAAGGTCCCGATGACAGGCGAAGGGTTCGCGTCATTGAAGGAAGAACTGCGCTGGCGCCAGCAGGAAGAGCGGCCGCGCATCATCGAGGCGATCTCCGAGGCGCGCTCGCATGGCGACCTGTCCGAAAACGCCGAATACCATGCCGCGAAAGAAGCGCAGAGCCTCAATGAGGGCCGTGTCAACGAGCTCGAGGACCTGATCGCGCGCGCCGAGGTGATCGATGTCACCAAGCTCAGCGGCGACAAGGTCAAGTTCGGCGCCACCGTAGTGCTGGTCGACGAGGACACCGAGGAGAAGAAGACCTACCAGATCGTCGGCGACCAGGAAGCCGACGTGAAGTCCGGCCGCATCTCGATCTCCTCGCCCATCGCCCGTGCGCTGATCGGCAAGGAAGTCGGCGACGCCATCGAGGTCAATGCGCCTGGCGGTGCCAGGGGGTATGAGATCGTCCAGGTGCAGTTTATCTGAGGGCTTCGGCTGGGCGCGGCTCCGCGCTGACAGGCGCTATTCGCGCTAGGTTGGCGCCGCCCCTCATTGCCCTGCCGGGCATTTCTCCCCGTATAGAGACGGGGAGAAAGAGGCTGCCGCCGATGATTTCGCCAATTGTCATCGATGGCGCTGACCGTGTGTTTCAGCCCCTTCTCCCCGTCACTATACGGGGAGAAGATGCCGGCAGGCAGATGAGGGGCAGCGCCAGCCCTGCCAATCGTTCGATCGAAAATTCAGTCTTTCCCGGTATTTGCCCGGCTAAGCTCTAAAAGTCGTTCCGCTTCCGCAACCACCTCCGCAGGCATCACGCGCCCGCCGGCTGGCGCCAGCAAAGTCGACGCATAAGGCCCACGCGGCCCGGTCAAACCCGGCTCCGTCGCCAAAAACACCGCCACCGTCGGCAGGCTGAAGGCGCTGGCGAGATGGGTCAATCCCGTATCGGCGCCGACGACCAGCGTCGAGCGGCCGAGGATGGCGGCGATGTCGGCCAGCGGCGATTTGGGCAGCACGACCGTTGAGGGAACCGCCTTGGCGATCGCTTCGGCCACTGCCTTCTCCAGTTCGTTAGACCAGGTGGTGACCGGCGTCATGCCGCGCTCGGCCAGCAGGCGGGCGGTTCCGATCCAGTTCTCGACCGGCCATTTCTTGTCCTCGCGGCTGGTGCCGTGGAGCAAGAAGGCGGTGTTGCCGTCGATGCCGGCGATCGTGCCCGTCGGTGCGACGATGCCGGAGTCGAGCGTCGAAAGATCGGGCCGATAGCCGAGAGCAAGTCCGAACAGCCGCCGTGTCCGCTCGATGGCGTGCAGGTGGCGCGGCACGGCGTAGGTGATGTCGTAGAACAGCGTTGCCGAGGGCTCGCGCGCACCCGATCGGTTGAAGCCGGCAATCGGTGCGCGCGCCTGCCGTGCCACCAGGGCTGATTTCAGCAGGCCTTGCGCATCTATGACGAGATCGTAGCGGCAGGCGCGCAAAGCACGGCGCAAGGCCGCCGCCTCGCGCCAGGTCTTCGTGTCGAAAAGGTTCTTTCGCCAGCGCCTTATCGCCACCGTGTGGATGGTACCGATCGCCGGATGCAGCGCGACGATGCCGGCAAACGCCTCCTCCACGCACCAGTCGAAAGCGATATCCGGCCGTGCGCGGCAGGCATCCTCGAGTGCAGGAAAGGTGTGTATGACATCGCCCATCGACGAGGTCTTGACTATCAGCACCTTCATGCCGCGGCCGGAACTTCCAGCAGACGGTCGGCCGCCGCGGCGACCTGCCCGACTTCCAATGTCTTCAGACAGTTGAGGTGGCCGAGCGGGCAGACCTTCTTGTGGCAGGGCGAGCAGGACAGGCCGAGCCAGACCAGTTCGCGCCGCTCCGCCAAAGGCGGCGTATTTTCAGGCGAGGTCGAGCCGTAGACGGCAACGATCGGCGCCCCGACGGCGGCCGCGACATGCATCAGCCCGCTGTCGTTGGAGATCGCGAGCCTTGCCGCCGCGATCAGGTCGATGGCGTCCTCCAGCCGTGTCTGTCCGGCGAGATCGACGACGCCGGGGGCCAGTGCGGCGATCTCCGCCGTCACGTCGCGGTCGTTCTTCGAACCGAACAGCGCGACCTTCAGCCCCTTGCCCATGAAGTCGCGGGCAAGGCCGGCATAGCTCTCGCTTGGCCAGCGCTTGGCCGGGCCGAACTCGGCACCAGGCATCAGCGCCACGAATTCCTGCGGCGCCAGGCCGAAACGGTCGAGCAGCATGGCCTGGTTTTTCGCGTCCACAGTCAGCCGTGGGGCGCGGAAACTGCCGCCTTGGGCGAGGCCGAAATAAGCCTGCGCGGTGCGCCGTTTCACGGCATCGGGCAATGCCACGATGTCAGTCAGCAGACCATAGCGCATTTCGCGCAGATTGCCGAAACGGCGCGGAATGCGGGCAAAGAACGGGATCAGCGCCGACTTCCAGCTGCCCGGCAGGACATAGGCCATGTCGTAGCGGCCGCGCAGCAGGCGGCCGAAGCGGCGGCGATGGCTGAATTCGAGCGCGCCGGGCTTCAGCGGAAAGTCGATCTGCTGGCGGATTTCAGGCATGCGCTTGACCAGAGGTGCCGCCCAGGCCGGCGCCAGCACGTCGATCGCGGCGTTGGGATGGAGTTCCTTCAGCGCCGAGAACAGGCACTGCGCCATCACCATATCGCCCACCCAGCGTGGGCCGATCACGAGGATCGTTGGGCTTTCAGCCATTCGACATAGTCTCTGACGCCAGTTTCGACGCTCCGGAATTGACCGTTATAACCGGCCGCGCGCAAACGGGACATATCAGCTTGCGTAAAGCTCTGGTAGCTGCCCTTGAGGTGATCGGGGAAGGGGATGAATTCGATCTCGCCCTTGCCCAGCGTGTCGATGACAGTTTCGGCGATGGCGCGAAAGGGCTGAGCGCGGCCGGTGCCGCAGTTGAAGATGCCGCTCCCGCCGCGCTTCCACAGCCACAGGTTGACGTCGGCGACATCGCCGACATGGATGAAGTCACGACTCTGTTCGCCGGGTCCGAAGCCGTCATAAGCGCCGAACAGTTTCGGGTTCTGGCCCTGCTCGACCTGATTGAACAGGTGGAAAGCGACAGAGGCCATGGCGCCCTTGTGTGCCTCGCGCGGCCCATAGACGTTGAAGTAGCGCAAGCCTGCCACCTGCGAATGATCGGTATCGAAGACATTGCGCCTGACATAGTCATCGAACAGCTTCTTGGAATAGGCATAGACGTTGAGCGGCCGTTCAAGCGCCGGCTCCTCGCGAAACTCGGAGCCACCGCCATAAACTGACGCCGAGGAGGCGTAGAGGAAGGGCACACGCAGCGCCAGGCACGCATGCAGCAGCCGTTTGGAATAGGCGTAGTTCACCTCCATCATGAACTTGCCGTTCCACTCGGTGGTGGTCGAGCAGGCGCCCTGATGGAAGACGGCCTCGATGCGGCCGAGCCCGCCCGCGTCGAGGCGGGTCAGGAAATCGTCCTTGTCGAGATAGTCGGCAACCGTCAAATCGGCCAGATTGGCGATCTTGTGGCCATCGGTGAGGTCGTCGACGACCAGGATGTCGTCATGGCCTTCCGCATTGAGCGCGGCGACGATGTTGGAGCCGATCATGCCGGCGCCGCCCGTGACGATGATCATGAAGGCCTCTGGTTGCGTGCGATTCCGGTCCTTATAAGGGAGGCTGGCCGGGCTGTCGACAAAGCAGGTTGTCGCCCCGTCTCACCCCTTCAAGCTTGTCTGTTTTGTCCATTTTGTCTATTATGGGCAAAAAGGAGTGTCCAATGAAACACTATCCATCGACTGATCTGAAACAGAATCTCGGTGACGTGCTCGCGGCTGCCAGCCAGCAGCCGGTCTCCATCACTCGTCACAACAAGCCGAGATACGTCCTGATGAGCATCGAGACCTACGAAGCGCGCTTCGGCAACGATAGCCGTCGCGCCTACGCGGCGGAGAATGCACCGCTAGAACATGTCGAGATGCTGGAGGAGTACGCTGCGGAATTGGACCGTGATTAAACCTGTCGGCGCGGACGTCTGGCGATATCCATATCTATGGCATCGCCAACATGGAGACGGCGAGACCGAAGGCCGCAAGATGAGGCCTGTCGCTTTCGTCGCCGTCGTTCCCGGAAAAGCCGGAGGCACGAACCTTTTCATCCTTGCGATCACCTCCACGCAGCCGGGCCGTGATCGCGTAGCCGTTGGCGTTCCGGAAATTGAACGCCGCCGCGCCAGCCTTGACCCTATCCCCCTTTGGGTCATAGTCGACGAGTACAACCACGATATCCTGGAATCGTCGGCCTATTTCGAACCGGGTGCACGCATCGGTGCCTTCAGCCCGTCATTCCACAAGAAAGTCATGTCGGCTTTCATTGCGGCGGTTCGCACAGGCCAATCCAAAGCCATCCCACGGGTTGACTGAACGACCTGTATGTGGGCAGCGCGGGATCATGAGGGACAAGAAATGCCGTCGACCGAACTGCTCATCGCGTTTTTCGCCACCACGGCGATCTTCGCTTACATTCCAGGCCCTGCCATGCTCTACGCCGCCGCACAAACGATGGCGCGCGGGCGCTGGTCGGGGCTGACGGCGGCACTCGGCATCCATCTCGGCGGCTATGTGCATGTCTTTGCCGCCGCCGCCGGCCTGTCCGTGTTGTTCCACGCCGTGCCGCCGCTCTACATGGCGGTCAAGCTGGTCGGCGCGCTTTACCTGATCTGGCTCGGTGTCTCGCTGTTTCGCAAGCGCGTGGAGGGCGACGTGGCGCTGCCGGTGATCGAGCGCAAATCGGCGCGGCGGGCGTTTTTCGAGAGCATCACCGTCGAGGTGCTCAACCCCAAGACCGCGATTTTCTTCATGGCGTTCCTGCCGCAGTTCATCGATGCTTCGGCCGCCTTGCCGGTCTGGCTGCAATTCGTGGTGCTGGGCACGACAGTCAACCTGATGTTCTCTTCCGCCGACATCGCTTGCGTGTTCCTGGCCGGCCTCGTGATCGGCCGGCTACGGCGTTCGAGCCGGGCGCAGCGCCTGATGCAGCGGGCCGGCGGCGCGGTGCTGGTCGGGCTCGGCGTTCACGTTGCCCTGCAGAAAACCTAACCCGTCAGGGTTTGCCTCCGCCCCCGACGTTGCGCTGTGCCAAATTGCGGTATATCGGCAGGCATGACCGACCGGCCTCGCAAATTTGGTGTTTCGACCTATCTGAGATCGACGTTTCCCGCGCGTGGCAGATGACATGATCAAGCACAATCCGCCTTCTCCCGAGCCCCTGCACCGCGCCATCGCGCGCTTCGGCGACATCGTTGTGCTGGTGGTTGGCGACCTCATCCTCGACCGTTTCGTCAACGGCGTCATCGAGCGGATTTCACCGGAAGCGCCGATCCCGGTTCTGCATGGGCGTGGCGAAAGCTCGGCTATGGGTGGCGCCGGCAACGTCGTGGCCAACATCGTCTCGCTTGGCGCGCGCGCCATTCCGGTCTCGGTGATGGGCACTGATCCCGCTGGCGACAGCCTGGCGCGGATGCTGGGCGAGCTTGGCGCCGACACGGCGGGGCTTGTGCAGCAGCACGGCCGCATGACCTCGTCGAAGAGCCGCTTCAGCGCGCTCAACCAGCAGGTGCTGCGTTTCGACGAGGAAGAGATCAAGCCGCTTGGCGAGGCGGAGCGGGCTGAGCTGATCCGCTGTTTCCGGGACGCATTGCAACAGGCGGACATCGTCATCCTGTCCGATTACGGCAAGGGCATATTGCTGGACGGCGTCGCCGCCGAACTGATCGCCATCTGCCGCGAGGCGGGCAAGCCGGTGCTGGTCGACCCGAAGGGCCGCGACTATGCGCGCTATGCCGGCGCGACTGCCGTCACGCCCAACCGCAAGGAGCTTGGCGAGGCCGTCGGCCATGCGGTGTTCGCCGATGACGAGATCGTTGCGGCGGCACGCGAGCTGATTTCGGCGCACGGCTTCGACTTCGTCGTCGCCACCCGCAGCGAAAAAGGCATGAGCGTGGTCGGCCCAGACGAGGCACGCCACATCGCCACCCAGGCGCGCGAGGTGTTCGACGTCTCGGGCGCCGGCGATACGGTGATCGCGACCTTCGCGCTGGCGCTTGCCGCCGGCGCCGATCCTGTCGCAGCGGCTTCGATCGCCAACGCCGCCGGCGGCGTCGTGGTGGGAAAACGCGGCACCGCGCGGCTGAGCGTCGAGGAACTCATCGGGGCGCTGTTTCGCTCGCATGGTCCGACCGCGCACAAGGATGCCATCCTGGACGCTACCTCGGCCGCGCGCATGGTGGCGGCATGGAAGGCGGAGGGCCTGAGCGTCGGCTTCACCAATGGCTGCTTCGACATCCTGCATGCCGGCCATGTCAGCCTGCTGCACGCGGCGCGCAGCCAGTGCGACCGGCTGGTGCTCGGGCTCAACAGCGATGCCTCCGTGCGCCGACTGAAAGGGCCGGGCCGCCCGGTCAACGACCAGCATGACCGCGCCTGCGTGCTCGCCGCGCTCGCCTCGGTCGATGCCGTGGTGGTGTTCGAGGAGGATACGCCGCTGGCGCTAATCGAAGCGCTTCTGCCCGACATACTGGTCAAGGGCGCCGACTACACGATCAACACCGTGGTCGGCGCCGATGTGGTGCAGAAGGCGGGCGGGCGCGTCGTGCTGGTCGATCTCGTCGCCGGCAAGAGCACCACCGGCACGATCGGCAAAATGCGCGCGGGCGGCAGCACCAATTGAGGGTTTCATGTCTGAACTGAACGACTATCTGGTCCGCTCCGCGGCCGCCATCACTGCCACGGTCGAGCGAGATCTGACCAGCGAGATGGAACGTGCGGTGAGTGCTGTCGTGTCGGCGCTTTCCTCTGGAAAGGCCTTGCTGGTCTGCGGCAATGGCGGCTCGGCCAGCGACGCCATCCATATCGCCACCGAACTGGTCGGCCGCTTCCTCAAGGAGCGCAAGGCCTACAATGTGATTGCGCTGCCGGCCAACGCCGGGATGCTGACCGCCTGGGGCAATGATTATGGTTTCGACACGGTGTTTTCGCGCCAGGTCGAAGCGCATGGCGCTGCAGGCGGCGTGCTTTTGGCGATCTCGACCAGCGGCAATTCGCCGAGCATTCTCGCCGCTGCCGAACAGGCGCGCATGATGGACATGACGGTGATCAGCCTGACCGGCGATACCGGCGGCAAGCTGAAGCCGCTCACCGACATCCTGCTCAACGTACCCTCGACCTCGACGCCGATCATCCAGCAGGGCCATTTGTGCCTCTACCACTATTTGTGCGAGGTGGTGGAAGCGCGCCTGTCGAATGGCTGACAGGATCGGGACGCCGCACCCGCTGAGCGAACCGGGCCTGTGGGTGGAACAGACCGGCGGCAGGGTCTTTCCCCCGCGCTCACCGGCGCTGTTCCTGGACCGCGACGGCACCGTCAATGTCGATACCGACTATCCCAGCGATCCGGCCGAGATCGAGCTCAGGCCGCAGATGCTGCCGGTGATCGCCGCCGCCAACCGGGCGGGAATCCCGGTCGTCGTGGTCACCAACCAGTCCGGCATCGCACGCGGCTATTTCGGCTGGGACGTTTTCGCCAAGGTGAATGCCCGCGTGCTCGAGTTGCTGGACGGGCAGGGTGTGTTCGTCGACATGGTGCTGGCCTGCGCCTATCACGAAGCTGGCGTTGGGCCTCTCGCTGTTGCGGATCATCCGATGCGCAAGCCCAATCCGGGCATGCTGACCGAGGGGGGCAGGCGCCTTGATCTCGATCTTCAGCGCTCCCTGATCGTCGGCGACAAGCTGGCCGACATGCAGGCGGGACAGCGCGCCGGACTGTCGCAAGGCTGGCTGGTGGACGGCGAGGCGGCGGTTCAGCCCCGCTTCGCCATCAGGCGCTTGCATGACGACCACGACGTCGGCGGCCTGCTCGCCGCTATCGAGACGCTCGGCCGGGAACGCGGCGCCTGATGGCCTACGCCTGGTCGTCGCGCTGCGAGGCTTCGTAGAGCTTGGCCTCGGTGGCGAAGGAATAGATCATCACCGACATCGAGTAGACGAAGCCGTGCCGGCCGCACAGGAAGTAACGCTTGGCCAGGTAGAATTTGAGGAAATTGCCGAACGGCGACAGCACCAGCCGCACCAGGCCGGGCTGCTTGCCCTTCTCGACCAGCGTCACGGCCTTGAGGCTGGAATAGGCGTTGGCCCGGGCAAGATCCTCCTCGACCGATATTTCGCGGCGATGCAGCAAGACACCCTCCTCGATCGTGTCGGTCTCGCCCGGCACGCGAACGGATTCATGCACCCGCGCGGTGAGATCCATGGTGGCGCCTTCCCTGCGGAAAAGCCTGAGCAGCCTGTTGTGCAGCACCCAGCGGTGGGCATAGCCGTAGCCCTTCAGCCAGTCGCGGCGGCGTATATACCATCCGCTGGCCTTGCCGCCGGTAGCCTGGGTGATGGCCATGATCGACTGCCGCAACCGGTCGTCGACGCGCTCGTCCGGGTCGATCGAAAGGCACCAGGGCTGGTTGGCGTGGTCGAGGGCGAATTGCCGCTGGCGTGGGAAGCCTGGCCAGTCATTGTGCAGCAGCGTTATCGGATAGCCCTTGGCGATATAGCTTTTCACGCATTCGACGGTGCCGTCCGTCGAACCGGAATCGACGATGATGATCTCGGCGCAGAAATCGATGCTTTCCAGGCACGGGCCGATCATATCGGCCTCGTTCACGCAGATGATGAGCGCCGAGACCGGGCTTGCAAAACGGGTCATGGTCCCCTTCCCATGGCGGATTCTCCCGGAATTCACGCTGCTCGCGCCATTTGTTCCCAAGCAATTCCGGGCGAAAACCGTTACACATTTTTCCTGGAATTGCTTGAGAAACCAGTCAAGCGCCCAGTCAAGCAGTTAAGTCCGGCAGAGCCGTTCAGCCTTGTATATCAGCGTCTTTCGAATACCAACGCGGCGCCGGTGTGGCGAAGATCAGGAATTCGTCGGCGCAAGTGCGCTCGCCCAGACTCAGGGGCGCTCGAAAGACACCAGACCCTCATCCTTGACGCGGCGAATGGTGAGCGCGGTGCGCACGGTGTCGACATTCGGCGTCGAGGTCAGTTCCTCGATGACGAAGGTCTGGAAGCTGCCGAGGTCGCTTGCCACGCAATGCAGCAGGAAATCGGACTCGCCCGACACCATCCAGGCATCGCGCACGATCGGCCAGCCGCGCGTGCGCTCGGCGAAGATGCGCAGTTCGGCATCGGCCTGGTGATGCAGCCCGACCAGGCAAAAGGCAACGACATCGAGGCCGAGCGCAGGCGCATTGAGCAACGCGCGGTAGCCACGGATGATGCCGGCTTCCTCCAGCCGCTTGACCCGGCGCAGGCAGGGCGGTGCCGAAATGCCGACGCGGTTCGAGAGCTCGACATTGGTCATGCGCCCGTCCGACTGAAGCTCACGCAGGATCTTCCAGTCGATGGCGTCGAGGTCGGCTTTCAGGGGCATGGCTGTCTCAGCTCGGCGCAAGAATCTTTCGCAATTTTGTAATTAAACGACTTTTGTGTTGGCGCCAGCCCTCATCAACGCGATTTCAGAACGGTAACGAAAGCCGCCACCGCACGAATAACCGCTTGGGCCGAAGCTTTCCGGGGACGACGGCCCGTCCGTCTTGCTGGCGTGGTTGGCAACCCTTACATTGATCGGGAATTCCACGTCTTTCTCCAGGCACACCCGTTGTCTGCCCCGCAGAGGCTCCAAATGACCACCAAGCATGCGCCCGTTCTCATCATCGGTTCCGGTCCGGCCGGCTATACGGCGGCGGTCTATGCCGCACGCGCCATGCTGAAGCCGATGCTGGTCGCCGGCCTGCAGCAGGGCGGCCAGCTGATGATCACCACCGATGTGGAAAACTATCCCGGCTTCGCCGATCCGATCCAGGGGCCGTGGCTGATGGAACAGATGCTCAAGCAGGCCGAGCATGTCGGCACCGACATCATCAACGACATCATCACCGAGGTCGACCTCAATGTGCGGCCGTTCCGCGCCAAGGGCGATTCCGGCACTACCTACACGGCCGATGCGCTGATCATTGCCACCGGCGCGCAAGCCAAGTGGCTGGGCATTCCCACCGAGCAGGACTTCATGGGCTTCGGCGTTTCCGCCTGCGCCACATGCGACGGCTTCTTCTATCGCGGCAAGGATGTCGCGGTGGTCGGCGGCGGCAATTCGGCGGTGGAGGAGGCGCTCTATCTGTCCAACCTCGCCAAGAGTGTCACCGTCATCCACAGGCGCTCGGACTTCCGTGCCGAGCGCATCCTGCGCGAGCGGCTGTTGAAGAAGGACAATGTCCGCGTCATCTGGGACACGATCGTCGACGAGATCACCGGCCGCCCCGGCAAGGCACCGCTGCCGCCTTCGGTCGAAGGGCTGAAGCTCAGGCATGCCGTGACCGGCGCCGAGAGCCATCTCAAGATCGACGGCGTCTTCGTGGCCATCGGCCATGCGCCCGCGGTCGAGCTGTTCGCCGGCAAGTTGAAGCAGAAGCCGAACGGCTATCTGTGGACGGCGCCGGATTCGACGCGCACCGACGTGCCTGGCGTGTTCGCCGCCGGCGACGTGACCGACGATATCTACCGCCAGGCGGTGACGGCGGCGGGGCTGGGCTGCATGGCCGCGCTCGAGGCGGAAAAGTATCTGGCCGGCATCGAGGTGCATCGCGAGGCAGCGGAATAGGCCGCTCGCAAAACTGTTAAAAAAACGGCTTAGAAACGCCGTGTAAAAGCCTGATTTTTCATTCAGACGCCAACCGTAACGAGGGGAAATCATGGCGTTGGACTGGGACAAGCTACGCGTGTTTCACGCTGCGGCGGAAGCGGGGTCGTTCACGCACGCGGCCGAGACGCTGCACCTGTCGCAATCGGCGATATCGAGGCAGGTCAGCGCGCTGGAACATGATGTCGGCGTGCCGCTGTTCAACCGCCATGCACGCGGCCTGGTGCTGACCGAACAGGGCGAGATGCTGTTCCGCACGGCGCATGACGTGCTGATGAAGCTGGAAACCATCAAGTCGCGGCTGACCGAGACCAAGGACCGGCCGTCCGGCGTGCTCAGGGTGACGACGACCGTCGGCCTTGGCGCCGGCTGGCTGACCGAGCGGGTGCAGGAGTTCATCGAACTCTACCCCGAAATCAGCCTGCAGCTGATCCTCGCCAACGAGGAGCTCGACCTCACCATGCGCCAGGCCGATTGCGCCATCCGGCTGCGCCAGCCGCAACAGCCGGACCTGATCCAGCGCCGCCTGTTCACCGTGCATTTCCATCTCTACGCGGCGCCATCCTATGTCGCCAAATACGGCAAGCCGGGCTCGATCGCAGAGTTGAGAAACCATCGCATCGTGACCTTCGGCCTGCCCGTACCGTCGCATCTGTCGGAGCTGAACTGGCTGGAGACGGTCGGTGATTTCGAGAACGGCCGGCGCGTGCCATCGCTGCAGATCAACGACATCCTGTCGATCAAGCGCGCCGTGCAGGGCGGCGCTGGCATCGCCATGCTGCCGGACTATGTGATCAGCAAGGATTCCGGCCTGGTGCAGCTGCTGCCGGAAACCGAGGTGCCGTCCTTCGACACCTATTTCGCCTATCCCGATGCGATGAAGAACCAGGCCAAGCTGCACGTGTTCCGTGACTTCATCATCGCCAAGGCCAGGAGCTGGTCGTTCTAGCCTATCCCTTCCAGGGCATAATCCGCGGCAGCCAGCCCGGAACGTTGCGGCGGTAGGTTTCGTATTCGGCGCCATAGCGGCCGGCGAGCGTCGGCTCTTCATAGAGCTTGACGAAGCTGACCATGGCAGCCGCCGCGATTGCCGCGTAGGCGGCGATCGGCCAGCTCGAGAACAGCAGCGCCTGGCCGAGAATGATCGTCAGCACGGCGACATACATCGGATTGCGGACATGGCGGTAGATGCCGCCGATCACCAGCCTTTCGGTTGGTGCGACCGGGGCGGGCGTGCCCAGCCCCTCCAGTGCGAAGCGGGCGAAGGCATGCAGCAGCACGGCGGCCGCGGCAATGACGAGCGCGCCGCCGGCGAGGGCAAGGCCGGGCAGGGGCGACCATGGCAGGCCCCAGCGATCGCTGAGCAGCCAGGGAACCAGCCCGGCGACCACGCCGGGGGCCGCAATCAGGAAAATGCCGCTGCCGGCAATCGCCGAAAACCTACGCATTGGTTGATCTCCGCTCGACTGCCTTGGAATTGAACCGCCGCTGCCTCATTCCACATCATCAGTGTTTTTCGGCATTTGGGAACAAAATCGGTCGCAATTGGCGTTTTCGAGATGACAATGACCCGAAATCGCGCGTCCTTTCCACGATTCTGCTGGTCCTATTGGCTTCCGGAATGGGTTGGACCACAGCCTGTGCCTTTTTGCATGCGTGTGTTGCAAAATAGATGCTTGTTTCTTGGGCATGAAGAGCAGATATATAGATCATCTCCTGGGCGCGTTCTCCTCCCATTAGCGCCCTCGAGTGTTCCCCTCTGGAGGTTAGCCTTAACAGGCACTTCCAATCAAACTCAGCCGGATCTTCGTTGATCCGGCTTTTTTGTTGCCTGCATGCCACTGGGATGGCTGAAAAATTCACCAGAATTGCCGCGTAACAGTGTCATGTAACCTCTGGTAACATGACAAGGACACCCTCCGTCTGCTAAGTGGAGCATAGGACGCGGTGTGGTTCGGACGGGGGATGGGGGCATCACTCGGACGACCCGGGCTCAGGCGGCTACCGCGTCCGAACCTTTTCCTTTGAAGCGCGGCGACGCTACATGCGGCGGACCTGCCGTTTTTCCTCCCAAGAAAGCGGTCCGCAAACAAAACGGCGTCCGGTCCCCGGGCGTCGTTTTTGGTTTTTGCCCCTCGATCGTTCGAGGGCGCTTCTCATGAATCGAGCGAAATCAGGCGGCCTTGCCGTTGGCGTTCATCGCCTCGTCGGCGAGACGGCCAGTCAACTCGGCCATATGGTCGAAAGCGGCGCGGTAGCTGGCAACGCCTGACGTGGCCGAGCGCAGCTCGATGATCAGATCGCCGATCTCTGCCTGCGGCATGGTCGCCTCGACGACATCCCATCCCGGCCAATCCGGCCGGGCGTCATAGCCGAGGATTTGGCCGCGCCGCTGCGGGATCAGCGCGATGATCTTCGACGTCGCGTCCGACGGCGTGACGATCTCGACCTTCATCACCGGCTCCAGAAGCACCGGCGAGCAGGCGGCCATGCCTTCCTTCATGGCGAGCTTGGCAGCCATCTGGAAGGCCATGTCGGAGGAATCGACCGCATGGTACGAGCCATCCGAGAGATTGACCGCGACGTCGACCACCGGGAAGCCGAGCGGGCCGGTCTTCAGATAATCGCGTATGCCTGTCTCGACCGACTGTATGTAGGTCTTGGGCACGACACCGCCGGTGATGGTGTCGGTGAACTGGAAGCCGGAGCCGCGCGGCAGCGGCTTGATTTCGATCACCACGTCGCCGAACTGGCCGTGGCCGCCTGACTGTTTCTTGTGCCGGCCGCGCTGCTGCACCGATTTGCGGATCGTCTCGCGATAGGGCACCGCCGGCGCATGACCCTCGACCGGAATCTGGTTCTTGCCCTCCAGCCGCTCGCGCACGACGCGCAGATGCATCTCGCCATGGCCAGACAGCACGGTCTCGGCCGAGTCCTGGTTGTGGCGCAGGCTGAGCGAGGGATCTTCCTCGGCCAGGCGCTGGATGGCCGCCGACATCTTGACCTCGTCCTTGCGCTCCTTGGGACGCAGCGCGAAGGCGAAGACCGGCTGCGGCGGCTCGACATCGAAGAGCTGCTTGGCTCCACCCTTGGCCGAGGTGAGCGTCTGGCCGGTCTTGACCGCGTCGAGTTTGCCGAGCGCCACGGTGTCGCCGGTCCTGGCGGTGGTCAGCTTGACCTGATCCTTGCCCAGCATCCTGTAGATTCCGGAAACCTTGGCAGTGTCGCCGCCGGGTAGCCACAGTTCCGAGCCGTCGGCGACCTGGCCGGACAGGACGCGCGACACCGACAGCTTGCCGCCATGCGGCGTGTGGATGGTCTTCATGACCTGGACCACCGTCGCGTTGCCCTCCGGGGCGCCAAGCCGCTTGCGGGTCGCCTCGATGTCGGGCGCGTCGTGGCGGATCGTCTTCAAGAGGCGCAGCACGCCATTGCCTTTCTCGGCGGTGCCGATCAGAACCGGCGTCACAGCGCCGTCGCGCAGATCGGCGGCGAGGTCGTCGAAGACCGCGTCCTTGGGCGGTTCGATCTCCTCGAGCAACTGTTCCATCAACTGGTCGTCATGGTCGGCCAGCGTCTCCAGCATGGAGAACCGCGCCTCCAGTTCGCGCGCCTTGTCGTCGCCCGGTATTTCAGCCACCTCGCTCTCGGCATATTCGCGGTAGACGTAGGCGCGTTCCAGCGCCAGATCGATCGAGCCGATGACGACGCCGTCCTTACGCAGTGGAATCTGGCGCAGAAGCAGCGGCGCCGTGCTTGTCGGCTGCAACATCTTCAGCGTGTCGCGCACGCCCGCGATCGCCTTGTCGACCTTGTTGAGGAACAGGATGCGCGGCACGCCGAGATCGTCGAGCTTGCGCATGATGAGCTGCAAAGCGGGGATCTTCTTTTCGTCGGCCTCGGCCACGACCACCGCGACATCGCAGGCGGCGAGCACCGGTTCGGCCTCGAAGGAGAATTCGATCGACCCGGGGCAGTCGATGAAGGTGAACTGCTCACCCATGAATTCAGTGGTGGCGATCGACGCCTCGACGCTCATGGCGTGGGCGCGAGCCTCGGGCGAATGATCCGAGACAGTGCTGCCCGATGAAACGGGATTTTGTCGGGGAATGGCGCCCGTACGGGCCAATATGGCTTCGAGAAGTGTCGTCTTACCGCTGGCGAAGGGACCGACTATGGCAATGCATTTCGGTCCCGTGCGTCGTCCTCCGGCGCGATTACCCATGAGTGACCTCCACTCAGGCGTTTTCCTGGGGACCGACTGGCATTCATGGTTCAGGCCAAGGTCAATCGGTCCTGAGCGGCGGCCGGCCTGTTCGACCGTCGCGGGCGGGCCTGTTTCGACCTGCCGCGATTATCGTCCCACTTGTTTGCCTGGAGGGCAAGAAAAATAGGAAGCCGGCGCGGCTGGCCGGGTCAGGCGCGGAGTGCGAGCGGTTCGGCCGAGCGCCCGGCAAGCAGGGCGAGCTTGTCGCGCGGCGCTGGCCTGCCGAAGAAATAGCCCTGGAACCGGTTGCAGCCGGCCGCCTTGGCGAGAGCGAATTCCTCCGCGGTCTCCACCCCTTCCGCAACGATGGTGACGTCTTGGATGCGCGCGATCTGCGCCAGCGCCGAGACGAAGATCTGCGCCACCTGGTCATGGGCGAGGCTGCGGATGTAGGAGCGATCGATCTTGATGATATCGATGGGCAAGGTCTTGAGATAGTTGAAGCCGCAATGGCCCGTGCCGAAATCGTCGAGGGCGATATGAAAGCCGAGACCGCGCAACGCTTCGAGGCGTCGCAGGATCTCGGGCGTGGCTGCGGTCGCCACCGTCTCGGTGATCTCGATGATGAATTGGGACGCCGACTGGCCGGCTTCCCTGAGCACGCGGTCGCACATGGTGACGATCTCGTCGCGCTTGAGCTGCTCGCCGGAGACGTTGATCGAGATGCGGTGGCCCGGGAACTGGCCGATGTCGGCACAGGCCCGCTTGAACACCCATTCGCCGAGCATGTCGATCAGCGTCGAGCGTTCGGCGATCGCAATGAACTCGGCCGGCGCAATCAATCCGCGAACCGGATGGCGCCAGCGGATCAGTCCCTCGAGCGCATGAGTGGAACCATCCGGGTTGACGATCGGCTGATAATGCAATTCGAGTTCGCCCAGATAGACCGCGGCGCGCAATTCCCGTTCGACCAGACGCCGGTAGCGCTTGTCGGACAGCATCTCCTCGTCGAAGACGGTGACGCGGCCTCGGCCCGCCGCCTTGCTTTCATAAAGCGCCAGATCGGCAACCAGCATCAGCTCCGTCGTGTTCGAGGCATGGGCCGGCGCCAGTGCCACGCCGACCGAGATGGAGAGCGGAATGGTCTTGCCTTCATGCGATTTGCCGGCGCGCATGGCATCCAGCAATCGCCTGACATCCTTGTTGATGGCGGCCAGGTCACCGTGCGGAATGATGACGCCGAATTCGTCGCCGCCGAGGCGTCCGACCATGCTGCCGGCGAAGATGCGCTCCGAGGTCTTGACCAGGTGCGTCAGCGTGAGGTCGCCGAACTGGTGCCCGAACGTGTCGTTCAACTGCTTGAAATGGTCGAGGTCGATCAAGAGCAAGGCCGCCTCGCGCCTGTCGCGCATGGTGCCCAGGCTTTCGCGCAGCGCTTCGAGGAAATAGCGTCTCGTCATCGCGCCGGTCATCGCGTCCCTGGTGAGGAAATGATGTTTCTCGGCCTCGGCGGCTTCGGCCGACTGGAGGCGATGGACGACGCTGCTGCGCATATACATCAATGCCAGCAAGGCCAGGCTCGTGGCCAGGATAGAGATGGCGAAGGCACTGCCGGCGGACAGGCTTTGCAAGACGTCGAAAGCGCCAAGCACGGCCGCGCCGATGCTGATCACAAGCAGCGACTGGATACCGCGATAGATCCGGCCGCTGTGGTCCTTGATCGTCGCCAGTATGCTCATCGGACAGCCCTCGCAATGCAGGCTCACGGCTAGTGGGCAGCCGTTAAGAAGACATTGAATTCGCCGGCATTTCGTTCGGCAATCCCAAGCGGGCAAGGTTCATGGTTAAGAGAAAAATCAGATCTTCGTCCGAGCGGGCCGACGCGGCCGGTTGCGTCGGGGCCAATCCGGGCCGAGAATGCGGGTCACTTCAAAGGGACGGCGTCTCGCCGGCTCCCGCCAGTTCCAGGGACAGACGATGAAGATCATTGCTTGCGGCAGCGTGCCGACCGTCATAGCGCCGGAAAAGTATTTCACCGGCCGGGTTCTGCAGACGCCGATCATCGAGACGGAGGCGCCGGCCCGGCTCAGGGCCTTGCTGGTCGCCTTCGAGCCGGGCGCGCGCACCCATTGGCACACGCATCCGCTCGGCCAGACACTCTATGTCACCTCCGGCGCAGGCCTGGTCCAGACGTGGGGCGGCCCGGTCCAGGAGATCAGGGCCGGGGACACCATTTCGTTCGCACCCGGCGAGAAGCACTGGCACGGTGCCGGATCGAAAACGGCGATGACGCACATCGCCATGCAGGAGGCGCTCGACGGCGTCCATGCCGAGTGGCTGGAAGCGGTGACGCCAGCGCAATATAGCGGCTAGAGCGGTTCAGCGTTTGATAGAATTGCTGAACCGCTCTAACTCTTTGTTTTCACTCAATTCCGGACGGAAAACCGCTACGCACTTTTCCTGGAATTGCTCTAAGTGCTGGCCCTGTATTCACAAAACCCGGCGGTAACGCCTGATAGCAGTGACGCCGGGTTCTGTTTCGGACTTATCTGATCAGGTCAGCGATGCCGTGAAGCGCTGGATGCGGGTGCAGGCTTCCTCCAGCAGCGTCTCCGAGGTGGCGTAGGAGATGCGGAAGTTGGGGCCAAGGCCGAAGGCCGAGCCGAACACCACCGCGACGCCCTCGGCATCGAGCAGTTCCGAGCAGAAGGTCTCGTCGGTGTCGATCACCTTGCCGGCCTTGGTCTTCCTGCCGATCAGCTGGGCGCAGGACGGATAGACATAGAAGGCGCCTTCCGGCGACGGGCATGTGATGCCGCGCGCCTGGTTGAGCATCGAGACGACGAGGTCGCGCCTCCCCTGGAAGATCGCCTTGTTCCTGCCGATGAAGTCCTGCGGGCCGTTGAGCGCCTCGACGGAAGCCCATTGCGCGATGGTGCAGGCGCCCGAGGTCTGCTGGCCCTGGATCATGTCCATCGCCTTGATCAGCTGAACGGGACCGGCCGCGTAGCCGATGCGCCAGCCGGTCATGGCATAGGCTTTCGAGACGCCGTTCATGGTCAGCGTGCGCTCGTAGAGCTTTGGCTCGACCTCGGCGATGGTCTTGAAGACGAAGCCGCCATAGGTGAGATGCTCGTACATGTCGTCGGTCAGCGTCCAGACCTGCGGATGCTTCAACAGCACGTCGGCGAGCGCCCGCAGTTCGGCCTCCGTGTAGGCCGCGCCCGACGGGTTCGACGGCGAGTTCATCAAGAGCCATTTGGTCTTCGGCGTGATCGCCTTTTCCAGCACCGCCGGCGTCAGCTTGAAGCCGTTGTCGATCGAGGTGTCGGCAAACACCGACGTGCCGCCGCAGATCGCCACCATTTCGGGATAGCTGACCCAGTAGGGGCGGGGGATGATGACCTCGTCGCCGGGGTTCAGCGTCGCCATGAAGGCGTTGAACAGGATCTGCTTGCCGCCGGTGCCGACGATGGTCTGCTCGGGCTTGTAGTCGAGATTGTTCTCGCGCTTGAACTTCTTCGCGATCGCCTCGCGCAGCGGCACGATGCCCGAAACCGGCGGATATTTGGTCTCGCCACGGCGAATGGCCTCGATCGCCGCATTCTTGATATTGTCGGGCGTGTCGAAATCCGGTTCGCCGGCGCCAAGGCCAATGATATCGCGGCCGGCATTTTTCAGCTCGCGGGCTTTCTGCGTCACGGCGATGGTGGCGGAAGGCTTTACGCGGGAAAGGGTGTCGGCAAGGAAGGCCATGACCTTTTGTCTCTCCAAAGGATCGGCGCGGCCAGGAGCGGCCGCGGCGCTTCTCATGTCGCATCATTCCCCCTAGCGCAAGCCTTGTCGGCTGGGCCAGGTGACGCGGCGCGGTCAATGAGGCGTGAACGGCAACACTAAATTCATTAACGGGCGGTAGAGGCTTGCATGGCAGGATCGCCGTTCAATTCCGCCAGATCGCGGAGCGAGGAACCCTTGTCGCGCAGCATCGGACTTGCCCATATCGTCCGTCATGATGACGGCACCTCGACTGGTGTCTGGGGCATTTATACGCTGCAAAGCGCCTTCCAGCCGATCTTTGCCTTCAAGGAGGGCAAGCTGTCGGTTGCCGCTTTCGAAGGGCTGATCCGCCCATTTCGCGATGGCGAGCCGCAATCGCCGATGAGCTTCTTCTCGACGTGCCCGGCGGCCGACCGCCTGCATGTCGAAGCGCTGACAAGGACACTCCACCTGCTCAATGCCGGCGCCTGCCTGCCGCAGGAGGCGTCGATCTTCGTCAATTTCGACCCGTCGGTGTTCACCGAGCGCGCTGTCGCCGACAGTGCCTTGCGCGAAATGCGGCTGGTGCTGCACGAGGCCGGCATCGATCCGGGCCGTGTCGTGTGTGAGGTGACGGAGCAGAGATCGGCATCGCAGGAGACCCTGCACAGCTTTGTCGCAGCGCTGAAGGCCAATGGCTTCCGGATCGCCGTCGACGACTATGGCGCCGACGATTCCGACATCAACCGCATCAAGGAGCTGAAGCCCGACATCGTCAAGTTCGATGCGCAATGGATTACGCAACTGATGGAATCGGGCGCCGGTTTCGCGCTGCTGACATCCATGGTGAGGAGCTTCGAGGACCAGGGCATCCGCACCGTGTTCGAGGGTATCGAGGAAGGCTGGCAACTGGAGCTGGCCGAGCGGTCGGGCGCCACGATGGTCCAGGGTTACGTGCTGGCCCGTCCCGAACTGGCCCCGACAAGTTTTCGTGTTTTCGCAAAGGGCGGTCCGGAACCTGCTCCCGCCGCAAGCCATGCGTCCGCTCCCGCCGCCGTGGCGCCGCGCACGGGGCGGCCCGCAAAAGCGTTCGGCCGCAGGATCGCGCCATGAGCGTTGAGCGGCGGCGCAATGTCGGCGATGCGATCTTCGTCGACGAGGTCGGCATCGAATATGGCATCCATGGCGACTTCCGCCTGCGCAGCGCCTACCAGCCGATCTACGCCCCGCGCGACAGCAGCTTGTACCCGGTTGCCGTCGAAGGCCTGATCGAGCCGCACCGCGCCGGCCGGACGGGGTCGCCGCGGATGTTCTTCGACAGCGTCGCGGCTTCGGACCGGCTGTTCGTCGAAACCATGTGCCGGGTGCTGCATCTCAGGAACTTCCAGAATATCGGGGTCGATGGGCTCGACCTGTTCTTCAACTACAATCCGCTGGTCAACGACCATCCTGCCCGGGCGCTGGCCGAGATCCGGCTGATGAGCCGGCATCTCGACGAACTCGGCCTCGCGCCCGCCATGCTGGTCTGTGAAATCACCGAACAGGCGGCCGACGATGCGCTGCTGGCCAGGCTGGTGCGCGAAATGCGGCGCGACGGCATCCGCATCGCCATCGACGATTTCGGGACCGGCCATTCGACCGAGGAGCGGGTGAGCCTGCTTCAGCCCGACATCGTCAAGATCGATGGCGGCTGGTTCGCCGAATTCTGCCGCCATGCCGCCGCGGAACGGTTCTTCCGCCCGCTGGTCTCAAGCCTGCACGACCGCGGCGCCAAGGTGCTGGTCGAGGGCATCGAGCAGCCCATACACCTGCGCGTCGCACTCGAAGGCGGGGTCGATTTGCTGCAGGGTTTTCTTCTCGGGCGTCCGGCGCTGGCCGGCACCATCTTCAACGAAGAGCCGCTTGCCATCGAGGCGCTGCTGGGCTTCGACAACAAGGTCGTGCCGTTGCATAAGCGGCGTTGATGGTCGCGCCAAAACAAATCACTGGTTGAGAATGCCGCCGCTGCGATAATCGCGCCCGCAGAAGCAGCGCTCCGGGGAACCACAATGATACTTTACAGCATGATCGACAGCGGCAATTGCTATAAGCCGCGCCTGCTGATGGCCAAGCTCGGCCTGGCTTTCACGACCGTCGAGGTGAGTTCACATGCCGGCGATACGCGCAAGGCCGATTTCGTCGCCAAGAATCCGAACGCCATGGTGCCGCTGCTGGAACTGGACGACGGCCGGCGGCTGGCCGAATCCAACGCCATCCTGCTCTATCTCGCCGAAGGCACGCGCTTCCTGCCGGCGGACAGATACGAGCGCGGGCTCGCCTATCAGTGGCTGTTCTTCGAGCAGTACAGCCACGAGCCCTATATCGCCGTGCGCAAGGCGCTGCTGACTTTTCCCGAACGGGCCGCGGATGCCACGCCCGAGCGGCTGGCGGTGACGCTGGAGCGCGGCAATAAGGCGCTTGGCGTCATGAACACCTATCTGGAAAACAACGACTTCTTCGCCGGCGGTGCGTTCAGCGTCGCCGACATCGCGCTCTATGCCTACACGCATACGGCAGAGCAGGGCGGCTTCCAGCTCGACGCCTATCCGGCGGTGGTCGCCTGGCTCGCCCGCGTGGAAGCGGACCAGGGGCATGTGCCGATCGGCTGGGTGGGGTAGTTTCCCGGACGGATCGCCAATACATGCGGTGTGCGGGTTTCGCGGCCTTGCCACGCAGTGAGTGACTGCCCGCAACTACTTGAGAAGGCGGTCATATTCGGAGTGGGTGCCGATCCAGAACCAGACGAAATCGTCCTGGTCGCGGATAGCGACTGCACGGTGGTTGAGGTCAATTCGCGCCGACCAATAACGACCGACCTGTTTGAAATGCAGCGATGGGTAAAACGGATCGGCGCGGAGTTTGGCAAAGCTGGTGTCTGCCTTCGCCTGAATTGCCGGGGATAATTTGCCATATGCCTCCCAGAAAGAGGGTGCGGCAAAGTGATTCAAAGAGGCCGGGTCCGACCAGCGCGATGATCGGCCAATGCTTGTGCGGCAAGCTTGTCCAGCCGGCCTGCCTTGGCATCAGCTTCAATCTGCTTGTCCCATTGAGCGGCCCGCAGCGCCTCGAACCAGGCGGCAAACGCCTTCAGTTCTTCCGGGCTCAACTCGATGATGGATTTTTCGATTTGTTCAAGCTTGGTCATGACTGGATAGTACCACTATTGGCCATATGGTACCACCGGTGGGACATAAGCTAGGCCTGGATGGCCAAAATCCAGACAAATAAAAAGGCGGGATAAATCCCGCCTTCCCATTTCGGTAGCCTGATTGGGAGCGTCCGGTCCGGGCTGGCAGCTATCTGCTGTTCCAGCTTGTCGGGTCTTACCACTCTGGCGCGCTTCTCGCGCGACCGTCAGTACATCCGTGACTTGCCGCGCGCCCCGAACTCTCGTCCGGCGCGCGCCATTTTCAAAATCAGGCTGCCTTGCTCAGAGAACCAGCGGACGACTTGCCAGTGCGGCGGTCCTGCTCGATCTCGAAGTTGATCTTCTGGCCTTCGACCAGGGTCGACAGGCCAGCGCGCTCGACAGCCGAGATGTGGACGAAAACGTCCGCGCCGCCGCTGTCAGGCTGGATGAAGCCGAAACCCTTGGTGGCGTTGAACCACTTGACCGTTCCAGTTGCCATATAAATAGTCCTTCACATTTGCTTTGGTATGACCGGACCGAGGTCCAGCCGGTGTGCATCGAGATTTTGGAGATAGACGTCAGCAAACGCGAAGATCGCGAGGCCCGGATCGATCGGCCGAAATATCAATGGGGCTGATATAGGCTGCTTTCGCGCAAAAAACAAGACTGCGTGAGAAAGCCGTGATCGGGGGCGGCCCAACGGCCGCCCCAATCTGGTGAAACCGTGGCGCAAGATCGCGCCGTTCCTGGCGGCGGATCGAGGGGAGAGGGCCATGAAGACCATCCTGCTTGCCGCCTGCCTCACGCTGGTGGCCGCCCAGGCGCACGCGATCTCGCGCTACGACCCGAGCCGTATGAGCTGCGGCAAGGTCCAGTCGACGATCGCGCGCCAAGGTGCGGTCATCCTGCGCTACAAGTCGGCGCGGGTGCCGGGACTGCCGCTCTACGACCGCTATGTGCAGAGCCAGCAGTTCTGCACCATGGGCGAGGTGAGGACGCGCGCCTATGTGCCCAGCGCCGACACCAAGTCCTGCCCGGTCTATATCTGCAAGCGGCCGGACAACGAGCGTTTCAGGCACCGATTCATCCGGCGCCATTAGGGTGTATTGATATTCAGGTGATGCCGGCCTGCAAACAGCGGCTTTCTGCGCTTCCGGTGCTCACGTACTTAAGTACGCTCCGCTCCGGTTCTCGAAAGTCATTGTTTTCGGCTCGGCCTGACCTGAATCTCAACACACCCGGGAGCGATTCCTGGAACTGCTCTCAGAAGCCGAAGGACACCTGCGCCGGCGGTGGCGGGCCGACGCGTACGCCTTCCATGGCCAGCATCTTTTCCTTGGTGACCGAGCCGCCGGGCGCCGAGAAGCCGCCGATCTTGCCGCCGGCGGCAAGGATGCGATGGCAGGGGATGACCAGCGGCACCGGATTGGCGCCAAGGGCCGCACCGGTTTCGCGTGGCAGGCCGGCATGGCCGGCGCGCTTGGCGAGTTCGCCATAGGTGGTGGTTTCGCCATAGCTCAGTTTTCTTGCGGCGTCGTAGATGGCGAGGCGGAAATCGTCGACGCCGTCGAGATCGACGGGAAAGCCGGTGAAGTCGACGTCCTCGCCCGCGGCATAAGCCTTGATCGAGGCGATCAGCTCGACCACCCATGACGGCTGGGCCGTGGAGGCGGAAACGCCGGCGTGGCGCATCAGCCGCCGCTCCACCGCTTCGCGGCTGCGTTCGGGCAGGCAGAGCCGGATCAGGCCCTTTTCGCTCCAGGCGATGCCCATGAAACCGATCACTGTTTCTAACACTGCGTGGCCGGCTGTGATCGAAGATGTCGTTTCCATGATGCGCTCCTTTCCGCAAAGCGGCGGAATTCGGGATTCCCGTCAGTACATATCAGGAACAATATGGCATCGCTGCCTGCGTCCCGCCACCCGAAAACCACCAGATGGCCCCGATTGCTACCCAGGAATCGCTGGTGTAAGGGAAATCTTAACGACCCGACAAACCGGACTCCGAACGCGGCTTGCCAGCAAAACAAACCCTTATAGCCATCGGCGTGATCGTGGCGGCCGCCGGCATGAGCGGCTGCACCTCGACCTCGCAGATGAAAGCCGCGCCGTCGCTGACCGAAACCGCGACCACGGCCGGCAGCGATGCCGGCTTCACCGTGCCGCTGCCGGAGACGGTTTCGGTGCTGCCGCAATCCTCCGGAATCGCGCCCGTTCAGACGGCTGAGTCGACCCCGAGCCCGGCCGCGCCGGCGCTCGATCCCGCCGTCCGGCCGGCTGCGGCGACCGCCGCCTTTGCCGGGGCAACGCCCACGGCGCCGGCCATGCCCGCCGTGATGACCGCCAATGCCTGGCAGGCGCCGGCCCCGGCAAAAGCCGGCCAGCCGATCCAGTCGGCAGCAACCTATACGACTGCCGGGCTCATCGTGCCGGCGGTTGCCAAGGGCGGCCAGAAACTGCCTGGCGTGCAGCAGGTGGCCTATGTCGTGCCGCAGAACCCGGCTGCCCTGGTACAGTTCCCGTCGGCGCCCGTCGAGCCCGAGCAGCCTGCGACCGGCATGCGCGGCGACGTCGACCGGCTGATCGTCAAATACGCCGCCTTCTACCAGGTGCCGGTGGACCTGGTGCGCCATGTCGTCAACCGCGAAAGCACCTACAATCCCAAGGCCTACAACAATGGTCATTGGGGGCTGATGCAGATCAAGCACGCGACGGCGCGCGGCATGGGCTATGACGGGCCGGCCAAGGGCCTGTTCGACGCCGAGACCAATCTGAAATACGCCGTCAAATATCTGCGCGGCGCCTGGCTGGTGTCGAACGGCAACGCCAAGAAGGCCGACTGGCTCTACCAGACCGGCTACTATTTCGACGCCAAACGCAAGGGCCTGCTGGAGGCGACCGGCCTCGGCGTCGACCGCAAGCGCGGGCGTCTTCAGCCCGACGCCTGAGCGCGATGCCAGAACCGCATCCGCCGGCTCCAAACGACATCCGGCTGCGCAAGATCCTCGACGAGACGCTGGTTCCACCGCACTGGCCGGACGGCTTTGTCATGCGCGCCTTCGGACATGGCGACGCGCTGCCCCTGCATGCGTTGCTGAGCGATGTGTTCGACGACGGCACCGATGGCCCCTTCGACGAATGGTGGCCGCGCATATCCGAAGACCCCGAATTCGACCCGGCGCTGTGCTTCCTCGTCATCGATGCCAAGGGCCGGCTGGCGGCGGCTGCACTGTGCTGGAGCTCGGCCTTCGTCAAGGATCTCGCCGTTCATCCCGACGCGCGCGGCAAGGGCGTCGGCGAAGCGCTGATGTGGCATGCCTTCGCCATTTTTCGCGACCGGGGCGCCACCCATGTCGATCTCAAGACCAATACGCTCAAGAATGCCGCCGCCGTGCGGCTCTACGAGCGGCTGGGCATGAGGCCCGTCGCTTGGGAAGGCTGACCGCCGGCAATGGCTGTTCGGGAACCCAAGGCGCTGCTCCGCATTCAATGAACGGTGGGGTCTGACCGGCTGCCGGTGCTGTGCGCCGCCGGCTGCCAAGGGAGATCCACCGCGATGAAGGTTTTCCACGCATTGCTGGCGTTAAGCGTCGCTGCCATGCTCGCGGCGGGTTCGGCGCGCGCGGTCGAGCTGTCGATCGTGTCGGGCGACACCGGCAATGGCCTCAAGGTGCTGCGCGAGATCCTCGACCGCTATGAGAAAGCGAGCGGCGACAAGGTCACCATCGTCGCCATGCCGTCGTCCGGGACCGACCAGTTCGGCCAGTACAGGCTGTGGCTCGCCGCGGGCAACAGCGACGTCGACGTCTACCAGACCGACGTCATCTGGGCGCCGCAGCTTGCCAGCCAGTTCGTCGACCTGACCCAAGCGACCAGGGATGTCGTGGCCAAGCATTTCCCGTCGATCATCCAGTCGCAGACCGTCGACGGCAGGTTGGTGGCGCTGCCGATCTTCACCGATGCGCCGGCGCTCTATTACCGCAAGGATCTGCTCGACAAATACGGCGCCAAGGTGCCGGCCACCTGGAAGGAGCTGGGCGACACAGCCAGGCTGGTGATGGACAAGGAGCGGGCCGCGGGCAACAGGGATATCTGGGGCTTCGTCTTCCAGGGCAACGCCTATGAGGGGCTGACCTGCGACGCGTTCGAATGGGTGGTGTCGAATGGCGGCGGCCATATCGTCGAGCCGGATGGCGACATTTCCATCAACAACGCCCGGGCGGCGGCCGCGCTCGACATGGCCAAGGCCTGGATCGGCACCATCGCGCCGCCCGGCGTGCTCGCCTACCAGGAAGAGGAATCGCGCGGCGTGTGGCAGACCGGCAATGCGGTCTTCATGCGCAACTGGCCCTATGCCTATGCGCTGGGCAACAGCGAGGGGTCGCCGATCAAGGGCAAGTTCGACGTCGCGCCGCTGCCGGCGGGCACGGGCGAAGGCGCCCGACCGGCGGCGACGCTTGGCGGCTGGAACCTTGCGGTCTCGAAATATTCCAAGCACCCGGACGCGGCGATCGAACTGGTCAAGTTCATCGCCTCGCCGGCGATGCAGAAATACCGCACGCTCAGGACCGCCAACCTGCCGACCATCCAGGCGCTCTATGACGATGCCGACATCGCCGCGCAACAGCCGATCATTCCACAGTGGAAAGAGGTCTTTCTCAATGCCGGGCCACGGCCCTCGGCGGTGACCAGGAACAAGTACAACGAGGCGTCGAGCCAGTTCTGGAACGCGGTGCACAAGACCTTGTCCGGCGAAGGCAGCGCCGCCGACAATCTGGCCGACCTCGAGGCGACGCTGACCCGGCTGAAAGGCAAGGGCTGGTGAGCGCGGGACCGGTTGATGCCGCCACCCGGCGGCCAGGCTTGCGCCTGATGCGCCAGCGTGTGCGCTCGGCATGGCTGTTCCTGGCGCCGATGCTTCTGGTGCTCGCCGCCGCTGCCGGCTGGCCGCTTTCCCGCACGGTCTATTTCAGCTTCACCGATGCCTCGCTGTCCGATCTCGACGCCCGCCAATGGGTCGGCTTTGCCAATTATGTCTCGGTTCTGCGCATGCCGAGCGGGCGGGTCATCCATGACGGGCTGCTTCTCGACCCGGTCTGGTGGAGCGCCGTGTGGAATACCGTGCGCTTCGCGGTGGTTTCGGTGACCTGCGAGACGATCCTCGGCATGGTCGTCGCCCTGGTGCTCAACGCCGAATTCCCCGGCCGCGGCATCGTCAGGGCGGCGATCCTCATCCCCTGGGCGATCCCGACCATCGTCTCGGCCAAGATGTGGCAGTGGATGCTGAACGACCAGTTCGGCATCATCAATGTCGTGCTGATCAACCTGGGGCTGATCGACCACAAGATCGCCTGGACCGCCAGCGCCGACACGGCGATGGCCGCGGTGCTGATCGTCGATATCTGGAAGACGACGCCGTTCATGGCGCTGCTGATCCTGGCCGCGCTGCAGATGCTGCCGCGCGAGATCATCGAGGTCGCCAAGCTCGACGGCGCCAATCCATGGCAGATCTTCTGGCGGGTGACCTTGCCGCTGATCCGCCCGGCGGTGATGGTGGCGGTGATCTTCCGGGCGCTCGACGCGCTGCGCATCTTCGACCTGATCTACGTGCTGACGCCCAACAATGCGCACACCAAGTCGATGTCGGTGTTCGCGCGCGAGAACCTGTTCGAATTCGACAAGTTCGCCTATGGCTCGGCCGCCTCGACCCTGCTCTTCCTCATCCTCGCCTTGCTTACCATCCTGACCATCCGCATCGGCCGGATAAGCCTGGAAGGAGGCCGCTGAGATGTGGCTCTTGAAGCGCGCGGCCTTCTATCTGCTGGTCGGGGCAATCGTGCTCATCGCGGTCTTCCCGTTCTACTACGCCATCGTCACCAGCCTGAAATCGGGGACCGAACTATTCCAGGCCGATCTTTGGCCGAAGGCGCCCGGCCTCGGCAATTATCGCAACGTGCTGGCCGAAGGCGCCTTCGCGCGCAACCTCCTGAACTCGCTGGTCGTCTCGGGTGCGGTCGTGGCGCTCTCGCTGTTCCTCGGCGTCACTGCCGCCTACGCCCTGGCGCGCATCCGTTTTCGCGGCCGCTCGGCGTTGCTGTTCGCCATCCTGTCGGTCTCGATGTTCCCGCCGGTGGCGGTTCTGGCCGGGCTGTTCGAACTGGTGCGGATGTTCGGCCTCTACAATTCGCTGTTCGCGCTGATCTTCTCCTACATGATCTTCACGCTGCCGTTCACGGTCTGGGTGCTCACCGCGTTCGTCCGCGACCTGCCGGTCGAAGTCGAGGAGGCGGCGATCCTCGATGGCGCGACGCCGTGGATCATCATCACCCGCATCTTCCTGCCGCTGATGTGGCCGGCGCTGGCGACCACCGGGCTGCTCGCCTTCATCGGCGCGTGGAACGAGTTCCTGTTCGCCCTGACCTTCACCTCCAACGATGCGCGGCGGACCGTGCCGGTGGCGATCGCGCTGCTCTCGGGCAATTCGCAATTCGAAATCCCGTGGGGCAACATCATGGCCGCATCGGTGATCGTCACCGTGCCGCTGGTGATGCTGGTGCTGATCTTCCAGCGCAAGATCGTCTCCGGCCTCACCGCCGGCGGGGTCAAGGGGTGAGAAGCCGGACGGAAAGCCGTTTCATGCTTTTCCTGGAGTTACGCTGGATTCCAGCGCGTAAAAATGTCGGAACCGACCGCGGTGAAACGTCCTTGGGTCGCAGAGCACCGGGGCCGGGACGCCGGCGACGACTTGAAGGAGCCGATCATGATCACCTTTCCCAACGAATCCGCCAAATACCGCACCGCGCGCGAAAAGCTGCTGCAAAAGGAAATCGAACTGCGCCGCGCCATGGAAGCCGTGGCCGAGGCGCGGCGCGCGCTGCCGCCGGGCGGGCTGGTGCCGCAGGACTATGTGTTCGATGGGCTGGATATCGCCGGCAAGACCGCGAAGATAAAGCTGTCGGAGCTGTTCGCACCCGGCAAGGACACGCTGATCCTCTACCAGATGATGTTTCCGCGCCATCCGCGGGAGACGCGCGATGTTGCGACCAGCGGTGGCACGGCGAAGCTCGCCCGGCCCGACCAGCCATGCCCGTCCTGCACGGCGCTGCTCGACCAGTTCGACGGCGCGGTCGGCCATCTCCAGGCGGCCGGCTTCAACTTCGCCGTCGTGGCCAAGACGGCGCTGGAGAACCTGGTCACGCTCGGCCGCGACCGCGGCTGGCGCAACATGCGGCTGGTGTCGTCGGCCAACAACAGCTTCAAGCGCGACTACAATGCCGAGGACGCGGACGGCGCGCAGATCCCGCTGCTGTCGGTGTTCCACCGCGACGGTGACGGCATCAGGCATTTCTGGTCGTCGGAACTCGGCTTCGCCCCCACCGAGCCCGGCCAGGACCCGCGCGCCATCGGCACCTGCGAGATCCTGTGGAACCTGATGGATTTTACCCCGGAGGGCCGGCCGGACTGGAACGAGCAGCTGCAATATGGCGAGGCGTGCTGCCACTGAGGTAGGCGCGCTCTTGCTGAAACTCTCGCCCAGGTCGGCCGGAACATCGGAAGACCGGCTGCATTGATAGTGGACGGTTTGCGACCCCTTCACGGATTCGAAGTGCGACCCACACTTAAAAACCTATGGGACTTGGTGCGAGAAAGCGTGGTTGGCTTTGTCGACGACAATGCCCTTAGTCATGGCGCGGCGATGGCCTTTTATGCCGCCACGTCGCTGGCCCCGGTTCTGATCATCGTCGTCGCGATAGTTGGCATCGCATTTGGTCATGACGCGGCACAGGTGGCTTTGTCTGCCCAGATATCGGGGCTGATGGGTTCAGAAAGTGCTGCTCTCCTTCAGGCAGCGCTCGAAGGGGCATCCAGCAAATCATCGGGTACCGTGGCGGCCATCATCGGCGTGGTCACTTTGCTCGTCACCGCCTCCGCGGTGTTCGGCGAGATGCAGCAGGCACTGAATGCAATATGGAAGGTTGAAGCGAAAGGGAGTTCGCTGTCGCGTCTCTTGCGCGCGCGTGCGGCAAGTCTCGGCCTGGTCGCCGCCCTCGGCTTTATGTTGCTGGTATCCTTGGTGGCGAGCGCGGCGATCTCTGCTCTGGGCAACGTGATCAGCGCTCATTTGCCGTTCGGCGAATTTGTTCTGAGCGCGATCAACACCCTGATTTCCTTTTCATTGATCTCCGTGATGTTTGCCGCGATCTACAAAGTCCTGCCGGACCGTGCCTTGGAATGGCGGGATGTCGGGATCGGTGCTGTCGTGACCGCCGCTCTGTTCACATTGGGGAAGTCGCTTATCGGTTGGTATATCGGCACAAGTGCGATCGCATCATCATATGGTGCGGCCGGAGGGCTGCTCGTCATACTGCTCTGGGTCTATTATTCATCGGAAATCTTTCTGCTCGGCGCAGAGTTGACCCGCGCCTATTCCGTTCGACATGGGAGCAGGTCCGACCTGGACGGGTTGGTTCAAAATACTCCCGCTTCACAAAACGTTGTTTCAATTCGCCGAAGGCCTAGATCTTCGGGCGTCGTTGCGTTGTTGGCGATGGCGTGCGTGAGCGCAACGATGACAGCCTTTCTGCTGGGGCCACGTCGCCCGTAGATCACGCCGCAGTCGTAAGGGTGCTTCCCCTTCTCCCCCGCGAGGAGAAGGGACGCGGCTTCGCAACCTCGCTGCATCTGCCGCGTTGGGTCTGCGAGGATACCTTCACGGAGCGTTTCGATGAAACCGCATCTCGCCATTGCCATTCTGGCCCTTCTGGCCGGCGCGCCTTCAGCCTTTGCCCAGCAGGCGGTCAGCACCTTGCCGGCGGTGTCGGAGAACAAGGTCGACACCGACACGTTCTCGAAGACCTTCGTCAGCGCCAACCGTTTCGAGATCGAGAGCAGCAAGCTCGCCGGGCAGAAGCATGTCGCGGCCGATGTCGGGGATTTCGCCGCGCTGATGGTCAAGGACCACACCAAGGCCGGCCAGGATTTCAAGGCGGCGCTGGAAAAGAGCCAGACCACTGCATCCATCAAGCCCGAAGGCCCGCCGCCGCTGCTGCCGAAGGACCAGGCCATGCTGGACCAGCTCAAGGCGCTGGATGGCGATGCTTTCCAGGCCAAGTACATCACCTTGCAGACCGAGGCGCACAAGCAGGCGGTGGCGATGTTTTCCACCTACGCCCGGTCCGGCGACGACCCGGCGCTGAAGGAATTCGCCAAGAAGACCCTGGAGATGCTGAAGATGCACGAGATGCATCTCAGGGATGTGGCGGCGGTGCATTAGGGGCTGGGCGTTCAAGGTCGGCACTCTACGGCGCCCCCCTCTGTCCTGCCGGACATCTCCCCCACGAGGGGGGAGATTGGCTGTCATCATCGCCTTCGCCAATTTCCAACGTTGCAAGAAGAGAGCCGGCGCCAAAGCGGCCAATCTCCCCACCCGTGGGGGAGATGTCCGGCAGGACAGAGGGGGGCGCCGTAGAGCGCTACATTGAATGAGCCCCGTAGCAAACCCCACCCGCAAGAAGCCCCTGTGCCTCCACCCGCCATGAACTACACTGCCCATCACACCCTCGGGAGCACCCCATGCCCAAGATCGACCTCGCATCCGTGCCCGTCCGCAAGGGCTCCGGCTATCCCGCACCCTTCGACGCCCCTTGCGCCGACCGCACGCGCCGCCGCCTTGGCGATGCCGGCGGGCTCACCGATTTCGGCGTCAACCTGATGACATTGCCGCCCGGCGGCTGGTCGAGCCAGCGCCACTGGCACAGCCATGAGGACGAACTTGTCTATGTGCTGGAAGGCGAACTGGTGCTGGTCGAGGACGGCGGCGAGACGCTGCTCAAGGCCGGCGATAGTGCTGCCTTCGCCAAGAACAGCCGCAACGGCCACCACATGATCAACCGCTCGCCGGTCACGGCGCGCTACCTGGAAGTCGGCTCGCGCAATCCCGATGATGTGATTACCTGCTCGGATATCGACATGATGAGCCCGAGTTCGGACGAGCGGTTTTTGCACAAGGATGGCACGCCGTATCCGGGGCAGGGGTGAACCCAATCGCGCAGGGCGGCGCCAGCCCCCGCTCCGTCCCGGCTTCGCCGGGCCACCTCTCCCCCACGTTGTGGGGGCGAGGAAACCAAGCCTTCCGGCGTCGCGACATTGGCGATTGGCTTTTCCTCGCCCCCATGAAATGGGGGAGAGGTGGCCCGGCGAAGCCGGGACGGAGCGGGGGAGCGCCCTATGCGATTTCTCTAGGCGGTGACGAGCCTCGGCTCTGAACTGTGGATCAGCGCTGGCGTTCCGGCGCCGCCGCGATAAGCTCCCCGCAAACCCCAAGGGAGGACACCATGAAAAAACAAGTCATCGAAGTGCCCGTCATGTCGGACAAGGTGCGGGCGCTCGGCTTGCCCTGTTCGACGGCGGTGAAGGCCAACGGCTTCGTATTCATCTCGGCGACGCCGCCGGTGGACATGGTGACCGGCGAGATGGTGCGCGGCGACATCGAGGTCCAGACCGACGCGTCGCTGAAGGCGCTGAAACATTGCCTGGAAGCGGCCGGCACCTCGCTGGAAAACGTGGTGATGGTGCGCATCTACGCCGTCAATTCCGGTTTCTACAATGCAATCAACCGGGTGTATGCCCGGTACTTTTCGACCAACCCGCCGGCGCGGAGTTTTGTGCCGGTGGCTTCGTGGCCGATGGAGTTTGATATCGAGATTGAGTGCGTGGCGGTGGCGTGAGGGACGACGTCGGCTGTCGGCAAGCACCTTTGACCTGAATCCCACTCAACCTACGGCGATCCTTATTTATCTGTCTTGCTTGCAAAAAAAATATAACCGAGACTAATTAGTAGATAAACACCTCGCTCACCTTTGGGGATAGGTGAGGGCCGAATTCAACCGCGTTGAATTCGGCTGAATTAGGAGAAGCCGCAGCGCAATGGAGGGGGTATGAGGTTTATTAAGGAAGTAGAGATAGCGTATTTCCGAAGCTTCTATAAGGAGACGATCTACAGATGCAGTGATTTAAATGTTATATTTGGAAAGAACGATGTAGGTAAGTCAAATATAATAAGGGCGTTAAACTTATTCTTTAATAATTCTACGGACGACGCGACGGACTTCAACTTTGATATCGATTTTAGTGACAAGAGGCGTTTGGAGTCCGAGAATTCCGAAGGTATCAGAAAGTTCATTTATGTCAAAATAACTTTCTCGACCCCCAGCAACTATAGGAAGTCGCTTGGAGAGGAATTCTATGTCAAACGTCAGTGGACCGTATCGAGAGATGACGAATATGTCGAGGAAGTTTCCTCCCATATAAAAGCAAATCAAAGGCATATTGTTACTAGGTTTCTAAATCTAATAAGGTTTATCCATATACCGGCTATAAAGGACACAGCTACGTTTCGTACATTGCTCGGAAATATCTATGAGATACTATCTAATTCAGAAGAATTCTTGAAGACAGTTGAAGATTTTGCGAGTAGGGTTCAATCATCAACCAGCGAACTCTTTTCCTCGATGCCGAAAGAAGTCGCTTACGCTCCAGAGAGGGGACGGGATAAAAGCTCGTCACATTCCGGAAATTCTAAATTTCATATGCGACCGAGATTCTTATCAGTTCCACATCTGGGGGTTCGAGGAGCCGGAAAACTCGCTTGATTTTGTTTCGGCTGAAGCTGAGGCTTCTAGATTTTTGAAGCTTGCGCTGGCAGGTCATATACAGGTTTTTGTAACGACCCATAGTCCGTCCTTCTACAATCTAAGCGACGATGGAGTGAAGAAATTTTACGTCACAAGGGATGAGGATCAGCAAGCTACAATCGTTCAAGGCCGAAATCTTGAAAAATTAGATATTGTAAGCGCGGTTGGCGAGGGATTCTATTTGCCTGCTGTTGCGAAGGCTCTAGAGGAATATTCGATCAGGGAGGCTGATGCGGCGAACTTTAGAGCTCAAGCTGAGGAGTTTCAAGAGCAGGTTAAGGCATTTACTCAGCCGGTAGTTTTAACAGAGGGAAAAACCGACGAAGTTATTCTTCTGGAGGCTTGGAGAAAAATTCGTGGAGGTAAACCGCCGTTCAAGATTAAGTGTTGCGATATAACAGACGGCGCAGACGGAGGGTCGGCCGGCGCGTCGAGATTGGCGCTTTCGTTGCGTGCAGTTCCGTACGATAGCAACAACATAGTGATTGGGTTGTTCGACCGTGACGACGCCGGTACCAAGGAGTGGCGACTCGACGGGACATTTGTTGCTGACGATTTTTTTTCAGACGTAAAGACGTCAAAAAATGGCAAATCGTTTGCTTTACTAATTCCTGTGCCGGATTTTAGATATGATTGTGCTAAAAACCAAAATCTCCCGATAGAATTCCTATTTCCGGATGAATACCTAACTAGGGAGGTGGATGGTAAGCGCTTGGAACTCAAACCGATTATGGCAACGAGAAAATTAGGCGAAGAAAATTTTCGAGTTAAAATTGGAGATGGCACGGCCTTTCAGCAGATACAGGATAGTTCTAAAGTTGGATTCGCTCAGTTTGTTGTGCCCAAATTGCCGAAGGAAGCCTTTATAGGATTCGAAGCTCTATTCGAAAATGTTGAAGGTATAATAGCTAGGTAGCCATTCGGGCAGAGCCAGCGCTGCCTCTCATCTGCCTGCCGGCATCTTCTCCCCGTATAGTGACGGGGAGAAGGGAGCTAATCTTTAAGCAAAATACTCCTGCAGTGGCCTGACTTCCAAACTCCCCGCCTTCAGCGCCGCGATCGCTTCCGCCACCGCCGCCGCCCCCGACAGCGTCGTGTAATACGGCACTTTCTGCATCAGCGTTGCCCGCCGCAGCGATTTCGAGTCCGACACCGCCTTCTGGCCGTCCGTCGTGTTGAAGACGATCTGCACCTGGCGGTTGCGGATGGCGTCTTCGATGTGGGGGCGGCCTTCCAGGACCTTGTTTATTTTCTCGGCCACGACGCCGTTTTCGGCGAGGAAGCGCTGCGTGCCCGAGGTGGCCAGCACCTTGAAGCCGAGGCCGGCGAGGCGCTTGACGGCCGGCAGGATGCCCTTCTTGTCCTCGTCGCGCACCGAGACGAACAGCGTGCCGGAGCGTGGCAGGTCGACGCCGGCGCCGAGCTGGCTCTTGGCGAAGGCGAGCGCAAAATCGCGGTCAAGGCCCATGACCTCGCCGGTCGAGCGCATTTCCGGGCCGAGCAGGATGTCGACGCCGGGGAAGCGGGCGAAGGGGAAGACGGCTTCCTTGACCGCGATGTGGCCGGGATTGCGCGGGTCGGGCATGGCACCGTAATGGGAGAAGGCGTCTTCCAGCGTCTCGCCGGCCATGATGCGGGCGGCGATTTTCGCGATGGGGCGCCCAATGGTCTTGGCGACGAAGGGCACGGTGCGCGATGCGCGCGGGTTGACTTCCAGCACGTAGACCGTGCCGTCCTTGATCGCGTATTGCACGTTCATCAGGCCGCCGACATTGAGCGCGCGGGCCAGCGCGGCCGTCTGGCGCTCCAACTCGTCGACCAATTCCGAAGGCAGCGAGTGAACAGGGAGCGAGCAGGCCGAGTCGCCCGAATGGATGCCGGCCTCCTCGATGTGTTCGAGAATGCCCGAGACGAAGGTTTCCTTGCCGTCGCAGAGGCAGTCGACATCGACCTCGATGGCGCCCGAGAGATAAGTGTCGAACAGCAGCGGGTTCTTGCCCAGGAGCGTGTTGATCTGGCCGGTCTTGTCGTTGGGGTATTTCTGCTTGATGTCCTCGGGCACCAGGCCGGGCACGGTGTCGAGCAGGTAGTTCTGCAGCATGCCCTCGTCATGGATGATCTGCATGGCGCGGCCACCGAGCACATAGGAAGGGCGCACCACCAGGGGGAAGCCGAGCTCGCCGGCGACGAGGCGGGCCTGCTCGACCGAATAGGCGATGCCGTTCTTCGGCTGGCTGAGGTTGAGCTTGTGCAGCAGCTTCTGGAAGCGGTCGCGGTCTTCGGCGAGATCGATCATGTCGGGCGAGGTGCCGAGGATCGGGATGCCGGCCTTTTCCAAAGCGTCCGCCAGCTTCAGCGGCGTCTGGCCGCCGAACTGGACGATGACGCCGACCAGCTCGCCCGAGGCCTGCTCGGCGCGCAGGATCTCCAGCACGTCCTCCGCCGTCAGCGGCTCGAAATAGAGCCGGTCCGAGGTGTCGTAGTCGGTGGACACCGTTTCGGGGTTGCAGTTGATCATGATCGCTTCATAGCCGGCATCGCGCAGCGCAAATGCCGCGTGGCAGCAGCAATAGTCGAACTCGATGCCCTGGCCGATGCGGTTCGGCCCGCCGCCGAGGATGACGACCTTTTTCCGCGACGAGACCTGCGCTTCGTTGGCGAGCGCGCCGGCGAAGGGCACTTCGTAGGTCGAGTACATGTAGGCTGTCGGCGAGGCGAACTCGGCGGCGCAGGTGTCGATGCGCTTGTAAACCGGATGAACGTCGAGCTTTTCGCGAATCTTCTGAATCACTTCCACGTCGGTCTTCGTCAGCGAGGCGAGGCGGGCATCGGAGAAGCCCATGGCCTTCAGCATGCGCAGATTGACCGCGTCCTGAGGAATGCCGTGCTCGCGGATGCGGGCTTCCATGGCGACGATGCCTGATATCTGTTCGAGGAACCACGGGTCGATCTTGCACATGGCGTGCACGTCTTCCAGCGAGGTGCCCATGCGGATCGCCTGCGCCACCATGCGCAGCCGGTCGGGCGTCGGCGTGCCCAAGGCGGCGCGGATGGCGTTGCGGTCGTCGGCGTGGTTGGCCGCCACGGCGCCGTGGCCCAGGCCGGGGATCTCGATCTCGTCGAGGCCGGTGAGGCCGGTCTCCAGTCCGCGCAGCGCCTTCTGCAGCGATTCCTGGAAGGTGCGGCCGATGGCCATGACTTCGCCGACCGACTTCATGGCGGTGGTCAGCACCGGCTCGGCGCCGGGGAATTTCTCGAAGGCAAAGCGCGGGATCTTGGTCACGACATAATCGATCGACGGCTCGAACGAGGCGGGCGTGGCGCCGCCGGTGATGTCGTTCTCGAGCTCGTCCAGCGTGTATCCGACGGCGAGTTTGGCCGCGATCTTGGCGATCGGGAAGCCTGTCGCCTTTGAAGCGAGCGCGGACGAGCGTGAGACGCGCGGGTTCATCTCGATGACGACGAGGCGGCCATCGGCCGGGTTGACGGCGAACTGGACGTTGGAGCCGCCGGTCTCGACGCCGATCTCGCGCAGCACCGCGATCGAGGCGTTGCGCATCATCTGGTATTCCTTGTCAGTCAAGGTCAGCGCCGGGGCGACGGTGATGCTATCGCCTGTATGCACGCCCATCGGATCGATGTTCTCGATCGAGCAGACGATGATGCAATTGTCCGCCTTGTCGCGGACGACCTCCATCTCGTATTCCTTCCAGCCGAGCACGCTTTCCTCGATCAGCACTTCGGTGGTCGGCGAGGCGTCGAGGCCGGACTGCACGATGTCGTAGAACTCGGCCCTGTTATAGGCGATGCCGCCGCCGGTGCCGCCCATGGTGAAGGACGGGCGGATGATTGCCGGCAGGCCGACATGGTCGAGCGCCTGGGCTGCGATCGCCATGCCATGGCTGATGTAGCGCTGCTTGCGGTCGCCTTCGCCGAGGTTCCAGCGCGTTTCCAGCGCGTCGAGCGCCGCGTCGAGATTCTCCGGCTTTTCGGCCTTCAGCGCGGCGCGCTCGGCCTCGTGCGTCTTGCGGTCGGCGTTCTTGACGTCGGTGGCGTTGGCCAGCATCGACTTCGGCGTTTCCAGGCCAATCGTCTTCATCGCCTCGCGAAACAGCGCGCGGTCCTCGGCCTTGTCGATGGCATGCGCGTCGGCGCCGATCATCTCGACATTGTAGCGCTCGAGCACGCCCATGCGGCGCAGCGACAGGGCAGTGTTGAGCGCGGTCTGGCCGCCCATGGTCGGCAGCAGCGCGTCGGGCCGTTCCTTGGCGATGATCTTGGCGACGACTTCAGGGGTGATCGGCTCGATATAGGTGGCGTCGGCCAGTTCCGGGTCGGTCATGATGGTGGCCGGGTTGGAATTGACCAGGATGACGCGGAAACCTTCTTCCTTGAGCGCCTTGCAGGCTTGGGTACCGGAATAGTCGAACTCGCAGGCCTGGCCGATGACGATGGGGCCGGCCCCGATGATCAGGATCGACTTGATGTCGGTGCGTCTGGGCATGTCTGTGAATTCCGTTCGGCAGCGGGCTTGCACAAAAAACCGGGACGGGAAGACCCGGCCGGTTGTGCTCGCGATTCTGGTATCAGGCTAGGAGGGCCTTATAGGGAAGAGTTTTGCCCGATGTAACCCCGAAAATGCGGGTTGTGTGGCCCTCAGCAACAAGCGCCTCATTCCTTCGCGCCCCCCTCTGTCCTGCCGGACATCTTCCCCACGAGGGGGGAGATTGGATGAAGCGCCTGCTTTCGCCAATTTTCAACCTCGGTGATAAAGCGCCGGCGGCCGGGACTGCTGATCTCCCCCCATGTGGGGGAGATGTCCGGCAGGACAGAGGGGGGCGCTGTCCCGCCGACCTTTGGAGCGTGCCTAATCCCCCAGCACCACCGTATCGGCAATCTCGAACCGCTCCGACACGCCGATGCGGATCAGGTTGAGTTTGCCTTCCCTGGTGAAGCGGAAGTCGCTGCCGGCGTCCGAACTTGCCGGCAGGCCGGCATCGAAGGAGATGACGCGGCTGCCGCCATCGGGCCAGGTCACGGTCACATCGGCCTTGTCAGTGCCCTTGTGCGTCACGCTCGCCGCGCAAGACGCCATGGGCTGTCCAACGTAGCGGGCGCAGGGAATTTGCAGGGATCCATTCGCCGCCAGCGCCAGGCCATAGGCATCCTGCATGGCGATCTCCGCCGCGGATTTGGGCGCAGTTTCGGGGCTGGCCGGTTGGCTCGCGCTACCCAGCCGAGCGGTCAGGTCGGGCGGCGGTGCATCGGGCGTCGCGCCTGCGTCGGTGCCCACGGCGGGCACATCCGCCGCCTCGTCGGGCACCGTCGCCGGATTGAGGGGCACGAGATAGCGCGCGGGGGCCCAGCCGGTGGCCTTGGGATTGTCAGACTCGACCTTGCACCAGGGGTGCCCGTCAATGTAGTTGCAGCCGAGGTTTCGTACGCTCGCACCAGCGGCCAGGCGGGCCTCGGTCTTGCCGATCGCCGATGGCTTGGCGCGGACATTGAGCAGGTCGTCGGGGGCGAGCCCGGTGACCACGGAGATGAACGGCGCTTCTTCGGCATGGGCAGCCGGCCACGCCGCCATCAGCAGTGGAGCGGCAATCAGCGCATGCAAACTTTTTCGGAGCGTAACTGTGCGCCTCATCATTTGGCCGTGCGCCGTACTCAAATCACTCTGTCGCGGCGGTCTCGCCGCACGCCCGGACGGTTTTATAAGGGACGGCGCGCCGCCATGTAAGCCGGAAAATTCAAGCTAGCCATGGCGGCAAACCATGGTGCTGGGTGGCCGCCTCTTACCGCTTCGCGAGTGAGGGGAAATGATTTCAGGCCGGCACTTCCAAATCATGACCGCCGACCGCCGGCAGTGCGGGGTCATCCACCGCCGCGGCGATGACGCTGTCGAGCAGGCCGGGGAAGCGGGCATCGAGGTCGGCGCGGCGCAGCGTGATCATGCGGTTGGTGCCGACCACTTCGGCGCGGGTGACGCCGGCCTCGCGCAGCTTGGCGAGGTGGTAGCTGAGATTGGTCTTGGAGGCGAGGTCGAGGAAACGGCTGCAGTTCAGCGGCACGCCTTCCTTGCTGGCGAGATAGCGCACGATAGCGAGCCGCGTCGGGTCACCGAGCACGCCGAGCACGATGGGCAGGCTGATCTGGTCCGTATTGGGATGCGGTAACGTCATGGCTGGAACCTAAGCACAGTTCGGGCCGATTTCAACGCGTCCATGCTGCTCGGCCCATACACACTGTTTCTCCTTTTCATGACCGTCCTGACACAGGGTTGTCAGCATGGTTCTGCTATTTTTGCCTGGCTTCATTGACATCATGCCCTTTTATGTCCAATTGTTCAATAACTTTTGAACTAAGGACGCCTTCCCATGGACAAGAGAATCTTCTGGCTTGCACTCGGATCGTTTGCGATCTCGACCGAAGGCTTCGTCATCTCCAGCCTTCTGCCCGATATCGCCAGGGATGCCGGCATCTCGGTGCCGCTCGCCGGCTCGCTGATCACCGCCTTCGCGCTCGCCTATGCGATCGGCACGCCGATCCTGGCAACGCTGACCGGCGAATGGGACCGGCGCCGCGTCATCTTGTGGACGCTGGTGTTCTTCGTCATCGGCAATGTCGTCGCCGCCCTGAGTTCCTCCTTCGAAGTGCTGCTCGTCGCACGCATCATCATGGCGCTGTCGTCGGGCCTGTTCGCGGCAACCGCGCAAGGCACGGCGGTGGCGCTGGTCGATGACCATCACCGGGCCCGCGCCATCGCCGTCGTCGTCGGCGGCACCACGGTGGCCGTCGCTGTCGGCGCGCCGCTCGGCGCGCTGGTCGCGGCCATCGCCGGCTGGCGCGGCACCTTCTACGCCATTGCCGGCCTTGGCGCGCTGGCCGGCGCCATCCTGTGGTATCGGCTGCCGCGCGGCATCATCGGCACCAGGCTGCCGCTGAAGCGCCGGCTGGCGGCGGCCATGCGTCCCGGCGTGATGCCGATCCTGGTGACGACGGCGCTTGCCCTTATCGGCGCGTTCACCGTGTTCAGCTTCATCGCGCCGCTGGCCATCGAAGGCGCCGGGCTGTCGCCGATCGCGTTGCCGGGCATGCTGCTCGCCTTCGGCGCCGGCGCCGTCATCGGCAACATTGCCGGCGGCCAGGCCGCCGATCGTTTCGGCGCGACGCGCACCGTCGCCTGGTCGCTGGCGCTGAGCGCGGCCATGCTCGTCACCTTCTCGCTGATCCCGACCTTCCTGCCGCATCACCTGGCCGGACCGGCGCTGATGGGCATGATGGTGCCTTGGGGCATCGTCGGCTGGGCTTTCCCGCCGGCGCAGGCCAGCCGCATCATCAAGCTGGCGCCGGACGCGGCCCCGATCGTGCTGTCGCTCAATGCCTCGGCGCTCTATCTCGGGGTAGCGCTGGGGGCTGTGGTCGGCGGGGCGGTGTTGCGCTACGGCGCGCCAGCCGATCTCGGCCTGATTGCCGCGACCTTCCCGGTCATCGGGCTCGGCATCGTGCTGGCCGGGCGGATGTTTGCCAGACCGGTGGCGATGCCGGCAGAATGAACGATCCTCGAAACGCCGGCCGGTTCAACTGGCCGGCGTTTCGTTGAAATCCACCGCGGCGATCTCATCCAGCACCGCGCGCAGCCTCGCCGCTTTTTCCTTGCCCACCATGTCCTCGAAGCGCTGTTGGGCGACCTGCCACAGCTTCATCGCCTCATCAAGCTTGGCCCGCCCTTGCGGGGTCAGTCGCACCCGTTTGATGCGACGATCGGCCGGATCGGCGAAGGTCTCGACATAGCTGTCGCGGATCAGCGGCTTCAGCGTGTGGCCGAGCGCCGACAGGTCCATGATCAGGGAAGCCGCTATGACGCCCATCGCCGGCTCGTTGCCGACGTGGATCTGGTAGAGCAGGCCCTGCTGCGTGGCCTTGAGGCCGGACGGCGCCAGCACATCGTCATAATACTGGCCGATCTTGCGCGTCGCGCGACGCAGCATGGCGTTGTTGCAGGCCGTCAGGCCGGGCAGGGTGTCTTTCGACATGATGGTTCCTTGGCAGCGACGACGTTCTGACCGGCTGCTGCCTGATAAATAATCCCCGATGCGCTCATTGACAAGATAGTGGCATATGCCTATTTCGTCAAAGGTGGCATATACCACTAAATCAATCAGGCGGCTTGCCGGTGAGCCGAGGGGCGAATGCCTACGATGCCTCGGGCAGGTCGAAGCAAACATTCGAGATAGAAGGAACAGGACAATGAGCGGACAGGCAAACAAGGGCACGGCGGTCGTCACCGGCGCTTCGTCGGGTATCGGCGCGGTCTATGCGGACCGGCTGGCGGGGCAGGGCTACGACCTCATTCTGGTGGCTCGGCGTGCCGACCGGCTGCAAGAGCTGGCTGAAAAGCTGCGTTACGCTTACGACCGCAAGGTCAGCGTGATCAGCGCCGATCTGTCGGACGACGACGATGTGCGCCGTGTCGAGCAGGCGATATCGGCCAATGAATCCGTAACGCTGCTGGTCAACAATGCCGGCCTTGGCGGTCAGGCGGTGGTGGCAACCGCCGACGCGGATGCCGCCGAGCGCATGATCAAGGTCAATGTCGTGGCGCTGACCCGGCTGACCCGTGCCGTGCTGCCGGGGCTCTTGGCGCGCAACCGTGGCGCCATCGTCAACATCGCCTCTGTGCTCGCCTATGACACCTCGTTCGGCGGCATCTACAGCGGCACCAAGGCCTATGTCGTCAACTTCACCGAAGCGCTGCATCGCGAGGTCGCGGGCACCGGGGTGACGGTACAGGCGGTGCTGCCGGGCGCGACCCGGACCGATTTCTGGGAGCTTTCCGGCAGCGATATCGATACGCTTCCGAAGGAGATCGTCATGACCGCCGACGATATGGTCGATGCCGCTCTTGTCGGCCTGGCGCGGGGCGAAGCCGTCACCGTGCCGGCGCTTGCCGATACGGGAAAGCTGGATACGTTCCTCGGCGCGCGGCAGGCCTTCTATGGCAGCCTGCACGCCGACAAGCCGGCAGCCCGCTATGAAGCTTGAGGCCACCTCGGTCCCCCGCTCTGGCGCTACGCTATGCGCGCATCTTCTGTGACTGGCGTGAATGTTCGGCCTGAGGCTTGATTGCCACGTGGATCCCCAATCCGTCGCTGCTTCGCAGCGCCACCTTTCCCCCCTCCGGAGGGAAAGGAAGGGGCGTTGCTGGACGAGCGTTGACGGCAAAAAAAGCTTGGCGCCTTTCCTCTACCCCGTCGATCGGGGGAGAGGTGGCTCGGCGAAGCCGAGACGGAGTGGGGGTCGATCAGCGCAGCACAAGACGATGCATGCGCCAAGCCGTTATGCACTATCGCCAAAGACCCTGCCGCCTGGAAATGTGTGCGTACCGTAGCGCTGTGGCGGGGGCAAGGAACCCTGGTTCTGCAAGGCCGACGCTTCTAATGCGTCTGCCACATCGGGATGATCGAGGCGGCGAGCACCAGCGCCAGCACGATGTTGAGCGCACGCCATTGCCAGTCGGTCTTGAGCAGCCGTGCCAGCACCATGCCGGCCACGCACCAGACGGACAGCGAGATGGCCGCTGTGAGGCCGAAGGTCGAGCCGAGCAGCAGCGCCAGTTGTCCTGGTCCGTCGGCCAATGCGGCAAACGAAGCTGCCGCGCCCAGTCCCATCGCCCAGCCCTTGGGGTTCATCCACTGGATGCCGGCGCCGCCCAAGAAGCTGTTGGGCCGGGCCATGGTCACGTCGAGATTGGGCGGCCCGGCGCGGCCGATCTTGATTGCCAGCCAGAGAAGATAGAGCGAGCCGGCGATCTTCATGGCGAGCTGTAGCGACGGCATGGCAAGCAGCAGCCCGGCAAGCCCGGCGGCGGCCGCCGCCGTCACCGTTGCGAGGCCGGCCGCGCTTCCCGCCATCAGGGGGACCGAGCGGCGAAAGCCGAATTGCGCGCCCGAAGCTGTCGACAAGGTGGTGGCGATGCCTGGCGTGGCGGTGGCCACGAAGGCAAACAGGATCAGCGGCAGGATAGGCTGGAGCATGAGGCATCCTTTGTCGGAAGCTCCATGGTAGACGTGGGCTTGCATCAGTAAATGCAATGTTTGCGATGGCAGGCATTAGCATCTATAATACTGGAATGATCCGCAATCTCGATACGGCGCTGGTTCGCACTTTCGTCACCGTCGCCGACAAGGCAAGCATGACGGCCGCGGCGAACACGCTGCACCTGACACAGGGCGCGGTCAGCCAGCAGGTCAAGCGCCTGGAAGAGACGCTCGGTTGCAGCCTGTTCGAGCGCGACCGGCGCGGCCTGCGCCTGACGCCTTCCGGCGAGCGGCTGTTCGACAAGGCAAGGCGCCTGCTCAGCCTGAATGATGAGATCTGGACCGAGATGGTGGGGAGCGCTATCGCCGGCCAGGTGCGGCTCGGCGTGCCCTACGACCTTGTCGGCACCTTGCTGGCGCCTGTCCTTAAAGCCTATGCCGAGGCCTATCCGCAGGTCGAGATATCGCTGGTCTGCGCCTCCTCGCCGGAACTGGCGGCGGCACTCGCGGCCGGAACCATCGACCTCGCGGTGATCGAGGAGCGGGTCGGCCCGACATCAGGAGAGTGCCTGGCCATCGACCGGCTGGTCTGGGTCGGCGCAAGGGGCGGGGCGGCCCGCGCCAAGCGGCCATTGCCAGTCTCGATCGTCGCCGACACCTGCGCCTTCCGGCCGGCGGTGCTGTCGGCGCTCAACGAGCATGGGCTGGAATGGCGCAGCGTGTTCGAGAACGGCAATATCGACGCGACCACGGCGACGGTGCGTTCCGATCTCGCCGTCACCACCTGGCTGGCCTCCACCGTGCCTCCGGATCTCGACATATTGCCGTTCGACGCCGGGCTGCCGCCGCTGCCCAATTTTTCCATCAACCTGCACCTGCCCAGGCATGGCGTGGGTACGGCGGCGCAGGAGTTCGCACGGCATATCCGTGAGGGGCTGGGACGGCGATTACAGGCTGCTTGAGACCAAGCAGAACTTGGTTTCCTCTCCCCCGTCGATCGGGGGAGAGGTGTCGAGCGCAGCTCGACGGAGTGGGGGTCGATCTTTTCCCGCCTGATTATCGCTGACCTCAGTCTTCTTGCCGCCTTTTCGCGCCCGCCTTACGGCGGTGCGTTTGGCGAATGGCTTCCCCCACTCCGTCGCTGGTTTCGCAGCGCCACCTCCCCCCTCCGGAGGGAGAGGAAAGGTGCCAAGGCCGGGTCCCGCTACTTCCAGTTCTTGCGCCGCTCGAGTTCGGCGTCGGAGGGCTTGCCCGTGACAAAGGAGCCGACCTCGATTTCGCCCGCGCGCTCGTAAGTCGCCATGATGACGCCGGTGGTGGAAGCCTGCGATTTGACAAGCCTGAAGGCGGCCGGCATCGCGGCATCGCCGAACAGCCGCTTGCCCTTGCCCAGCAGCAGCGGGAAGATCATCAGCCGGATCTCGTCGATCAGCCCGTTGGCGAGCAAGGTCTGAATCAGATCGCCAGATCCCTGGATGAGCAGGTCAGGTCCATCTTCCTGCTTGAGGCGGCGCAAAGTCGCGATGATATCAGGCCCAAGCGAGTGCGTGTTCTGCCAGGTCAGAGTATCCGGCCGATGCGTCGCCACATATTTGGTCGCGGGGTTGAAGGCATCCGCGATCGGATCCTTCTGATAAGGCCAGTACGCGGCGAAGATGTCGTAGGTTCTGCGGCCGAGCAGCAGGGCGAACGGTTTGGAGAACAGTTCATCCATTGCCGCGCCCGCCACCTCGTCAAAGTAGTGGAACGTCCAGCCGCCGAATTTGAAGCCGCCGACCGGATCTTCTTCCGGTCCGCCCGGCGCCTGCATGACGCCATCGAGGCTGACGAAGGTCGCGGCGATGATCTTTCTCATCCGTCTTCTCCTTTTTTGCGATCCGCGCCGTCACGGCCGGATTCCACCTTAGGACGAACGGCAGGCTTCCTTTTCGACAGGCGACGACAAATTTTTACAGCATGTCGCGGCGAATAGGATTCGCCCGACCTGCTGTAA
>NZ_ML703281.1:11354-16105 GCF_008520305.1 Mesorhizobium sp. SARCC-RB16n | reverse complement strand
TTATGCATGTCGTTATCCCGGAACCGAGGACACTTCCGGGCGACATGCATTAGCCGTTGTCGCCGGCGTGAACGGGGTCGGAGGAGAACCAGACTTCGCCGAAGGTCGCGGTGGCAGTGCTGTCCGGCTGCCTGTCGTCAATCATCCAGATCGAGCGGCTGCGCGCGGCCTCCTCGCGTGTCGGAATCTTCGCGGCGGTATCCGCGGTCGACGCCCCGACGCAAGGGATGAACCACGAGCGCATGAACGGATGGCAGGCGAAGCCTTTTTCGGTGCGGGTCACCAACACCGCGAACGGAACGCTCTCGGCCGGACGCCACGGGAAGATCATGCGGCCGCCGGGGCGCAACGCCTTCAGCCATCCGGGGGGAGGGGCCACGACACCAGCATTGACATAGACGATGTCCGACGGCGGCAGGGGCGAGGTCACGGCATCGCCATGGATGACAGTCGCATTGCCATAGGCTTCGAGATTCTTGCGCGCCAGTTCGGCCAGGTTCTTGTCGATCTCGAAGGCGGTGACGGTGCCGCCTGGTAAAACCAGTTTTGCCAGCAAAGCCGTGTAGTAACCGCTGCCGGCACCGATATGCGTGACGACCTCACCAGGCTTCGGCGCGAGTTTTCCGATCCACATGGCGTGCAGGAAGGGCTCGCCACTGTTGATGCCCTTGTCGGCATCGAGCGCCACCAGCACATTCTGGTAGATGTGAGCCGGGTCGGCGCTTGGCGTCGCGAGCCTGGCGCTGCCGGTGATGACCGTCCATGGTCCGGGACCGAGGAAGGCTTCGCGCGGCACGCTGGCAAACACATCTTCCAGCCGCGGATCCGGCGAGCCGGCGTTGGCCGCCATCAGCCTTGCGTAGAACTTCCTGATGTCTTGGATGTTGCTCATGGCATCAGGAAAGATAGAGCAATCCGGCGGTTTGTCCCGGGATTAAACGGAACTTCAGCCGGCGCCTGACATGGTGTCATAAAGCAGCTTGAAATTGAGCACCAGGATGATGGCCGCGACCACCCAGGCCAATGCCGCCACGCCACGCGGGATGGCGAGGTTGCCCATCTTCTTCTTGTCGGAGACGAACTGCACCAGCGGGATGACCGCGAAGGGCAGCTGCATGGACAGCACAACCTGGCTGAACACCAGCAACTGGCCGGTGCCCTTCTCGCCGTAGAGCGCGGTGACCACCACCACCGGAACGATGGCGAGGCCGCGCGTCAGCAGACGCCGTGCCCAGTTGGGGATACGCAGGCGCAGGAAACCTTCCATGATGATCTGGCCGGCGAGCGTTGCCGTCACCGTCGAGTTGAGGCCCGAGGCCAGCAGTGCCACGGCGAACAGGATCGAGGCGATGCCCAGGCCTAGCAGCGGCGACAGCAGCTTGAATGCCTGGTCGATCTCGGCGACATCCTGGTGGCCGGTGTCGTGGAAAGCGACCGCCGCGACGATCAGGATGGCGGCGTTGACGAACAGCGCCAGCATCAGGGCAATGGTGGAGTCCGTCGTTGCCCATTTGATCGCATCGCGTTTGCCCGCCTCGGTGCGCTCATAGGCGCGGGTCTGCACGATCGAGGAGTGCAAATAGAGATTATGCGGCATCACCGTGGCGCCGATGATGCCGATGGCGATGTAGAGCATCGCCGGGTTGGTGACGATCTCGGAGGACGGCACGAACATCGAATGCAGGATCGTGCCGGCCGGCGGGGCGGCAACGAAGATCTGGATGGCAAAGCAGCTGAAAATGATGATCAGGAGCGCGACGACGAAGGCTTCGAGATAGCGGAAACCCTTGTTCATCAGGAGCAGCACGAGGAAAGCATCGAGCGCGGTCAGTATGGCGCCGCCGATCAGCGGAATGCCGAACAGGAGTTGCAGCGCGATCGCCGTGCCGATGACTTCAGCGAGGTCACAGGCGATGATGGCGAGTTCGCAGGCGATCCACAGGACGAAGTTGACCGGGCGCGGGTAGTAAGCGCGGCAGGCTTGGGCGAGGTCGCGGCCGGTGGCGATGCCAAGCCGGGCGGCCAGCGCCTGCAGCAGGATCGCCATCAGGTTCGACAGCATGATGATGAACAAGAGCGTGTAGCCGAACTGGGCGCCGCCGGCGAGGTCGGTCGCCCAGTTGCCCGGGTCCATATAGCCGACCGAGACCATGTAGCCCGGGCCCATGAAGGCGAACAGCCGGCGGAACCAGACGCCCGATGTCGGCACGGCGATGGTGGAATTGACCTCGCGCAAGCTGGGCTGATCGTCTTCGTCCCGTCTGGCGAACCGCCACGCGGACCGAGGGGCTGTGACGTCTGCTTCTGACATGAAAAGGCTTTCCGCTGCTTCTGGAGGACACCCATAGGGTATGCCATGGCTCAACATTATGCAATATGCTATATTTCATTGTCGGTGCTTTTTGCCGGCATTTTGTCGGAGGAGGCGGACAATCAATCGGATCGTATCCGAGCCACCTAGCGCGCGCTTCCGACAGAAATCCCTCTGTCGCTGCAATAACGCTCGAGCGTATCGACCGAAGCCTTGGGATCGGCGAGCGCCACATAGGTGTCGGGCCGCAGAAGATAGAGCGCATCGCGGGCCAGGCCCGCCTCTTCATAGGCAGGCCGCCAGTCGAAGACGGTCAGCGGAACCCGATGGCGCTCGCACCAGGACCTGACATCCTCACCGGCGACGCCGTAGATATGGATCTGCCATTGTATCGCGGCGAGCGAGGCAAAATTGTCCAATCCATCGACCGGGGCCCATGGCAGCCGCTCGCCGCCGCGGACTTCGCCCGCGGCTCCTTCGCTGAGTGGGCTTTGGCGGTAGTTGAGGGCGATCTGCGAAACGGTGCGGAAGATGAATTCGCGAACCCGGTCGATGCCGAGGATCCTGGGCACGACAATCGGCGCGATGCGCGTGCGCACGAGGTCGGCGATGCGCCCGTCGGCAGTGACGAAGGTGAAGATGCGATCGGTGGTGGCGACGAGGCGTCTGGCAAATGCGATGCGCTCGATCTCGTAGCTGTCGAGCAAGGCATCGGGCGCCCGCGCCGCGAGCACGCAAGACAGTTTCCATGCAAGATTGATCGCGTCCCCGATCCCGGTGTTCATCCCTTGTCCGCCGACTGGACTGTGGATATGCGCCGCGTCGCCCAGCAGGAAGGCGCGGCCCTTGCGGAATTGACCGGCCACGCGGTGGTGGACGTGGTAGGTCGAAAACCAGTTCACCTTTTCGATCTTGATCTTGAGGTTTTCGATCGCCTGGCGGCTGACGTCGTCGAATGTCAGCGTGTCGGCCTGATCCGCGCGCTCGTCCCGGACCGTACCGATCAGCCGAGCACGACGCGTGTCCGCCAAGGGAAAGATCGCCAGGAAGTCCGCTTCGTCGAGATCGACATGCAATTCGCCATTGATCGAAGCACCTGATGCCTCGACATCCGCGACGTAGAAAAGTTCACGGTAGGTGCCGCCGGAAAAACCCGCCGATATCGTCTCACGCACCAAGGAACGCGCGCCGTCACAACCAGCCAGATAGCTGAACTCGGCCGTCTCCTCGCCGTGCTCGCCGCGCAGGTGGGCGACAATATGGTCGCCACGGTCGGTGAAGTCATGCAATTCGGTCCGCCGCTCGACGGTGACGCCCAATTGTCCGAGCCGTTCGATCAGAAGGCGTTCGTGCTCGTCCTGCGGAAAGATTTGCAAAAACGAATAGGGCGATAGATCCTCACCGATCGCCGCGAACGGTATGCGCGCTTCCGCTTGACCTCGCACCCACAAATTGGCGGCGCGCACCTTGTGGCCGCGCGCGATCACGGCATCGGCCAGATCGAGTTGACGGTAGAGTTCGAGCGTGTGCGCGGCAATGGCCAAGGCGCGCGACGTCGTGCCCGGCTCGGCGGTCCTGTCTACGATGCGGACGCCGACACCCAGCTTGGTGAGCCAAAGCGCCAGCACCAGGCCGGTAGGGCCGGCACCTACGATGAGAACGTCACTGCGGGTCATGTTTTCTCCCTGGCGGTGATTGCAGTCCGGCGGCTTCAGATCAGCAACATCCAAATATGGCGGCGGGCGCCACGGACAATGCTACCGGATTGGTTCTGCTTTCTCATCGAGGGCATAGCTGGCGGAAGAACATCGTCCCAAAGCATGTCGATCCGCTTGCCGTTCGACAAGCATGCCTCCAAATAAAGGGCCTGAAGAATCAGAGCCCGTGCTATAAAAGCAGCGACGGCTAAATTTCCGAGGAGGAGCGCGCATTGGCGCTGAAGAACAGACCGGTCCCGCGTGAGCCGTTGCTCGATGCCGATGTCCATTCGGAAGGGTTCCGGCATACGCGCGAAGCGCGCCGCAGCGCTTTGGTCGAGGATTATGTCGAACTGATCGCCGACCTGATCGAGGACGGCAACGAGGCGCGCCAGGTCGACATCGCCGCGCGGCTCGGCGTCGCCCAGCCGACGGTGGCCAAGATGCTGACGCGGCTCTGCGCCGACGGGCTGGTGTCGCGAAAACCCTATCGCGGCGTGTTCCTGACCGAAGCCGGGCGCAAGGTCGCCGAGGAAAGCCGCATCCGCCACCAGACGGTCGAGGCCTTCCTGCGCTCGCTCGGCGTCAGCGCCGAGACGGCGCGCATCGACGCCGAGGGCATCGAGCACCATGTCAGCGCCGAGACGCTGGAAGCGTTCCGCAACGCGATGACGGCACGCTGAAGCGCTTCATTGCCGGTTTTCGAGCACGCTACAGCATGTCGCGGCGAATAGGATTCGCCC
>NZ_ML703281.1:0-10917 GCF_008520305.1 Mesorhizobium sp. SARCC-RB16n | reverse complement strand
ACCGAGGACACTTCCGGGCGACATGCATTAGCCTCTGGAACCGTCGGCGCTTATGCACGTTGCCTCTCATCGCGTTGTTGCGCGCTAAGGAGGAAGCAATGGGCGTCGAGCAGGCACCGACCGTAAAAGGCAAGCAGGCAGCCACAGGACTGAAGCAGGCGGCCTCCAAGGATGAGCGCAAGACCGAGGCCGAAACGGGCCACCCACTGAAGAAAGGCGCCGATCGTTTCGAGGAACGCTCGAAAAGCTCGGACGGAAAGAGCGCCGGCACCAAGCAGAAAGAGTAGGCGGCAGCAATTCCTCGAGCCCCCCGACCTCCGACGCCGGCGATGCTACAGGCCTTGCGCACGACCGATCAGTGCGGTCAGACGACCATGCCCAGCGCCGCCTGGCCACGAAAAATGCTGTGACTTGGAGCAACCATTGCGATAATTGTTTGTTGGATTGAGCCGGCCTTGCCGGAGCAATGGGAAGTTTGCAGCGCGAGGAGTTGCCATGCTCTGGAGAGGCCGTCGTCAGAGTGACAATATCGAGGACGACCGCAGCGACAGTGGCGGCGGCGGGATCGGTGGCGGCGGCGGCCAGTTCCAACTGCCCATCGGCGGCCGGACCGGTGGCGGCGGCAGCATCATCCTCGTCATCCTGGTGGTGATCGCCGGGTGGTATTTCGGCTTCGATCCCTCAGCGATCCTGGGCGGTGGCGACGGTGGCCTGCTGCCGGGCGGCGGTGGCCAGATCACAGACAACAGCGGCGGCGGCCAGGGTAGCGGCGCGGGTGCGCCGGCCAATGACGAGATGAAGCAGTTCGTCGCGACCGTGCTGGCCGAGACGGAAGATACGTGGACCGGCATCTTCAAGTCGCAGGGCCTGACCTATGAGGACCCCAAGCTGGTGCTGTTTTCAGGCCAGGTTCGCTCGGCCTGCGGTTTTGCTTCCGCCGCGGCCGGACCTTTCTATTGCCCGGGCGACCACAAGGTCTATCTCGACATGACCTTTTTCCAGCAACTCGACCAGCAGTTCGGCGCTTCCGGCGAGTTCGCCCGCGCCTACGTCATCGCGCATGAGGTCGGCCACCACGTGCAGAACCTCACCGGCATCATGGGCAAGTTCAACCAGATGCGCCAAGGCATGAGCGAAGCCGATGCCAACCAGCTGTCGGTGCGCATCGAGCTGCAGGCCGACTGCTTCGCCGGCGTGTGGGCGCACTACACCGCGCAGAAGGGCATATTGGAGCAGGGCGACTTCGAAAGCGCGCTGAACGCGGCCAAGCAGATCGGCGACGATACGCTGCAGAAGAAGATGCAGGGCTATGTCGTGCCGGAAAGCTTCAACCACGGTACCTCGCAGCAGCGGCAGACCTGGCTGACGCGCGGCTACAAGAACGGCAAGCTGTCGGACTGCAACACGATGAGCGGGCCGCTCTGACGGAACTGTTTGGAAATACTACTCTGGCGGCAATCCAGGAGCGCGCTGCCTTTGGTTCTCAGCCGTTCGGCCCTCTTGTGGGATCAGCTCATGCAAGCCGATTTTAAGCCCGTAGGGTGGCCCGCCGTTGTTCCTCGTTTGGTGACGTCCGACGTTCAGGGTGTCGTGACCTTCCTTCGCTCAACATTCGGAGCAGAGGGCGACATTGCGCCTGGCCGCCCGGCTGAGATGAGGATTTTTGACTCGATCATAATGGTGAGCGACGGCGGCGGTATTCGCCAGTCGTCTTCAGCCTTCCTCCACGTCTACGTCGAAGACACCGATGCGACTTATCAACGCGCAATTGAGGCAGGGGCTCGAGAAGTGGAGCCGCCAGCGGATATGCCGTATGGGGACCGACGCGCAACCGTACAGGATATCTGGGGAAACACCTGGCAAGTCGCGACCCGAAGGCGGCTCTAGCGGAGGGATGCTACCGCTTGGTCGAAACAGTCGCGAGCGCGCGTTTCCCAACGGCTGAGACGTCGTCAGGTGGTGTCAGGATCAAAGCTTCCCGCCTGTTCCCTCATTGTTCCTTTTTGCTGGCTCGCCTATAAGATGCGTCCGCCCGCGCCCCAAGGGCGGCCAGAGGAGCTTGACCCATCATGATCGACCCCAAAACCGCCAGGCGGGGCCTTGCGCTCGTTTTTACCACGCTGCTGCTCGACATAATCGGCTTCGGCATGATCATGCCGGTGCTGCCGGCCTTCCTCAGGGAGCTGACCGGCGTCGGCATCAGCGAAGCGGCGATCGAGGGTGGTTGGCTGTTCTTCGTCTATGCAGCCATGCAGTTCTTCTTCGCACCGATCATGGGTGGCCTGAGCGACCGGTTCGGCCGGCGGCCGATCCTGCTCGCCTCGGTGCTGACCTTCTCCATCGACAATTTGATCTGCGCCATCGCCTGGTCCTATCCGATGCTGTTCATCGGACGTGTGCTGGCCGGCATTTCGGGCGCCAGCTATTCGACGACGTCGGCCTTCATCGCCGACATTTCGAACGACGAGAACCGGGCAAAGAATTCGGCCTGCTCGGTATCGCCTTCGGCGTCGGCTTCGTCATCGGGCCGGTGCTGGGCGGATTGCTCGGCACGTTCGGGCCGCGCGTGCCGTTCTTTTTCGCCGCCGGGCTGGCCTTCGTGAATTTCCTGATCGCGATGTTCTTCCTGCCCGAAACGCTCGATGAAAAGCACCGCCGCCGCTTCGAGTGGAAACGCGCCAACCCGGTCGGCACGCTCCTGCAGATGCGTAGGTATGAAGGCATCGGCTGGATCGGGCTGGTCTTCTTCCTGATGACGCTCGGCCATATGATGTATCCGGCGGTATGGTCGTTCGTCTCCAACTATCGCTATGGCTGGAGCGAGCAGCAGATCGGCTTCTCGCTCGGCGTTTTTGGCCTGTGCGGTGCGATCGTCATGGGTACGGTGCTGCCGCGCGTCATCCCCAGGCTCGGCGAGTGGAGAACGGCGGTCATCGGCCTGACGTTCACGGCGGCCAGCGCCTTCGGCTATGCCTTCGCCTCGCAAGGCTGGATGGTCTATGCGGTGATCGTCGTCGGCTGCCTGGAAGCGCTGGCCGATCCGCCGCTCAGAAGCCTCGCCGCCGCCAAGGTTCCCCCTTCGGCACAAGGCGAACTCCAGGGCGCGATGACTTCGATCTTCTCGATCACCTCGATCATCACGCCGCTGCTCTATACTGCGGTCTTTTCCTGGTTCACCGGACCGAGCGCGCCCGTCACCTTCGGCGGCGCACCCTACCTGGTCGGCGCGTGCTTCCTCACGCTGGCGGTCATCGTCTTCGTCACCAAGGTGGCGAGACCGGCGACGGTCGCTGACCTCAGCAGCGGGGTGGCCAAGGATGGGGCGCAGGCATGAGCATGGCTTACGCCCTTTCCACCAGCAAGTCCTCGCCACGCTTTTGGCGGATCAGGTTGACGAAGCGGCGGAACAGATAGTGCGAATCCTGCGGGCCGGGGGAGGCCTCGGGGTGATGCTGGACCGAGAATACCGGACGGCCGGTCAGCGCGATGCCGCAGTTCGAGCCGTCGAACAGCGAGACATGGGTTTCCTCGACGCCCGCGGGCAGCGAGTCGGCGTCGACGGCAAAGCCGTGGTTCATCGAGACGATCTCGACCTTGCCGGTGGTGTGGTCCTTGACCGGGTGGTTGGCGCCGTGGTGGCCCTGGTGCATCTTGGCGGTCTTGCCGCCCAGCGCCAGCGCCAACATCTGGTGGCCGAGGCAGATGCCGAACACCGGAATGTCGGTCTTGAGCAGGTCCTGGATGACCGGCACGGCATAGTCGCCGGTGGCTTCCGGATCGCCGGGGCCATTGGAGAGGAAGACGCCGTCGGGCTGCATGGCGAGGATTTCCTCCGCGCCGGTCTTGGCCGGAACCACGGTCACCTTGGCGCCGAGACCGGCGAGCAGCCGCAAGATGTTGCGTTTGACACCATAGTCGATGGCGACGACGTGCAGCGTAGGCTCGTCCTGTTCGCCAAAGCCTTCGTTCCAGACCCAGGGCGTCTCGCGCCAGACTGAGGACTGGCCCGACGTGACCTCCTTGGCGAGATCGAGCCCGATCAGGCCCGACCATGCGGCGGCGCGCCGCTTCAGGTCGTCGAGGTCGAAGACGCCGTCGGGCGCGTGCGCGATGACGGCGTTGGGCATGCCCTTTTCGCGGATCAGCGCGGTGAGCGCGCGGGTGTCGATGCCCGAGAGCGCGACGATGCCGCGTTTCTTCAGCCACTGGTCGAGGTCGCCGGCGGCACGGTAACTGGACGGGTTGGTGACATCGGCCTTGAACACTGCGCCGACAGCGCCTGCGCGGGCGGCCGGGTTCAAATCCTCGATGTCCTCGCCATTGGTGCCGATATTGCCGATATGCGGGAAGGTGAAGGTGACGATCTGGCCGGCATAGGAGGGGTCGGTGAGGATTTCCTGATAGCCGGTGAGTGCCGTGTTGAAGCAGACTTCGGCGACGGCGGAGCCGGTGGCGCCGAGGCCGCGCCCTTCGATGACGGTGCCGTCGGCCAGCACCAGCAGAGCGGTCGGCTTTTCAGTGGCCCAGGCGGGCGTCATCTCGGCCATGGCGGCACTCCTATCCGGCCGCGCGTTGCAACCGCTCCGGCGGCATTCGCGCGGCAAACAGCGCGAAGCGGCGAATTCGCGGCCTCCACGCACTCAAGCTTCAGTTCATGCAAGGCCCAGTACATAGGGGAAGGGGGCAGGGCGGTCAATGATCATGCGAAATGCGGCCGCGATTTATTTCATTGAGGAATATCATAGGCTTGCCCTGGCATATCAGGGTTTGCGTTGGCCTGTCCCCGGCGCTATTGTCCGCGCCGACCGAAGGAGAGAGAGCAATGCGCGCGAAAATCGCCGAATCCCTGAAGACCGCGATGAAGGCGCAGGACAAGCACCGGCTGCCGACATTGCGGCTGATCCAGGCCGCCATCCATGACCGCGATATCGCCAACCGCGGTGCCGGCAAGGAACCCGCCAGCGACGAGGAAATCCTGCAGATCCTGGCCAAGATGGTGAAGCAGCGCGAGGAATCGGCCAAGGCCTTCGAGGACGGCAAGCGCCCGGAACTGGCGGCTCAGGAGCGCGGCGAGATGGAGATCATCCGTGGCTTCCTGCCGACGCAGTTGGACGATGCGGCGGTCACGGCGGCGGCGCGCGAGGCGATCGCCGCGACCGGTGCGGCCAGCCAGAAGGACATGGGCAAGGTGATCGCCGCGCTGAAGCAGAAATATGCCGGGCAGATGGATTTCGGCAAGGCAAGCGGCATCGTCAAGGGGTTGTTGCAGTAGGGCTTTCCATCGCATCGGCGGCTTCAAACACGGCCACTCAGTCGACACCAAGCCGCGGCTTTCTATTGGGCCGAGGTCTCACGGCTCCTTGCAGATCGGCAGCGGCTGCGCGGGTGGTGCCGGATGATCCTTCTTGTACTGGGCGATGACAGGCTCGAGGGTTTTTCGCGGCCAGAATTTCGGCGTGCCGATTTCCTTCAGGCAGGATGCATTCCAGTAGGTGCCCGACGTGGAATGGCCGCTGGCAACAGCGGCGATGTCGCGCGATTCCGGATAGATATAGAGCGTGGTCGGGTTGTCCTTCACCATCGAGATGAGCTGCGCGGCATCGGTCGGCGACCAACTGGTGCAGCCATTGCTGCGGCCGCCGGCATAGTCCACCAGCTTGCCGAACGGCACAAGACCGTCATGGTCGGCATAGGCGCTGTTGGGGCTTTTGCGCATGCACATGGTGCGTAGCACCTGCGCCGCGTGGCCGCCGATCACGCGCTGCCGGGCGTTGGCGGCTTCGCCTTCGCCGTCGAACTGGATGAAGGTGCGCTGGAAAGCCACATCCTGTTTCGCGCCGGTGCGATAAAAGCCCTTGAACGAGGTTTTCGCTTCGCGGGTCATATAGGCGCCGCCGGCGGTCAGTTCCGAATCCATGGCATTGCCGAAGTTCTTCGCACAGCGCCTCCCATTCGAGAAATCGACCGTGCCTTTCAGGTTCCGGCCTCCGCCGTGACCCGACGAAATCGCGCGGAACGACTGGCTTGCTTCGCACACGACATAGTAACGGCGCCCGAGCACGCCATTGCCGAGGTCGCCGGGACGGGTGGCGTCCATGGCGAAGTAGCAGGGGTTCCGGACGGTGCCCTGCGCCACGTTCTTCAGGTAAAGCGCGCGCGCCCGCTCCAGCACCACTTGTGAAATCTGGCCATCGCCGTTGCCGACATGGGCCTCCAGCCAGGCCGGAATGACCGATGGCGCGGCAAAGGACCGGGCCGATGCCATCAAGGCAATGACGACGACGAGGAGACCGAGGAGCGTAACGACACCCAACGGGACAGATCTCAACCGCACCGCACCCATTCTCCTGCCGAAGCCATTCGTGATCCCGGCGGTGAATCACCAGAGGACGATCATAGAATAGCACAATCATAAAACGCCGCGCGCCATCAGGCGAAACACATCTTGTTTAGCGCGTCGGCAAGTATGCGCGAAGAGCAACCGTCCATAAGCCGCCACGCTGGCCCAAGGCTTTGCAGCGGACGCTCCATATCATCAAGCGCCCCCGATTTTCGATCCACCCGGATTGCGCTATGATCTGATTCTGGCGCCGCCCACGCCACCTCCCTCCGACGGGAAAGCATCATTCATGCGGGGTCATCCAATCACCGAACCGACTGTTCGAGCACTAGGCATAAGGAGGGGTTGCAAAAACTGCTCGCACCAGGAGGTTTTGCGATGAGGCTATCTTGGCCCGTCTATCATCTGAAGCGTCAAGCCAGGCTGTTGTCCCGCAGGGACAAGATTCCGCTGCACGAAGCGCTTGACCGCATAGCCACGCAAGAAGGATTTGCGAGCTGGAGCCTGCTTGCGGCAAGGGGCGCCGAAACGGGACTCGCCGGCAGATTGTTTGCCCAGTTGGCGCCCGGTGACCTCGTGCTGGTCGGTGCAAGGCCGGGTCACGGCAAGACGCTGATGAGCCTCGAGCTGGCGATCGAAGCGATGAAGTCAGGCCATCGCAGCGTGTTCTTCACGCTGGAATACACCCACAGGGATGTGCTGGAGCGGTTTCGCGCCATCGGGGTCGAGCCGGCCCGGTACGACAAGCTGTTCGAGTTCGACAATTCCGATGCCATCAGCGCCGACTACATCATCGGGCGGTTGGGATCGGCGTCGCGCGGCATGCTGGCGGTCATCGACTATCTGCAATTGCTCGACCAAAAACGTGAGAACCCTAGCCTGATGGACCAGGTCCGTACGCTGAAAGCTTTTGCGCGCGACAGCGGTGTGATTCTGGTCTTCATCTCCCAGATCGACCGGTCCTACGATCCCGTGACCAAGCCGGTTCCCGATATCGGCGACATCAGGCTGCCCAACCCACTGGATCTGTCGCTGTTCAACAAGGCCTGCTTCCTGAACAAGGGCGAGATCCGCTTCCACGCGGCTTGAGCGCTCTGCTGTCCAAGGTTATGCCTGCTTCGTTTTTCAGGAAGCATCGACCATGGTCGAAATCGTCAAACCGGCGCTCGAACATCTGCCGTCCTACAAGGCGGCGCTCGAACGCGGCTGGTCGCCGGACAATGTGCGCCTCTTGGAGGCAACGCGCGAGCAGCTTGCGGCGATAGAGGAAGACCCGGTCGCGTTCCTGGCCAGCCTCGATGACCCCGAAGCCAAGGGTGACCCGATCACTTTGCCCGACGGCACGCAAGTGCCGCGCCTGCCAGGATTCCGCCGCTGGATCTGGGATGGCGAGGCATCGGGCTCGATCGGCTTTCGCTGGCAGAAGGGCACGGCGGAACTGCCTTTGCACGTGCTTGGCCATATCGGCTACGCGGTGGTGCCGTGGAAGCGGGGACGCGGCTATGCCACGCAGGCCTTGCGGCTGATGCTGGACGAGGCGAGGGCGGTGGGCCTGCCCTATGTCGAGATCACCGCCAAGCCGGGCAATCCGGCCTCGCACAAGGTGATCCTGGCCAATGGCGGCAAACTCGTCGAGCGCTTCTTCGAGGCCGCCGCCTATGGCGGGGTGGAGAGCCTGCGGTTCCGGATCGAGCTGTAGCCCTATCGCCTTTCGGCCTGGTCGCGCAGCCAGTCGGCGAGCGATGCGCGATGCGTGCCGGACCTGCCGGTGAAAGCCTCGGCGGACAGCATGGAGTTCAGCACCGCCTCCTGCGTCGCTTCCGCCGTCGCCCTGAAAAGAATGTCGGCGCGTGCTTCGTTGAGCGCGAGCAGCGGCACCAGATCGCGGTCTTCATCGTGGTCGACCATGTTGCCGGTGCTGAAGGCGATGGCGATGTCGCCGCTGCCATTGCCCCAGAAGGAGCCGAGCCTGGCGATGCCGGCGCCCGCGCGGCGCGCCACGCGCTCGAGCTGGCGGTGTTCGAGCGGCACATCCGTCGCCAGAACGACCATGATCGAGCCGCGTTCGGTCTCGGCGTGTCGCCTGGGGTCGGGCCGGCGTCCATCGGGCAGGACGAGGTCGCCGGGCCTGCCGAAATTCGACAGCACGAGAACGCCAAGATGATGCCCGCCGCCAAGCACGATCTTCCTGGAGGCCGAGCCGATGCCGCCCTTGAAGCCGAAGCAGCTCATTCCCGTTCCGGCGCCGACATTGCCCTGCTCGACCGCGCCTTCGCGGGCATCCGCCAGTGCGGCAAGGGCATGCTCCTCCGATATCGCCATGGCCTGGATGTCGTTCAGCGGACCGTCATTGCACTCGCCGACCACCGGATTGACGGTTCCGGTGGCGCGGCCGATATCGGGGTTCTGGCGGATGGCGTCACGGATCAACGCCGTGGCGCAGGTTCCGACCGAGAGCGTGTTGGTCAAGAGAACGGGCGTTTCGATGGTGCCGAGTTCCTGCACTTGCATGAGCCCGACGGTCTTGCCGAAGCCGTTGATGACATGGGCCGCCGCCGTCACCTTCTTGCGGAACAGGTTTGCGCCATGCGGCAGGATCGCGGTCACGCCGGTGTTGATGTCGCCGTCGCGCAGCGTGCAGTGACCGACGCGTACGCCGGGCACATCCGTGATCGCGTTGTGCGTGCCCGTCGGCAAGGTGCCGCAGGTCAGGCCGAAATCAGCGACAGTTGTTGCCATGTTATTCGGCGGCCGCCGGTACCGGCGGGCTGATGTCGCTGCGCCGTTCCCAGAGATGGGAGATGACAGCCACAATGACGGCAACCGCCATCGCAAAGGCGCCAACAACCGGCAGGCTGCGATAGCCGTAGCCGGCATTGAGCATGGCGGCGCCGAGTGACGCGGCCAGTGCGATGCCGATATTGAAGCCGGACGGGATGAGCGAGGCGGCGAGACCGGAGGCGTCGGCCGTCCAGGACAGGATGCGGGTCTGGATCGGTGTGCCGATGGCGAAGTTGAGACCGCCCCAGGCGATGATCGCAACAACCATCGGCACAGGGTAGGGGCTGACGGCATAGATGATGGCCAGCGTCACCGCCTGCAGGGCGAGCATGGTGATCAGCGACGGCATCAGTTTCCAGTCCGACAGTTTGCCGCCGAGGAAGACGCCAAGCGTGGCGCCGACGCCGTTGAGCAGCAGCACCCAGGGCACCAGGTTTTCGCCGAGCCCGGTAACCTCCAGCAGCGTCGGGGTGATGTAGGTGAACAGAAAGAACTGGCCGAGCATCAGCATCAGCATCAGGATCAGCGAGGTCCAGACCTGCTGGCGCGCCAGCACGCGAACCTCGCTGGCAAGGCTTGCCGACTTGGCCTGATATCCGGTCGTGCGGGGCAACAGGGCCGCCATGGCAAGAGTCGCCGCCACGCCCAGTGCGCACATCACCCAGAAGGTCGCGCGCCAGCCCCAGATGTTGCCGATGGCGGTGCCGGCCGGCACGCCAATGACGTTGGAGACGGTGAGGCCCGACAGGATGACCGCGACCGCCATACCGCGCTGATCCTCGCGCACCAGGCCGACGGCAACCACCATGGCGACGCCGAAATAGGCGCCGTGCGCGACGGCCACGGCAATGCGCAGCAGGAGCATCGAGGTGAAGTCGGGCGCCAGCGCGCAGGCCGCCTGGCCCAGGGTGAAGGCGACGGCGAGGCCGAGCAGCAAGGTCTTGCGCGACAGGCTCTTGGTGGCGAGCGCCAGCAGCGGCCCGCCGATGGCGATGCCGCAGGCATAGCCGGAGACGAGATATCCGGCAGAGGGAACCGAAACGCCGAGCCCTTGCGCCACCTGCGGCAGCACGCCGGCGATGACGAATTCGGTGGTGCCGAAAGCAAAGGCGGCGATGAACAAAGCGATGAGCGGCAGCGACATGAAAAGAAACCCACGAAATGCAGGGCTCAAACCATGGATAGCCAAGGCAGGCAATCCAGAAATTGTCGACGCCGCTTTAGCTTTTCTTGACCCGACCCATTCTAACGCAAGCCCGTCAGGTCACTGGCTTGCGTCCATAAGGAATCTTCAGCCATGCCCGCTCATGAAAATAGTAGAGCAGCGACTTGGTGAAGACCTCCGTTACGCCGATGGCGGCCGCAAGCTTGATGCTTCCGGTCACAACCAACGAGATGATCATCGTGTCGATAGTGCCGGTCACGCGCCAGGAAAGCGCCTTGGCGAAACTGCGCGAATGGGTGTCCATCGATCTCCTCCGGGTGGGCATTAGATGCTTAGCCGACGGATGTGAGGATGAGCAAAGACTAATTTTGCCGTTCACGCCGGAATGCCGGAACCTTGTTCTGAAGTTGATGCCTCCGCAGTAAATCCTTGCCGCCTCAGCTCGCCTTCAGCCTCGACCCGAAGAGCAGGCCGCGCTCTTCCAGCACGGGGTAGGCCATCGACGCCAGCAGCGAGTTGATCTGCTTCAGGTCGCGGATGGTGTCGAGGTGGATCGAGCTGGTTTCGACGCTTCTGGCGGTGCCTTCGCGCAGGCGTACGAAATGGCTGGCGCTGGTTTCCTTCTCGCGGT
>NZ_ML703280.1:137778-138101 GCF_008520305.1 Mesorhizobium sp. SARCC-RB16n | reverse complement strand
GCCGGAACCGCTCACCCCCCAGGGAGTTGGCTGCAGACGGCCGCCGAAAGGAGACATGAATGGTTGAAAATGTCAGCAAGGAGTTCCGCCTCCAGATGGAGGGCTACGGCCTGACCACGGCGCAGATCCATTATCATCTGCCCGACCATCCGAGCCTGCTGCAGCTTTATGTCTGGCAGGACTACGACCTGGCGCCGGAGTTCCCCGAACTCAAGGGGTTCCTCTCCTATTGGGAGCGCGAACTCGACGGGCCGCTTCACTCCGTCCACGTCGCCCACCACCGGCTCATCACGCCATCCGAATGGCGGGCGATCGACGGTGTC
>NZ_ML703280.1:26153-137330 GCF_008520305.1 Mesorhizobium sp. SARCC-RB16n | reverse complement strand
GTGTCATCACGCTCCAGTAAAGGGGCGCCCGCAGTCGCACGGTGCCGCACTCACCGAAAAAGATAAGCGACCGCGCCCCGGCCGGTCTTGCCAGGATGCCTGCCGGATCAGACCGAGGTTGAACGCTTCATAGCCCTCTCACAGCGCCAGGCTCCCCTGCTCCGCCCCCTCGGCGTTGGGGTCGCCCGGTGCGGTGGCCCAGGCGAGTTCGACCAGCGTCACCGTACGCCGCCCGGCGCCGTCGAGCTGGCAGACGATGAGGCCCTGCTCCTCGATATAGGTGAGCAGCCGCCGGGCCCGGCGCATGGAGTGCGAGCCATAGGCGCGGGCGATCGCGCCGTCGCTCGGGCACGGCCAGCCCTCCTTCGCCGCGCGCGCGATCATCATGAACACGCCCTGCATGTCCTCCGGCAGCAGCGAGGCACGCACCGAGACATCCCGCCACGCACCATCCTCGGCCATGTCGGACCCCACCCCGGCGCGGGCGCGTGTTAGCATGCGGCGGAATTCCTGGAGATCGGGCACCACCGAAGCCAGCCCTTCGATGCGGCAGCGTACGACGAACTCCTGGTAGAGGGCGCCGATGACGCGAAATCCCGCATCGGGTTCGGCCAGGATGGCGCGCAGGATGCGGTCCATCCGCTCGCGCCGTTCGGCCAGATCCTGAGCGCTGGGCGCCGGCTCCGCCGGTTCGGGGCGGATGTCGCGCGGCGCCGATTTCGCCGCCATCAGTTGCTCCAGCAGATCCGGCGACGCCACCCGGCGCGGCGCGCGCATCGTTTCCGGCGGCGGGGCGGCCAGGATGATGGCGCGGGCATCCTCGAGCGCCGCCTCCGGCAGCGGCATCAGCCTGGGCGTGCCGTTGCGCGGGCTGGTGTCGGTCGGGCCGATGCGCAGGCCGAGCGGCCGGCGCGACAGCGCTGGCCCGAGCGCCATGAACTGCCCGCGCTCCAGATCGCGAAAGGCTTCCGCCTGCCGTCGCTCCATGCCCAGGAGATCGGCGGCGCGCGCCATGTCGATGTCGAGGAAAGTGCGGCCCATGAGGAAGTTGGAGGCTTCCGCCGCGACGTTCTTGGCGAGCTTGGCCAGCCGTTGCGTGGCGATGATGCCGGCGAGCCCCCGCTTGCGGCCACGGCACATCAGATTGGTCATGGCGCCGAGCGAGAGTTTGCGCGCCTCGTCCGACACTTCGCCGGCCACCGCCGGCGCGAAAAGCTGCGCCTCGTCGACCACCACCAGCATCGGGTACCAGTGGTCGCGCGCGACCTCGAACAGCCCACCGAGGAAGGCGGCGGCGCGCCGCATCTGATTCTCGGCATCGAGCCCTTCGAGGTTGAGCACGCTCGAGACACGGTGGATGCGCGCCCGCTCGCCGGCCGCCTGCAGGCCGCGCTCGGTATGCTCCTCGGCATCGATCACCAGATGGCCGTAGCGTTCGCCCAGCGAAACGAAGTCGCCTTCGGGGTCGATGATGGTCTGCTGCACCCAAGGCGCGCTCTGCTCCAGGAGTCGCCGCAGCAAATGCGACTTGCCGGAGCCCGAATTGCCCTGCACCAGAAGGCGGGTCGCCAGCAGCTCCTCGAGATCGAGGTTCGCCGGAGCGCCCGCCGTCGTGTGTCCCATCTCGATCGCAACGGTCATGCCAGACTCACCAGCTCCTTCGCAGACGGACTTACCAACCCGACCGCGGCCCGTCGAGCGTGGCATGGCCGGCGATTCGCGTTGCGCACAGCCGAGAGAACGATGACGAGGCCGCGATGGACCGCCGAAAACTGGCAGGCCCCTGGCGTTTAGAGCCCTGGCCTGTGGATAGTAACCACCTGTTCACCATGGGCCGGCGTTCCGATTGCGGACACTAGGCATCCGCCTAACCTGACCCTGCATCGTGCCCCAACGTGATGCACCCAACGCCCCAAATGGCGACCGGCGTCTTCAAGTTCTTCTGTGTACGCGCCGGTCGTCAGTTCTGTCCGTCATGTCATCGCATCCTGCGGTGGTACCGGCGGCAGATGCGGTGCGGCCCCCCATCGAAGGAATCACACCAGGCGTCGACGGCCTCGAGCTGGCGATACCAGCGTACATTCCCCGCGGAGCAGACGGAACGAGCAGTCCGATTGAAACAGGGGGGGTGGTGCAAAGTTTGGGTTGACCGCCTCCGATGGCGAGGCGACACTTCATCCCGCAGCAAGGCAGGAGGAAAAACGATGGACGAGCCCGACCGCTGGCGCCACATGTCCAGCGCGCCAAAAGACGGCAGCCGGATACTCGTTACGGTCCGCCCGTCCGAACAGGGACCAGCGGAAGTCGACCTCGCCTACTGGTCACGCGCCGATCAGTTCGGTGACGAAGGCTGGCGCGCCTCCGATTCCTCGCCCGGCCGCGTCGTCGAATACGCCGAGCCGGAGCTGAAATGCTGGATGCCGATGCCCTCGGCCAATCTCAGCCGGGGCGCCTCGATGCCGGCGCCATGGGAAGGCGACGACGCGCAACAGCTGGACGGGTCGGGAATTTAGCGCGCCGAGGCGAAGCTGCCAATCTCCCCCCTCGTGGGGGTTGAGGAGTGATCTGCGAAGCGGACGGAAAGCCAATTGCTTGGCTTTCCGAACGACGAACGTCCGGCAGGACAGAGGGGGGCGCCGTAGAGCGCCAACCTCAATCACAATCGAAGCTGCCATGCCGCACACGCCATTGCCCCCACAAAACCGCGCAAACGCTCGATCGATGCGTAAGGGCATGACCGACGCGGAATTGAAGCTCTGGAATGAACTTCGCGCGCATCGGCTGATGGGGCTTGGCTTTCGAAGACAATTTCCGATTGCCGGCTATATCGCCGACTTTACGTGCCCGCAGAAGAAGCTCGTCGTCGAGCTCGATGGATCGCAGCATGGTGATGCAGATCTTGCAGTGAACGACACGGTCAGGACGAAGCGTCTGGAGCAGAACGGCTGGACCGTGCTGCGATTCTGGATTGACGATGTCATCCACGACATCGACAATGTCTGCCAGCATATTGTAATCATGGCGGGTTTGGGTGATACGGACTGAGAGGCCGGCGGGACAATGCCCCCCCTCTGCCCTGCCGGGCATCTCCCCCACGAGGGGGGAGATTGGCGGCTTCACTCCCTCAGAACAAAAATGCTGCCGTCGCCGGGTTCGGGCCGTTACGGCCGTCGGCCGAATCCATGCCGCCGATCGTCTCGAGGTCCTGCGCGTCCAGTTCGAAATCGAACACATCGAAATTGGCGGCGATACGGTCCTGGCGGACCGATTTCGGGATGACGATCAGCCCTTGCTGGAGATGCCAGCGGATGATGGTCTGCGCGGCGGACTTCCCGTGTTTGCGGGCAATGCCTGCTATGGTCGGGTCGCTCAGCAAGCGGCCGCTGCCCAACGGGCTCCAGCTTTCCGTATGGATGTCGTGACAGGCGTGAAACTCCCTGAGATCACGCTGCTGGAAGCGCGGATGCAGCTCCACCTGGTTGACGACTGGTGTCACGCCCGTCTCGCCGATGATGCGCTCCAGATGATCCCTGTTGAAATTCGAAACGCCGATCGACTTGATGCGGCCGGCCTGCTTCAACTCGACAAGCGTCTTCCAGGCCTCGACATATTTATCCTGGCCGGGCACCGGCCAATGGATCAGGAACAGGTCGAGCTGCTCGACGCCTAGCTTCTGCATCGTGTCGTCGAAGGCACGAAGCGCTGCGTCGCGCTGGTGGGCGCCGTTGCGCAGCTTCGAGGTGATGAACAGGTCTCTTCCCGGCACGCCGGCGGCGCGGATCGCCTCGCCGACGCCTTCCTCGTTCTGATAACCCTGCGCGGTATCGATCAGCCGGTAGCCGGCCTCGATCGCCCAGCCCACCACCTGCGCGGTGATGTCGTGATCGACCTGCCACACGCCAAGGCCAAGCTGGGGGATGGCGGCGCCGTCGTTCAACGTGATCTGTTCGGGCATGATCTGGTCCTTTTGCGGGGGGATGGTCCAGCCTATCTAGGCTCGACATCGCGCAGCGGCCAGTCGCCGGGGAAAATTCGTGGCCTCATTTCGGCCGGCGCACCGCCCTCACCACGCCGGCGTTTCCGCTGCCGCAGAAGAGGCGGTCGCCGCCATCGGATTCCAGCCCCGAGACGCCCATGCCGGCAGGCATGTCGAGCTTCTCCAGAACCTTGCCCGTCCGTGGATCGACACGGCGCAGATCGCTTTCGTCGCCTTCCCAGGTGGCGTGCCACAATTCGCCGTCGACCCAGGTCACCCCAGTGACGAAACGGTTGGACTCGATGGTGCGCAGGATCGCCCCGGTCTCGGGATCGATCTGGTGGATCTTGCGCTGGCGGTGCTGCCCGACCCACAGCGTGCCCTCGGCCCAGGTCAGCCCGGAATCGCCGCCATTGCCGGGGGCCGGAATGGTGGAAAGCACCTCGCCCGTATCGGGATCGATCTTCTGGATGCGGTCCTTGGCGAGCTGGAAGAAATGCCGGCCGTCATAGGCGGTGCCGGCATGTGCCGCGACATCGATCGAACGCAACACCTGTCCGCTCTCCGGATCGAAGGCATTCAGCCTGTCGCCCGAGGCGAACCAGACGTTCTTGCCGTCAAAGCTCACCCCGGCCACCGTATTGGCACCGGGAAAGGGTCCGTATTCCCTCAGGATTTCGGCCGCTGAATGTTTCATGTCTTGATCCTTTAGTGGGGTCGTCATCCCGCTGACCTTCGGCTCGGAATCATGTTCCAAGGTGTGTAGAGATTCAGGTCAGGCCGCGCCGAAAATGGTGGCTTCCGAGAACCGGAGCGGAGCGTACTTTTCGTACGTGAGCACCGGAAGCGCAGGAAGCCGCCGTTTGCAGGCCGGCCTCACCTGAATATCCGCACACCTTAGCCGTTGGGCAGCGGCGCCGGGAGTAACAAGGTGGTCGTGAAACCCGCCACCGGCGGCGTCATCCAGCGGCGCGCCCGGCCATGGCCGAAGGATTGCACCTTCCCGGCCTCGGCAAGCGGCTCGAGCGCCCGCTGCACGCTGCGCTGGCCGGTTCCAAGCGCCAGCGCCAGGGCCGAGCTCGACCAGGCCTCGCCATCGGCCAGCAGGGCCAGTACGGCCGCGTGCCGTTCCTCGATCGGCCGCGCCAGCACCATCACCGCGCGCGCCTCGCGCGGCGCCAGCGTGAAGCCATGCTTGGTGGCGCTGATGCCGGCCAGTGCGCGAAGCTCGGCGCGCAGCCGCCCGATCTCGACGCGCAGGCGCGCGCGATGCGATTCATCGGCGTGCCTGCCGCCGAAGGCCCGCGCCACGAGTTCTCCCCGCGACACATCCCCGGGCCAGGCTTCGGCGAGCGTCCGCGCCAGCGAAAACAGCACCGGCCGGCTTGCCAGCGAGATCGTGACCCCGCCGCTGCGCACCACGTAGCGGAAAGCATCGACGACCAGCGCCGGCGATCCCTGCAAGGCCTCGACCTCTTCGAGCAGCAGCGGCTGCTCCCTGCCCTGCACGATCAGCCGCGCCGCGGGTGTCTCCAGCGCCAGCCATGCGCTGTCGACCTCCGCGATGAGGCCGGGAATGCCGGCCTTATGGGCGGCATGGCGTGCCCACTCCAGCGCCGCGCGCGCCGGCCTGGTCCGCAGGCGCCGCATGGCGATGCCGGCGACGGCGAGCTCGTGCGCGGCCCTGGCCGCCGGCGGAAGCGGTGCCGGGTCGAGCCCTGCCAGCACATGCTCGGCCTCGTCGAGACGGCCGATCAGCAGCAGGCGGCGCACCTTGAGATGGCCGGCATGCGCCGCGTTCAGCCGGTCGCCATGCTTTTCCAGCGCCGTGCGGGCCGCGTCGAGCGCCTTGGCCGGCCAACCGAGATCACGCGAGACCAGCGCGATCTCGGCCTCGGCGACGACGCATCTGGCGCGCGCCACCGCCTCTTTCGGGCTGAAGGCGCGCGCGGCCCGCCGCAACAGGAGCTTGGCGCGGTCGAAGTCGCCGAGCTGCGCCATGGCGATGCCGCGCAGCGCCAGCGCCGGCGCGTCTTCGCGCAGGGCGACGCGGTCGAGCGCGCCGAGCGGATCGCCGGTCGCCAGCGCCAGAGCCGCCGCGGTGATCAGCGAGTCCATTCAAATCCCGTCACACTTGTAACTCCCACCTCGGCGCTGTGCCGCCCTAACTTACGTCAGTACCGTCCGCCAGCAAGCAAGGGAGAACCAGAAAATGCCTGCCTCCACCGACCTCGACCTCGACGCGCCGAATGATACGGCCAGGCACGCCGCACGCCACCCCTGCTGCGCCGGGCCGGAACTCTCGGATTCCGCCGCGCCTGCGGCTCCCCGACATCCCCAGGCAACACCACACCGCAACGATGCCTCGACTGGCAAAGGAGAAGACCAATGACCATGACGATGAAGACCCCACCGATCGTTTCACGGCAAGACTGGGAAGCCGCGCACCAAAAGATGCTGGTGAAGGAAAAGGCGACGATGCGCGCCAGGGACGCGCTGTCTGCCGAACGCCGGCGCATGCCATGGACGGAAGTGGACAAGGCTTATGTTTTCGAGGGACCCGACGGCAAGGTAAGCCTGCTCGACCTGTTCGAAGGCCGGCGCCAGCTGATCGTCTACCGCGCCTTCTTCGAGCCCGGCGTCTATGGCTGGCCTGAGCACGCCTGCCGCGGCTGCTCGCTCGGCGCCGACCAGGTCGGTCACCTCGCCCATCTCAACGCCCGCAACACCACGCTTGCCTACGCCTCGCGCGCCCCGCAGGCCGACATTGCGCGGCTAAAGGCGCGGATGGGCTGGGATATCCCCTGGTATACGATCACCGACAGCTTCGACAAGGATTTCGGCGTCGACGAATGGCACGGCCACAACGTCTTCATCCATGATGGCGACCGCATCTTCCGTACTTACTTCATCAACAACCGCGGCGACGAGGCGATGGGGACCGTCTGGAGTTATCTCGATGTCACCCCGCTCGGCCGCCAGGAAGTCTGGGAAGACTCGCCCGAAGGCTATCCCCAGACGCCGCTCTACAGCTGGTGGAACTGGCACGACAACTACGATGCCGGGGCCGACAAGAAATGGGCCGAAGTGTCCGCCGCCGGCGAGGCCGCGTTCCGCGACAAGGGCGGCCAGTAGAAACCTTCACCAGAGCGCCCGGCTCCACCGCAAGCGGCGCCGGGCCTCATCGGAAGGCGGGGGCCTCCCGGCTGGTGCCAATAGCGTAACCGCACTCCATCAAGTGAGAAGGACCATGAGCAACATCGATACGTCCGCCCACGGCGCCGGCGAAACCGCAAACACCCTTGGCATGGCCGACTGGCTGTGCCTCGCCGCCGCACCGACCTTCGCCCTTATGGCGCTGCTCACCTGCGTCTCCGGCGGCGACGGGGCGATGCTGTGCATGGGCTCGTCCTCGCCGATCGTCGGAATGCCAGCCATGTACCTCTTGATGAGCGCCTTCCATCTGGTGCCCTGGCTGCGGGTGATATCGGGAAGACAGGCGGACCGGGATTGAAGCATGCCGCCTGAGATACGCGGCGGTCCCGGGTGACGATATGCACAAAAACAAAGGTTTAAGCGCGTCCCTTGAATCTGCGCGCTAGGCACCTCAACCGCCAACGCAAACCATCGAAAGAGAAGAAACCTTGGCGACACAGGCAGGCGCGAGACATGGTCCCGCCAAGGACTCCCTCCTGGTGCGCCCTCGACGAGAACCACCGCCCCGACGCCGATGGCGCCGAAGGCGCTCCAGAAGCGCATAAGCAATTGCTAATTGACAGGTAGAGGGAAACGGCGCTCACTCGCTCGCGAAGGTGGAGCGCTGCGAAAGGCGGGATTTCGACCGTCGGCGTCACCTTGGGAGGAGGCCATGCCGACAGTCGTTGCCCACCACAACATCACCAAAGATGCCAAGCACTGGCTCAATTCACCCAAGCGGGCGGAGCTTTTCGGTACGCTGGGGGTTACCAACATCCGCACATTCATCGATCCCCAGAACCCGTCCCGGGTGGCGGTGATGATGGACGTTCCCGACATGGCTAAGTTGGCGGGAATGATGCAGAGCAAGGCTGCCGCCGATGCGATGGCCCATGACGGCGTGGTGCCGGAATCCCTCGTGGTCCTGGTCGAAGCGAAGGCGTAGCCGCCGCGACGTCTGGGCTTTGCCTGGGATCAGTCAAGCCCAGCTCTTCGGTGTTGAGATCATACGCCCGGCTTTGTCCTCACGGCCCCGAACCGCAAGCCGTCCATCAACAGCTTGACCAGCCGGCGCGAGCGGTCGCGCCATTCAGGCGTGTCGGGTGCCGAGTAGATACCGCCCAGCGCATGCAGCACGTCGGAAGCATCGACGTCGCCGCGGATCGTGCCGTCGGCCACCGCCGCCTCGACCAGTTGCCGCAAGGCCTGCGACACCCGTCCCGACGTGTCGGAAAACAGCGTCGAATTGGTGGTGAACAGGATACGCAAGCTGGTCGCCAGGCCGCGCTTGGTGGCGATATAGTCGACGAAGCGGTGCATCCATTCTTCCAGCGCGACATCGGAGGGATGTTTTGCCGTAAGCTCGCCGGCGGCGGCGCACAGCGCCTCCGCCTCGCGGCGGTAGACCACCTCGACCAGATGCTCGCGCGTCGGGAAATGCCGGTAGAGCGTGCCGATACCGACGCCGGCGCGCCGCGCGATCTCCTCCAGCGAGGCGTCGATGCCGCGCTCGGCGAAGACTGAAGCCGCCACCTCGACCAGCCGGTCGCGATTGCGCCGCGCATCGGCACGCAACGGCTTGTCGGCGGCAGCGGGTTTTTGGTCGACAGTTGTAACGGGCTCAAAAGCCAATTTTTTTCTCCACCAGGGATATGGGGGCTTGAACCATGCCTGGCCAGCCCCCACGTAGATAAACGGAGGCACCTCCGCTTTTAGTGGAGAACCTTCATCATATAATCGGGAGCCCGGTATGTCACGTCTTTCGAAGCTGCAAGCTGTCACCTTCCCAACCCGCGTCGGATTGGCTGTCGCCTGACCTTGTCCTTCTCTGCCAGAGCACCAATTCATTCCCCTCAGCGTCAAGCAACTGGAGCCAGACGCCCATGACCACCCTTCCCCTCTCGCTTACCGTCAACGGACACCACCATGAACTCGAGGTCGACACCCGCGTCACCTTGCTCGACCTGCTGCGCGAGCGGCTTGAGCTCACCGGCACGAAGAAGGGCTGCGACCGCGGCCAGTGCGGCGCCTGCACGGTTCTGGTCGATGGCAAGCGCATAAACTCCTGTCTCGCGCTGGCGGTCAGCCATGACGGCGCCGAGGTGCTGACCATCGAAGGTGTCGCTCACGGTGAAGAACTGCATCCGGTGCAGGCCGCCTTCATCGCTCATGACGGTTTCCAGTGCGGTTTCTGCACACCCGGCCAGATCATGAGCACGCTCGGCCTGATCGCCGAAGGACAGGCTGGCGACGATCCCGAGCGCATCCGCGAGGGACTGAGCGGCAACATTTGCCGCTGCGCCGCCTATGGCGGCATCGTGGAGGCCGTCCTGGAGGCCCAGCAACAACTTGCCAGAACCGACCGGAGGACCGCGGCATGAGAGACTTTGATTACTTCAGGCCGGCCACCATTTCCGACGCCGTTGCGGCGGCCGCAGAGCCGGGTTCGGCCTATCTCGCCGGTGGCACCAATCTGCTCGACCTGATGAAGGGTGGCATCACCAGCCCCGAACGGATCGTCGACATTAGCCGCCTGCCGGAACTCAATCGCATCGAAACGCTCGATGATGGCGGCTTGCGCATCGGCGCGCTGGTCCGCAATGCCGATCTCGCACACGATCCAGCCTTCGCCAAGGCCTATCCGGCGGTGGCCGAAGCGCTGCTTTCGGGCGCCTCGGCGCAGCTTCGCAATGCCGCCACTGTCGGCGGCAATCTGTTGCAGCGCACGCGGTGCAGTTACTTCTACGACACCGCCAGCGCCTGCAACAGGCGCCAACCCGGTTCCGGCTGCTCGGCACTGGGCGGCGAGAACCGCCTGCACGCCATTTTGGGTTGGAGCGATGCCTGCATCGCCACCCATCCCTCCGATTTCTGCGTGCCGCTGGTCGCGCTGGACGCCGTGGTCGAGATCGAGGGCAAGGAAGGCCGGCGCCATGTGACGCTGGAGGAATTCCACCGGCTTCCAGGCGACACGCCGCAGCGCGAGACTGTGCTGCAGCCGGGCGAACTGATCGTTGCTGTGCGGCTGCCGGCGCAAGCAGCGTCCTTCGCCTCTCACGCCCGCTACCTGAAGGTGCGCGAACGCACCTCCTATGCCTTCGCCGTCGTTTCGGCGGCCGCGGCGCTTGTCGTCGATCGCGGCAAGATCCGCGGTGCGAGGCTGGCGCTCGGCGGCGTGGCAGCCAAACCGTGGCGCGCGCGTTCGGCGGAAGCGGTGCTGCTCGGCGCCGATGCCGACGAGGCGAGCTTCGTTCGCGCCGCTGATGCCGCGTTGGCCGACGCCAGCCCCTCCGGCGACAACGCCTTCAAGATCGAACTTGCCCGCCGCATTGTCGTCAGGGCGCTGACGTCCGCTCTTGCCGGAACGCCCGCTGTTATGCCCGCGCTGCCTGCTTCCCCCTTTTCCTCCCTTCCCGGAGTGCGTCATGACGCTTGAACTCGGCCTCAACCAACAGCCCGCCCATACGCGACAGGGCTCCAGCATCGGCCAGCCGCTGACCCGCCGCGACGGATTCTTGAAAGTCACCGGGACGGCGCGCTACGCCGCCGATAACCACCCGCCCGGCATGCTCTATGCCGTGCTTGCCGTCTCGAGCATCGCGCGCGGCCGGGTCGTTTCGCTGGATATCGAGGCGGCCAAGGCGCATTCGGGCGTGGTCGAGGTGATGACGCCACTGAACCGGCCGGCGCTCGCCACCGATCCGGATGCCAAGGACCATCCCTTCATGTTCCGGCTCGACCTGCTGCAGAACGACGGGGTTCGCTATCCCAACCAGAGCATTGCCGTGGTGATAGCGGAGACGCTGGAAGCGGCGACCGAAGGGGCGGCGCTGCTGTCGCCGCGCTATGAAACGGAGCCGGCGCGCGTAGGTCTCGACGGCGCCGAAAGTTTCGTGCCGCGCGGTGTCGGCGTCGGCAATCCGGCGGTGCAGCAGATGGGCGACGTCGAGGCCGGCCTCGAATCGGCAAGGACGCGGATCGAGGCGACCTACGAGACGCCGGCCCAGTACCACAACGCCATGGAGCCCCACGCGATCGTCGCCGCCTGGGATGGCGACCGTCTGTCGATCGACACGCCAAGCCAGGGCCTTGCCATGGCGCAGGGCCGCATCGCCGGCCTGTTTGGCATCGCGCCGCAAAACGTCCACATCCGCAGCCCGTTCCTGGGTGGTGGTTTCGGCTCCAAGGGCATGATTTCCGGGCCGCAGGTGCTGGGCATACTGGCGGCGAAGCTTGTCGGCCGTCCGGTCAAGCTGGTGCTCCGGCGCGAGCAGATGTTCGGCCCGGTCGGTCATCGCGCCCCGACCCGCCAGACATTGCGCATGGGCATGGATGGCGAAGGGCGGCTGACCGCGATTTCCCATCACGCCAGGACCACATCGAGCACGTTCGACGATTTCTTCGAACCGGCGGCGGATGCCTCGCACACGCTCTATGCCAGCCCGGCCATCGCCACCTCGCACGATGCCGTGCGGCTCGACACCGGCACGCCGCTGTTCATGCGGGCCCCCGGCGAAGCCACCGGCTCGATCGCGCTGGAAAGCGCCATCGACGAGGCAGCGCATGCCTGCGGCATGGACCCGCTGGAATTCCGGCTCAGGAATTATGCCGAAGTCGAACCGATGACCGGCAAGCCGTTCTCGTCCAAGGCGCTGCGCGAATGTTACGAACAGGCGGCCGAGGCGTTTGGCTGGGCGGGCCGCCCGCTGGAGCCACGACGGATGCGCGACGCGGACGGTTACCTCACCGGCTGGGGCATGGGCACGGCGACGTTCCCGGCCATCATGTTCCAGGCCGAGGCCCGAGCCGTGCTGAGGGCCGACGGCAGCGGCTTGATGGAGACCGGCGCTCAGGACATGGGGCAAGGCGCCTGGACGGCCTTTGCCCAGATTGCAGCCGATGGGCTGGGGCTCGACATCGACCAGATCGATTTCAGGGCCGGCAGTTCCGACCTGCCCAATGCGGGCATCGCCGGCGGTTCGGGCCATACGGCGACCGCCGGCATGGCCATCCACAATGCGGGTGCGGCCGTCATCGCCAGACTTGCCGATCTCGCCACCCGCAACGAGGCCTCGCCCCTGTTCGGTGCCGGCAATGAAGGCGTGCTGGCGCGCGGCGGACGCCTCTATCGGCGCGACGACGAAAGCCGCGGCGAAAGCTACACAGAGATCCTCGCCCGCGCGGGCCTTGCCGAGATCGAAGGCCATGGCAAGGGTGCTCCGGATCCGACGTCGCAGGAGGCCTATGCCAAGCACGCACACGGCGCCGTCTTCGCCGAGGTGAAGGTCGACCCGGATTTAGGCCAGATCCGCGTCACCCGGCTGGTCGGCGCATTCGCTGCTGGACGGGTCATCAATCCGCGGCTGGTGCGCAGCCAGTATTATGGCGGGATGATCTGGGGCGTTTCCTTCGCGCTGCATGAGGAAGCCGTCACCGACCGGCGCTCCGGCCGCATCCAGAATGCCAACCTCGCCGAATACCATGTCCCGGTGAATGCCGACGTGCCGTCGGTCGAGGCGCTGCTGGTTCACGAGGACGACCCTCACGTGAACGCCCTCGGCATCAAGGGCGTCGGTGAAATCGGCATCACCGGCACCGCCGGCGCCGTTGCCAATGCGGTCTGGCATGCGACCGGCGTGCGCCCGCGGCGCTTTCCGATCCGGATCGAGGACCTGCTGGGGTGAGGAGCGGTCCGCCCGAAGCAACGGTTGGATCCTCCCCACCCTAACTCCAATTCATCCCCTCAAGCGTCAAGCAACTGGAGCCAGACGCCCATGACGAGCAAGACCACAATTCCCGTCCATCTCGATATCAACGGCCGGCATCACACGCTGGAACTCGAACCGCGTGTCACGCTGCTCGACGCCTTGCGTGACAGGCTCGGCCTGACCGGCACCAAGAAGGGCTGCGACCATGGCCAGTGTGGCGCCTGCACCGTCCATGTCGACGGCGAGCGCGTGCTGGCCTGCCTGACGCTGGCTGCGCAGGCCGAGGGCCGCACCATCACCACCATAGAGGGGCTTGCACGGGAGGGCGAATTGCATCCCGTGCAGGCTGCCTTCCTCGAGCAGGACGCCTTTCAGTGCGGCTATTGCACGCCAGGCCAGATCATGTCGGCGGTCGCCTGCATCCGCGAGGGCCACGCCGGATCGGACGAGGAAATCCGCGAATACATGGCCGGCAATCTCTGCCGCTGCGGCGCCTATCCGCACATTGTCGCCGCCGTGCGCCAGGCAGCGCTGGAGGTCGCGTCATGAGGGATTTTTCCTATCTTCGCGCCACCTCGGCCGACGCCGCCCGCCAGGCGGCCACGCTCCCCGGCGCCATGCTGCTCGCCGGCGGCACCACGCTGATCGACCTCGCCAAATGCGGCGTCGCCGAGCCCGACATGCTGGTCGACATCACCCATCTCAGGGGGCTGGACCGGATCGAGATCGACGAGCGCGGCGCCATCCTCGGCGCGCTCGCCAGAATGGGCCATGTCGCCGACCACGACGACATCAAGAGCCGCTTTCCCGCCATCTCGGAGGCGCTTTGGCAAGCGGCCTCGGCGCAGATCCGCAACATGGCGACCATCGGCGGCAATCTGATGCAGCGCACGCGCTGCCCCTATTTCCGTGATCCCTCGAATTTCGCCGCCTGCAACAAGCGTGTATCAGGCAGCGGCTGTTCGGCAATCGGCGGCGTTACCAGGGGCCATGCCGTGCTTGGCACCAGCGAAGCCTGCATCGCCATGTATCCCGGCGACCTCGCCACCGCGCTCGTCGCCCTCGACGCAACGGTTCATCTGGGCGATCGGCGCATCCTGGTCGATGACTTTTTCCTGCTGCCCGGCACGACGCCGGACAAGGAACACGCGATCGAGCCGGGCGAGATGATCACCGCCATCGAAATCCCCTCTTCCGCCGCGGCCCGCCGCTCGACCTACCTGAAGATCCGCGACCGGCAGTCCTACGAATTTGCCGCGGCCAGTGCCGCCGTCGGGCTCGAATTGGAATCCGACGGACGCACCATCCGCGACCTTCGCGTGGCGCTTGGTGGCGTCGCGACCAAACCCTGGCGGGCGCATGCCGTGGAAGCCGCGCTGAAAGGCAAGGTGCTGGAGCCGAACGCCGTGCGGACCGCCAGCCTGCTCGCCGTCGAGGGTGCCGTCGACCATGGCGCCAACCGCTACAAGATCGAACTCGCGCCGCGCGTCGTCGCACGGGCTATTCTCAAGATGGGAGAAACGGCATGACCGTTCACAACATCAGAGTTGGTGAATCGAAACGGGGCGATGCGTCCGACGGCGGCGTGGACGCGGTCGGCGGCCGGCTGTCGCGGGTCGACGGCCCGGCCAAGATCACGGGTGCCGCCAAATACGCCGTCGAGCAGCAGCTCGAAGGCCTCGCCTATGCCGTGCTGGTCGAAAGCACGATCGCATCCGGCAAGGTGATCGCCATCGACAGCAAGGCGGCCGAGGCAGCGCCGGGCGTACTCAAGGTGCTGACACCGGACACGATCATCAGCCTGAGAACCGCCTCTGACTGGTTCGGTACCCCGCCGCCCGACAAACCCTACTGCCCGCTGGCGCGCGACATCACTTTCTCGGGCCAACATGTCGCCGCAGTGGTCGCCGAGACGTTCGAGCAGGCCGTGGCCGCCGCAGCGATGGTCAAGGTCAGTTACGAAGAGACGCCGGCCATCGTCGACCTCAGCGACGGCAAGGCCGGCGACGGCATTCCGGTCGACGCCATGACCAAGGAATGGGGCGACGCGGCTGCCGCCTTCGCCTCCGCCCCGGTACGGATCTGCGCCGCCTACAACACGCCGCGCGAATACCAGGCGCCGATGGAACCGCATGGCCTTATCGCCCGCTGGGAAGGCGACCACCTCACCGTGTGGGAGCCGAGCCAATGGCTGGACGGCATGGCCCGCACCTATGCCGAATGGTTCGGCCTGCCGTTCGAGAATGTGCGGCTGGTGTCGCCCTATATAGGCGGCGGCTTCGGCTCCAAGGCGCTGGCGCTCGGTCATGGCGCGATTGCCGCAAGTGCCGCGAAAATGCTCGGCTGGCCGGTGCGGCTGGTGATGACGCGGCCACAGACCTTCACCGGCTATGGCGGCCGCGCCGCGACGCGCCAGACGGTGACGATCGGCGCCGAGCATGACGGAAAAATCCAGTCGATCGTGCATCGCGGCGTCAACGAGACATCGATCGAAGGCATGTGGGTCGAGCCGCTGGGCTCGGTCACCTCGATCATGTACGCGACGCCGAATTTCTCCTCGAAGCAGAATGTCGTGCGGGTGAATTCGGTGGTGCCGGGCGCCATGCGCGCGCCGGGCGAGAACCCATCGGCCTTCGGCATCGAAAGCGCCATCGACGAACTCGCCTACGAGGTCGGCATCGATCCGCTGGAAATCCGGCTGCGCAACTACGCCGAACAGGACCCGCACGCGAAAAAAGCCTGGTCGACCAGGCAGTTGCGCGAGGCTTTTGCAGTGGGCGCCGACCGCTTCGGCTGGGCCAGGCGCACGCCTGAGCCACGCTCTATGCGCGATGGCAACCAGCTGATCGGCTGGGGCGTCGCCGCCGGCACCTATCCGGTGCGGCGCGCCTATGGCGAAGCGATCGTGCGCATCCTGGCCGATGGTTCGGTCGAGGTCGAAAGCTCCTCGATCGACATGGGCCAGGGCACCTACACAATCCTGGCGCAGACCGCCGCCGAAACGGTCGGCGTGAGCGCCGACGACGTCGTGGTGAAACTGGGCGACTCCCATTTTCCCCGCGCCGGCGTTGCCGGCGGCTCGCGGCTGGCCGGCGTAATGACCGGCGCGGTTTATAAGGCGGCGACCTCGGCGCTCGACCAGCTGATCGGCCTGGCGATCAGCGATCCGCGCTCGCCCTTCAACGCGCTGCAGGCCAACACTTTGGTCGTCGCCAATGGCCGCATCGGTTCGCCACGCGGCGAAGGCCCCGATGTCTCGATCGCCGAACTTCTCAAAAGCGTCGGCCGCGACCGCATCGAAGCGACCGGCGACACCATGCCGGCCATTCGAGCGCCGAGGATCGCTACAAGAACTACACCACCATCGCCATGGCGCTGCCGCACACCGAGGGCGACTATTCCCGCCACTCCTGGTGCGCGCATTTCGTCGAGGTGCGCGTCGACGAGGATTTCGGCACGGTGCGGGTTTCGCGCGTGGTGTCGGCGCTGGATTCGGGCCGTCTCTACAATCCGAAGCTGGCCGAAAGCCAGTGGAAGGGCGGCATCATCATGGGCATCGGCCAGGCGCTGCTCGAAGAAGGCATCATGGACCGCCGCCACGGCCGCATCGTCAACACCAACCTCGCCGATTACCTCGTCCCGACCAATGCCGATATTCCCGACATCGAGGTGATCTCCGTCGGCATCCCCGACCTGCACTCCTCGGTGCTCGGCGGCAAGGGTGTCGGCGAACTGGCGATCGTCGGCATGGCGCCGGCCATTGCCAACGCGGTGTTCCACGCAACAGGCAAGCGGATCAGGGATCTGCCGATCACGCTGGAGAAGCTGATCTGACGGTGAAGCGAATAATCTTCCCCCAAATGGGGGAGATCGGCTGCTTCACCACTCCAGCCCGAACACCAGCTTGCCGAAATGCAGGCCGCCGGCGGCCATATGGGCGTAGGCTTCGGTCGCCTCATCAGGTGAAAACATCTTGTCGACAACAGGTTCGATCCGGGCCGCGCCGATGGCGCGGGCGGCGTCGAGAAGATCCGATACGGATCCGGTGTTGTTGCCGATCACCTTCAGCGCCTTGATGATGATCGGCAGCAGATTGATGGTGGCCTCGGCGCCGGTGACGAAGCCGATGGTGAACAGCGTGCCGCCGGGCGCGGTGGCGTTGACGGCGCGGGCGAAGGTGGCGGTGCCGCCGGTCTCCACGATAAGGTCGGCGCCAAGGCCATCGGTCAGTTCGAGCACCTTGCCGTCCCAGTCGGGCTTCGCGCGGTAGTTGATGAGATGATCGGCGCCGAGCGCCTCGCCCGCTCCAGCTTTTCGTCCGATGACGAGGTGATGATGACCGTGGCGCCGGCGGCCTTCGCGAGCTGCAGGGTGAAGATCGAGACGCCGCCTGTGCCAAGCAGCACGACCACCGAGCCTGGCCCGACATCGGCGGCGCGGATGGCGTTCCACGCGGTGGTGCCGGCGATCGGCAGCGTCGAGGCCGCCTCGAAGGAGAGATGCGCCGGGACCGGCACGAGCGAATTGGCCGGCAGCGCGACATATTCGGCCAGCGACCCCGGCAGCGAGATGCCGCGCATCTGCGTCATCTCATAGGGCCGCGGCCGGCCACCGATCCAGCGCGGCTTGGCATGCGCGACGACGCGATCGCCGGTGCCGAATATCGTAACGCCCTCGCCCAGCGCGACGATCTCGCCGGCACCGTCGGCAACGGGGATGAGCGGGAAGCTCGGTCCGGGATAATTGCCGCTCGCCACCGCGTCGACGAAATTGAGGCTCGCCGCACGCTGGCGTATCAGCACCTCTCCGCGCTGCGGTTCGGGGGTAGCAACGGTAGCGGCGCGGAAGGCGTCCAGCCTGGGCTGGCTCAGTTCGATGGCTTTCACGGTTTGACTCCGGTCAGACGATGGTCGATTGAGTGAACCTATTTGCTGCGCTATCTCTGGATAATCCTTGTTTTCTGCAATTGAGAACTGTGAAACATGCAGCAATCTCACGAACCCGCGGCCCTTGCCGAGATGGCCGCCTTCGCCGCTATCGCGGAGGCGCGCTCCTTCACTCGCGCGGCGGCGCGGGTCGGGCGCGACGCGACCATCCTGTCGCGGCGCTTGCAATCGCTGGAGACGCGGCTGGGGGTAACGTTGCTCTCCCGCACGACGCGCAGCGTGTCGCTGACCGAAGCAGGCGCTGAATTCCTGGTGCGTGTGCGCGCCATCCTCGCTGCCGTCGACGAGGCCGAGGCCGTCGCGTCCGCGCATGCGGGTGGCCGCCCGCGCGGCCTGCTCAGACTGGCGCTGCCCGGCACGTTCGGGCGCATGTGGATCGGGCCGCTGCTGCCTCAGTTCCTTGCCGAATTTCCCGATATCCGCATCGAGGCCGAATTCTCCAACCGCTTCACCGATCTGGTCGCCGAAAACTTCGATGTCGCCGTGCGGCTGGGCAGCCTGGAGGATTCGCGCCTGGTGGCACGCAAGGTGGCGACGCGACGCCGTCTGCTCTGCGCCGCTCCCTCCTATCTCGCCAGCAGGGGCACGCCGGAGACACCGCAAGCGCTGCTCGACCATTCCTGTCTGGGCTTCTCGGGCTTCCAGACCTTTCCGGCCTGGGAGATGACCGACCGCGAGGGCCGGCGCGCGCACGTCGAGGTTTCCGGGCCGTTGGTCACAGACGATGCCGAGGTGCTGGTCGAAGCCGCCGTGCAAGGCCTCGGCCTGATGATGAGCACCGACTGGCTGGTCGGCCGTGAGCTTGCCGACGGACGGCTGGTACCCGTGCTGGAGGCGTGGACGCTGGCGGACGAAGGCGCGGTCTATGTCGTCACGCCCTCGGCCAAGGGAAAAGCCGCCAAGACCCGCGCCTTCGCCGACTGGATCGGCAAGCGCTTCGCGCCGGAGCCGCCCTGGAGGGGGTAAAGCCTCTGACCCGCTGGCGGTAGAGACCACGCGCTCCGCCTTCAGGGTCCATGAGCCGCCAGCGGCGTGCCGATGTCCGACACGAGTTTGACGAGGTCGGCTTGGCGTCTCGTGCCGGTTTTGGCGAAAATTCGATTGAGGTGGGTCTTCAAGGTGTTTTCACCGATGCCGAGCGACAACGCGCTCTTGGAGGCTGACAATCCGCTGCCGATCCGCAGCAGCACCCGCGCCTCCGCGGGTGTAAGGTCGAACAGCGTGGTCAGAACGGCCTCCGGGAGGGGAGAAGCCGATGTCGTCGTCGATATGAACACAGCCGCGCATGCTGGCCGGAAAACCGCGCGCGCCGTTCCTTCAGTTAGCGGCAACACATAGGCAACGGCGGGCGGCTGGCCCTGGGCCGAAACAGGCAGCCCTATGCCGCGCGCGCCAAGCGAAGCATCCGCGCTCGCCGCACTGGCGATCGCGTCCAGCAGGGCGCGGGCCACCATCGAATTCTGTGCCTGGAGCAGGCCGTTCCTGGAGAGAATGGGACCCTGCACCGAAAACATCTGTTCGGCTGCCGCATTCGCATGGAGGATTGCCCCATTGGCGTGGGTAAGCACGACAGGCACAGCCAGATGGTCGAGCGCCTGGCGATAAAGATGGGTGGTGACGCGGCCCTGGTCGAGCAGGTCGCCGATCAGCGAAGCACGGCGCAGATGCGGCGAGAGCAATGCCAGGAAATGCTGCTCCTCGATCGAAATACCTCCCCTGCTGGCTCGGGTGGTGCAGCCCAGAAGCCCGATTCGGTCCGGCGTATGAACGAACTTGGTGATGCAAGCCTCGCGCAGCCCCTGTGGTTTGGCCCAGTTCTGAAAAAACGGCGTCAGCTGGAGTTCGCTTTCGCTCATGAGCGACAACGTCGCAACGGGCCGGTCGACATCGCCGACGACCGCTGCCTTCAGTCCGGGAATTCCATCAAAGTCATAGTCTTCCTCGAGCACCCGCATCTGCACGGGATCCCAAGGTGACTGAGCCGCGAAACGGCCGCTATTATGGGCGGTGCCGGCAAGGGCGATGGTGGTATAGGCCGCGTCGACGGCTTTCGTGATGTGGGTCATGACTCCGGCCCAGCCTTCCGGGTTCAAAACGCAATCATAGATATCGCCGATAATCGAACTCAGGACTTCGCTGCTCAGCCTTTCCACCACACCTCCAGGCACGCCCCGATCTCGCCTCGGAGGAATTTGTGACGTCATACTTTTGGATGACGCCAGTCGCGGCCGCTCTCGACTATGGGTTCAACTTGATCGCCTGAACGCCAGTGTTGCCGGTTATTGTCGCAATGGAAAGCATCGCGTTCGATATTTTTAAGCCGTGGATACTTGTCGAGGTACCCCATTGTCTCGAAAGACGGTGTTTTCATCGGCTCGGTTGTCACCACATCTTGACGAACGCGAGCGATCTTCCCTGTGGCAAGACGTCCGTGTCGCGGAAATATTGTCGGTCGAATACGGCAGTCCGGAAAACCTGCCGTTCGAAGCGCCCATCGAGGCCATGGCTGTCGGTTCAGTGGTTCTCGGTCGGATGTCCGGAACCATCAAGCACGCGACAAGGAAAGCTAGCAACATCGCCAATGACGACAGTGACGGCTATCTGTTGCTGATCAACAAGGCCGACACCGTGTTGTCAGGGGTAGAGGTCGGCCGCGAATACGCCGTCGGTCAGGGAGAGGCCGTGCTTGTCACTGCATCGGAAGCTCTGAAAATGACCTGTGCCGGCAGCAATGTCTGGACGAATGTGGCGGTCCCACGCGCGATCCTCCTGCGTGCCTTCCCGCAGATCGATGACAGGCTGGGGTTGAAGATCGGCGCCGACAGCGAAGCCCTCGATCTTCTCAAACGCTATTGCCTGCTTCTTGAAAGCGGCAGCCCGCTTGGCTCGGCGGATCTGATCACGCACGCGACGGACACGATCGTGGATCTGATCGGCCTGGCGACCGGCGCGAAAGGTCGGGCTGCTGAACTGGCCGGGCTTCGAGGCCTGCGCGCTGCCAGGCTGGAGGCCGTCCTGGCGAGGATCGCCGAGGATTTTATCGATCCCGGCATCTCCGCCCAAAGTGTCGCGCAACAACTCGGCCTGTCGGTGCGCTATGTCCACGACCTCCTTCAGGAGACGGGAATGAGCTTCTCCGAACGCGTTCTCGAACTGCGTTTGCAGAGCGCCCACAGGATGCTCTCGCACTTACACAGCGACATGCGGGTCAGTGACATCGCCCTGACAAGCGGATTCAGCGACGTATCGTACTTCAACCGCTGCTTTCGTCGCCGCTTCGGCTATACGCCGACAAGCGCCAGATAAGTTTTGCAGCTTTCGGTCCGATACCAGCCCGTGCGAGGCCGATTCCGCAGCGCCTGCGCGACCGATGACGCCGAACCGCCACAGTGCGCGCAAAAGACGCTGCTTTTCGCTCCAGTCCAATTCCAGTGCCGCCCTGCCCAAGACAAGGCCGGGCGCCAATGACATGTCAGCCTCAGGGTGAAACGACTGTCATGTCAGGGGATCGAATGCTGCGGAATGGATTTGGAGGCCGCAAGGCTAACGCGTTGAAATGCCTGGCGCTGACCTCGACTGCGCTGGTCGGCCTTGGCCAGCCGATCCCTGCATCGGCAGCCGAGGTCTGGACCGGCGCCGCCTCCACGAACTGGTTCGCCGCCGGGAACTGGAACCCCGCCGCTGTCCCGACATCGAGCGACGACGTCATTCTCGATCCCGTGTTCCCGCACCCGGCCGTGGTCGATGCGGCGAATGCGGCGGCCCACTATCTGTTTGTGGGCACCATTTCGAGTTACTCGGGCTCGCTGACGATTACGAACGGCGGCACCCTCTCCGACACTGCCGGCTATCTCGGCTACGTGTCGAACGCGAGCGGCACCGTGAGCGTCACTGGAGCAGGCTCCGTCTGGAGCAACAGTTCGGACCTTTTCCTTGCCTTGGGCACCGGCAGCACCGGCACCTTGACGATCTCCAGCGGCGGCGCTGTGAGCGACACAGTGGGTCATGTCGGCTACGGCCTGGGCACCGGCACCGTAACGGTGGACGGCCCTGGCTCGACATGGACCAACAGTGGGGATCTCTACATCGCCGAATTTGGCACCGGCACCCTGGACATCAACAATGGCGGCGCGGTCAGCAATGCCATGGGCACCATCGGTTGGCACGCGGGCTCCAACGGCATCGTGATGGTCGGTGCGGGCTCGACCTGGACAAACAGTTCCAACCTGGCTGTCGGCGACCAGGGAACGGGAACGTTGACGGTCTCGAAAGGCGGCACCGTCAGCAATGGCGCGGCGGCAATAGGCGCGAAAGCAGGCTCGACCGGCATAGTATTCATCGACGGTGCCGGCTCGACCTGGACCAACAGCTCCAACCTGGCTGTTGGCGATTTCGGCGCCGGCGCCTTGGCGATCACCAATGGCGGCGCTGTCAGCAATCATACGGCCTATATCGGCAATTCGGCGGGCTCGACCGGCATGGTGTCCGTCGCAGGCGTTGGCTCGACCTGGACCAGCGCGGACCTGTACGTCGGCGGCCTCAGCACGGGCACGCTGTCGATCTCGAGCGGCGGCGCGGTCAGCAACGTTGACGGTATTGTAGGGAGCGGAGCAGGCGCGGTCGGCACGGCAACGATCACTGGCGCAGGCTCGACCTGGACCAACAGCGGAATCTTGATTGTCGGCGATTTCGGCGGCGGCACGCTGAACGTCCTGAACGGTGGTGCCGTCAGCAACGTGAAGGGCTATGTCGGGGAATCGGCCGGCTCGACCGGTATCGTGACGATCGACGGTACGGGTTCAACGTGGGCCAACAGCAGCGACCTGGCGATCGGCAAATTCAGCACCGGCACGCTGACGATCTCGAACGGTGGGGCAGTCAGCGACGTTGATGGTTCCTTAGCCAGCGGTAAGGGCTCAGCCGGCACGGCAACGATCACCGGCGCAGGCTCGACCTGGACCAACAGCGGAGGCTTGTTTGTCGGTGATTTCGGCTCCGGCGTTCTGAACATCCTGAACGGTGGGGCGGTCAGCAACGCGAGCACAGGCATTGTCGGTGTGCAAGCGGCCTCTGTCAGCGTCGTTACAGTCGACGGCGCTGGCTCGATCTGGACCGACAGCAGCGACCTGAGGATCGGCAATTCCGGAACCGGCACGCTGACGATTGCGAATGGCGGCGCAGTGTCGGCCGGCGGCGTGGTCGACATCGCCCTCCTGGCGGGCTCCGTCGGCACGCTGAACATCGGAGCGGCGAGCGGATCGCCAGCGGCGGCGGCCGGCGCGCTCAATGCGGCGAGCGTTCAGTTCGGACAAGGCGCGGGTGCGATCAACTTCAACCACACCGACACAAGCTACACCTTCGCGTCGGCGATCGGCGGCGCGGGCACGATCAACCAGATCGCCGGCACGACGAACCTGACCGCCGATTCGAGCGGCTTCACCGGTGCGACCGACGTTACCGGCGGGCGGCTAGCCGTGAACGGTTCGCTGGCCAACTCGCTGGTGACGATCACGGGCGGCATGCTGGGCGGCAACGGCACGGTGGGCGGCATCACGGCGTTATCGGGCGGCATCATCGCGCCGGGCAATTCGATCGGCACGCTGCATGTCGCGGGCAATCTCGACCAGGCGGCGGGCTCGATCTACCAAGTCGAGCTGACCTCGACCGGCCAGTCGGACCTCATCCTGGCGACGGGCACGGCGACGATCGCCGACGGCGCGGTCCTCGACGTTGTCAAGACGGACGCCGCGCCTTATGTGCTGGGCACGCACTACACCGTGCTGCAAGCCGATGCGGGCGTCATGGGCACCTACACGCTCAGCGGGGCCGGCCCCTTCATTGGCCTTATCGCCAATTACGACCCGACGCATGTCTATCTCGATGTGGTGCAGGCGAAGTCCTTCGCCGCGGTCGGCCTGACGCCTAACCAGATCGCCACCGGCGGCGGCGCCGAAAGCCTTGGCAGCGGCAATCCGCTCTTTGATACCATCTTTGCCTTGCCGAGTGAGGCAGCCGCCCAGGACGCCTTCGACCAGCTCTCGGGCGAGATCCATGCCTCGGCCAAGGGCATGCTGGTCGAGGACAGCCGCTTCATCCGCGACGCCGCCACCAGGCGGATCAGCGCCGCTTTTGGCGATGCCGGCGCAGCCGCATTGCCGGTCATGGCCTATGGCGAGGCCGGGCCCGAAATGGTGGCGGCCGACACCGACCGCTTTGCCGTCTGGGGCCAGGCCTTCGGCTCCTGGGGCCAGACCGGCAGCGACGGCAATGCCGCCGCCTTCGATCGCTCGACCGGTGGCCTCCTGGTCGGCGCCGACAGCCCGATCGGCGACTGGCGCGTCGGCATCATCGGCGGCTACAGCCATTCGTCCTTCGATGCCGACGACCGCCATTCCAGCGGCGCCACCGACAACTATCATCTCGGACTCTATGGCGGCACCAACTGGGGCGCCATAGCCTTCCGCACCGGCGCCGCCTACAGCTGGAACCACATCTCGACAAAACGCTCGGTAGCCTTCAACGGCTTCGCCGACCAACTGTCGGCTGACTATGACGCCGGCACGGCGCAGGTGTTCGGCGAACTCGCCTACAAGGCTGGTGCCGGCCGCTTCAAGTTCGAGCCCTTCGCGAATCTCGCTTATGTCAGCGTGCATACTGACGGGTTCTCCGAGCAAGGTGGCGCCGCGGCGCTGACCAGCGCCGGATCCAGCACCAATGCCACCTTCACCACGCTCGGGCTGCGCGCCTCGACCGACGTCGCGCTCGGCGGCATGAGCGCGACCGCGCGCGGCACGCTCGGCTGGCGCCACGCCTTTGGCGACGTCACGCCGACCTCGATTTTCGCCTTCGCCGGGGGCAATGCCTTTGCCATCGCCGGCGTGCCTGTCGCCAGGGACAGCGCGGTGATCGAGGCCGGCTTCGACCTGCCGATGTCGGCCAACGCGACGCTCGGCCTGTCCTATATCGGCCAGTTCGGCGCCCACAACACCGACAACGGCGCCAAGGCAGATCTCAGCGTCAGGTTCTGACAACGAGGAGGTCTGACGATTGGCGCAGCGAGGGCGAAGACGGCGAAGCTGCCAATCTTCCGCACGAGGCGAAGATTGGCAGTTCCGATGCCGATCTCCCCTATTTCCCCTGCCCCTTCATGAACTGGCTGAGCAAGTCCACCGGCAGCGGGAACACCACCGTGGATGAGCGCTCGCCGGCGATGTCGTGCAAGGCCTCGAAATAGCGCAGTTGCATGGCCTGTGGCTCGGCCGCCAGCATGCGGCCCGCCCCGACCAGTTTCGCCGCCGCCTGCTGCTCGCCTTCGGCATTGATCACCTTGGCGCGCCGCAGCCGCTCGGCTTCGGCCTGTTTGGCGATGGCGCGGACCATGTTCTCGTTGAGGTCGACATGCTTGATCTCGACATTGGACACCTTGATGCCCCATGCATCGGTGCGCTGGTCGAGGATTTCCTGGATGTCACTGTTGAGCCTGTCGCGCTCGGCCAGCATCTCGTCGAGCTCGTGCTTGCCGAGCACCGATCGCAGCGTGGTCTGCGCCAGCTGGTTGGTGGCGGCCATGTAGTCCTCGACCTGGATGACCGCCCGCTCGGCGTCGACGATGCGGAAATAAAGCACGGCGTTGACCTTCACCGAGACGTTGTCGCGCGAAATCACGTCCTGCGGCGGCACGTCCTGCACCACCACGCGCAGGTCGACCTTCACCATCTGCTGGACGAAGGGAACGAGGATGATGAGGCCAGGTCCCTTGACCCCGGTGAAGCGGCCGAGCGTGAAGACCACGCCGCGCTGATATTCCCGCAGGATTCGGATGGCCGCGGACAGGAAGATGACCACAAGAACCGCAAGTAGCAGGTAGGCCACATAACCGATGTTCATTGCCTTGCTCCATTCCTTCCCGCGTCGCGCCGCCGCACGGTCAGCACGAGGTCGCTGATGTCGGTCACCTCGACACTGTCGCCGGCCGCGACGGGTTCATCGGCCTTGGCCCGCCAGCGCTCGCCCAAGGCCAGCACATGGCCCTCGCCGCCCTGCCAGTCGAGGATCTCGGCCGGCTGGCCGCGCATCGCTTCGCCGCCGACGCGCGGAGGATTCCGGCGCGCCGCCCAGAGATAAGTGCCGCTCAGCAGCGCCAATCCAAGCGTCAGCGCGGCGGCGGGACCGATGATCGCCCATGACACGGCAAAGCCCGGCCCCTCGACCCGCAGCAGCATGGCGGCACCGAACAGAAAGGCGGCCACGCCGCCGAGCCCGAGCACGACGGTGGGATTGAAGGCCTCGATGATGAGGAAAACGACGCCGAGCAGCATCAAGGCAAGCCCGGTATAGTTGATCGGCAGGAGATCGAGCGCATAGAGGCCGAGCACGAGACAGATGGTGCCGATGACGCCGGGCGCCACGGCCCCCGGGCTGGTGAACTCGAAGACGATGCCATAGACGCCGACCAGCATCAGGATGACGGCGGTGTTCGGATCGGTGATGACGGAAAGCAGCTGGATGAACCAGCCCGGTTCCAGCGTCTCGACCGGTAGCCCCTTCGTCGCCAGCACCACTTTCTTGCCGGCCACATCGACGGTACGCCCATCGGCAAGTTGCAGCAGCTCGGTGGTGTCGCGGGCGACGAAATCGATCACATGTTCCTGCAATGCCGCATTGGCCGACAGGCTCGCCGCTTCGCGCACGGCCTTCTCGCCCCAGTCGCCGTTGCGCCCGCGCAGTTCGGCAAGAGAGCGGATCAGGGCGACCGCGTCATTGGTCACCTTGGCCATCATCGCGTCGCCCGCCGGCCGCCCGCCGGTTTCCTTCTGGTCACCCCCGCCCTTCTGGTCACCCCCGCCCTTCTGGTCGCCCCCGCCCTTCTGGTCGCCCTTGTCGCCGCCCGGAAGCGACGGCAAGCCGCCAATCTCCACCGGCGTCGCCGCACCCAGATTGGTGCCGGGCGCCATGACAGCGACATGGGTGGCGTAGAGGATATAGGTGCCGGCGCTTGCCGCATGGCCGCCGGCCGGTGCGACATAGCCGATGACAGGCACCGGCGACGCCAGGATATCGGCGATCATCTCGCGCATCGAGGTGACCAGCCCGCCCGGCGTGTCGAGCTGCAAGATGAGGACTGCGGCATCGCGCCTGGCCGCGGCATCAAGCGCTTCCTTGAGCTGCCTGCTGCTTGCCGGCCCGATGGCGCCATCGATCGCCACGCTCAACGCAACCTTCTCGCTCCCGGCCGAAGGGAAGAGAGAAACGACAGCCACGGCGACGAAGGCCGCGGCGAAAAGGGCCACCCGCGCGAAGGTCACGCTCAAACTCCTACCCAAGATATGGGTTCGATCTCACCGAAATCCATGGGCGCGGCCTCCCGATCGCAAGCCGGTGGCCGGATCGGCAGGGGCGGACCGGCCAACGGATGCCGGCGGACATTCACAAAATCGGGGGCGGTGACCGAACTTCTACGGCGCGCGGCACCCATCGCCTCGCGGCACAGAGCGCCAGCCCAAATTTCGCGTACCTCGGACGCGCATTCCAAATCTGCGGGAGGAGCCCGTCACTCGCGCGCCGAGCCCCCACCCTTGGTCCGTCCCGATCACGCGTGCGCGTGCGGATGACGGAAGTCCCAGACGGCCCAACCGGATACGGCAACCACCAGAACGCCGAGAACGACGTCAGTGGCCATCGCATGTGTGTTCGCCATGAAACCGAGTAGCCAGGGCGAAACGATCAGCCAGAGCCCGAGAACGACACTCACCCATTCTTCCCACTCGGCGAATGCGGTAAGCGCTGCCAGAGCCATGCCACCCAGCACGACGCCAACAACCCAGGCGTTCCATGCAGGTGCGGTTTCAGCGGCGAAGCCGATTATCCAAGGTGAGATGAACAGGCAGATGGCAAGGACCAGATTGAGCCAGTCCTGGCCCTTCTTTCCTTCCATGAGCATATTAGCCATGACAACCTCCATAGATGAAGCTTGACCAAAGCATTACATTCGCGTGCGACCCACGCTTAGTTGTTGATATAATTATGCTTCACATGGCCTTCAAGACCTGCTCGGCGGCAGGCTCGGCCGGGCGTAGGTGGGGTTCCCTGCACCCTTTGCGGTCGCTCCGCTCCCGAACGGGATCAGTAGGCGGCATTCCCAGTGCAGGGATTGCAGCCGGGGTTTTTGCCCGGGGGCCGAAGGGGACGGCCTCGCCCCTACTCCGGCGAAGGCACCGGCGGCTTCGAGGTGAGCGCGGTACCGGCGGCGGCGACGATCACGGCGGCGATGCCGGCCAGTTGCGGCATGGTCAGGCTTTCCCGCAGGAACAAGAACCCGGCCAGCGCGCCGAGCCCCGGCTCCAGGCAGGTCAGCGTGCCGTAGATGCGGGCGGGCATGCGGGTCAGCGCCACCATCTCCAGGAAGAACGGCAGCGCGCTGGAGAACAGGCCGACGAGCAGCGCGCCGACCAGGATCGATGGCGAGAGCAGGCCGCTCCACGCCTGTTCTATGCCGAAGGGCAGCACCAGCACGGCGGCGATGGCCATGCCATAGGCGGTGGTGCGGGTGCCGAGTTCCGCGCCCGCCTTCTGCGCCAGCACGATATAGAGCGCCCAGAAGCCGCCGGCCGCCAGCGCCAGCAGCACGCCGGTCGGATCGAGCGGCTGCAGCGAACGGATGAAGGGTGACAACAGCAGGATGCCGGCGACCGCCAGCGCGATCCAGGCAAAGTCGGTGGCGCGCCGCGAGGTCAAGGTGGCCACCAGGAGCGGACCGGAAAACTCCAGCGCCACCGCGACGCCGAGCGGGATCCTGGCGAGTGCGGCATAGAACAGAAGGTTGAGCGCGCAGAGCGTTACCCCATAAGCGACGAGCCATGGCAGAGTGGCGCGCGAGGGCCGCATCTGCCAGGGCCGCAGCACCGCGATCAGCATCAGCGCGCCGACCACCAGCCTGATCGTCGTCGTTCCCTGCGCGCCGATCACCGGGAACAGCGACTTGGCGAAGGTAGCGCCGATCTGGATCGACACCATCGCGCCCATCAGCGCCGCGACGGGCAAGGGTGCTGCTTCGCGGCTGGCAACCGGCGTCGATGTCACTTGGTGCTATCCTCCATGCCGGCAGGCGCAAACCTGCCCGGCAGCACCGCAATAGGGTAGAACGGGCCTGGCTGTCGTGATGCAGCGCGGATGCCTCGATGAGGGCACGGCCAAATGGCATGAACCGGCAGGCAACGGCGTCGGATGTCACACGCGGTCGATACGCGCCTCCGGCAGTCTCGTGATCGCCACCAGGACGAGCAGCGCGGCACCGCCCAGAAGCGCCATCGCCCCGAGCGACCAGGCAATGCCGATATGCACGATGGCGAATGCCAGGGCAAAGGGCGCGACGGCCGAGACGACCAGTCGGGCCGACATAACCCGCCCTTGCAGCCGGCCATAGCCATCGCTGCCGAACAGTGTGAGCGGCAGCGAGCCGGTGACGATGCTGAAAAGCCCGTTGCCCATGCCGAAGATGACGGCGAACGCCATCGCACCGGCAATGGAAGGGGCGGTGCTATCCAGCACGACCACACCGGCCGTCATCAGGCCGGCCGAGATGATCGCGAGCATCGGGGGCGACAGCTTGCCGCCAAACACCATGTTGACGAAACGGCTCAACACCTGTGACGGCCCAAACAGCGTTCCGACGATCGCGGCGGTCGCCCCAAGACCAAGCCCGGAAAGCAGCGGCACCATATGCACCAGCACGGCAGCGCCGATCAGGTTCTGCAGCGAGAAGGCAATCACCATCAGTGCAAGGCCGAGCGGCCGCGCCGGGGCGGGAAGCGATCCCATGATATGCCGTGGCGGCGCGCTCGCCGCTCGCCTGCCCTTGGCCAGTCCATGCGAAAGCCAGGCGTGCAGCGGCAGACAGACAAGCAGGTTCAGCCCGGCGAAGGCAAGATAGACATTCTGCCACGACATCAACGCATGCAAGGCCGAGGTGATCGGCCAGAACACGGTCGACGCGAAGCCGGCAATGAGGGTGAGGTAGGTAATGCTGCGTTGCGCGGCATGCGGCCTGATCTGCACCAGTAGCGCGAAGGCGGCGCCGTACTGCACCAGGTTCGATGCCACTTCGAGGACGATCAGCGCCGCCACGAAGGCCACGACAGTGGGAGCACAGGCACAGGCGGCGAGTGCCGCCGCTGCCAGGACCGAGCCGGCGGTCATGACTTTTCCGGCACCGAAATGGTCGATCCAGCGTCCCAGCCAGGGCGCCGTCAGGCCGCCAACCAGCAAGGCGGCCGAAAGCGCCCCGAAAATCCATTCGGTTGGCCATCCCAAATCCCTCGCCATGTCGGCGGCAAGGATGCTGAAGCTGTAGTAGAGCGTGCCGTAGCCGATGATCTGGGTGATCCCCAGGGCGGCAATTGCGGCTATCGGCGCGCGTTCCGAGGCATCGAGGTCGGAAAGGCCCCGATCACTTGAAGCCACGGTCAACGGTCACCACCTCGCCGTCTTCCTTGGTGAACTGGGTCGCCGGATGGTCGAGCAGGTCGAGCACAAGCTCGGACGGCCGGCACAGCCGCGTCCCCTTGGGTGTTTCGACGATCGGCCGGTTGATCAGCATCGGATGCTCCAGCATGGCATCGAGCAGTTCCTCATCGTTCCATTTGGGATCAGCCAGGCCAAGCTCGGCATAGGGCGTGCCCTTTTCGCGCAGCAGGGCGCGCACCGGAATTCCCATGGCGGCAATAAGCTGGCGCAGGCGCTCCCGGCTGGGTGGATGTTTCAGATATTCGATGACCACCGGCTCCTCGCCGCTCGCCCTGATCATGGCAAGCGTGTTGCGCGAGGTGCCGCAGTCGGGATTGTGGTAGATCGTGACGGTCATGGCCTGGCCTCGACGGCAAGAAGTTGGATTTCGGCTTGCGGCTGAAGCAGCCATGTCATCAGCACCAAGGCGAGGCCGGCGCCCGCGAACTCGGCGGCGATGAAGCCGGGAAGACTTGCCGGGCTGATTCCGGAATACGTGTCGGTGAACGCCCTCGCCACCGCGACCGCGGGATTGGCGAAGGAAGTCGACGCGGTGAACCAGTAGGCAGCGGTGATATAGAGGCCGACCAGCCAGGACACGGCCGCGCGTTCGAAGCGCAAGCCGGCCAGGATGACGGCGAGCAGGCCGAAGGTCGCAACGCCTTCGGAAAACCATTGCGCGGCGCCGGTGCGGCCATGCGTCGACAGCGCCAGCGGCGCCAGCCCGAACATCAGATGAGCGATCATCGTTCCGGCAATGCCGCCGGCAAGTTGGGCCAGGATGTACAAGGTGCAATCGCTGGCCGACAGGCGGCGCGAAAGGGTTAGGGCGAGCGACACGGCCGGATTGAAATGGGCACCGGATATCGGGCCGAGGATTGTGATCAGCACGACCAGGCTCGCACCGGTTGGCAGCGTGTTGCAGAGAAGTGCCAGTGCGCCGTCGCTCGTCAGCGACCGCGCCATGATGCCTGAACCGACGACCGTAGCCACCAGCATCGCCGTGCCAAGGCTCTCGGCGACCAGACGGCGCGGCAGGTCGAATTGGCGTTCAACTGTCATCGAACCACCTCCTGCGCATCGACCGCGCAGCAGCTCGGCGCCAGCGCCGGAGCACAGATTTCGGGCCTTCCGGAGCAGCAATCCTCCATCAGGAAGCGGATCAACCCGCTCAGCGCGTCATACTCGGCGCTGTAGACCATGGAACGGGAAGCACGCCGCACGCTCACCAGTCCTGCCCGTTCGAGTTCCTTCAGGTGGAAGCTCACATTGGACGCCGAGACCTCGACCTTCTCTGCGATAGCGCCTGCGGCAACACCATCCGGACCCGCGATCACCAGATGCCGCAGGATGCGCAGTCGTGTTTCTTGCGAAAGGGCGGCGAAGGCCGACAAGGCTTGACGCTCATCCATATTTCAACAATCCTAGAAATGTTGAAACAAGGACTAGCGCACATGCTCGCCTCTGACAATCGGGAATTTGAAACCGCCCCCGCCATCACCGGTGACCCCAAGGACATCACCATCGCCGGCCTGCTCGGCTTTTTGGCCGGTCACAAGGACAGGCCGTTGGTGTTTTTCTACGATGATCGGCCGGTGAGACCCGGTTACCACGTCACCGAGGTGAAGGCCGGCACGTTCGCCGCGCTGGACTGCGGCGCCAATCCGGAAGCCTGGGCCGAGATCTTCGTCCAGCTCTGGGACGTCGACGAGGGCGACCGCACCCATATGCCGGCGGGGAAATTCTCGGCGATCATCCGCAAGGTGACCGAGCATGTCGATCTCGACCCTTCCGCCCGGCTGACCTTCGAGGTCAGCGACGGCGTGCGCCCGATCGCGCTTTATCGGGCCGCCCTTCCCCGGCTGGTCGACGGCGCGGTCCATGTCGAGCTTTCGCCCCGGCCTGCAAGCTGCAAGCCGCGCGACCGCTGGCTGGCGGAAGAGCGAAAAGCCAAGGCCTGTTGCGAGCCTTCCGCCGGCTCGCAACCTTGCTGCGGATAGCCGCGGTCGGGCGAGGCCGCCGCCGTCCTCAGTTCAGCGATTTGCGTCGCGGTGGCGGTTCCGGGTGGCGCTGTTCGAGTGCCGCCGCGGCCGCGCCACGGCCGGTCCGGCGCAGCCTTTCGAGGTAGCCCGGCAACTCGCCAAGGCAATGGAATGGCCCGCCCTCCCGGATCACCGTCACCAGCGGGTCGACATCGCTGTCGCTTCTCCTGGCCATCGTGGTGCGCCAGTCCTCGAGCAGGCGGCTGGCGTGATCGACCACGTCGCCCCGGCTGCTGGAAAGGTCATGCTGCTCGTGCGGATCCTCCCTGAGGTTGAACAGGCTGACAGGCCCAAAATCCTTGTAGCCGTCATGGTAGGTGCGCAGCATCAGCCAGTCGGCCCCGTCGAGCCGGAACCGCACGCCGCGCTGCACCGCCCATGCGCCCTGGCTCAGCACCAGGAAATCGCGCCCGCCCTCCTCGCCAGCGGCAAGCGCGGTCCCGAAGGATTGCCCGTCCCAAAGCGCCGGCACGCTGCCGCCAAGCCGGTCGATCAGCGTGGCGGCCCAGTCGAAATGATAATGCAGGCCGGAATTCACGCCACGCATGTCCTTGGCACCGGGCCAGCGGATGACCAGCGGCACGTTGCAGGTGAACTCGTCCGCCGTCTGGTGGTCGCCCCAGACATTGAGTTCGCCGAGGTTCTCGCCATGGTCGGCGCCGATGACGATGATGGTGTCGTCGAACAGGTTCTGCCGCTTCAGTTCCTCGATGATCAGACCGACATGGTGATCGGCGTAGAGGACGCCGGTGTCGTAGCCGTCGAACCAGGCCTTGACCTTGCTCATGTCGTCGATCGGTGACGGCATGCGCCGATATGTCGATCCGCCCGACGCGACATCGAAGCCCGAGGGTTCCTGCGGGCTGTGCGGACCGTAGCCGGCATGGCTCTTCTCGAACACGTCTTTCGTCATCCACTCCGGCAGAGGCTGATCGGCGAAGGGATCGCCGAAGGAGTCCGGCGCGCGATAGGGCGTATGCGGGTCCCAGACATTGACATGCAGGAACCATTTCTTGGCCGAGCCATTGCGCTTCAGCCAGTCGAGCGCCAGGCCCGACACCTCGTCGGCATTCTCCATGCCGGCCTTGCCCGGATTGATGATCTCGTTGAAGCCGGCATACCAGTGCCAGCAGCCATGCCGTTCGCCGAAGCTGCTGATGGTCGTGGTGTGGTAGCCGAGATCGCGCAGCGCGCGCATCCAGCCTTCCTCGTAGAAGGTGCCGGCCCAGGCGCGTTCGGCACCCTCGCGGAACGGCTCGCAGGCGGTGCCGCCATGGCCGACCACGCCGGTGCGCATGCCGTGGCGGCCGCTCCACAGCGCCGTGCGCGACGGATGACATGGCACGTCGGAGACATAGACGTTCTCGAAGCGGATGCCGTCGCGGGCGAGGCCATCGATGACGGGAGAGGTGTTGCGATGATAGCCGTAGCAACCGAGATGGTCGCGCCTCAGGCTGTCGATGTCGATATAGAGAACGTTCATGAAGGACTCACCGCAGGTCTATGATTTTTCAGGAGCAGGCCCCGGCTGATACCGGGGCCTGTGGCGTTCAAGAGCCGGCATCAGGCTGAAATATACTGATCGCCGAGATAGTAATCCTTGGGGTCGAGCGAGGTTTCGAGCTTGCCGAAGGTCTTGAACAGGTCGTTCATCGTCCTAAACCAGCCGTTCACGCTGCCGTCCTTGGTCAGCTTGATGAGCTCGGCCGAGGTCATGAATCGGCCGTAGCCGGCCTCCGTCTTCAACTGGTCGGCCGGAATGCCGAGTAGTTTCGAGGTGATCTCTATCGCCTTGTCCTGGTTGGCGGCGCGGAAATCCTGCGCGTCCTTGATGGCGCGGACCACATTCTTGACGAGATCGGGATTGCTCTTGACCAGGTCGTTGCGGGCAATGAAGACGCTCGGAAAAGTGGTCTGCGGGTAGAAATCGTCGTTCTTGGCCAGTTCCACCAGATCGGGAACGCTCTTCTGGATGATGCCGACGAAAGGATACCAGATGCCGGCCGCGGCGACCTGCTTGGAGGCGAAGGCCGCCACGATGGTACTCGGGTCCATCTGCACGATGTCGAGGTCGGTCATCGCCATGTTGGCCTTGCGCAGCGCCAGCCGCAGCAGCATGTCGCCCGATGTGCCGGCGGCGATCGCCACCTTCTTGCCCTTGAGCTCGGCGATCGACTTGATGCCGGATTGCGCGATCACCCGGTCGGAGAAGCCGACATCGTTGACGGCGATGATCTTGGCCTTGCCGGTCGCCGGCAACCAGAGCGCGCCCGGCCCGAGATAGCCGAATTCGAGGCTGTTGGCGCCCAGCGCCTGGACCTGGATCGGACCATTGGTGAAGACCTTGATATTGGCGTCGACGCCGTGCTTGGCGTAGAAGCCTTGATCGGCGGCCACGCCGGAGATGCTCGCGCCCCAGAAATCGCCGTTGTAGCCGATGCGTGCCGGCGTCCCCGCCGCCTTGGCCTGAATGCCGCCTGCGGCGAACGCGGCAAGTGCCGCCGAGGATGCGATGAAGTTCCGTCTTGTCAGTGTCACGTTACTCTCCTCCTGTTACTGTCACTGGTGGTACACCGCTTGCCAGACGCGGTTGCGGATGGTCATGAACTCGGCCGAAAGCCGGATTTCCTCGGTCCTGGGATAAGGCAGCGGGACATCGATGATCTCCTTCAGCCGGCCCGGCCGCGCCGCCATGACGATGACGCGGTTGGCGAGATAGACGGCCTCGTCGACATCGTGGGTGATGAACATCACCGTGCGCCGCTCCCGGCTCCAGGTGTCGAGCAACTGGTCCTGCAGCTGCACGCGCGTCAGCGCGTCGAGCGCGCCGAACGGCTCGTCCATCAACAGGATGGATGGATCGACCGCATAGGCGCGCGCGATGGCGCAGCGCTGCTTCATGCCGCCCGACAGCGTCTTGGGCAGCGCGTCGGCGAAATCGCGCAAACCCACGAGGTCGATGAAACGCTCGGCGATCTCACGCCGGCGCGAAGCCTCCTCGCCCTTGATGCGCAGCCCGAACTCGACATTCTGGCGAACGGTTAACCAGGGAAAGAGCGCGTATTGCTGGAAGATCATGCCGCGCTCCGGACCCGGCCCTTCGACCGCCTTGCCGTCGACCAGCACGGTGCCTTCGCTTGGCTTGAGCAGGCCGGCGGCGATGTTGAGCGCCGTCGACTTGCCGCAGCCGGATGGGCCGACGACGGTGACGAACTCGCCGTCGGCGATGTCGAGCGACAGCCGATCGAGCGCGATGAAAGCGGCGTCCTGGAGATCGAAGCGGCGGGTGACGTTGTCGAAAATGATCTTGGGGGCCATCACACGCGCTCCTGCCAGACGGTGAGCCGGCGCTCGATCACCAGCAGGATGCGATCCATCGCAAGGCCAAGCAGGCCGATGGTGATCAGGCTGACGAAGATGGTCGGCAGGTCGTAATAGAGCTGCGCCTGCTGCATGCGGAAGCCGAGCCCGGACTGCGCGGCGATCAGTTCGGCGGCAACCAGCGTCGCCCAGGCCGATCCAAGCCCGATGCGCACGCCGACCAGGATGAACGGCGTCGATGCCGGGATGATGACGCGCAGAAAGATCGTCATGTCCTTGGCGCCAAGCACCCGCGCGGCGTTGATCATGGTCTTGTCGACGCTGATGACGCCCTGATAGGTGGCGACGACGCTGGCCAGGAAGGAGGCCAGGAAGATGACGAAGATTTTCGGCGTCTCGTCGATGCCCATGGTGACGATCGCCAGCGGAATGATCGCAAGCGGCGGGATCATGCGGAAGAACTGCAGATACGGCTCGATGAGCGAGCGCGCTACCTTGTACCAGCCCATGACGAAGCCGACCGGGATCGCCAGGATCACGCCGAGCAGGAAGCCGGTCAGCACACGCGCCAAACTTGACATGATGTCGGTGGCAAGCTGCCCGCTGGCGATGACATCGCCGAACCGCGCCGCCACCTGCGGCGGTGGCGGCAGGCCCACCGCGCCGCCCGCCGTCAGCGCCCACCAGATGGCGACACCGGCGACGAGCCCGACGAGATTGAGGGCGAGGCCGGGATAGTCGATGCCCTGCCCTTCCGTCGGCGTACCGGCTAGACGGGTCGTCTTGGCTGCCTCGCTCATCGCGAAACCCCCGAATAGAAGAAATGATCGAGCGCCGCGGCGGACGCGCCGATGGCGCCGGCACCGGGGCCGAGGCTCGACCGTTCGATGCGCAGCACGTCGCGCATGGGCGGCAGCACGCGGGGCGGCACGCCCTCGCGGATATGGTCGATGAAGCTTTCCGGCGCTTCGGCGAGATGGCCGCCAAAGACGATCAGGTCCGGATTGAGCAGGTTGGTCGCGGTCGCGATCGCCGTCGTCAGGTGCCTGAGCGCCGCGTTCCAGGGCTCGGGATATTTCTCCAGTTCGGCCAGCAGCCGCTTGGGATGCGTCGCCTCGATATGGGCGTCGCGGGCGAGCGCCCGTTCGGACAGGAACGTCTCCAGGCAGCCTCTGTTGCCGCAGGCGCAAAGCTCGCCATTCTCGACCACCTGGACATGGCCGAGTTCGACGGCCCCGTAGCCGCCGGGACGGAAAGGCATGCCGTTGATCACCAGCCCGGCGCCGAGGCCGGTGCGCAGGTAGATGTAAAGCAGCGCCGTGGCGTCGCGGCCGATGCCGTAGCGCGACTCCGCCAGCGCCATGGCGCTGACATTGTGCTCGACCACAGCCGGCATGCCGAGCGCCGTTTCGAGCTCGTCGGCGAAAGGCACGTCCTTCCAGTCGTAGTTGACCGACTGCAAATTGCGGCGTCGCTTGGTGTCCACCGGACCAGGCACGCCGAGCCCCAGCCCGATCAGGCGGGACCGCTCGACACCGGTCTTGCGGATCAGTTGCTCCACGGTCCGCACCACCTTGCCGATCACGGCGGCCGGTTCGCTGGTGGCGGTGTCGAAATATTGCGAGGCCATGGCTTTCGACGAAGCCTTGAGGTCGGTGATCGTGGCATGGATGGTGCCGGCGCCGATGTGCACGCCAACCACGGACAGGGCATCCGGGACCAAGGCGACGCCGATAGCCGGCCGACCGACCGGCGCGTCGCCGGCGGCGGCCTGGTTGAGCTCGACGACCGTCCCTTCCCTGAGCAGATGCGCCGTCAGATGGGTCAGCGCGGTCGGCGAGAGCGCGGTGCGCCGCGCCAGTTCGGCGCGCGACTGCGGACCGTCGTCACGCAGGATGCGCAGGATCGCTCCGTGATGGACACCCATTCTTGTCCTCCCTATTATTTTCTAATGTTAATAAATTAATTAAGCCTGTCAAGCAGGCGAAAAGCTGCTGATGACACCCGCTGAAGAGCGCTGAGGAAGCCTCGTCGGTACCGGCCGGTGCGGCGCATCGGCCGGTATCGTCCCGCCGTCATGTGGCGTTATGGAGTGGCCGCCACCTTCAGCCGGAGAAGGACACGCCCCTGTGGCGCATCCCGGCCTGCACGCCGCGCACGATCAGCCGGGACAGGATTTCCATGTCCAGCGGCATTCCCGGACGCCATACGTCGAGCAGCAGCGCAATGCGCGCCTCGTCGGCGTTGTTCATCACCTCATGCGGGAAAGTGTCGTCCCACAGCATGCCTTCGCCATCCGTGATTCGCTTCTCCTGATGATTGATCATCATGATGGTCGCGGGGCGGCCATCGGCCTGCTGCGGAATGACCAGGCCGAGATGAAAGCGCATGATGCCGCGAAACGGTCCGCGATGGCTGGGAATGTGCTTGCGCGGCGCCAGGAACGAGATGGCCGCCGATTTGACTTCCGGGCACTCGGCGAGCAACTGGCTCAGAACCGGCATTCGCGCCAGGTTTTCAGGGATGCCGATGTCGTAGGCCTTGAGCACGAACATGCGCCAGTCGAGGCCGTCATTGGCCGAAATCTCGGCCTGCTCCGGCATGATGTCATGGAAGCGCGGCGCCAGGCCCAGCCGCACGGCGAGCGCCTCGTCGCGTATGCCGCGCCAGGCGGCGGTGAATTTCGCCGCGTTCGGAAAGTCGGTGGCGGCATCGAGGATAGCCGGCGCGTCTATGCGCTTTTCATAGACACGCCGGACGCCATTGGATGCAAGATCGTAAATACGCGACATCTCATTGCCTCGCGGACACTATAAACGGACTGCCGATGGTTCGGGTTGCACATTTTGTTCATTGCGTCGTGAACTTCGATACTATCCGTGGCCCGGTCCTGACGTCGACGATCTCGGGCTTGGTGGTATCGACCGCGCCGTCCCAGCCGCCGCCGAGCGCCTTGTTGAGGGCAATATAGTTGGTCGCCAGCAGGACGCGGCTCTGCAGCAATGAATCCTCGGCCGAGTAGAGCGAGCGCTGGGCGTCGAGCACGTCGAGAAGACTGGTCTCGCCGGCCTTGTAGAGCGTGCCTTCCAGCCGCGCCGCATCGCCATAGGATTTCGCCGACGAGGCAAGCTTGCTGATGCGGATACGCTCCTGCGCCAGCGCAACGAGCGCGTTCTCGACATCCTCGAGCGCGGTCAGCACCGAAGACCGGTAAGCAATGAAATATTGGTCACGCTGCGCCTGGGCGACCTCGACGGCCGCCTTCAACTGCCCGGCATTGAACAGCGGCACGCTGAGCGTCGGCCCGAAGGACCAGCCGATCGAGGAGTTCTTGCCGAGATCGCCGAGCTTGTAGGCCGTGGTGCTGATATCCCCGGTCAGGCTGACCGTGGGATAGCGCGCGGCCTCGGCCTGGCCGACCCTGGCGGTGTATTGCGCGTATTGCCGCTCGGCCATGAGCACATCCGGGCGCGACAACAGGATGTCGGCGGGGATCCCGGTCGGGATCGGCAGCCTTGGCGCCGGGATCGGTGTGCTGCGCTTCAGCCGCTCGCTGAGTGCTGCCGGCGGGCGGCCGGTCAGCACCGACAGGCGATGCACCGCCTCGGCATAGCTTGCCTCCAGCGTCGGCACGGCGGCCTCCGTACTGGTAGCCTGTCCCATCGCCTTGGCGACATCGGCGGCGGTCGCGGTGCCCGCCTGCGCCATGGTGCGGGTGAGTTCGGCGGTCTGTCGCTGCGACGCGGCCGAACGCCGGGCGAGTGCGATGCGTGTTTGGTAGCCGCGCGCCTGGGCATAGGTGGACGCGACATCGCCGACCAGCGTCAGCAGCGTCGAGCGCAGTTCCTCCTGCGAGGCGTCCACACCGTAGCGCGCGGCCTCGACCCCCCTGCGGTTGGCGCCGAACAGGTCGAGTTCCCAGCTGGCGTCGAAGCCGGCCTGGTACTGGCTGTAGGCATCGCTGGCGGTGCCGCCGGCCGCGGCGGTGGCCGTCTTGTTGCGCGTCGCCGATGCCGAGCCGTCGGCCGACGGGAACAGCGCGCCGGCGGACTGGTGGTAGCTGGCGCGCGCCTCACGGATCTTGGCCTTCGCCCTGGCGACATCGAGATTGCCGGCGACCGCTTCCTCGACGAGCGTGTTGAGCTGCGGGTCGCGTAGGCGCTGCCACCATTGCGACAGCTGCGCCGGCTGGGCGGACTTCGTCGATTTCTGGCCGCTCCAGTTTGCCGGCATCGGCAGGATGGGCGTCCGATAGTCCGGGCCGACGACGCATCCGGCGAGCAAAATAGCCGATATCATGGGCACAATGAGCCGCTCCGCGGCCACCGAGCCACGTTCAAAACCTGTCATGTAAAGACCCTTATTGCTGGTTGGCCGTCACCGGCCTTTCGCCCGTATCCTGCCCGGGATCTGGTTTGGCCACCCTGCCCTTGAAGATGCGCCGCACCGTGACGAACAGAAGCGGCACCAGGAACACACCGATCACGGTTGCCGCGATCATGCCGCCCATCACCCCGATGCCGACGGAGTTCTGCGCCCCCGAGCCGGCGCCGCTGGCGATCGCGAGCGGCGTGACGCCGAGGATGAAGGCCAGCGACGTCATCAGGATCGGCCGCAATCGCTGTCGCGCCGCCTCCAGCGTCGCCTCCACCAGCCCCATGCCGGCCGTCTGCCGCTCGATGGCGAACTCGACGATCAGGATGGCGTTCTTGGCGGCCAGCCCGATCGTGGTCAGCAGGCCGACCTTGAAATAGACGTCGTTGGTCTGGCCGAACAGGCTTGCCGCCGCCAGCGCGCCGAAGATGCCGATCGGCACCGACAGCATGACGGCGAACGGGATCGACCAGCTCTCATAGAGCGCCGCCAGGCACAGGAACACGACCAGGGCCGAGATCGCATAGAGCGACATCGCCTGGTTGCCCGAAAGCCGCTCCTGATGCGACAGCCCGGTCCATTCATGCGAATAGCCGGCCGGCAGCTGCGCGACGAGTTTGTCGATCTCGTCCATCGCCGCACCCGAGCTCACGCCCGCTGCCGCCGCGCCCTGGATCTCGACCGCGGCCGAACCATTGTAGCGTTCGAGCCGGGGCGAACCGAATGTCCAGTGGCTGGAGGCAAAGGCCGAGAACGGCACCATGGCGCCGCTGGAATTGCGGACCTGCCATTTGTCGAGGTCCTCCGGCTGCATGCGGAAATTCGCGTCCGACTGCATATAGACCGGCTTCACCCGCCCGCGATCGATGAAATCGTTGACATAGTCGCTGCCCCAGGCGCTGGACAGCGTGTTGTTGATGTCGGCAAGGCTGACGCCGAGCGCGCTGGCCTTTTCCTGGTCGATGTCGACCGAGAATTGCGGCTGGTCCTCCTGGCCGTTGGGACGCGTGTTGGCGAGCAGCTTGCTTTGCGCGGCAAGACCCAGAAGCTGATTGCGCGTCTGGATCAGCGCGTCGTGGCCGGCGCCGTTGACGTCCTGCAGGTAGAAATCGAAGCCGTTGGTGTTGCCAAAACCCTGGATGGCGGGCGGCGCGAGTGCAAAGACCTGCGCATCCCTGATCTTGCGGAAAGCGCCCATCGCGCGGCCGGCGATCGCCTGCGCCGCGGAGGCCGGCGACTTGCGCTGGGCGAAATCCTTCAGCCGCACGAACCCGATGCCGACATTCTGCCCGGCGCCGCCGAAACCGAAGCCGGAGGCGGTGAAGACTCCGTCGACCACATCCTTTTCGTCCTTGAGATAATGATCGGTCACCTCAGCCAGAACGCGCTCGGTTCGGTCCTGCGTCGCGCCGACCGGCAGCTGCACGCTTGTGATCAGGATGCCCTGGTCTTCTTCCGGCAGGAACGAACTCGGCAGGCGGGCGAACATCCAGCCTACGGCGATGACGATGGCGAGGAACACGGCGAGGAAGCGCCAGGACCGGTTGATGATGCCGTGCGAGCCGTCGCGATAGGCCGTCGTGCCGCGATCGAACATCCGATTGAACCAGCCGAACGGGCCTGTCTGCGTCGCATGGTCCTTCGGGCGCCGCAGGATCGTGGCGCAAAGGGCCGGTGTCAGCACCAGCGCCACCAGCACCGACAGCACCATCGCCGAGACGATGGTCACCGAAAACTGCCGGTAGATGATGCCGGTGGAGCCGCCGAAGAAGGCCATCGGCACGAACACTGCCGACAGCACGGTGGCGATGCCGACCAGCGCGCCGGTGATCTCGTTCATCGATTTTCGCGTCGCCTCTTTCGGCGACAGGTCTTCCTCGGCCATGACGCGCTCGACATTCTCGACCACGACGATGGCGTCGTCGACGAGCAGGCCGATCGCCAGCACCATGGCGAACATGGTCAGCGTGTTGACCGAATAGCCGAAGAAGGAGAGCACGCCGAATGTGCCGAGCAGCACCACCGGCACCGCGATTGTCGGGATGATCGTCGCCCGCAAATTCTGCAGGAAGATGAACATCACCAGAAACACCAGCACGATCGCCTCGACCAGCGTCTTGACCACCTCCTCGATCGACAGCCGCACGAAGGGCGAGGTGTCGTAGGGGTAGACGACCTCGACCCCTTGCGGGAAGGTCGAGCTCAGTCGGTTGATCGTCGAGCGCACCGCCTCGGCGGTGCTGATGGCGTTGGCGCCGGTCGCCAGGTTGATGGCGACGCCGGCCGCCGGCTTGCCGTTGTAATGGGCTTGCGTCGTATAGCTCTTGGCGCCGAGCTCGACGGTGGCGACATCGTTGAGGCGGACCAGCGAGCCGTCTGTCTGGCTCTTCAGGATAATGTTGCGGAACTGCTCCGCGGTCTGCAGCCGGCTCTTGGCGGTCACCGTGGCGTTGAGCTGCTGGCCGTTGCGCGCCGGCAGGCCGCCGAGCTGGCCGGCCGAAACCTGCGTGTTCTGCGCCTCGATGGCGCTCGCCACGTCGCTCGGCATCAGCGCGTATTTGGCGAGCTTGTCCGGGTCGAGCCAGATGCGCATGGCATAGCCGGAGCCGAAGAGCTGCGTCGAGCCGACGCCTTCGACGCGCTTCAGCGTGTCGTTGACGGTGGCGTCGACATAGTCGGCGAGATCGGTCGAGTTCATCTTGCCATCGCTGGAGACGAAGCCGATGACCATCAGGAAGCCGGTCGAGGATTTGGAGACGGTGATGCCGTTGCTCTGCACCACCTGCGGCAATTGCGATTGCACCAGCTGCAGCTTGTTCTGCGTCTGCACCTGGGCGGTGTCGGGATTGGCCGAACTGGTGAAGGTCAGCGTGATCGAGGCCGAACCGGTCGAGGTCGACGTCGCCGTCATGTAGTCGAGATTGTCGATGCCGGTCATGCCTTGCTCGATGACCTTGGTCACCGAGTTCTCGACCGTCTGAGCGTCGGCGCCGGGATAGGTGGCGCTGATATTGACCGTGGTCGGCGCGATCTGCGGATATTGCGAGATCGGCAGCGTGGTGAGCGCGAGCAGGCCGCCCAGCATGATCACGATGGCGATCACCCAGGCGAAGATCGGCCGGTTGATGAAAAATCCTGACATCGTCTCAGTTCCCGGTCGAGGCGGCGGGCTGCTGGCCGGTGCTGGCCATCTTGGATGGGGCTGGCAAGGCCGATGTCTGACCGCGGTCCTTGATCTCCCCGGTCGCTTCGTCGATCGTCACTTCGACGCCGGTCGCATCGCCGCCGGGGCGCACGAGCTGCAGCCCCTCGACAATGACGCGGTCGCCATCGCCGACACCGCTATCGACCAGCCAGTTGTTGCCGACCGTGTTGCGCACGGCGAGCACGCGCGTCTCGACCTTGCCCTGCGCATTGATGACCATGGCCGTCGCTTCGCCCTTCGTGTTGCGGGTGACGCCGCGTTGCGGCACCAGGAAGCTGTTCTGGGCGACGCCCTCCTCGACCAGCGCCCGCACATACATGCCGGGCAGAAGCAGGCGGTCGGGATTGGGGAACTCGGCTCTCAAGGCGAAGGTGCCGGTGGTCTGGTCGACATTGGCGCCGGCGAATTCCATCTTGCCGGTCTGCGCATAGATGGTGCCGTTCTCGAGCTTCAGCTTGACGCTGACATTGGGTCCGCTGAACTTCAGCCGCCCTTCCGAAATCGCCTGGCGCAAATTGAGCAGGTTGGTGCTCGACTGCGTGACGTCGACATTGATCGGGTCGAGCGACCGGATCGTGGTCAGCACCGTCTCCTGGTTGGCGGTGACCAGCGCGCCCGGCGTCAGCGTGGACTTGTCGATGCGGCCGGCGATTGGCGCGGTGATCGAAGTGCGGTCGAGGCTGATACGCGCGGTTTCGGCGCTGGCCTTGGCGGAAGCCACATCCGCCTGCGCCTGCGCCAGCGTGGCGGCGGCATCGTCATAATCCTGTTTGGAAACAACGTTCTGCTTCAGGAGGCCTGCATAACGATCGAACTTCGCCTGCGCGGTAGGCACCGCCGCTTCCGCCTTCTGCTGGGCGGCGACCGCGCTGTCATAGGCTGCCTTGTAGCTCGCCGGATCGATGAGGTAGAGCGGCTGCCCGGCCACCACCTCGCTGCCTTCTTTGAACAGGCGCTGCTGGATGATGCCGTTCACTTGAGGGCGCACCTCGGCGATCAGCGAGGCCGCCGTGCGCCCCGACAGTTCGGCTGTGATCGCCACCGACTGCGGATGCACCGTGACGACGCCGACTTCCGGCTTGCCGACACCGCCCATGCCCGCGGGAGCCTTGGCTTGCTCCTGTGAGCAGGCCGCCAGCAGAAGGGCCGCGGCGAGCGCGGCCGTCCAGGGCGCGAGCCGGCGAACCGGCAGGGAGGACTGGCTAGACTGGATGGACATGGCTTGAATGATCTTTCGCTGGAGGTGCGGTGACCGCTTCGGATCGCGCCATGGGGAGCGAGGCCGAACGCCGGCGGTCGGAGGCAAGGCTAGGGACGGTCGATGTCGTGACGAAGGGCCGCGCCCATCCGCGGGCGGCATTGAGCAGTGCTTCGAAGCGGCTCATATCGCGCTCCTTATTCGCGGCTGGAGCGCGCCCGAGGATCGAGTGGCTGGCCGCGATGCCCTTCGCGTCATTATGCCGATCAGCGCCGACATGCCAAGCGCCTTGCCAGTCTCACGCGATCTTGCGGTCATGATTTTCGTCGGGCCGTTGCGAAAGCGGGAGCGACAGGCGCCAGGCCGCGAAGTTCAGCCGGATCGCGCCCTTCAGCGTGTCGGCCGGCAGCGCCGTGTGGCCGGCGCGCCTGGGCAGCGCCGGATAGCCGGTGCGCCTGGCATGGCCGAGCGAAAATTTCGGGGTGGCCGATGCGATCAGCCGCAGCAGCATCAGGGCTTCCCACATTGTCGTGCCTTGTTGCATGGAGGTGAATCCGGGATGGCGCGATCCGCCATCCCGGAAGGAAACCGGCCGGCCCAGGAACGGGTTGGCTACCGGGGCCGGCCGGCGCAGCGGTCAGTTGTCAGCCGTTCCCGGGCCGGGGCGGCGACATCAGGCCATCATTGGGCGGGCCTGCAGGACCGACTGCATCATTCGGCGGGCCGCCCCAGGGACCGGGGGGTGGTCCGTGGGGGCGTTCCGCCGATGCGAGGATTTCGAGTTGTTCTGGTGTGAGCTTGGCGCGCAGTTCGGCGATCGCATCCTTCAGCTTCGCGGCCGAGGCGGCGCGCGCCGTGACGTCGTCGGCCAACCTTTCCTGGAAGGCGAAGGCATCGGGCTTGCCGCCAGGACCCGCATCGGGGCCTTTCGCCTGCGGCGCGCCATCCGGCCCGCCAGGACCGCCGGTGCCGCCCGGACCACGATCAGGCCGCGGCGGCGACAGCACCGCCTGCAGCGCGCTGGTGTAGTCGCGCCAGGCGTCGAGCTGTTCGCTGCGGATGCCGACGCGGGTTTCGAGCGCGGCCAGCCGGGCGGCCAGCATGAATTCCGGCGGCGGCCCCATGCGGCGGGGGCCGAAACCCTGCGGGCCCCAACCTTGCGGACCATGCCGCATCGGGCCATGGTCCGGGCCATCCTGCATTGCCATGACCGGCGGCTCGCCGGGTGCCGCGCCCGGATCGGGCTGCGCCGCCAGCGCGGGGTGAATCGCGGCGGCGGAAAACAGGCCGAGCGCAAGAAGTCTGCTTCGCATGACGGTGCTCCTTTCATCCATGCTTTGGACGTGAGGAGGATAGGAAGCGTGTTTGTCTGCTTCGCGTCGGCGTGTTGCCGAAGGTTTCCGCAAAAGGGCAATTTGTTTCCGAATGTTTCCATGAGCCGGCCAGAAACATTGCGTTGCAATTTTCCATGCCGCTTGCGCGCGCGCTCCCTATAATCAGGACAAGCCCCAGGATCATGGGCAAGGCACGGTACATGCAGTCACAACCCCATATCCTCGTCGTCGACGATGACCGCGAAATCCGGACGCTGCTCGGGCGCTATCTCGACGGCCAAGGTTTTCGCGTCTCGGTGGCGGCCGACCGGCGCGAATGCGAGCAGAAGCTGGCCTCGGGCCAGTTCGACCTGACCGTGCTCGACGTCATGCTGCCGGATGGTTCGGGGCTCGACATCTGCCGCGCCTTGCGCGATCGCAAGCCGCATATCCCTGTGATCCTCCTGACGGCACTGAAGGAAGATGTCGACCGCATCATCGGGCTGGAGCTCGGCGCCGACGACTATCTCGGCAAGCCGTTCAACCCGCGCGAACTCACCGCCCGTATCCGCGCCGTGCTCAGGCGCTCGACGCCCGAGGAAGCGGCGCCCGCGCCCCCGCCCCGCGCCTACCGCTTCGCCAGTTACAGGCTGGAGCCGGACACCCGCAAGGTGACGGATGCGCAAGGCGCGGCCGTCGATCTCACCGGCGCCGAATTCGACCTGTTGCAAGTCTTCCTCGACCGCCCCGGCCGGCTGCTGTCGCGCGACCAGCTGCTCGATCTCACGCAAGGCCGCGAGCGCGACCCGCTCGAACGCTCGGTCGACGTGCTGATGAGCCGGCTGCGCCGCAAATTCACCGACACCGGCGACGGGCCGCTGTTCAAGACCGTGCGCAATGGCGGCTACCAGCTCACCGCGCGGGTCGAGACGGTGGAGGCGCAGGCGTGAACTCGCTGCGCCGCCGCCTCATCCTGTTGCTGGTTGCTTCGATCGTCGGCGTCGTCGGCCTGGCGACGGTGGCCGTGCTCAGCGTGCGCGGCGGCGGGCCGCCGCCGGAACTCGTCGTGCCCTGGGTTGCACAGCAGATGGAGCTCGTGGTGCGGCTGCTGCCGGGGCCCATACCCGATGTGCTGCGGGTGCAATTCAGCGACCGACCGGCCGATGGCAAGGTGGACCGGCAGGAGACGGCGATGCTCAATGATCTGCTGCGCCGCCGAGGTTTCGACTTCGAGGCCATCGTCAGCGAGAAAGCCGACGACCCCACCCAGTTTGCCTCCATGCGCCTGCCCGACAGCCGTTGGGCGATCCTGGAAATTGCCCATATCGATCCGCCCAGGCGCGAATGGCTGGTGCTCGCCGGCTGGATCTCGCTGATCGTGGCCGGCGCCACGGCTGTCTCGGTCTATTTCACTTCGGTGCTGATCCGGCCGCTCGAAATGCTGGAGGCTACTGTCTCCAAGATCGGCTCGGACGGCGTGCTGGCGCCGGTGCCGGAGGTGGGCTCGGCCGAGGTGAAGGCTACGGCGCATGCGCTGAACCAGCTCTCGTCCAGGCTGAAGACGGCCATGGAGAGCCGCATGCGGCTGGTGGCCGCCGCCGGCCATGACTTGCGCACGCCGATGACGCGCATGCGGCTGCGCGCCGAATTCCTCGACGAGGAGCGCGACAAGTGGCTGCACGACCTCGACGAACTCGACCGCATCGCCGACAGCGCCATCCGCCTGGTGCGCGAGGAGGTCAACCAGGATGCCGTCGAGCCGCTGGACCTGGAAAAGATGGTGCGCGACATCGCCGCCGAGATGACCATGCTCGGTCATTCCGTCTCGATCGGGCATCTCGACAAGGTTTCGGTGCGCGCCGGCGCGCTCGGCCTGCGCCGCGCGCTGCGCAACCTGATCGTCAACGCCGCCACCCACGGCAAGGCCTGCACGATCGCGCTCGACCTCGCCGACAAGCGCGCCGTGCTCTCGATTTCGGATGTCGGCCCCGGCATTCCGCCCGACCTCATCAACAAGGCGTTCGAGCCCTTCTTCCGTGTCGACCCCGGCCGCCTGCAATCCATTCCCGGCGCCGGCCTCGGCCTCGCCATCGCCAAGGAAATCATCGAGCGCTACGGCGGCACCGTGACGCTGCAAAACCGCCGGGGCGGCGGGCTGGCGCAGACCGTGGTGTTCGCGGCGGTGTGATTGCGTGAGGCCCGGCCGCATCGTGAAAGGCAGCCCAAAGCCGGGACGCTGCCAGGCAATGGGGCCAGCGACCGCGAAGCGAGCTACGACGTGGCGCGCAGATTCCTGCGGATGGGCCGCCTGTTCGTTGCACGGGCTTTCTCGGCCACCACGGTGGCGATCTCGACCACTTCGCCCTCGCGCGACCGGCCGTTGGTGACCTTGTGGAGCCGCTCGTAGGGCAGCAATTCCTTGATCCGGGCGTTGAGCGACGCGATTTCTGCCCGCAGGTCCTCGCATTCCTGCCGCTGGACATCCCGTTGTATGTCCTCCGACGCCTGTTGCAGCGCCAGCTGCGAAAGATTGGCGTTCGCCCTGGAAAGGCTCAGCTTGTCGGCTTCGTTCTCATGCGTGAGCACGGACAATCTCTCATCGGCGATCTTCTTTTCGGCCACTGCGTCGTCCAGCTCGGTCTTGAGCCTGGCGATCTCGGCGACGGCCGCGCTGTTCTCGTTCGAGGTCCGCTCCAGCCGCGATTCCAGATCTTGTATCTCGGACCGCAATCCACGCATTTCCGTCTGGGCGCGAGCCCGTTCGGCTTCCCAGTCGCCTTCCATCATGCTGGCCGACTCGGTCTTTTCCGCCAGCTTCGCCTGCGTGGCCTCGAGCGCCTTCTGCAGCCGGATCTCCTCTTTCTCGCTCTTGCCGAGCGCCGCCATCAGTTCGGCGAGCCGCGCTGCTTCGCTGGCGTGGACTGCGGAAAGCTCGTCCAGCCTGTGGCGCGCCTGGCTCTCCCGCTTCAGCACCTTGTCGAGCTCGGCCGACAGGCTGACATGTTTCTCCCGCAGCATCTTGCTCTCGCGCAGGCGCCTGTTGGCCTCGACCGTCCTGGCCGTCAGCCGGTTGGCGATGTCGCCGAATTCGGCGTCGCGTTTGGCGTTGGCATTGGCCGTCTCCGTGAGTTCGAGCCTTACCGCTGCAAGCGTTGCGCGAAGCGTATCCCGGTCCTGGACCAGGCTCGTCTCGCGCTGCTGCAGCAATTCGCACGCGCCTTCACGCTCGCGCAGCTTTGCAGCTGTGTCGTGCAGCTTTTCCGACAGCGTTCTCTGCTGCGCGATCAGGCCGGCATTTGCGAGCTCCAGCTCGTTGGCGCGAAGAATGTCGGTGTGGAGGATGTTGAGGAATTCGCGCGTCAGATGGTGCGAGGTCGAAATCTCCGACAATTTGCCGTTGATCTCGTCCAGATAATCCCTGGCGTCGTGGAACATCCCTTCGAAGGCATTCAGCGCCGCCAGCCGGGTCTGCGCATGGGGTGTCAGTCGTGGCGCGGTTTCGGCAGTGTCGGCGTTGCCCGCCCCATCCGGATTGTCCGCGGCATTCGCTTGTGGCGCATCGGCTTGGGGTGGCGAGGCGTCGGCGCCTGACGCGACATCGGGGACATCGTCGCCCTTTGGCGGCTCGTCGAATTCGCTGTCCAGGCTGGCATCCAGGGCGTCCGCCAGATCGTCCTGCAGCTCCTGGAGTGCGTTATCTACGTCTTCAGCACGCTTGATCAGGCTCTTGAAGTTCATACGGAACTCCCTCTTACGCAACAGAACCAAATATTTAATAAACTGCTAATATGTATCCTTACATCCGCTTATTCCGCAAGGGAAGGCCCCGGGGGGAAATGTAAATTTCCGACATTGGCGATTTGGACGCCGCGAGCAGCCAATGCCCGCGTCAGTAAAAGGCGTGTCGGTGGGGCGGCGCCGAGACCACAGAACCCAGGTCGCTCGCCCCATGAAATGGAAACCTACATTTTGGAAGGTGGCGCAGCCCCACCCCGATCCGCGATGCGGATCGACCCTCCCCACAAGGGGGAGGGTAAAAAATTACCCCGCCATGGCCAGCGGCACGGCGCTCTTGTTGGGGATCTGGATGTCGATTTCCAACGTCGACATGGTCTCGCCGCGGTCCATCGAGACCTGGAGGTAGTCCTGGTCGATCTGCACATGCTTGGCGATCACAGCCATGATCTCCTCGCGCAGGATGGAGACGAGATCGGGCTGGCCACGGCTGCGGCGCTCATAGGCGAGCAGCACCTGCAGCCGCTCGCGCGCCACCGGCGCGCTGGTGCGCCGCTTGAAGAGGTCGAGGATGCTCATGCGGCCCTCCTTCCGAGCAGACGGTCGAGGAAACCCTTGCGTTCGAAGGGCACCACCACCGGCAAATCTTCGCCTTCGAGCCGCCTTGCCGCTTCGAGATAGGCCTTGGCAGCGTTGTTGAGCGGCTCCGACAGCGTCACCGGCGAACCGAGATTGGAGGCGCGCAGCACATCCTGGCTTTCCGGTATGATGCCGAGCAGCGGCACCGACAGTATCTCCAGGACATCGTCGATCGAGAGCATTTCGCCCCGCGCGGCCCGCGCCGCGTCATAGCGGGTGACCAGCACATGCTTGGCGATCTGCTCCCCCTGCTCGGCGCGCATGGTGCGGGCGTCCAGCAGGCCGATGATGCGGTCGGAATCGCGTACCGACGAGACTTCCGGATTGGTGACGATGACCGCCTCGTCGGCAAAGCGCATGGCAAGCTGCGCGCCGCGCTCGATGCCGGCCGGGCTGTCGCAGAACACATAGTCGAAGACCGAGCGCAGCTTGTCGATCACCTCGCCGACGCCGTCCTCGGTCAGCGCATCCTTGTCGCGCGTCTGCGAGGCCGGCAGCAGGAACAGCGTGTCGACGCGCTTGTCGCGGATCAGCGCCTGCGACAGCTTGGCTTGGCCCTGGATGACGTTGACGAGGTCGAACACCACGCGCCGCTCGGCGCCCATGATCAGGTCGAGGTTGCGCAAGCCGACGTCGAAATCGACCAGCGCCACCTTCTTGCCGGTCTTGGCGACGGCGGCCCCTAGTGCGGCCGTCGAGGTGGTCTTGCCGACGCCCCCCTTGCCCGATGTGACGACCACTACCTTGCCCATGGAAAAAGCCTCCGTTGCCTGTTGTTGTTGCCGTGCGCCGCACGGTCAGAGCCTGCCATCATGCCATCCCAAACCGGTCCGAAGCTTGCGCGCGGCGATCTTGCCTCGGCGCCTGCCCAGGCCGGAACCGTGAAACCGGGCGTCAGCACCGCGCCGCCCTAGTTCAGCGGCACGACGGCGAGCATGTCGCCCTCGAGGAAGGCCTGCACCGCCTTGCCGCGCGACACGCCTTCCATCTCTTCGGCCGTCGTGTACCAGCCATCGACAGAGATCAGTTCCGCCTCGTTCTTGCGGCAGAAGATGCGCGCCGACCTATTGCCCTGCGAGCCGGCAATGGCCCGGCCGCGCAGCGTGCCATAGACATGGATCGAGCCCGCCGCGATGATTTCCGAGCCGGACGCGACCGAGCCGAGCACGATGACATCGCCATGCGGATGGAAGATCGACTGGCCCGAGCGGATCGGCGACTTGACCATCAGCGTGCCCGCCTGCACCGCCTCCACCGCGCCGGCTTCCGCCGCCTTGGCCGCCTTGCCCTTGCCGGCCTCGGCCTTGATTTCGATGGGCCTGCCCTCTGCGGGTTTGCCGGCATCCTTGCCGCGCTCCGAAAACACCGTCTCCAGCTTGCCGGCTTCATCAGCCGCCTCCGCCTTGCCCTTGCGGCCGGAAAGCAGGCCGTCCGAAGTCGCCTCCTTGGCGCCGGAGAGCAGCGGCGGCAGGTCGAGCCCGAGCGAAGCGCCTTCGAGCTCGATGGCATAGACCCGGATACCGCGCGCACCGAGCGAAGCGACCAGCAGCGCGATATCGGCGACCTCAGGCTTCAGCGTGTTCAAATCGAGCACCACCGGCCGCCCGGCAAAATACCCCGGCGAATTGCCGATCCAGTGATCCAGCCCCTCCAGCCAAGCCGCAATTGGCGCCTCCGGCGTGAGCGTGAAGGCCACGAAAGAACGGGCGCGAAAGCGAATGGATTTTGTTTCGACGGGGGCGGCAAAGGTCACGGCCAGCGAATCCTTACTGAGAGGTAAACGCTAGGGTGGGAATGGTTAACGAATGGTTAATGCGGAGGGGGTGAGATAAGCGTTGGAAGCCTATTTTCTGGCACCACCCTAGGGGGAATTCGGCTTCATTCTATGACGGTAGAAGTTGAAGTTTTCGGACGGGCGTGCCCGCAGCGGTTCGCCACAGCCGACGTAACGCCAACTTAGTCGCTTAAAAACTAGCTAGCCGCTTACGAATCCCGTTTTTCATAGTTCCGTTCGGTTGTTAGGAGAAAAATCTATTGTACAACGGCTTTGCGACTCGGAATTTTGCTTAAGCAGGAAGCTATGCCAAAACCCTACGAAAAAACGCAGCTATGGCGCGCATCCTTTGGAAAGATCGCCGACGATGATGAAGCGACCACCCATCTTGTTGAAATGTATTCAGTTGCTTGGGAACGCGCGTGTTCGCTCGCAAAGCGTATCGCAGCGGATGCGGAGGGCTTGACGCTACATGATGAGGCTCACTTTACACGCCTATGGGAATGCGCTGACATCATTGTTGGAAAGAAATACAAGCTGTCGCCAATCGAAACGTTCATCTTCGGTATCGCGATCCTTATTCATGACGCAGCCCATACCGTCCTTGCCTTCGAAGGCGGGATACGGACCCTAATCAAGACACCGGAATGGAAGGATGCGCTTGCCTCCAAGATGCAGGGGGATCAAAGTAATAGGAACGACGACCTTGCGACTCTATCCATTGGGCTGAGAAAGGCTGTGTTGTTCGATGTGCTGAGAGCGCTGCACGCGCGGCAGGCAAAAAACATTCTCAGCGCCACATTTAAACACCCGGTACTTGGCGCCGATTTTTACCTTCTTGACGACCCGACGGTCCGATCTCATTTCGGCCCGCTAATTGGCGAAATTGCAGCAAGCCACCACTGGAGCATCTCAAAGCTGGAATCCCTGGGGCGCCAGAAGAATCCTATTCCTCCTTATCATAAGCGCGGACTAATTCGTCCAATGGTACTTGCAGCTTTGATACGAACAGCCGACGCGATTCAAATCGATGCTGCGCGTGCACCGGATTTCGAGTTTGCCCTGCTTCAACCTGAAGGAGCTTCCCTCGACCACTGGACCGCCCAGAATCGATTGTCCATTGCGCCTGACTCCCAAGACCCCAGTGCGCTCATGGTCACCAGCTCCGTGCCATTTAATGAGAAGGAAGCGAGAGCTTGGTGGATTGCTTTCGATCTCGCGAACACCGCTGATCGCGAATTACGCGCCTCTGACCAAGTCCTCCGTGATGCCTCCCTACCGCCGTTCGAAATCACGAGAGTTAAGGATATTTCTGACCCTAGGCGTTTTTCAAAGCACGTTCAAACCGACGGATGGGTTCCTATCGACGCAGAGGTACGGATCAACGACACCGGCAAGATAGTGCAAATGTTCGGCGGCAGAGGACTATACGGAGACGACGACACCGTCCCCCTGAGAGAATTGATACAAAACGCCGTCGACGCCGTTAGAGCGCGTAGGGTTTTGGAAAGTGAGTTCGCCGGCAAGCTAATGATCGACCTTCGGCCAGGTCAGAATGAATCGGGGGAAAATGGTTATTGGTTGCGAGTGGCAGACAACGGTATCGGTATGTCGTCTGCGGTTTTGACAGGGCCTTTCTTAGCTTTCGGCGAAAGCGGTTGGTCGTCTTGGACATTGCGGGAGGAGCGCCCGGGTTTCCTCGGGAGTCATTTCAAGAAGATTGGCCGTTTTGGAATTGGTTTTTTCTCGGTCTTCATGATCAGCCAAGAAATCAACGTAACCACGCGACCGTTTGACGCCGGATCTTCAGCGGTACGAACGCTCAGTTTCAGTTCCGGCTTAGCGTTGCGTCCGATCGTTAAGGAAGGCGCCTCAGACTTCCAGATGAGTTATTCTACCGTAGTCGATATTTTTGTCTCGTCAGATACGAAAGACAAGATCCTGCATCGAGACAACCAGACGCAGGTGTACGAAGACGGAAAATCTTACTTGCGACCCGCTACGAAGTTTACTCTTCCTGAACTCGTCGAAATGCTATGCCCAGCGATCGATGTTGATATTTTTATCAAACAAGATCCTGACGAAGAAATTCATAAAATCGCATCTAATTGGGTAGAAGAAAACGGCCAAAATTGGCTTCAGAGAATTAATGGCGTAAAAACAAAGGATATTCCTGAAGCTATTATAGAAAATTTAGAAATAATCGAACCTATAATTTTCGACGGGCAAATAATTGGACGCGCATCTTTGAATCCGTCTGGCGCCAAGCTTTCTGTATACACAATTGGAGGGCTCGGTAAGAAAAAACAGGGTCATGTCGACCATGGAAGGCAATTCGTTGGCTGTTTGGACCTGTCACCGCGCGGACCTCGACGCGATTCTGGCGACTTGCTGTCGCGGCCTGTCATCGAGCAATGGGCGACTGGCCAAGTCAAAAAATGGCTTGCCACTGACATTGACGCTCGCGAGCGCAATTTCATCTCGGCACACGCCGCACATTTCGGCGGCGACCCTTTGGCCATCGCAAATTGCCTCGTGGACAATGAGTGGTTGACGGTTGCTGATGTCTTCGAAAAACTTTTGGCGAATGAGTTGATTTACGCACCCATCAAACCAGCTGATCATCAGCGTGATCAATGGGCAATTATGGGCACGGTAAACCATAGTTCTGGATTTGTTATTCCCGAGGACGAAGTTGAAGTTACCTTGAAAAATGTCCTTCTTGCAGGTGATACCGCCGGCACTCAAGCATATTGGGTATTACCAGAAGATAGTAAGCCTGCGCCATTAAGCTTCATCGGATGCCTTGGTCGCTACGCTAAATCAAAAGGCAAGCACCTAGTCTTCGAAGGCGGCAACGTAGATTTTGGACTATATAGCGGCGAGAATTCCCGAATACTGCAGTTAAAAAATGGACAGCGGCTTATGCTGCCTGGGATATGGTTGTCTTTGGCATCGCTATAACTTGAAGAGAGGGGCCTTTACCTTTGGCTGATGGCGAGCCCCATCGTGCCCCCCTCACCCCCTTTTAAAATACTGCACCTCCCGTTCATGCTTCTCCGCCGCCTCCCGCGTATCGAACGTCCCCAAATTCCGCCGCTTCCCCGTCTTCTCGTCCTTCTTCCTTGAATAAAGCCGGTATTTTCCACCTTTCAGTTTGCGGATCATCTCGCCAGTCAGGATTTGGCCTCGATCAGAATTTCCCATGGCTATCGGCCTTCCCCGGGAAGGTGCACCCCTCACCTCATCCGCCGATCCAGGGGTCTTGATTGCTGCTCGATGATGGGCGCAGCCAGGCCGCAAGATCCCGGACCTGTCGGCCAAACGACGCCCTCCCGGTCGGCTGTCTCGCCCCGTGGAGTTCGAGAACGCAGCTATGCTAGGCTCCATCGAGCCGCCTGAAGCTCAGACCTGCGGGGCAAGTCATGTTGGATCAATGGAATAATTTCTTCGTCATGGTCGGCGGCGGCGCGGCAGGGCTTGCCGGGTTGATCTTCGTCGCGATCTCGATCAACCCCGAACGCATTGTCCGCAACACAACGCACAAGAACCGAGCAATCAACATGCTGTCGGGCTTCAGTGCGATTTTCATGGCATGCAGCCTTGCGCTTCTGGGAGGTCAATATCTGCCGGCACTCGGCCTCGAATGGCTTTTCCTGTGGCTCATCGCGACATTCATCTTTGTCAGAGGGTATGTCGTGGCCATCAAGTCGGGGATGAGTTCCATCGGGCTGACCGCCCCCCGGCTCGCGGGCGGCACGATGTGTTACCTTGCTGAAGTCGCAGGCGCGATTCTGCTCGTCCTCGGACACAGCGCAGGGCTCTACATCGCAGCCCTTGGGGCGATCGTTTTGTTCGCCTTCCTCATTTCGGGCGCATGGCTGCTTATCATCGGCATCTACGAAGAGCCGGCGAAAGAATGAGCGCACGCCCGCCGATGTAGGGGCGAGCACCAAACAATTCCCCTCACCCCCGCTTAAAATACTGCACCTCCTTCTCATGCTTCTCCGCCGCTTCCCGCGTATCGAACGTCCCCAGATTCCGCCGCTTCCCCGTCTTCTCGTCCTTCTTCCTTGAATAAAGCCGGTATTTTCCGTCTTTCAGCTTCCTGATCATCGGTCTCTCCCTTGGAAAAGACGAAGGGCCCGGCCGTCGCCGAGCCCCTCTCAATTCTCAGTCGCGGTGTTCGGGCATGGCTTTCAGCTGGTCCTTGGTCCAGTTGGTCACGGCGTGGACGTCGCCGTCCTCGTCGCGCATGAAATCGAGTTCGCTGGCGGCGACGGCGACGGGCTTGGCGCCGATGCCGAGGAAGCCGCCGACATCGATGACGACCAGGCCGCTGCCATGCATATGGTCGATGGAGCCGATCTTCTCGTCGTTGGGGCCGTAGATGGCCGCGCCTTCAAGCGTGTCCGGTGTCAGTTCGGCGGGGCGGAGCCTTACGTGATTGGCGTGGTCCATGAGTGCATTCTCCTTCGGGGTTGGGACAGGGTGAACCTCCGAGGCGGCCAAGGGTTCCGACCGATTTCATGTCGCTGATGCCTTGGGATAATACCGGCCAGAAAGCACCACTCCGCCGGCATTGGCTGCCGGCGGCGCGGCGCTTTTGTGCGCTGGTCAGGGCAATTCCAGGAAAAGCGTGAAACGGTTTTTCCCTCGGGAATTGCGTGACCTAGCCGCGCTTCCTCGCCTTGAGGCTGCGCGCGGCCTGCTCGATCGCGGCGCGGTCGGTGCCGAGGCGGTCGAGCAGCTCCTGCGCCTCGTCGCCCGATATGCCCGCGCGCATGGCCAGCTCCTCGACTGCCAGCACGTCCGTGCTGGCGATCTCGCGTGTCCGCGGCAGCGCATCGTCCGCCGTCAGCGGCAGGGCGGCTTCCCTGTCGATCTCCATTTCGGCCTGATGCCAGTGGCGGTCATGGTCGCCATGCGCCCCGCCTTCGCGTTGCCAGATCTCGTAGGCGCGGGTCCTGATCTTGTCGTCGCGGTCGTCGCTCATATCCATTCCTCCACTCATGTGAGGCATGAACGCCGCGCTGGTGCGAACGATCCAAAAAATTTGCGTGATCGTCGGAGATCACAAGGCGCCTTCAACGCGCGCCCGCACCAGGCGGCTACTCGCACTGGCGCCTGGGTCCGCCGGAATATGGCTGGTAGCTGTTGTCCTCAGGCCGGTAGGAGCGGTAGCGGCTGAAGCAGGAATCGACATGGTCGGCCGAAAGTCCCGTCGTGGCGGCCGAAGCGGCGTCGCCCGTCTCGGCATAGCTGACCGCCGCCGTAGGCTGCGTACCCTGGTCGGCGCCGGCGTCGAGATAGGGCGAGACGCAGGGGCGCTGCCGTCCGCTATAGGACATGTAGCTGTTGTCGTCGGGATGGTAGGAGCGGTAGTGGTCGGCGCACCACTGGAGATGGGACGCCGGCAGCGCGTCGGCTCCAGTCGCCGGCGCGATCGAGCCGGTCGCGGTCGGGTCAGGTGCCTGGACCTTGGCCACGGGATCGGGCGGCGCGGGCTGGTCCGCCGGCAGGCGCTGGAGATTTTGCGCCGCCTTGTTCACCGGCCGCGCGTCCCTGGTCCACAGCTCGGCCACGCTGACGGTCGGCCTTGCCTCATGCGGGGACTTGGCGGCCAGCAGCCAAGCGGCAAAACCCAGCCCACTGCCGAAGACCGCAAGCGTCAAGACGAAGCCGCTAACCAGTGCCAAAATCGCTTTCACGTCACGCTCCTTCAGTCCCTGCTTATAGAAATGCGGAGCATCAAGGCTGGTTCCAGCACAGTGCGTGCGGCAAGCCTGCGTGGACGGCGCGCGGGCTCAGCTCCCCTCAAACCGGAAGCCTCACCTCCAGCGAAAACTGGTTCTCGACCGCCAGCAGCGCCGCCACCATGTCCTTGTCGCGCCGCCGCTGCTGCAAGTAGGCAGCCAGGAGCCAGTCCAGCGAGATCCGGCCGGCGCCGGCGACGGCCAGGACGAACATGCCGCCTGATATCGCCAGATCCTTTTCGAAATTCAGCAACTCGCTCTGGCTGGCGAAATTGGTGTGGAACAGTGTGGCCGTTGCCAGGCAGAAGAGGCCGAGGCCGATGGCTCCCAGCCGCGTCAGCACGCCCGTCGCCACCGAGAGCCCCGCCCCCAGTTGCAACGCGATGGTGGCGACAAACAGCGGCAGACCAACGCCTTGCGCGGCCATCGCCTTGGCGGCGCCGTCGAAATGGGTGGCCAGTGTCATCCCCTCATGCAGGAAGATGAAGGACATAAGCAGGCGCCCGACAAGCAGTATCACATCCCTGACATAGAGTCTGGCGGCGAGGGCGTACAGCTTCGCGGCGCGTTCGTTCAGGGTCATGGTCGGGCTCCGATATTTTTACACCGTGCGGGCACGCGCGGGGATGGCGCTTGCCGAAAGTGATGCTTGAAAGGGCCGGAGCCGGCCTGAGGGAGAGGTGCCGGCTCCGGCAATGGGCGCCAGCCACGAGCGCCCGAACTGGGGTGTTGGGGGACGGGTTAGTGCCAGGCCCCCATCCGGCCGCTTCGCGGCCACCTCTCCCCCACGTCCGTGGGGGAGAGGAAATAGGTAGCGCTACTTCGTCACCTTGGTGTCGATGGCCTTCTGCAGGTCGGAAAGCTCGTCGCAGCCGGCGGGGCAGAGTTTCTGCAGCGAGGCCAGTTGCTCATTGGCCTTGGCCATGTCGCCGGTCTCGACGTAGAGCTCGCCCAGATATTCGCGGGCCGCCTTGTGGTCGGGCTTCAGCTCCAGCGCCTTGTTGTAGTAGGTCAGTGCGGTGGCGGTGTCGCCGGTCTTGCGCAACGTGAAGCCGAGCAAATTGTAGACATCGGCCTGCTGGTTGTCCTGCGCCAGATCACGCAGATCGGCCAGCGCGCCCTTGTAGTCCTTGGCGTCGATCTTGGCCTTGACGGCGGTGAGGTCGGGCGCATCGGCGCCCTCGATGTCGTCGACAGCATAGGCCGGCATGATTGTGGCGACGGGAACGACGGTCAGCACGGCAATGGCGCCGAGCAGGCCGAACAGGGCGTTTCTGCCCAAAAGGATCTGTTTCATTGCTGTCTCGCTTGGTTGGGTGCTGACGTTGAGAGACCGTTTCGAAATTCGCTCTGGCGAGTCATTTGATGGTGGTTTCGAGAACCGTAGCGCAGCGGACGTTTGGGTCCGTGAGCAACGGAAGCGCAGAAAACGCCTTCAGATGGCCGCCAGAGTAGAGTTTCCAAACGGTCTCAAATTTGGACCGGAGTGAAGCCATAGGCATTGCCGTCTTTCACGAAGACGCCGGTGCCTGGGAACGGGAAGTGCGAACCGGAGATGCGGATGTTGTCCGCGATCACCCGGTCGATGATCTTGTGGCGCGTGGCGATCGCCGTCGGCCCGTCCTGGTCGTAGCTGCCCTGCCATTCCGGATGCGGCGCCAGCAGAGCCGGCACATACATGGTGTCGGCCGAGATCATCAGCTGCTCCTTGCCGGAATTGGCGAGATAGACGGAATGGCCGGGCGTATGGCCGGGTGCACCGATGATCTGGATGCCGGGCGCGACCTCGGCGCCGTCCTCGACCAGCTTCCAGTTCTTCCATTTCGGGAAGTTTTCGGCGATGCGCTTGCCCGCCGGCTTGCGGCCCTCGGGCAGCTTGGCCAGACGGGCGGGATCGGTCCACCAGCTATATTCGGTGGCGTTGACGATCAGCTCGGCATTGGGGAACACCGGCGTGTTGGTGCCCTTCTCCATCAGGCCCCAGACATGGTCGGGGTGGAAATGCGAGATCATGATGGTGTCGATCGCCTTGTAGTCGATGCCGGCGGCGGCCATGTTGGCCGGCAGATGCGTGGCGTTGGCTTGCCACTGGCCGACGCCGGAGCCCGCATCCATCATGATCAGCCTGCCGCCCATCTTGAGCACGGCGACGGTGAGCGGAATGGGCATGAAGTCGGTGGTCAGCCCCGCCTTGGCGAGAGCGGCCTTGGTGTCGTCGACGGAGACGTCCTTGATGAAGGCCGGGTCGTGCGGCTTCTTCCAGATGCCGTCATAGACGGCGGTGACCTCGATGTCGCCAACCGTGTATTTGTAGAAGCCGACGGCGGGTTCCAGCGGCGTCTGCGCGAAGGCGGGCCGGGTGAACTCAAGCTTGCCGGCAAGGCCGAAAGCGGCAGCGGCGGCGGCGGATTGAAGCACTGTGCGGCGTGACATGCTGAACATGGCGTATTCTCCTATGGGGTGGCGGTGGCGGTGGCGGCGCTGGTGACGGAGAGCCACGCCACATGGCCCTCCGTCCTGATCGCGGACGGGGTCAGGACCTCGAAGGTGGTCCGAACCCCTGAACTCAGTTGCCCCAGATGCCTTGGCCTGGTTCGTCCGCATCGGATTTCATCGCCGCCTGCATGCCATGGCGGACCACGTCCGTCTTGGCGGTCGAGGCGGTGTATGTGTTGTCGACGGTGGCGCGCGTCTGGTCGGTGGCGCGGGTGTCGAAATGGTCGCTGCCGGCAAAGGCGGAACTCGAGGCAAGCAACATCGCGGCCACGCTGAGAGCGAGCTTGGTCATATCGGTAAATCCTTGTTTCGTTTCCTAGGGGTCGCGGACCGCAAGATTGCCCCGCTTGCAGAGAAGACCCCCGAGGGCCACGCTTTATTCCCGGGAGGTCTGAGATTTTTTCTCGAAGGGCAGAAACCGGCGGCCGCCATGCGGCAGAGAGCCCAGACACAATCCAGAAACAAGATTCAACAGTTCAGAAAAACTGGCGAAAAGATCGGATGGCATAAGCATCCCTCAACGGCCGGAAATCTGGCCGCGGCACGGGTGCAGGGGGTTTAGATACAGGCAATGCAACGAGGTTCGAACGGATGGACCGGTGCCCTGCCCGGCATGGCACTCGCCGCCGGCGGCGCCGAGGCGATGCACCCGTGTCCGCTTTGCGCCCACAATTATATGATCGCGCGGCAGGAAAATTTGTGATAACGGGCCGGCCAAAGAGGGGTGCGACTCGGCGATCAGTGACCGCCGGTCGGAATTCCGGCGTCTTCGGTCATTCCACCTCCATCAACAACGGTCAAATTGCAGCGGCGGCACAGCCGACAATGCCTGTCTGAGCGGCGGCATGATTGGGATGTGCCTGTGACAGCTCGACCAGGACAAGAAAGTTTGGAAATGGACCACGGTGCGGATATTGCCGAATGTGGCAGGGACGAGGCAAGACCTGTCCGGCCCGAAATGGGCGAAGCGCTTGTCAAGATCGCCCCCGGCCTCGAACTGCTCGCGCACCCGCAGGTTCTGACGGGCGCCGATTTTGCGCGGGCAGGTCAGCCGGACGAGCGGCTGGACAAGGTCTTCGAGCAACTCGCCGAAACATTCGCCACGCTGCCGGCGGTGATCTCCGAGGGCCGCACCTGGACCTATCAGGAGCTGGACAAGCGCGCCAACCAGTTCGCCCGCCTGCTGGTCAAGCGCGGCGTGCAACCGGGTCACCGGGTCGGCCTCATTCTCGACCGGTCCGCCGAGACTTATGTTGCCTTGCTCGCCGTGGTGAAGGCGGGTGCCGCCTTCGTGCCGCTGGCCACCGCGTTTCCTGAAGAGCGCATGGCGCTCATCATCGAAGACGCCAGCGTCAGCCTGATCGTCACCATTGCCACCTATGCATCGCGGGCCGGTCAACTGCCCGTTCCCCACCTGTTGATCGACAGCGCTTCCGCCGAGATCGCCAAACAATCCAGCGCGCCGCTGAAGCCGCACAAGGCGCCCACTCCAGCCGACGACATCTGCTACATCCTCTACACCTCGGGCACCACCGGCCGCCCGAAGGGCGTGGCCATCCGCCACCAGAGCTTCGTCAACTTCATCCGCGTCGCCGCCGCGTCCTACGGCTACCAGCCGGGCGACCGCGTCTACCAGGGCATGACCATCGCCTTCGACTTTTCGTCCGAAGAGATCTGGGTGCCGTTCGTCGCCGGCGCGACCGTCGTGCCAGCACCGGGCCAGATGCCACTGGTGGGCGAAGAACTCGCCGATTTCCTGCGCCATCACGACATCACCTGCATGGCCTGCAGCCCGACGCTTCTGTCGTCCATGACATCGGACGTGCCTAGCCTGCGCACCTTGCTGGTGGGCGGCGAGGCCTGCCCCCACAATCTGGTGGTGCGCTGGTCGAAGCCCGGCCGGCAGATCCTCAACACCTATGGCCCGACCGAGGCGACCGTCACGGCAACCATGGGTGCGCTGACGCCGGACAGGCCGGTAACGATCGGCGCGCCGCTGCCCACCTATTCCATCGCCATTCTCGACCCTTCGCTGCCGCAACTTGCCGAACCCGGCGAACTGGGCGAGATCGGCATTGCCGGCATTGGGCTCGCCGTCGGCTATCTCAACAGGCCGGACCTGACCGAACAGAAGTTCATTGCCGATTTCCTCGGCCTGCCGAACAACCCGTCGAAGCGCATCTACCGCACCGGCGACCTTGGCCGGATCAACGATGCCGGCGAGATCGAGTATGCCGGGCGCATCGACACCCAGGTGAAGATCCGCGGCTATCGCATCGAACTCGGCGAGATCGAGGCCGTGTTGCTGGACCAGCCTGGGATCGCGCAGGCCGCCGTCACCACCTGGGAGATCGAGCCCGGCCGCGTCGAGCTTGTTGCCTATTACGCGCCCAAGGCCGGCCAGCCGGCGCTCTCGCGCGCCGACATTGCCCAGACGATGAAGCGGCGGCTGCCGGACTACATGGTGCCCTCCTACCTGGAGGAACTGCCGGCGATCCCGATGACGGTCTCCAACAAGGTCGACCTTCGCCAGCTTCCCAAACCGACGAGCGTCCGGCTTTCGGCCGACCGCGCCATGGTGCCGCCCGGCAATGACGACGAGCGTTTCCTGGCCGACGCGCTATGCGCCGTGCTGAAATTCGACGACGTGTCCGTCGAGGACAATTTCTTCGACGATCTCGGCGCCAACTCGCTGCTCATGGCGCATTTCTGCGCCCGAGTGCGTACCCGCAAGGAATGGGCGACGACGTCGATGCGCGACATCTATCTCTATCCGACCGTGGCGCGCCTGGCCAAGCACCTGAGCGCGGCGGAAGAGATGACGACGGCCACCAACGAGCCTGTTCTCACCCGTCGGACATCCGACCTCGTCTACTGGACCTGCGGCGCGGCGCAGTTGCTGTTTTACGCAACCTACAGCTACGTGGCATTGTGGGCGATCAACGGCGGCCTCAACTGGGTCTATGACGCGCTCGACGATCCGCTTCAGCTTTATGTCAGGTGCGTGGTGCTCTCGGGCGGCGTATTCTTCGGCATGTCGGGCTTTGCCGTTCTCGCCAAATGGGTGCTGGTCGGCCGCTGGAAGGCGGAAGCGTTCCCGATCTGGGGCCTGCGCTACTATCGCTTCTGGGTCGTCAAGACCCTGATCCGCTCCGCACCCGTCGTCCTGTTCCGCGGAAGCCCGCTCTACAGCCTGTATCTGCAGCTCCTGGGAACCAGGATAGGGAAGAACGTGGTCATCGAATCCCGTGCCGTGCCCGTGTGCACGGACCTGATTTCGATCGGCGACCGAACCATCCTGCGCAAGGAATCGCTGATCCTCGGCTATCGCGCCCAGGCCGGCTATATCCACACCGGGCCGTTGACCATCGGCCGCGATGCCTTCGTGGGCGTCGGCTGCACGCTCGACATCGACACCGCGATCGGCGACGACGGCCAGCTCGGACATTCCTCCTCGCTGCAGCGCGGGCAAAGCATCCCGGACGGCGAACACTGGCATGGATCGCCGGCGGTGCCGACCACGGCGGATTATTGCAAGGTGCGCAATGTCAATCCTCCCCGTATCCGGCGCTTCCTCTACGAAGCCGTGCAGCTGATGGGCCTGTTTGCCATCGTCACCCCGCTGCCGCTTCTGTTCCACAGCTATTGGGAGAATGTCGGCGACGACTATCAGGAGACGATCGGCATTGTGGCGATCGGCACCACGGTCACGCTTTTCGGCTACATCGCCGTGGCCTTCCTCGCCGCCACGGTGGTGCCGCGCCTGTTCAGCCTGATCCTGAAACCCGGCCGCACCTACACGCTCTACGGCTTCCGCTATTGGCTGCAGACGGTTGCCCAGTTCTCGAGCAACTCCCGCGTGCTCGGGCTGCTGTTCGGCGACAGCTCGGCCATCGTCCATTATATGAGCGCCATCGGCTGGAACCTCAACAAGGTGGTACAGACCGGTTCCAATTTCGGCTCCAACCAGCAGCACGAAAACCCGCTCCTGTGCGAGATCGGCACCCAGACCATGGTGTCGGACGGGCTTTTCATGATCAACATGCACAAGTCCGCTTCCGCATTCCGGCTCGAGCCGACGCGGATCGGCGAGCGCAACTATCTCGGCAACAACATCTACTATCCGCCGGATGGACGCACGGGCGACAACGTCCTGCTCGGCACCAAGGTGATGGTTCCCATCGACGGACCGGTGCGCGAGAATGTCGGCCTTCTGGGTTCGCCGCCCTTTGAAATCCCACGGATGGTGAATCGCGACAAGGAACTCATCGCCGGCATCGACGAGGAAGACCGGCGCAAGCGTATCCCGCTCAAGAACCTCCACAATCTGGTGACGATCATCCTGTTCGTGGCGACGCAATGGGTCATGCTGTTCGCCACGCTGGCGATCTGGGACCGGGCGCTGAACTATTATACCGAATGGGCGGAAATCGCCCTCTTCGTGGCGGTGCTTCTGACCTCGGCGATCACCATTCCGTTCTACATCTTCGTCGAGCGGGCAAGCCTTGGTTTTCGCAAGCTGAAGCCGCAGATAACGACGATCTACGACGTCACCTTCTGGCGCCACGAACGCCACTGGAAACTCGCGGATTCGCCGATCGTGCGCCTGTTCAGCGGCACGCCGTTCCGGCCGATGATCCTGCGCATGCTGGGCGTCAAGGTGGGCAAGCGCGTCTATGACGGCGGCAGCAACCTGACCGAGCGTTCCCTGGTCGAGATCGGTGACGACGTCACGCTCAACGAGGGATCGGTCATCCAGGCCCACTCCCTGGAAGAAGGTGCGTTCAAGTCGGACTTCATCCGCATCGGCAGGGGCTGCACGCTCGGGCCCTCCGCCTTCGTCCACTACGGCGTCGTGATGGGTGAAGGCTCGATGGTCGATGCCGACGCCTTCGTGATGAAGGGCGAAGAGCTGGAGCCCAACTCCATCTGGCGCGGCAACCCAGCCAAGCTGCATCGGTTCGTGGAGCCGATCAGCGACGGCTCCCGGGCATCGGCGTCTTGACGGACCGCGCACCTGGCACCGGGGACATCCGTATCGCTCCCGTGACCAAGGCCAATCGAGCCCTGGTCACGGCCCTGCAACTGGCTCCGGAGCAGATGGATTTCGTCGCCAGCAATGCAGACTCCCTGCGTGAAGCCGGGTCCGATCGGGACGCGCGGCCGCGCGCCGTGATGGCCGGGGACCAGCTCGTCGGGTTCCTGATGTACGAGGCGCCGCGCGACGATGACGAGGCGCGCATCTACCGCTTCATGATCGACCGCGCCTGGCAGGGCCGGGGCTATGGCAAGGCCGCGCTGCGGGCGGTGCTGGAGGAAATCCGCGGGCTCGGCCACATCAGGCACGTGTCGATCTGCTACGAACCGGAGAACGAAGCGGCACGGCGACTCTATCGCAGCGCCGGTTTCGTCGAGGAAGGGCTCGACGAGGACGGCGAAATGATCGCCGACCTCGTCCTCCCGGCCGGCAATCGATGACACCGCCCGCCGATCTATCCGAGGAAATCGCGCTGACGCGCGCCATGGCCGCCATGGCCCCGGCCGGGGTCCGCATAGGTTGCCGGCTGATCCGCGAAGGTGACGAGGCCCATCTGCTGCCGGCGGAGGCAGGCTCCATCCCTGCCCGCCAGCCTGCCATGCGGCGGGCCAGCGGCGCGGCGCGCTGGATCGCGCACCGGCTGCTGGCGGATGCCGGCTTCGACGGTTTCGCCCTGTTGCGCACGCCGTCCGGTGCACCCGCCTGGCCAGAGGGGATGACGGGCTCGCTCGCGCATGATGACGACATGGCCGTGGCGGCGGTCGCGCCCGTTGCCGGCATCGGCTCGCTCGGTATCGATGTCGAGCCGGCGTTGCCCCTGCCCGACGAGATTTCCGCCCTCGTTGCCATTCCCGCCGACCGGATAGGTGCAGCCAACCGGCAGCTCGCCGGCCGCATCCTCTTCGCGGCCAAGGAAGCGGTCTACAAGGCCGCCTATCCGCTGGATCGCGAGGTGCTGGGCTACGAGGACATCACCGTGGACCTCGAGACCGGCCACGCAACGACGAGGAGCGGCCGCAAGGCGCGGCTCACATACTGCGTTGCCCCGCGCGTGGTCGTGCTGGCGTTTGTTGCAAGATAGGCATTGGCTATTCGCCAACCACTTCCCGATAGGTCCTCACCTCCCCATCCAGCCCGCGTATACGCCAGCTCTGCCCGTCCTGTCCCTCGACATGGCAAGGTCCGAGCGGCACCTTCCCTCCCCCTGCCGGCAGGTCCAGCACATAGACCGGATTGCAGATGCCCGACAGGCGGGACCGCAGCGCTTCGGCCAGCGCCTGGCCCTGCGCGATGGTCGTGCGCCGGTGCGCCATGCCGCGCGCGAGGTCGCCATGGTGGAGGTAGTAGGGTTTTATCCCAAGCCGGTACATCAGTTCGCGGCAGAGTTCTTCCAGCACCTCGACGCTATCGTTGACGCCCTTCAAGAGAACGCTCTGGTTGAGCAGCACGAAGCCCGCCTGCCGCAAGGTGCGACAAGCCGCTTCGGTGGCATCGGTGATCTCGCGCGCGTGGTTGAAGTGGGTAACCACAGTCACAATCAGCCGGCCCTGCAGCGCCGCGACCAGCCCTGGCGTGATGCGCGAAGGCAACGCCACCGGCACGCGCGTGTGGATGCGCAAGAGCCGCACATGGGGGATAGCCTCGATGCGGGCGCGGATTTCGGCAAGTGCCGTATCTTGCAGCGACAGCGGATCGCCGCCGGTCAGGATCACTTCGCGGATTTCGGAGTGGCCTGATATATAGGCCAGCGCCGGCTCCAGCGCCTCGCGCGTATAGCCACGGCCGATCGAAGTCAGCGATTCCTTGCGGAAGCAGAACCGGCAATAGACCGCGCATTGATAGGTCGGGAACAAAAGCACCCGGTCGGCATGGCGATGCGTCAGCCTGGGCACCGGGCTGAATTCGTGATCGGCGATCGGGTCGCCAAGCTCGCCCTCCGCCTCCTCCATCTCCTCAGGCGACGGGATCACCTGCGCCCGGATCGGATCGGCGGGATCGTTCCAGTCGATCAGGTCGAGATAGCTTTTTGGCGCGCGCACCTTGTGGAGCGTGGCGGCAGCTTGCGCGGCTTCGCGTTCGGCCGCCAAAAGCGGCAGGGAGGCGAGGTCGCGCACATGGCGAACGCCGGCGCGGACATCGTCCTGCCAGGCGGTATCGGCGGCGCGGGTTGCATCTTTGAGGTTTGGCATCGGCAGGTCTCGGGCTGTTCGCGCGGACCTATCGGCCGGATTGGGCTGTCGGGTCAACCGCCAGGAAGCCAACGACACCCGCCGCGCCCTACGGCGCCCCCCTCTGTCCTGCCAGACATCTCCCCCACGAGGGTGGAGATTGGCGGTTTCAGCGCCGGCTCTCCCCTTAAACCTCTGGAGATTGGCGAAGGCCCTCGCGACATCCGATCTCCCCCCTCGTGGGGGAGATGTCCGGCAGGACAGAGGGGGGCGCCGTAGAGCGCTACCTTTGCCTTCCCAACCTCCGCCCATCCTTAGCCCGCCATCGCCACAAAAGCGCTCTCGATGCTTTGAAACCTAAGCTCCGGATAAAGCCTCCCGGCCTCAGGGGTGGCCGTCTCGAGGGCAGTCTCGCCGCGAATCCAGAACGCGCGCAGCAATCCAAGGCCGGGAACCGCTGCGATCAGCGCCTCCAGTTCTTCGGCGCTCATCTGCTTGATGTGCGCCGAACGGCCGCTCACTTGCCGCCACAGCTCGATCATCTCGCCTTGCGTGATCTTGTTCTGCGCGATGCGGATTTCGCTGCGAACGGCGTCGGGATCCTCCAGCGCGCGCAAAGTGACCGCAGCGATATCCTTTTCGCTGACGAAGGTCGCCGGCACATTGCCGTCGCCATAGAGCGTCACCTCGTCTGGCGGCAGCGGCGACGAGCCGAAGCGCGTCAGGTCGCCCAGTGTCGCCACCCAGGTCGAGAAGAAGCCGTTGGTGTAGATCACCGTATAGGGCAGGTCGGCCTCCCTGACCGCGTCGAAGACGGCCCGCTTGATGTCGAGCGGTTCGATCGAGCCGGCTGCGGCGGCGGCAAAGTCGAGGCCGAAGCCGGCGGACGGCACATAGCGCGAGACGCTGGCATCCTTGACGGCGCGTACCAGCGTCATCTCGCTGGCCGACCCGACATGCACCGAGCTGATGACGCGATCGACCTTTCCGACAGCCCGCACAAGGCTGTCATAGTCGTCGAGGTCGCCGACATGAACGGTAGCACCCAATTCCTTCAGCGGGCGCATCCGCTCTCCATTGCCTGATGTTGCCGGCCGGACCAGGACATGCAGGCTATCGCCATTGCGGGCGCTGGCCTTGGCCATCTCGCTGCCGAGAAGCCCGCTGGCGCCGATGATCAGCGTGCTGGTCATATCCCCCTCCCGTTGCCCAGGATTCCGTTAGCAAGGATGGAGCCGTCCCAGTCGCGTTCCAGGCCGATGTCATGCAAACGGCGGTCGGAAAGCCGGGCGATCTGGTGCAGCGTGCGGCGGCGCTCGAAGGCTGCCGCGCTTCGCATGGCAAGGCCGCTCATCGCGGCGCCGATGGGTCGAAGGGTCAAGGTCATTGTCCGTCTCCTGTGTTTCACTGGGCGCAAGCTTGCCGATGTCGCCCACTGGGCGAGCATGACGATTGCTCACACTTGTCTGGTCGATTCAGCGCATCGATGAACCGGAAGGCCGGTGCGGATGCTTGGTACGCCTGAATATTGGGTCATTCGGGGCTGGACGACAAACGACTCTTTGTGCAGGATTTGTGAGCAACGCTCACAGGTAGAACTATGCCGCGCAGATTGCCGCCCCTCACCGCTTTGCCCGCCTTCGACGCGGCAGCCAGGCATTTGAGTTTCTCCAAGGCCGCCGAAGAGCTCAACCTCACCCATGGCGCGGTCAGCCGGGCGATCCGCAACATCGAGGACAGGCTGGGCATTCAGCTCTTCGATCGCGGCACGCGCTCCGTGCACCTCACCGCTGTCGGCGCGGCCTATGCGGCAGAGGTCGGCAAGGCGCTCGACCAGATCGCCGCCGCCACCATCGCCGCCACGCCGGACCGCTCGACGCGCATCCTCAACGTCAGCACCTCGGATGGTTTCGCTGGCCGCTGGCTGGTGCCGAGGCTGCACCGCTTCCATCGCGCTAATCCCGACATCGACGTGCGACTGGCGACCTCGGGCGTGCTGGCCGATTTCGTGAGCGACGGCATCGACATATCCATCCGCTACGGGCGCGGCGGCTATAGCGGAGTGACGGCGGAATTCCTCGCCGACGAGGAGGTCTTCCCTGTCTGCAGCCCGGAGTTCCTGCAAGGCGAGCATCCGTTGCGGCAGCCGAACGATTTGAGGCATCACAAATTGATCCACGACGCCTTCCGCATCGACTGGGCGACATGGCTTGAACAGGCCGGCGTCGAAGGCATCGACTCCAAACGCGGCGTGCGCTTCGATTCCGCCACCTTCGCCGTCGAGGCCGCCGTGCACGGCGAAGGCGTGCTGCTCGGCCGCAGTGCGCTGGTCTCGGCCGATCTCGCGGCGGGGCGGCTGGTCCGGCCCTTCGACCTCGCGCTGAAATCAGCCGCCAGCTACTACGTCGTCTATCCCGAAGGCGCGCTGCGCCAGAAAAAGGTCAGGGCCTTCCGTGACTGGCTGTTCGCCGAGATCGCGGCTGATTGGGTCGGCGCGAAGAAGAGCGGATGATCCGACAAGGCCCCCAAATTCCCTGTCAGGCCGAGCGAGATATCCGGAGCGGAGGCTGCGCAACCGGTCAGTCCGACGGCTCGTCAGGGACCTTGGGCATCACGATCTGGATGGGACGGCTGCCGATCGGCGCCCCGGTTCCGCGATCGATGCTGACGGGGTCGATTTCGGTTCCTGTCTCGGCGTCGAAGAACCGGGTGAAATTGCCACCACCCCGGTGCTTGCCCCCCCATGCGGCGAGCGAGAACAGCACGGGAAGCAAATCCCGACCGGCCTGGGTCAGCACATATTCATCGCGTGGCGGCCGCTCTGAATATCGCCGTTTCTCCAGCAGCCCCTCGTCCGTGAGGGTTGCCAACCGGCTGGTCAGCATCGTCGGGGCGATGCCGAGGTTCTTGCGAAACTCGTCGAAACGGCTGAGCCCCGCATGGGCGTCGCGCATGATCAGCATGCTCCAGGTATCGCCCACCGAGCCGAGGCTGCGGGCGATCAAACAGGGCTGGTCGGAAAGATTCTTCACATCGATACCATTTTGATAGTGACTTACTATTAATTTGATAGTATCCGACGTCGCGAGGCCGTTCCACCGAAAAGTGAAGGTGAAGGCCGGTCACCGCGCCGCTGGAGTCCAAAATGAAGTTCTATCTATGCAAGTACATCCCGCCCCGCGCCGACTTTCTTGCGACCATGACCGGCGACGAGCGGGAATGGATGAAGCAGCATGGCGCCTTTTTGGACGAGCTGCTCGATCGCGGACTGATCGTCGCTCATGGGCCGGTGATGGATCCGGGCGGCGGCTACGGCCTGTCGCTCTACCGGATCGGCGATGACCAGGACATCCAGACGATAACCTCGCAGGACCCCATCGTGAGGAATGGCGCCGGCCATTACGAACATCACCCCATGCTTCACCTGAGCGTACGTGGCTGACAATGCGTCGGCACAAGCGCCATGGCTTTGATCGTGCATCTCGAAGGATATTGAAATGAGCAACAAAGATCGCGGCGTCGCCGTCGTCACCGGAGCAGCGGGCGGCATCGGGCTTGCGACGGCCAAGGCCCTTCTGTCGGCAGGCTACCGCGTCTTCGGCACGAGCCGGAAAGCCACAGCCGGGTCACCGCCAGGGATCACCATGCTGAGCTGCGACGTGACCGACGCGGACTCCGTCGCACGCATGGTGTCGGAGGTCATAAGCCAGGCCGGGCGCATAGACCTGCTGGTCAACAATGCCGGCAATGCCCTGATCGCGGGTGCGGAAGAATCGTCGGTCGAACAGGCAAAAGCCCTTTTCGACGTCAACGTCTTCGGCCTCATCCGCGTCACAAACGAGGTGCTGCCGATCATGCGAAGCCAGGGCAGCGGCCGCATCGTCAACATCAGCTCGGTCGTCGGCTTCGTCCCCAGCCCCTTCAGCGCGCTCTATACATCCACGAAACATGCAGTCGAGGGCTATTCCGAATCGCTGGATCATGAGGTCCGCCCCTTCGGCATTCGCGTCCTGCTGGTCGAACCCGCGTTCACCCGCACGGCTCTCGACCACAATGCGACGAAGCCGGACAGGATGATGAGTGTCTATGATCAGGCGCGGGCAACGGCGACCGCGGTCTGGAACAGCGCGATCGAGGCCGGCGATCCACCTGAGATCGTCGGCCAGGCCGTCGTCACCGCGGCCACGGCGACATCGCCGAAGCTGCGTTATCCCGCCAGCAAGCAGGCGCGTCGCCTGTACCTGCTGCGACGGTTTGTTCCAGCGAGTGCTTTCGACAAAAGCCTTCGAAAACAGATGAACCTGCCGGCCTGAAGGCTTACTCCTTGGCGCGAAAAGCTTCCGGCACGATGAACACCTCGTCGGCGCGGCCATAGCCGCCGTCGGCGATCTCCTCCACCAGCACCATCGTATAGGGCCGCACGCCCTCGCCGAAAAAGTCGACGAACATGGCTGTGGTGCGATGGATGAGGTCTTCCTTCTGCGCCTTTGAGAGAGCCGCCTGCGGCATCTTGATGTTGGCGAATGGCATGATTTTTTCCTTATCTTCTCAAGGTTGGATTTCCGGTTTGGGATGGAACAGATCGGCAAGGCCGCCGCAGCAGCAGCGGCCTGCCTCCTTCAGATCACGCCGCCATTGGCGCGGATGATTTGTCCATTGACCCAGCCACTGTCCGGCCCGGCCAGAAACGAGACTAGGCCGGCAATGTCGTCGGGCTGGCCAAGGCGGCCGAGCGGGATCATTTTTTCGATGGCCTCGATCTGCGCGGCGCTCTTGCCGTCCGTGAACAGCGCCGTCTCGACCGGTCCGGGCGCCACCGCGTTGACAGTGATCCGGCGCGCGCCAAGTTCCTTGGCCAGGATGTGCGTCATCGCCCTCCCACGCCTCCTGCCCGGTGCATCCGATATATTCGGCATGGCCGCCGCCGGACCGACATCGAGGCATCGCAAATGCAGCTGTCTTCATCACTATGAAGGGGGACGTGAGCCGGCCGCCGTGAGATGATGCCTGGCAAGGCAAAATACGCCTTGCTCCCAAGACCAGGCCGCGAAAGGCGGACTTGGTCAGGCCTGGTCGCCATGAGCAGCTCGATGCTCCGGACGCTTGAATGGCATTTCCCGTTTGGCTGCGGCATCGCGGAACGCAGCCGCCGCCGTCACACCCTGCCGAGAATGCTCGGAAATGGAAATCGGAGGCTGCGATGAAGCGCGTTACCCTCATGCTTGGCTGTATTCTGCTTGGCCTGTTGGAGCCCACCAGCACTCGGGCAGCCGGCGCGATCTTCTTCGGCGACGATGAGTCCTATGGTTGGTGCTCGGGCTACACAAGCAAGGAAGCCGCGCGCAAATGCGCGCTTGGGCAGTGCAAGGACGCCGGCGGCGTCAATTGCCAGCTGGCCCTGGAATGCCAGGGCGGATGGGGGGCGATCGCCACCGGCGACAATGGCGGCTATGGCATGGCCTGTGAGACCTCCAACGAGGTCAACGCGCGCATTGAGGCCGGGCTGGTGTGCATGACCACGGTGAAAGGCTTGTGTCACACGCAAACCACCTTCTCCGAGCGCAATCAATCCATCAGCCAGGAGGACAATGCGCTGTTCGACCGCACGCTCTACGCGCAGGTCCTGTTGCTCAAGCTGGGCTACTATAAAGGCGGGATCGACGCCAACGCGGGATCGGACACACGGAGCGCGCTAAGGTCGTTTCAAACCCAGGCGGGGCTGCCGGTCACCGGTGAGCCCGACGAGAAAACCCTCGACCAGCTGACGGCCAAGTTCGGCGGCGCCGGCGCACTCGTGGCGGCCATTTTGGAGGGAAATCGCAATATCGATACATCGGACTGGCACACAAAGACCGCAGCGCCGCGCGCCGAGGTCGCGCAGGCATCGACATCGCAGAACATACCGATCTCCCCGCTTGAGGCATTCGGCGTGAACGAAGAGGCCCTGAACGGGGCCCTGTCGGAAGGCATCGGCAACATCAACCGCCAGACGAGCGATCGTTTCAGCTTCCAGGGCACTTTCAGCTGCGGCCGCCTGGCGGGCGACAGCAAGATCAGGTGCACGACGACGGTGGCCGATCCGGCCAGCCCGGAGGCGGATGTCGTCGATCTCTACCATGTCGATGGATCGGACGTATTCGCCCAGATGGAGGCGATGGCCGACAAGAAGGCGAGCGAGGAAGGCGGTGCCGATTACCTCGATAGGAGGTCACAGGTAACGTTCACGACCAACGGAGAAAAACGGCTGGCCGAATTCGGTTGCGTGCAGCACATCGGAGATCGGGTCTCGCATGGGTTCTGCTATATCGAAGTCACGAAAAGCACCGGCCTGATGACGACCGTCGCGCCGCCCTCGTCAAATCCCGGTCCGGACGGCGTGACGACAACGGATGAAGGAACAGCCGAGATGCGCAGAGCATACGACCTGTTGGCAGGGATGTCGCTCGCCCTGCTCAACGTTCCGCTGAAGAAGTAAGGGACGAGAGATCCGCTGTTACAAGACTGCCAGCGGCAAGCAGCCGTTCCTGTCCTCAGCCCCCGCGCTTCCTGCCCGGCGCTCTCGACAAAGAGACAGGGGACGAGCATCGATCGTTGCCCATCGGCGCCATCTGATGCCATTGTCGCCGCGACAGCGCGCCATGGGGAGATGGCGCAGCGCCAGGGAGGGTTTTCATGACCAGCGCACAAGCCGGCTTGCCCCGCTATGAGGACGCCGTTCAGCGCTTTCGCATCGAGGATGAGATCGCCAGGCTCGACGGCGACCCGGCGACCGGCATCAACGCCTATGTCGAATGCTGCGGCCGCCATATCGGCCAGAACCGGCTGGCGCTGCGGGCGATCTCCGCCATTGGCGAACTCAGCGAATTCACCTTCGACGATCTCGACGACATGTCCGGCCGTGTCGGCAATCTGCTGAAGCGGCTGGGCGTCGGCCCTGGCGATGTCGTGGCCGGCATGCTGCCGCGCATCCCCGAACTTGTGGCGCTGATCCTCGGCGCCTGGCGCATCGGCGCCGTCTACCAGCCGCTGTTCACCGCCTTCGGCCCGAAGGCCATCGAGCATCGCCTCGGCTACAGCGGCGCTAGGCTGGTGGTGACCAATCCGGCCAATCGCGGCAAGCTCGACGAGGTCGCGAGCCCTCCGCTTGTCGCGACCATCCTCGGCGCCGGCGAGGCCCTGCCCCCGGGCGACATCGATTTCCGCGCCGCCCTCGCCGCCGCCTCCCCCGACTGCGAGCCAGTGATGCGCAAGGGCGAAGACCTGTTCATGATGATGTCGACCTCGGGCACCACGGGCCTGCCCAAGGGCGTGCCGGTGCCGCTCAACGCGCTCATGGCCTTCGGCGCCTATATGCGCGACGCGATCGGGCTTCGCGCCGACGACATCTTCTGGAACATCGCCGACCCGGGCTGGGCCTACGGCCTCTACTACGCCATATCAGGCCCCCTGCTGCTCGGTATCGCCACCACCTTCAACGAGGGCGCCTTCACCGCCAGGAGCACCTATGACGTCATCGAGCGGCTCGGCGTCACCAGCCTCGCCGGCTCGCCCACCGCCTTCCGCCTGCTGCTCGCCGAAGGCCCCGACGCCGCGGCGCGTGCAAAGGGTCGGCTCCGCGTTGTGAGCAGCGCCGGCGAGCCGCTCAACCCGGAAGTGATCCGCTGGTTCGACGCCCATCTCGCCGCTCCGATCCACGACCATTACGGCCAGACCGAGAACGGCATGATGGTCAACAACCACCATGGCCTCGCGCACCCTGTCCGCGCCGGCTCCGCCGGCTTTGCCATGCCGGGCTACCGCATGGTGGTGCTGGACGAGGCTGGCAACGAGCTCGGCCCCAACCAGCCCGGCGTGCTAGCCGTCGACATCGCCAACTCGCCGCTGCGCTGGTTCGGCGGCTATCACCAGGCGGAGACCCCAGCCATTTCAGGCGGCTACTACCGCACCGGCGACACCGTGGAATACGAGCCGGACGGCTCGGTCTCCTTCATCGGCCGCGCCGACGATGTCATCACCTCATCCGGCTACCGCATCGGCCCCTTCGACGTCGAAAGCGCGCTGATCGAACATCCCGCGGTGACCGAGGCGGCGGTGGTCGGCGTGCCCGACCCGCAGCGCACCGAGATCGTCAAAGCCTTCGTCATCCTGGCCCCTGCCTACAAAGGCAGCCCGGAACTGGCCGAGGAACTGGCGCAACATGTCAGAAAACGCCTCTCGGCCCATGCCTATCCCCGCGAGATCGACTTCGTGGCGGAACTGCCGAAGACGCCGAGCGGCAAGATCCAGCGGTTTTTGCTGCGGAAAGCGGAGGTGGAGAAGAGGAAGGGGTCCCATCGGTGTCGGCAATAGTTCGCCTTGCCGCCTCGTCACCTCTTATGGTCTGCCGGGTCAACTTGACGATAATCGGGTTGCCGGTCGGTCCAACTGCAATGGCATGTATGGCGACCAGCTTGGTTGCTATTGCCTTACCCTCGAAGCTCCGTCAAAATCATGGTTTTTCTTTCGCGAATATACAAAACCAGAAATGCGGGCAATCTCTCCAGCAAATTCCTAAATAATTTTCCAGAAACATTTCGAATATCTGGCAGTTTTTCGCAAATAATCATCGCGATCTATTTTTTATAAGCGCGGGGGGTTTTTTGGAAATCGCCTTGAACAAGCAGCAAATTTGGCCTATTTTACAGAAATCGCTTTGGGCCAATCTTGGCAACCTTGAGATCGCTGACCACGGATGTACTGGCAGCTCTCGAACGAGGCATATTTCCAGCGATTGCCGGAAATAGGAGAGCGGGAGTCGTCCCCGCTTCTTTGTTTTCAACTCGGCTCAGGCCGAGACAGATATCGAGGCACGAATGTCTGGCCGCACCACCCGCTCCATCGCGCATTTCGAAGCACCCTTCGTGCTCGGTGGGCTGGCAGGAACAATGCCGGCTGGCGACTACGACATCGACCATGACGAAGAGCTGATCGACAGCACATCGCGACTGGCCTGGCGCCGCGTCGCCACTTTCATCCATCTGCCGGCAAGAACCGTGAAAAGCCCGACCAGCCAGCTCGTCGCCATCGACCACGCCGAACTCGAAACGGCGCTTCGGCAAGACAGGGAGAATGCCGCATGATTCGCTTCCAGCAAAATGCACGCCCGCGCAATGACACGCCCTCGCATCTTTTCTCAGTGGGCCAGACTGTTCGCATGAAAAGCCGCACCGGCCTTCGCGAGAAGACGACAGAGCTGTTCGAGATCAAGAGCACACTGCCGGTCAAGGACGGCTCGCCGCAATATCGCATCCGCAGCGATCAGGAGACCCATGAACGCGTCACAACAGAAGACAATCTCGAGGCGGCCGATACTCCAGTTGTCTAAGTCCGCTTGAATCGCCGGCACCAAACACAACGAAGGATGGAAGATGGCCAAGGGTCAACAGCGTAGCAACCGCGAGACACGCAAGCCCAAGAAGGACAAGGTGGTGGCCAAGCCGGCCTCGCCGTTCGGTTCGGCCGTCAAGCAGGCGCAAGCCGGCCTGAAGTCCAAGGGCTGAAGTCACGGGCGCCAGACACCTGCCCTAACCGCACGGAGGCGTGCTTGAACTTCCTCATCGAGTTCTACCGATCGCGCAATGCCGACGAAGCCACGCTCGACAAGGTGTCGCTGGAGGCGCCAAACCTGCGCGCCGCGCTGCAGAGCGCGGCTGCGCTGTTCCACACGTTGGCCATGCCGCAGATTCCCGATCGTTTGCGCATCTGCGACGAGAACGGCAGCGAGCTTTATGTCGGCCCGGCCGATGGTGCGTATCCGGTCAGCATCTGAAAGGCACCCAATGGCAAACCGTTATGCACTGCGAATGGAACACCCGCACAGCTGGACAATTTTCGACGTTTTCACCGGCGAGCCCGCCGTGGTGAAACAGCGGATCATGGTCGGCATGGACACGCGCGATGCGGATGCCATGGTCGTTCAGATGAATGTTCGCGACATCAAGCGACGGGAAAAGGCCGAACGCAAATCATGATGCCTCGACGCGCTTATCCAAAATCGGCGGCAGTCAGCACATACATGCTTCTGCGGGTGCGGTCGTAGGCTTTTGCCGCCACGACATGGATTGCATTGCTCGCGATGTCGAAGGCGGCGAGGTAGCCGGCCTCGTCGGCAGCGGTTTCCGGATTGATCTTCGACATGGCGTCGGCAGCAACCGAAAAGGAAATCTGGAACATGCCGTCATGGCCGACGAAGCGGATGCGCTTGCCCGCCTCGTCATAACTGCGGCTGGTATTGGGAAATGTCAGGCTCATCACTATACCTCCGTTGCCGCCGCTTGATGGCCCGCGTTGGCAGTTTCTTCTTCGGGGTCGAACTAAAGGACCCCGCTATGCGATCGGTCTCTTGCTTGGCCAGCCGCAAGTCCCTGAGCCTCGCTGTCTTGCGCTCCCTGAGCTTTGCTTCGGACATGTACTCGGCGGTCGCCTTGTTGCGCTGAGTAGTCTTCTTCTGCTTGTCTGCAAAACGGGCTTCCGCTTTTTCCATGATATTCGGGGTTGGTTTCGGCCATCGGCAAATTCTCCCGCTGGTGAATGGAAATGCTAAAAGGAAGGCCGCCATAAAATAGGTAGCTAGAACGATAAATTCAAATTTGAAATATTTGCATATCAGCCGATACGGCTGGGCGAGACTGCAAAAAAATTCCTTTTGAATTTAGGCGCGGCCCATCAATAACTTTTTGGCACTGCTATCTATCGACTGCCAAAGCGTCTAATAGACAGGGCGCGGTCGCCATCATGCCGGCCCCAGAAAAGAGTCCCCATGAAGTTCCGTCCACTCCACGACCGCGTCGTTATCCGGCGCGCGGAAAGCGATACCAAATCCAGGGGTGGCATCATCATTCCCGACAATGCCAAGGAAAAGCCGCAGGAAGGCGAAGTCATCGCCGTCGGCCCGGGTGCGCGTGACGAAAACGGCGCGCTTGTTCCACTCGACGTCAAGGCCGGCGACTTCATCCTGTTTGGCAAATGGTCGGGCACCGAGGTCAAGATCGACGGCGAAGACCTGCTGATCATGAAGGAAGCCGACATTATGGGCGTTATCGACAAGAGCGAGACGGACATCATCGACAAGACCGGAGCGGTAAAGAAGGCCGCCTGATCTCGCTGTTCCCCCAAAACCGAACTGGATAAAAATCATGTCTGCCAAGGAAATCAAATTTTCCACCGATGCGCGTGACCGCATGCTGCGCGGCGTTGAGATCCTCAACAACGCCGTCAAGGTGACGCTAGGCCCCAAGGGCCGCAATGTCATCATCGACAAGGCTTATGGCGCGCCGCGCATCACCAAGGACGGCGTCACCGTCGCCAAGGAGATCGAGCTTGCTGACAAGTTCGAGAACATGGGCGCGCAGATGGTGCGCGAAGTGGCCTCCAAGACCAACGACCTCGCAGGTGACGGCACCACGACAGCCACGGTGCTGGCCGCTTCGATCTTGCGCGAAGGCGCCAAGCTGGTCGCCGCCGGCATGAACCCGATGGACCTCAAGCGCGGCATCGACCAGGCGGTCGCAGCCGTCGTCGGGGAAATCAGGGCGAAAGCCAAAAAGGTCAAGTCGTCGGCCGAGATCGCGCAGGTCGGCACCATCGCCGCCAATGGCGACGCCAGCGTCGGCGCGATGATCGCCAAGGCGATGGACAAGGTCGGCAATGACGGCGTCATCACGGTCGAGGAAGCCAAGACCGCTGAAACTGAACTCGACGTCGTCGAAGGCATGCAGTTCGACCGCGGCTATCTCAGCCCCTACTTCGTCACCAATGCCGACAAGATGCGCGCCGAACTCGAGGACCCTTACATCCTCATCCACGAGAAAAAGCTTGGCAACCTCCAGGCGATGCTGCCGATCCTCGAAGCGGTGGTGCAAGGCGGCAAACCGCTGCTGATCATTTCCGAAGATGTCGAAGGCGAGGCCCTCGCCACCCTGGTCGTGAACAAGCTGCGCGGCGGCCTCAAGGTCGCGGCGGTCAAGGCGCCGGGCTTCGGCGATCGCCGCAAAGCGATGCTGGAAGACATTGCGGTGCTCACCGCTGGCCAGATGATCTCCGAGGATCTCGGCATCAAGCTCGAAAACGTCACCATCGAGATGCTCGGCCGCGCCAAGCGCGTGCTGATCGACAAGGATACCACCACGATCGTCGACGGCGCCGGCACCAAGGCAACCATCCAGGCGCGCGTCGCCCAGATCAAGGGCCAGATCGAGGAGACGACCTCAGACTACGATAAGGAAAAGCTGCAGGAACGGCTGGCCAAGCTCGCCGGCGGCGTTGCCGTCATCCGCGTCGGCGGCGCCACCGAATCGGAAGTGAAGGAAAAGAAGGACCGCATCGACGACGCGCTGAATGCCACGCGTGCGGCCGTGGAAGAAGGCATCGTGCCAGGCGGCGGCGTCGCCCTGCTTCGTGCCCGGTCGGCGCTATCAGGCCTGAACGGCGCCAATGCCGATGCCACTGCCGGCATCTCCATCGTGCTTCGCGCACTTGAGGCGCCGATCCGCCAGATCGCCGAGAATTCCGGCGTCGAAGGCTCGATCGTCGTCGGCAAGCTCGCCGACAGCAAGGATCAAAATCAGGGCTTCGACGCCCAGAACGAGACCTATGTCGACATGATCAAGGCCGGCATCGTCGACCCGGCCAAGGTGGTGCGCACCGCACTGCAGGACGCCGGTTCAATCGCGGCCTTGCTGATCACCGCCGAAGCGATGATTACCGACGTTCCGGCAAAGGATGCGGCGCCTGGTGGCGGTGGAGGCGGCGGCGGCATGGGTTTCTAAGAACCGAAATCTTTGACCCGTGTGGCCAACTGCCCGCCGACAAGGCAAGCGGAGCGGAACCACAGCATTGCGCGATAGATTTCTTTCAGCATGCCGCCGGATCGCCGCACTTATAATTGCGCCGCGATCTCAGATCTGACCGGCTTAACCTTCGGGCGAATGATACGGGCCGTCTGCGATATTCACCCCGCGCAGGCGGTCCGACCGCGACCACGACCTCAGCGGGAGGCGCTGGCGACGTCTGCTTTCGGAAGCGGCAAGCGGCCCTTAGCGGCCGATATGAGGCGCAAGCGGCCGTCTGGGCCGGGTTGCTGCTGATGAGACTCGAGGACGAAGCCCGCCACAAATCCGAAGATGTGGACAATGCCGTCCTCGCAGACGTCGTGCTTGCCTTGCAGCGGCGGATCGAGGTGAACCACGACTTCGATATCCCTTATCTTGCCGGTTACAGCGAGGATGGGCGAACCGTCTATATCGACCGCCACTTACCGCGATCCATGGCGTCGCAGGGCCGGGCGGTAAGGCTTGCGCCCTTTTTGCTCACGCATGAGGTGGTCGAGAAATCGCTCTTGGACAAATTGCGACTTCACTATCTGCATGCCCACCAAATAGCGCTTCGGACGGAGCGGGATGCCGTCCGCGCAGCCGGTGTTTCATGGCAGGCCTACCAGCCCTGATGAAGAGCAACGAGAAGCCCATCGACGAGGAGAAGGTGAAAGCCGTCCCTCACGACCTCGACCTGACGCCCTATCGAGATTTGAAAGATTCCCCAGTGCTGGATCGGTTGGTCAAAGCAGCCCACGGATCGAAAGACGTGGACAGATCGCAGCCGTCAACGAAGAACCGCGCCAGATGATGAGCGGGTAAATAGAAGGGCTTGACCTCCTTACCCCGTCCACGCGCCTGACAGGGATCGTCGATCTGACCAACGGCTCAACCGTAGCTATCGATAGTGGTGCCTGTGATGGCGCCTGTGGTGATAATACCGGTGCGGGTAGTAGTACCGGTGATAATACCTGCGGTGGTATCGGTAGTACGGTCGATATGGCTGGTAATACGGGTCGTAGTACGGGCCGTAATACGGGTTGTAATAGGGCCGGTAGGGGAATGGCGGGCCTCCGAAACCACCAAAACCACCGAACGGTGAGAACAGAAATTGCGCCTTGGTTGGTGAAGTCACAGCGGCCGTCGCAGCAAGCGCGAGCACAGACGCCAATATCAGCTTTCTCACGGTTACCTCCATTAGTTCGACGTTAAATAACGCGAACGCTGGCTCACTCGTTCCTTGCGTTCCGCACCCCCTCCCAGCCGCTGCGGTGTGAGATCCAAAAGGCCGCCACCGCAGGAAGCGGGCTATTGCGTTCGGATTGACCGAGGCGGGGCGGACAAAGCGCTGAGGCGTCACGCTCCCGTTTCGCCGACGGCTCGGATCAGCGATTGACACCGCGCACGGCGTGGATGCGGCGCAAAGCAAACGTCTAGCATTGATCGGCTTAAGGACGGAGAAAACGAGATTTTCTTGAATCCAGAACGCCCAGGCCACCCCAATCCGCCATCCCTCACACCGCGATCTGCAGCGCCCCGTGGCGCCTCACCTCGGCCTCGATCTCCCTCACCAGCGTTTCCAGCGCGGGGTTGCGGGCGTTGCGGGCGCGGCGGATGACGTAGGCGAGGTCCGGGGGCTTGGGGAACTGCTTGTCGACGATCTCCATGCCGGGTTGCAGGTGCCGCTGGCTGAGCAGCGCGACGCCGAGCCCGGACGTCACGCCGGCGATGATGCCGGCGGCACTCGAGCATTCGAACACGATCTCGAACACCGTTCCCTCGTCCTGGCCGACATCGAGGCCCCAACGGCGATAGAAGCAGTTGTCGTCGAAGGACAGGAACGGCACCGGGTCCCCTTTCGCCAGGGTCAGTTCGGGCGACTTCACCCAATGCAGGCTCTCGCGGAAGAGCAGGATATCGGTGGGCCGGACCTCGTGCTGGAACACCTGGATGATGGCCGCATCGAGCGCGCCCTCGCCCAGCAGCTTCTGCAAGGCAAGGCTCATGCGCACTTGCGTGCGCACGCTGACCTCGGGGTGGAGCCGGCGAAACCGGCCAAGGATGCGCGAAAGGTCCGTGCAGGTCGTATCCTCGGTCATCCCCAACGCGATCTTGCCCTGCAGCGTGCTTTTCGACAGGCTCAGGATCGCCTCGTCATGGATGCCCAGGATGCGCCTGGCATAGCCCAGAAGGTCCTGCCCTGAACTGGTGAACATCGGCGCATTGGCCTTGCGGCTGAGGATTTCGCAGTCGAGGCTCGCTTCCAGCCGCCTGATCTTGTGGCTGACGGCCGACTGCGACAAGCCCAGCATCTCGGCGGCGCGCGTGACGCCGCCATGCTTCTCGATTGCCACCATCGCCCGCAAGGCATCGACATCCAGGCGGCGGCTCATCACTCCAGCCATGACAATCCTCGTTTGAAACGAAAGCGGCGCTCCAGGTGCTGGCGCGGAACCGGTTTTCAGGCAAATGAATATGCCAGATTTCGTGGCTATTTCATGGATGCATCGAAATTTGTCATGTGCAAAAGCGAATGCAGGTCGCCATAAGTCCGCACCCGGGATTGGCCGTGATCCGCTTGTGGAGCCCGGCGCCGCTTCAACGAAGAGACCGCATGACCCTCCCGAAACCGTCCCATCGCCTGGTCTGGCCGCTGATGGCGGCCGCGCTGGTCGTCAGCTGGAGTTCCGGCTTCGTCGGCATCCGCTACGCCAGCGAGAACGCCGACGTCATGCTGGTCCTGTTCTGGCGGACCTTGATGTCGGGACTGGTCCTTCTGCCCTTCGCGCTCATGGTCGGACCGCGCATCGGCGTACGCGCCTTGATACGGCAGATGGCGTTCGGCGTGGCGATGATGTTCCTTTATCTCGGCGGCTTCGCGCTTGCCATCGGCCAGCGCGTGCCGACCGGCCTGGTCGCGCTGATCTCGGACCTTGTCCCGCTCGCCATCGCGGCACTTTCGCAGCCCATCCTGGGCCACCGGCTGACATCGAGGCAATGGACCGGAACGGCGCTCGGGGTGCTGGGCGTGCTGATCGTCTCGCTGAACAGCCTCAGCCTCGGGACGGCGCCGGCCTGGGCGTATATGGTGACCATCGCTTCCATGATGGTCTTCGCCCTGGCGACCGTGCTGCAGAAGCGGATGGGCACGATCGACATGCCCATCCACCAGAGCCTGTGCGTTCAATGCCTGACGGCGGCGATCCTTTTTGCCGCCTGCGCCGGTTGGAACGGCGGGCTGATGCCGCCTCTCGATGGCCGCTTCGAGTTCGGCATCGCCTGGCTGGTGTTGTTTTCGACGTTCTTCTGCTACGGCGTCTATTATGTGAGCCTGCGCCTCTACAGCGCCGCGCAGGTCAGCAGCGTGATCTATCTCAGCCCGCCGGTGACGATGCTCTGGGCCTGGCTGCTCTTCGGCGAGCCGCTTTCGGCGGCGATGTTCCTCGGCCTTGCGGTGACGCTGTTCGGCGTCTGGCTGACATCGCCACGCGGCACGGCATCGAAGGCAGGTCTGCGCCCAGTCGGCCAGCCCGTCGGGCAACCGGCGGAGTGACCGCGATCCACGCAAACCAGGCCAAACGATGAACCGCAAGAGAGTGAACCCCATGAAGCTGACTGATTTCAAGGCCCTGACCTTCGACTGCTACGGCACCCTCATAGATTGGGAGACCGGCATGATCGAAGCCCTGAGGCCGCTGACCGCGCGGGTCGACCGCGGCCTGAGCCGAGACGAGATCCTGCAGGCGCACGCCCGTCACGAATCCAGCCAGCAGAACTGGACGCCGCAAAAACGCTACTGCGACCTTCTGGCTGTCGTCTACAAGCGGCTCGCCGAGGAATGGGGCGTCGTGGCCACACCGGAGGAATGCATCGCCTATGGCCAAAGCGTGAAGGACTGGCCGGCCTTCGCCGACACCGCCGCCGCCCTGCAATACCTCAAGCAGCACTACAGGCTGGTCATCCTCTCCAACGTCGACAACACGAGCTTCTCCTTTAGCAACAGGAAACTCGACGTCGATTTCGATGCGATCTACACCGCAGAGGACATCGGCTCCTACAAGCCGTCGCCCCGGAATTTCGACTATATGCTCGAAAAGCTGGCGACGCTCGGGATTGGCGACAAGGAGGTCCTACACACCGCCGAGAGCCTGTTCCATGATCACACTGTCGCCAACCGCCTGGGGCTCGCATCGTGCTGGATCCATCGCCGGCACGCCGACCAGGGTTTTGGCGCCACGATGCATCCCGGCGACATGCCGAAAGTGGACTTCCGCTTCGACAGCATGGCCGACCTGGTGAAGGCGCATAGGGAGGAATTGCGCGCCTGATGAACAGTCGCCGGGCCGTCCTTGCGAAAAAGCAGAACTCACCTGAGGGCCGTCAATTCTTTTTATGGGCGGTACCATTGTGCTCACGCGGCCTTTCGGCCGGCGCGCCGGAACCCCACAAGGCGCGGCCGAGCAGGCCCCTGCGCTTGCGCGGAACGAGATCGATATCGCTGACGAGCTTGGCGCCGCCCTTGCGCCGCTCGAGCGTGATCTTGCGGCTGTGGAAGGCCTCCAGCTCGGCCCGGTGCGCCACGCTGACGATGGTGACATCGGGCAATTCGTGGATGATGGTCTCCATCATCCTGTCCTGGCTCTTGTCATCGAGTGCCGCCGTCGCCTCATCCAGCACGATGATATCGGGCGCGTGCAGGAGGAGCCGCGCGAAGGCCAGCCGCTGCTTCTCGCCGCCCGACAGGGTCTGGTCCCATGGCGCGTCTTCCTCGATCTTGTCGCCGAGATGACCGAGCCCCACCTTGTCGAGGGCTGCCTTGATCTGCGGAACCGTCCAGTCGTCCGCGGCGCCGGGATAGGTTGCTGCCCGGCGCAGCGTGCCCGAGGGAATGTAGGGACGCTGCGGCAGCATGAACATGCGCCTGTCGGGGTGGAAATTGACACTGCCGCCGCCCCACGGCCACAGCCCCGCTATGGCCCGCACCAGCGTGCTCTTGCCCGAACCGGATTCGCCGGCCACCAGCAACCGCTCGCCCGGTTGGACCACGACCTCGGTTTCCTTGACCACGGCGGTGCCGTCGTCGAGCGACACGGAGAGATTGTTCAGGCTGAGCATCGTATCGTCTTTGGTCTCGCCATGACTGATGCGTCCGAGCGCGTCGCTCTCTTCGGCGCGTTCGAGCCCGTCGAGCGACATCATCAGCGAGGCGATGCGCCGTGCCGAGGCGTTCCAGTCGGCCAGACGCGGGTAATTGTCGACCAGCCATCCGAACGCGCCCTGCACGATGGCAAACGCGGATGCCGCCTGCATGACTTGCCCAAGCGACATCGAGCCGTCGAGGAATTTGGGCGCGCACAAAAGCACCGGCACCACCGGCGCGAACAGGCTCGATCCCTGGGAGACCAGCGCCGTGCGCATGTGCTGGCCCGCAAGCATCGCCCAACGCCCCAGCACGCCGGCGAAGGTCCTGTCGATGCCGCTGCGCTCCTCCTCCTCGCCGCCGAGCAAGGCGATGCTCTCGCCGTTTTCGCGCACGCGCGTCAGCGTGTAGCGAAATTCCGCTTCCGCCTGGTTCTTCTGCTCGGAGAGTTCGACGAAATGCCGGCCGATGACCACCATCGAGGTGGACGTGATGGCGGCATAGATGACCGCGGTGATGACGAGGAAGCCTGGAATGGTGATGTTCGCACCGCCGATCGGCAGCGTCAGCGCACCGCCGATCGTCCACAGCACGACGATGAAGGTCGAGGCCGCCAGGAAGGCATTGATGACGCCGGAGACGAAATCGACGGGGGATTCAGTGGCGATCCGCAGATCCTCGGCAATGCGGGCTTCCGGGTTCTGGTGATCGCCACTGACGAGATTGAGCTGGTAGTAGCGGCCGTTGGTGAGCCAGCGGCCGATGACCGATGTGGTGAGCCAGGAGCGCCAGCGGCGCTGGATGGTCATGCGCAGATAGACCTGCGCGACGACGAGGCTGACGCTTCCAAGCACCAGTGGCACGAACACGGCGCTCAGGTAATAGACGGTCGGGGCATTACGCTTTTCGATGGCGTCGAAGATCGAGCGGTTCCAGACATTGATTCCGTACTGGAAGCCGACATTGGCGCAGATCAGGATCAGGAGCCCGATCGTGCACGGCCAGGCGAGGCCGTCGCCGCGCCGGCTCCAGTAGCCGCGCGCGCTGATCCAGAAACGTTTCAGCAGATATTTCTTGCGCGCCTGCTCGGCCTGTTCGGGGGTCAATTGCGGATCAGTCTCCACCGCCTCCGGCGGCGGTGCGGACTCGCCGACGACCTCGGAAGCGGCCTCGACATCAGGCGCCTTCTGCCGGCGGGGCTTTCTGGCACCGTTTGGTTTGGCGCCGTCGGCCGGCCTCGGTTTGGATTTGATATCTGCCACAACGGCCATAACGGCCTGGAAATCGGAAGGTTTCATTGTCCTCCTGATATGACGACTTCCGGCCGTGCCAAGGCTGTTCTAGCATCCCGGCCAGCGGCAAGCTCGCCAGGGCTTCACCGCCGCACAATCGCCACCAAGCCACGCGAAGAGCTTGCGAAACGGAGGTTCCACGATGCGTCTGGTCTGGACTTTGGTGTTCGCGCTGGCGAGCGGTGCTGCCTATGCGGCTTCGCCGGAGGACGACTACATCGCCGCGCGCGACAAGGCGATATCAGCCATCGCCGCGATGGAAAGCGCGAACGCCCCCGTGGAAACGCTCGATGCGGCCAATGAAAAGGCCCGCGCCGATCTCGAAAAGCGCCTTTCCACGCTTCTCGGCCCCTTCACGGTCAAGGATTTTCCGGCGGCCGGCACGATCAATATCGAAAGCCTCAGTTCCTCCGATGTCGGCTTCGGCATGCTGGACGGACTTCGCCACGGCACCGAGGACGGCCCCAGCATCGTGGTGTCGACGCGCGGGCTGGTCGAGCGCTGGCTGCAATCGCGCGCCGCCGAGACGGATGCCGATCTCAAGCTGCCAACCAGTTTCGACGCGGCGCTGAAGCTCGATGCCTTCTACACCCAGGCCATCGGCAGCGACGCCGCTTTCACCGGCACGCTCGACTTTGCGCTGAAGAAGCCTGACGGCGCCGACATGGCGATCGCCCGCCTCGGCGGCTGGGCACAGGATGTCGGGCCGAACTACGATCAGGAGGTCGTCGTCACGGTCGTCAAGGGCAACAGCGTCATGATCGCCGAGGCGCCCGCGACACCGCCCGTCCCGAGGATCGCGGCCTGCGACGCGGTGTGGACCGCCGCCGACGCCGCCGCGCAGAAACTGGTCAAGCAGGCCACCGACGACAGCGACCAGAATACATCCGATGCCGCCGACGCCGCCTGGGCAAAAGGCGACAGCGACTTCCGCGCCTGCATGGGCAAGAACCTGCCTGACAGCCCCGTCTTCCCCGCGCTGCTTGCCCAGGCGCAGACGCTGGCCGACCACATGGCAGGTAAGTAAGACGCGGCGCCGATGCTGCCAATCTCCCCACTCGTGGGGGAGATGGCCGGCAGGCCAGAGGGGGGCGCTGTCCCGCCGACGTCTCAGTCGACGCTCGTGCTACTCCCAGTGTGATAGTGCGGCAAGGCCGAGATCCTTCGCGCCCCCCTCTGCCCTGCCGGGCATCTCCCCCACGAGGGGGGAGATTGGCTGTTTCGCCGTCAGCGCCGATTCCGCCCCTTGCGGCCTGCGCATCGCGTCACGATATTGTCGGCGCGCTGGCCTTTGAACAGAGTCGCCAGAGCAATTGAAAATGGTTGAAGGACGAACCTGGATCGTGCATGGCGCGGCGGGCGGATGAACAGCGTGGGAAACTCGGAATGACGACAGACACAAAAGCGACGGAAACCAAGGTGTTCGAGGCGGATGTTTCGCGGCTGCTGCACATGATGGTGCACTCGGTCTATTCCGACAAGGACGTCTTCCTGCGCGAACTGATCTCCAACGCCGCCGACGCCTGCGAGAAGCTGCGCTTCGAGGCCGTCAGCCATCCGGAATTGCTGGCCGACGATCCCAAGCCGCGCATCTCGATCTCGGCCGATCCCGACGGCAAGCTGATCACCGTCGAGGACAACGGCATCGGCATGAGCCGCGACGACATGACGGAGGCGCTGGGCACGATCGCCCGCTCGGGCACGCGCGCCTTCATCGAGCGCGTCGGCTCCGGCACCGAGGACACACAGCTCATCGGCCAGTTCGGCGTCGGCTTCTACTCCGCCTTCATGGTCGCAGAGCGGGTCGACGTCATCAGCCGCCTGGCGGGAAGCAATGAGGCCTGGCGCTGGTCGTCCGACGGCAAGGGTTCCTACGAAATCGCGCCCGCCCCGCTCGAAGCCGCACCCAAACGCGGCACCCGCGTCGTGCTGCATCTGATGGACGACGCCGTGTCCTACACCGGATCCTACCGTCTCGAGCAGCTAGCCAAGTCGCAGTCGGGCCACGTGCCTGTGCCGATCACGCTCATCGAGAAACCGGGCGCCGAGCCGCGCGACATCGCTGATGGCACGGCCCTTTGGGTCAGGCCGAAAAGCGAGATCAAGCCCGAGGAATACACCGACTTCTACCGCGGCCTCTCCGGCCAGTATGACGAGCCGGCCGCCACGATCCATTTCCGCGCCGAAGGCCGGCAGGAATACAGCGTGCTCGCCTTCGTGCCCGGCTCGCGTCCCTTCGATCTCTTCGACCAGGACCGCAAGGGCCGCATGAAGCTCTATGTGCGCCGCGTCTTCATAACCGACGAGGCCGATTTGTTGCCGCGCTATTTGCGCTTCATACGCGGGCTGGTCGATTCCGCCGACCTTCCGCTCAATGTCTCGCGCGAGATGATCCAGGAAAGCCCGCTGCTGGCCTCGATCCGCAAGGGCCTGACCAACCGCGTGCTCGGCGACCTGACCAAACTGGCGGAAAACGAAGTCGAGGCTTACGGGAAAATCTGGGAGAATTTCGGCGTCGTCCTCAAGGAAGGGCTGTACGAGGATTACGAGCGGCGCGAGCAGCTCTTGAAGCTCGCCCGCTTCCGTTCGACGGCCTCGGGCGAAGGCTGGCGCGGCCTTGCCGGCTATGTCTCGGCGATGAAGGAGGGCCAGAAGGCGATCTTCTTCATGGCCGGCGACGACCGCGCGCGGCTCGAGGCCTCGCCGCAGCTCGAAGGTTTCAAGGCACGCGGCATCGAGGTGCTGCTCTTGACCGATCCGGTCGACAGTTTCTGGACGTCGATGGCGCCGGAATTCGACGGCAAGCCGTTCAAGTCGGTGACGCAGGGCGGGGCGGAGCTTTCCGAAATCCCGCTGCTCGACGAGGCAAAGAAGCCGGACACGGCGGCGACGCCCGAAGTCGATGGCTTCCTGGCCTTCGTCAAGACCGCTCTCGGCGATGCCGTCTCCGACGTGAAGGCCTCCGATCGGCTGACCGAAAGCGCGGTCTGCCTGGTCGCGCCCGAACACGGTCCCGACCGGCAGTTCGAGCGACTGCTCAACGCCGCCGGCCGCCTGGACAAGACGGCCAAGCCGATCCTCGAAATCAACCCCCGCCACGAGCGCGTCCTGGCGCTCGCCGGCCTCGGCGAAGACGAGCAGGCCTTCAAGGACGACGCGGCCCACCTCCTCTACGACGAGGCGCGCGTGCTCGACGGCGACAAGCCTGCCGACGCCAGGGCTTTTTCCGAACGCCTTGCCCGGCTGATCGCGCGCGGCATCTCGAAGGGCTGAGGCCAGGGCAACGCCACGCCTTGATATCGATTGGCAAGAGGGCGCCGGCACGGAGCCGCGCCCGCGATCATTAGGCCGACATTCGCATATACGCGGTCGGAGAGCAGCCGGTCGCGCGGCTGAATGCCGTGCTGAACGCGCTGACCGACTGATAGCCAGCCAGTTCCGCGATCTCGGACATGGGTTTCTTTGACGACGTAAGGGCGGCCTTGGCGAGGTTCATGCGCCAGTTCAAAAGATAGTCCATGGGGGGCGTCCCCAAGGTTTCTGTGAAACGCGCCGCGAATGACGACCGGGACATACCCACCTGCCGCGCCAGCATGGCGACCGTCCACGGCCGCTGGACCTCCTGGTGCATCAGCCGCAGAGCCGCACCGATGTGTACGTCCTCCAGACCGGCTAGAAGGCCTCGCTTCGCCCCAGCAAGATCGCCAGCCCGATGCCGAAGAGATTCGACCAGCATGATCTCCAGCAGCCGGTCGAGGATCAGCGACCGACCCGGCCGGCTCGCCAGGGCCTCGTCTCCCAGAATCCTCAGCAACGCCTCCAAACGGTCCGCCACGATGTTGGCGCCGCGCACATGGATGACGGGGTGCATCAACCCCGTCAGCAGGTCAGCGTTGGGCGCCGCGAAAACGAAGGCGCCCGCGATGAACCGCGTGATCGTCGGGTCGCATGCCGACGAAATCAGGCATGCAGGGTCGTCGACGACGGATTTGAAGTCGACGGCGCGCCCGCTGCCGGAGGTACCCATTGTCCAGGAAGACGGAGACGCCAGCAGCAGGAAATCGCCGGCCTGAATGTCCATTTGCGCACCGTCCGCCAGTTCCACCTGGCATCTTCCTTCGATCACCTGGCCGAAGACGACCACGTCTGTCGTCGGGAAACGGATGCACCAGGCGTCGTGTGCCTCGATGACCCGCCACGCCAGCGCTTGCGGCTTCGACAGTGCGATGATTTGGGATAATGGATCCATTTTGGACGCCTGATAAACAAACCCGGAGTCTTGATTATATATACTCCGAATGTTCCGCGGTAAAGATCTGGATAGGGGCGACTGACTGCTCGGTGAAAACAACAACGGCCGCGCCATCAAGGCCGGGTCGCGGCAGAACAGGATATCCAGATGCGTGTCTTCGTAACCGGGGCGACCGGGTTCATCGGCTCGGCCGTCGTTCAGGAATTGATAGGCGCCGGCCATCAGGTGGTCGGGCTGGCGCGTTCGGACGCGGCGGCCAAATCCCTGGCCGCCGCCGGCGCACAAGCGCATCACGGCTCGATCGACGACGTGGCGAGCTTGCGCGCGGGGGCGGCGGCCGCGGACGGCGTGATCCACCTCGCCTATATGCACGGCCTCTCCAAAATGACGATTGGCGGGCGTCTTCGGATCCTGTTCGGTGGTCTTCCAGGCGGTATCATCTCGCGGTTCCTGGCAGTCAGCAGTGAAGCGGATCGGCGCGCCATCGACGCGCTCGGCTCGGCACTCGAAGGCTCGGGGCGGCCGCTGGTCGTTACCTTCGGCACCATGGGTCTGGTTCCCAGCGGCGCGATGACAGAGGAGGATGCACCCGATCCGCGCTCCCCGGGGGCCAGTCGGGCCGCTTCGGAGAAGGCGGTGCAGGTATGGGCGTCGCGCGGGGTACGCGCGTCGATCGTCCGACTGCCGCCGTCGGTCCACGGCGACGGCGACACGGGTCTCATCGCGCAGTTGATCGGCATTGCGCGCAAGAAGCGCGTCTCGGCCTATCTGGGCGACGGAAGCAATCGCTGGCCCGCCGTGCACCGCCTCGATGCTGCTTATCTCTTCCGATTGGCATTGGAGAAGGGCACGGCAGGCGCCAGGTATCATGGTGTCGCCGATGAGGGCGTGGCGTTTCGCGCGATCGCGGATGTGATTGGCAGTCGGTTGGGCGTGCCGGTCGCCGCCAAGACAGCACGGGAGGGGGCGGGACAATTCAGCTGGCTCGCGCCCTTTGTTGCCGCCGACAACCCGGCGTCAAGCCAGCGGACGCGAGAACGGCTCGGGTGGCAACCAGGCAAGCCGGGGCTGATCGCCGATATCAACCGGCCGGGCTACTTCGGCGCCTGAAGCCAACCCGCCGAGGCGGGGCGACGATGTGGCTGGGGCGTGTGCGTCCCCTGCCCGCTCAGTTCCCCGACCAGGCGCTTCCCGCGCCGATTTGCCGCCGGTAAAATTCGGTCATGCCTCGGCGTTGTGATTCCATCCGCCCATCAGTTCCGGCGTCTACTGCGGCCAGTGATGCGCCGAAATCCACTGGCTCAATCGCCGACTGTAGACATCGCGCGTTCAATCACCCAATCTTGGCTCCGGGAACAAAATAGCGCTTCAAAGAAAGCGCGGACGTCCGGGTGATCATGAAACGACGATGGACATTGTATGATCCACGGCTGGCCTGGATGCTCGTCGCGCCGGTGCTCCTGCTGCTGATCTTCTTCCTGGTGCTGCCGATCGCCGTGATGGCCGGCTATACCTTCTTCACCTTCGTCACCGCCGGCGTAGAAACGAGCGCGCTGACCACGGCGAACTGGCACGAATTCCTCACCGACAGCTATTATTCCGGCTTCCTCCTGAAGACGCTGAGGGTCGGGGCCATTACAGCGGCGCTCTGCGGGGTGCTCGGCTATTTCCCCGCCTATTTCATCTGGGCGACGACCTTCAGGCACAAATGGCTGCTGCTGCTTCTGCTGATCGTGCCGTTCTGGATCAGCTTCACCATCCGCACCTTTTCCTGGATCAACATCCTGGGCGAACAGGGCGTCATCAACGTTGCGCTGCTGAAACTGGGCATCATCAACGAGCCGCTGCCGATGCTCTACAATGAGGGGGCGGTCATCCTGGGCATGCTGCATTTCCTGCTGCCCTACATGATCCTCAACGTCTATGTCAGCCTGGAAAGCATTGATCGAACGTTGATTTCGGCGGCCCGCTCGATGGGCTGCACCAGCGCGCAGGCGTTCCGCGAGGTCACGCTGCCGCTGTCGCTGCCCGGCCTGGCGGCGGGCCTGCTGCTCTGCTTCGTGCTGGCCGCCGGCAGCTATGTGACGCCGCAGCTCCTCGGCTCGGGGCGCGACGCGCTGTTCGGCAACCTGATCTACGACACCATCATGGGCGAGCTGAACTGGCCGATGGGCGCCACGCTTTCGATCGTGCTGTTCATCGTGCTCGGCTTATTCGCCGCCGTCTACACGCGCTACATGGGCATGTCGCAGATCGTCAAAGGACTGGGCGGATGACGGGATTGGGCGGATGAAGGGATTGGGAGGATGAGAGAAACACGGCGCAAGCAGGAAGGCAGATGGGCGTGGCGGCTGACCGGATTCGTCACGGTCTGCGTCTACATCTTCATGTTCGCGCCGATCGTGGCGACAGTGATCCTGTCGTTCAATGCCTCGATGTTCGGCGGCTTCCCGATGACCGGCTTCAGCCTGCAATGGTACGGCAAGTTGATGGCCAATGAGGCGGTGCTGGCCGCCTTCCGCACGTCCTTGTGGATTGCATTGGTGACCGCGATCGTCACCACCGCCATCGGCGTCACCACGGCGTTTGCACTGGTGCGCTTCGATTTTCGCGGCAAGCAGGCGCTGAGCACGCTGGTGATCCTGCCGGCGCTGGTGCCGGAAACAATTCTCGGCGTTGGCCTGCTGGTGCTGATCAAGGCGGTCGACCAGCCCAGGACGATGCTGCTGCTGGTGCTTGGCCATATCCTGCTTGCCGTGCCCTATGTGGTGCTGATCGCCCAGGCGCGCATGATCGGCATCCGGCGCGTCTATGAGGAGGCGGCATTGTCGCTTGGCGCCTCGCGCTTTTCGTCCTTCCGCGAGATCACGCTGCCCCTGCTCATCCCGGCCGTGGTGGGCGGCGCCCTGCTCGCCTTCACCATCTCGTTCGACAACACTTCGGCCAGCCTGTTCTGGCGGCCGGCCGGTGTCGAGACCATGCCCACCCAGATCCTTTCGATGCTCAAGATCTCGATCAGCCCGGAAATCAACGCGCTCGGCACCGTGATGATCCTGGTGACCGTCGGCATCCCGCTCATCGGCGGCCTGGTCCTGCAAAGCCTGACAAAACTGAGAAGACGTGGCGAACCAAAGGAGGAAACACAATGAAACTCACCACCACGAAGCGGCTGGAACGGCTGCATGATCGATACGCCAATGGCGACCTGAGCCGCCGCACTTTCCTGACACTGACCGCCGCCGCAGCGGCATCGGCGGGCCTTTCCATGCCGTGGATGGGCCGGGCGCTCGCCGCGGTCCAGGAGGTTCGCTTCGATGGCTGGGGCGGCACCGTGCAGGACGCAATCGACAAGTTCGCCTTCCAGCCCTACACGGCCAAGACCAAGATCAAGGTGGTCCAGGGCACGTTCGGCGACGAGGACGAGATCATCACCAAGATCAAGACCGCCAAGCCAGGCGACTACCAGGTCATCCATTCCTCGGGCGTCAACTACTACATCAAATATGTGAACGCCGGCCTGACCTCGGAAATCAACGAGGCCAACATTCCCAACATGGCGAATGTGCTGCAGCCGATGATCGAGCCGTTCCGCAAGCTGACGCCCAAGCTTTCCGCCGTGCCCTACGACTATGGCACGACGGGCATCGCCTACAACACCAAGGTGATCTCGCCGGAGGAGGCCAAGGAAAAGGGCGCGGCCCTGCTGCTCGACAAGAAATATGCCGGCAAGGTCGGCGGCTATTCCGACATGACGACGCGCGTCTGGTACGCGGCGCTCGCCACCGGGCAGGACCCCAACAATCTCAAGGACATGGACGCCATCTGGGCCAAGGTGCGCGAGACGCGCGACCTCGCCAAGAAGTTCTGGAGCTCCGGAGCGGAGCTGATGGACCTTCTCTCCAAGGGCGAGATCGTGGTGACCGATGCGTGGTCGGGCCGCGTCGCCGCGCTGCAGGACCAGGGCCACCCGATCGGCTATCTCGATCCGGCCGGTTCCTATGCCTGGATGGAGGACATGCTGATCCTGAAGGGCTCGCCGATGGCCGAGTGCGAGGAACTGATCAACTTCATGCTCGACCCGGCGACCTCGATCGCAGTGGCCGAAGGCCAGAGCTATCCGCCGTCGCTGGACCCGAACAAGGTCAAGCTGACCGAGAAGATCGAGAAGCTGCCGGCATTCGACAAGACCGGCACCATGAAGTCGCTGACCTTCGCCGATCCGACCTACTGGGCGACCAACGAGGACGCCTGGACCAAGCAGTGGAACAGGATCTCGAAAGGTGCCTGACAGCCAGGGCACGACACTCCATCCCCGGCCTGTCCTGGCCGGTGCAGCCGGCGCGAGCGCGGCCGCCGAGGCGAACAGCCCGGCGGTCGAGTTCCGCGACATCGACATCGCCTACGGCAAGTTCGTCGCGGTGCGCGATTTCTCGCTTTCGATCCGCAAGGGCAGCTTCGTCACCCTGCTCGGACCCTCGGGCTGCGGCAAGACCACGATCCTGCGCTCCATCGCCGGCCTGGTCGATATTTCGGGCGGCCAGATCATGATCGACGGCCGGCGGGTCGACGACGTCCCGATCTACAAGCGCAACATCGGGCTGGTCTTCCAGAGCTATGCGCTGTTCCCGCACAAGAACGTGTTCGACAATGTCGCCTTCGGCCTGAAGTACCGCAACGTGCCGAAGCCCGAGATTGCGCGCAAGGTCGGCAAGGCGCTCGAGATGGTGCGGCTGCCGGGCAGCGAGAAGAAGCTGCCGTCGCAGCTGTCTGGTGGGCAGCAGCAGCGCATCGCGCTCGCCCGCGCCATCGTCTTCGAGCCGCAGGTGCTGCTGCTCGACGAGCCGCTGTCGGCGCTGGACGCCAACATGCGCGAGGAGATGCGCGTCGAGATCAAGAAGATCCAGAAGGAAACCGGCATCACCGCCATCTTCGTCACGCACGACCAGGAAGAGGCGCTCTCCATGTCGGATCGCATCGTGGTGATGAATGCCGGCGCGGTGGAGCAGATCGGCACGCCCGAGGAGGTCTACGAGGCGCCGGCCACGGCCTTTGTCGCCGACTTCCTCGGCAAGGCCAACATGCTTGCCGGGACCGTGCGCGGATCGGACCGAAAGACGGCGGTGGTGGTGCTTGGGACCGGACAGACGATCAACGTGGCCTGTCCAAGACCGCTTGCCGACGGCAGCAAGGTCACCGTCGTGGTGCGGCCGCAGAAATTTTCGGTCGGTGCTGGAGCGAGCGCCAACCGGCTCACCGGCCGCGTCGTTTCGGCCTCGTATCTGGGCGGCAGCGCAATCTACGAGATCGATATCGGCGGCAAGGCCAGCCTGCGCGCCAACGCGCCGATCACTGGCCGCGTCCTTCGTGAAGGCGAGACGGTCGACCTCGGATTCGATGCCGAGGGTTGCGTTCTGCTCGACGAGGGCGGCCAGCGGATTTCGTGATGCATGCCGCTTGGTAGCGGGTACGGCTCGGGCGGCGCCGAGGCGCGCGCGCTTCCTGACCCGCTTCATACTCTCGCCGCCCCGCCTGGTAGGCGGTTTGGATGCCTGAGGTGGGTTGGCGTGATGCCGGTCTGCTGGCGGAACACGCGGCTGAAATGGCCGGCATTGGTAAAGCCGCAGCGGTAGGCGATGTCGCCGATCTGCAGGTCGCTGCCTTCGAGCAGCGACTTCGCATGATGCACTCGTAACGCGAGATAACAGGCCATCGGGCCGGTGCCCAGTTCCAATCCGAAGAGCCGTTCGAGCTGGCGCCGCGAGCAATTCAGGCGGCTTGCGATCTCGGCGACCGACAGCGTCTCCTGGAGGTTGCTCTCCATCAACAGCAAAGCGCGCTTCACCGCCCGGCTCGACGCTTCCGGAAACAGGTCGCCGACGGGCTGCACGTCGCGGCTGCTCCTGATCCGGTCGAGCACCAGGATCTTGGCGGCCTTTTCCGCCGCCTTCTGGCCGATGAACTGGGACACGAAGTGGCCCGCAAGGTCGGCCGCACCCGTGCCGCCGGCGCATGTCGAGCGGCCACGGTCGACGGAAAACAGGCTGTCGGCATGGGCGTTGACATCGGGGAACTGGCTGCGGAAATCCTTGATATGAAACCAGCTGACGGCGGCACTATAGCCATCGAGCAACCCGTAGCGCGCCAGCACGAAGCTGCCCGTGCAGAGCGCCGTCAGCGGCACTCCCTTGCCTGCGGCCCGCAACAGGAAGGCCTCCTTCTCGGAACTCAGGCTGCGGTTGGTGTCGAGCAGGCCGCCGACCACGACGACATTGTCGAAATCCTCCGGATTGCCGATCCCCTTGGTCGGCAGCAATTCGACACCGCAACTTGCCCGGATCGGCAGGCCGCGTTCGCCGACGATCTCCCAGTCGAACTCTATCCTGCGGCTGCGATCGCCCTCATCGCCCGCCAGCCGCAGCGTGTCGATGAACAGCGACAGCGGCGACAGCGTGAAGTCGCGCACGAGGAGAAAGGCAAACCGCCTGGCCATGGTGTTTCCGGAACCGCCTTGTCTCAAGCATATTCAGCCAACACATTATCCCGGAACACCGGACGATGTGTTTGCCAAAAGCGGCATCGGACTTCTTGCTTGTCGCCGGCCGCGCAGTCCAGGGCGCCCTTCTCACGGCTTCAAGGTAATAGGACCGCTGTCCAGAGACGCTTGCGTGAAGGGTTGCATCCAGATGAATCAACGGTCCCTCGCCTGCGCATGCAGGGAACTGTTTGAGCCTGATTTCGGTTGTCTGCCGTGCGAATTGTCGTTCCACGAAGGCACCCGATGAGCGAAGACCAGACATGGCAGACAAGAAGCGGGGTTCCCTGCGGAAGATCCTGAGCGGCGTCGCGGCGAAAATTGCCGCCGCCCCTGATCCCACGGCCGGGCAAGGCACGAGCACCGCGTCGATGGTCGCCGAATGGCCGCTGCCGCCATCGGCGACGCTTGGCTCCTCCTTGCGCCTGAAAGGGATCGAACGCGAAGTTCGGGCCAGGCTGCCATGGACGGTGCGGAAATTCGCCAAGGCCGAGACCGGCCGCATCGTCTTGCGCATGCTGCAAACCGACGCGGATGCGTTCCGGGCCGCCTCGGCAACCATCTCCAGGACACTGGAGGAGATCGAAGCCCTGGCCGTGCTTCCGCGAGAGGCAGAGGACATTCTCACCATCTCGTCGCGCGAGCGGCACAAATGGCTCAGGGATGGCCGCCTGAAAAGCATCGGCACGCGCACCGTGAAGATGCGCGGGCGATCCAAGGCCGTAACCTTCCATGTCTTCGATCCACGTCACATCGAGGACGTTCTCGATCGCGACCTGGCGACCGCCTGGCGGGAGGAGGATGCGCTGGAGGCGTCCGAAAACAGACGGCGCGGGGCCGGCAAGGCCGCACTGACGCGAGCAGGAAAGCGGAGCGGCACGGCGCGCGGCACCAGAAATGCGGGAAAGGACGATGCGCCAAAGCTCGAAGGTTGGGACACGTTCGAGGCGGACGGATTGCTACGCTAGAAGCAAGCCCGTGGTGGTTTTCAGCTTATGGATATTGCGTATGACTGGCGCCGGCGGGGCTCAAATCACCTTGCAGCTCCTTCGGCAGGGGAAGGCTCGAACATTGCAGGTGCACGTCGCGGGCGAGCAGCTTTCGCTGCTTCTGCTCGTGCTCCTTGGTGGCCGCTATGATCCCCAGCCCGTAGGGGCCAAGTGCTGCGAATTCCCAACCTGGATGCGTTTTTTCGCGGACCGCGTAGTCCGAAGCCGCCGTCCTTGCGTGCTGGCATTGTGGCGTCGCCCATTTCTGGTCCTGCTGCGAAAGTGAGGCTCCATAGTCGACCGGAGAGGTCGCGCATCCAGCCATCGTCGCGGCCAATGCCGACATTGCCACTCCCGTCGCAATTCTCATCCCGAACCCCTTTGCCAACCACGTACACGGGCGTCTCCATCCCACAAAGAGACCGCCGCGACCAGAGAGCCGGCCTTGTTTCATGGTGGTCTCCCCCGCCAGATTCAGACCGCCGCTTGGAACCAATGTTGGGCGAGACTGTTCAGTTGTAACTTCGATACGACGCAGACATTCTTGCCGGCGGCCACCTTCAGGAGTTCCCATCATGACTATTTCGTCCGGATTTCGTTCGATCGCCGTAGCTGCCATCGCGACCGTAGGCGTCAGCCTTGCCAGCGCCGCGCATGCCGACAGCGGTACGATCCGCTTCTCCGTCTACAAGGCGGCCTTCTTCATTGGCGGCTCTGGCGGCGAGGGCACGCTGACCTTCCATGGCCGCAAATATCCGATCTCGATCGGCGGCGTCTCGGGCGGCCTCGCCTTCGGCGCCTCCAAGACCTATTTCCAGGGCACCGTGCGCCACATCAGGCGCGTACGGGACGTGACCGGCGTATACGGCGCGGCCGGCGGCGGCGGCACGCTTGGCAAAGGCGCCCAGGTGATCGTCATGACCAACGACAAGGGCGCCCAGCTCCAACTCACGGGCAGACAGGTGGGCCTACAGGTCAACGCAGACCTGAGCGGGCTGGCCATCTCGCTGAAATAAGCCGCCATCCCTAGGGCGCGTCGCCGTGGATCATGCGACGCGCTTCGGCGCATATACCGAAAACTCGAATCAGCTCCGCAGGCCCGGCGCTTCCTGTCCGGTGCGCTCGACATATTCCGTATAGCCGCCGCCATAGGTGTGGATGCCTTCGGGCGTCAATTCGAGGACGCGGTTCGAAAGCGCGGCCAGGAAGTGGCGGTCGTGCGAGACGAACAGCATCGTGCCTTCATATTGCGACAGCGCCTCGATCAGCATCTGCTTGGTGGTGATGTCCAGATGGTTGGTCGGCTCGTCCAGCACCAGCAGGTTGGGCGGGTCGAACAGCATCAGCGCCATCACCAGCCGCGCCTTCTCGCCGCCCGACAGCACCCGGCATTTCTTCTCGATCTCGTCGCCGGAAAAGCCGAAACAGCCGGCAAGTGCCCGAAGCGGCGCCTGGCCGGCCCGCGGAAAATTGTCTTCCAGCGTTTGGAACACGGTGCGCTCGCCTTCCAGGAGTTCCATGGCGTGCTGGGCGAAATAGCCCATCTTCACGCTCGGTCCCCGCGCCACCGTGCCGGTATCGGGGTCGGAAGCGCCGGCCACCAGCTTCAACAGCGTCGACTTACCCGCGCCGTTGACGCCCATGATGCACCAGCGTTCGCGGCGGCGCACCTGGAAGTCGAGCCCTTCATAGATGGTGCGGCTGCCATAGGCCTTGTGCACGTTCTTCAAGGTCACGACATCCTCGCCGCAGCGCGGAGCCGGCTGGAACTCGAAATTCACCACCTGGCGACGCTTGGGGGGCTCGACGCGGTCGATCTTGTCGAGCTTCTTCACCCGGCTCTGCACCTGCGCGGCGTGCGAGGCACGCGCCTTGAAGCGCTCGATGAAGGCGATCTCCTTGGCCAGCATCGCCTGCTGGCGCTCGAACTGCGCCTGCTGCTGCTTGTCGGCGATCGCCCGCTGCTGCTGGTAGAATTCATAGTTGCCGGAATAGGCGGTGAGCGAGCCGGCATCGATCTCGACGATCTTGTTGACGATGCGGTTCATGAACTCGCGGTCGTGCGAGGTCATCAGCAGCGCGCCGTCATAGCCCTTCAGGAACTGCTCCAGCCAGATCAGGCTTTCCAGGTCGAGATGGTTCGACGGTTCGTCGAGCAGCATGACGTCGGGGCGCATCAGCAGGATGCGGGCCAGCGCCACGCGCATCTTCCAGCCGCCCGAAAGCTTGCCGACATCACCGTCCATCATCTCCTGCGAAAAGCCGAGACCATCGAGCACTTCGCGCGCGCGGCCGTCCAGCGCATAGCCGTCGAGCTCCTCGAAGCGGTGCTGCGCCTCGCCATATTTTTCGATGATCTCGTCCATCCGGTCGGCCTGGTCGGGATCGGCCATGGCAGCCTCGAGTTCCGCCATCTCAGCCGCCACGTCGCTCACCGGCCCGGCGCCGTTCATCACTTCGGCCACCGCGCTGTGGCCGGCCATGTCGCCGACATCCTGGCTGAAATAGCCGATGGTGACGCCGCGATCGACCTGCACCTGGCCCTCGTCGGGCTGCTCCTGCCCGGTGATCATCCGAAACAAAGTCGTCTTGCCGGCGCCATTGGGTCCGACAAGGCCGATCTTCTCGCCCTTCTGCAGCGAGGCTGACGCCTCGATGAAGACAAGCTGGCGGCCGTTCTGCTTGCCGATGTTTTCAAGTCTGATCATGGGTATTCCAGAGGGTATCGATGCGGAATTGGGATTTGCCCGCGCCCTTACGCGAATGACGATGCCGGGGGAAGAGGCAGAAGCGCCGCAGATGCCTGACGGGACGCGAGCCGCCGATCTCCCCAATGGGAGAAATCGGCTGTTGCATAGCCGCTGGCCCCTGCCCGCGCAGATAAAAATCGACCGGCGGTCGAAATCCACCCTTGCCGAACGACTTGCGATTGGCGGCCCGCACGGCCCGACCAGCAACGCCAACAGGACAGGACCATGGCAATGGCCAAGATGCTTGTGATCTACAAAACCCCGGCCGATCCGGCCGCGTTCGACCGGCACTATTTCGATGTTCATATACCGCTCGCCAAGAAGCTTCCCGGCCTGCGGCGCTACGATGTCAGCAGGCGGCCCATCGTCAAGCTCTCGGCGGGCGAGATGCCTTACTTGGTCGGGACATTGTATTTCGACAGCCTCGACGACATCCGCACCGCATTCGCCAGCGAAATCGGCGTTGCCTGCGCCGCCGACCGGCGGATATTGGCCCCGGGCGACGACGATCTGACGATGTTGCTGTTCGAGGCGGACGAAGTGTGAGCCCGGCCTCCAGACACACTCCAGAAACAAGATTCAACATCCGGGAAAAACTGGCGAAAAGATCCTCTGCGATAAACCATCCCGTGGCGGCCGGACAGCGGCCGCCACAACGCCAAGGGATATTGCCTGCAAGGCAACGACGTTCCGCTGGATGGATAAGTGCCCTGACAGGCATTTCGCTTGCCATGCTTGCGGTCGCACAGCCGGGCGCGGAGGCGGCGGTCACCCGCAGCGAATATTGCAGCCGGCTCGGCCTTCAACTCGACGGAGCCATCCAGACCAAGGCCAAACCCGGTGCTGGCGCGAGCCAGATCGCAGAGGTAACGGCACTGCACGACAAGGCGAACCGGTTGTGCGCCGAGAGCAAGCAGGCCCAAGGCATCCGGACCTATGCCAACGCCCTGAAGCTTCTCGGCGTGACACCGATCGACCTCGACCAGTGACGACAGCCCAAAAGGTCTGGCTATTGCGCTCGGTCCCGCCGTGCCAGTTGTCGGCGTAAGCACGATCACAGCCATCGTGCGACCGACTGCATGAATTCGGTGCGCATGAATCGGGTGTCGGTGGGTGTCGCGCCATGCGATGTTCACCCATCACAAGGATCGGTCATGCTCACGCTTCACGATTATCTGCCGTCGCAGAACGGCTGGAAGGTCCGGGTCCTGCTCGGGCTGCTCAAGATCCCCTATGACAGCCACCTCGTCTCGATCTTCGAGGGCGAGAGCCATACCGACGCCTTCCTGGCGCTCAATCCGGCCGGCGCGGTTCCGGTACTTCAACTCGAAGATGGCAACGCCATCGCCGAATCCAATGCGATCCTCACCTACCTCTCGGAAGGCACGCCGCTCCTGCCGGCCGACCGCTACCGGCGCGCCAAGGTCATGCAGTGGCTGTTCTTCGAACAATACAATGTCGAGCCCGTCATCGGCTCGCTGCGCTTCTGGACCCTGACTGGACGGCTGGAGCGCAACCAGGCCATGGTTGCCGGCAAGCGCGAGGCGGGAGCCCGCACGCTCGTGGCCCTGAACCGCAGCCTTGGCGAAACGCCGTTCCTCGCCGGCAACGACTTCACCGTCGCCGACATCGCCGTCTATGCCTACAGCCATCTTGCCGGGGATTGCGGCTTTTCGCTTGCGGACTATCCGGCGTTCGCCGCATGGACCGACCGCGTGCGCGATGCCGTCGGACCCGGCTACCCCGTCCATCCCTATGGCATCGACCCGCATTCGGGCGCCTGAGCAATCTACTTCTTTCCCTGCGGATAGATCGTCTCGCCGCGCTTCAGCATTGCCACGAAGGTTTCGATCTTCTTCTTGCGCCCGGCCTCGGTCTTCATATTGTGGGTGCGGAAAGCCAGCGAGAAGCGGTTCTGCGCGCTGAGCTTTTCCAGCATCGCCTTGGCCGCCGGCTCGGCATCGATCGCCGCTTGCAAATCATCGGGGATCTTCATCTCCTTGCCGCTGCCATAGGCGCGCGCCCAGCGCCCGTCGGCCTTGGCCGCCTCGACCTGTTTCAGCCCGTGCCCGGTCATGCGGCCCTCCTCGACGAGGCGCGCGACATTGTCGATGTTGATCTTGCTCCAGATGCTTTTCCTGCCGCGCGGCGTGTAGCGCTGCAGAAAACTGTTCTCGTCCAGCCCCTTGCGCACGGCGTCGATCCAGCCGAAGCACAGCGCGACGTCGATGGCTTCCTTCGGTGTGATGGACTTCAGTCCCGACCCCACCTTGTGCACCTTGATCCACACTTCGGTTTCGGTGGCGTGGTGTTCGCTGAGCCAGGCGTAAAAGCTCGCCGCGTCGGGAAATTCCCGCACCTTGTCGGGATCGACCTTGACCGGCGCCATCAGTAAGCCCGCCTATTCGGTGCTGTTGTCGCTGGCGTCACGTCGTCTGCCTCCGGTTCATGCGATTCCCCGACATCATGGCATGGTTCACTACCAGTTTTCGTCAGCAGTGGGGCACGGTGCCGCCAGGCAACGGAACGCACCATCCATCGCCGCGTTCCGGCAAGAGTGCAATCGCCATGGAGGATCGCGATGGCCGTGCAGACCGTTTTCGCCCATGTCAGTTGCTCCGACCTCGAGGTCAGCATCGGCTGGTATGGAAAGCTCTTCGGCAAACCGCCGCTGCGCCGGCCGATGCCGGGGCTCGCCGAATGGCAGTTCACGGAAAGCGCCGAGGTGCAGCTCTTCGAGGACAAGGAAAAAGCCGGCACCTCGACACTGACGCTCGGCGTCCTGCCGCTGGCGCCCGAGCGGCAGCGGCTGGTGGATGCAGGCCTCGAACCCGGCCCGATCGAGAAAGCCGACCATTTCTGGATCATGCGCATGCGCGATCCCGATGGCAATCTGGTGGTGTTTGCGAGTGCGGAGAGGGAATAGAGGAACGGTTGAACCGTACAAAGGACAGCGTTCCTTCACGCCCCCTCTGTCCTGCCGGACAAAGGGGGCGCTCAAGCTGTCTCTCCAGTCATCGGCATCCCCGATAGCACCATCGGTTTCTTCCGTTTTCGCTTTCCACGCCGACCTGCCAATCCCGGCCCTTGTCCAACCAAACGAAGGCAGAGCGGATATGAGCATTTCGAATCAGAAAATCCTGATCGTCGGCGGCGGCTCCGGCATGGGTCTTGCGCTTGCAGGGCACTGCCTCGAAGCCGGGGCCAAAGTCGTCATCGCCGGGCGCGGCGAGGACAGGTTGCGGCAGGCCCGTGAGGCGCTGGGCAATCCCGCGGGTCTGGACATGGCCGCTGTCGACATCACGCGAGAAGACCAGGTCGCGGCATTGTTCGCCGGGATCGGCGGCCTCGACCATATCCTCAGCACCGCCGCCGACATCGAAGGCGCCTACCGGCTGTTGCCGGAGCTTGCCTTGAAAGCGGCGCAACGCGTGGTCGACAGCAAGCTCTTCGGTCCGTTGCTGCTTGCCAAGCACGGCGCGCCACGGCTGGCAGTGGCCGGCTCGATGACCTTCGTCTCCGGCATCGCCGCCTACCGGCCCGCCGCGCGCGGCTCGGTCGTCGCCGCGATAAATGCCGCGCTCGAAGGGCTGGTGCGGGCGCTGGCGATAGAACTCGCGCCAATCCGCGTCAACGCCGTCTCGCCCGGCTGGGTCGACACCGGGATTTGGGCGCAGGTGGCGGGCGACAGGAAGGCAGAGGCGCTTGCGGCGATGGCCGAGCGGCTGCCGGTCGGCAGGATCGGCCAGCCGGGTGATATCGCCGACGCGATTGCCTTCCTCATGGGCAATGGTTTTACGACCGGCACGACGCTGCATGTCGAGGGCGGGCATCGCCTGGTCTAATGCATGTCGCCCGGAAGTGTCCTCGGTTCCGGGATAACGACATACATAAAATCAGAAGCTTACAGCAGGGCGGGCGAATTCTATTCGCAGCGACATGCTGTAAGCGGCGCCATCCGTCAGGAATTCTTTGCAAACAAGGCGTTGGAGCGGTTCGCCGATTCAGATCCTGAGCCGGTTCCGGAGCGCGGCGGCGCCAGTGTGTCGCGCGCGGCGGCGAGCAGTTGGCGTAGCGCCGGCGGCCGGACGCGCCGGCGGCGCCAGATCATCGTCAGCGGCGCCACTTGCGCTCGGCCAGGCCACGGCAGTTCGATGAGCTCACCACGCTCGAGCGCGTCGATGACGGCCAGACGTGGAACGAGGCCCAACCCCGCGCCGGCCGCCACCAGCCGGGCAATGGCGCCGATGCTGCCGACTTCGGCGGCAAGTTCCGACGCACCGATGCCCGCTTCGGCAAAGGCGGTGTCGAACATATGCCGGTAGACGCATCCGGGCTCCGTCGCCACGAAGCGCTTTGCGGCAAGGGCGGCCAGATCGCACGGAGCCAAGTTCTGCCCCGGCGCGGCGACCAGCGCCAGCGGTTCGGCCGCTATCGTGTGCCTGGCGAAGCGCTGATCGGTGCCGCCATTCGAGACATCGCGGCCGAAACAGAAGGCGACATCGATTTCGCCGTCCTCCAGCTGGCGCAGCAGCGTGCCGCTGTCGGCCACCTTCATCCGCACGGCGATGTCGGGATGACTGGCCTGGAACCCCGGCAGCCAAGGCGCCAGCCGGGCCGACGCGATCGTCTCCAGCGCGCCGATGCTCAGCGTTCCACCGATCTGCCCGGCAGCCAGCAGCACCGCCGCGCGCGCCTCGCCATCGAGCCGCAGCAGTTCTTCGGCGATGGGCTTCAGTGCCAGTCCCGCCGGTGTCAGGTCCAGCCCCGACTTCGAGCGGATGAACAAGGCCGCACCCAACTCTGCCTCCAGCGACTGGATCTGGTCGCTGACGCTCGACTGGGCGAGATGAACAGTCTCGGCGGCGCGCGTGATGTTGCGGCTCCGCGCCACCGCGAGGAAGGTCTTGAGCAGTCTCGGATGCATTACCGGCGCGGCTACTGCAGCTGCGGCTTCTTCAGGAAGCTGCCGCGGTCGGCGGACTTGACGCGCAGCCAGGTCTCGCGGCCATCGCGCACCACCCGCATCGGGATCTCGGCGCCAGCCGAGCCGCTTTCCCACAGCTTGCGATAGAAATCGGCGAGCCCGTCGACCGCGCCGTCGCGCACCTCGGAAATGACGTCGCCTTCGCGCAGGCCCGCCTTGGCGGCCGGACCGCCCTCGGTCACGCTCATCACCACCACCTTGCCGTCGCTTTCGGCCGACAGCGCGCCGAGCCACGGGCGCGGCGGCTTGGCCACCTGGCCCCGCGTCAAGAGGTCGTCGAGGATCGGCGGCAACAGGTCGATCGGCACCACCATGTTGATATCGGCCACCTCGCCGGCGCGGCTCATCTGCAGGCGCAGCGAGCCGATGCCAAGCAGCGCGCCATCGGCGCCGAACAGCGGCGCGCCGCCCCAGGACGGATGCGCGGGCGCGATGAAGATCGCCTCGTCGAGCAGATACTCCCAATAGCCGGCGAATTCCTGCTTGGTGACGATCTTGGCCTCGACCGCCCGACCGATGCCGTCGGCAAGCACGACTGCGTCGCCGATCCTGGCCTTGCCGGCATCGCCCAGCGCCACGGCGGGCAGGCCAGCCGGCGCCAACGCCTGGACGAGGCCGAAGCCCGACTCCTGATCATAGGCCAGCGCGTGCGCGGGGATGACGCGGCCGTCATGCGAGGTCAGCCAGACCTCCTCCGCTTCGGTGATGAGATAGCCGATGGTCAGCACCAGCCCGTCGTCGCGGATGACGACGCCGCTGCCTTCCCTGAGCGTGCCGAGTGCTCCGGCCGTGAAGGCATCCTCCGGAACGGTCGCCCGCACGGCAACGACGGAGCGCGGATTGGGATTGATGGTCATGATTTTGTCCTGATGCGAATGGCCTGGCGCCTCGTTCTATAGGTATGCCACGCGGGACAAGGCGCAAGGGGGTGAGAAACGGTGGCCATAGCCTCGAAAAGCCAATTGTTTGGCCTTTCGTGTCTCGAACGCCTGGCACGGCAATGCGGTGGCGCCAGATTAACATAGTTCAACACAAGTTGAACTTCCTCCTCCACAACCCTAGCTATAGATGACTTACCCATCCTTCCCACGACATGAGACCTCACATGACCGAATACACCCCGCCGAAAGTATGGACCTGGAACAAGGCAAATGGCGGCGCCTTTGCCAGCATCAACCGGCCGATCGCCGGCCCGACGCATGACAAGGAACTGCCCGTCGGCAAGCACCCGCTCCAGCTTTATTCGCTGGCGACGCCGAACGGCGTCAAGGTGACGGTGATGCTCGAAGAGCTCCTTGCGCTTGGCCACAAGGGCGCCGAATACGACGCATGGCTGATCCGCATCAACGATGGCGACCAGTTTGGCAGCGGCTTTGTCGATATCAACCCCAATTCCAAGATTCCCGCGCTGATGGATCGCAGCGGCAAGACCCCGGTGCGCGTCTTCGAATCCGGCTCGATCCTGGTCTATCTCGCCGAGAAATTCGGCGAATTCCTGCCGGCCGGACAGCCGGCCCGTGCCGAAGTCCTGTCCTGGCTGTTCTGGCAGATGGGCTCGGCGCCTTATCTTGGCGGCGGTTTCGGCCATTTCTACGCTTATGCGCCGGAGAAGATCGAATATGCCATCGACCGCTTCTCGATGGAGGTGAAGCGTCAGCTCGATGTGCTCGACCGACGGTTGGCCGAGGTGGAATACCTCTCCGGCACCGGCTATTCGATCGCCGACATGGCGGTATGGCCCTGGTATGGCGGACTGGCGCTCGGCCGGCAGTATAACGATTCCGCCACTTTCCTGTCGGTGCAGGATTACAAGAACGTGCAGCGCTGGGCGAAAGCGATCGATCAACGCCCAGCGGTAAAGCGTGGCCGTATGGTCAACCGCGCCTTCGGCGAACCGGCCATGCAGCTGCACGAACGCCATGATGCCAGCGATTTCGACACCAGGACGCAGGACAAGCTGGCCGCCGAGTAAATTCCAACTGGCCGCCAAAATGAAAGCCCATCACCGGATCAATCGGTGATGGGCTTTTTGCTTGATTGCATGAGACGGATCAGTGAAGGACTTCCACGATCTGACGGGTGTCAGGGTCGACCAGCACGGTCTGATCATTGATCACCGCAACGCGATATTTCACGTTGGGAACTTCACGCAGTTCGACCTTGTCCGGCACCGGCGAGCCGAGCTTGAGTTCGACGCCGAGAAGGTTCACCGACGCCAGCGGCTGCTTCTTGACGTATTCGCGAACGACCGTCTCCTGTTCCGGCTGGACCACGATGGTGTCCGCCAGGGCCACACCGGCACCGCCCAGCAGGACGATGGCAGCTGCGGCACTCGTAAGATAACGTTTCATAACAACCTCCGTGATTGGCGATCTTGTTCCGCCTTGGAGGAAAACTCGTCCGCAACCTGGAGGTTCCATTCCTTTTTTGAAATAAATAAGGCAAATAACCAACAGTATGCAACATTTTGTTATCGTTGTAGGTGAATATTTCAACCGAGATATGCTTCGTTTGCACACCATAAACTTCTACTTAGTTTTGACAGAAATAACAAAAACCTCGCGCCTGCGAAAGCGATCGACGGCGCATTTCGGGGTGGTTCGATTCGCACATCGTCTTGGCAACATCTAACGCATTGCAGCCGGATGTCGTTCCAAGGCCTACCTCACATCCAAAAAAGGGCCGCCCTGCCGGGAGCAGAGCGAGCCCCCAATGGACCGGTGGAGGTGGCGCCTCACCGGTCACATGAGGAAAACGCCGGTGTCGGGATCCGGTTCCAGCGGCGTGCAGCGTAGCCTGCACCGCATGCAACCATGTCGACGTCATGACGTTGTTCTCCAGCATTTTTCCGGATGAAATTTCCAGCACGGACACCGCGCCATGGCTCCCCGTCCTCCCGTGACCAAGCATCCCTTCACGCTGATGTTTGTCATTATCGCATTGATGGCGCCTCTTGTCGGCCTTGCCTGGGGCGCTCACGCATGGATGGGCTGGTAAGCCACCCGATCAGGCGGCTTTCGGCGCGTCGCCTCACTGAAACGTGACCAGTCAATAATGTAAGCCGCCTCTAAATGACCTTGGGATGATGGTATTAAACGCAGACTGTCGCCGATCCGGCGGCAGGAACAGGGGAGTGTAATCCATGAATATCAAAACCGTCTGCCTGGGAGTATTGGCTGCCACCGTGATTGCCGGCTCGGCACTGGCCGGCATTCTCGACGAGCCGAAGATGATGGCACCCTTCTTCACCGACAAGACCATGAAGACCATGAAGTCGGACGCTGCCATGAAGAAGGTCTGGGCGAAAATGTCGAAGAAGAACCAGACCGCGATGATGAAGGAATGCCAGGACGCCGCGATGAGCAAGCCGCATGCCGAATTCTGCGCCAAGTTGAACGCGCTGGCCGGCCACGCCTGACGTCTTTCGGGCAAGGAATGGCGGGCCGCGAGGTTCGCCATTCCAGCCGCAGCCTAGGCAGAGCTTCAAAGCCAGACGCCATCCCTATGCAGCGGGGGCAAGCTGTTGACCGAATCCTGGCTTGCAGCGGCGTCTTGTGTGCGCCTGTAGATCAGCCTCACCACGAACGCGAAGTAGCCGGCCTGCAGGATAACTAGGGTCACCGCCATCCAGACGAGTGCCTCCCAGAAAGAACCCGTGGCAACATAGGTCCAGACCGCGATAAGGATCGTGGTCGCCGACATCCCGACGAGAAATGGCCCAAAATACATCGACCTTCAATATCGCCGAACCCGTCCCGGTCCCGGCGACTCCCTACCTAATCTCCGCACCCGCGCACAGGTTTTCATTATTTTAGCAACTACGCAAGTACGGTATGCGGCTGAGCATCCCGTAGAAATTTGTTGCGCGGCGGCGCTGGCAGGAGCAGTCTGATGCTCACGGACCGCGATAATCGGGAAAAGAAGTCCGGTGGGGGTTGGGAATGACGCTCAAGCTTATCGGGGCCGGTTTCGGCCGCACCGGCACGTGGTCGACCTTTGCCGCCCTGAACAGGCTCGGCCTGCCCTGCTACCACATGCAGGAAGTGATCATAAACAAGGCCAATAAGGGCCATCTCGATTTCTGGCGCAAGGTGGCCAACAGCCCGCCCGGCACTCAGCAGGATTGGGGCAAGGTGTTTGCCAATTACACCGCCACGGTCGACAATCCCGGCTGCTGCGTGTGGCGCGAGCTGATGGCGGCTTACCCCGACGCCAAAGTGCTGCTGACATTGCACCCACGCGGCGCCGAGGCCTGGTACGAAAGCACGATCGACACGATCTACTTCACCGAGAACCTGTGGCAGTTCAAGATCCTGGAATGGCTTACCCCGTTCGGCCGGAAGTTCGGCGACATGTCGCGCAAGCTCATCTGGGGCCGCACACTGGCCGGCGTCATGGGCGACCGTGACAAGGCGGTGGCCCGCTACGTCAGCTATGTCGACGAAGTGAAGGCGGCCGTGCCGCCGGAAAAGCTGCTGGTCTACAAGGTCAGTGAAGGCTGGGGGCCGCTCTGCCATTTCCTCGACGTGGCGCAACCGAACGAACCCTTCCCAAACCTGAACGACCGCGAAACGATCAAGAAGATCATCCGCGACATCATCAAGGGCTCCTACATCATGCTGGGGCTGACGGCGGCCGCCATCGCGGTTGTGATCGCGGCGCTGTGGTGGTGGCTGGGCTGACCGCGCGCTGGCGGTTTTTGCGCCATGTCGGCCTTCGCTGCAATTTTGCGCTTGCGCTCCCTGTTGGACAGGCTCTCCGACCGGGCTTTTGCCTCTTCTCAACCTGGCGGCGAGGCCACACTATTATATCTCAATTGACTAAAATACCGGAACGTCCAATGGACATTGCCGGAACCGAACAGGCCCCATCGGACCTTTGCGCGCATCACCCAAGACCTTGGTCCTACAGGGAAAACCGCGCGGTTCGATCCGAGGATCGCATAGCTTCTCGAAGCAAGCATTTGCCTAATGCATGTCGCCCGGAAGTGTCCTCGGTT
>NZ_ML703280.1:0-25807 GCF_008520305.1 Mesorhizobium sp. SARCC-RB16n | reverse complement strand
GCATGTCGCCCGGAAGTGTCCTCGGTTCCGGGATAACGACATGCATAAAATCAGAAGCTTACAGAAGGTCGGGCGAATCCTATTCGCCGCGACATGCTGTAAGGCGGTACCGTCACTGCAAGGGCGCCAGCACTTTGTCATCCTGCGCCACCGCCTGCCAGCGCTACGCCCGTCTGGCGGTTGGCCGATCGTCCAAGGTTAGAATGCCGGGCTCTGCAGCTCCTGCCTATTCCGCTTTCGCGGAAGTTTCGGACGTCTAGGCGATGTGCGATGGTGTTGCTGCGGCGGTACGAGCCGCCCTGGTTGGCGCGGGCGCCGAGCACACCCCAACAATGCGCCCCCTCGCCCGCGTCGACCATGGCAGGCGCCTGTTGCCCTCAGGTTCATGTGCGGCAGAATTTCGAACTGTCCAGGCAGCCACTGGCCGGTCACCCCTGATGGTGCGGTCGTAGCCACCCGGTCAGCACCGTGCCGTCGGCGGCCCTGATCAAGAAATCAGTCGATCGTCGCGGCGCGATCGCTGCCACATTCACGATCTCAGGTTCGATCGAACGATCGCCGATAAGTCCTAGTGTCCAATTTACCACGGTCCCGCCGACATGGACTGAGCCATCCCGGCCAAATATTGACAGCAGGCGGCGTTATGACACACTTCGCCCGGGATATGGTGGAGAGCTTGCATCATGAAGAAGCTTTATGAAAGGCCCACTTTGATCAGGAAGGGCAATCTGAAATCGATCACAGCCGCCACCAACGGCGCGGTTTTTATTTCGATCGGGAAGTAGTCAGCCGGCCAGCACCAGGTCATCCACGACCATTTGCCATGAGTGTTTCGTCGAAAGGCGGACACGGGTGACTTCCCCGAGCATCGGCGCGTAATGCAGCGGTGTGAGCGCCGACAGCACCACTTCATCGCTGGCGACCAACTGTTCGTCCAGCCAGCTTTCGATCAACGCCGTTTCCCCTTCCGCCTTCAGCCAGGCAGCGCTGAGCAGCACCGAGTGGAACGCGAATGGCCTCTCACGGCTGAACTCGGCCGGATAGCCACTGCTCGTGTAGGCCACGTGGTCGCCCGAAACATTGCCGTTGACATAGCCCTCGCTGTGCTTGGTGTGGTCGTTCGCCATGGCGTTCAGGTTGCGCCACTCCAGCCCCGCATGGCCGCACGGGATCTTGCGGAAGCCGCGCCCGGTGACGTCGTCGAAGCCGATCATGCGCAGCGCTGCCCCGTCGGCCAGGGCTCGGGGCGAAAGCAACCCGAGATCGGCCGGGTAAGGCGACAGCACCAGCCGGCGGTCGAGCCCGCCGCCGCTGATCGCCACCATGTCGGCCTCGTCGGCAAGCTCGAAGCGGAAGGCGCAAGCCGGGGCCAGCGTCCGGCGCTCCAGCACCTGCCCGTTTGCCATCACCGACAGGGTCGCGTTGGCGCCTGCCGCCATCCTGCCGGCCAGGCTACGAACCGGCGCCAGCCCGACCGGCCGTGGCAGGTCCGGCGAGACCAACCCGGCGGGCGAGCCGGGCGCCAACCGGAACTCTATCGACTGCGTGTCGTTGGCGCCGGGCGAGCGCCAGCCCGGCGGCACCGAAACCGAAAACCGGTAGGCACGGGGCAAGCGGATCGCAGCCTTCAGCGCCGATGTCGACATGGTGAAATTGGCATAGCCGGCATTGTTGGTCCTCGATGACGCAACGAAGCCGCCTTGCCCGTCGAACAACCGCACCATGATGCCGGCCATCGGCCGGTCTCCGACGCCGTATTTTCCGTCGCGGTCGACATCGAAAAAGACGAAGGACGAGTAGTTGAGCATGCCGGCGCTGCGGCTCCAGTCGGTGCGCACGGCATAGTCGTTGGCAGGGTCGGCCCGGCGCAGCGCGCGGCGGCGGCTACACGCCTTGCGCAGCAGCCAGATGGCAACAACGGCAGCGGCAATGATCGCCAGCGCCGCGACAAGGATTCCGATAAGGCCGAGGTCACTCATGGCGGACTGGCTTCGATGATGGCCGCTCGCCGTTGTCACGAATGCAATGCATCAATCGGCCCCCTTGCCGGTCCTGTCCAGCTTAGCGCGAGAGATGACCCGCGGAAAAGGGTTGCGTGCGGCCGTCAGAAGCGACGAAAAGAATGATCAGCGGCCCCTCACCCCAATTCCACCCACACCGGCGCATGGTCGCTGGCGCCGTCCTGCCCACGGACATCACGGTCTATCCCCGCCCCTTTCAACCGGCGGACGAGCGGCTTCGACAACAGGATATGATCGAGCCGCAGGCCGGCGTCGCGCGGCCAGCGGTTCCGGCGGTAATCCCAGAAGGTGTAGAGCGTCTCCTTCGGGTATTTCTTGCGCAACGCATCGGTCCAGCCTTGTTCGAGCAGCGCGGCAAAGGCGGCACGGCTTTGCGGCTGCACCAGCGCGTTGTCGTCATAGGAGCGTGTGGCGTAGATATCGCGCGGCTCGGGCACGATGTTGTAGTCTCCGGCCAGCACGACGGGCAGTCCGGTGTCGAGCAGTTGCGCCGCATGCGCCTCCAGTCTCGCGTGCCAGGCAAGCTTGTACTGAAATTTCGGCCCCGGTTGCGGATTGCCGTTCGGCGCATAGAGGCAGGCGATGACGATACCGTTCACCGCCGCCTCGACGTAGCGGCTCTGCCGGTCGGCATCGTCGCCGGGCAAGGCGTCGCGCGTCAGCACCGGCTCGGCACCGCGCGCGAGTATGGCGACGCCGTTCCAGGTCGGCTCGCCCTTCCACACCGCGCCATAGCCGGCATTGGCGAGGCTTGTCAGCGGAAACTGCGTGTCGCGCGCCTTCAATTCCTGCAGGCAGACGACATCGGGTTTTGCAGTGGCGAGCCACGCCAGCAGATTGTCCAGCCGGCTGTTGATGTTGTTGATGTTGAACGAGGCGATCTTCATTGGGATCAGGTGGCGATCCTGCCCACCCAAGCCTTCACCGTCTCCGCCAGCGTCGTCAGATGATCCGCAGTCGAGAAACCCGAAATGCTCTTGCGCGGCTTCAAATCATGGTCGCCGTCCTCCAGCCAGATCACGTCGATCGCGTCGGAGAGGCCGTAGGTCGCGACCTCGTCCTTCGTGCCGAACTCGTCGCGCGTGCCTTGAAAAATCAGCGTCGGCGTCTTCAGCCCCGTGAGATGTTTTGTCCGCAACTGTTCGGACTTGCCGGGCGGATGGAAGGGATAACCCAGGCAGACCAGTCCTGATATCTCGCCCTTGGAAAACATCTCGTCGGCGACCATCGAGGCGACGCGTCCGCCCATCGACTTACCGCCGATGATGAGCTTGCCCGTCACGCCCTTCGCCCTGAGGTCGGTGATCGCCTTGATATATTCCGGGTTCACCGTCTCGGCGCGCGGCGGCGGCTTGCGCTGGCCATAACGGCGGGCCGCCATGTAGTGGAACTCGAAGCGCGCGACCTGGAAACCCACGGCGGCGAGCGCCTTGGCGGTGGCGGTCATCGAGGGAGAGTCCATGGAGGCGCCGGCGCCATGGGCAAGCAGGATGGTGACGGGAGCGATGTCGTGGCCGTCGAACAGGAAGGTGGTCATTGTGCTCCTCGCGCCGCGCCAACGCTGCCAATCTCCCCCCTTGTGGGGGAGATGCCCGGCAGGGCAGAGGGGGTCGCGAAAGAATGCCAGCCTTCGGTCATCTCTCTCTGGAATGCTACAGTCTGAAATGAGCCGATCCGCCGGCGGGACAGCGCCCCTCTCTGTCCTGCCGGACATCTCCCCCACAAGGGGGGAGATCGGCTGTCATCTCGGCCTTCGTCAGTCATGTTCACCCCGCCGACTTCGCCAGTTGCATATCCACGAACTGCACGCCCCTGGCCGCCACCCCAGCCCATTCCGACGCCGCGTCAAGCTCCAGATACCGCACCCACAACCGCCGTGCCTCAAGCAAGTTTCCGGCGTCGAATTCCAGCCGCGCCAGGTTGAACACCGGGTCGGCATAGGTCCTGTCCAGCCCGATCGCCTTCTGCAAATGCCTTCGCGCCGAGGCGTCGCGGCCCTGTTCGCTCATCAGCCCGGCCAGGTTGAACCAGGCCTCGACGAAGGCCGGGTCGAGTTTGATCGCCCGGGCATAATCGTGCGCTGCTTCCGCCACGCGCCCGGCCCCGCGCAAACAGTTGGCGCGGTTGAAGGCGGCGATGGCGTCGGTCGGATCGATGGCGAGGCAGCGCTGGTAGAGTGCGGCTGCATGGTCATGGTCGCCGCCCTCCTCGGCGGCTTCCGCCTCGGCGAACAAGTCTTCCAGCGTATCGTCGCCTTGTGCCGCCGCGCCGAGATCGAACAACAGCTGGCCGTCGAGTTCGCTCTGGCCGCCTTCGAGGTAGATCGCGTCGGGCCGGCCATGCTGCGAGCCGACGTTGAGCGACTTGGCGGTGAGCGAAGCGATGGGGCCGGAGCGGTGAACGGAGCGCGCGATCGCGCCCCATGTGGCGCCTCCGGCGATCAGCCCGGCATATTTGCGCGCCAGGATCAGGTCGCGGAAGGAATAGGGCTCGCTATCGTGCTCGAAGGCATCGAACAGCGACAGCAGGTCGACGTCGGCGCCCGACAGCCGCGACTGGTCGATCAGCGATTGTCTGGAAAGCGAGGACGCCTCTGGCGTCTTCATCAGACCGAGCAGCCGCAGGAAACCGTTCTCGCTCAAAAGGATGCGCCCGGCCACGCGCTCGGCGCCGGGGCGGCGTTCAATCTCGCCATCGCCCGCCTTCGTCAGCCCAGCCTTGGCCAACAAGGTCCGTCCGAACACGACATGCGTGGTACGCCTGGTGACGCCGCGCCTGAGCTGGCCGTGCTGGCGCTCCACCTCGCGTGCGGCGAGCCTGAGCGGAAACGCCGCCAGCGCACCGATCGTGCCGAAGACAGAACCCGGAACGGCCGGTGCCGTCATTTCTTGCTCTTGCCGACCGCCTTGAGCAGGTTGGCCTTGAGCGGATTTTCAGGCGCACCACCCGCTGCCGCCTTCTTGGCGGCGGGCTTGGCAGCCTCGTCGGCCTTGCTCTTCGACTTGGCCGGCGGCTTCGACTGCGACAGGCTGGCCTTCAGCGCATCCATCAGGTTGATGACGTTGCCGCGCTCCGGCGCCGCCGCGATGATCGGCTTGTGGCCCTTCAACTTCTCGCGGATCATCGACATCAGCGCGATTTCGTAGCGGTCCTCGTAATTCTTCGGATCGAAGGTGGTTTCCTTCTGCTTGATCAGCGCTTCGGCAAGCTGCAGCATTTCCGGGTCAGGCTTCATGGCCGGAATGTTGCCGAAATACTCAGCTGTGCCACGCACTTCGTTCGGGTTCCTCAACGTGCACACGAACATGCCGTTCTCGCGCGCACCGATCGTCACCACGCGCTCGCGGCTGGACAGCACCAGCCGGGCGATGGCGAGCTTGCCGGATTTGCGCATGGCCTCGCGCAGCACCGCGAAGGTTTCCTCCGCCATGGCCCCGTCCGGCGCCATGTAATAGGGCGCGTCCTGGTAAATGACGTCGACCTCGTCCTCGTCGACGAAGGCCTCGATGTTCATCGTGTGATTGGATTCAATGCGCACCGCATCGAGGTCGGCATCGTCGATGATGATGTACTGCTTGTCCTCATACTCGTAGCCCTTGACCAGATCCGCGCGCTCGACGAGTCCCAGTTCAGGGTCGACCGGCTTCATGTTGATGCGGTTATGGGTCTTCTTGTGCAGCTGGTTGAACGAGATGCGTTCGCTGGCGCTGGTGGCGGGGTATAGCCGCACCGGACAGCTGACCAGACTGAGTTTGAGGTAACCTTTCCAACTTGCCCTGGGCGCCATGATGAACTCCTACGCGGCCACGCGCTGACAGTTACTTCGCAGCGCTTCGTCCGAAGGACGAACAAGGCCGCGCAAATCCTACACCGACCCAGCACAATACCGGCAAATCCCTGACGAAATCTTCCCGCCGGCCTTCGAGGTCACCGACGGAGAATAATTCAAATTGTCGGAAGCGTCGATGGAGAACTAATGCATGTCGCCCGGAAGTGTCCTCGGTTCCGGGACAACGACATGCATAAAATCAGAAGCTTACAGCAGGTCGGGCGAATCCTATTCGCCGCGACATGCTGTAGGGTTCCTCGCCCCCGCGGTAGTGGGGGAGAGGTGGCTCGGCGAAGCCGAGACGGAGAGGGGGAATGGCACAAACCTCTCCGAACCGGGTTCAAGCCAATCCATTCGATACGCTGGCGCTGACCCCCTCTCCGTCCGCTTCGCGGCCACCTCTCCCCCGCTTCGCGGGGGCGAGGAACCCTAGTTCTTCAAGGTCGGCAAATCCCGCGCGAACTCGTCAATCTCCGCCCACGGATCGCCCGACGTCTCCAGCAGCCCCGGCAGCGACGCATAATTCAAATCCTGCGGCGCATCGATCGCCTGCAGATCGCTCCAACTCACCGGTGTCGAGGCCGGCAGGTTGGTGCGGGCGCGCAGCGAATAGGGGGCGGCGGAGGTGTGGCCGCGCGCGTTGCGGTGATAGTCGATGAAGATGCGCCGCTTGCGGTTTTCCTTGCCCATGGTGGTGGTGAATGTGTCGGGCGCGGTGGCCGCCAGATGCGTCGATATGGCGCTGGTTGCCTGATGCAGCTTCTTCCAGTTCTGCTTGCCCGTCACGGGAACCGTGATGTGGATGCCGCTGCCCCCGGAGGTTTTTGCGAATGGCACCAGCCCCAGGCCCTCCAGTTCGCTCTTGATGTGGACCGCGGCCTCGACCACCTCACGCCAGGAAATCCCCTCGCCCGGGTCGAGGTCGAGGACGATCTGGTCGGGCTTGTCGAGGCTCGTGCGATGCGTGCCCCAGGTGTGGAATTCGACGACACCGAACTGCGCCAGCGCCAGATAGCCTTTCGCACCCTCGACCGAGAGATAGGATTTGGTCTCGCCCTCGGAATTGGTCGCCTCGAACGTCACCACCGAAGGTGGCATGCCGGTGAAGGCATGGCGCTGGAAGAAGCAGTCCTTGGGCAGGCCGGTCGGGCAGCGCACCAGCGACACCGGGCGGCCAAGGATGTGCGGCAGCATGAAGTCGCCGACCAGCGCGTAATAGACGGCGATATCGAGCTTGGTCGGGCCGTTCTTGCCGAACAGCCGCCGCGTCGGGTTTGTTACCCAGATGGTGGCAAGGTCGGCTTCGGCGATCAGCCGCTTGCGTGTCGAGGAGACCGGCGTCGACAGGCCGACATCGCGCAGGCCTTTGAACACGCCATGGCGCAGCGAATTGTCCGCGGTTCGGTTGGCGAAATGGATGCGCGCCGAAAACAGCGGCTTGACCCAATGCATCTCGCGCATGATTTCGCGCGGCACGCCTTCCGGCGGCGTGGCGCCTGACGTGAGCGGCTCCAGCCGGGCCAGCAGGTCAGCCGCGGTCCTGGCATCGAAGCCGGTGCCGACCTTGCCGCGATAGTGCAGTTCGCCGTCCACCCACTCGGCCATGCCAAGCGCGGCCAGCCCCTCGGCCGCGTCTGAAGTGGTGTAGCCGGCGATGACGAAATCGTCCTTTTCGAGCGCCTTGGTCTTGGTCCAGCTCTTGGTGCGGCCGCTCTGATAGATCGCGGTTGCCCGCTTGGAGACCACGCCCTCCAGGCCGAGTTCCGTCACCTGGTCGTAGAGCCCCTGCCCCGAACCTTCGACATGGTCGGAGAACTGGATGGCGGAGTTGGCGCCAAGCCCGCCAAGCAGTTCGGCCAGCAGCGCCTTGCGCCGGATGAGCGGCACCTTCATCAGGTCCCAGCCGTCGAGATGCAGCAGGTCGAAGGCATAGAAATGCAGCTTGCTGCCGGCGCCACTCGCCAGCGCGTCCTGCAGCAGCGCGAAGCGGGAAATGCCCTTGGCGTCGAGCACGACAATCTCGCCGTCGATGATCGCCTCGCGGCACGGCAGCTTGGCGAACGCATGCGGCAGGTCGCCATAGCGCTTCGTCCAGTCGATGCCGCCACGGGTGATCAGCCGCACCTCCCCGTCGGAGACATGCGCCATCGTGCGGTAGCCGTCGAACTTGATCTCATGCAGCCAGAGCTCGTTCGTATTCTCGGCCAGGCTTTCGCCACCCGGCGGCTTCGGCACCTGTGTTGCCAGTTGCGGCTCGATACGGCTCATCGCCGGCGCCGTGACGGCGCCCGCCAGGCCGCCCGGCTTCAGCGAACCGGGCTTTGGCGCCGACTTCGCGGCCGGCTTGGGCGGCGCCACCAGTTCCTCGATGCGCAATCCGGATTTGACGCTTTCCGGCCGCGCTTCGAGGATGTTCAGCGCCGTGTCGGCGGCGAGGTCGCGCTCCTTGAACAGCAGCCAGTTCTTCTTGTTCTCGTCCTCGCCGGGCTTCGGCTTCAGCCGGGTCAGCATCCAGCCGCCATTGAGCTTTTCGCCGGCCAGCCGGAATTTGAAGGCGCCGGTGCGCAGGCTTTTGTCGACATCCTCCATCGGCGCCCAGGTGCCGGTGTCCCAGACGATCATCGGCCCGCCGCCATATTCGCCCTCGGGGATGACGCCCTCGAAATCGATATATTCGAGCGGATGGTCCTCGGTCTCCACGGCCAGCCTTTTGTCGGCGGGATTGAGCGAAGGCCCACGCGGCACCGCCCAGCTTTTCAAGACATCGCCGACCTGAAGGCGCAGATCGTAGTGGTCCGCGGTGGCGTGATGCTTGTGGATGACGAAGCGGTTGCCGCCTCCGGCCATCAACCCGCCGGCCGGCTCCGGAGTTTTGGAGAATTCGCGCTTGGCGCGGTAGGTCCGGAGTTTGGCGGGCGGCATGTCAAAAGCCGGCCCTGACGGAAATCAACAACCGCCTCGTTCCTTCGCGCGCCCCTCTGCCCTGCCGGGCATCTCCCCCTCTTCTAGGGGGGAGATCAAACTTCACCCCGGCCTTAGCGAATATCGGAAGGAATAGCGCGGTAGACGAAATTGCCGATCTCCCCACTAGAGGGGGAGATGTCCGGCAGGACAGAGGGGGGCGCCGTAGGGCGCTACGTTTGCACCACTCGCGATTTTTCACGTGGTCTCAATCGTCAATCGCCGGCGTCAGCTCGAGCTCGGCCGGCGACAGCCCCTGCTGCAACTGGCTCAAGCGGAATTCGTCGACCCAATAGGCCTCGCCGTCGACCAGCACGCGCGCACTGTAGGCGCCGCCTGAGAAACTCTGCGCGGTAATGTAGATCTTGTGGCGGTCGAGCGCCTTGCGCACCGCGGCGCGCTTGGAGTTTTGGCTGTTCACGGCAGTGGACATGCGCTTCGCCCTCGGTCGCCCGATACGGAACTCGGCCGCTCTTGGCGGCCCGGCGACAGGCCCTAAGGATGGCTGAGACGCGCGGCCCTGTCAATTTCGCGGTCGTCGCCCTTCAGTTCTTCAACCGCCGCAAACGGCGCATCACGCCCTGCACGGCCTTGTAAAGCCGCGGCTTGGAACGGACGAAAAGCTCGGTCTTGCCGCGCAGCCTGATATAGGCGGTGGCGCCCTTGCCTCGCAGCGTCGTCGCCTCGCACAGCTCGGCCAGCACCGCGTTCGAGGCGCCGATATGCTGCTTGTATCCCTGTCCGCCGACCGAGAGGTCGAAATAGCCGAGCCCTTGCGCCCGCCCCCACATCATCAGCTTGCCGATCATCGTCAGGCCCGGCGCGACGTTGGCCACGGCGTCCTGGTCGATCCCGAGCAGCAGGGCGTGCAAGCTGCCCTTCATGACCAGCACATACATGACAGCGAGATAGGCCTGACCGACGCGCAGCCCGAACAGCCGCACCGAGCCGTCGGAAAGCCCCTGCAGGGCGGCATTGCGGTAGAACTCGACAATCGGCGCCTGCGTCAGGAGGTCGAAGCGCCCGAGCTCACGAAAGCGATTGAGCCTGAGGTCCAGCAGCGTGCCGAACTGCTCCTCGATCATGCCGGCCGTCTCGGCTTCGATCAATGCGAGGCCGCCGAGCTGTTCGAAGCGGCGGCAGTTCTTGTTGAAATTCTTGTTGAAGGACGACTTGCAGATACGCTTGATCAGCGTTTCCGGCTCGCCATCCATGACTAGGCCCGAGGCGATCTGGATGGAGTCGCGCGCCGCCGAAAGCAGCGCCAGCGGGTTGGCGACGCCGTGGATTTCCTGCGGGATTCCCGCAATATGGATGCGGTCGGCCGGCGGCAGCACGGCGCGGACCGCGGCCCAGGCGGCGTCAGCGCTTTGCCTGGTCCAAGGCCTGGCATCGGCCAGCAGCGGCGCCGAATAATCGCACACGCCGCAGCTCAGCCATTCGATCACATAGTGGCCGAGCGCCCGGCGCCGCATCAGCGGCAGCAGCATGACAGGCGCGCCCGTGGCGGCGTCGTTGACTTCGATGATGAGCAGATCGGCGCTTTTGGGCATCAGCCGCCTGGCGATCCCTTCCACCCAGGCAAGGCCCTGGTGGCCGGTGCACAGGCCAGTCTCCTCAAGACGCTGCCAGAGCTGCCTTACGGTGTCGAAGCTGGTGTGCAGTCGCGCCGTATAGCGCGCGGTGGCGTCCATGCCGGCTCTGATCGGAGAAATTGGTTGAACCGGTGCATCCGCCGTCGCGACCAACTGCATTGCCTGGCTTGCCACATGCCTCTCCCACTCGTTCTGGCCCGCCTCGGCATCATCCACGCAAGCGCCGCAAACCCCGCATCGTTCCCTGGACCGCCTTGAGCAGCCTCGGGTTGGAGCGCACGAAAGCCTCGGCCCGCCTGCGGAACTCGATGACGGCGCTGGCCACATTGCCCCGCATCGTGAACCCATGGCAGAGTTCGACCAATACCGAACCCTTGGCGCCCATATGTTCCTTGTAGCTCTGGTTGCCGACCGACAGGTCGAAATATTCAAAGCCCCGTTCGCGCGCCCAGCCGATCAACCTGCCCATGATTGCAAGCCCCGGTGAGACATTGGGCACGACGCCCTGGTCCATTGCTATCAGCAGAGCATGAACAGTCCCTTGATGAACCAAGAGATATTGAACCGCGATCAGGGCCTCGCCGACGAGCAGCCCGAAAAGCCGCACCGAACCGTCCAACAGGCCCTGAATAGCCGCGTTCCGGTAGAAATCGACCATCTTCTCCTGCGTCAGCAAGTCGAAGCGGCCAAGCTCGCGAAAGCGGTCGAGCCGCATCCGCACCAGTTCACCGAAGATGCGCTCGACCTCGGCCGGCGCGCCGGCCTCGACCAGTTCAACGCCGCCAAGCCGTTCGAGGCGACGCCAGTCCTTGCCGAATTCCTTGACGAAGGACGGCCTGCAAAGACGCTTGAGGGCTGTTTCCGGGTCGCCGTCGATGGCGAGGCCGAACGTGGTCTGGATGGAATCGCGCGTGGTCGGGAGCAAAGCCAGCGGATTGGCGACGCCGTGGATCAGTTGCGGAATTCCCACGATGTGGACGCGGTCCGACGGCGGCAGCGCCGAGCGCACCGCCGCCCACGCAGCCTGCGCGGATTGTCTGGTCCATGGGCTGGCATCGGCCAGCAGCGGCGCCGAATAGTCGCAGACGCCACAACTCAACCATTCGACCACCCAATGGTGGAAGGCCCTGCGCCGCATCAACGGCACCAGCATTCTGGGTTCGCCCGTTGCGGCGTCGACCACCTCGACGATGAGGAGTTCCGCGCTTTCCGGCAGCAGCCGCGCGACGATCCCTTCCGCCCAGGCATAATTCTGGTGGCCGGTGCACACGCCCTCCGCCTGGAGGCGCAGCCAGAGCGGCCTGACCGCCTCGAGGCTGGTGTGCAGTTTCGCCGCATAGGCGTCGTTCGCGGCGATGGCGGCGGGATGCTGGACCTGCCCGCCGGGCAAGTCGGTCATCGCGGCAATTTGGACTGCCTGGCCTGACACATCCCTCTCCTATCGTCTTACCACGGCGAACGAAACCGCCCGCCGCCACGTGCCCAGCCGGCTGTCGTGCCGCTGGTCGGGGTGTTCGATGTTCCACATGCGGTGATGCACGAAATACCATGACGCCACGAGCACGAAGATCTCGGAGACCGCGGAACCGAGCAGCGCCCAGGGCGGCGGCGCGATAGCCAGCAGGATCGCGATCAACGCCAGCCCGACGATGGCGCCGCCCAAGGTGATGAACGCGACGATGCGGAAGTCACCCATTATCTCGAGCACGATGCGGGGCATGATGTAGAGCATGATCGGGACGAAATTCGCGATCACGAAAAGCCCGATGAACCCGACCGACGCATCCTGGAGAGCCTGGGATTTTATCATCGGCAGGACAAACATGATGGCGCATCCATAGGCCACCGCGCCGAGCCCCATGACGACAGCCCAAAGCTTTGCCTGCGCCCAGACACGGCGCGTTTCATTGTTGCGCATCAGCTTGGCCAGTTCCGGCTGCGTCATGTTCACGAAGGCGAGGCTGATGATGCGCAGCGGCGCGAACAGCACCAGCACCGCCGCCAGCGGCGCATAGGCCGCCGCCCCGGCGATGCCCGCGACCAGCAGCGCCAGGCATTGGCCCTGGATGTTGGTGGTGGTGGCGCTGAATGCCGACCAGCAGAGTTGGGACCAGAGCCTTGCATAGCGCCGCCGGGTCGGCATGCGGAAGCTGATGCGCATCGTGCGGCGCGCCAGTCGGACCAGGACGAGGATGCCAAACAGATTGGCCGCCGCAAGCGCATAGAACACGGACTGCAGCACGTCCCTGGCCAGCCAGATCGCCAGGCCGGCCATGACGGTGCCGGCGATCGTGAAGGCGGCATCACTGATGGAGACGATCACCTGCTGGCGGCGCGCGAAGAAGGCCGTACGCATGTGACTGCGCAGCGACCATGCGCCGACGAAGCAGCCGGCGGCAATTCCGCTGGGGTCGCCCAGCAGATGCATCACGATCGCCGTGCCGATGGCCATCAGCAATGCAACGATCAGCGCCGCCGTCCCGAAGGCCACGTCATAGGCGTTGACGCCGGCGTTGTTGGTGCTCTTGCCCATCCATATCGAGGCGGGAACGGCGGTGAGCGACCTGATGTAGGACAGGCCGACACCGCCCATCACCATGCCGATGGCGAAAAGGCCGTAGCCTTGCGCCGACAGCATGTGCAGCAGCGCGATGTTGAGGGCAAAATGGAAGCCGCTCTGCATCGCCTCGCCGCCGATCATCAGCACGAGACGCCGCACCAGATGGCCAGGGAGTTTCACGGCCGTGTCTCCGCCTGGCGGACGGTTGCCGTCCGGCCCGGCTTGGCGATGGCTGTTTTCAGCTTGTCGGCGGCAATTGCCGCAATCGCCGCCGCCGCGACCGGCTCGCTGAAGACCGCCTCGTAGCGCGCGCGCCCAGCGGCGACAAAGGAGCGCCAGGCCTCGGGCCGCAGGATGATTTCCTCGAGTTTGCCGGCGAGCGCGGCGGCATCGCCGGGCGGAACATGCCAGCCCGTCTCGCCGTTGCCGACCACCTCGACCAGCCCGCCGATCGCCGACACCAGCGGCGGCCGGCCATAGGCCATCGCCTCGATAGCGACGCGGCCGAGCGATTCGGGACGCCGCGACGGCACGGTGACGATATCGGCCCAGCGATAATGCTCGGATGGGTCGGGGATGAAGGGCAGCACGCTGACGCGTCCGGTGAGCCCCATGCTGCCGACCAGTTCGGCGAGCGCGCGCTCGCGCTCGACGCTTTCGAAGGCGCCGCCGACCAGCCGCACCTCGATCCTCGACTTGAGTTCCGCCGACAGCGAGGCGATCGCCTCCAGAAGCACTTCCTGGCCCTTGATCCTGTTGACGCGGCCAAGCAGCAGCACCTTGAGCGGGCGCTTGCCGTCATAAGTCATCGCTTCGGCGGCGGCTGGGCCGGCAACGCCATTATAGACCACATAGGAGCGCGCGGATCCGGGATCGCCGAACGCCGCGCGGGTGGCGCGCGAGTTGAAGATGAGATCGGCATGGCTCCAGTGCATCAGGCCGACAAGGATCCTGCGCATGGCGCCTTCGGGAATTTCGTGGATGTGCAACACTGCCTTGTGTGGCAGGAGACGCGCGGCCAGCGCGTAGTCGGCCACGATCGAGGTGTTGACATAGGTGAAATCGCAATCCCTGAGCCGCCGCCACGCCCTCAGCACCGCGACCGGCAGCCGCGCCATCTCGATGGTGGCAAGGCGCGCAATGGCCTGGCGCCTCAGCACCCAGAGCGGCTCGAAGACGATCCGGGTCGCATGCGGTTCGAGGATCTGCACGATCGGCCCACCGCGCGGCAGGACCACTTCGATATCGGCCGACGGAAACGCGGCGCGCAGCGCGGCAACGCTCTCCGCGAAGCTGCGGTCGGAACCATAGAGTTCATAGCCCTGATGGACGCATGCAATCCGCATATTCCCATGCATCTTTCTGCCAGGGTTAGTTTGACGATCCCGCCACCTGACGGGTCAGGCGACTGGAGACTTCAAGCCCAACACCCCTTTGGACTTCACTTGTTGCCAGCATGGTGACGAGCGGACGTAGCACCCAGATCACCATACCAATGCTGCACGTCCTCCGCCGATGTGGCGCACAGAAGTTCATGAGCAAGGATCATGCCGGCCCCTGATCTGGCCGTCTGCTGGTCGGCAGGTCGCGGCATTGCCTTGTTTCGATACACATACGCTGGGATAGTTGACCGATAATGAAACAGCTCCGGCCGTTGGAAGAAATATTTTACAACCCAGTGCGATGATGGGCGGAACTGAGCCTGGCACGGATATCGCTGGGCTGTGGTTTCCAGACAGGACGGCCCGCGCATTGCGGAATCGAGCGGATTTGAAAGCGCCAACAGCCATGAAACCGGAAACGCCCACCATCCTGATCCTCGGGACGCGCGGCATTCCCGCCGCCCATGGTGGCTTTGAAACCTTCGCCGAGAAGCTGGCGCTGTTTCTTGTCGGGCGCGGCTGGAGGGTCGGCGTCTACTGCCAGGAGGAAGTCGAGCGGGTCGACCGGAGGGTGCGCGTCGACACCTGGAAAGGCATCGAGCTCATCCATGTCCAGGTGGCCTCGAAGGGCCCGCGCGCGACGCTGGAATTCGACTGGCAATGCGTGCTCGACGCCGCGCGGCGGCCCGGCGTCTGCCTGGTGCTCGGCTATAATGGCGCGATCTTCCTGACCTGGCTGAGGCTGATGCGGCGCAAGATCATCATCAACATGGACGGCATCGAGTGGCGCCGGCCCAAATGGGGCGTGGCGGCGCGCACATGGTTCTGGCTCAACGAGTGGATCGGCGCCTGGGCCTCGCACCGTCTGGTCGCCGACCATCCCGTGATCGCCGATCACCTGGCGACGCGTCGGCCGCGCAGCGCCACAGCCACCATCACCTATGGCGCCGACCCGGTGACATCGGCGCCGGAAGCGCCGGTGCGCGCGCTCGGCCTCGAGCCCGGCAAATACCTGATCTCGATCGCGCGCATCGAGCCCGACAACAACATCCTGCCCATCGTCGAGGCCTTCTGCAGCCAGAAGCGCGACATGAAGCTGGTGGTACTGGGGACTCTTTCCCCCGAAATTCCCTATCATGTCGCCGTCCGCAACGCAGCCAACGCCTCGGTGGTGCTGCCCGGCGCCATCTACGACCAGGCGGCGGTGAAGGCGCTGCGTTTCCACGCCCGCGCCTATCTGCATGGCCACACGGTCGGCGGCACCAACCCGTCGCTGGTCGAGGCGCTGGCCGCCGGCAACATGGTGATCGCCCACGACAACCCCTACAACAGATGGACCGCGGGTGCGGCCGCCATCTATTTCACCGACGCGCGGAGCTGCGCCGAGCGGATGCGGCAGGCGCTGGAGGATGACGCCTTGGTCAGGACTTGCGGCGCGGCCGCCAGGGCCCGCGCCAACGAAGTCTTCCGCTGGGACGATGTCCTGCTTGCCTATGAAACCGAAGCCTACCGGCTTCTGGGCGTGACCTCCGGCGGTGCCGTCCCGGTCGACCGCCCCTCGCCCGGCGCCGTATGACGGGCTGGTCGCGACGGCGGCTGCTGAGGACCGCGCTGTCGACGGCGCTGGTACCCGCCACGGCGGCGCTTTCTTCCGCACCGCCCGCCATGGCCGCGACCGGCGAATGGCGTTTTCGCCGCGGCGTCAATGCCTGGCCCTGGTTTGCGCTGACGCGTGAGTTTCCCGCGCCGCGCACCGACTATGCCTGGCCGCCCTTCCAGTCGCAGCGGCCGGTGCCGACACCGGACGATCTTCGCCGGCTGCGCCGGACCGGGCTCGATTTCATTCGCCTGCCGGTCGATCCCGGCCCGTTCCTGGCCGCCGACGCCGCCACGCGCGCAAAACTGCTGGCGATGCTGGACGATGCCGTGGCGGCCGTCATCGATGCGGATCTCGGCATCATCGTCAACGTGCAGGCCAACGGCGCCACCCATTACTGGAATCCCGACCGCATGGTTTCCAGCACCGCGGCGCCGCAATTCGAAGCCTATCGCGCGCTGGTTGGCACGCTTGCCGGCAGGCTGCAGCGGTTCCCGTCGGGCATGGTGGCGCTGGAACCGGTCAACGAACCGCCGCAATCCTGCTCCTCCAACGTTTGGTCGAACGTCCAGGCGGCCCTTTTGACGGCGGCCAGGGCATCGTCTTCGACCTTGCCGCTTGTCGTCACCGGCGGCTGCGGCTCGATGGTGAGTGGGCTGGCCGCGCTCGACCCGGAACCTCTGGTGGCCTTCGAGCCGATCCTGTTCACCTTCCACTTCTACGAACCCTATCTGTTCAGCCACCAGGGCGCACCCTGGATGCGCGAGCCCGTCTACCGCGCGCTGAACAACGTGCCATGGCCGGCCTCCGCCGGTTCGCTGGAACAGACGCTGGCCTCGGTCAGGGCGCGCATGGCTCAGGACACCGTGACCTCCGAAGCGGACAAACAGGCGGCCTATGCGGAAACCGAACGCGTGCTGAAGGTCTATTTCGACGCCAGGCCAGACCGCTGGTTCATCGACAAATATATGAGCCAGGCGCGTGGCTGGGCCGACGCCCACGGCATTGCGCCGGAGCGCGTCATCATGGGCGAATTCGGCGCGCTGCGCACCGACGCCCGCTACGTCGCCGCCCCCAACCCCGACCGCGCCCGCTACATATCAGACGTCAGGCAGAGCGCCGAGGCATCAGGCTTCCCCTGGGCCTTCTGGGACCTGTTCGACGGCATGGGCATGATGGACGACAAGACGCGCGCGCTGGACCCGGCGATGGTGGATGCGCTCGGGTTGAGGATGCCGCAGTAGAGAGAGAGCGCTACGCTCGCGGCGCTTGCGCCGGGCGTCGCAACCCCACCTTCACCGGCCTGTAGAGCGCAAGCGCGATCACCACGAACTTGGTCATCAGCGTCGTCTTGGACGCCAGGCTTTCGGAGGTGTTGAGCAGGATCAGCCAGCCCAGCATCGGCAGCCAGATGCCGGGATGGCAGCGGCGCGCCACCTCATGCATGAACAGCACGAAGCCGAGAAACAACAGCAGGGTGAAGAAGGCGCCCTGATAGAGGACCAGGCGGATGATCGGGTTCTCGATCCCCTGTTCGAGGCCGTTGATGCGGCGCAGGCTTTCGATGAGATCGATATCCGGCCCCACGATCAGATCGCGCAGTTCGAAATGTTTGAACAGCTCGAACATCTCGACGCGGGCATTGGCACTGCCGCTGTCCGAGACGAAGCGCTCGAGCAGCGCGTCGAAAAAGCCGTACGACGCCGCGAGCACGATAACGACCGGCACCAACGCGGCAAGGATGAGGCCAAGTGCGGCGCCAAGCAGGTTGATACGCCCCGCGCGCAAGGTGCTCAGGCCCTGGATGAGCAGGTAGCACCCGCCGAGCACGATCGTCGTCACCATCGCGGAGCGGCCGCCAAAGGCGACGAGGGCCGCGCATTGCAAGCCGATCAGCCCGAACCGTAGCGGGGTCGACAGCGATCGCGAACCCGAAAGCAGCGCCAGCACATAGATCGAGGTGATCGTGGCATTGGACAGCGGATGGCCCTGAAGCGCCGTCGAGCGCAGATCGTTCATGAACACCTCGCCGTCGAGCCGGTAGGGAAAGACCAGCGTCTTGGTGGCGAACTCGAACAGCGCCAGCAGCGCGTTCACGGTCATGATCGTGTGAACGACGGTCTGCATGCGGGCGAATATCTTTTCGTCGGCCTCGGCCAGCATCATCACCAGCAGCGCCGGCGCCACGAAGGTGTCGATCATGCCGGCCATGCCGGGACGCTGCCTGACGATGACGACGATCAGGAGCATGATCGACATGACGGCCAGCAGGGCGCTGGCCGGCCGCCTGTCGGCGATGGCCAGCGTGTAGCCGACCGGGTTGCCGAACGTGCAGGCGCGCCAGGCAAACATCAGCACGAGCAGATAGGTGGAGGGATGGATCTTGGTGGCTGGATTGCCGGTCAGGCCGTCGTAATTGTAGCCCACCAGCCACAGCATTCCGCCCGAGATGCCGAACAGCAGCGCCACCACCGCGACCAGGCCGTAGCCGGTCACCCAATCGAGGGAATTGCCGCCGCGAGGCGCGGCCACGGCTTGACCTTGGCCAGCCCAGCCGGCTGCCGGGTTGGCGGGCCGGATGGCGACCATGTCAGGCCGCCTCGTCGACCAGCAAGGCGCCGGTCGGCAGCCGCCCCATGACGGAAATGGCCTGCGAGGCCGCCGTGACATCGCGCATCGGCGTCGCGTTCAGCGTGGCGACGAGCACGATCTCGTCGACCATGGCCACCAGCGGCGAGGCATTGAGATTGTCGGCCAGCGCGCCGCCGTCGACGACGACGAGCTCGAAATTGCGGCTCGCCTGGGCCAGCATGTGCTGTGTGAAATAGACGCCCTGCGCCTCGGAAAAGGCAGCCTTTGGCCGACCCTTGCCCAGAACCGCGACATTGCTGCCGGGCGCGTACTGGCTCAGCGCCTCGAACGCATATTCGCCGCGCAGCACGTCGAGCAGGCCCGGCTGCGGTTCCTTCTGGCTCTTGCCGGCATTGGTGTCGATGAACAGGACGCGGCTGCCCCTGGCAGCCGCCGCGTTGGCCAGCAGGCGCGCCACCCGGCCCCGTTGCGCGGCATCCTCTGGCGCCGACGTCACCAGGACGGACGGCACCAGCGGCCAGTTCGCCGGACGCCGGCTGGAGGAGAAGAGGCGTCTCAACGCCAGACCCGCGACGGCGTCCATCTTCTGTCCGGCGGGCGTGGCGGTGTCGCCGAAAGACCACCAGCGGCGGCGCGCCGATTTTGCCGGCAACACGCCCACCACGGGCGCGTCGATGGCCGATTGCATCTGCGCGCTGGAAAGCACCGTCGGCGATGAATATTCAGCGATCAGCGCCAGGCCGGTGCCGAGACCCAGCCCGCCGAAAAAGGCGCCGAACACCAGCAGCCCGAGCGGCGGCCAGCTCTTCTTCAGAGCCGGCATGGCGTCGGAGATGATGCGCGCATTGGTGCTGTCGACATTGACCTGCTCGCGCGTTTCCTGCGCCCGCTGCAGATAGGTAGCGTAGACGGAGCGCACTGCCTCGAGATCGCGCTGCAGTTCGCGCAGCTTGACCGAGGCCTGGTCGGTGTCGAGCGACTTGCTCTTCATGCCCGCGACCTTGGCCTCCAGCGCCTGCTGGTTGGCCAGCGCCCGCTCATAGTCGGTTTCGGCGGCGGCGCCGATGCGGCCGAGTTCGCGCGCGATGAGCGCGCGCGTGTCGCGCAATTGCTGCTGGGCCGCCATCATCGAGGGGTGGCGCGGCCCGAGTTCCGTGCCGAGCTGCGAGACCTGGTCGACAAGCGTCGCCTCCTGCGCCCGCAGGCTCGAAATCACCGCCGAGCGCATCGCTTCCGAGGTCGCGTCCGGTGCGCCGCCGGGCCGGCGCAGCTGGTCGACCTGCGCCTTCAGCGCGACCGTACGGCTCTGCGCGGCTGCGAGTTGCGTGTTGATCTCGGTCAGTTCCTGGTCGCTGACCAGATTGCCCGCTGCCATCACCATGTTATTGGCGGACTTGTAGGCCTCGACCGCATTCTCGGCTTGCTGGACGCGCTTGCGCTGCTCCGCCAGCCGCGCGGTGATGGAGTCGGATGCGTCCGTGGCCATCTTCGCGCGCGCGGCGGCCTGGTCGGTCAGGTAGGCCTGCGCGATGGCGTTGGCGAGCTTTGCCGCCTTGTCGGCGCTCTTGGCGGTGACGATCACGTCGAGGACCAGCACCTTGTCGGCCCGCTTGACCGCCAGCCGCCGGCGCAGCGCATCGAGCGTCGTCCCCGTTTTGTCGGTTTCGGCCGACCCCGAGCCTAGCGCGCCGCCGAGCAAACGGCTCAACAACCCACCTTGTCCGTTGAATTCCGGATCCTCGGTCAGGTTGGTCGCCGCGATAGCCCTGAGCAGCACGCCGCTCGACTGGACGACGGCAACCTGGCTTTCCACCATGGTGATGCCGCCATCGGGCGGAACTCGGCTCGGATTGACGTCGTTGGTGACCACCTGCAGGTCCTGCGGATCGACGATGATCTCCGCCACCGAGCTGTAGAGTGCCGGCGTGAACAGCCCATAGAGCAGCGCCCCAAGGGTCAGCAGCGCGGCGGTGGCGAGGATCAGGAAACGGCGGCGCACCAATATGCGCTTCAGGTCGCCCAGCTCGACGGTCGAGGATGGATAGGACGCGGCCGGTGGTGGCTCCGGCGCATATTGCGTCACCTCCGGAGCGTGTTGTTGCGGCAACGAGAGCAGGGATGATTGCAAAGGTCGCTCCGACAACACTCCATGTGCCCCAAAAGATTAAATTGCGGCTTCAGCCTAGCTATTACTCCAACTGTTAAAACACTGTTAATTATGTTGGGAGCTCTTCTGATTTCTGGCACGGAGTTTGCGTAGCAAAGGCACGGGCCGTGTTGACAGGGCGCAAGCGAGAAGGAAACGAATGGAAATGGAGCAACATCTGTCTCCAGCCCAACCGTCGCCCACCCTCGTGCCCAAAAATCGAACACCGGCCAGTAACCGAACGTCAGAATTCTAGGGTGCGACATGCAGGTGAGCCTGCGCCTCGACAGCGACTGCCTCCGTGCTTTTCACCTGCTGCTGCTGCAGCGCCTTGCGGCGCTCGCGAATGTCGAGGTCTGCGTCGACGCACGCCCGGGTGGGAGCGGTATTCCAGGCAGCATAGCTGCGCTGTTCCAGCTTGAAACGGTCATTCATGGCTTGCCCGCGGACGGGCTGGCCAAGCGCCTGCCGCTGTCGGCGCTGGCCCCCTACCAGATGCCGCCGCCCATCTCGCCGGACCTCGTGCTCGACCTCTGCGGCGACGTGCAAGCGGAGGGAACACGCGTCTGGCGCGTGACCTATGACGGCGCCAGCGGCGAAGCGGCTCTGCTGGCGTCGATCCTCGATGGCCGGACCCCGCTGGCCCGCATCGAGGAGAACGGCGCCGTCGCCGCCGAAGCGCGCCTGGGCACCGAATATGGCGGCATCGCGCTCGCCTCGTTCCAGGACATGCTGGCGCGCACGGCAAGCCTGATCCTGGCCGCGGTGACGGGCGCCGCACGCGGCGCCCTGCCCGTCCTGCCCGAGCCGGCGGACGGCAGGGCTGCGCCATCGCTGCCCTCGACCGGCAAGCTCGGCGTCAGGGCCGGCAAGGCGCTGGCGCGGCGCATCGTCCAGAAAATCTACCATCTCTGCTACAACGCCCCGCACTGGAAGGTCGGCTGGCGCGAGACGGCAGGGCGGGATCTGTTCGATCTGCGCGCCCATCCGGCATCGGGCTGGCAAGAGCTGCCCGATGACGGCAGCCGTTTCTACGCCGATCCGTTCCCGATCCTTTACCAGGGACAGGTAACCCTGTTCGTCGAGGACTATATCCACCGTCTGGGCCGAGCCATCATCTCCGCCGTGCCGTTCGGCCCGTCCGGGCCGATCGGCCGCCCGGAGCCGGTGCTCGACCTGCCCTACCACCTCTCCTACCCCTTCGTCTTCGAGCGTGATGGCGAGGTCTGGATGGTGCCGGAAAGCTGCGCCAACCACACGGTGGATCTCTACCGCGCCACAGCCTTCCCCGGCGGATGGGTGAAGGAGGCGACGCTGCTGTCCGATATCATCGCCAGCGACGCCACCCTGGTCGAGCATGGCGGCTCGTGGTGGCTGTTCGCCACGGTCCGGGACGGTGAAGGCACCGCCCGGGACGGTGGCGGCGCCTTCTCCGACGCGCTGCATTTGTGGTCGGCGCCGGACTTTCGCGGCCCCTGGACGCCGCATCCCAAGAATCCGGTGCTGATCGACATCGCCTCGGCGCGGCCGGCCGGCCGCATGGTGAAACGCGACGGCCAGTTGCTGCGCCCGGTGCAGGACTGCCGCAGGAGCTACGGCGCCGCGCTCGGCATCGCACGCGTCACTCACCTAGATTTGAACGGCATGGACCAGCGCGTCGAGACGATCTTAACCCCCGGCGAGCTATGGAGTGGGCGTAAGCTGCACACGCTCAACGAGGCGGGTGGCCTGGAATTCATCGATGGCTCGGCGATCGCGCCGCGCTGGAAACAGAAGAGGCGACCGCAGTTAACCTAAACGTTTGTTACTACCAGCCACCCGCGCTGGTTGCTTGAGGTTGATTACGGTCCGGAAGATATTTTCTACCACAGATTGTGGAGACAGAAGATGACGAGCATGAAGGCAGCGGGATGACCGCCGAAGCTGTCCCGGCCGAAGTCGACGTGGCGATCGTCGGCGCAGGAATGGCCGGCACCACGCTGGCAACCGTCTTGGGAAAAGCCGGCCGTAAGGTGGCGCTGATCGATCCGCACCGCGTTCACCACGACGAGTTCCGGGCCGAGAAAATCGGTACCGACCAGATTCGGCTGTTCGAGAAGCTCGGCCTCGACGAAACGATCATGCGTCTCGTCACACCGTTCGACGACATTCACGTCTTCCGCCTCGGCCAGTTTTTCGCGCGCGAGCGCAGGCCGGAATACGCATTTTCCTACGGCGCGCTGATCAACGGGCTTCGTGACGCCCTTCCCCCGCAGGTGCCGCTTACTGTCGGCAAGGTCGCCGAGGTCTCGACAGGACCGGACCGGCAGCGCCTTGTGTTGACCGATGGCAGCGTCATCACTGCCCGCCTGCTTGTGGTGGCCACCGGTTACAGCGAAGCGGTGCGCCGTGCCATCGGCGTCGAGCGCGTCGAGCAATCGAAAGCCCATTCGCTGTCGATGGGTTTCGACCTCGCTGTCTCACAGCGCGACTGCGGCTTTCGGGCCGTCACCTGCTACGGCAAGCGAGCGGCGGACCGCGTTGCCTACATCACCGTCTTTCCCCTCGGCGACAAGATGCGGGCCAACATGTTCGTCTATCGCACCATGGCCGAACAATGGACGCGGGATTTTCGGGCCAATCCGCAGAAGATGCTTTGCGAATTGATGCCCGAAATATCGGCGCAATGCGGCAACTTCGCTGTCGCAAGTCCCGTCGAGGTCCGGCAGATCAACCTGACCACGACGCAAGGCCACCGCCGCGACGGGGTCGTCTTCATCGGCGACGCGTTCTGGACGACATGCCCGACGCCGGGCGTCGGCATAGGCCGGATCATGATCGACGTCGATCAACTCCATTCCGTTCACATTCCACGCTGGCTGGAAACGCCCGGCATGGCGGCTGACAAGATCGGGACTTTTTACGACGATCCGGTCAAGGTAGCCTCCGATGAGGCAGGAATGCGCGTGAGCGTCTACGCCAGGCAGATCACCACCGAAACCGGACTGGAATGGCGCGCGCGGCGCCTGCGCAACAACACGGCACGCCAGCTGATGATCATCGGCCGCAAGGTACGCCATTTGGGATTGCGGCGGGAGCCGGGCGTGGCGTGAGGGGCCTCCCACCCCTGCGGGACAAGGCGCCGGAGCGCTTCACCGGGACAATGACATAGCGCTGAAAAAAGCAAATCCAGTGCCGTTCGGTCGGAACAAGCGGCGCGCCGATAGGTTATGGCCGCAGGAGATCCTGTCATGGTCAAGAATATCGACCGCGCGTTGCAGGATGCCATTCTGGCGATGCGCATTCTTCGCAAGTCCATAATTGATCATGGACATATGGAAGCCATGGCCGAATTTGACGGCTTGATGAGCGTGACCATATCCGAGGCCGAGCGCCAACTCACCAGTTGGCAAACCGGTCATCGCGCCGAGCGGTCAGGCCAGGCAAAATCCTGACGTGATCGCTCGCACCCGGCACCGGCATCTGGCGGAACCTTGCCGCACACGGCTGGTTTTATGGAATGTGACATGCCGCCGGAGAACGAAGTGACCCGATTGGTCGACAAGCAGAAGCTTGAGAGAGCGGATCGCGAGTCGCGGATTATCCTCGACGCCGAACGGCAGGCCCGCGATGCAAAGACCGCCCGCCTTCGCAAGCAGCGGCTGTCCGCCGAGCCGAGCGGCGAGCAGCAGAAGCCCCCACCGCCAAAGCGGCGTGGGTGATGGCGTGCTCTTTCCGCAAACGCAAAAGGCGCGATCGACCGATCGCGCCTTTGTTTCGACAGACGAATTCGTTCAGGTCGGCACACCTGAAATCCCACCGAGAGCAGTGACGGCCGAAAGCCGTTCGCGCTTCTGCCAGGTTGGCTTCTCGTATTTCTTCACCAGCCATACCCCCCTTGTTGGACACCGCAGAGAAGACCGGCTTCGCCGTGAATGTCAATTGCCAGGACCGCTGTCGTGATTTTTGAGCGAAACGCTCATGCGACGGGTGAATCGGCCTGCCGTGCTTTTAAATCCGCCAGTACGGGATAGATTTAGGACCGAGAAAGCGCCACAGACGCTTCGGGAGGACCTTGCCATGTCGGACACCGCCTTGCCGCTGGTCATTAGTGCGCCCGAACCGCGCACGCTCGACCTGATCTTCACGCCGCCGCAGCTGGCGCGCCTCAGGGCGAAGTACCGCATCGTCGAGACGACGCCCGACGGCGTGGCGAAACTGCCGGTCGATGTGCTGGCGCAGGCCCGCTACATCATCGGCCAGCCGCCGATCGCGCCCGAAACGCTGGATGCCATGCGGGCGCTGCGCTGCGTCTTCAATGTCGAGAGCAACCTCCTCGACAACATGCCATACGAAACGCTGTTCGCGCGCGGCATCCATGTCGTCACGACGGGCCTGGTCTTCGCCGAACCGGTGGCCGAACTCGGCCTGGCCATGGCGCTCAATCTTGCCCGCGGCATCGTCGATGCCGACCTCGCCTTCCGCCAAGGGCAGGAGTTGTGGGGCGGCGACGGCAACCAGACTGCGCGGCTGCTTTCGGGCGCCGATGTCGGCATCGTCGGCTTCGGCGATCTCGGCCGCGCGCTCAACCGCCTGCTGTCGGGCTTCCGCACCCGCACGAAGGTGTTCGACCCCTGGCTGCCGCCGTCGATCCTCAGCGAGAATGGCGTCGAGCCGGCCTCGCTGGACGCGGTGCTGTCGCAGAGCGACTTCGTCTTCGTCGTCGCCTCGGTGACCTCCGAGAATCAGGGTTTTCTCGGCGCCGATGCCTTCGCCAGCATGCGCAAGGGCGCCGCCTTCATCCTGCTCAGCCGTGCCGGCGTGGTCGATTTCCCCGCCTTGATGGCGGCGGTGAAGAGCGGCCATATCCTCGCCGCCAGCGATGTCTTCCCCGAAGAGCCGCTGGCGGGCGACCATCCCGTGCGCGCGCTTCCTGGTTTCCTGCGCTCCGCCCACCGCGCCGGCGCCCTCGACGTCGCTTTCAAACGGATGGGCGACATGGTGCTGGAAGACATGGACCTGATCGACCGCGGCCTGCCGCCGCTGCGCTCCAAACGCGCCGAACGCGAGACGGTGTCGAGGATGCGCTCGAAGCCGTCTGACAGGAACTGATGCATGTCGCCCGGAAGTGTCCTCGGTTCCGGG
>NZ_ML703279.1 GCF_008520305.1 Mesorhizobium sp. SARCC-RB16n | reverse complement strand
ACGAAATGGCTGGCGCTGGTTTCCTTCTCGCGGTCGCGCAACTGGTCCTTCTCCAGCACGAGCTGGCGGGCGGTCTCGGCATCGCGCGAGACCAGCACGTTGAAGGCAAGCCGGGCATTGGCCAGCACCGAGGCGTGGAAGGCGCAAAGTTCCCGCCAGCCCTCGGGCGTGAATTCCAGGCCGCGCTCAAGCTTCTTCTTCACATGCACCAGCATGTTGCGCACGATGATGTCGCCGACCTGCTCGAGCTTGACGCAGGCGCCGATCAGTTCCTGGCAGCGCAACGCCTCGTCCTCGGCCAGCGGGTTCCTGGTCAGCTTTGCCAGATAGAGCTTGATCTCCGCATGCTTCCTGTCGACACGGTCGTCTAGAGCCGCCAGCGCCTTGATCTTGTCCGAGTCGGCATCCTCATAGAGTTCGATGATGCGTTTGAGCATGATCTCGACCGTCTCGCAGACCCGCACCACTTCGCGTGTGGCGTTGGCCAGCGCCTGGCTCGGTACGTCGAGCGCGCTTTCGTTGAGCGCCGACAGTTCGACGACCTCGAGCGTGGCGGCCTGCGCCGGCTTGGCGCCGAGCGCCACGATCCTTTCGGAGGCTCGGTAGACCAAACTGGCCAGCGGCAGGCCGGCGAGCAGGATGACCACATTGAACAGTATATGGGCGTTGACGATCTGATCGGCCGCGGTCGGGCCGAGGAAGGCGACATGCGGCCGGAAGATCATGAACAGGATCAGCATGACCAGCGAGCCCAGCCCGCGCATCAGGAGGTTGCCGACCGGCACGACACGGACTTCGGGGCTGGCCGAGCGCGTCAGCATCGGCGCGATGAGCGACGAACCGAGATTGACCCCGAGGATGAGGACGAGGCCGAGTTCAGGGCTGATCAGGCCGCGGCCGGCGAGCGTCGCCATCAACAGCACCGCCGCGATGCTCGACTGGAACAGCCATGTGATCATGGCCGCCAGCAGGTAGGCGGTGATGGAATCGCTGGAGAAGTAATTGAGGATGACCGGCAGCAACTGGCTGTTGCGCAGCGGCTCGGAGGCCTGGCCGATCATTTCCAGGGACAGGATTAAGAGGCCGATGCCGACCAGGATGCGGCCGGTTTGGCGCCAGTCGCGCCGCTCGGTGGCCATGAACATCACTGTGCCTGATATCAGGCAGAGCGGCACCAGCAGCGTGAAATCGAAAGTCAGCAGCTTGACCACCAGGGCAGAGCCGATCTCGGCGCCACGCACGGCCAATTGGCCGGCGGCGCCCGAGACGATGCCGGAACCGGCGAAGGAGCCGACCAGCAGCGTGACCGCGGTCGAGCTTTGCAGCGCGATCGCGAGGCCCGTTCCAGCCAGCACCGCCATGACCGGATTGCGCATGGTGGCGCGGAGCCTGTGGCGCAGCACGTCGCCATAAGCGCGCTCGACGCCGGTCTTGACCATGCGGGTGGCAAACAGCATCAGCGCGACCGCGCCGGCCAGATGCAGAAGGACGACCGAGCCGCTCACGGCCGCGATGGCCCGGTGGGCGCCAGCGGCGCGGTGAGCAAACCCGGATGGAACAGGGTGTGATTCATCAACATCGCAGCAACCATTATAGGGTCGATTCACTTTAGCCGGATAACAAATTTCGACCCCTGCGGCAAGATGTGGCGGGTATGGGAAACGCGCTTCGGCTACATGGGCAACTTGCCATTCTAACCACAAGATTCCATTACGGAATTGTAATGCTGGCGTTCAGTTTCAGTTCATCCCCTGGCCGTTATTCCTCTGGCATCGACAACCAAGGAGACTTCTGATGAAACGCATTGTTCTTTCCGCTCTCGCTTTCTCGATGCTGGCGGCCACCTCGCTCACCGGCCAGGCAGCGCCGATGAACGCGCCGGTGGCGCCGCAGTCGAACTACACGAAAGTCGACTGGCAGAAGCCCGGCAGGCATGTCGAGAAGCGCGTGGTGAAGAAGAAGGTCGTCGTGAAGCGCAATCATTGGCGCAATGGCCAGAAATATTCCAACTGGAAGCGTCACCAGCCGATCCGCGACTATGGCCGCTATGGCCTGCATCGTCCCGGCCGCGGCCAGGAATGGATCCGCGTCGGCAATGACTATGTGCTGGTCGGCATTCTCTCCGGCGTCGTCTTCGGCGCGCTCGCCGCGCAATAATTGTCGACGAAAGCCGGCATCTCGCCGGCCTTTCGATAGCAGGCGGCCCGTGAGGGTCGCCTTCTTTTTGGCTCATCCTATCCAGTCGACCCGCCTTGCCGAAAATATCACAATGTGCGATATTTAAACGGTGAAGCGGATCATACTTCTGCCTCTGGCGGCAAAAGCGTTGCGAAAGCATCGGGTCGATGCCGAGAGGATTTTATCGAAGATCGAAACCTATGCCAGGGATGCGAGTACGCTTGCCAACAGCGTCAAGGCCTTGCAGGGATCCTCGGCCCTGCGCTTAAGGGTCGGCGACTATCGCGTGATCTTCGAAGAGACGGATCAAGAGATCATCGTGACCAAGATCGGACCGCGTGGATCGGTTTATGATTGAAGGAATGCCGGGATGAACAACATCGCCTATGTCACGACCCCAGGTGGCGAGGAATTGGCCATCTTGCCTCGCAGCGAACTGGAAGCCCTTCGTGAATCGCTGGAGCATGCGCAGGCGCTTGGCGGGTTTCGTGCCGGGCAGCTTCCCGGCCTTACGCCCGATGAAGCACGAGCACTTGTCGGCGCGGTCTCTCCACTCGCTTTTTGGCGCAGATACCGCAAGCAGACCCAGGCCGTTCTCGCTGCCTCCTTGGGCGTGACCCAGAACTATCTTTCGGACATCGAGAACGGAAAGCGCGGTGGGGACGTCACGCTTTGGCTGCGGATTGCCCGCGCTCTCGAATTGCCGATCGAGAGTTTGGTCGACGACGGCGACTGATCAGCGGCACCGGAGGGTCGCGTTGCCTGTAGAAACCGGGCATCGTCCGCATTAGGGGTCGTCTGAAATCGCGGGCATGATTATATGGTAGCGAAACGAGTTCCCCGATGCGATTTCCGCCCGCCTTCCTCGACGAGATACGCGACCGCGTGCCGATTTCACAGGTTATCGGCCAGCGCGTCGCATGGGATCGCAAGAAGACCAACGCGTCGCGCGGCGACTATTGGGCGTGTTGCCCGTTCCATGGCGAGAAGAGCCCATCCTTCCACTGCGAGGACAAGAAGGGCCGCTACCACTGTTTTGGCTGCTCGGTCTCGGGTGACCATTTCAAGTTCCTGGCCGAGCTCGAAGGACTGAGTTTTCCCGAGGCGGTCGAGAAGATCGCCGACATGGCCGGCGTGCCGATGCCGGTCCGCGACGTGCAGGAGGAGCGGCGCGAGAAGGAACGCGCCAGCCTGACTGATGTCATGGAGATGGCGACCGCCTTTTTCCAGGAGCGCCTGCAAGGGCCTGAGGGCGCCAAGGCCCGCGCCTATCTGCGCGACCGTGGGCTGACGCCGGCGACACAGCAGTCGTTCCGGCTCGGCTTCGCGCCCGACAGCCGCAATGCGTTGAAGGAGCATCTGGCGGCCAAGGGTGTGCCGAAAGCCGATATCGAGGCCTGCGGGCTGGTGCGGCATGGCGACGACATTCCGGTCTCCTATGACTGGTTCCGCGACCGCATCATGTTCCCGATCCCGGATTCGCGTGGCAAGATCATCGCCTTTGGCGGCCGCGCGCTGGCGCCCGATGCGCTCGCCAAATACATGAACTCGCCCGATACCGAACTCTTCCACAAGGGCAATGTGCTCTACAATTTCGCCCGTGCGCGCAAAGCCCTGGCCAAGGGCGGCACCGTCATCGCCGTCGAAGGCTACATGGACGTGATCGCGCTGGCGCAGGCCGGTTTCGAGAATGTCGTGGCGCCGCTCGGCACCGCGCTCACCGAAAACCAGCTCGAACTGCTATGGCGCATGGCGCCGGAGCCGATGCTGTGCTTCGACGGCGACAAGGCCGGGCTGAAGGCGGCCTGGCGGGCAGCCGACATGGCGCTGCCGTCAGTGCAGGCCGGACGCTCGGCGCGCTTCGCGCTGCTGCCGGAAGGCAAGGATCCCGACGACCTGGTCAAGGCCGAGGGGCCGGAAGCCTTCCGCGCGGTGCTGACAGAAGCGCGGCCGCTGGTCGACCTCTTGTGGATGCGCGAGACGGCGGGTGGCGTCTTCGACACGCCCGAGCGGCGGGCCGAGCTCGAGAAGACGCTGCGCGAACTGACCAGCCGCATCCGCGACGAAAGTCTGCGCTACCACTATCAACAGGAGATGCGCGAGCGGGTGCTGAGCTTCTTCGGCTCCCAGCGCAATGCGCGGCAAGGTCGTCAGGACGGCGGCCAGCGCGGCCAGGGCAAGCCCGCACCCGGCGGGCAATTCGCCAAGGCCGGCGGCGGCCGCATGGCGATCACCGAAAGCCTCGGCCAGTCGGCGCTGGTCAGGCGCGGCGAGGCGATGTCGGTGCGCGAGGCGACGATCATCGTGGCATTGGTCAACCATCCGGCGTTGATCGATGAGAACTTCGCCCATGTCGAGTTCCTCGACCTCGCCAACTCCGACCTGAACAGGCTGCACGCCGCCATCCTCGATGCGATGGCGCATGACATGGCCAATGACCGCCACGCCGTGGTGGCGACGATCGAACGCGCCGGCTGCGCCGAGATCTGGGAGCGCGCCGTCGGCCTGATCAAGCGGGCGCGGCAATGGCCGGCGCTGGAGACGGCGGCCCTCGAGGATGCCCGCGACGCTCTGAACCAGGCGTTGCACTTGCAGCGCAGCGCGCGCACCTTACATAAGGAGCTGAAACAGGCGGAAGCGGCGCTCGAAGCTGATCCTTCGGATGAAAACTTCCGCCATCTGATCGAAATTCAGGCGCAATTTCAGGATGTACAAGCGACGGAAGCGCTGATCGAAGGATTCGGCGTTTCGTCGGGCAGGGCTGGGCGAGCCTAAGTGCAAGCGAGTGCGGAATGAAGGCGTTGCCATGCCTCCTTTTGGGGCGCGGCGCGCTAAGTCGGGTAATTGATTCGCTTTTTTCATGCGAATCATGCCAGAGCCGCTTGACCTTCTGACAGAATGGCGGAATCAGGACGATTCGAAACGTTAACCCGCACCCGCATCGACGGGAAACAAGCGATGTAAGGTCCTGGTCACTGGACAGGCAGCCCGCCTGCCACAGATATCAGGGTTAATCTGGACTTAATGCATGCCGCCCAAGAGTGGAACCCGGTTTTGGGGCAACGGCATGCGCCAAACAAAAGAGTGGATGCAGTTTATGGGCCGGGTAAAGCGCGTTTAGAAAAACGGGCGTATCCGATTTGACTGGTCCGACAGCTGACGCGGCCCCGATAGCCGGCCGCTAGGAGAAAATAAAGACTATGGCGACAAAGGAAAAGGAAGAGGTCGAGACCGAACGCGAAGGCGCCACCGACGGGCCCTTGCTCGACCTTTCCGATGATGCTGTCAAGAAGATGATCAAGGCCGCCAAGAAGCGCGGCTATGTCACCATGGACGAGCTGAATTCGGTGCTGCCTTCCGAGGAAGTGACCTCCGAGCAGATCGAGGACACGATGGCGATGCTGTCCGACATGGGCATCAACGTCGTCGAGGATGACGAACAGGGCGAAGAGGCCGAAGCCGGCGACACAGCCGCCGACGCCGAGGAAGACGCCAACGAGCTGGCCGAGCAGACCGGCACCGCGGTCGCCGCCACCACGACCAAGAAAGAGCCGACCGACCGCACCGACGACCCCGTGCGCATGTATCTGCGCGAAATGGGCTCGGTCGAGCTTCTGTCGCGCGAGGGCGAAATCGCGATTGCCAAGCGCATCGAGGCCGGCCGCGAGACGATGATCGCGGGGCTGTGCGAAAGCCCGCTGACTTTCCAGGCCATCATCATCTGGCGCGACGAACTCAACGAATCCAAGATCCTGCTGCGCGAGATCATCGATCTCGAAGCCACCTATGCCGGGCCCGAGGCCAAGCAGGCGCCGGTGGTCGAACGTGTCGAGGAAGCGCCCAAGGCCGAGGAAAAGCCGCGCCGCGGACGCGACGATGAAGACGACATCACCAATGTCGGCGCCGACACGCGCGGCATCGGGGATGACGACGAGGAAGACGACGACGAGGCAAGCCTGTCGCTGGCGGCGATGGAAGCGGAACTCCGCCCGCAGGTGATGGAGACGCTCGACGTCATCGCCGACACCTACAAGAAGCTGCGCAAGCTGCAGGACCAGCAGGTCGAGAACAGGCTGGCCGCCGCCGGCACGCTGTCGCCCAGCCAGGACCGCCGGCTGAAGGAGCTGAAGGACCAGCTGATCAAGGCGGTGAAATCGCTGTCGCTCAACACGGCGCGCATCGAGGCGCTGGTCGAGCAGCTCTACGACATCAACAAGCGCCTGGTGCAGAACGAGGGCAAGCTCCTGCGCCTCGCCGAAAGCTATGGCGTGCGCCGCGAGGAGTTCCTGAAGGAATATCAGGGTTCCGAACTCGATCCGAACTGGACGCGCTCGATCGCCAATCTGACCTCGCGCGGCTGGAAGGAGTTCACCAAGAACGAGAAGGATGCGATCAAGGACCTGCGCGCCGAGATCCAGCACCTGGCCACCGAAACGGCGATCTCGATCCTGGAATTCCGCAAGATCGTCAACCAGGTGCAGAAGGGCGAGCGCGAAGCCGCGATCGCCAAGAAGGAAATGGTCGAGGCCAATCTGCGCCTCGTCATCTCCATCGCCAAGAAATACACCAATCGCGGCCTGCAGTTCCTGGACCTGATCCAGGAAGGCAATATCGGCCTGATGAAGGCGGTCGACAAATTCGAATATCGCCGCGGCTACAAGTTCTCGACCTACGCGACATGGTGGATCCGGCAGGCGATCACGCGTTCGATCGCCGACCAGGCCCGCACCATCCGCATTCCGGTGCACATGATCGAGACGATCAACAAGATCGTGCGCACCTCGCGCCAGATGCTGCACGAGATCGGCCGCGAGCCGACGCCGGAGGAACTGGCCGAAAAGCTCGCAATGCCACTCGAAAAAGTGCGCAAGGTCTTGAAGATCGCCAAGGAGCCGATCTCGCTCGAAACGCCTGTCGGCGACGAGGAGGATTCGCATCTGGGCGATTTCATCGAGGACAAGATGGCGATCCTGCCGATCGACGCGGCGATCCAGGCCAATCTGCGCGAGACCACCACGCGCGTTCTGGCCTCGCTGACACCGCGCGAGGAGCGCGTGCTCAGAATGCGCTTCGGCATCGGCATGAACACCGATCACACGCTGGAAGAAGTCGGCCAGCAGTTCTCGGTCACCCGCGAGCGTATCCGCCAGATCGAAGCCAAGGCGCTGCGCAAGCTCAAGCACCCGAGCAGGTCGCGCAAGCTGCGCAGCTTCCTGGACAGCTGAGTTCATTTCTATCTATCACGAGAGTTAAGGGCGCCGTTTGGCGCCCTTTTTTCGTTTCAGGCGTCAAAGCAACGGCACGTTCAGCCGTGCACCCTTGACGATAATGCCGCCCCGGTCGCCGATCTGGATCGAGCCATAACGCTGCCTGAAGCAATCGGGCAGCGGGCGGTCGCCGGGGATAGACAGCCACAGGCGCAGCATATGGCGCCGTTTGTCCGGTTCAGGCCAATCGCGAAAGCCCATGCGGTCGTGAAGCAGCGAATGATTGTAGACGAACTGCATGTCGCCGGGCCGAAGCCGCATCGACAGGTTCAGCTTCGGATCATTGGCGAGGCCGTCGAAGAGGTCCAGCGCCTCGACATGGGCGGCGGTGAGCCGCATGGCATCGGGAAAGCGTTGCGCGCTGTCGATGTACTGGCGCTGATAGACGCCGGTCAGCAGTCCGGCATGCCAGCTGAGCACCGGGATTTCGAAATAGGGTTTCTCGCCCTCGGGTATTTCGCCGCGCCGGTCGGTGGCAATCGGGTCAAACAGCAGGCGGACCAGATCAGGCCGTCTTTTGCGCATCTCGTTGTAGATCGTCACCGTGCTGACCAGCAGGGACTCGCCGCCTTGCATGGCATCTTGCAGGCAAAGCAGGCCGACGACATCGGCGGAATCGGTGTGAAACGTCTGGCGTTCCGCCGTCTGGTAGATGCGCGTCTTGGTGTCCCTGGCGTCGGCGCCGATGTCGCGGACATGGCCGAGGATGTGGCCCTGGGCATTCTGGGACCGCGCGCTACCCAGATGGGCGCCAATTCCGCAGAAGATCGTTGCCGCCATCTCGGCGGAATATCTTTCCACCCGGAGACCGCGCAGCACCTCGAAGCCAATTCCGGCAATCAGTTTTTCGCGAAGCGCGGCAAGATGGCCGGCAAGCCGGGGCAAGGGGAAATCAGCCTGGGTCAGACCGCCGATATCGTGTGAGCGAGCGAGAAAGCCGGTCGCCGCCAATTCCAGCTCGGCGACGTCTGCAGGGTCCAGTTCGATCAGCCAACTCTCGGGATGCTTCGCCATGTCCTCGCCGATCCATGCGGCGGGAATGTCGATCTGTACCGGTGGCAGGTGTGTTGTCTCGCGCATGAAGCCCTCCGCGGCTGGATCGGTCATGGACGTCAGCGTGGGATTTTCCGCCATGGCCACGACGGAGATTGCCTCAATCAAGCGGGTTTTCAAACGGGCTTCAACTGGCCGCGCTCACTGCAATGGGTCCCGGCGCGGTAGCGCTTGCGGGACGTTGGCAGCGGGAGGATAATCCGACGTCGGATGCATTTTTCGGGCGAGAACCCGGTTGCCCGCCCCGGTCGAGGCCGTGTCGACAGACCCACGGCCTGAGTGCCGCGCTCCGTGGCCCCGGAGGGAGGTGTGCCATGACAAGCTACATCGTGCTTATGAACTGGACGGAGCAGGGCGCCAAAAATGTGCGCGAGTCACCAAAGCGGCTCGATGCCGCCAGGAAGCAGTTGGGCGAAATGGGCGGATCGTTCAAGGCGTTCTACCTGACCATGGGCGAGTACGACATGGTGGCGGTGGTCGAGGCGCCCGACGACGCGATCCTGGCGCGTTTCTCGCTGATGCTGGCGGCGGCCGGCAACATCAGGACGCGGACGCTGAAGGCATTTCCGGAGTTCGCCTATCGTGAGATCATCACCTCACTTGGATGATGAGGTTTGCGGATAGCCGGATCAGGTGCCGCCTCGACGGCACTTGATCCGGCGCGCGTTCCGACAAGTTTGACAGCCGCCTCGGGACAGGACGCCTCGCCGTGGTAGACATGCTGCCAAGGAGAGATCGCATGAACAATTTTTCGATACTGGCCGTCGGTCTTGCCTTGATGTCGTTGATGCCCGTCGATGCCGGCGCCGCGCAAAAGGTCGGCATGGCCAATCCGGCATCGGTCCATTGCGGTGCGATCGGCGGCCGCTTCGTGGTCAGGAAGGACAAGGCCGGCAATGAATACGGGTTTTGCCGCCTGCCCAACGGGCGCCTGTGCGAGGAGTGGGCGCTGTTTCGCGACAACAAATGCGTCGGGCCGAAGGCCGCGATGCGCGGCAAGTGACTGGTAGCGGAACCACGTCTTTGTTGACCGTCTGGTATAACACGCGCTGTCCCGTCTGCGATGCGGGCATAAGCCGGCAGAAGCGGCGGCTGATCGAGGCGGTCAAGGCCGGGCGGATCGAGTTCCGCGACATCAACCTGGAGCCGGATGCGCTTTCCCAGTTTGGCGCCTCGCTGGAGGACATCCGTCGCCGGCTGCACGCCACCGACGCGCAGGGCAGGTTGCTTGTCGGCGCAGATGTCGCTGTCGCCGTGTGGCTGTTAACGCCGGGCGAGGGCTGGCTCGCCAAGCTGTTCGGCAACCCCGTCGTCGTGCCGCTGACGCGCTTTGGCTACGACCGGTTCGCCGATCTGCTCTATGCCTGGAACCGGCGCAACCGCCGCTGGTAGCGTCAACCTTTGTCTTGATGCATGTCGTTGCCCCCAGAACCACTGCCCGCCCTCAAGTCAGGCCCGAGGGCATGCTTTTGGGCGACATGGGTCAGTGATGGCTGTGTGGGCGCAGCTGGTTGGGAATGGCGCGCTGAGACAGTCCGCCGGCCTCGATCCAACTCTGCGTCGATCTCTCAGCGTCATCGATCAGGGCGGCCGTGCGCGTAAAATCGTAAGGCGAGCCGGCCAGCGGGCAGAGCGACGGCACGATGGCGTAATCGACGTCGTCGGGCAGATGATCGAGTTCGCGGACCAGTTGACGGGCAATCATCAGGGTCAGTGCGTGCAAGCCATTGGCGATCGCGCCTTGAGGGGCGGCACTGAGATTGCAGGCAAAGCCGGTCGGCAGCACAATCAGCCGGCGCGCGCCGAGGCCGACCGCGACATGAATGGGTGTGTTGGAGGTGACGGCGGCGTCGATCAGCAGCCGGTCGCCGACCTTTACCGGCGCAAACGCCACGGGAATGGCGCTGGAAGCGGCGATCGCATCGGCGGCATTGCCGTGCGACAGCACCACCGCCTCGCCGGAAAACAGATCGGTGGCGATGATGTGGATCGGGATCGGCGCATCTTCGAGATTGCGATAGGGCAGGTTGCGTTCGACGAGATTGCGGATGCCGTGCGAGGCGGACAGGAAATCCCGTCGTGCCGCGAAGCCCAGCATCGAGCGCCAGCTGACCGGAAAGACGTCGTTGCGGGTGATTTTTCGCCACAGCGTTTCCAGCCGCGCGATGGTCTCCACCGTTCCAGCGGCGGCGTAGTAGGCGCCGTTGATGGCACCGACGCTGGAGCCGACGACGAAATCGGCCCTGACGCCGGCCGCGACCAAGGCCTTCAACATGCCGACCTGGACGGCGCCGAAACTGCCGCCTCCCGCCAGCACCAGCGCGATCCTGCCGTCTGTTCCTGATGGCATGGCAACCTCCCTGTACGCCCTTGGCAGGAATTCGCGGCGGTTGCCGGGTTTGTTTCGCCGGACAAGCAACAGCACGCATTCGTGATGCCGCAGCTGCAAGACGCCCGGCGGTGGCGTGTGTTGGCACTGCGGCAAGCCTTGGAGCTAGGTCCAGATACATCGTAAGATATATCTTGACCGCATAGCGACACGCGCCTAATTAAGATATATCGTAAGATAGAACTTAAGGAGCAATCAATGCACAGACATTCCGATCATCATCATTTCGGCGAACGCATGTTCATGCACATGGCCGGCAAGTTCGGCGGCAGAGGGGGCGGCGGCTTCGGTCCGTTCGGGGGCAGGGGCGGCGGACGCGGCGGCCCGGGCGACTTCTTCCGCGCCGGGCGGATGCTCGCCGATGGCGATCTCAAGCTGATCACGCTCTCGCTGCTGGCCGAGGCGCCGCGCCATGGCTACGATATCATCAAGGCGCTGGAAGAGCGCACCAGCGGCATCTACAGCCCGAGCCCGGGCGTGGTCTACCCGACGCTGACCTTTCTGGAAGAGGCCGGCTATGCCGTCTCGTCGAGCGAAGGCAACAAGAAGGTGTTCTCGATCACCGAGGCCGGGCAGGCGCATCTCGCCGACAACCGCGAGATGATCGACGGCGTGCTCGAACATCTCGAACGCTTCGGCCGCAAGATGGCCAAGGCGCGCGAATGGTTCGGCTGGAACGACGATGGCGAGGATCGTCGCGGTGGCCGTGGCGGCCGTGGCGAGCGCTCGGAAACGCGTGACGAATTCCGCGCCATCCGCCACCGGCTGCGCGGGGCGCTCGGCGACATCGTCGATGCCCCGGCCGAAAAGCAGGCCGAGGCGATCGCCATTCTCGAAGCCGCCGCCGAGGCGCTGGAAGCGCTGACACATCGCTGATCCCGCGATGCCGCGCGTCCCTTGAAGCGCGAACGCTCAACAGAAAAGCCCGGGAGACCCGGGCTTTTCTCGTCAGGCATGCCGGCATTATTCCTTGCCGACATATTCGCTGATCAGCTTTTCGTTGCGCGCCTTCTCGATCTTGGCGGTGGTCTCGGCGGAGATGCGCTCGTCGGTGCGATACTTGACCAGGTTCACCAGACTGCCGGTGAGCAGCAGGATGCCCATTGCCCAATAGCCCTTGGTCGAGAGGTCGACCGGCGCCAGCCACAGCGACAGGCCAAGCATGAAGTAGGCCGCACCCACCGAGACGGTGTTGAACATGATGTAGGTTTGATTGCTGTTCATTGTCGTGTTCCTTTGATTGGATCGAAGTCGGGTTTGATGTGGTCAGGTCCAGAAATCTTCAGTTGATGGTCTTCAGGCGCTCGAGCACGTCCCTGGCGCGAACCTTCACCGGCGGGCCGTGCCCGGCGTCGGCAAGGCGGTCGCGGATCGCGTCGTGACGAAGCTCCCCGTCGATCTCGTCGAGAATACCGGCCTCCTCGAATGGGTCGCTGGCTCCCTTGATGCGGGCCAAAAGCTCCTCGGCGTCGTTGAGGCTTGCCGAATGACCGATCGACCCGACGAGGCGTGACTGCGCCTTGCGCTCGGCATCGATGGCCCGGGCCGAAATCATGCCCTGGTTCAGGTCGATGATGCGGCGGTGCGCCCGCTCCACCGAAACGCGCATCCGCAAGGTTTTTTCGCCAAGGCTTTGCACCGTGGCGCGGCGGACCTCGCGTTCATTCTCCAGCTCGGCGATGGCCGCGGCACCGCTTTCGGCCAGCCCGTTGTTGCCGGCGGCCAAAGCGCTGATCGTGCGTGTCTCCAGGTCGGCGTGGCGGCGGTCGAGATGGTCGAGGCCGGCCTGCTCGGCACGCTGGCGCACGATCAGTGAGGCAAGCGTCTGCTTGGCGGCGGCAAGACCCGCCTCGGCGTCGCGAATGCGTTGTGCCAGAAGGTCTATGGCGAAGCGATCCTTCAGGCCGTCCTCGGCCCGTGCGCCGGCGCCGTCGAGCAATGTTCTGATCAGGCTAAGCATGGTTCTTCTCCCTTCGGAGTTTCCGTTGAACAATGTTCACGAAACCAACGTAACAGGAAATGAACATTGTTCAAGAGGTTTTTGAACGCTGTTCACGATGTGCGGGATATGGTAAACGAAGCGGGATCGGGTTAGGAAACCGCAGACCGCTTGCAAGGCGCGCTCATTCAGAAGGAAAAGCATGGCACTGGACAAGGAAGAGACGGGCGAACGGGTGCTGGCCATTGCCGAAGTGCTGCTCAACGAAGGCGGCATGGACAATCTGAAGGCCAGGACCATCGCCGAACAGGCGGGCATCTCGGTCGGCTCGGTGTATAATCTGTTTTCCGATCTCGACGGTGTGCACCGCGCCGTCAACATGCGGCTGCTCGACCGGCTGGGGGTGGCGGGCGCGGCGGCGATGGCCGATCTTGGCAGGCGCGGCATCACCGACGTGCGCCAACGGCTGATGGCGCTGGCCGGCGCCTATGTGCGGTTCGTCGAGGCGCATCCCGGCAGCTGGCCGGCGCTGCTTGCCTTCAACAGGCGGCGTCCGGTGCTGACCGAGCCCGATGTCTATGAGGCGCGGCTCGACCAGCTGTTCGAGATCATCGCCAGCGTCCTTGCCGATGGCGGTTTCGATCTCGACGAGGACACGCGCCGGATCGCCGCGCGAACCCTCTGGTCAAGCGTGCATGGCATCGTCACCAGCGGTTATGCGGCAAGGTCCGTGCGTCGGCAGGCGGACGAGATCGACCGGCAGATCGCGTTCCTGGTCGGCGTCTTCATCAGGGGGCTGGAACGCGGCGGCACATTCGCGCATGCTGGGAAGACAGCGTCGTGAATCGCAATGGAAGGCGATCGCAGGCGGCAAGGAGATTTGAGCGATGTCTTTTCTGAAACGTCTTTTCGGCGGCGGCGGCGGTGGCCGCGAAGCGGCCGAGCCCAAGAGTGCCGCGCCCGCCAAGCAGGTCGAGCACAAGGGTTTTACGATCAGCGCCACGCCCTACAAGACCGACGGCCAGTACCAGACCTGCGGCATCGTCTCCAAGGAGATCGACGGCGTGGTGAAAGAGCACAAATTCATCCGCGCCGACCGCTTCGCCGGGCTGGATGACGCCGTCGACATCTCCATCAAGAAAGGCATCCAGCTGGTGGATGAACAGGGCGATCGGATTTTCGGGTAGGGCAGGCCGTTCCCGAATGAGCGTGGATCGCGCGCAGGGCCGACCAGCACCCTCGAGCACTCCGGCAGAAGCGCTCGAGGGCTTTGGCCGATTTGCCGTTCAGGCAGGTATTATCCGCGCTTTTGGATGACGGCGTAAAGCACGTTGCGGTTCTCGCCGAAGTACACCTGCGCCTCGACGGTGTTGCGGTCGACGCTGGCATTGATGATGTTCCACATGTCGACTTCCGACCGCAGCAGCAACACCCAGTCCATGAACGTTTCCCGGTAGCCGGCGTCGGGAGTGCCCTCGGCGTAGTTGGCGAACAGGAATGTGCCGTTCGGCTTCAGCATCTGCAGACAGGTCTTGGTGAGTTTTACGGCGACATTGTGCTGGAGGTAGTCGTAAAGGCCGGAGGCGTAGATGAGATCGAACTTGCCAAGCTTGTGGCCCCTGGTGAGCACGGTCCGTACCGAGCCGTCGATGGCCTCGACCGCGGTGCCCTGGAAGTCGCGCGCGATCAGTCCGACGCTCTGGGGATCCTGGTCGAGTGCGACCCAGCGCTTGAGACCGCCCTCGGCCAACGCGGCCGAACGGTTCGCTTCGCGCAGATGGCCGGCCGCAATTGCCAGGATTTCGGTTTCCGGTCCATTCCTGGCCGCGGTCTCATCGACATAGCGGGTCAACAGATCGCGGCGCTCCCGTGCAGCGACGCATGACGGGACGTTCTGGGTATGGCTATAAAGCGCCTTGCCGATCTCCGAGGCGTTTGCCACGCTCTCGGCCACGTGCGGGTCACAATAGATGTAGTCGAGCAGTTCTGCGTCGCCGGAATAACCCCTGGGCTTGGTGAAGGACCAATGCGTCAGCGGATCCTCTAGAAAGTACTTCTGGATCGGGTGGTTCTGCGCCAGCGGTATCAAAGCTTGCCACACGTCGGGATGGACCTTGGCACGCAGCGCATTGAGAAGCGACAGCAGGCGGCGAACGATCTCGGCGGGAAATTTCTGCTGTTCGACCTGTTGCTGTGTCGCCTGTAGGATGAGCGCCAGCTCCGCGCGAGCGGTCTCGAACGCTTCGCCATGATGCTCCGGCTTTCCTCGACGGAGACCTCCGGCGATCGCCTCTGCGGTAATCAGACTCTGGCCATCAAAGACAGTTTGCACACCAACACTCCATAGTTAACAGTCAGTTAACTTATTGCTTAGAATATTCGATTTGCCAATGTCGGGTCGCGGGCATTTTACTGGTATGATTAATTTCCCGCTAACCATGTCAATTCTTTGAGTTTTTTAAGGGTGGGCTTCCGCGTTCGAGTTAACGGAAACTTGTCCTGCATCATTGCATTTGATCGCGCGGCAAGACGTGTCGCGCCCAAGGAGTCGGTCTGCGTTGGGGGCAGAAGCTGCAAAAGAATTCGGAACGCGAAACTCCCTTCAGCCGGGATTCGTCGTGAACGAACGCCTGTCGTCGCGAGTGGCCGATGCGGTGGATCTGGAACCGCACGACCCGCGCCAGGAACTGGGGGCGGCCGAACTTCGCGTCCTTTACCGGACGGAAGCCCAGGCGAAGCGAAGGAAGGAGGCCAGGCCGGGCCTTTGGATCGCCGTCGTCATCTATGTATTGTTTTCGGTATCGGATCTGCTGCTGATACCGGATGTGGCCGCCTTCACGATCACAGCCCGCTTCGCTGTCGGACTGACCGCACTGTTGGTGCTGGAAGCACAGCTTCGCCGGGGAGCCGCCACGGACTGGCTTGACGTAACCTGCGCCGGGGCCATCATCTTCGGCTATCTCGGCTGGCTTTTTCCCGCTTCCATGGGTGCGAACAAGGAAAGCGTCGCCTATTACATGGTCTTCGGCACCATTTTCATGATGAGTGCCAATCTTTTCTTTACGTTCCGGTTCAAAGTGTCGATCATAACGTCGACCATAATTCTGTGTATCTTGTATTTGGTGAACTATTTTCTACCCGCGTCGCTGACATACAAGATGGTATTTGGCACTTTCTATGTTTCGTGCTTCACGTTCACGTCCTATGTGAACTGGAAGCTGAACGAAGAGCGCTACAACGTTTTCCTGAACGCGCTGGAAGCCAAGATCCAGCACAACGAGGCCACCGAGCGCGGGAAGGCGCTGCTCAGGCTGTCGCGGACGGATCCGCTGACAGGTCTGGAGAACCGGCGGGCGATCGACGAGAAACTGCGCGACTACTGGAATGATTGGCAAAAGCTTGGCCACGGTTTTGCGGCGATCCTCATCGACGTCGACTTCTTCAAGAAGTTCAACGACTGCTATGGTCATCAGGAAGGCGACCGTTGCCTGATCCAGGTCGCGAATGCGCTCAGCGAGCTGATCACGCAATATGATGGCTCCATTGGCCGCTATGGCGGGGAGGAATTCATCGTCCTGGCCCGCATGGGCAGGAAGGACCAGGTCGCGGATCTCGCGGAAGCCATTTGCCGCACGGTGGAGAACCTGGCGATCGCGCACGAGTTGCGGCGGGATGGCATCGGGATCGTGACGGCGAGCGTGGGCGCGGCATTCACCAGGAAGCAGACCGCCGCCAAGCTGGAGAAGATCATCCACGAGGCCGATCGAGCGCTCTATCTGGCAAAAGCCAGCGGCCGAAACTGTGTCCGGCTGTTCGATCCGACCGATCCCCAGAGCAGCGACGAGAGCGAGAACCTGGCGGCTTTGCTGAAGATCGCGATCGGCCAGGATCTCATTTCGCTCGTCTACCAGCCCATCCAGGACGTCGCGTCAGGCAGGGTCGAGGCCGTGGAGGCGCTGATGCGCCTCAAGATGCTGGACGGCACGCTGGTTCCGCCGAGCCTGTTCATTCCCGTCGCGGAGCGGACCGGCGCCATCCTCGAGCTCGGGCGTTGGGCAATTAGGACCGTGTGCGCCGAGCTCCTGGCGCAGGATCACGTGCGCGTCGTCAGCGTCAACGTATCGCCGATTCAGCTCAAGACGCCGGGCTTTGCGACATCGGTCGCGACCATTCTGGGCGAGACCGGCGTAACCGGCAACAGGCTGGCCTTCGAGATCACCGAGGGGCTGGAAATGGAGATGCACTCCGACATCCTGCGCTGCATCAGCGACCTGAAGCTGCTCGGGATCAGGATATGGCTCGACGATTTCGGGACGGGCTTCGCCGGCCTTTCGTGGCTTCGTCTCATCGACTTCGATACGGTCAAGATCGACCGCTCGTTTCTCCACGACTGCGGCACACCCAAGGGCATGGCGATGCTGCAGGACATCATCGCACTGGTCAGAAATCGCGGCCACAAAATCCTGGTCGAAGGGGTGGAGACCGAAGAGCAGATGCTCCTCATGCGCCAGTTCGGCATAGACAAGGTCCAGGGCTTTCATGTCGGCCGCCCGGCTCCGGCCGCGAATTTCCAGGCCAAACGGGCCATTCAAAAGCGGCCGTTCACGGTCCTCAAGTCGGCGTGACATCGGGGCAGGCGGTGGCCCCTTCTGGCCAGGATTGCCGTCCGGCCGTGCCTATGCCGTCTGCAGCACCCTGCGTGGCAGCGGCGGGAAGGCGATGGCTATGCCCGCGGCACCCAGTCCGATGAGAGCCGAGCCAATGAACAGCCAATGGTAGCTGGCATAGGCGTCGAAGATCATGCCGCCGGCAAGCGGTCCCAGCGCCATGCCGAGGCTGGAGAGCATGGTTGCGGCGCCGAACACGGTCCCGAGGATGCGCTGGCCGAAATATTCGCGCGCCAGCACCGCGTAAAGCGGCATGACGCCGCCATAGGTGGCGCCGAAGATGACGGCCAGCATATAGAACTGGTCAAGCTGGCTGATCGATAGATAGGCGGCAATGACGATCGCCTGGATTCCCAGCCCCGCGATCAGCACCGGCTTGACGCCGAGCCTGTCGGCCAGCACGCCGTAGAGCAGCCTGCCGCCCAGGCCAGCCAGACCCTCGACACTGTAGATCGAGACCGCGGCCATCGGAGCGACACCGCACAGCATGGCGTAGCTGACCATATGGAAGATCGGGCCGGAATGCGCCGCGCAGCAGGCGAAGAAGGTCAGCCCCAGCACGATGAATTGCGGCGAGCGCAGCGCCTGCCCGACCGTCAGGCCGGCGCCTTCGGCGACTGGTGCTACGCCAGCATCGGAGGCGACGGGTTTCGGCGGCTGGCGCACCAGAAGGACGGCGGGCAGCAGGAGCACCCAGGCCAGGAGGCCGATGTCGAACATGGCAGCGCGCCATTCGTAGGCGGAGATCAGCCAGCGGGCCAAGGGCGAGATCGTCATCGGCGCCACGCCCATGCCGGCCGAGACCAGCGATACCGCCAGCCCGCGATTGGTGTCGAACCAGCCTGACGTCAGTGCGATCATGGGCGCGAAGAAGGCGCTGGCCGCGAGCCCGACGAGCACGCCATAGGTGATCTGGAAGGTGAGAAGCGAACCGGCGCGGCTTGCCAGCACCAGCGCCAGCCCGAGCAGCACGGCACCGATCGTCACGACGATGCGGGCGCCGAACCGGTCGGACAGGGCACCCCAGACGAATCCGCCGAGGCCCATCACCAGGAAGTTGAGCGTCATGGCGCTGGAGATGCCGGCGCGCGACCAGTTGGTATCGAGCGCCATGGGTTCGAGGAAGATCGCCAGAGAGAACATGGTGCCGATGGCGACGCAGGACATCAGCGCGCCAGCCGCGACGATGACCCAACGGTAGGAAAGGTTCATGTTTCTTCTCCCAGCCGGGAGCAGGATCGATCTTTCGACGCCGCCCGGCAATTCCGGTTGCGTCCGAAGGACGTTCGAGGCGTGCTCGGATCGACATTCCAGATGGAATTTTTATAGGGCCAGGCGATGGCGTGCGCCTCATCAAATGCGCTGACTATCCACCGACGCGACATGTTTCAAGGCTCAGATCGGCAGTTCCGACGTGTATTTGATCGTCTGGCTCGGCACGTCGGTCTTGACGTTCTGCACGCCCTTGATGCGGCTCAGATGCTCCGACTGGAAGCGGCGGTAGTCGTCGATGCCGGCCGCCACGACGCGCACCATGGCGTCGCAGTCGCCGAGCATGAGATAGCACTCCATCACTTGCGGCAGCTTGGCCACCTCGGCGGCGAAATGCTCGATCGTGTCCTCGTCCTGCGCCTTCAGCCAGATGCGGGTGAAGAAGGTGAGGCCCTTGCCGATGCTGGCCGGGTTGAGCACCGCGACATAGCGGTCGATGATGCCGGCTTCCTCAAGGAGCTTGACGCGCCGCAGGCACGGCGAGGGCGACAGGCCGACTTCAGTGGCCAGATCATTGTTGGCCATGCGGCCGTCGCGCTGAAGCGCCCGCAGGATGCGCTTGTCGATCTCATCGAGCTTCATGGCGGCAAATTCCATTTTCTTGGCGATTTGTGACAATTAATGCCATAATCGGATGAAATACAACAATTTTCGCAACCAAATTGCAGCAAGATGTGGGTATGTTTGCCGCCGGTATCATGAGAGTTCAAACGCAGGGAAGCGGCGGCCGCGAGGCCGGCCGATGGCAAGGCATGAGCATTTCACAGGCAGTTGAAGCAGCGGGCGATGGATCAGGATCCGAGTTCCGTCGAGGCGTGGTGTCCTGCGCGCCGGTGCTGCTCGGCACCATTCCCTATGCGCTGGTGCTCGGCGCCCAGGCCACGCAGAAAGGGCTGAGCACGGTCGAGTTGTCCATGATGACGGGGCTGAACTTCGCCGGCGGCTCGGAATTCGCGGCGATCCAGCTGTGGACGTCGCCGCCGCATATCCTGCTCATCGTCGCCATCACCTTCCTGGTCAACAGCCGTCATCTGCTGATGGGAGCGGCGCTGGCGCCGTTCCTGCGCGAGCTGTCGCGGCGCAAGGTTTTCCCGGCGCTTTTTTTCATGTGCGACGAAAGCTGGGCTCTGGGCCTGGCCGACGCCAAACAACGCGCCGCCGCCGGCATCGCGCCGGCCTTCAGCCCGCGCTACTACATAGGCGCGGCGCTGGCGATGTATCTGACGTGGGTATCCTTCACCACGCTCGGCGCCCTGCTCGGCCCGATGCTGGGCGATGTCGAGACCTATGGTTTCGACATGGCGTTTCCGGCCGTCTTCCTGGTGCTGATGCGCGGCATGTGGAAGGGCGTGGCGGCGGCTCGGCCCTGGCTGGTCAGCCTTGTCGTCGCGGCATTGGTCTATCTCTTCGTTCCCGGCGCCTGGTATGTCGCGGCGGGCGCGGTGGCCGGGCTGGTCGCGGCCTGGCTGATGGCAGGTGATGCATGATCGACGCACCCACCCTTTTCGCCATCGTGCTGATGGCCGGCGTCACCTATCTGACGCGGATCGGCGGCTATGTCGTGCTGCGCAACCGCGTGCTTAGTGTTCGCGCCACGGCGGTGATGGAGGCGGCGCCCGGCTGCGTGCTGATCTCGGTCATCGCGCCGGCCTTCGTGTCGCGGAATCCTGCCGATCTCCTTGCGCTGGCCATCACGCTGGTCGCCGCGACGCGGCTTTCAATGCTGCCGACCGTGGTGATCGGGGTCGCTTCGGCCGGCCTCTTGCGGCATCTGATCGGCTGAAACGAAAGGCAGGCGCGAACGCCTGCCTTTGATAGACCATGCGGATCAGCGCTTACGCGGCAGCCGCGACATCGCGGCTGGAGGCAACCAACGCATCGACCTTGGCGGTAGCCTTGGCAAGCGCCGCCGTCACCGCGTCGGGACCCTTGGAGATACCTTCGATACGGACGACTTCGACATCGGTCATGCCGTTGAAGCCAAGCGCGGTGCGCAGGTAAGGGATGGCGTGGTCCATCTGCACGGCAGCGCCTTCCGAATAGATGCCGCCGGAAGCAAGCACGACGTAGACCTTCTTGCCGGTGACGAAGCCCTTGGGGCCGTTCTCGCCGTAGGCGAAACTCTTGCCGGCACGGGTTACGTGATCGACCCAGGACTTCAGCGTCGAAGAGATGCTGAAGTTGATGAAGCCGGTGGCCAGGATCACGGTGTCGGCGGCGAACAGTTCGTCGAGCACGTCATCGGAAACGCCGACCACCTCGGCCTGGCGCGGGGTGCGCGCTTCAGCCGGCGTGAAGATGCCTGCCGCATAGTCGGCATCGATATGCGGCAACGGATTGGCGACGAGGTCGCGGACGACCAGCGTGTTCGACGGGTCGGCGGCGAGAAGCTTCTGGGCGAACTCGGTGGCGAGGCGGGTCGAGTGCGAGGCGGCGCCGCGCGGGCTCGAGGTAACAAGAAGAATGGACATAGCGGGTTTCTCCAGTGGAATGAATTGTTCCGCCAGATATGGGGCTATCGATCAATCAAATAAACTGGTATATTTTCTATACGATCCATCCATAAATTAGATACAATAATGCAGCCCAACCCGACCCTCGACCAGCTTCAGATCCTTGTCGCCGTCGCCGATACCGGGAGTTTCTCGGCCGCCGGCCGCAAGCTCAACCGAGCTCAATCCGTCATCAGCTACGGCATCGCCAATCTCGAGGCGCAGCTTGGGTTGAAGTTGTTCGAGCGCGAGGGCACGCGCGAGCCGCAGCTGACCGAGATCGGCCGGGCGATGCTGGAAGATGCTAGGCGCATGATCGGCGTGCTGCAGCGCATGCGTTCCCGCGTAGACGGGCACCATCACGGGCTGGAGGCCGAAGTGGCGCTGGCGGTCGATGTGGCTTTGCCTTCACCCGTGCTGGTGCGGGTGCTCAAGGCATTCGAGGTGCAATTCCCGACCGTGATGCTGCGCCTGCATATCGGCACGCTCGGCCTCATCCCCGATCTTGTCGTCAGCGGACAGGCCGATCTCGGCATTGGCGGCTTGCTGGGCGACGTCGACGTGCACCTCGTGCGCATCGGCTTCATGTCGCTGGTGCCGGCGGCCGCACCCAGCCATCCGCTGGCGCTGCTGCCGAAGCCGGTGGCGCTCGAGGATGTGCGCGAGCATACGCAGCTTGTCGTCACCGACCAGTCGGAGCGCACCAAGGGACGCGATTACGGCGTCTTCGCCTACCGCACCTGGCGACTGACCGACATGCGCACCAAGCACATATTGATGCGCGAGGGGCTGGGTTGGGGCGGGCTGCCGCGCTGGCTGATCGCCGACGACCTGGCCAGCGGCCGGCTGATCGAGCTCGATCTCGAACCCTACAAGGAAGTGAGTTCGCCATTGTTCGCCATGCACCGCACCGATCGCAGCCCCAAACCGGCCGCGGCCTGGCTGATCGACCGGTTCAAGCGCGGGCTCGGCTGCTTCAACGAGTTCGAACCGGGCGAGGTGCCCGAAGAAGAGCCGGAGGCTCATGGCGTATCCGGCTCCGGCACCTGACCCGGCAATTCCGGTTTCCCGGTCGGACCCCGGAACGCTCCCCGGAGATCATCAGATTATCGTCACTCCGGAGACCACGATCTGCGCGGTGCGGGCGGTTAATTTCCCGCGCTTGCGTAGGGTTGGTTTTTCATAAGGCTTTTTCATGTATCGGTCCGAATATGAGCCTGAAAGGGTTGGGTGAGCCCTGACATAACGAGATCGGAGAGTTCCGGTTGCGTCCCCATTCCATTCCGTGCCGCGGACTGTAACACGATCACCAGCCTTTCGGCGACTGTTAGTGAACTCCACGCTTCCCGGCTGGTCGCGATAATGTCCTTCCGCTTTGTTGGTCGTCGCGAAACCAAGTTGTGTCGAACTCGATCTTCTGGTCGCCGCCCATCGCGAAGCTCCGCGGAACCAGCGGCTCAGTCAGACTTTCCCAGAGCTTTCAGGATAAAGCGGATCTGCTCGCGCAGGCCAGCTTCATTATCTTCGCCGTGTTGAAGGCAGTGCTCGATCAGAATCGGGTGGAAAAACGGCGTGAACGCGGTCTTGACCGCGCACGCCGCCTCCGCAGGATTTTCGACTTGGAATTCGCCATCTTCCACGCCCTCGCGGATGATCGCCTGCAAGATCGCGACTATCCGCTCGGTATGCGCCTTGATGATCGCCCTTTTCTCCTGCACGGCGGCGACAATCATGTCGTGCATGCGCTTTTCCTTCACCAGTGTGGTCTTGCTGTGCTGGTGAACCGCGGTCAGGAGCTGGTCGAGTTTCTCCGAGGCCGGCGCGCTCGTGCGTGCGATCGCAAAGGCGATCTCGGCGACCTCGTTCACGACCCGCCCGCAGATGGACTCGATGATCGCACCCTTGGAAGGGAAGAAACGATAGACGTTTGCCGTGCTCATGCCGAGTTCGGAGGCGATGTCGGCCACCGACGTTTTATGATAACCGAGGCGGCGAAACTGCTCGTCGGCCACGGCCAGGATGCGCGCGCGCATCTCGTCGGGATCAGTTCGTGTTCGATCCGGGCGATTCATGAAGTCTCCAGAATTGATGAAGCGGACCTGTCGGGCTTGCGTAGAGGATGATCTGTGGGCGGTAAGTTCGTGCCGTTGGCCCTGCATGTGTCCAGGCAAAGCCAACGGGCAAGAACTTGAACCGTCTCCTGCGAAAACAGAGCCCTACTCGGCCGCCATTGCGGCTGGCACCTCCGGTTCCTCCGTCGAATCCTCATGGAGCTCATCCGTGGTCGGTTTGATCCGGAACCACGCGACATAGAGCGCAGGGAGGAACAGCAGGATCAGCACCGTGCCGACCGCCGTACCGCCGATCAGCGTAAAGGCCATCGATCCCCAGAAGACGGAGTGCGTGAGGGGGATGAAAGCCAGCACAGCGGCAAGTGCGGTCAGGATCACGGGCCTTGCGCGTTGCACCGTGGCCTCGATGACGGCGTGATAGCCATCCAGGCCGGCGGCTCGGTTTTCCTTGATCTGCTCGGTCAGGATCAGCGTATTGCGCATCAGGATGCCTGCCAATCCTATCAGGCCCAGAATGGCGTTGAAGCCAAAGGGCTGGTGGAAGGCGAGCAGCATGGGCACGACGCCGACGAGGCCAAGCGGTGCAGTCAGCACAACCATGAACATCGTCGAGAAGGATCGCACCTGCAGCATGATGACAATCAGCATGGCGGCGATCATGGCCGGGAAGATTTTGCCCAGCGCGGTGTTGGCCTTCGCAGCCTCCTCGATCGATCCGCCCATTTCGATGGTATAGCCGGCCGGAAGGGATGCGATCAGCGGCTGAAGGGCCTTCATGATCTGCTTGGAGACCTCTGGAGGCTGAGTCGCTTCGTTGATGTCCGAGCGGATCGTGATGACGGGCGTCCGGTCGCGGCGCTTCAGGATCGGCTCTTCCAGACGGACTTCCGAATGGCCTATCTGGTCGAGCGGAATCTGCCGGCCGTCCCGGCTCATCAGCGAGAAATCAGCCAGATGCGCCGGATCCAGCCGCTCGTCGCCCGCGCTGCGCGCCACGATGGGGACATTGCGGATATCCTCGCGAACCTGTGTGACAGGGACGCCGGTCAGGAGGAACTGGAGCTGCTGACCCACTTCCGCCGGCGAAAGGCCGATGAGGTTCAGCCGATCCTGGTCCGGCACGAAGCGGAGCACGGGCGTGCGATTGCCCCAGTCGCGGTTGGCCTGCCGAACGTCCGGGATGCCCCGCATGATGTCGAGGGCCTTATCGGAAATGCTGTAAAGTTGTGCCGGGTCAGGCCCCATGACCCGGAATTCGACCGGGAACGGCGTGTAGGGTCCGAATACGAGTTGCGTAACGCGAATGTTCGCTTCGGGGGTCAGCCCTTTCGCAACAGCTTCACGGAGCCGGTGCTTCAGGGCCTCACGCGCGTCGGCGTCCGGAGTCAGCACGACGATCTTGGCGAAGGCAGGATCAGGCAGTTCCGGCGCCATCGCGAAGAAGAAGCGCGGAGCACCCTGACCGACATAGCTCGTGACGATCTTGGCCTCGGGCTGGCCGTCCAGCCAGTGCTCGAGCTTCTCGACCGTGGCGGTTGTTGTCTCGATGCTGGTGCCTTCCGGCAGGCGAACCTCGACCAGCACTTCAGGGCGGTCGGATGTCGGAAAGAACTGCTGCTTGACGGCGCCCATGCCGACAATGGAAAGCGCGAAGGCGATGGCGACGACGCCGGAGGTCACGAACTTGTGGCGCACGGCAAAGGTGATGAGCCGCCGCAGGCGGCGATAGTTCCGTGTATCGTAGATCGCGTGGTGACCACCCTCGACCGGTTTGATCTCGGGCAGCATCTTGACACCGAGATAGGGCGTGAAGACCACGGCGACGATCCAGGAGACGATGAGCGCGAACCCAACGACCCAGAAGATGTTGCCGGCATATTCGCCGGCCGTCGAGCGTGCGAAGCCCACGGGCAGGAAGCCTGCGATCGTCACCAGCGTTCCCGACAGCATCGGCGCCGCGGTGTGGCTCCAGGCATAGGCCGCCGCCCTGATGCGGTCCATGCCCTCTTCCATTTTCACCACCATCACCTCGATGGCGATGATGGCGTCGTCCACGAGAAGACCGAGCGCCAGGATGAGGGCGCCGAGCGTGATGCGGTCGAAGAACCGGCCGGTCTCCAGCATGATGAGGAACACGGCGGCGAGCGTCAGGGGGACGGCGGCCGCCACGACGATGCCGACGCGCCAACCCATGCTGAGCAGGCTGATCAGCAGCACGACGCCGAGCGCCATCGCGAACTTCAGCATGAACTCGTCAACCGCCGAGGTGATGTTGACGGCCTGGTCGGACACTTTGTCGAGGGTCATCCCGAGCGGCAATGTCCGTACGATGGCCGCCGTCCTGTCCTCCAGCGCCTTGCCGAGCGCGCGACCATCCCAGCCCTCCTGCATGACCGCCGCGAGCATGATGGTGGGCTCGCCCTGGCGCCGGATGAGATAGGTGGCCGGGTCTTCATAGCCGCGGCGGACCTCGGCGATGTCGGAAAGCTTCAGCGTCCGCCCCGAGGCGACAATCGGCGTGTCGGCGATCGCCTGGACGCTGTCATACGCGCCATTGACCCTGATGAAGAGCTGCGGCCCCTGCGTGTCGATCGAGCCCGCCGGTGTGACGGTGTTCTGCCGTTGCAAGGCGGCAACGATATCCTTTGCCGACACGCCGAGCGTTGCCAGCTTGGCGTAGGAGAACTCGACGAAAATCTGCTCGGGCCGTTCACCGAGGATGTTGATCTTCTTGACGCCGGGCACGTGCAGGAGGTCCTGACGGATCGCCTCGGCCTGCCTGGCCAGATCACGCATCGGCATGCCCTTGGCCTTTAGCGCGTAAAGGGCGAAGCTGACGTCCGAATATTCGTCGTTGACGAAGGGGCCGTAGACACCGGGCGGCAGGTTGCGGGCTTCATCCCCGAGTTTCTTGCGGGCCTGATAGAACTCTTCCTGCACGGCGGATGGCGGCGTGCTGTCCTTCAGCGTGACCGTCATATACGCGTAGCCCGGTCGCGTGGTCGTCTCCACCCGGTCGTACCAGGTCAGTTCCTGAAGCCGCTTCTCCAACGGTTCCGCGACAAGGTCCTGCATCTCGCGGGCCGTCGCGCCCGGCCATGCTGTCGTGACCGTAATGGTCTTGATAGTGAAGTTGGGGTCCTCCGCCCGTCCAAGCATGAGGAAAGCGTAGGCGCCGGCGGCGACGAGCAGGAGGATGAGGAACAGGGTGACGGCGCGTTCGCGAACTGCGATCGCTGAAAAATTGAGGTTCATCGTCAGTTGCTCCCGCTTTCGGACGCAGTCCTGACGCGAGCGCCCTCCTGCAGAAGATGAGCGCCGAGTGAAACAATCTGATCGCTGGAACTCAGTCCGGAAATCACGGCGAATTCGCCGCTCACACGCACAAGCTTGACGGGCTGAAAGTGTACGGTCGACGTGGCGTCGTCCAGGACCCAAACTCCGGTCTTCTTGCCGTCGTCGAGCACGGCTCCCAGCGGCACCTGGACTTCCGGCTGGCTCGCCTGGCTTGCAAGCCTAATGGTCACCGTCGCGCCGAGCGGCGCTACTGCCGCCTCGCCATCGAGCACATAACGGGCCTCATAAGTACGGGTCTGGGGATCGGCGGCGTCCGACAACTGCCGGAGATGCGCCGTAAACTGCCGACCATCGGCCCCATACAAGGCCGCCTCGGCCAACGATCCGATCGCCGGCCGGATCGTTTCGGGAAGCGCCACCACAGCCTCCCGGGGGCCGGCGTTCGCGATCCGAACCACGGTCTGTCCTGCGGTGACGACCTGTCCCGGCTCGCCAAGCGCTTCGACGACCGTCCCATCGGCATTCGCGTCCAAGACGGAATAGGCCGCCTCGTTCTCCGCGACCTTCGCTTCCGCTTCGGCAGCGGCAAGCTGTGCCGTCGCGGTGTCAAGTGCTGCCTTCGCCTGCTCGTAACGCTGCGGGGTTGCGGCCAATTCCTTCTTGACCAGAACGGCATAGCGCTTTTCGTCCGCACTGGTCTGAACCAGGGCAGCGCGTGCAGCAGCGACAGCGTTGCGCTTGGCGGCGAGCGCAAGGGCCAGATCGGTATCATCGATCCGCAGCAGCGGTTGGCCCGCCTTGACCTGTTCACCGACATTTACAAGGCGCTCGATGATCTTGCCGGGGACGCGGAAGCCGAGATTGCTCTCCACCCTTGCCGCTACGATGCCCGTGAAACTGCGCTCGGAACCGCTCACCCGTGCTGCCGTCGCCAGCCTGACGACAGGCGGCTCCTGCCTCGGGTCGACTGCGGCGGAATTCTCCTGCGCAGGAGCGGCAAATGTGGCGAATGCCGTCTCCCATGACGCCGCGATCGCTCCTGCCCCCGCGATCAGGATCGCACCCAGCATAATAATCGGTCTCTTTTTCATGCCCATCGCCTCCAGTTGAAATAGATTGCATTCACACTCTATATCTGATATAGATTTCGAATGCAATCTAAAAAAGGAGATGACGATGCGCGTAAGTCGCAGTCAGGCTGAGCAGAACCGGCAGACCGTGATCGATGTGGCAAGCCGGCTTTTTCGAGAGCACGGCTTCGATGGCATTGGGCTGAAGGATCTGATGAAGGGTGCCGGGCTGACCCAAGGCGCCTTCTACAAGCAGTTCGCATCCAAGGACGACTTGGCAGCGCAGGCATCGCGGCGAGCGATGGAACATGCGACCCGCAGATGGTCGACTGTTGCTGCCGGGAGCCCTGATCCCCTTGAAGCCGTTATAGGGCTCTACCTTTCCCTCGGACATCGCGAAGAGAAGAGCGACGGTTGCCCATTGGTTGCGCTTGGTTCGGACGCGGCACGTCAAAGCGAGGAGGTGAGGGTCCCCTTCCAGGATGGGATCGCAGCTTACCTTGAGGTTCTCGACGAATTGATGCCGGCGGCGGAAGGTCCAAAAACTCATCGCAAGGCCATGGCGATGCTGTCGCTCATGGTGGGGGCCGTGACGCTCTCCCGCATCCTTGGAGATGAAGAGATGTCGCAGCGTTTTCTCGATGCCGCCGCCGGCGAAGTCAGGCGAATTGCGGCCGCGCAGGAATAGAGGCGGTGCTCGCGACCCGGCGCCTGCGCCGCGCCATCATGCGAAAGGATCAAGCAGAATGACAGCTGGAGTACAGATGCGTCGTATCGTTATTACAGGCATGGGAGCAGTCAGTCCCCTCGGGGCCAACGCCGCGACGTCATGGTCCCGGCTCCTGGCTGGCCGTTCGGGCATTCGGAACCTGCCGGATGAAATGGCGGGAGATCTGCCGGCAAAGGTCGGCGGAATGGTTCCCTCCCTGCAGGAAGACCCCGAAGCTGGCTTCGATCCAGATACCGTCCTGGCTCCGAAGGAGCAGCGCAGGGCGGACCGCTTCATTGTCTTCGCACTGGCGGCGGCGGAAGAGGCGCTGGCCCAGGCAAGGTGGAAGCCGGTCTCGGACGATGACAGGGCCCGCACCGCGACAATCATCGCTTCGGGTATCGGAGGATTCCACGCGATAACCGAAGCCGTGCGAACCGTCGACCAGCGCGGTGCTCGGCGTCTCTCGCCGTTCTCGGTGCCATCTTTCCTGGTGAACATGGCAGCGGGACAGATTTCGATCCGACACGGCTTCAAAGGTCCGCTCGGCGCTCCGGTGACGGCGTGCGCGGCCGGCATTCAGGCGATCGGCGATGCGGCGCGTCTTATCCGCGCCAATGAGGCCGACATCGCGGTCTGCGGCGGAACGGAAGCCTGCATGAACGCGGTCAGCCTCGGCGGCTTTGCCGCGGCACGCTCCCTTTCGACCTCTTTCAATCACCGTCCCGATCAGGCGTCCCGTCCGTTCGACACGCTGCGTGACGGCTTCGTCATGGGCGAAGGAGCTGGCATCCTGGTCGTCGAGGCCTTGAGCCATGCGCTTGCCCGCGGCGCCAAGCCGCTGGCCGAGCTCGTCGGCTACGGCACGACGGCGGACGCTTATCACATCACCTCCGGTCCCGATGATGGCGACGGTGCGCGCCGGGCGATGGAGATCGCGATCGTCCAAGCCGGCATTTCACCGCGTGAGGTCCGTCACCTCAATGCGCACGCGACGTCGACGCCTGTCGGCGATGCGGGAGAAATCGCGGCGATCAAGAGGGTTTTCGGGACAGATTTCGGCATAGCCGTCAGCGGAACGAAGTCGGCGACCGGACACCTGCTCGGGGCCGCCGGCGGGCTTGGGGCCATCTTCACGGTGCTGGCGCTCAGGGACCAGGTCGCGCCGCCGACGCTCAATCTGAGCGCTCCCGATCCGGCCGGCGACGGAATCGACTTCGTCGCAAACCACGCCCGGCCAATGGAGATGGACTACGCAATCTCCAATGGCTTCGGCTTTGGAGGGGTAAACGCCAGTGCGTTGTTCCAGCGTTGGGACGGAGAAGGTGCCTGGCGTGAACGCCGGGGCCCTTCCTGATTGATGCTTTTGCTCGACTTTTCTGCTCTTCCCACCTAATCCAACTCAAAGAAAGTTATTCCATGAATAAGATTGGTCCTGGCGTTGCCATCGTCACAGGGGCATCTTCCGGCATCGGGCACGCAACGGCCAAGGCCCTGCTGGACGCGGGCTTTCGCGTGTTCGGAACCAGCCGTCGCGCGGCGGGCGAGAGGACCGACGGCGTCACCATGCTGACCTGCGACGTGACCGATGACGCGTCCGTGGCGAAGCTGGTCAACGACGTTCTGGCCAAGGCCGGACGCATCGACCTGCTTGTCAACAATGCCGGGATAGGCCTGTTTGGCGGCGCCGAGGAGTCCTCGATCGCCCAGGCCAAGGCGCTGTTCGACGTGAACGTCTTCGGCGTGTTGCGCATGACCAATGCGGTGTTGCCGGCAATGCGACGCCAGGGGAAGGGCAGGATCGTCAATTTGAGTTCCGTACAAGGGTTCATCCCGGCTCCCTATTTCGCGCTTTATGCGTCGACCAAACATGCCATCGAGGGCTATTCCGAATCGCTCGACCATGAACTGCGTCCGTTCGGCATTCGCGTTGCGCTGGTCGAGCCCGCTTATACCCGTACGTCATTCGAGGAGAATCTCGCCGCTCCCGATCAGGTGCTTGATATCTATGACTCCGCGCGCGCCGGCATGACCGTGGCCGTTCGGAAATCGATGGAAAAAGGCGATGCGCCCGAAGGGATAGCCAAGGTCGTTTTGGCGGCTGCGATCGATGCCGTTCCGAAGAGGCGCTATGCGGCCGGAAAAGTGGCGCGCCAGGTCAGTTTCCTGCGCCGTTTCGTTCCCGCATCCGCATTTGACCAGAGCCTGCGAAAGCAGCTCGGGCTGCCGGTCTGAAACTGGCGTTGGAAATAGTACGTCGCCAGCTGCTGGACCCGGGACCGCCCTGGACGTCATTAGATCATCGTCATCCCGGAACCCACGATCTGCGCCGTGCGGACGGTCAATTTCCCGCGCTTGCGTAATGTCGGTTTCTCATTATGCGCGCGACAGTCCGTCTATCAGCGCCATGAGAACGGCGCGGTAGTCCTCGGCTGATGCACCGGCCTCGATAGCGAGCGCCGCCCGGTCGAAAGCCGAGCCAAGCAGGGCGGTCAGCGCTTCCGGCGGCAGTCTTTTCATCGACTGCGTCCGCATCGACGCGACCAGGCCCTCGCGTAGTGAGCGGTTGCCGTGGCGGTTGTCGATCGCATCCATGGCGGCGCGGCCTAGCACGGCCGGGCCATCGAGCAGCAAGAGCCGCGTGCGGCCGGGCGTGCGCATGGCCGTGAGATAGGCGTCGGAACCGGCAATCATCGCATCGCGCGCACTGAGCGAGGGCGGGGCGGCGCGGTCAATCTCCCGCGCTACCGCCGCGGCTTCCTGTTCGACCACGGCGGCGAAAAGCGCCTGCTTGTCGGCAAAGTGGTGGTAGAGCGCTCCGCGCGTCACGCCGGCGGCGGCAACGATCTCCGCCGTGCCGGTCTCGGCATAGGACTTCTCCGTAAACAGTTTCCGCGCCGCCGCGATCAGGTCGGCCCGTGTCGCCTCGGTGCGGTCGCGGTTCGAGCGGCGGCCGGTCTCCTGTTGCATGCATGCAGCCTGTATGTTAATTGAATTTACATGCAGACTGTATGTTAATTGATGGGAGAAGGAAAGATGAAGATATCAAGCTATTACCCGGTATTGATGACCGGCGACGTCGTCGGCACGGCGGCCTTCTACGTCAGGCATTTCGGCTTCCGGCCGCTGTTTACGAGCGACTGGTACGTGCATCTGCAATCGGTGGACAACAGGCGAGTGAACCTCGGCATTGTCCAGGGCGACCATGAGACCATCCCGGAGGAGGGGCGGGGGCGCACTTCTGGGCTGCTGATCAATTTCGAGGTCCGCGATCCCGATGCGGTCTATGAGCGGATCCTTGCTGCCGGTCTGCCGATCCTGCGCACACTACGCAACGAGCCCTTCGGCCAGCGCCATTTCATCACCCGGGATCCCAACGGCGTGCTGGTCGACGTCATCAAGCCGATCCCGCCCAGCGAGGAATTTTTGGCGCAGTATGCGGAAGGCGCGGCGGGGGTTTGAACGGCAGTCTCAGCTCGCCCGCGCCACCGGCGTTACCGCCACCTGGCTGACGCCGGTGCGGCGCACCACCGTGCACTGTGTCTCGCGGCCGATGCGCTCGGCGTCGAGCATGCGCACGAGGTCGTCGACGCCGGTCACCGGGCGCCCGTCGATGGCGGCGATGATGTCGCCTTCCTTGAGACCTGCCTTGGCCGCCGGGCCGTCCTTCTCGACGCTGCGCAGGCGTACCGCCGTGCTGGTCGACACCTGCGACAAGAGTGCTGCGCGTCGCGGCAGGTTTACGGTGTCGGCGGAGACGCCGATGAAGGCGCGCCGCACGCGGCCGAAGCGGATGATCTCCGAAATGACAAAGTTCGCGGTGTTCGAGGCGACCGCAAACGCAATGCCTTGCGCGCCGTGGATCATCGCGGTGTTGACGCCGATCACTTCGCCCGCCGACGACACCAGCGGGCCGCCGGAATTGCCGGGGTTGAGTGCCGCATCTGTCTGGATGACGTCGTCGATCAGTCGACCGGTCGAAGCGCGCATGGAGCGGCCGAGTGCCGAGACGACGCCCGAGGTGACGGTCCATTCGAAGCCCAGCGGGTTGCCGATGGCAATCGCGATCTGGCCGCGCCGCAGCCGCTTGGAATCGCCGAGCGGCGCCACATCGGCGAAGCTGCCGTCGGCGCGCACCAGGGCGATGTCGGTATCGGGGTCGCGACCGAGCACGCGGCCCTCGCTGGAGGCGCCGTCCGGCATCGAGACGCGCACCGTTCTGGCGTCACCCACGACATGGAAATTGGTGACGACCAGCCCGTCCGGCGCGATGACGAAGCCCGAGCCATGGCCGCCCGGGCCGCCGATGCGCTCGATGCGGCAGACGGCCGGGCCGATGCGGTCGACGGCGTCGGCTACTGTTTCGGAATAGGCGTCGAGAAGAGTGTCATCGGATTGGATTTTGGGGGCGGCGAGGGCCATAGGTCGGGTTCCGTGTTTTCAGGCTTTTTCGTGACTATATGTGCGGAGCGGCCCGAAACGCCGCGACCTGACCAGATGGCCAGTCAAACCCGCAACTAGCCGTCAGGCGAGTACCTGCAAGCGCGCCGTCGAGCGATATCTGGGACATGCAAGAAACCCAGGAGACCCTTATGAGCGACTTCAACCTGAGCGCGTTTTCAGACGCCATCGCCGATCTGGCCGCCAAGGCCGCCCCTGCCATGGCGAGCTTCGCCACTCATCACCACCGCACGGCCAGCGCCTTCCATTGGCGCGACGGCTATTTCGTCACCGCCGAGGAAGCCGTCGAGGCCGGCGAGGAGATCGAACTGACGCTGGCCTCCGGCGCGACGGTGAAGGCCGAACTCATCGGCCGCGATCCTTCGACCGGCGTCGCCCTGCTGAAGCCGGCGGATGCTACCACCGCGCCTGTCCTGGCCAAAGCCGATGCCGTTCGGCCGGGCAACATCGCCATTGCCATCGGCAACAGCCAGGGGGCAGCATTGGCTGTGTCCGGCTCGGTCGGCGAAGTCGGTCCGGCCTGGCGCTCGATGCGCGGCGGTACCATCGACCGGCGCATCAACCTGGCCGTCGGCGCCGGCGGCCGCTTCGAGGGCGGCCCGGTGCTCGACGCCAAGGGCACGCTGATCGGCATGCTGTTGTTCGGGCCGCGTGGCCGGGCGCTGGTCATGCCTTACGAGACGATCGAGCGGGCTGTCGCCACCTTGCGCGAAAAGGGCCATGTCGCGCGCGGCTATCTCGGCGCCGGCCTGCATCCGGTGCGTGACCGCGACGCGCATGGAGCAATGGTGATGAGCCTCGACGACAATGGCCCTGCCAAGGCCGCTGGCCTCTCGCTCGGCGACATCATCGTGGCGTGGAACGGTGAGGCGGTGCATGGCCCGCGCGACCTGATCCGCCGGCTCGGGCCCGACAGTGCCGGTGCCTCGGTGACGTTGGGTGTCGTTCGTGGCGGCGAACAGCGCGACGTCGTGCTGACCATCGGCGAAAAACCGCTGAGCTGAGAGGAATGATGGAAACACTCGCCAGTGATCGGATCGGGACCGATACTGCGGCTTCGCGGCGGCTGGTGGTGCTGATTGCGCTTGGCGATGCCGGGCGCGCCGAGCGTCTGGCCGCCTCGCTTGCCGCCAGCGACGACCTGTTGCCGGTGGTGGTTGGCGGCGGCAGGGCCGACGTTGCGATCGTCGACGACAGGAGCAGGGATGCCGTGCCGGCCTCGGTGCCACGGGTGCTGCTCTCGGTGGCGCGCGCCAGCGGCGAGCGGTCTGCCGGCGGGGTGTCTGCCGTCATGCCCGCCGGCACGGACGACCTGCTGATCGCCGCGGCGGCGCGGTTGGCCGCCGCTGGCTACAGCATATCGGGCAATGGCCGTGCGCCCGGACATCGTGAGGATTTCAGCGCCGGCGATGGCGAGCCATTCGAGGATGAAGTCTTGGACGAGCACGCCGCCCGGCCAGCGCTGTCGCCACGCGAAGCGGAAGTGCTGGCGCTGCTCGCCGAAGGCGCGCCCAACAAGGTGATCGCGCGGCGACTCAACATCTCCGTGCATACGGCGAAATTCCATGTCGCCGCGATCCTGATCAAGCTCGGCGCCGCCAATCGTACGGATGCCATCGCTATTGCGATGCGACAGGGGCTGGTGCTGGTCTGATATCGATCAGACCGCGGCTTCGATATCGGTCAGGCGGAAATCATCACCTTTAAAGAGCAGCGGCATGGCTTCGAGCCGGGCCGTGGCGTAGGCAATGCAGTCGCCGTATTTCAACCCCGCCGGATGCCGGCCCTTGCCGTAGCGCAGGAAGGCTTGCCGGGCGACCGCTGCATGGTCGGCCGTGAAGTCGATTGTATCGATCGAGGCGGTGCGCAGGAAGCGGTCGAGGCGATCCAGGATTTCATCCTGCCGGTCGCCCGCGAGCAGCATGGTGGTTTCAAGAAAGGTTGGCGCTGCCAGCAACCGTCTCTTGGCCTGCGCGATCGCGAGGACGAAACGTTCGAAGCCCGGTTCGACACGTAGAATGGCGACCAGGACCGAGGAATCGATGATCATTTCGTCAGGATTCCGAATTCGTCGTAACCGAGAATTTCATCGTCGGTCAGCGCGTTTGCGCGTTTGGGGATTTTTCCGGCGCTATCGGAAATCGCCATCAACCGTTGAAATAGGTCGCTTGCATCATCGCGAGGCACCAACCGTTCGCGCGCAACCTCACGCTCAAGGCTCTGACGGATCGCCTCCGTCACGGACACGCGGCGGCGGCGGGCGAGTTCACGCGCCAATTGCTCGACTTCCCTGTTTTTGATCGAGAGTGCCATATATATTCTACCTGTTTGTATAGAACATATATCGTTCTTGCCGCGAATCCAACGGGTTTCAGCGCCCTGCCTCCGCAGCGTCACCACGGCTTCCCGTCGCAAGCCCTTGTATCCCGCAGCGGCGCGGGCAAGGATCGTGCAAAGAAGTGTAAGGAAGCGGAGGAAAAATGTCGCTCAAGGGAAAGACGCTGTTCATCTCCGGCGGGTCGCGTGGCATCGGGCTGGCGATCGCGCTGCGGGCCGCGCGCGACGGCGCCAATGTGACAATCGCGGCCAAGACCGCCGAGCCGCATCCCAAGTTGCCGGGCACGATCTACAGCGCGGCGCAGGAGATCGAGCAGGCCGGTGGCAAGGCGCTGCCGGTGCTGTGCGACATTCGCGAGGAAGCGCAGGTCGCCGAGGCGGTCGCCAGGACCGTCGAGACATTCGGCGGCATCGATATCTGCGTCAACAATGCCAGCGCCATCCAGCTCACCGGGACGCTGGAAACCGACATGAAGCGCTACGACCTGATGCATCAGATCAACACGCGCGGCACCTTCCTCGTTTCCAAAATGTGCATCCCGCACCTGAAGTTGGCTAAAAACCCTCACATCCTGAATCTGGCGCCGCCGCTCGACATGAAGGCCAAATGGTTCAAGAACCACGTGGCCTACACCATGGCCAAGTTCGGCATGTCGATGTGCACTCTGGGCATGAGCGCGGAATTCGCTGGCGATGGCATCGCGGTCAATTCGCTGTGGCCGATCTCGACCATCGACACGGCGGCGGTGCGCAATCTCCTGGGTGGCGCGACGGTGGCGGCGATGAGCCGGTCGCCCGAGATCATGGCCGATGCCGCGCACGCGATCTTCATGCGGCCGTCGCGCGAGGCGACAGGGAATTTCTACATCGACGAGGAGGTGCTGCGCGCCGAAGGCGCCAGCGATTTCTCTATCTATGCTCCTGGCGCGACGGGACCGTTGGCGGGAGATTTCTTTGTGCCCGACGAGGTGTTCGCCAATTCCGAGACGAACGTCAAAAGCATCTATTAGCGGACATCACCCCGAAGCAAAAAACCCCGCCGGAGAGGGCCGGCGGGGCTCAATGCGTCCCGCTGGAGTCGGGACGGGGCAGGGAACGCCCAGACAAGAATCTGGGGTGCGAAGCCTGGTGATTCAATGAGCCTGCTCCAGGGGCTATACAATTCTTGTTGGCCCAGGCCATGCTATCCGTAGTCCAGCCCATCCCGGTTGACCGGGATGGGACCTTGTTGCCGACCTGATTCCAGAAATCACTGTAAGTCGCTGGAAACGCGGGTCAGTCGTTGCTCGCCACCGGCGCCACCAGCGGGGTGATGCGGCGGATGGCGACGCGCCGGTTCTCGCGGTTGGGCGCCGAGGTGTCGACCTTCAGATACTCCTCGCCATAGCCCTGTGTCGTCAGGTTCTCGGGCGGGATGCCGAAGGCATTGGTCAGCGCTTCCGCAACCGCTTCGGCACGGCGATCCGACAAGGCAAGGTTCGCCTCCGGCGTGCCGACGGCGTCGGTGTGGCCCTCGATCAGGAAGGTCTCCGCCGGGTTCTTCTTCAACAGCTTCTCCATGGCGTCGGCGACACCCTGGAGCTTCTGCACCTCGGTGTCGGAGATCGAAGAGGAGCCGAATTCGAAGTTCAGCGTATCGAGGTCGATGCGCCGGGCAATGTCACGCACGCGGGCCGAACGTTTGACCTCGTTGATCGAATAGAGACGCTGCACCTTCTCCACCGGCGGCTGTTCGAGGAAGCTATAGTAGTCGTCGGGGCTTTCGACATTCTCGGAATCGAGGATGTAATCACGGCGCGGAATGGTCAGCCGCATCGGCGGCAGGTCATCGCCGGGATCGCGCCAGTCATTTTCGTCCTGGTAGCTGCGCTCGTCGACATAGCTCAGCACATATTCGCGACCGTCGGGCGCGATGCGCGACCGCTGCAGGATGTCGCCGTAGCGGTTGCGGATGGTGACGATCCGGAACCCATTGTCGCGCTCGACCGTCTCGCGTGTGCGGCCCTGCGGCAGGTCCTCGTAGTAGACATCCTTGGCGCCGCGGGTCATGCGCGGGCGGTCATTGCTTTGGACGAACGTCTGGTCGTTGAGCTGGATGATGACGCGGTCGCCGATCTCCTTGAGCACGTCGACGCCCTTGGGCCGGCGGCGGTCACGGATATTCTCGTCGGGGGCGCGATCAAGGCGCTTACCCTTTTCTTCCGTAACCGGAACGATTTTTTCGGGCTTGATCGCCTCCTGGGCGGCCTTGTCGTCGGTTGGAGGCGGACCCTGATCCACGGGCGCCGCAACCGGCTTCCGGCCCTGGTCACCGCCCTGCTGGGCATTTTGCCCGCCATTTTGCTGCCCGCCATTCTGCTCTTCGCCATTCTGGTTGGCAGGCTTGCCCTGGCCGTTCTCGCCGCGACCCTTGCGCCTGGCATCCTTCTGGCTGTCGAGGAGGGGGGCGGCGTTCTTGTCGGCGGGCGCTTCGCCCTGAACCGGGTTTTCGCCTTGGACAGGCGCGGCTTTCCCTGTGGTAGCGGGCCTGCCGGTAGCGGGCTGCTGTCCCGTCGCCGGCTGTTCGCCGGTGGCCGGCTGTTTGCCGGTCTGCGGCTGCTCGCCGTTCGCGGGCTGTTGGCCGTTCGCAGGCTGCTCGCCGTTTGCCGGCTGTTCGCCAGCCGGTTTCCTGCCGTGCTTCTTCGTCTTGTCCTGCTCGCCCTGGGCGGGAAGCTGCTCGCCGGCGGGGGCCGGTTCAACCTTCGGCGTCGCTTCGCCGGCAGGAGCCTGCTTCGGCGTTGGGGTGTTCTCCGGCGCCGGCGCCTCTTTCTGCTGATCCTGCTTGGGCTTCCTGCCGGGCTTGGTCGGCTGGTTGTCGTTGGCAGGGGCCGCCTCGCCGGCCGGGGCCTGCCCGGTCTGCTGCTGCTGGTCGTGCTTCTTCTTGCGCGGCTGCTGCTCGTCGGTGGCGGGTGCCGCCTGGCCGGCGGGAGCCTGCTCGGTCTGCTGCTGCTGCTGGTCGCGCTTCTTCTTGCGCGGCTGCTGCTCACCGGTGGCGGGCGCGGCCTCGCCTGCAGGAGCCTGTTCGGTCTGTTGTTGCTGCTGGTCGTGCTTCTTCTTGCGCGGCTGCTGCTCGCCGGTGGCGGGCGCGGCCTCGCCGGCGGGAGCCTGCTCGGTCTGCTGTTGCTGCTGGTCGCGCTTCTTCTTGCGCGGCTGCTGCTCGTCAGTGGCGGGTGCCGCCTCGCCGGCCGGAGCTTGCGCGGTCTGCTGCTGCTGGTCGTGCTTCTTCTTGCGCGGCTGTTGTTCCAAGGCCGCCGGGGCGGGCTGCTGGGCGGCCGGGGCGGACTGCTGTTGCTGCTCGCGCTTCTTCTTTCGGAGCTGTTCCTGATCGCTCTGCCCCTGATCGGCAGGCGTGTCCTGCGCCAGGATGATCAGCGGTGTCGCGCCGTGCTGCATGGGGCCGAACGCGGCTGTCCCCTGTAGCGGGGACGCGCCTAACGGCGCGGATGCCATCAACAGGCCAAGGGCTGTGCCTGCCAGAATCCGTGGTTGGCGTTTCATCGAAATTCTCCTTGTGGGGTCCCATCCTTGCCGAAACCGCTTTTAACCAAATTGGTTCCGGTTGCCCATCGTTAGGGGGCGTAAGGGGCCATTGGCCGGCCTTTTGAAGGCAACATCGTGTCATTCGGCCGGTTACGGGCCCATTCCGGCCGTTGCCGCGCTTGACCTCGGCGGCGGCTGGGGCCACATGCCGGAAATGGAAACGCCGTTCTGGAAAACCAAGACGCTGGAAGCGATGAGCCCCACGGAGTGGGAATCACTCTGCGACGGCTGCGGCAAGTGCTGCCTGTCGAAACTCGAGGACGAGGACACCGGCGAAATCTACTGGACCAGCGTCGGCTGCCGGCTGTTCGACGCCAAGACTTGCCGCTGTGGCGACTATGCCAACCGGCTGGCACGCGTTCCCGATTGCGTCGGCCTGACGCCGCAGAATGTGCGTACCATCAGCTGGCTGCCCAGCACCTGCGCCTACCGGCTGGTGGCAGAGGGCCGCGACCTTTACTGGTGGCACCGGTTGGTTTCGGGCAGTGCCGAGACCGTGCACGAAGCCGGCATCTCGATGCGCGGCCGGGTCAAGGCGAGCGAGACCGACCTTGCCGAGCCGGAAGACTATTTCGACTATATGCTCGACGACGAGCCCTGACGCGCCAGAGGATGGTTGCGCGCTCTTGCGGGCGACAATCGCGCGGCCGAGAACCGGGTGAGGGGCAAGGCGTTTGGCGCGATATGTTCAATGCCGGCAAAGGATTTGGCCGGCGAGGGATTTGGCCGGCGAGGATTTTGCAAATGGCCGGCGCTTTGCCAGCCGGCGCTACATGAACCGCAGATGAACGGCGAGTTCGTAAATAGTTCAGACAGGCCGGTGCATTCTCCCGCCATCGGTTTCACGAGGACGGGCGCAAGCCCGCAACAAGGAGAGAGAACCATGTACACCACTATCAAGACGGCAGCGCTTTCGGCTCTGGTCGGCCTCGGCACGCTGGCGGCCATTCCCGCCCATGCCGACAGCCTCTATCTTGGCTTCGGCAACAACCAGGATCCGCGCTTCGGCGTCTATGCCGGCGATGATGGCTATCGCCACCGCCGGGACGAGCGCCGCGACGACTGGCGCCGCGGCTGCTCGCCGGACCGCGCGCTCGACAAGGCCGAGCGCATGGGGCTGTATCGTGCCCGCATCGTCGATGCCAACCGCCGCGTGGTCAAGGTGATGGGCCGTCAGTATGGAGACCGTGTCGTCATCGTGTTCGCCAACGAGCGCGGTTGCCCGATCATCAACCGCTGAACGGGCGCGGCTCGAAAAACCCCGCGGGAGTGATCCCGCGGGTTTTTTCATGCCTTCCAACCCGTGATCGATGGCCGGCAGGAACCGGCCACCGTCTCAGCCGATTACTTGAGTTCGAAGGTAACGGTGACCTGGACATTGTAGGCGTTCTCGCCGGCCTGCACCGGCGCCGCCCCGGCCGCGGCGTCGAACGCCTTGGCGTTGATCGGCATCGGCGCCGGCCTGATGTTCTGATCCGTGATCTCGAGCACCCGGCCGAGGCTGACCCCTGCCGCCTCGGCCAGCGTCCTGGCCTTGGCCATGGCGTCGGCGACAGCCTTCTTGCGCGCCTCTGTGACGGTGGCCGCCGGATTGTCATTGGTGAAGGCAATGCCGCCGCCCTGATTGACGCCGAGCGACACCGCCTTGTCGAGGATCTCGCCTGTCTTGTCGACGTCGCGCACCCGCACCGAGAGCGTGTTGGTCACCTGATAGGCGACGAGTTCGGCTTCCTGGCTGCCATCGGGCTTGTTGGTGTAGTTGTAGCGGGGGTTGATCTGGATGCCTGCGGTCTGCAGGTCGCGATCCTTGATGCCGGCGGCCTTCATCGCGGCGATCACGGCGGCCATGGCGTCATTGTTGGCGTCGAGTGCGGCGCGCGCCGTCTTGGCTTCGCGCATGACGCTGAGCGTCAGGACCGCCAGATCGGGGGCCACGGTTGCTTCGCCCTCGCCGGACACGATGATGCGGGGCGGCGTCGGCAGATCGGTGGCTCCAGCCATCGCCGGAAAAGCGATTGCAGCGGCGAGCGCGAGGGGCAAAAGATGTCTGGTCATGAAAATCTCCTTGGTCTGCGATCAGGTCGCAGGGGTCGCGTAGAGCGCGATTATGGGTTGATTTGGGCGATCTGCGAAAGCCCGCCGGTAAAGCCTTGTGCCGCGATGCGAAAAACATTAATCCAGCCCGCGTGGGGCCTGTAGCTCAATGGTTAGAGCCGGCGGCTCATAACCGCTTGGTTGGGGGTTCGAGTCCCTCCGGGCCCACCATAACCATTGATTTTATTGATGAAAACCGACCTCGGCCCAAAACGTTTTGGGCCCATTATGGGCCCGGCCATACGACATCGGCCACCCTTTGTTCCGGCTCGGTTTGATCACTTGACGACTCGCAGGACCGCTCGTTGCTTCATCGCATCGCGTTTGGCTTCGCGCTCATTGATGGCACGAGCGATATCCACCGCAATCCGCTTCTTGTTTGCTTCACGCACATAGTCGTCCGTTACAGTCATCGAGGAATGTCCCATTGCCTCCATAATGGCGCGCGCCTGGACATTGCATTCAGCAAGGTATGTGCCGAAGGTGCGACGCAGTCCGTGAAGCGTGTAGCCGTCGGGAATTTCCGCTTGGCGCGTCCAGTGCTGCATCATGCCGGTCAGGCTCTTTTCGGAGAACGCGCGATTGTACCCATTCTTTAACACCGTGCCGCCCTGCGAGCGGTCGAGCGTGTTCAAGGCCGTCGCCAGCTTGTCAACAACAGGAATGAACATCTCCCTCCCGCCATGGCGATTGCGGTTCTTCTTCTGACGGAAATCAAAGGCTTCGATTAACTCCAGCGAGCCGTCGAACAATTCGATCTCCTCGGTGACAAGGTCGTCCCACTCCAAGGCGGCGATATCGCCGCGCCGATTTCCAAGCCAAAAGCCCAGTGCGTAGCAGGTACGTGCAGCACTGCCGATTGGATGTCGCGCCTCGAACTTCTCGCGGACCGCGATCGGCCAAGCAGGGTTCTTGGACGATTTGGGCACGCGCACGCGGATGGATAGGGAAGGATCGCCTTGCGGCTTGATCCATTTCTCAATCTCGGTCGCGACCCATAGCAGTTTTTTGATGGCGACCAACATGTGCTTGGCGACGGTGCGGTTGGTGCTAAATATGCCCTCGATGATCGTGCGAAGCCGATCTGCGTCGAGGTGTTCGACAGGAGTGTCGCGCCAGGTAAGCGGGTATTTCGGATCGACCTTGAGGTTGAGAAAGCGCTCGATCAGCCGCGCGTTCTTGCGCTGCGTTGCTTCGTCAAAATCCAGCCACTCCATCGTGGTCTCAAGCCGGCGCGCGGCGTGGCCGAACGTCCTTGGTAGCGCCCGACCAGGCAGATCGATGATCGCTGCCTTTTTGCAGAGACCCTGCGTCGCATTTTGATACTCAGCTTCGAATTCTGGATCACCGGGCTTGCCGGGAAGTCGAACTTCGGGCTGGCCTTTTGCCCTATAGCGATAAAATAGTTTGCCGTTTTTGACGCGCGAGGAGACGCCTGGGTAGCGGGGATCCTTGAATGGTCTTGCCATTTAATCTCTCCTCCAGCATTTCTGCCGTGGCTAATCCTTGCGCGAAGGTTTCTCCCGTAATGCCTGGAGAGCATTGCTTTTCATGGCAGCACGCAAGAGCACCGGGTAGGGGAAGCCTCTGCCTTGCTCGATACCTTCAAAGGTGCGCTTCGGTATTCCCAACGCCTTGGCAGCAGCTTCGGCGGTGAACCCTTCCTTGGCTCGCCAAGCTTTTACATCTTGGGCAAGCTTCTCATTCTCGCTCACGTCCTGCCTTTCGCACGGTTCAAATTTACTACGCCAGCAGCGTATACGCAACACGCGTAGTTCCTATCTTTTGCTTCGGTCGAATCTACTTCGCTCTAACAGTTTTTGGAGATCGTTGCTTTTGTCGGGCAGGGAGGTGAACGCAATGTCAAGCGCCACGCGATCCCAAACCGCGCGACTGTTAACCTGCTTAGGTCGCGGCATACGCCCGTCGGCAACCATTTCGTCGAAGAGGGTGGATCCGACACCGACATAACGTGCTGCTTCATCGCGCGAAAGGCCTCGCGGCGGATAGTAGATGGCATCATTCGTCATAGAACACTCGACTTGGGAACCGTAAACCGTCGCCGTAACAAAATCCGCATGCAGTTGTCCCAGTGATGGTGATTGTTCGGTTCATCTAGCGACTATAAGCATGCGCGACAGCCGTCTCGTTGGGCACTTCGCTCAAAGGGAGGCGGCGGCGTACAAATCGGACGGACAATCGGCCGGGAGAACTTCCTGATCGCAAATCTCGGGGGTTCGTATCGGTAGGGCGCTACCGCCTTTCCCCCCACTTATCGAAGTGCCGATTCCGGCTTCGCTATTTCGGATGATACTCCAGCAGCCGGATCGGGCGCCCAGTCGCAGCCGTTCCAACAGGTCAAATTTATACAACATGCGGGCCACCGCGGACGGGGACAGTCGGTCCCGCGTCCCGTCCTGCGGCCGGCGCTATGCTGACGCTCCTACGGCTGCCCTGTTCACCGTCCGCGGCGGGGGCGAATTTCCTCCGTCCTGCGCGCGACAGCCGTCCAGTGATGCGGACGCGCGCAGGACTGCGGTTTATACGCCGTTGTTCCTTTGAGCGCCGCCGGTGGCCGGCGCGGGGATCGAGGATGGCCTTCTCCCATCCAGTTGGCGGTAACTCTACGCCAGTGCGTCTTTGCCGTGGAGATGTGAGAGCGAGCCCAGCCCATCTCCGAATCTGAGAAGCCGCTGCTTTGTCCTCCGAAGGCAGAGGTCACAGGTTCGAATCCTGTCGGGTGCGCCATTTTTATACTGTAAAAACAGTTGGTTAGCAAGGCCTTATTTCCGCGAGAAGAGGGCGGGAAACGCGTCGCGGAAGCACCACGGAAGCAGTCGGACGTGTGTTCGAGGTACCCTAAGACCGATCCCTCTCGGGTCATCGCCGCTTGCTTGCGAGACCGACGTGCTCGGGCTGATGGTTCAGTCCGCGTCGAACTGCGGCGCAACCACTATAATCAAGCAAAAGCAATGACTTACTGCGCTACGTCGCCCGCCATTGTCCGTACCACGTAGGGCCGCCTAAACTGGTTGGCTTGGCCGAAAATCTCTGCCCTTTGGCGTTTGGGGCGGAAAGACAACAACCTATTCAATGCGAGCGTTTTCCATTGTCACTATGGGAAATCGATCCAAGCGGGCGGCGGCCCGCTCGGAAAGGTCCAGTCATGTCCGGTTTTGTTCTTTAACCGTTCAAGCAGCTTGGTAAGCCGATCGAACATCAAACCGTTCAGGAAAGTTACTAACTCTCCCCATTCGTTTGCGCCCCGGATGTAGTAGCCCATCCGCATGGTGACATTTACTTCAAAACGGCCATCGCCGAACTGGATGTCGAGCGTCCCATCAACCGACCGATGACCAGCATTGTGAGCGAACCGCTTGTTTCGAAATTCGATGATTTCGTCGTGTGCCTGACGAAGATGCGTAGGAAGAGCGTCTCGTGAGACGCCGCTTCCCACGCCACCGTCAATAAGTCGGACGTACGTGACAACGAAGGCGGACGTGAGCATGTCGTGCTCTAGAAACGCCTCAGTAGTTAGATTGAAGTCCGCCTTTGCGAGACGCTGGTGAATATAGCTAAGACTCGTCATCACCTGTGAGGCGTTAATGAGTCGAACCAGACCCTTGATGTCGCTATCGACGGCTTCCAAAATCGCTCGGCCATCTTCCAACTTCGATTGCAGAGCATCGCGCCATTCGGCTGGCAGGAACTGAATCGCCTCTTCAGGCACAACGACGTATTCGCTGCGCTCAGCCTCATTCTCTTCGGAGTCTCTTTCCATGGGTCCCGTCATAACGCTCTTCCTCAAGCGAAAAGATTACACGAGTTGCGCGCTATCGGAGCCGAAGGATTTTCTCGCGTTCTCGTGATCCAACTCAATATCACGTGGTTATCCTTCAGTGCTTGTCTGGTCCTGGCGCACCCGTGTGCTTCTGTCGGGCGGCTTCGTTGGCGAACACAAAGCCGATGAAGGTTGTCCGCTGAAAGAACCGGAGAACCCACACTGACGAAAGGCCGTGGGGCTCGTCTAGCAGGCTGTTGAAAAAGGGCTCGCGACAGTCCCAGGTTCGTGATTCACTCTGACCACGAAGAGTGGGAGTGAATCGTGCGGGGCGGGGACGGACAGACGGGCGAACTGTTCAGATCCTATGAGGAGAGTGGATAGCGACCGGCGCTGTGGCAAAGTGAGGTCGCGTAATCAACATCCTTGGAGGCAAGCATGCCCGTAGCAGCTCACCAACCCAAAGCGCCGACCGCTATCCGCACAGATCTTGGTGCAATTTTCGTCTCGTTGGAATTGAGTCGCTCGAAATGGTTGATCACCTCGCTGTCGCCGGGTGGCGGCGAGAAGATGTCGAAACATGCGGTGGCGGCCGGCGATGTCGCCGGCATGCTGGCGCGATTTGCCGACATCAACAGGAAGACGCAAGCGCGGACCGGGCGGCACTTTCCGATCATCGTGATCCAGGAGGCCGGGCTCGACGGCTTCTGGATCCATCGCGTGCTGCAGGCCGAAGGAATCAAAAGTCACGTCGTCGATCCGGCCTCGATTGCGACCTCGCGCCGGCGGCGCCGGGCAAAGACCGACAAGATCGACGGCGAGGCGCTGGTCCGGGCGTTGCTGGCCTACAAGCGAGGCGAGCCGCGGGTGTGTGCGATGCTCCGAGTGCCTACGCCCGAAGAAGAGGACCGTCGCCGCGTCACGCGTGAGCGCAAGGCCTTGACCAACGAGCGTGTGCGACACGTCAATCGCGTCAAAGGCCTGCTGTTCGCCCAGGGCGTGTCCGGCTACGAGCCGCTGCGCCGCGACCGGCGGAAGAGATTGGAGGCGCTCAAGACCGGCGACGGCCGACCCTTGCCGGCCCATCTGCAGGCGCAGGTCGGCCGGGAACTAGACAGGCTCGAACTGCTGCTCGAGCAGATCAAGGCAGTCGAGGCCGAGCGCGATGCCATGCTCGCTGTCACGCAGGTTGTCTCGTCGGCACCGGCGATGCTGCTCGACCTGAAGGGCATCGGGCCGGAGTTTGCCGCTGTCCTGTGGTCGGAGGGGCTGTCGCGTCACTTCGACAACCGACGACAAGTTGCCGCCTATGCGGGCCTCGCACCGACACCTTGGCAGAGCGGCTCGGTCGACCACGAGCAGGGGGTGTCGAAATCCGGCAATCCGACGCTGCGAACGACGCTGGTCCAGATGGCCTGGCTATGGGTGCGCCATCAGCCGCACTCGGCGCTCACCTTCTGGTTCAAGGAGCGGGTGAAGCAAAACAACGGCCGGCTGAAGAAGACGATGATCGTGGCGCTCGCCCGCAAGCTGCTCGTGGCGCTGTGGAAATACGTCAACGCCGGCGTTGTCATCGAGGGCGCGATTATGTCGGTTGCCTGATGCGCTACACCCATCGAATTCTGCCATCTTCCAGGACCTGATGAGTCCTGGCGGATCCAAGGGGGACGAACCGGCACGTAGCGTGGCTTCAAATGCCGTTGTCTCAGAATGGTCTCGTTCTCCTGAGCCCTTGTCCGCCGCAAGCGGGATGTTGGTGCCGCTGCTTCGAACAGCGACCGTATATAAGTTGGATCTGGCTCGGGGAACGAGCCGCGTCATGCAATCAGGCTCAGACCATGGATACCGCAAAACCAACGAACCCAAAAAGCGGAGCCCTAAAAGCCCTTGACACTCCTCATATAAGCTACGTGGACCTTGAGGCCCGGGTTCGGCGCAATCATCCGTTGCGTGCGATCCGGACGATCGTGACAGAAGCCCTGTCGACGCTGGAGCGTGAGTTCGCGGCGCTGTATTCGCCGATCGGACGACCATCGATCCCGCCGGAGAAGCTGTTGCGGGCGATGCTTTTGCAGGCGTTCTATTCGATCCGCTCGGAGCGGCTTTTGATGGAGCGGCTGGAATACGACCTCCTGTTCCGCTGGTTCGTGGGCATTGGCGTCGACGATCTGGCTTGGGACCATTCGGTGTTCTCGAAGAACCGCGACCGGCTGCTTGAGGGCGACATCGCGGCGAAGTTCCTGAGCGCTGTCCTGGCGCAACCCAAGGTGAAGAAGCTTCTGTCCACGGATCACTTCTCGGTCGACGGCACGCTGATCGAGGCGTGGGCATCGATGAAGAGCGTGAAGCCGAAGGACGGGTCGGGCGAAGACCCGACGGATGGCTCTGGCGAGCCGCCGTCAGAGGGCGGCGGGCGCAATGCCGAGGCAGACTTCCATGGCCAGAAGCGATCTAACCAGACGCATGCATCGACCACCGATCCGGATGCTAGGCTCTATCGCAAGGGGCGGGGCAAGGAGGCGAAGCTCTGCTTCATGGGGCATGGGCTGATGGAGAACCGCCATGGCCTGCTGGTCGATGCTTGCCTGACGCAAGCCGACGGGCATGCCGAACGGGTGGCGGCGCTGCACATGATCGAACCCTATGCCGACAGGCCGCGGGCAATCACGCTCGGCGCCGACAAGGCCTATGACGCCGAGGACTTCATCAACGAGTTGCGCGCGATGAGGGTGACGCCACACGTGGCGCAGAACACCAGCGGCCGTCGCTCGGCGATCGACGGGCGCACGACGCGGCACGGCGGCTATGCCGTCAGCCAGCGCATCCGCAAACGCATTGAGGAGGCGTTCGGATGGATCAAGATGGTCGCAGGGCAGGCAAAGACAAAGTTGCGTGGCCGCGACCGCGTCGGATGGGCCTTCACCCTCAGCGCCGCCGCCTACAATCTAGTGCGGCTGCCCAAGCTGTTGGCGGTGTCGACATGACCGCCCCGGCGGGTTGTAAATTGATCGGCCGCTGGCGGATCGTCGAGGCCGATCTTTGGGATCGCGATCATCTCGACCTTGTCGATCCCGCCACTATCACCATCGAAGCGGGCAACCACGGTGAGATCGCCTTTGGCGCCCTGCAAGCCGGCCTCGATCTCAGCTATGGCCCCAATATGGTATTCTTCACATGGGCCGGCTTCGACGAGATGGACGAGGTCACTGGCGATGGCTCTGCTGAATTGCTTGACGACGGCTCGATCGAGATCACATTCGCCTACCACAACGGCGACGAGGCGATCCTCAAAGCCAAACGAGATACTTCTTCAACAGCCTGCTAGGCGTAGATATCCGTATTGGAGGACATCGGGTTCGGCCTCCTTATGTTCCATCGCGGCAAGAATTTCCTCCGGTATCGTTTGCCGCATTACGTCAGCAAACACCTGACCGTCGCTGAGCGGATAGGCAAGTTCATGGTGCCGTGACAGACCGCGAATGATCTTGCGGACGATTTGGAGAATGCGCGGGTCGTCAGCCGGGAAAATGCGATACCGGTTTGGTCCAACGTCCGGCGCGGGTTGCATAAGATCGAAGATGTCGCGAGCGCGACGATGGCCGTCTACCTGTGCGAAGCCCCGGCGCACGGGACCAGACCATAGCTCTTTGACCGCTTCATTTGGCTCGCCGGCCACAAGGACGACGTTTCGGAAATGCGCGTCGTCGTCGGCGGTGCCATTGTTGCATGTGACACATGCTGCGATCGTGATGCGCTGGAATCTACTGTTGGACTTCGATGCCGGATAGAGGGACCGCGGAACAACATGCTCGCGAGTGGTGATCCGAAGCTCACCGCATAGGCCGCAACGATCCCAGCGTGTTCGTCGCTTCATACTGGGCCACCAAACTCACGCTGCCATTCCGATAGTTTTTTGAGTGCATTGCGATAAGTGTTTTCGTCCTTTGCAAACAAGAGCGGCGTGGTCCGTCCAAGATCGTCATCCCGACCGTTTAGGAAGGCATCTACGTGTTCTGGCGGCAAAGAGCGTACGGCGTCGGCGGTTATCATCTCTTGATATAGCTTTCGCTCGGCATCTGCTTCCGCTGCGCTTGCCCGCTGCCGCACCAACTCGGATAGCGCATCGCGCGCTCGGGTCAGTCCCGACTCGCTGTCTTCTACCGCTTCCAACGGCGTCATTCCGCTCAGATCGTCGCGTTTCGTGTTCAGAAATGTGCCAAGGTCAGGACCGTTCAGTTCAGTTTCAGCGTCTATGCAAAACCGGTCACGGCGTGATTGTCGAAGTCGGTTCGCTTCCCGAAGCTGCTTCTCACGTAGGTCTTGGGCTCGTTTTGCGATCTGACCCCTGCTGCGCTCGATTGCGCCCTCAACAGGCAGTCCAGCGCTGGCATGTGGAAGTCGGCCATTCCCTCTGAGCATGGCGAAAACGGCATCAATCACGGCAGCGATCTTTGGCGCCTCGATGTCGGCCCGGATCGCAGCCCGGTATGTCATGCCGGATTCGGTGTGGCCGGAATCAAGCCACAACTCGCCAGTCATGTTCCCGCGCTCTTCGTCGGGAAGCTCGCCCAAGATCCAATCGACCTTCTGCACGACCGCATGCATGGCAGCGGTTCTCTGTTTCTGGGCTAGCGTGCGAGCGGTCAACTGGTCGGCTAGATGCTTCTGCAGCATCACGCCATAGCGTTGGTGAGCCAACACGTCCTTGCCGAGCAAATGCTGCAAGTAACTGTCTATCGCTTTCCACGCTGGAGCAAAGCGCGGTTCGGCTAAAGCCGTATCGTCCGCCACCTCGCGCGACACGCGCCGGAAAAGTGGCCGTATTAGATTACGCCTTTCCAGATGCTTGGCGATCGGCACCGCCTTTGGAAACTCGTCACCAAGGCATTTGTCGTGGAAGACCTCTGCCAAGATGACGGCCTGCCAAACTGCGGGCGGGACTGTGAAGCAGGCATACCCCGCCATCTTGATACCGACATGCGGGGCCAGTCCGACCGCTTGCAATTCAGCCAGGCGCGGGCTCGTAACCTGTCCTCCAGCTAGTTGCCTAAGGGCCTTCGCGTAACCGCTCGCTAGCTCATCAACCCGCTTTTCATGTCTGGCCTGATAATTGGCAAACCGAGTCGCTTGTGCCGCCTGCCAGGCTTCTTCGTCGGCTCGGTTTTTCGCCTTCGCCGCTTCGATACCTGGGTGGTATAGCCAGCGGCGCGGCGCAGATCGCAAGACGGCTTCTGCGATCTGCTCGCGTGCGGAGTCTCTCGGCAACTTGGACAGGTCAATTTCGACAGCCATCGTGCCATGCTCTTGGAGGCGCTGGATCTTGGTGCCGTCGCTGGCGTGCGTTACCGCGACCTCCACGAAGAGGTCATAGCCGAGCGCGCGAACATAAAGGTCCGGAATGACCTTCTTTGGGTCGGTGTATTCGAGGCGCTGAAATTCTGTCTCGACTTCCTGCCCCGGCTTCATCACTACGCTGCCCTTATGTAGGCCGAGCCGTTCCGGTAGGAGCATCTTCGGATTGGTGCGAAACGCATCCTTGGCAAGCAGGTGCAAGACTGTTTCAGGACCACCACCGCACGCCTCGCCGTCGCTGTGCGCGAAGTGCGGTACTACATGGTCGTCCTTCAATCGCGCAACAAGTCGAAGGCCACATGAGGGGCATTTGCAACCGCAAGCGAGACCGCGCTGAACTTCGGAAATATGGGCCAGCGCGCCATCGTCGCGCCGCCCGTAGACAAGTTGCGCGCGATCGGAGCCGAAGGATTTTCTTGCACTCTCGTGGTCGTCCATTCTCGCACTCGGCTCAATTTCCCAGAAGCGGCTCAAGAAGGGGCTGGACGGTAGCATGCTTCGCAGGCGAAGCTAATCTAGGCGGCCTTGCTGGGGGAAGGCGGATGAACAAACGCCCGATTCCAGAATGATTTAAGTTGGCGACGAGTTGCGCCGGGTAACGCAAGGACGTTAGGTGCAGTGCTGGGGAGAGCAGACGTAATCAGATCAAGAACCGGTCTCGTCGTCGACCAGATGATTGAGCGGACCGGACAGCTTTACGTGATCATACAGAAGCGCAGCGCAGAAGAATTCGACAGGCGCGGCTACTTCATCGGCGGCGGATTTCTGATGCTCAAGGATGAAGACGACTATCGTGCCGTGGTCAACGGTCTTCCAGACCTTGTCGTCAATGCGAAGCCCTTCAAGGCACTTATGAGCTAATCACTTGCTATGCAGGGCGTCATGTATGACATCCCCTAGCGGGGTGTTATGCACGGCACCCTCTACAGTAGCGCCGAGGCATTCCAGCCTCGACGGCGTGTCGTTCTGAGGGTTGATGAGACTGCCATCGTTTGAACAGTTGTCGCCTATGACCCAAGCATTATCGCCCAGCTTTACATTGAGGCAGTTTTGGAAATCGCCGGCAGTGGCACATGCCTGACGAGCATCACCAAACTCCCTGCATAGGTCCACCCATTTGCAAAGGTTCGTGAGGTGGTCTTGGCTTTGTTGATCAGCTTTCGCGCGCGCTTCTCGCTGCGCAGTTTGTTCCTGTTCAAGCTTCGCCTGGGCAGCCGCATGCTCCGCCGCATGCTCCTGTTCAAGCTTCACCTGCGCAGCGGTTTTCGGAGTCTCTGGTGGCGGCGGATTCGCTATATTATACACAACCAAAAGCGCAACGAAGCCAAGCAATGGTAGGAAGAACGCTCCTCTAGAGGAGGGCTGATCTTCGTTGCCCATCGCGCCAACTGATCCTAATGATTTTAGCAGTCGGTACATTAGTTTCGAGCCACTTGCGGCGCAAGCTAGACGAGGCGGTCAGCATTGCTCTAAGCCTGCCAAGTGGCCAATCGGCGATCCGGTTGAATGGTGCGTCCAGCTCGATGGCGGTCAAGTGCCAATGAGGGGAAGGTGCTCGGGGAGCCCCAAATCAAGGTTGGCAGCCTGGTTTTCCAGGCCGACCAAGTCGGCCGCCACCGCTTTGTAACGTCTACAGTCCGCCTGGACGACAGATCGCTCGGGACGTTCAAGCGGCAGGCTCCCAGCGATTTCCCTGAGGTCGGCAAGGACCGAAGCAATATGGGGCCAGGGAAAATCAGTTACCGATGAGAAGGTGAGTTCCGACTATCGCAGATATATTTGACCGTAACGTGCCGAATGCGGCACCTGTCGGCCTTCGATCAAGCGCGGTGATTAACTGCCATTCCGTGGGGTCAGAAAAGTTCATCTCGCGCCGGAGTTCCCTTTTTGTTCTTAAGGCCCGCTTTGGCCGCAATCTGGACGAAATTGTGCCATTATTGGCGTATCTCGTGTCAGCGCGTCAACTAAGGCGCTATATGTAGTAGGAGAGTGGAATGAGCAAAGACAAGCACTTGTTTGTAGAACGAAGGGAGCAAGGCGACTACGCCGTGCGTCGGCCTAACTCGGAACGTGCAAGCGCGGTGGCACCAACCCAGCGCGAGGCCATCGAGCGGGCCCGGCAGCTGGAACCCAACACAAGGCCAGATGTCGAGCGTGTTCGTCACACCAGCGTCGGCAAGCCTGACCAGTGGCGGAAGGCGTGAACCGCCGTCCCAATCCTCTCAAAAATGACTTAGCCCGCCACCGCCAACGTCGCGGGCTTTTTTCATGGCCGCGATCGTCGAAACCAGACGGTCAAGCTCTACGTTGCCCTCAGTGCTGAGGGCCGGGATTCTCGCTGAAATAGGTTCCCAGGCGTGCAAAGACGATCGTGTTCCGATGCGTTTCTTGGAGCAACTGGAACATGAATTGATATGCCCCGCAGTATCGAAAGCGGTGCAGCCAAACCTTTAAATGCCGGGATCGGATTCGCCAGCGAATGCGTACATGGTGCCGAAAAGGACCGAGAGCGTTATGGTTACGAGGCATGCCGTAGAGGCTATGTCCCACACTGGAATAACAAGCTGTTGAACTTGCCGTGTTCGAGGGTAATCGAGAAACAGCGAGCAGCCATACGAGAACACGGCCAATACTGCGAATATGGTCAGCATCCGCAAAGCCCAGATCTTGTGATTGTCGGCCGGCCATTTCCGAAAAATGAGGCTGAATACTATTGCGAGCGCCGTAGCGAGCGCGAGACCGGTCCTCTCGCTCCGCAAGCCCCAGTCAGCGCGCATGATCGATGTGTTTGTGAACAGGTTGAACCAGCCGGTTACGAACGCGAAGAGTAGATTCGGGGTGACATTCGCCACCGCCCCTATGAACTTGCCGAAGTTCATTGCGGATCGCCGAACAGTGGCATGGGGATCGCGGCAAGGAGGTGGTTGTCCTTGTCAACGAACTCATAGTAAGCCGGAACCGGCTTCCACAGATTGGCGGCGTTGCCTTTGATGGAAAACGTCACAGCACCCTTGGATGAGAGTGGAGCTCCGCCTTTGTTGTCGAGAAAGAACGCGGCGAGAAATTTGTCGCGCTCGACCGGAAATATCGGCCGCACGGTGACATCATTGACCTGGCCGTCTGGGCGATCGCGGAATCGGTCCGCCGCATACCTGAAGAATGCTTGAAAACCGCCATCGGATGGTTCAACGCCGATCGTACCGCTAACTTCTAGCATCGTGGCCGAGGGATTGTTGAGGTCGCTGGGAAAGAAAACTCGCACATGATCGGACCAGCCACCTTCAGGTAAAGGCGCTAAAGCAACATCTTCCGTCTGGCCATAACTCGCACCGCATCGGCCAGCCTTCGTGTTTTCATCGTCGTCTTGTGCGGTTCCCAGAAATTCGGCCGGCGTGCGCTCCCCCGAGCTTCCGTACTGTATGCACCCTGCGACTGGCCGCGTATTGGTATGGGCGCGCATCCTGGGCGTTTCAGCAGATTCTTCTGAAGGCACATACGACTTGAAAGGGCCAGCGATGTACCAAGTGACGAGTAGGTCGCTGTTGGCATCGAGATTACCGACACAGGAAACATACCGGCGCATAGTGCCAACATCCTCGACCCATGAGCTGGTGACGAAGTTGAAGTTGCCGACGTGGTGTTCCTGTCGGGTATCGCCCTTACAGTCGGCCGCTTGTGATGCGGACACGCCGACCAGTAGAACTACGCCCGCACCAGCGGCCGTTACAAGGCCCTTCACGTTCCCCTCCGCCTGAGCGACAGCGGCAATACTGCCGTGAGCCCACCTAAGCTGCAAGCTCGATATAGAACAAATCTTCGGGCTTATTGGACGTAGCTGTCGCCATCTTAATTTGCGCAGTCATGTCGAAAAGAGTGGAAGCTATGACGCGATGCCCGGCCAACTATCGGCGACTCGAACCCCGGAATAAGAGAAACGATCAAGTTTTCATCACTGCAGATCGAGACGCCAAAGCGTCCTCCATGAGGACGCGCAATTCGACTGGAGACCCAAGGCAGGGGGTTCGAAAAACTTCCAAGGCCTCAGTCGTCAGCCAATTGGACAGCTTGGCAAAGCGGCTCGCCACGACGGGCACGAAGGAATTCTCGGCTACGGCGGTTCGGAACGTGGCCCCTTTAGCCGTTGCTCCTCATGCCCGTACTGTTACGAGCCGCTGCGGCGGGTTTGCTCGTCACTCCACTTCCAAACCTTTGAAGATAGAGATATCCCACGAGTTTATCCCAAGCAGTCAGGATCGTGGAAATGCCAGCAAAGACCCGAAAAATCTTCCTAAGCCACTCTTCTGCGGATGGCCCGCTGGTAGAGGCCTTCGAAACGCTCCTGATCAAGTGGCTTGGTATCGGCTCGCACGAAATCTTCGTATCGAGTCTGGAGGGGCAGGGTGCTCCGAAAGGAATGAACTTCGTCGATGCCATCAAGGCCGAAATCGTCACTACGGAGTCGGTGATAGCGCTGATTTCACCAGCTTATCGGGAAAGCGCGTTCTGTATGGCAGAACTTGGCGCAGCGTGGGCGCTAAGCACTAATCGGTTTCCCGTCGTCGTGCCACCAAGTGGATTTGGGGTGATAGATGCCACCCTCTTGGGAACAGTCGGCGTGATGGTGGATAATGAAGACGCGCTGGCGCAGATGCTGGAGGATCTCTCAAGTTCTTTAGAACTTGCGCCGGCTGCGGTTGGCATCCGCCAGCGGGCTATGCGTGAGTTTCAAAAAAAATGGCAGGATGCAAAGGGTGACATTGGGAAGTCGACCAACGTTCCGATTGCTGATTTTAAGAAAGTCGAGAAAGAGCGCGACGATGCGGTCAATGCCCGAAACCTCGCTGAAGATGACCTCACGAAGGCCGAAAAGTATATTAAGGCACTGAAAAGTCTCAAGGCTCCAGAGGACGTGTCGAAGCTGGAGAAGGAATTCGACAAAAGCGGCTGGGAAGGAAAATTTCAAACCCTTACTAGCGAGATTCAGAGGCTCGCGCCGAAGCTCGGCGGATCGTATATCCAACGGCAACTGATCCTCGATCACTTGGGAAAACAATCCCGCCCCGACAGCGTGAACTACGCCTCAGAGGTCGAGTTCGCGATGGAGAGGGACATATACGACCCAGAGTCAAACACGTGGAATTGGAGCGACGACTTCGTCCAGATCTTCGATAAAAAGATCAGTGAGATGGAGGCGCTTCTTTTGGAATTTCCGCAGATAGCCGACTGGCTCAAATCGAAGGGAAAGGGTGCCGATCCAGACAATTTCCGTTTCTGGGACGACAACGTCCTTTACTAATCGCAAGCCGCGACAAGTTTGAGAATACCCCGCGTGGTTTGCGCTGTGTCACCGGCGCCCGCCTTCTTGTCAGGCCAACGTGCATGGTCGCTCCCTAGAGCTTTTCCCGAATAGCCCAATCTTGAGCGACCATGCGGCGCGGAGGATCGTAGGCGGAGCCGATCTCACCGGGTTTCACCTTCGACATCCTCCAGCGCGTGGCGTCAGGCGTTTTCACGACCACTTCATCGGCAGGCAGCTCCGCTACCACGTCCAAACGTGTGCGGGCGTTGTTGCCGAACTCGACCGGGACAGTATCGCCCGCCTTGAGCTTCGGCGGTGGCGTGCCGGGGTCCTGGGGCGATTCCATGACCTGCACCCTGACCTGTTCCTTGATTTCATTCGAAGAGCAGTAGCCCTGCCAACCCATGAAGAAGCCTCCGTTGTTGGGATTTCCCCATAGATAGGTATGGGTTGGTGGAATCAAAATCCGTCGGCTAGATTGGCGTCCCGCACGGGGGATAAAATGCCTGCACCGACACCGCCATGGGGAAGCCCGCTATCGTATTGGGAGCGCTTGCTTATCGGGTGGAGGCTTGACCCCCAAGGGCGACGGCGCCCACCGGCTCCGAGCACAGCGCATTACGACCACGCCGCAGTGCTGGGAAAGGTTCACGAAACGGCGGAGATCACGTCCATCGAGGGGGGCGTCGAGCTGGCAGGCACCCGCCTGATCCTATCCACAGCTGGTGGCCTGCTGCCGGTCGAGCTTAGAGGGTTTAGGGCGCCGGCCAGCGTCGGGGATTGGGTTGAGGTCTTTCTGTCGCGCGTCCCGACGGTCGACACGCCGTACCCTGTTTTTCTGCACAACAAGGCCACCGGGATGATGGCCGAGATAGAATACGGCATCTGGAAATGCGCGGCCAGCGGCGGCGGCTCGACGGAGGATTGGGCGATTGCGCTGCTAAAACGCGAGGCGCGGTATTTCGCCTACGAACACTCCGGCGTCGTCGCCTAGGGCCTTGTCGCACCGTATCCGTCTTCAGCACGTCCACTCCCGAAAGGGCTGGCTCGACTGCAGCCCAGCAGCTTCGACGGCGAAATGGGATATAGGAAAATTATCCTACTTCGTCCCGAAGAGTCAATCCCTATATAGCCCTCACAGCGTGCTAGGAGTGCGTATGGAAGACGAGCCGAAAAACCTACCTGTTGCATTCGCGGATTCTGTCGCGAGCGAAAAGCTTGTCGATGTGGCCGCCACTGCCGCCGACATCGGATTGGACGCAGCCATATCGTCCGGCGCGCTGGATGGAGTTCCTATTTTGGGCGCTCTTGTCGGTCTCGCGCGAGGGGGGCTCGCCTACAGGGATTGGCTGTTTCAGAAAAAGGTGGCTACTTTCCTGAATACCTTTGAGAAAACGCCTTTAGAGGACCGCCAGGCGTTTATCGCGAACTTGGAAAAAAAGGGAAAAAAGGCTGAATTCGGCGAGACGGTGCTGCTGCTTTTAGATCGCGCTGACGACATGAAGAAACCTGAAATAATAGCCCGAGTAATGTCGGCGGCTGCCAACGGCAAGCTCTCTTTGGATGAGGCGATACGCCTGGCCAAGATCGTTGACAGGGCTTTTTCGGAAGACTTGAGGTTCCTGCTTGATTTCAAAGAGGGCGTACAAAAGGACAAGGACGCCGCTTCAGCGCTCTTTTCGGCCGGCCTGCTCGTTGACGTGGGAATTGATGGCGGCCTTATGATGGAGGAAGACAGCGGCGGGACGATGTACGACCTGAACCGGTATGGAAAGCTCCTGAGCGAGCACGGTCTTAAAGATCACTGATCGCCGTACCCAATGGGTCCTATTGCCTCAAGGAGCCGTGTGCGTCGTCAAAAATTTCCGCATTGCATCCTTACGTGCACTGAGATCGAGCGCATAATTTGCGCGCTCGAACTTAACTCCATCAAGCAAGGCCTGAATGTAGCTGGCGACTGTATCGCCTGCCATTACGAGCGCCGTGTCTACGGTGTGAATGTAACGGCTCGTGATCCACCAAGGCAGCTATCGTCGACCCGGTAAAGCCGAGATCGTTTGCCACGCTCGCGAAGCTGTGACGAAGCACGTGGGGTGTAACGCTTTCAAGTGGTGTGTCTTTGACGAGCTTTTCCCACAGCTTTTGGAAGCCGACTAATGGCTTCCCTTCCTCGGTACCGGGAAACACGAAATCAGCCTCATGGTCGGACAATAGCGGTTGGAGCAACTCGACCACAGGCAAGCCGATAGCCCGGGTGGATGCGCCTTCCTTGGAATCCTCAAGCCTGATGCAGCTGCGCTGAACATCGACCTCGCCCATTCGCAGATTAATAATCTCGCCTCGTCGACATCCCGTCATAGCGAGTGCCCGCGCCATTTTGGCGGCCGTTGAAAACTGCGGGTCGATAGCGGCGTCCGCGAGAATCTTGCCTAACGCTCGATACTCACGCTCCGTCAGACGACGGTCACGGACGCGATCTTTTGGTTTACGAAAGCCGTGAACCGGGTTCTTTTCGATGATGCCTTCCCGGATGGCATACGTGAAGAGCCGCCGAGAAGGCCTACGCCGCGCGAGCCAGTGCCAATCCCTCCCCGAACGATCGCCCGGCCTCGCTTCTTTGTCTTAATGTCGGCCCGGGTTTTGCCGTTGGCAACGTCGCGCAGAAATTTGGCAATGTCTGCCGACGTGATCTCGGTCACTCTCCGGTTCCCGACAAGCGGAAGGATGTGGCGGCTGATACGGCTACCGTCGATCTCCATGGTCGATGGCTTCTTAGGGCGGCCGCCTTTGCCTGGCACAAGTCCAGCTTCACAATCAGCCAGATATCGGGTGCAGAGTTCTTTGATAGTGATCGTTTTAGCGTCGAGGAGTTTTGTCTCCGCAGGGTTGTCGCCTTGCGCGATCCGACCGATCAAAATACGCGCCTCTTTTCGAGCCGCCTGTGCGGCTGATCTCATCGGCGGCCCAGACCTTGGGATTTTAACTGCTCTCAACATTGTCGCAGCCGCACAGGCGGCTCGTTCGGTTGCGCGTAAGCTACCTCAGCGGCGACCCTCCGCCGACGAACTACGGAAGCAGCCAGAACTACCTCCGATGCCAATTTCCGGCGGTAAGCTTTCTAGAGGTCAGCCGTCGCTGCCATTGCAAGAACCCCTTCTTTCACAACCTCAGCCGGGGCAAAGGCGCCGGCGGAAGGGTGGTTGAGGATTGGGGCTTTAGCACAGCCTCTCGCACGCCACGCCGTCGCCGTCCCGATCCAGCTTTCCGCCCCATGAACAGTTCTGCAGATACCATTGGGCCTCGTCGCACGAACCAATTTGCTTGCACGTTCGCCGCGGCTCGCATGGATAGCCGCTCTGCACGACAAGCCTGCGGCTGATGATGCCGAGCGGCTGGCGCGACGGCGCCGTGCCGTCGGCATGCTCCGCGCGCCACTCCCAAGGCGCCTGAAACTTGCCGACCCACAGGCCGACCTTTGCTGCTTCCGCCTTCGCCTGCTGCTGTGCGTAGGCGCCATGGCTGTAGCGCGGCCAATCCAGAGCCTGGCCGTGCTCGACCATCCACCCCTCCACGCTGGCGCCATCAGCACGCCGGCAGTCCCCGACGAAGCGGTGATATCGGTCCCAATCGACGAACGTGCATTGCACTGGCCTCGAGGCCGCCAGGAAGGAGTCGAGCGCTTCGGCTGATCGCCGGCCGCAGGGGTATTCGAAGCCCTTGGCATCGTCGCAGTACTGCCGGCTCTCCGGCGCGTCGATGCCGTTGAAGCGGATCCGTTGCCCGTGGATCTCGATCGTGTCGCCGTCGATGACCGACGCCACGCCGACGATCGGTCCTGGTTTCGGCCCGAGCAAGTTCGACAGGTTGATCTCCGGCAAACGGTCGCTGTGCTGCAGAAGCGTCTGCGCGGCCAATGCGCCGGCCGCAGTGACCGTGACAGCGATCAGGCGCAGCGGGACGCTCGCCCATCTGCGTGCGCGCGAGCGCCTGGCGCCAGTTCGCCTTCGCCACTGATCAGACCGGTTGTCGTGCCGATGTTTGTCCACGCCCCCATGCTCCCCCAGGGACAGAATGCGTCCATCGCGACGAAGAGTCCAGAAGTGCCCAACCGGAGCGGAACATCAGAGCCTTCTAACGGTTCTTTCTTGGTCGATTTCCAAGGCAGAGAGGCCACCGTGTCGGCGTTTGAATTCGTCTATTTTTCTGGTTTGACGGCGAGTGATCTCTTAGGCGGCGTCGCCTCGTTGGTGGCGTGTTGTGTGCTCTACAACGTTCTCGCAGAGGATCGTCCGCACCGGTAGGCGCGGGCTGCAACGGTCAGCCCCTCGCCACGGTGATAGGCCAACCACCTGGACGACCGCTGCGACCCGAGAGCCATTGCAGCATCCAGCGCCGAACCAAGGTGTGGCCCAAACTTCGAAACCATAATAGACAACCAGCCCGCAGCCGGTGGCAAACGAGAGCATAAGCAAAAGCCCAAGGTGAGGCTCCAAACAGGCCATTTAAAAAAGGTCCCCTGTGAAAGATGAATCGCATAGATCGCCACACCCAGAATCCGGAAACCGCGTCCTCGCATGAACACGTGGGCCCGGACGTCCGCCGGCGCGGTTTGTTGGCTTACGAATTTGTAAACAACGCGGTTGGAACGCACGCGACATCACGTCGTTGTGAGGTGGGCGTAAATCCAGCAGGAGGAAATTGATGAAACTATTATTGGGAGCTGCGATAGCGGCGGCGACGACATTTATGGCATTGGCACCTACCTATGCACAAAGCGTAATTATCCAGCCTGATAATGGCGGGGGCTACGTCGACCAATACTCATCGGGCGATGGGGATCAGTACCACCGCCACCATCGGCATCACAATCAAGACAGCTACAGCGATGGTCAGTACGACAGTCAGTACAACGATAACCAGTACAACGACGGACAATACAGGCGGCATCGTCATCACCACCATGGTTGTCGCATATTTGTAACTACGCACTGGCGTCATCATCACCGGGTAGTCGAGCGCACGAGACTGTGCGGCTAAACGCGCTGCTGAAGTAGGTTCAGCGCTACGCAAGAGTTTGAATCAGGGAAGGAACCCTAAAATGAACAGCAAGAATCTCTGGATGAGTGCCATGGCACTTTCAATGATCACCGGTGCCGCGCTCGCTGGCACCGCGGCCGGAACGTCGGCACTCGACGACCCTGCGAAGATGTCGCCGTTCTTCACCGATGCCGGGATGAAAACCATGAAGTCGGAAAAGGATTTCAAGACCGCGTGGAAGGACATGAAACCCGACGAACAGAAGGCGGTGTTGAAAGACTGCGGCGACACCAAAGTTAACAAGTCGCACGCGGATTTCTGCGCGATGGCTAAGAAGATGGGCGGCTGAGTGATGTGACGCCCGGTAGCTGTCACACTCCTTTACTGGCGTCCTGTAGTGATTGGGCTCGTACTTGAGGTACGGGCCCTTTCTCGCACTCTCACTACAGGGATGCTGGCCCAAACGCCTTGGCGCATTCTGCCATTTCGGGATCTAGGCCAAGGGCATGCGTGACGAGGGCGGGCTCGTCATCGCAAAGGGGGTCATAGATGCAAGCGCATCACCTACGATGAGCCGCGGCCTCTACTGATCTGTTTGACGTGTAAGTCCCAAGCCTTGCAGACCGCTGCCGCGACACACTGGGCATCTGATAGTAGAACCTTTGCAGCCCGGTTGGTGAGCCCCGGGCGGGCAACAAGTGCCGTTCGACGCCAACCATTTACTGCAATCGAAAACCTTGCCGGCTCCGAGACATTGCCGACACTGAAACTTTCTGAACTCTGCCAAGCGCCCACCTGCCAATTTATCGGAAAGGCAAGAACGCAGCCGGCTAAATTTAGTTTCAACTAATCCACTGGGGCAGCGCGCCTTGCCCCTCAGAGGTATCTTTCGCCGTCGCCGCGGTGCTCGAAACAGAACCAGTGCGGATCCTGCCGGGGCCGGGCAAACCCGAAGCCCGCATGCTTCGCGCACCCCGTGGACTCGCACAGGTGTCCGAGCACTCTGGCGCGCTCGCGCGGCGCTGGTGCCCTCTCTTCGGCAAGTCTGATCGGCTCGTCGCTCACCTCCACCGGGCCATTTGGCCGCCAGTGAACAAAATAAGAACTTAAGTGTCAACGGCGGGCTTGACCGGACAGGAATATGTTCCTTATTCCTGAAGGCGATCTGAGCAGGAACGGCTATGGGAAAGCGCCAGAACGCGCCGAGTGGCGAAGCTATGTCGGAATTGGAAATGGCGGCGCAGCAGGCCATCGCCGCGGCCGGCGGCGATGCCTTGGTTGCTCTGCTGAATGTTCTGGCCAGGAACGCTGAACTCGAACGCGATCTCGCGCTGTCGCGGGCGGCAGTTTCCAACGGGTTCTCTCGCGGCTGGCACAAGGCGCGATCGTGATGGCGAATACGGCAGAGGACAATTTTCGCATCGAGGTATGGGACCGAGAGGAAAAGACCCATCTCGAAACGATTTCACGCTCGCCGGACGCTGCGGTCAGTCAGGCCGCCTGGCAGGCAGCGATCCGGCGCCGGCCGGGCATGCTGCTAATTCACTACAACAGCCGCCACGTCATGGAGAAAATCATCACGCCCGGCGAAGTGAAAATACCGCCACAGACGATTATCGATGGCAGCATTCATGCCGGTCTGGACGTCTCCCTCGGGGACTTACGCGAATGGCATACGCTGCGGGCCTGGTGCAAGAATTGCTCCCATCACGCCCCGGTAAAGGCGGCCGCACTGATCAGGCGATATGGCAAGGACGCGCTATTCAGCACCGTTGAGCGGGCGCTTGTCTGCACGAGTTGCGATCGAGGCGGACCGGTCCGGCTGGAAATCCATAAACTGCCCCGGAACTAGGCTCGACGAGACACGAGCTTTCCTATTCGTCGCTGTCCTCGTCGTCGTTTCCATTATCAGATTGGCTCCGACTTGCGTTATCCGCGTGCTCTTCGACGTACGCTTGGCAGCCTTCGTTGAACGATAGGCTATCGCCGTCGCAATCCCGTTCATCGGTGATGTCTTTCCTTGCCGCCCAATCGTAGCCGGCCACGTGTCCCGAACAGTCATCCGTGCAATCGTAGCCATGGAACGTCTCTTGCGCGTTTGCTGGGGCGGTGAAGGAGCCGGCCAGCGCGAGGGCGCCTGCCGCGACAAGAATTCGGATCATCACAAAACACTCCTATCGACGCCCCGGCGGTCAGGTATTCTTTGACCTTGGCGAAGATGAGGCTGGATCCTCGGCCTCAACTCCAATCCTGCTCAGGCCTAGCGGGACGGCGACTCCAGCTTCCAACGGCGTTCAGTTCATCGATGCAGACCGGGCGGGTGCAGCGCGATTGAGAGCTCCGCCACGAAGATCGCGACATAGTTGATACGCGCGATCCGCAACTTGGCCTCAGTCGGTGCCAACAGATCATTGGTGCGGCCCATCCCCAGTAAAGGCGCTCTGGCGACATCACACCGCGCGTGGCCATGATCGGGCAGGCGTCTGCGATCAGTCGAGACAGCCTTGGCATTTGGGCTGGAAAACGGCCCGCGAGATCGTCGCTCTCGCATGTCGCCAGCAGGATTTCCTGGACGCCGCATAGGCAGTTCAGCAACGCCAGATCAGCATCACCAACATTGGCCAGATGGGCTGCGGATCGCTCTAAGCGAGCGCTGATGCATCCATCGGTCGAGTGGATTGGCAGTCGCAGTATCCTCGGGCATTTCACAGCGAGCGAAGCGGCGCTTCGCATCAAGACAAAGTTGGCTGTGAATGGTTCCGTTGACGTTTGCAGGCTGCCCTGCGGCGATGCGAAATGCCCGAGTTTTCGCGTTGTTCCGGCTGCTCTCAATTTACCTGAGTTCGGCGAGGATAGCCAGCCCGCATAGCACTTTTTGGGACGGTCGTGACGGCCTGGCAGATGTCCGAAAGTTCGGCGAGATCGCAAATTTCTTCTGGGTGTCGCCGGCGTTCTAGGCAATGCAAAGTGACCGATGCCAGGGGTGGGATCCGGCCGACGGGGACTATGGTCGGGCCTCGTGCACCCAGGCCTCCCCGCTCTTGGAAGCCCCGGCCTTTGCCGTCATATTCCCGTATATGCCAGGTAAAGATAGCCAACGCCTTTCCATCTTTGATCTCGACGCTCTGCGGGAGGCGTTCATGAGGTCTGTCCATGAAAACAATGTCACGGCTGCCGAATGGGGCGAACATGCCCAACAGTTCATTCAACAGTTAGCGGACCAAACACTCACCGAAGCGGCGGTTAGTCAGATCACCGGAGCGCCCGACGATAAACAGCCAGCTCGAAACCCATCGGTACGAAATCGGACACCGAATCTCACTTGATCTAGTAATTCCGGTGGTCCTATAAAAATCGACGTTCCCCATTGCTTCTAGGGAGGCGTGCGATGGACAACGTGGTTCCGTTCCGCAATGTGGCGGCCCGTGTCGAAGTGACGGAAGCCTGTGGCGAGTGGTTCGTGCGCGTCACCGAAGACGACCAAGAACTTACCCGAGCATTTGAACTGGAATCATTCGCGCTGTCCTATGCGGACGGCCAGCGGATCCGGCTAGGACTGCATACGATCACCCGGATATAGAAACTAACAAAGCCCCAGCGCTTGGTCCGCGCCGGCGCGTACAAGCTACCCAGCATCTCCGCTTATGAGCATGTGCTGGTTTGGTGAATAGGCTGCCTAGCCGGGGGTAGTGGCTGGCCACCTTTCGTGTCGAAACTCCGCACTTCGCCCAAGTCTGACGTACGACCAATCGGATCACCGGCACTTCCGGCTGTTCGGTCAACGGCCAGTCCTGTGTCGAGGGCTGCGAGGCCAGCCAATTCCGAAGCCGAAGCATTCTCTTGCTCGTTTGATTCCCGCTTCGACACGTGCATTGGTTCCCAATCACCGTCGATACGAGATCACGCAAAGCCGGCCGACATGCTGGGTGCATCGTGCCTGAATAGGACGATGGTCTCCTCGTGTGGCACAAGCATGTGGTTCGGGCGGCAGGCACGTTGATCGCGATGAGATGGACTTCAGATTTCCGGCTCAGGTGGACCGATTGACATAGCGCAAAGACACCGTAGAGCGAAGCGGTCAGGATAGATGCCGATCTGAGGAAAGAACGACCATTGCAGAACTCAATCCTGACAAAATATGGCGATGCTGGCCCGCCTTGGTATACCATCTATCCTGCTGTTCCGCAGTTCTCCGCAGCGGTCGGCGCGGAGGCTTATGAGGAATGGCTGAGGGGCCTGCCGGCTGACGAGCCCGTGTCACTCTACCTCCATATTCCGTTCTGCCGCTCTATGTGCTGGTATTGCGGGTTCCCCACCACCATCACCTGCCGCGATGCACCGCTCCTCGACTATCTGGCGGTTTTGCGAGAGGAGGTCCGTCTGGTCGCGCAGCAAGCGCCACAGGGACTGCCCGTGAGCGACGTGCATTTCGGCGGCGGAACCCCGACCCTCATCGGACCTGCGGAGTTCCTGGCCTTAATGGAACTCCTGCGCCATCACTTTGCCTTCAGGAAGCCGGTGATGATCGCCGTTGAGATCGACCCGCGCACCTTCACGGCCGAGATGGCCGAAGCCATAGCAGCAGCCGGCGTGACGCGGGCGAGCCTCGGCGTGCAGAGCTTCGATCCTATTGTTCAAAAAGCGATCAACCGGCTCCAGAGTGAAACGCAGACCTCAGCTGCTATCGAAAATTTACGCCGGCACGGAGTGAACCGCATCAATTTCGACCTGGTCTATGGTCTACCCAAGCAGACACTGGAGTCCTGCATCCAGACAGCGGCGGCGGCGGTCGCCATGCGCCCCGACCGGCTTGCCGTATTCGGCTACGCGCATATTCCCTCCTTTAGGAAAAACCAGCGTCTGATCGACGAGGCATCGCTGCCGGACATCGCTGCCCGCGCGGAACAGGCCGCGGCCATGGCGGAGACGCTGGTTGTCGCCGGCTACCGCCAGATCGGGCTCGACCATTTCGCCTTGCCAGACGACCAACTCACGTTGGTGCACGAAGCGGGTCACTTGCGGCGTAACTCTCTGGGTTATTCGGCCGATACTCGCAAAATCGAGATCGGCCTCGGTTCGTCGGCGATCGGACGTCTCGATGATGGTTATGTGCAGAATGAAATTGAAATCAGTACCTACAGCCGTCACATAAGGGCTGGCCGCCTGGCCACGTCAAACGGCTGCCGTCTCACCGACGAGGACCGTGTCCGAGCCGCTATCATCGAGCGGCTGATGTGCGATTTGGAAGTCGACGTGCTGGCAATCTGTGCGGCCCACGGATTTGATCCGATCCCCCTTCTCAATTCAGCGGGAAGTTTGGCGATGCTCGCCAACGACGGGATAGTGGACATCGAAAGCGGTCGTATCCGCGTCAGGCAGGAGTGCCGCTTTCTGATTCGTGCTGTAGCTGCCGCATTCGACGCCTATGTCGATCGCTAGGTCTGCTAGAACAGGCAAGCTGCGAACGGCTCGAAAGCATTACCGCTCGTTGCCGCCCACACAGACATCACTGTGGACCCGTTAAGGCCTGTGCGAGCCGATGGATACATGTTGGGTGTTGTGGCAGGCGCGGAGAGAGCGCTCATCGAATGTGATGGGATGGCTGGTGCAATGCAGACTGCAAGACTCTCGCCAGTGCGCACTCCAGCCGCAACACTTGGCGCTGAGATGCATCTGAAGAATTTCGCGGGCGACGCCGTCTTGCTCATCGGCTGACGAATCGCTCGCTGGACACAACTCGTCTCGGCGTCGAACTGCAGCCCGGGGCATAGGTAACAGGCACAGGCCCACCAGCACTCGGTCAAGCCGGATGGCGGGCTCGAGGTCTCGCAGGAGATCCAGCAGCTTAAGCGCCGGCTGTGAGCACAGATCATTGCCGCCCTCGGGCAATAGGCCACAGGCGAAGCAGAGGGCCGGATCGATGCGGGGCCCCGCGGCATCATCGGCATCTTCAAAATCGTAGGCGGCGGCGGAGCCGAGTGGTCGTCGATTTCGCACGCAAACAACTTCGCAGTCACAAACAAGAAGGGTAACGCAATCGTGGCCGCTGTCCTCAGAGGGGATCTTTTCATTTTTGTCTTCGTTGCTCGATCTGTATGGGTTGTGTCAAAAGTCGGAAACCCTGCCGGCCGGGAGAGGATCAGGAGTCGGCCACGATGCGGCTGATTGTTCGCCGGAAGAGATGATGCGTAGCGTTGGGAACTCGACGGCAACGGCGTCGACCCGATGCGCAGCGACATGTCGGTGGCCCATGTCTTGCTTGCCGGTTGCCGCGTTCAATTTCCACTGACTACCCGTCCGGCGGCTTGTCATTCAGTTCGAGGACATAGCCGATACCGCGCGCGGTCTTGATCATTAGCGTCGCACCGGCCTGGCCTAAGAGCGCACGTAACCGGTAGATTCCGACTTCAAGCGCATTGCTCGAGACTTCGTTGTCGAACGAATACAGGCTATCCACCAGGAAGGCCCGCGGCAACGTGCGGCCTGCGCGGTTGAGCAGATGCTCAAGGATGCACAGTTCACGGCGCGGGATTTTCAGCGGCTGACCAGCAACGGAAACCTGGCGGCCGATCGGATCGAATGTGAGATTGCCAAATGTAACGACGGGGTCGGTCACCTGCGTTGATCGCCGCAGAACGGCTCGTACTCGGGCTATGAGCTCATCCGTCGAGACAGGCTTAGGCAAGAAATCGTCCGCACCGCCATTGAAAATCGCGATTCGCGTATCGAGATCATCCTGGCTGCTCATCATGATAGCAGGAATCGGATGTTTCTCGCGCCTCAACTGCCTCAGCCAGTCTAACCCGTTCCCATCCGGAAGGACTAACTCGAGCAGGAGAATGTCATACCGCACGGCCCCAAATGCAAGCGACGCCTCATCGAGAGTAGGCATCACATCAACGGCGAAACCGCGGTCCAAGAGCGCTACCTGCATCACCCGGGTAAGCTTTGCATGGTGATCAACGAGTAGCATTCGCATTTCGTGTCCTATCAAGAGGGCCTAGCTGGGGAGGCGTTATTGGGCGCTGTTGATGTTGGAGCATTGCTTTGAACGGCACATGTGCGCCCTCGGCGCCCCCGTGCTGGGCATTGGCCGGCATTGCGGGGCTGGCCACCCGTTGGTGAATTTCGGGCACACGCCGCCTCATGCCGGCTTCCGCTGCGGATAGAGGATGGCTATCAGCCGCTGCAGATTGTAGCCGCAGGCTGCCAGCACGTACTTTGTTCCATTGGCGGCCAAGTTGATGAAGGGCAGGCGGCTTGCGCCTGAACTTCCCTTGGGCATGGCAAGGGGCCGCTCGATCGCCGATGCGGGTCGGGCTAAAGGTGAGCGAGCGGCGTTCGAAGTTTTCCAGCATGTTCTCTTTCCAGCGGTTATCGTCGGGCTAAAACTGCTATGCACGAGTCCTTCCAGGGGGCGTGTTCCAAAGAGAACCCGTCCTAAATTCAGCACCTCCTGCCGTCGAAAGCGCAGGCAACCCGCGCGCCGATGCAGCGAAGTCCAAACGTTCATTCCCCGTCCCCACTGAATGTAGGCGACTGGCCCCAATCTTCGTGATGGCCATCGAAATACTTAGCCTTTTGTGCAACTCTCCCAGGACAGCTTGAGCGCCAGATGAGAAAGAGCACGCTTGCGAAATAGCCGGCCTGGAGAAGCAGCGCACAACTCAGCGTCATGACGACCACCGCGCAGATGGAAAACGAGATCAGATAGACAGCTAGCGCGTTGATGGGCAGAACCACCGCCAGGGCGACGCAAAGCATTCTGAGAGACACCGACATTCTCCTACTTGTCCGTCAGATCATGCTGCGGTGTTATCGGCCGCAACATGGTTCTGGCAGTCCTTCGGACAGACGAGAGCGCAGGCTCCGCAGCCGATGCGGCAACCGGCATGGTCGACCATAATCATGCAATTGAGCGCGGCATCGAAGCCGTCCTCGTCAGCGCAGACGCCAAGGATTTCAGCCGCGTTATCGACGCCCAAATGTTGCACAACCTCGCGCGAGCAGACCTTGAGCGGCGGCCGCGACCGATGTAGGTCGCGGGATCGATAGCGGTCAGACAGCTGGGCATCCATCTGGAGCCGCCGCGGCTAGCGAACGGACTGATCATGGTCAAATTCTCCAACGTAGCGAGATCTCTCTTTGCAGCCCGCCTCGGCAAAACGTCGAACGTTTTCCCGGCGACAATCTATGCTGCGCCAGCCGACCGGGAGGTCCTCGGCAAGATCCTGCAAGTCATCATCAAGGGACGCCGAAAAATGACCACGCCTGCGATCTCAGTTCGCATCGGCTCTGTACGTTCAGATCCACGGCCTTCACTAGCCGGCGTCCCGCCTTTAAGTCCTTCTGCTCTAAGAGGACTAGCTTTCGAGAAGCTGACGAATCTCAAAGGAATCGGGTAAGCGGGAGCGCCCAAGAAAGGACCTGGGATGAATAGGATCGATCCATTTTGCGGGACGCTCTGACGAGCACCCCCGATCGGTTCTCTAACCAGCTCCCGGTTCTTGCGCCGCTCGACCTGCCATGGTGTCGGTCAAGTCAGGCGCTTCTAGCGAAACAGCGCTTAATCCGTAAAATCGATAGTTCCGATATGAAACATCCACGCTATGGATGATCAACGACGGGACTCGGAGTCCTTGATCTGAAGCCCGACAAGGCCGCCTGCGAAGGCAAAATGCTGAATTGCCTTGTGGGCAAAACCAACTCGTGAAACGCTTCCAAATAGAGGCATGAGACGGCCCAAACCCCAGCATTCCAGGTCACACGCCACCCGGCCTTTATGGCGACCACGATTCTCAGCCGTGCGGACTGACCGTGCCTGGAAATAAAGGGGCTGTGCCCACTTTAGGCGCCAGCCAACGGATGGGTTCCGCGCTCATCCGCAGAGATTTCTCGGATGACGCGACAAGGGTTACCAGCTGCAAACACTCCAGCTGGAATGTCACGTGTCACGATACTGCCTGCACCGATCACAGTGCCTGACCCTATGGTCACGCCAGGCAGGATAATTGCCCCGGCCCCGACCCAAACGTCTGATCCAATCTCAACCGGCTTTCCGTACAGCTGCTTTCTGCGAAGGGCAGCATCAAGCGGATGCATCGGCGTCAGGATTTGGACGCCTGGACCAAAAAGCGCAAAGTCACCTATACGAACCCGGCAAGCATCGAGGACTATGCAGTTAAAATTGAAAAATACCTGCGCCCCTAACTCTATGTTTGAACCATAATCGCAGAAAAAAGGTGGCTGTATGTAAACCGTATCCCCACCTTTCGCAAAAATGTCTCTGCAAATATTACGGCGCAGGTGTTCGTCTTCCGCCTTCGACGAATTTAAACTTTGACATAGGTCCCTTACCTTGCTTCGCTGTGAAACGAGATAAGGATCGAGGACGTCATAAGACTCCCCTGCCAGCATTTTGTCAGTTTCGGTGCGAGGGTCCATTTTTGCGATCCCAATTTGTAGATGATATTCGCCTATTAATTCTCGATCTCCTCCTGGCAGACAAGGCAAGCACTGGCTAGCTTCTCCCTAAACAGACGGCGATAATTCGAGACTTAACAGCCGCATTTGGCGCTTCCACCAGCCTCGCGGATTTCGACACCAAGGCAGTGTTAGCGCTCCTGTATCGACAACGATTCTGTCCCACATGACTCCCCTAAGCTCGCAAGGGCGACAGCAACTCTGGACTGGCGCCCATCCTATCGTAGAGGACCCGAATTGTCGTGCATCAGACGAGAACTGCTGAATATCGGAGACTGTACAGCTGATGTGCGCCAGCCGCTTCGTTGGCGCGCTTGAACCTACGCTTTTGGCACAGCATCGTTGACTGTCAGCCCTCGGCGGGGATCGGCTGTTCAGCAATGTGCCAGTGGCCGGCCCGAGCTAAACGCCGACCACCAATGCCCCACCGGCAAGGCCGGCTCCGGCGGCCGCCACCAGCACTTTCTCGCCCGGCTGAATGGGTTTGGCGCGGTGCGCGATTGACAGCGACAGCGGGATCGTCGCGGCCGACGAGTTCCCATGGTCGGCGATGGTTTTGACGAAGCGCTCATCCTCGATGCCGAGCGCCTTGCCGACCGCGTCGAAGATGCGGGCGTTTGCCTGGTGCGGCACAAAGCGGTGGACATCCGGCGCCGAGAGGCCGGCTGCCACCAGCGCCACCCTGGAGCAGCGGCTCATCATCTCGACGGCCTTGACGAAGACCTCTCGGCCATTCGCGATGGTCATGCGGGTTTCGGCGATGTCGATCTCGTCGGAGAAGGGACGATTGCTGCCGCCCGCCGGGATATGGATCAGGCCATAAGCGGACCCGTCCGAGGCTAGCGAGGCACCGAGTATGCCGTGGCCGGGATCGGCGGACGGAGCAAGCACCACCGCGCCAGCGGCGTCGGCGAACAGCACGGCGCTCGCCCGCTCGGCCGGATTGATCCTGCGGCTCAATATGTTGGCGGCAATGACGATGGCTGGCCTGTTGTGCAGGCGCACGAAGCCGTCTGCAAATGTCATGGCGTAGATGAAACCCGCGCAGGCACCGGCAAGGTCGACCGCGCCGGCATTTTCGAGGCCGAGCTTGTGCGCCACCAGCGGCGCACTCGGCGGCAGCAGATGATCAGGCGTCGACGTGGCGAGCAGAAGCAGGCCGATCTCCTTACGATCAATGCCGGCTGCGCTGAGCGCCATGTCGCCTGCTTGTATCGCCAAGCCAGAAAGCGTGTCCCCGGGCTCCACCCAAAAACGCGATCGGATTCCGGTGCGGCCCTCGATCCAGCCTGCTTCCAGCCCGAGGCTCGCCTCGATCTCGGCATTGCAAACCTTGCGCGCCGGGACGTGATGGCCAAGGCCGATGATGCGCGCCGTGCGGTTCATCGGATGTCGCTCGCAAGACCGGCTGCCTCGTCGATAGCATCGTAAAGCCGGTCGAGTTCGCCCGATGTCACGCAATAAGGCGGCAGCACGTAGATGACATTGCCGAGCGGTCTTACCAGCAACCCGCGCTCGAGGAAGAAGGCGCGCAGCCTTGGGCCGACCTCGGCGAGATAGCCGGCATTGCCGACGCGGAGGTCGAGCGCAGCGACGGTGCCGGTCGTGCGCACATTCTCGAAACGCGGATCTCCGCTGAATCGCGCAATTTTTTCCGCCTGCATCTTCGATAGGAGAGCCACGCGCTTCGCCACAGGCTCGTCGTTCCAGATGCCGACATTTGCCAGTGCTGCCGCGCAAGCGATCGGGTTCGCCGTGTAGGAGCTCGAATGGAAGAAGGTTTTTTTCCGGTCCCTGGAATAATGCGCGCGAAAAATTGCATCGGTGGCAAGCGTCGCCGCAAGCGGCAGCGAGCCGCCGGTCAGCCCCTTGGAGGTGCACAAAATGTCGGGGGCGATCCCTGCCTGCTCGCAGGCGAACATGGTACCCGTGCGACCCCAGCCGGTCATGACCTCGTCGGCGATGAACAGCGTGCCCGAGCGCTCGGCGATGCGCTTGAGTTCGGTGAGAACCCAGGCAGGATACATCAGCATGCCGCCCGCGCCGAGCACCAACGGCTCGACGATCAGCGCCGCAGCCTTGTACTCGCGCGCCAGTCGTTCGAACGCATCGAGCGTTTTCTGTTCGTGGCCAATGGCGGGGAAGGGGATGATGTCGACCTCGAACAGCAAGGGCTCGTAGGCGGCGTTGAAGACACCACGAGCGCCGACGCTCATCGTGCCGATGGTGTCACCGTGATAGCTGTCCTCGACGACAACGATGCGCGAGCGTGGGAAGCCATTGTTGCGGTGAAAGCCGAGCGCCATTTTCAGCGCAACCTCGACGCTGGTCGATCCGCTGTCGGAATAAAACACCCAGTCGAGGCCCGCCGGCGTCATGTCGACCAGCACCTCGGCCAATTGCTCGGCCGGATCGTGGCTGAGACCGGCGAAGATCACCTGGTCGAGTGTTTCGGTTGCCTCCCGGATCGCCTCCATGATCTTCGGGTGACGATGGCCGTGCGTGATAACCCACCACGACGAGATCGCATCGAGTATGCGCTTTCCGTCGCAGGTCTCGACATAGGCGCCCTCGGTGCGAACGATCGTCGGCGGCACCGGCTCGGTGGCATGTTGGGTGAAAGGATGCCAGACAGCGGAGCTCATGACTGGACCTTCATGAAGTCGGCGGCGCTGAATGAGGTCTGCATGGCGGCGGACAGCGTGCTGGGCGTCAGGGATTCCAGACGCGGCAGACGGCCAAGCACGCGAACCTTGCCCATATCGGTGATCGTTTTTTGCGTATCGACCACCCTGTCGCCGATGAACACCACGCCGAGCAGCGGTATGGAGCGGCTGCGCAGAGCCTCGATCGAGAGGAGCGTGTGATTGATGGTGCCGAGTGTGGTGCGGGCGCAGAGCACCACCGGCGCGTTCCATCGCGCGAAGACGTCGATATAGAACGCGCGGCTGTTGAGCGGCACCAAAAGTCCGCCGGCGCCTTCGACAACGAGCGGCCGGCTGGTCGTTGGCAGGACAAGCGCCTGTGCATCGATCTCCACGCCATCCAACTTGGCGGCAAGATGTGGCGACAGCGGCTGGCGCAGGCGCCAGGCCTCGGGCAGCACACGATCCGCAGGCAATCCGGCGAGCAGGGAGACAATTTCGCTGTCGGTTTCTTCGCAGGTGCCCGATTGCACCGGCTTCCAGTAGATACCGTCGATCAGGCCGGTCAGCCCGGCCGCGAACACCGTCTTGCCGACGCCGGTGTCGGTGCCGGTGACAATGATCTGCACTGTCACGGCGCGTACTCCCATTCTTCAGCAAGCGCGTCAAACAGCGCCGAGACATTGGCCTCGTCCACATTCAGCGTCAGCGAAATTCTTAAGCGGGCCGTCCCCTCGGGCACGGTTGGCGGACGGATACCCCGCACGTCGAACCCGCGCACCTGCAACTTCTGCGCCAACGCCATGGCGTTTGCATTGTCGCCAACGATGATCGGCAGGATCTGTGAACCGCTGGCAGGCAGGCCCAGCGCCTTAGCCCGCTTGGTGGCAAGCGCGACCAGGGTGGCCAGCCGCTCACGGCGCTCCGGCTCATCCGCAACAATGTCGAGGGCTGTCGCTGCAGCCACTGCCATCAGCGGCGAGGGCGCGGTAGCGTAGATGAAGGGACGGCAGCGGTTGACGAGATAGTCGCACAGCACTGCGGGCGCGGTAACCAGGGCCCCAGATACGCCGAGCGCCTTGCCGCAGGTGTGCAGCACCACGACATTGTCGCGGCCTTCAAGAGCGTGCGCGAGTCCGCGCCCGTCCAGACCATGGACGCCGGTGGCATGCGCTTCGTCCACGAACAGGAAGGCCTCGTGACGATCCGCGACCGCGATCAGTTCACCGAGCGGAGCCCGGTCGCCGTCCATGCTGTAGAGGCTTTCGACCACGATCCAGGCACGGCCGGTGCCGCCCCTGGCTCGCCAGGCGACAATGGCATCGTCGACGGCGCCCGCATCATTGTGCGCGGCCTCCACGACATCAGCGCGGCCGGCTCTCGCGCCCTCATGCGCGCTGGCATGGATGAGTTCGTCCAGCACGATCAGATGGCCCTTCTGCGGCAAGGTCGTGAGCACCGCGAAATTGGCGACATAGCCACCGCCGAAAAACAGTGCGCGCTCGGCGCCGAAGAACGTGGCCGCCTTGGCTTCGAGCGCCTCATGTTCGGGATCGTTGCCGCGCAACAGCCGCGAGCCGGTGGCCCCCACAGGCGTGCCGGCTGCGAGTGCCGCTGAGACCGCCTGCGCCATACGCGGCGAGCCCGCGAGACCGAGATAGTCGTTGGAGGCGAAGTCGAACCCTGAGCGGGCGCTCAAGGTGCGCAACCGATCCTTGCGGGCCAGCCCGCTCAAGGTCGCCTGATAGCGGCCAAGCAACGCTTTGCCATTCACTGGGCCTCGGGCTCCATCGGCTTAATGCCGAGGCGGCGTAACAAGGCGCTGTCCTTGTCCTCTCCGGGGTTCTCGGCGGTCAGCAAAATGTCGCCGACGAAGATGGAGTTGGCGCCGGCAAAGAAGCACAGCGCCTGCATCTCGTCGCTCATCGCCGTGCGGCCGGCCGACAGCCGCACATGCGATTTCGGCATCATGATGCGGGCGAGCGCGATGGCGCGCACGAATTCGATCGGCTCGATGGCTTCGGCCTCGCCGAGCGGCGTGCCCTCGATGGGGATCAGCATGTTGATCGGCACGCTGTCGGGCGGCTCCGGCAGGTTGGCGAGCGTCACCAGCATGTCGATGCGGTCGGCCTTTTCCTCGCCCATGCCAACGATGCCGCCGCAGCAGACCTTGATGCCGCTGTCGCGGACGTGGCCAAGCGTTTCCAGCCGGTCGGCAAAGGTCCGTGTCGAGATGACCTCGCTGTAGTAGCGCTCTGAGGTGTCGATGTTGTGGTTGTAATAGTCGAGGCCGGCCTGCTTGAGCCGCTGTGCCTGATCGAATTCGAGCATGCCGAGCGTCATGCAGGTCTCCATGCCGAGCGCCTTCACCCCCTCGACCATGGCGACAACCGCGTCCATGTCGCGCTCCTTGGGGCTGCGCCAGGCGGCTCCCATGCAGTAGCGCGTCGCGCCTGCATCTCGCGCCGTCCTGGCCTCGGCGATGACGCGTTGAACCTCCATCAGCTTCGAGGCCTTCAGGCCGGACTGGTGATGCGAGGACTGACTGCAATAGCCGCAATCCTCGGGGCAGCCGCCGGTTTTGATCGAGAGCAGACGCGACAGCTGCACGCGATTGGGATCGAAATTCTCGCGATGAACCGTCTGGGCGCGGAACAGCAGGTCGTTGAAGGGCAGGTCGTGCACAGCCTCGGCTTCCGCGCGCGTCCAGGGCGGAAGCCCCCAACCGATTGGGTCTGGGGTGAGATTCGGGCTGAGTTCGGGGTGCATATCGACCTTGTTTTCCAATATCATCTGTCCTTAAAGATCGGGAGCGTTGTAGGGGCTGCTAAGAAAAGGCGCATTGCCCAGCGAGAAGTCCTTATATGGTCATGCGATTCTGGCTTTACTCAAGCGGGAGTCCCAGCCGCTGCCCGTAGCCTCAACTCACGTCGTCAGTGCGGATCGCTGGATCCACTGTTTCGCTCTGAGTACACGAACGCTCCCTTCTGATCGCGTCGCACGATTCGGTGAAGGCGACATCCAGCAGGTAACCGAGAGGTTCCAGCCCGTAAGAGGCAGTCATCTGGCGTAGCTCGTCGAGCCGACAGATGATGAAGCCAAGTGCTTCGATGCGGTCATTTGTTTGTCGGGTCGCCTCACCGCTTGTATCGTATTGCTCTTCAGCACACCGGCTTTCGTCCGCAATCGGTGAAGCTGCAACTGGAGCCGGACAGGCGCAGCTTTGCCTGCGGCCGAAGGAGTTCCTGCGATCCCGGTTCATGACCTCTCTCTTAGTTCAAATGCCTGTTGCAGTTTCGGTCGGCCGGCATGTCGAGGCCAATGTCGAGGATGGGGGCGCTGTGGGTGAGCCAGCCGACCGAGATGAGATCGACGCCGGTCGCCGCGATGGCCGCGACGCTCGCGCGTGTTACGCGACCCGAGGCTTCAGTCAACGCGCGGCCGCCGACCATCGCCACAGCCTGGGCAAGGTTCTCGACAGACATGTTGTCGAGAAGCACGGCGTCGACTCCGACCTGTAGTGCCATCTCGAGCTGTTCGAGCGTGTCGACCTCGACCTCGATCTTGACCATGTGGCCAACCGCGCCGCGCGCCCGCTCGATTGCGGTGCGGATGTCGCCGGCAAGGGCGATATGGTTGTCCTTGATGAGCACGGCGTCGTCGAGCGCGAAACGGTGATTGGCGCCGCCGCCGGCGCGCACGGCGTATTTTTCCAGCGCGCGCAAGCCCGGTGTGGTCTTTCGCGTGCACACGATCTTTGCGTTATGGCCGCGCACCGCGTGGACAAGCGCGGCGGTGGCCGTTGCGATACCGCTCAGCTTGCACAAAAAATTGAGTGCGGTCCGCTCTGCTGTCAGCAGGCTGCGCGCCGGCCCGTTTACGATGGCGATAGTTTCGCCGGCCGAAACCTTGCCACCCTCGGGACACCGCAACTGCATGTTGATTCCAGGATCCACCAGCAGGAAGGCAAACATCACCAGATCGAGCCCGGCAACGACACCGCCTTGCCGCGCGTTCAACGCAAACGTCGCCTTGCAGCCGGCCGGGATGATCGCGTCGCTCGTTAGGTCCCCGGCTCTGCCCAGATCTTCCAGAAGGGCATTGCGGACGATCGGCTCCATTATGATCTGCGGAAGCGGTGCAAGTGAATTCATTACCAGGAGCTCCGTTCGGAGGCTTGCCAGCTGAGCGCGACGGCATTCTCAAAGGCTGTGCACAGCGTCAGCCGCGAGGGCAGGGCGTTGGCATCGCGCCCGGGAAAATCGGATCGGTAGTGCGAGCCGCGGCTCTCCTCGCGCCGTAGTGCCGCGATCGCGATCAACAGCGCCACCAGCGCCGCGTCGGCGGCCATCGTCTCGCCAACAGCGATCGGTAGCAGTTTCGCGATTGCATCGCGCAGCGCCTTGCCATTGCGGACAATGCCGAGCGCATTGGAGACCACTTGGCGTATTGATGAGGGGTCGGGTCGCAGTGGAAGCATGGCGGGAAGCCTGGGCCACTGCCAGCCGGCGCAAGTGCCGGCCACGCTTTGCGCCACCCAGGCTGCTGTTGTAACGGCTTCGGCCAGCGAGTTGCTGGCGAGCCGGTTGGCCCCGTGCAGCCCGGTGCAAGCAACCTCGCCGCAGCCCCACAGGCCGGATACGGAACTGCGTCCCTCGGCGTCGACGGCGACGCCGCCCATGTGATAGTGGGCCGCGGGACGCACGGGCATTGGCTCAACGGCCGGATCGATGCCAGCCTGCTTGCAAGCGGCATCGATTCCCGGGAAACGTTTTGCGAATTTTGGCCCGAGGCATTGCCGGGCGTCGAGATAAACACAATGTCCGGCGGCGAGCTGATCAGAGATCGCGCGCGCCACCACATCACGCGATGCAAGCTCGCCGCCAGGCATGTCGGCAAGGATGCGATGACCGTGCTCATCGACCAGCACCGCGCCTTCCCCACGCACCGCTTCGCTCACAAGCGGCATCGGCCGGCGCGAAGTATCGAGGGCCGTCGGGTGGAACTGCACGAATTCGAGATCGGCGAACTCCGCGCCGGCGCAGGCGGCCAGTGCCAGGCCGTGCCCGAAGGAGGAAAGCGGGTTGGTGGTGTCATGAAAGAGGCCGCCGATACCGCCGGTCGCCAGCACCACGCGGCGCGTGGGCAATGCGAAGACCCCGTTGTGCAAAACAACCAGCACGCCGACGATGCTGCCCTCCGCGACCACCAGGCGATGGGCCGCCATGCCTTCCATGAGGGTGATCGAGCGTGTCCGCCGCGCCACGGCGAGCAGCGCGCGGAACAGCTCGCGACCGGTGGCATCGCCGGCGGCGTGCACGATCCGGCGTCGCGAATGCGCCGCCTCCAGGCCGAGCCGCAGCTTCCCGTCCAAGTCGCGGTCGAAGGGAGCACCCAGACGGACAAGGTGGTCAACGGCCGAGGGTAGGGCTCCGACCACTCGCCTTGCTATTGCCTCATTGCAAAGCCCATCGCCGGCGGCAAGTGTATCGGCAAGGTGCAGTGCTGTGCTGTCGTCCTCGCCGAGGCTGGCTGCGAGCCCGCCCTGTGCGAGCGTGCTCGAGGCATCGGTTCCAAGTGGCGTCCTGGAGAGAACGATGACCGGCTCCGGCGCCAGATGCAGCGCCGTCATCAGGCCGGCAATGCCGGCGCCGACAATGACCGGCGCCCCGCGAATGTCGTGGATATCAGGCGTCATACGAAGAGCATGCGCTCGACGGCCCAGCGAGCCCGCTCGGCGACACGCGGATCGATCGTGACGATGTGACGGGTCTCCTCAAGCGCGGTCCGAATATTGGCGAGCGTTATTCGCTTCATGTGTGGGCAGAGATTGCAGGGGCGCACGAACTCCACCTCCGGATGCTCGACCGCTACGTTGTCGCTCATCGAGCATTCCGTCATCAACACCACACGCGCCGGCTTGTGTCGTCCAACATAGTCCGACATTGCCGCCGTCGAGCCGGCGAAATCGGCTACGGTGACGACCTCCGGCGGACATTCGGGATGGGCAAGCACGGTGACGCCCGGATGCGCTTCGCGCAGCTCGCGGATGTCGGCCGCCGTGAAGCGCTCATGCACTTCGCAGCGTCCCTTCCAAGCGATGATCTCGACCTTGGTTTGCGCCGCGATGTTCTTCGCCAGATATTCGTCGGGAAGCATGATGACGCGTGGCACGCCGAGCGACTTCACCACTGCCAGCGCATTGCCGGAGGTGCAGCAGATGTCGGACTCGGCCTTTACGGCCGCGGAGGTGTTGACGTAGGTGATGACCGGCACCCCGGGATAGCGCTGCCGCATGAGACGCACGTCTTCGGCCGTGATCGAATCGGCCAGTGAACAGCCGGCGGCAAGGTCCGGAATGAGCACGGTCTTGTCTGGATTGAGAAGCTTCGCCGTTTCCGCCATGAAATGCACGCCGGCCAGCACGATCACATCAGCGTCGACCGACATTGCTTTACGGGCGAGCGCCAGGCTGTCGCCGACGATGTCGGCCACGCAATGAAAGATTTCGGGGGTCTGGTAGTTGTGGGCCAGGATCACAGCATTGCGCTGGCGCTTCAGCGCCAGGATAGCATCGATGTCATCGGCAAAGGCCGGCCATTCGATTGGCGGGATCACGCGCCGGACGCGCTCATACAGGGACGCGGCCGTGGGTAACGCGCCGATCATCTGCGCCTCCGCTTGTACTCAGGCTGAAAATAAGCGGCATATATCTACGCCGACTATAACCCTGTCAAGGGCGCGCCAGCGGCAATTTTGTCCCGGCCATGGCGCCTTCATTGAGGACGGCATGGCGGAAACGATACAGTTTCGCCGGCCGACCGCCCGTATCGACTGACGTCTCGCCAGTCTCTTCCACCAGTTCTTGCTGCTCGATCAGCCGGCGGAAGTTTGGTTTGTTGATGAGCCGGCCTGCCAGCGCCTCGACCGTCCGTTGCAGTTGCAGCAGCGTGAAAACCGGGGGCATGAGCTCGAACACGACGGGCCGGTATTTGATCTTGGAGCGCAAGCGCGCAATGCCTGTCGCCAGGATGCGGCGATGGTCAGCGACCATTGGGCGACCTGGAACCGAAGCGAGCTCGGTCGAACGGCGATCGCGCGTCGCCTCTTCCACAATGCCCGCTTCAAAGAGCAACTCATAGCGCTGCAGCGCCAGCTCTTCATTCCATGCCCGTTCATCTAAGCCAAAGGCAACCGCTGCTCGCCGTTGGCGCTCGAGGCGCGTCGCGGTGTCGGCCGCACCGTCGGCCCACTCCATCAGGCGCGGGCGTAAGACCTCTCGTATGATCGGCGGAGTTCCGGAGCGGTGGTCCTCCCACGGGAAATAGTCGTACCAGCTTCCCCAGCAGCGCCTGGTCGCCCCGGTCACCTCTTCTTCCCGGGTAAGCGCGAGATAGCTGATCGAAATCACGCGCTCGGCGCCGATCCGATCGCGATCGGCGAAAGTGTAGAGCTGCTCGATGTAGCCTAGCGAATGGCCTGTCTGTTGTTCGACCCAGTCCCTCAGGCCCGACTGAAGCGAACGATGAGCGAGTTCGAACGGGCCCGACGGCAGCGCGGCTTCCTGCTCGACGGTAAGGACGCAAGGGCCGCTATTGTTCACCGCGGCGACGACCGCGATCAGGTCAGCCTTGACGTCGCTAGCCTTGCGTCCGGTTTTGCTTTTCTTGATCCCTTTTGGCTGTTCGCCCATATTCCCGGATTCTTTGGAGCCGCTAATTTAGCAGCCTATAATCGATTTAATGACAGCTTCTACCAGTGGCATCGACGCGTCAACACCGCAGCTATTCGCCCTTTTTAGCTCTTCGCACCTGAACAAAAATATGCCATGCGCGACATGCAGAGTGGGTAACGCGAGGGAAGCGTGGCCATGGGCGCGACCGCGAACCCGACGCCCAAATCAGTCCCGCAGAATGGTTCAATCGCATCGGCGTGTTCCGGAATTAGAACATGCAGGAACACTTAGCCAGCATCGAGCGCAGGTAAGCGACTAGCCTTTCGATGGCGACCTGCAATTTGCCGCCGAGCGCTGCAGCCAGGACGACCGCTACATCACCATGCTGTTGCGCATCGGCGTGGGGCCGGAGGTCGAGCTGCCCACGACACCGGTCGGCGGCATCGCCCCGGCGCGAGCACTTTTCGACGGCGAAAAGGAAACCATTGCCTGCGGCTCGACGATAGTCGCAAGCGTCTCCTGTCGTATCTTCCGCGCGTCGGCGAAGCCTTTCCTTCGAGGCGGAGTTGAGAACGAAGCTGGAGCAATTGGCGAGGATTGACACGGAGTCGCCAGAGATGTCGATGCATCTCGCGACAAACCCCAAAGCGGTCGGATCGCGGCCTGAACGGCTTTTCTATCTCGACAGGCGATCCTCGTCGTCGATCAGGCTGAGGCGGTGCGGGGCCGCATCCCCCCATTTCCAGAGCACGAGGTTCAGGTCCTGCCTGGTTGCGCCGGGTGCGAAGCTGCGGACAAGCAGGCCGTTGCACCCCTTGTCCATTAGGCGGCGGGCAAAGGCCTGCGTCCGCGCTTCTCCGGTTGCTTTCATCTGGTCACGCCACGTGCCGTCGGCGAGCGCGGCCGCATCCATATCCTGTGCCGACAAAGCCTCTGCGTCGCGGCCGTCGAAGACATCATCGATTTGTGCGTCGTAGGAGACGAGCGTCGTCGGCTGGAGATTGCCGACCTGGTTTGCTTCGCGTAGCGCTGTCATCACCGACAATGACGCATAGAGCGCCGGCACACCCTTCGGATTGAATCGTCCACCGTAGAGTTCAGCGCCACGGCCCGACAGCGGCTCTCGCGCATAAATGGGATTCAACGCCCGATAGAGCTTTCCACGATAAAGCACCGGTCAGGCGTGCACGCCGGCGTCGACCGCGTCGACATAGTCCAGCACGTCATCGGCACGACCGCCACGCACCAGCTGCATAGCCGTCTGGCCGGAGAAGCCCGGTAGCGGCTCCGAACGATACCAGGCATAGGCCATCAACTGCGAACCGAAGCGCGGCTCGACCTTGTTGATCACCTCGACCATCTCGCGCAGCCGACGCTGGGTCTTGTCCGACCGAATGCGGTCCTTGCGCTGGACCGCGTCTCTCCCGAGCCCCGCGGTGCGCGCGACTTCCTCGCTGGTGGTACGGAACGCCTGCGCGATCTTGTGCGGCGCGAAGAGGCCATTATCGGAATACTGGACGAGACCCATTGCTTTCTCCTGCCGTTTATCTTGGCGCTATATAGCGTCGGCCAACGTGGCAATCAATGGGAATAGCAATGGAAATGGAAGGAGAGGAGGAGGGGAAAAACCGGTCACCGATCGACCGAACCGGTGGCCCCGGCGCTCAACCGCAGCCTGCGCGATCCCGGCCACGGCGTCTCCCGCTCGGCTGGAAGCCACGCTAATTTAGTCCGACCGGACAGGGGGATGCTCGCCCGGTTACATCGGCCCGTTCGCTCCCTCGGCCGGGAGGGGCCTTCGAGAAGAAGAGGAGCCGCCAACGGTGTGGTCCGCAACCTAGAACTGGAGAACCTCCCGTGAAGCTCATTATGGTGAACCCGCGCGCTGAGGCCGAATCCCGATCCGCTGCGTCGCACGAGGCGACGCCGCAGGCCGATGCGCCTCTGCCTCCGACGATCAGGGCAGCCGGCATCGTGGAGCCACCTGTCTGCCGGCTACAGACGGTGGATCAGCTCACGTCATCCATTAAAGTCATCGGCGGACCGAGCAATCCATCAACTCCGAAGTGGCTCCATGTCCGATTTCCGGAGGCGGTGTTCGGTGGTAGCGCTGACGGCCATTTCGCCGCACGCGCCGGCGAGACGGGTTCGCGATGCTGCCGCGAACGTCTGGCGTGTCGCCTCTGCCGCGCTCGCCGGCGTCAACGAATTTTGGAACGACACAAGGTTTTAATCTCAACGCACGGCTACGGTTCTCGCCGTGTGATCGCGGAATCTTAAGCCGCGCTGCCGGTTTTGGTACCGCCCAACGAGACCCCTGCGAGGTCAAAGAGGGTCTTGGCGACTGCCGAACTGTCAGGATGTCCGGCGTCGAAGGCAAGCGCGTCAGGCATGGGAAGCGCAGTCGAGAAGAGAAATCCCTGGCCGATCATGCAATCAAGTGACTGGAGGATCCGACGATCCGCATCCGTTTCGACCCCCTCTGCCATGACCTCTATTCCCAGCGTTTGCCCGAGATCGATGACAGCCTTGACGAGAGCCTGATCTTCCACGGACTTGGCTAGATCGCGAACGAAGTCCTTGTCGATCTTGATCTTGCGGATTCGACGGTCTTTCAGCGAAACCAGAGTCGAAAAACCGGTGCCGAAATCATCCAGAACAATCGAAATGCCTGCATCCACCAAGCGTTCCAGCTTTTCGTCAACCCTGTCGCGATCCACTGGCGCTTCTTCCGTGATCTCTATCTCAAGCATCGCGGCGGGGACATTCTTTCTCCTCAAGCTGTCCAGGATCATGTCGTCGACGCTGCCTGCTTCCAGTTCGCGTGGCGAGAGGTTCATCGCGACCCGAACATCCTGGCGCCCGTCTTTCACCAGCTCTTCAATCATGGAGCAGCAGTTGAGGAATACCCTCTCGCTCAGCAAGGAAAGCAGACCGGTTTCACGTGCCGCCGTGACGATCTCAGGTGGGGGAATGGCGCCATGTATCGGGTGGCGCCACCGCAGGAGCGCTTCGAATCCGACGGTTGCATGCGTGTCCAGTCGCACGATGGGCTGGAACCAAGAGCAAAGAGTGCCTGCTTCGATGGCTCCGCGCAGATCGCGTTCGATGCAGTGCCTACGCTCGAGTCCGTGTTCGAGTTCGACATCGAAGAGACAGTATTCGTGCCTGCCTCTGCGCTTGGCAGCATAAAGCGCGAAATCCGCTCGCAGCAGCATTTCCGTCAATTGCGGTTTCTCCGACACATAGATGCCAATCGAAGCGCCGACCCGCACCGCATTCAACTCCGGATCCGGATCCGCGATCGCCGCGATGATGGAGGATGCAAGTTCATCCGGCGCATGCAGAGATCTGCTGCCCGCAAAGAGCAGCACGAACTCGTCTCCGCCGATGCGCGCAATTGTTGCTTCTGGCGGCGCACGCTTCTCTATCCTGCGTGCAACTCTGATCAGCAGATCGTCTCCAACATTGTGACCATAGGTGTCGTTGACCGATTTGAATCCATCCAGGTCGATCAGCATGGCCACGAACGGACCGTCGGCGAGTGCTAGCTGACAGACGTCATGCTCTAGCCCCGCCCTGTTGAGCAAATTCGTCAGTGGATCCCGTCTGGAGTTTCGTTCCATCTCGGCGGCGAACTCCCTCGCCTCGTATTTGAGGCGGCTCGTCTCTCGGAAGCGGGATTGGCCGAGAAGCGAGCTTCTGATCATTCCACCGAGAAAGAGCAAGATCGTAAAGGCCAGGATGTGATTCTCGATATCGCCTTTCGCCAACACGCATCCGGCCGCGACCAGAAGCGGCAGCGTCATGAAGTTGATTGAAGCTGGTGCGTATGATGCTCCATAGGTGACCGAACCGGCTGACAGGCCTGCAAGAACGATCAGATACAGCGGCGCTTGAGGAGTGCTGTATCCGTCCGTCAGCACCGCAAGAAAACACCACGCGATGCCGGACGCCAAGGCCAACATCCCGTAAAGAGAAAGTCGGGCACCAACCGGCTTCGGCCCACCATCGCGAATATCTGACTGGGCAAGGGCAAGTCCTATGCGTATGCCATTTATCACGAGGACCGCCGCAAACCACGACACCACCAGAAGGCCGCCGCCTGAAAGCATCTGCACAGCCAGGATCAGACCCGACAGGAGGGTGCCGATGGGCATCGAAATGAAAAGCCCGGTCCTCAGATCACCGAACTGATCTCGGAGGATCCCAGCTTCCACGGATTCGCTTTGGCCCTGAAGGGCAGGGCCTGGAACAGGCTGCTTGTACTGCCTCATAATGAGTTAGTTGTTAGGCGAGCGGGATAAAAATCACGTTAAGGATTTCAGTAGCGTACGGTGGAATTCCTCGACTAAACAGCCACCGGTTGCTGGTGCGATATCGCCAATACATTGCCGATGGGGAAGCACCAAGACGCCGGCCAAGCCGTCCACGAAGCACGCGACTGCTGCTCATATTGCACGGGAAGACCGTGAAGCGGCTGATGCCTTGGACCAGCGACGCCATTTTCGGTTCGGCAAGCTTTTAGCGGCGCTGGATTAGATCGCACCCAATGCTCTGCCTTTTCGCCCTGCGCAATGGCTTGTCGCATGAACAGCATTCCCCTAGGAGGGCCTAAACTGGCGCACCGCTCACCAGTAGTGGAGGCGCAGGGTGGGATATCCGCCGCGCAAGGCTGGTGGCGCGGAATTTGAGTTCAACGCCGCCAAACTGGACATGCCCATGAATGTCGCCGGCAACGTGGTGCGCTGCAAATTCCCTCTTCGCAACTGCACAAAAATGTGGCAAACGCTTGCTTTTGCACCTGACGCAGGGGAAGGAGCAACTTGGTGAGCGCTGCCGGAGGACCGAGGGCATTGAGCCCGCCGGATATTGGGGCGCGGAAGGGCAAGACGCCACTTGTTTGCCTAACGGCGTATACGACGCCCGTCGCCAAGCTTGTCGATGAGCATTGCGATGTAGTGCTGGTCGGCGACAGCGTCGGCATGGTGTTGCACGGCATGTCCTCCACTGTTGGCGTTACGCTCGAAATGATGATTCTTCATGGCAAGGCGGTGCGGCGCGGGCTTCAAAGCGCCGTGATGGTGGTGGACATGCCTTTCGGATCGTACGAGGAAAGCCCCGCGCAGGCGTTCCGCAATGCAGCCCTGGTTATGACCGAAACCGGGGCGGCGGCGGTCAAGCTCGAAGGCGGTGAAAGCGTCGCGGAGACGATCCGGTTTCTGACCGCGCGCGGCATACCCGTGATGGGCCACGTCGGCCTGACGCCGCAGGCGGTCAATGCTTTTGGCGGTTATCACATTCAGGGACGAGGCGAGGATGCCGAACGGATCCTGCGCGATGCGATGGCGGTGGCCGAGGCTGGCGCATTCGCTGTCGTACTGGAGAAGATACCCGAAGCTCTTGCTCGGCTGATTACACAGGAAATTGCGATTCCCGCAATCGGTATCGGCGCATCGCCGGCCTGCGACGGTCAGGTCCTGGTTGTCGATGATATGCTGGGCCTGTTCGGCACCTTCCGGCCGAAATTTGTCAAGCGATATGCGGAGCTTGCGGATGCCGCCAACGCAGCGATCGCGGCATATGCATATGATGTACGCGAGCGCCGCTTCCCGGCCGCCGATCATGTCTTTAGCGATGAGCCGAGCACAGTAAGTGGAGGAGAAGATACATGAGCACCGCGATCGTCCGGATCGTCTCCGAACTGCGCAGCATCGTTGCCGCTTGGCGACGCGAGGGTCTCAGGATCGCCGTCGTGCCAACCATGGGCGCCCTGCATGAGGGTCATCTTAGCCTCGTGCAAGCCGCGCAGGCCAAGGCTGATCGGGTGATCGTGACGCTGTTCGTCAACCCGAAGCAGTTCAACAATGCCGATGATTTGGCCGCCTATCCGCGCACGGAACACGATGACGCCGCCAAGCTCGCCTCAGTCGGCGCCCATATCCTTTATGCTCCCGATGCAGCCGACATGTACCCGCAAGGCTTCGCGACCACAGTTTCCGTCAGCGGTGTGAGCCAGGGGCTTTGCGGCACGTTTCGGCCCGGCCATTTCGATGGCGTGGCGACGGTGGTCACGAAACTTCTTCTGCAGACCGGGGCCGATCTGGCGTTTTTCGGCGAAAAGGACTTTCAGCAGCTCCAGGTCGTACGCCAGCTTGTCCGTGACCTCGATATCCCAGTCGAGATTGTCGCTGGGCCGACGGTGCGCGAAGCCGACGGCTTGGCAATGTCGTCGCGCAACGCGCGACTATCTTTGACCGAGCGCGACAGGGCGCCTCGACTGGCAGAAATCCTGGTCCGAACCGCCAAGCAGCTGAATTCCGGACAATCCGTAGGTCGTGCGCTGACTGACGGTCGAGAGGCGATCATCGCAGCCGGCTTCTCGAAGGTCGAGTACCTCGAACTTCGCGCGGATAGTGACCTTGCCTCGATCGTCAGATTGGACCGGCCAGCGCGGCTACTCGTCGCTGCCTGGCTTGGCCAAACACGGCTAATCGACAATCTCCAGGTGGCGTTGCCACCTTCTGAAGGCGTGCACCAAGCTGCTGCCTGAATCGAGAGGACCTGGCGATAAACGCTCCGGCTCGGTGTTCGCTTGCCGTGTCCGCATTCGCGCCGAAGCCTTGGGCTGGCGTTGAGGTTGGAAGGGCAAGCTCACTCGTATCGGATCGGACTGATCGCCCAGAGCATCGTAGCGAGCCGCACGCGACATGGTCCGGCTCGGCTTCGGGCGCGGTTTCCAGTTCGGCGTTGTCAGGCGTGCTCAGGCCAGCCTCACGCCCGCCTTGCGGATCGCTTTCGCATCGACGTCGGCGTGCATTTCATAGCTTCTGACCCCGGACGAGACGGTGCTCATCCCGGACCTCGACGCCGGCTGTTCGCTGGCCGGTCGATTACAGGCGCCGACGTGCGGGCTCCTGCGTCGTACAAGGATCCGTTTCGATGGCAACGCCGTGGTCATCGACGTCTTTTATTATACTCGAGGCGAATATAACAATGCATGTTCTTGCGGTGAGTATAAGCGGATTGTCACGCCCGCGTTAGCGGCAATTTTGCCCCGGCAATAGCCCTCTCGTCGAGAACCCCATGACGGAAGCGATAAAGCTTGGCCGGTCGGCCGCCGGTGTCGGCGGTGGTTTCGCCGGTTTGCTCCACCAACTCCTGCTGCTCGACCAGCCGACGGAAGTTCGGCTTGTGGAGGAGCCTGCCCGCCAAGGCTTCCACGGTTCGCTGCAACTGTAGAAGACTGAAGACCGGTGGCATAAGTTCGAAGACCACCGGCCGGTATTTGATTTTGGAGCGCAGGCGCGCGATTCCCGTAGCCAAGATCCGACGATGATCCGCGATCATCGATTCCCCTGCTGCCGAGGACAGTGCGGCCGAAGGCTGCCCGCCGGCCGCCTCTCCCACCATGGCCGCTTCGTAAAGCAGCTCATAGCGCTGGAGCGTCAGTTCCTCATTCCATTGCCGCTCATCGAAGCCGAAGGCAACCGCCGCCCGTTGTCGGCGTTCTCGGCGCGTCTCATTGTCGCCAGCACTGTCCGCCCACTTGAGCAGGCGCGGGCGCAAAACCCTCGCCAGCATCGATGGAGCCCCGGAGCGGTGGTCCTCCCAGGGGAAATAATCATACCATCTTTGCCAACGGCGCCTGGCCGATTGCGTTGCCTCTTCTTCTCGAGTGAGCGCGAGATAGCTGATGGAGATTACACGCTGCCCGGTGCCGACCCGGTCGCGATCAGCGAAGGTGTAGAGCTGCTCGATATAGCCTAGGGGCTGCCCGGTCTGTTCTTCCACCCATGACCTTAAGCCCGACTGAAGGGAACGATGGCCGAGTTCGAACGGACCTGATGGTAGCACGTTTGCCCGGCCGATCGTGAGAACGCGAGGCTCATGGCCGTTGACAGCGACAACAACGGCGATCAGGTCCGCTGTGATGTCGTTCGCGTTGTCCACCGGTCTGCCTTTCCTGCTTTCCTTTGCGTGGTCGTTCATGATCCCTGTTTTGTCGGAGACAGCTACGATGTACGAAGCGGTCTATAATCGATTTAATGGAGCCTGTACCAAGCCGGCCGGCGCGTCAACAGCGCAGCCCGCGCCACCAGTTCTCCAATCAGCTTGGTCCAGTAAACCGGGACTCCAAGACACCGTTCGCCCGCTTTCGCTCCTGCGCTGCTGAGGCGCCCTCGCGAGCGGCTTCGCCAACGCGAGGCTATCCGAAAAAACTCCTGTCCATTCGGCGGAGCTCGGAAGACTCTGCCTATTTCCGCGATGCGCTTGTCCCCGCGGCTTGCCAATGGCCATCCGTGCTTGTCGCTGCCGCCAGAGATGTGGCTTGTCTCAAAATGACTTTCCGCGAAATCCTCAGCCGCCGGCAGATCTCCTCGATCGACCCCCATGACCAGCGCTTCGCGGGAGTTTGCAATCGGCTGCCCGACATCTGAAACAAAATGCGTCCTATAAGGGGAGGCCGGCCGCGGGGGGGCGCGCTCGCCGGTCAGGGGCTGACGTCGTGACGGTCTGGGCTGAAAAGCTGATAGCCAAAATTGCCTAGCGCCGGGCGGCCATGACCCTGCGATCGGGCACCGTTGTCTCCGGCAGAATACCCTCCGTCACGGTGGCCGAAGAACTAATTCCAAGCCAAGAAAGGCCTGTTACGACGGGGCGCAATTGGCAGCCGCAGCGGGTTCAAAACTCGCCACCGATAGATTTGGGCTGAACCGCCGCGCGGCACTCCGCAGCGTTGCAACCAACAGGGCGCTGGTGCATGGATAAACACGCGGCAAACTGAGATCTTGGCTATGCCCTGCCTTCCGCACCGCGGACCAACTCTGGAGGGCACAGGCGAGCAAGGTCGACAACAGCATAGCCGGCGACGCTATCGTGGGGCCGCTGGCGGTGCCTGTTGCGAGGCAACTTGCAAATCAGGCCTTTGCCGAATGGCCCGGCAGAGGAGGGTGAGATGACCGCGTCGAGATTTGCGAGGCCAATCGTCATTCAGCTTGGCCGGCATGGCGCAGAGCGAATCGTATTCGATGTCAATGAAATGGCCGCAATCTTGCTGCGGGATTTCAGCCGCAATACCAAGAAACGAAAGATTGCGATGGATGCCTGTCTGCAGGTCTTGCGGGGCGAGGCTCATGCAGCTGTCGCGCGGCGTGCTTTCGTGGCCGCCGCGCTCGAAGCTCAAATTCTGCGTTGCGATTGAGGGCTACCTGGGCTTAGTCACACCATTTGCCTGCCTGCGCTGTAGGCCGAATCAAAAAGCCTGATTCAGCCAACGCCGGCGGAGACAACCAAGGCACTGCACCGGTTCGACGTCGCTGCCGATCATACGCCAAATAGAGTGCCGGTTGTCCCGATTTTCCTGCTGAGCCGTCATCACCCGGACAGCATAACTTGCGATGATCGCGGGGCATCGAGGCGGCGGCCTCTTCACAAAATAATCGTCCAGCAGGTTGGGAGAAAAGAATGAACGCTAAAGGTTTCAGCAGCTCCATTTTCGTGAAGCGTGCCACATACATCGTGCAAGAGATTGCCAGCCTTGCGGACGCAATCGAATTTCTCGATGAGTGGCCGGGAGATCGCAGAGACCTGATCCACGAAACCGCTCTTCGGGTTTGCCATGAGGCAAATGCCGCGCGCAAACCCGTGAGCGCCGCACGCAATGCCTTTCTCGGCTTTTCGAAGCGTGCAGGTATATTAGTCGATCCAACCTCGGCGATGAAGTGGATCGCTGCCTGCAAATCGGGCGGCGGAAAGGTACAGGGCTAGGCTCATTCGGCTGCGTTCGAACGCCATGTGACCCGCTCCATGGCTGCCCAGCCTGCAGGCATCCAAACCCCTGTTGCCTCACATTTATGAAGCGTTCAGGGGCGGGAGAAAAAAGGGGTCGGTTGATGGCGTTTGCGCGCCGGGCTCGTAGGTCGCTCGATTGAAAGCTTGGTTTGAGGGGCAAGCTCTCTGGAATTCAATTCGAGCAGACGCCCGTCCAGTTCCCTATCCGCGGCGGTGAGTCGATGATTCAGACGCAGGTAGTCCGTCCAGGTCGGAGTGCGAAAAGTTTCCGTCCAACGGCAAGGTTCTTGGAGGTCACGCTGCAGGGTCCAGTTCCGAGCACCGACCCGACTTTGCACCCGCCGCCGTTCGCGCATCTGCTCCAGGAAAGCCTCGATATTTTTCTCCGGTATCAAGTAGTCGATCTTGATGACGATCGGGCCGCTTCTCGGCTTTAAATCGAGGGCGACATCCGGCGCATCGAATCCCCGGGAATCTTGGTCCGATTCCCTCCATTCGCGGATGGGCAACAGGAGCCCGATTGCGGCGACCAGCAAGAGAGCTCCAGCGGCGCTTTCAAGTGCCCAGCTCAGGGAATAACGCTGAGCAACCGTGCCCCACAGCCAACTCCCGGCTGCGATGCCGCCCGACGAAAAGGCATAATAGATCGACAGGGTCCGGCCCACGACCCACCGCGGGCTCGCCAATTGCACGCTGACGTCAAGTCCAGTCCAAGTGACAACCCAACCCGCGCCGCCGAGGGCGAGTGCCACAGTGGCCACTTCAAGCGAAGGGGTCAGAGCAAGACAGAGTGAACACGCCGCACAGGCTATGCAAGCGAGCGTGATCAGCCGCTCCTGAGACAGCCTTCGTCGCAGGACGTTGTTGCAGAGGCCGGCGGCGAAGGCACCGGTGCCGAAGCCGGCCATAAGGATGCCATACGCGATTGGCCCTGCGCTCAGTTGATCGCGAGCAACCAGGGGCAGCAACGCCAGCATCGCGATGCTAGCCAGGCCAAAAAGGGCACCGCGTGCGATTGCCGCTTTGATTTCTGAAGACATCGCCGTGAAGCGCACCCCGTCATGGATGGCCGTCGACATCGATTCACGTGGGAGAGGTGAGGAGGGAACCTTCCAGCTGCAGCGCTGTATTGTCCCCAGCAGGGCTAGATAGCTCAGCGTCGCCAACACGAAGGCGGTTAGAGGTCCAAACGACGCAACAACGAAACCGCCGAACGCCGGGCCGATACTGCGAACGGCATTATATCCGACAGAGATAAGCGTCACTGCAGCTGGAACATCCCGTTTGCGCAGAACATCGCCGACCGAGGCATGCCAAGCCGGGTCGGTGAACGCCACGCCGCATCCCGCTAAAAAGCTCAATCCCAGGACGATCCAAGGATCGACAAGTCCCAGCGCCACGAGGCCAACCAGCATCGCCGATGCCAGCGCTATTACACACCAGCCAGCGAACAGGACTTTGCGGCGGCTGAAATTGTCGGCGATGGCCCCGGCAAAGGCAGACAGAAAAAACGCAGGCAGCGTCGTTGACGCTTGCACCAGCGCCACAGTCAGATCGGACTTTGAGATCGTTGCCATCAGCCAACTGATGGCAACAGTCTGCATCAGCCAGCCCAGGCTGGAAACCTGCGTCGCCAGCCAAATCGATCTAAATGTCTGATTCTTGAGCGGCGCAAACGTTGTTGGCGGTCCTACATCGGTATCTACGCAAGCCGGCTTGCTCATTTCTTTCCGACCCTTGGACCGTTACTGGTCCTGTTGACCGCGTTTCCACCACGCAATCGCCGTCGCCCAGGAGCACGATCAGGTACATTTCCTTCCCACCGGCGCAAGGTATTTTCGCCCGAACCGCACTTGTGGTCGAAACGAATATTTCTTGTGGAGGAATGATCCGATCAAGTCCAGCAAAGGAGCGGCGGATCTGCCCGCGTTGTAGCCCTCGGCGTTGATGGTTTGTATAGCCGATTTTGCGGGCTCACGCGCGGCTGTGGCTAAAATCGGCGGTCCTGCACGATACCGACCGGAGCTTCGTTTGCCGTATTGCGCGCCGCGGTCCCGGCGAAATTGCCGCGAGAGCGCTACATTTGGCCCACGTCGGTTTCAGCCGCGGGTGCGGCCCCTTCGCCCGGCCCCCAGGCCGCCGGGATTGGCCTGCCGAGCGCATCTGGCATCTATCCAATAGTCACCCAGCCAACCGGCCAGACTGGTCGGGAGGGCTGCCACGAAACCTCTTCCTCTGGGCAAGCGGCTTCGCTGCTGGTCTTGTCTCGCATCCGTCACACACCCCGAAGTTCGGCGTCACAGGATCACGGATCGTACCGACAGGCTCGCCGACATGGATAAACGGAACCCTCACCGAGGATAGTGCCGCTCGTGGCGAAAAGAGCCGCCTCAAGTGCGTTGCGACTGCTTGCCGCGCAAAAGGGCTGTTCGAATCTTTGAACCTATGCCACGCTTTGTTGCCGGCGTCGGTGTTCACATGACATTTCTGTTAAGAGATTTGTCACTTCTGCAAAATCCATCCCATCGTTGATCTCGATCAACCGAGCGTCTCATCAGGGCTGACATTGCTCCCGCGCACCCGAATTTCGGATTTCAAGGAGAGCATGATGAGAAACTGGATAAGGCCGGCACTTAGAATAACACTTGGAATTGCGCTTATCTTGACAGGCCTGCAGCAGGCGGCGGCTGCGCATGTACAATCCGAGGCGCCGGCCCCTGGGGACGAACCTAGCTCTTGGCAAATTCGCCTGCGTGCGCTGGGGGTGATCACGGACAATAAGGGTAACGTCAACGAAATTCCCGGCTCAGGCCTTTCCTTTTCGAATACGGCAATTCCGGAATTGGACCTGACCTACTACTTCACCAACAATCTCGCCGCTGAACTCATACTCGGCGCCACCCACGCCAATATCGACGGCAAGGGAACGATCGCCCCGCTCGCCAACATCGGGCGGACTTCGGTGCTGCCGCCGACCCTAACGCTACAATACCACTTCACCGATTCCGGCCCTTTCAAGCCCTACATCGGTGCAGGCGTAAACTACTCGATCTTCTATAATCAGGATATCGGCAGCGCCGACGCACTCCACGTCAAGAACGCGTTCGGCGGCGCTGCGCAGGTCGGATTCGACTTCGCGCTGGATCAGCATTGGGGCATCAATTTCGACGTCAAGAAGCTCTTTCTCGAGCCGAAATTTGATGCAGTGGTCCTTGGCAACAACATTACGGGCACAGCCAAGCTCAATCCTTGGCTGATCGGCACAGGCCTCAGCTACCGCTTCTGACAATACAAATCCAAGGCGGCACCATGTCCAAATGGTGCCGCCAAGCTCGCGTGTCGCCTGATGAGCGCGGCCATGGCGCCGGCGGCCAATGAGCCGAAGGCGCCGCCCCGTGAGCGACCAAGCCGCCTATACCCTCTCGCGCCGCGATCCTCATCCCAATGGGCGCACACCTCATCCGCAGACACGCTGATTGTGGAATTTCAAAAAATGGGGGCCCTCGGAGCCGCCGCACGTAGCAGAAGCAAGCTCCCGGCATCGATGTAAGTGCAAAAGGATCTTATTAACGTTCATCACCGACCTATGGTGTTCCTGAGAATGTCTGCAGAATCGGAGATCATGGCCAAGCGACCGACAATTGCTGATCTTGCCCGCGAAGCCAAAGTCAGCCTGGCAACTGTTGACCGGGTTCTGAACGCCCGCCAACCAGTGCGGAAGGAGACTGCCCTGCGGGTCTACATGGCGGCCGAGTCTGTCGGTTATCACGCGGCTTGGCTCGGCAAGCGACGCCCTGAGCCGGACCAACCGCGCTATCAGCTAGGCTTCATCCTCACACAACCCGCCCAGCATTTTTATCAAGACTTCGCGCGCGAGGTCGAAGCGGCGGTCAATGCGACGCAGGCGTTCCACGGCACCTCGCTTATCGAATTCGCGCCGTCGCATATGCCGGGCGATCTGATAGCACTTCTCCAGGAGCTTGGGCGCCGATGCGACGCGATCGCCATGGTGGCGCCGGACCATCCGACGATCACAGCAGCCGTCGAAGAACTCAAAGCGAAAGGCATCCCGGTTTTCTCGATGCTTTCGGATTTCGCCGCCGGCGTACGCGAGGGCTATGTTGGCTTGAACAACCGGAAAGTCGGGCGGACAGCAGCCTGGATGTTTTCCAAAGCGGCAAAACGGCCCGGCAAGGTGGGCGTCCTAGCCGCCACTGAGCGTTACCAGGCTCACGAGCTTCGGGAAATCGGCTTTCGCTCCTATTTTCGTGAGAGCGCGCCGACATTCACGGTGCTTGACATCCCCCTGAACGTCGGGACACGGCCGATCACCTACGAGGCAACACTGGATGTGATTCAGCGGGAACCCGAACTCGTCGGCTTTTATGTGGCGGCCGGCCGCATGGAGGGCGCAATCTCGGCTCTCAGGAAACACGGCGAAGACCGTGGCATTGTCGCCATCGTAAACGAGATCACACCGGAGTCACGGGCCGCGCTCGCGGATGGCATCATCACAATGGCGCTCGCCACGCCACTGCGCCGGCTTTGCCAGGAACTGATGACGCTGATGGCTCGCGCCATCGAAACCGGCTGCGCAAAGACGCCTGGACAGACATTTCTGCCGTTCGACATCTATCTCCCGGAAAACATATGAAGATGAAAAGCATTGCCCATTTTTTGGCATTGAAACCGAAACCGTCACCCAGCCAAATCTGGAGCCCTTTCCCGCGCACTGAGCCCGCCGCGGGGCTGAACTGACCTTGAAGAGCCGCCCTGGTTCCATCCGAGGTTGATCCTCCAGCCGATTTCGGCAGCCCAGAAGGGCATTTGCGTGGCGTCGGGCAAGGTCATCGTCGGCTGATCCTTCACGCGGGCGAGGGGCGACTTTGACGAGCGGCTGTGGTCCAAGCGTGGAACCAGCCCAACACGGGCCATCGTTGTTGCAATCGATGCGATCATACTCCTTCGAAACTTTGCACCGCGACAAGCAGGATCCGGGGTCGGACGAATCGCCTCTCGAAACGAGCAACAGCCAAGCGCTCGTTCCCGTCTGATCAACAACCATCGTCGCTGGCAAACGCTCTTCGGCACCCAGCCTGTCTATCGCCCACTGCCATCACCACCCAGTTTGCCCTTGCCAGCACGGTCGTCAGCAACTGCTGCGAAGCTATGCTGAGGGGAGACGGCGGCTCGCCGTGCTCGACGCAGCTTTCCACTGGCGCAATTCTCTTGTATGTCGCTTCTTAAAACCGCAACGCATTTTAGGCGACCGGCTAACGAACGATCGGTCGATTGCCGAGAGGGAGGTGGCTTGGACGAGCAGGATCCGAACGAACTGATCGAAACTGCATTCCGCAATGGCACCGTTACCGTCGTCAGCATCTTGCTCGCGTTCTCTTTGGGCTTCGTTACGCATTGGGCGGCGAACCCGGTGCCGTGGCGGCTTTATGATCTTTTCGCCGTCCTACCGATCCTGGGCGGCATCGCGTTGCAAACGTGGGCCCTATCCATATTGCTCGACATGAGCTCGCTCCGGCGCAAGCTTTTCAAACGTGCTAACCGCATCTTCATGTTCGGACTCATCCTCACCGCATGCGGGGTCGGGCTGGCAATCCTGCTCGATGTCTTCGAGATGTCCGCAAGAAGCACACTGGCCGCACACTAAGTAAGGAACAGGCGGATCGCCAACCCGCCAGCTATTAAGCATTCCGGCGGAACCGCTGCGCTCTTTTCCCAGAATGGCTCTACCAGAGTCTCAGCTCTTCTTCTCGGTCTCTGATTCGTTCCGTATCAATCGCCCAGAGCCCTGGCAGATGTCACACCATCGGCGCGCCAGACCATGCGCTCGACGCTGACCTGAGCGCCGCGCTGGCCGCGCCGGGCGCCGTCACGACCTCGTCAAAGGGCATAAGGCGAGTCCGCCCGATAGTTATCAGGGCGACGCGCGGCTGAAGGGCGGTGATTTCGGCTACGTTTGTTAGGCATCCAACGTGCCGGCTCGCTTAAGGGCGATCTTGGGGATCTGCCCGCCTCGACCTCACATCCGATGTAAGATGGCAGTCGCATGGCCTTGAAGATGCCTGTGGCAAAGGGGGCCAAGTGCTGTCGCGCGTGATCGTCCTTGCAAGCCAGGCCAAGTGAATGCCTTTGCCGCACGTCATGCTCTCCAGGCCCTCGGCTTTCATGATGGCGCGCACCGCTAGGGCGGTCTCGCTCATTTCTTTCCCGTCGATTCCCCTATCGAGGTCCAAGCCCCCCTTTTTAGTTCCGAATGAAATGTCCGCACGCTACAAATGAAACATGTTTTCCTTAGACAATCGCACCAACAAATGGCACATGTACCAACGAATACAGAGTAGATGCGTAACTGTGAAATATAAGACTAGAAAATGGCTTCGGAATGTATCGAAGTGTCGTTGATATCTGCTCGATTATCGCAATTTGTTGTTCTGTCGCATTTAGCGTTGGCAGAAAACTATCAAAAAAGGGGATAGGCCCGTTCGCTATCCATAAGAAATTGCGAATATAATGGACAAAAGAGGCAAAAATGAAGAAAATAATCGCTAAAATCGACTGTGGTAAACTTTTCTCGATCGCCTGTACTACGGCTTTCCTGGCTCTAGTTTTTGCCACTCCAAGCGCCGCTCAGGATTTCAACGGCGTGACATCATTCCTTGATGCGATCGTGGCAGCGATCACCGGCCCGATCGGGGTTGCAGTCTCCGCCTTGGCTGTCATCGCCGTAGGCTTCTCATTCATGACCGGCCGGATGGACTGGACCTTCGCGGTGTCCGTCATCGTTGGCATCGCGATCGTGTTTGGCGGCGCCAGCTTCGTCCATGGCTTGGCCGCAAAATGATCTCGATGCGTCGCAATCCCTATTCATTTTAGGCTGCGGGCTGCCTCGCCTTTTCAAGGGAGTATTGGCCATCCAACGTACAACTCTTTTTGTAGGCTTGACGCGAGAGGTCGCCTTTGCCGGGTTGCCGATCACATATCTGGTCGTTCTCATATGTGCCGTGATGCTCGGCTTCCTGATCACCCAATCGTTCCTCTATCTGGCGGTCGTGGGAGGTGGTGGCTACTGCGCGTTGCGTGCTCTAGCCGCCTATGATCCAAAAATCATCGATGTCTTCATCGCGACCGTGCAAAGCACCCGGATGAGCGCGGCACTGTTGAAAGGCGAAGGGCAGGTGTACCGTGCCTGAGTCACCTCCCAAACGCGGGATGCGAGGAGGCGCTCCCAAAAGCGAGCAGCTTGCTAGCCAAATTCCATATCTCAGCAGCGTGGACGACGTCACCCTGATCTCGCGCGACGGCGATCTAATGGGCGCTTTTGTCGTCGAGGGCATCAATGCCGACACAATAGACAGCCGACAGACAGCGGAGCTGAGTAACGCGTTTTCCCGCTTCATTGCGCAGCAGCGCGGTAATGTCGGGTACTACGTTCACCGCATATCGGTTGCGGCTCCGCCCAACATGCTGCGGGCCCTCAAAGGAGACGCGTTCAACGAGGAGATTGACCGACGCTGGCAACATTATCTCGAAACCATTGGCCTGCGCGACCGTGTCACGATGATCACCATGGTGATCCGACCACCGAAAAAACTGACCAAGCTCATCAACATGTTTGGCAAAAAGGATACCCACAGTCGCGATGAGGTCGCCGCGCGCGCGATCCGCCTCGATCAGATGATCGCAACCTGCATGGTCAGTCTAAGTGAGGCAAAGCCTCGTCGTCTCACGGTCTCGGACGGCCAATGGCTCGGTATGTTGCGCACGCTGATCGACGGATCAAGTGGCCGCCTTATCGCCGGCAAAAAGTTTGTCCCGCTCGCTGATCTCCTGGCAAGCTCAATGATCACGTTCCGCGGCAGGGTCTTCGAATGCGACAATCCGAATCCCGGTCTCAAACGCTACGGCACCGTCATATCCGTAAAGGACTATCCCACTGAGACCTATCCCGGAATCCTCGACAGGCTCAACCTACCATACGATACCGTGGTCTCGCAGAGCTTTACACCAATCGACAACCTCACCGCCCAAGGTAAAATCGCTCGCGTGCGTAAGCAGATGAGTGCGGCAGAGGACGCGGCCGTCTCCCTCATGGCACAACTCGAAGTGGCTGAGGACGATGTTGCATCCGGTCGCGTCGTCTTTGGCGACCATCATTGCAGCATCGCTGTATTCTGCGAAACCAGGGAAGAGCTTGAGGAGGCCATGGCGTATATCACGCGCGCCATGCAGGACGCTGGTGCTGCAATCGTGCGCGAGAGCTTCTCTGCCCGCGCGGTCTATTTCGCCCAGCATCCTGGCAACTTCAGCTACCGCACACGAGCCGCAATGATCTCCTCTCAGAACTTCGCAGAGCTTTGCGCCATGCACGGCTTGCCCAAGGGTCACCCACCGGAGCGATGTCCGTGGGGCGACTGCGTGACCATCTTTCCAACAGCGACCGGCGAAACGTTCCGTTTCAACTTCCACTTACCAGGCAAGCCCGGTCAGCGCACGGTGGCGCACACTCTGGTGCTTGGCCAAACCGGATCCGGTAAGACCCTCGGTGTTGCCTTTCTGCTTAGCCAGGCCCAACGGCTCGGCGCTCGCACCATAATCTTCGACAAGGACAATGGCTTCGAGATGGCCGTCCGCGCCATGGAGGGTACCTATTCCTCTGTGCGTATGGGGCAGGAAACCGGCTTCAATCCAATGCGGGCGGAAGCGGATAAGCGCGGCGCAGCCTGGCTATCGGATTGGCTAATGGCATTGGCCAGCAATGAGGGCGGCCCCCTAAATCCGGTGCAGGTTCAGGCCATCAATGATGCTGTTCAGGCCAATGCGACGGCTGACCCACGCCTCCAGAATTTCGAACAGTTCCGCAGTCAGCTGCGTGCGACGGACGATGATGGCGACCTCCATAACCGACTTGGCCGGTGGGACGATACTGGCCAATTCGGATGGCTTTTCGGCGGCAAGGAGGTCGATCCCCTCGCTTTCGACAGTCGGATCACCGCATTTGACCTCACAGAAATTTTCGACAACAACGCGGTCCGCACAGCGTGGCTGAGCTATGTCTTCCGGCGCGTGGAACGGCTCGTAGAAGACGAGGTTCCAACTCTGCTCGTCCTTGATGAAGCGTGGAAACTGCTCGACGATTCGTACTTCGAACTGCGTCTCAAGGACTGGATGCTAACGATGCGCAAGAAGAACGTTGCGGTCGTCCTCTTGACCCAACGCGTGTCGCACATCCTCAACAGCGCCGCTGGCGACGCCATCTTGGAGAGCGCCGTCACGCGTCTGATCTACCCCAGCTCCTACAACACCGAAACCGAACTTGCACCGCTCAATCTAACGCCGACGGAGAGCGCGTTCCTTCAGACAAGTAACGTCGACAATCATCTCGTTCTGTTGAAATCGGGCGGTGACAGCGTGGTTCTTGATTTCGCGCTTGGGGCGATTGGCAAGGGGATCGACGTTCTGGGGGGCGGGCGCGGGCAAACGCCTGCAGACTGGCGTTATGCGCCGAACTTTCAAATGGAGATGCTGCAATGACGAGGGCCCTGGTTTTTCTCACATTGATCTTGGTCTCCCTTACTGCCTGCCAATCCGTCCCTGCGACACGGGAGAACAATTGTGTCTGCAACTGGGAAACCCTTGACCATCAAGCTGAAGGAGCCGTCACATGAAAGTCTTTTTCCAGGCTGTCGCTGGCCTATTGCTCGGGACCGGTCTGCTGATTCCGGAGGCTTACGCCCAACAAACCAGCATCGCGCCTGTACCCCTGCCTCCTATTGCAGCACTGCCCGCAGCACCGGATGGCGCGCAGGCAAGCTACGACCGGAATGCCGTCGAGTTGCTGACGTATATGGTTGAATTGTCCCGACTGATGGCCGGCGGCACCACACAGCTGTTTACGTCGGCGCACGTAGCTGAAAATCTGCTGAACCGGATCCAAGATGCCGCTCATGCACAGCTTGCTGCCATATCTGGCCCAAAGCCGTTCCCGCAGAACAACGCCGAGGCAGACGTCGCGGCGCGCAAAGGCGGCCCAGGTCTGTGGGAGATGGCCAACAACGCCTTGACCGGGCAGATGGTTGGGTCCGATCGCGTTCAGGCCGCGCTTGACAAAATTCGCAACCTCTACCGCTTGGACGATGCATTTGCGTTGCGCAGCGACAAGCTCCCCGGCAATGTCATGATCGCTCATGAAGCGGCTCAAGGCGCCATCACCGCGTCAACCGCAGAGGACTCCTATAGGCGCGCCAATGACAGCATGGGCAGGATAAATGGTTATATCGCAGCACTTGCGACCAGTGGTGACTTGAAGACCAGCGTCGACATCAACACACGCGTGATGATCGAAGTCGCGCAGCAGCTAAACGAAACGCTTCGCACCCAAGCGGCGATCGCATCGGTGGCAGGAACCTACCTCATGTCGTTAGGCGCTGAGACCGCCGAGCCGGACAGCGTCGGAAAACTTCTAGAAAACTTTAACAGGTAGCATCATGGGCGTGATCTCAACTGTAGCCCACTCGATCGACTCTGCTCTTGTTAATTATGTGAAGGGGGTCTTCGAGGCAGTCGCCGGACCGATTAGAACACTGCTTGGATCCGTAGCGCTGATTGCGCTTTTATTCACTGCAGTAAACCATGTAATGCAATTCAAACCCGTAAACTATTCAATATATTTAAACTGGGCGCTGCGGTATATACTTATATATTCATTTGCTACGATGTGGGTGAATTTCCAAGGTATATATACGATGCTCGAAACTGTGCCCGCTGACTACACAGCCATCATGGTACGCGGTGTGGCATCGAAAATACATACGAGCGATCCAAAAGTTCTCGATCCTGAACGGATAACAGACACCTATTCCGCGATGGATGAGTTCGCTCATTCGATTTTCTACATCAGCGATGGTTACCTCTCAAACACTTCGATCTTTAAGATTGGCAAGGCACTCCGGAATGTTTTCATGGGTGTGGTCATCCTCATCATTGGTGCGTTTTTTACCGCCGCATCGGCAATTATTATTCTCATTGCGAAAGTAGGCTTTGCGGTAGCGATCAGCTTGGCGCCGCTAGCCATCATCATGCTTATGCTGCCCCAAACCAGGCAGCATTTCGAGAGTTGGACCCGCTTCACAGTCGGCTTCGTGATTATTCCGTTGCTCACGACCGCGTTGATCACTGTTGTTCTGTATGTTGCCGGGGAAATTCTCGCGAGAAAAGCCGGGGGCTTCGAGTTCCCTGTTATCATGATTGCTGCAACGGTCCTCCTGTTCATGATCCCCACATTGGCAAGCACCCTAGCCTCTGCATCGGTTGCTGCTGTCGGTGCCGGTGCAGTGGGTTCCGCAATTGGCATGGTCAGGGGTGCTCACCACAAGCTTAAAGCGGGAGGCCGGAAGGTGGGAGATAGCGCGATGGCAGTAAGCAGCGCGCGTGGCGCTGGCGCCTCGTGGGGTGGGGCAGCAATGTCGGCGGTCAGATCGTGGCATCAAAGCGCATATGTCCGCAAGCAGCGTTACAATGATTATCTCGCTCGCGGGATCATCGGGGGTCCATCGCCGAAATCGGATGGCAGGGGAGCCGCTGCCGGCAATCGTGCCGGTGGGGCTTCCCCCGCAAAGGGCAACCAAGGCTTGTCTCCTGAACAGGCCAATCTCTACCGCTGACACCCAATCCATCTCAGGCGCACCAGAATAGGAGAGACGCGTGGCTGAACAAGCAACGCAGCACGCATTCGAAGACGAGCTTTTTTTCAGCCTTCGCGAGCAACGCAACAACTGGGCAAGAATTGCAGTTGGTGCCATCGCCGCGAGTTTTTTGTCGCTGGTAGCTTTGGTCATCGTACTGCCGCTCAAGGAAACCAAGCCCTATGTGGTGATGGTCGATAAAACCACCGGCGAGGCTGAAAAGATCGTCCAGGTTCGCCCTGCCACGCTCGAACAGCAGGAGGCAGTGCTTCAGGCGGAACTCGTATCCTATGTCACCGACCGCGAGACTTACGATCCAGCCGATAACAGCACCCGAATTCCCGATGTGATGGCGCGCTCATCAGACAACGCAGCGCAAACTCTGGCTCAAATCTGGCGCTCGGATTCGGCGCAATATCCTCCTACGGTCTACGGCAATGAGGTGCGCGTGCGTGTCGTGGTCAAGTCTATTTCCCTGACCCCTTCGGACCGGCGCAACGCGGCGGATCTCGCTCGTGTACGCATCGTCAAGCATCGTGAAGAAAAGGGGCGCGACACTGTCGAGCGCAGTTATGTCGTCACCGTTGGTTACCAATTCAGACCACAAGAAAATGCCACTTTGGAGTCGGTGTGGAAAAATCCCCTTGGCTTCAATGTTGTGGCCTACCGGATCGATGCGGAAACCGCCAATTAGAGACTTGGCAAAATATCGGACTGTAAATGCTAAAGATTTTTCTGTTATCAGCAATAGTTATCACTACGTCGGTCACATCTGTCATGGCCGAGCAATCGCCTGTTGGATTTGCGTCAGACGCACGCATCAAGCGTTATGTATACGATGAACATAACGTCTATAAGCTTGGATTATACCTGAAATCAGTCACGGCGATCCAGTTTGGAGCAGGAGAGAATGTAGAATCAGTTCTCATAGGAGACAGCGCATCCTGGCAAGTGATCAAGCTTAAGATGGGCAATGTGGTCAGCGTGAAACCCATTATCGATCAAGCCCTGACAAACATGACAATCTACACTGACCAGCGCGTTTATACATTTGAACTGCGCTCCGTCGGCGAGATCAAGGCGGGCATGAAGGCGGGAGCTGCGCAAGCGTTCCGGATCGTTTTCACCTATCCGGACCAGTCCAAGCCGTCGGACAAGAGCCTTGCCCGAGGCGGACCCATAAATCGCCAGTACATGGTCTCGGGTCATGCCCAGTTCCGGCCGCTAGCGGTCACAGACAATACACTGCAGACGACTTTCGTGCTGCCCAAGGGCGCACCCCGACCAGCAATCTTCCGGGTCGGCCACGACCGCCAGGAAAAGCTGGTCAATTCGCGCACTGACAACGACCGTGTCATCGTGGACGGGACCAGCGACTACTGGGTGATGAGAATCGGCAATGACGCTGTGTGCGTAGGCAAAACAAACGCCGTACAAGGGCAAAACCAGTGAGGAAAGGATTGGGACGTGCCGGACAGGTCGAGCAATGTTGACCATCGACACGATCGCAACGCCGCAGAGGCAGCGGTGGATGCCTCAGTCGATGCGGACCGCGAAAAGCTTCTGGAAGAACGGCGAGCCCGGCACACTGGCACATCTCGGCGTCGAAGCGTCGGCTGGATCGGTCTAGCCGGCATGTTGGTGGCCGGCGTCGCCGCTGCATTGGCCCTGTTTGTCGGCCCAACTCAGGCGCTGAAGACGCTCGGCTTTGGCGGCGAAGACCAGCAGAAAACGTCACAGGTTGATTTGCAAGTCGATCGCGTGACTACGAACGAGCCGCGACTTGATTTTGCAGTTCCCGAGCCGCCTGCAGCCGCTGGGCCGGGTCCCAATCCCAACGCTGAAACGAACAAGCAGCTCGAAGAACTGCGCAAGGAAATCGATGCCGTAGCCCGGGCCAACAAAGGTTCGGACGTTTCGCTTGCTGGCGTCCAGAACCTGCTCGACGAATACAACAAAGAGATGACGCAGAAGCTCAAGGAGGAGCGAGAGAGGGCAAAGACCGAGGACGCACGTGGGCGGGCCGAGGCATCGCGTTTGGAACAAGAGCGCGAACGGTCCAGTGAGGTCGCGAAGCTTGACGTAGAGAGGCGTCGTCAACTGGAAGAGATCGCCACCAAACAACGGGAATCGACAGGCGTAGTCGTAGATGAATCACAGGCGCCTGCCGCGTCAGCCGCAGGTGCGGGACAGCGGCCGGAAGACCTGAGCGGAAACGATCGCTTCCTCGCCTCTGCTGCGAGTTCCGAGGTAAAAACTTCAATTTCTCGTGCTCTTCCCGATCCATCGCATACGGTCGTGCAGGGCACGATAGTCTCCGCGGTGCTTGAAACGGCTATCAATACTGAGCTGCCCGGAAATATCCGTGCCCAGGTCATCGAACCGGTGTTCTCCTTTGACGGTTCTCGCATTCTGCTGCCGGGGGGGACGAGCCTGATCGGCACCTTCAGCAATAGAGTGGATGTTGAGCAAAAACGCGTGCTGATCGCCTGGAACCGGGCTATCACGCCCGACGGCCAGTCAATCGCACTCGGCTCCACAGGGGCGGACCTGCTTGGTCGCGCCGGGACAGAAGGTAACGTGGATAACCGCTACGTTAACAAGATAGGTGCAGCTGTCCTCATCAGCGCCATCACTGCTCTGCCCTCGAGCATTCCCGGGCTGACTGGCGGCAACAAATCCTCCAGCGGAGGGGGCGCGACCATTAACATTGGAGGTGCCGGATCAGGAGACAGCAATGCTGGTGGCCAGACTGCGTCTAAAATCGCTGGGGCCCTGAGCGATCAAGGTGAAACTATTCTGGACAAATATCTCTCCCTTCCTCCCATCATACGTGTCCCCCAAGGCGAGGAAATCCGAGTCTTTGTCAACCAGGATCTCGTTATCCGATGAATGACCACCAGCCCCGCCGCGACATCTCATATGTGGAGCAGTACCTGGCGCCACTCCGGGATTACTTGGTCGACGACAACGTCAACGAATTGGCGATCAACCCTAACGGCTCCATTTTCGTCGAGGAGGCCGGAGCGCTACATATGCATGAGGTCGATATGGCGTTGCCGCTTCATGCCATCAAGCGCCTTGGAGCGCAAATGGCCGGAGAGACCCGCAACGCCCTTGGGCCGCTTCGTCCGATCGTCTCAGGCCGCGTTGAGGTTTGGGACAATCCGCTGCGTGTGCAGGTCCTTGTCGAACCCGCGGTCGCGGCGGGCGTGTCGCTGACCATCCGCAAATATCTGAAGCGTACTTTGGACAGTGCCAAGATAGAATTCATCGACGGCGGGCAGATCACAGTGGACGCGAACCGCCGCGAGCGCCATCGGGCACTCATGGATATGGTCCAGGCCGGCAATTTGCAGGGTTTGTTTCGACAGGCCGTTGACGAGAGGTTCAACATTCTCGTTTCGGGCGGCACCTCCTCCGGCAAGACCACGGTCGCGCGTGCGTTGCTGGCGATGTCAGACCCTGCCGAGCGGATCATTACCATCGAGGACGCGCAGGAGCTTAACCCACCACACAAGAACCAAGTGGGGCTAATCGCCGACCGTGACGAGACTTCCGCTCGCCGCCCATCAAAACTCTTGGAAAGCTGTTTGCGAATGCGCCCTGATCGCATCATCCTCGGCGAAATCCGCGGCATCGAGGCCTATGACTTTCTGGAGGCAATCAACACCGGCCACCCAGGTTCAATATCAACTATCCACGCAGATAGTCCCGAACTTGCTTTCGATAGGCTGGCGCTGATGGTGATGCGCTCTGGAGTGCAGATGTCGCATCGCGAGATTGTCAATTATGCGAAAAAGACGATCGACATGGTTATCCAGGTCGGCCGCCGGGAGGGCAGGCGTGGCGTGCTGGAAATCCACTTGCCCTCCCAGAGCATGGGCTAGAGGCCAGGGACAACGCAGCAGCTTCAAGAGAAGGATAGAGGCGTCTGGACACTTGCCAAGTCGGGGCGAGACGCAATCTGACTTCCGTCGGACCACGGCACCGAGTCCACCTCGAACGCCATGCTCGCCTGAACGGCAGGGAGGCCCGCACCTTGTCGCTCCAAGCCGATGCAGAACGGAATCTGCGAAGCCTTGGACGGGTGCGGCGGGACGAGCGATTGCACGAGATACTCTCAGTATGACCTCGAGCACGCGATCAGTGATCGCTAGATGGGTCGTCGGATGCAGCGAACGGCGCCAGCATTCGGCGCTCGGATCATACCTGCGGCCCTATGCAGCCGCTAACCGCAGCACACGGCTGCGCAACTCGACCGGCCCCGGCGATCGCCTGTTGCTTAGTCCCGCCCTCCCAGAAGCGCAATTCTCAACCGAGAACTCTGGCGTCAGCCGGTGCTCCCGGTCACAGCAGTTTTGTCGCGTCCGATTGACGACAACCTGTGTTCAGATCCGGACATTGGTCAAGCCGGCCGGGGGCGACTCCTCCGATTTGGGGCCGCTGCTCACAACCGTTTTGGTGGCATGCCAATTGCATATTCACAGCCATGATACGTGTTCCGACACGGCCCGTCGCGCGGTCTTTAGCCCAGGAGTTCACATGGCATTCGTCCGAACGCAATACAGGCTGCGCATCCCGTGGGACGCCCCAGCCCCGTTGGATCTCGCTGCGATCAGACGGAATCGCCATCCCGCAGACCGCTTTCAGGCTGTCAGCTAGGGCCGCCAAGGGTTCTCGTAAAACAAACATTCAGGAGAACTTATGACTCTTCGACTGCTTCGTCGGCTCCCAATGGCACGTTAACACCAGATCCTCTTCAAATCCCTGATGATCCAAAAGGAAAACGAAAAATGCCTACCTCGGAAAAAGACGGCTCAAGGCTCCTGAAATTGTGGTCTCACTGGCCACGAACGATACTTGCTGCCACGGCGTTAGCCATTGTAATGACCGCTCCAGCTCCCGCCGTCACCCAAGACGCTGACAAGCACTACTCCCACCAAAGCCGATTGGACCACTGGGCAAGTTGTATACTTGCGGTATTTTGCATTCGCCTTCCAGACGACGACAAGTAGTTTCCGCCCATGCAGCTCTTGCCGTAGTTCTCCGCGCTGCTCGGGCGCGGTCAACACGGCGGGCTGATCGAAGACTCGTTTCTGCCCTGTCTCTGAGACCAATCTCGTCTAAATTGCAAATGCAACGCCATTTAGTTCGGCATGGCTCCGTTGGGTGGTACCCTTGGAGGGGGTAGAAACTCTTAAGGACTCTGCAATGGACCGCGATGCACCTGGAAATAGACCCGAAGGGTCAAACCGCGATGGCCGCGGTACCACAGGATTCAGTCGAATGCCGACTGAGCTACTTGGCGAACTGGCTAAGCATCTGATATCCGACGATCCGGCTGCAACGGCGAGGAACCTTACGAACTTCAAGGCAACGAGTCGTTCAGTTCAGCACGAGTTCGAGAACGGTGGGGCAGTGGGGGAGTTTCACACGCGGCTGAACCGGCTAGGCACGTCAGCTCAAGCCTTGTATACCGCAGCAATGCCCGCCCAAGACGACTTGCCGGATCTTTTGAAGTCGCGCTATCTAACGCGCACGGCCGGGCCGATACTTACGTTTCAAAATGCTACGAGAAAATCTGCCGTGGCCGATAAAATTCTGGCCCTTACTGACCAAGGGGCCGAAGCTCGCGCCCTGTCGAAAATAGCGGACAACCTAGGTAATTTCAGTCAGGTAGATCGGACTCGCCTTCTTGATCGATCGGTAGAATTATTTGCCGCTACGGCGGCACAAGGTGCTCACGGACAATGGAGTGTTCTTATCAACACGGCCAGGGCCCTCAAAAAGGGACATGAGCATTTGAATGATGGTCAAAGAGAGCGGCTGAACGGATCATTTGCACAGGATCCGTACGCGGGTGCGTTGTATAGGGCGATCCAGGTGCGGTCCACCGGCCGTGCGGTCCCGCAGCCCAATCCAGATTTGGACAGGAACATCGACGCAATTGGGAATCGAGCCAATGGACTGCCACCAGAGCGGTCCTATGGGCAAGCCAATGAGATTGCCCAGATCGGGACTTCAATCAACGAAAGCTACGATAGCGCCCGAGCGGAACTCATGCGTTCCGATCGAGGCAGGGAATTGGCACGATGAGGTGCGTCGGGCGATGGCGAAGCTATCCTATAACCGCTGGCCTGGAGCTTGCCCGCAGTGAGCAGATATAGGGCTTTGCGCTGAGGGACCTTGTCGCCGTTGCTTTAGACCCAGGTGATCTCGATTTAACCGTCGTCGACCGGTCGGCCGAGCCGTCACGGTGACTGCGCCCATTTCGTCGCAACCGGCCCCCGATGAAGAAATCCAGCGCTATGGTTCAGATAAGGCGGGCTTGCCGTACGCCAGAGGAGATCTCGCCGTGTTTGTCATCTCACATGATGGTCTGCTGTGCCGAGCGGCGGTCCGACAGGTCGGCCTTGACAAGACAGCACTGCCGATAAGCAGCGACGCTCATGCTGCACGACCATGAGCTCGAGCAGCCGCACCCGATTGTAGGCGGCGGCCGTAAAGCCTGAAGGCCCATTAGACGGGGTCAGGTCCACGGAAATGGCGTTCCTTTGCCCTGCGGCGACCCGGATCGAAAGCGCGTCCTTGACGTAAAGGATCCGGTGTAGCCTCGCAGATGTCGCCGGCAAGCCGCGAACGCCAGCGCCTCGCCCGGCTTCCGGTTCCGCAAGCCTCCTTTCCACGCTCCGCCGCTCTTGAGGCGCTAGGCGACCATAGTCAGATCCGTGCCGTCAAAGATCCGTCGTCAACGCGCCGAGCTTACCGCCCGGGCCGCCTTTGTCCTCCAGCGATTGACCCTGTGTCTGCCGCTGCTGTGGAGCCGAACATACGGTCTTTCGCTTGTACCGAACACAACATTCCAGTCTTGCCCCCAACGCAGCGCGCCGCCTGAAGCTCAATTCCCCGCGTCTCTCTAGATTGCAACTGTAGCTCGATATGAGTTCAGCAGATCGCCCCGAGGTGGTAGAGGGGGTAGCAGGGAGCAGTAGAAATGAACTAAGGACTTCGAACAATGGATCGCGATACGCGTAGAAGCAGACCTGGAAGTTCAGCCCGCGATGGTGCCGGCAAACAACTCACTGATGTGCCCACCGAGTTGCTAGACAAGGTGGTGAAAGGCGTTGCCAGCGACGACCCGGTTGAAACGGCAAACAACCTTACCAATCTCAGGCTGGCGAGTCGTTCAGTCCGGAACGAGTTCGACAGAAGCAACGCACGGCAATTTCATACCCGGCTCAACCGGCTGGGCGATTCAGCAGAGCGCATGTTTGCCGCAGCAATTCCGCCAAACAATCACGTGCCGGTGTCTCAGCCGTTTTACGAACGCTATTGCCCTGTTGGCCCGATAACCAAGTTTCAGACCGCTGCGGCGAAAACGGCCGCGGTCGACAAAGTTCTTGGCATGGATAGCGCATTGAGCCAGTCTCTCGCACTTTCAAATATCGCTGGCAATATAGGTGACTTCAGCCAAGCAGACAGGGAGAGATTGCTCGACAGATCGATCGATCTGACTGAGGCATTCGGGAATGGAGAAGCAGAAGCCCTTATTAACTCGTGCGCTGCTCTTAAAAAAGGGCAAAATTATCTGACAGAAGAACAGTCTGAGCGTGTAGGCGCTATGTTTGCACAGAATGACCCCCTTCGTATGGTCTACGAGTCGATCGCTGAGAGCTCCGGGCAAGCGGCGCAGCAGCCGCAACACCAGGATTTGGACAGGAGCATCGGAGCAATTCACGCTCGATCACAGCAATTACAAGCAGATTGGACATATCAGCAGGCCGACGCGATTGGTGAGACCGGGCATTCCATCGACCAAGCCTACAATAGCGCGCGAGCGGAACTGATGCGTTCCGACAGAAGCAGGGACTTGACTCGATAAAGTTGTGGCGTGGCTAAGTTGACCATGTAAGCTCTCGCGGACCGGGGTCGCCGCCGCGGTCGACCTCGGTCTACGGCAGGAAGCCTCCCGGTACCCGCCTTCGTTGTGGACGGCACAGTTTACTGAGCCGGCGGTGTAGCGGGAGCGGCGGACTGGCCCAGGCAATCGTCCCGATCTAGCCCTTGTCTGCTGAATGATCCGGCTGCTCTCGCGGCCGGTGGATCGCGCGAAAACTTATCCCGCGAGGCTAGCCTAGTCCAATCCACCCGAGAAAAGTCTTCCATGCCCGAATCCACCACCTCCGCTTGCGATTAACGTCGCGATAGTGCGCCTCGCCCCGACGATGGTCGTACTTTAAGGCATTCACGGCCTGAGCAGCGCTCATGGACGGTGCCCAATGGACCTTTCCGTCAGTGATGAGATAATGCGACCGGCAGGGCAGCTGTCCGTTGCCAATCGATGGCCAAACGGTAGGCTTTCCATTGCGCTCTCTGACACTCCACCCGGCCGGGCCGAAAGAAATCGGGACCTTGCTGCCGCAACCGCAGGCGCAAAGGTGGACGGCGATTTTGTACTCGTCCGAGACGTACAGATTTCGGGCTCCAGCTGCGCGGCCTTTCTGCCGCCCTATACTCCGATGCGGCAACGACCTCGCCCTCGGCGCTTGTTGCCGCAAGAGCGCCCTGCGTCGCCAGCTTGCGCCAGTGAAAGAGCTGTTTGGGCTGAAGCGCAGCACCGCATGGACTCGGCGATAGCCATAGGTCGGCAGGTCCTTGATAACGGCCTTGAGCCCGGCGAGCCTTAGCCTGGTTTGCAGACCGACGATCCTGAGCGTGCCCGGTCACGCGTTTTGCCGGTTCGCCGACGAGGTCTACATAATTGGTTTTGGCGGGCTTGGAAGCTTAGTCGCGAGATGTGCTGGTGCGTTCCGTCGACATCGTCCCAGATGCGCGTAGCAAGAGGCTCGGCCGCCAAAGACGCTCGATGGCCGAAAGCCATGCGAGTTCGAGCAACGAGAGCCGGGTCGATTCCCTATTGATCCGACCCATCAAATGCCGGAGCCGAACCCCCGGTTTCAGACTTCCCGCTGCTGCGGTCTGAAACGCCAAGTTCCTGAACGGCAATGATCCGCGCCAGCAGCTCGCGCTGAGCGGCGGTCCCCCGCGGCTGCTCGGAACTTTGCTCCACCGCGGACGGAGCGGCGGTGGGAGGGGCCGCCGTCGGCTTTGCAATGCCCGGGCTAGCGGCTCGCTGTGGCGCATCGCCCCGCGAAGTCTCGGCGGCTGGATCTGATAGGCTGCCAACTAGCGCGAAGGTCGTTGTCTCCGCGATAAGCGGGATCGGATCTGGTTCAGGCAATGGACCCGTCTGGCTGGCGAAAATGGGTTTCAGATAACGGTCACAATAATACTTAACCTTGTCCAGCTGGAGTGGCGGCTGCCCCTTGATCAGAACAATTTGCTTGTTGTCATCGATCAAGCGCACCTGCTCGGCGCGCAGGAGTGGTGCTCCCTGGTCGGACATGTGGATATTAGGACTTAACCATTCCCTTGGGCTGAAAGACTTCGACTTTTGGTGAAAGGTATATTCACCGATCGCTTTTGAGATGTATTGGGGCGTTTCATCGTCGGCTGTCGCCATAAACACCTGCACGCCCGTGTTGGAGAGGAAATTCTCCTTCCCAGGTTGCTCATAGGCGCCGGTCAGGGCCGAAAGGCTTTGGATGATGAACATGAAGCGCCCCTTGTAACCCGCAATCGTGGTGACTGCGGTTTCAATCGCTTCAAGCCTGCCGAGATGCTTGAATTCATCGAGAAGGAACAGGACCTCGAAAACCTCGTCCTTTTGCGGTAGAGTGCGCTGCAATATGGATACGGTTTGCTGAAAGAATAACCGAACCAGAGGTGCAATTACCTCCAAATCGTTGGGGCTGACGCACAGATATATTGTCGTGGGGTCTCGACGCAAATTTTCAATGGAGAAATCCGATCTTGATGTGGCATTCTTGATTAGCGGGTCGGCCCAAAGGTTCAGCCCGCCATCGCCCAACACCGAAGTATATGACGTCAGAAGCTTGGTGTCGTTGCCGGCCATGTTATCGAATATGCGCCTCGCCTCCGGAATTTTGGTTTGTTCAGCAAGTTGCGCGAATAGTTTGTATTTTTCGCCGGGCTGCGAAAACAAATCATAGACAGCGCCAATGGTTGGTGTGTCACGCTCTATGCAAGCCAAAACACCAGCAACGAAAAGATCTCGTGCGCCCTCGATGAACCCTTCGGCGCCCTTACCCTTGGCCACAATCAGATTAACCGCCAATCGCCGGGTTTCCGAGAAGCGGCGCTCCGGCGGCGTGGCAACAATGTCGAGCACAGGATTGTAGCAATGAGTGCGTCCTTCCCTGTCGAGTGGCGAAAATTTGAGGACTCGATCGCCACGCTTCAATCTCGCCCTCGACGTCAGTTCGAACAGTTCGCCCTTGACGTCGAGCGCAAGCACCGAGCCGTCAAAGGTCAGAAGCGTTGGTATAACAACGCCGACGCCCTTGCCGGCACGGGTGGGCGCAACGACCAGACTGTGTGGTTGCTCGCCATTGGTGAGATACTGTCCAAAACCGCGCGGTCCGGATGTTTTGCCGAATATGGGGCCAGTGATGCGCCGATAGGGCTTGATGAAGCTTTTTTGACGCATTTCGTGGAACCGCGCCCATCGAGCGGTTCCGAAGTGTTTGGCGCGAAGCATGAGCATGGAGAGGATGACCATGATGATCACCGACGTCATGCCGACAATGATCAAGCAGGTGTAAAACGTGGCGCTGGCGTAGCCGAGATAGAAGGGGGTTTCGTACCAGAATGCCAGGAGGTCGAATTCGCGGAGTCCCCGGATGCTGAGGCCGACCCTTAGACTCACATACACACTGGCGAAGATCAGCCCGAGCGGGAATGACAGCGCAAGGCCGAACAACAACGTGGTGAGCTTCAAATTTGTGCCGGCCATCGTCCTGCGCTCTCTGCAATGTTCAGCCTTCGCAGTCCCCGATCGCCAGGGTCCGCGGTTGTTGGAGGGGCCGCGGTCGGTTCGACCTGCTGGGCCCATGGACAGCCTCACCATGGATCAAAAATCTATGGTCATACTCGGGGAGATTACAGCCAAGCGTAAGCGCAGCTGACACTCTTGTAGCACGGTGTCGGCAGACGCCACGCGCCGCGTTCCACTCATTGGCTAGACAAGAGAATACATAATGGTACGACGCCCGAACCCGTACAAAATAACGGTTACAATAGTAACCAGGCCTGGCAGAACACATCACTGTATATCTTTGCGGTAGCTGATATGATTTAAAAAAATGGGTTTTGCACAGAACCCCTTTCATCTCGGAGGGATTGCGTCTTGAAATTGATCAGTTTCTATTCATTTAAAGGTGGAGCGGGTAAAACCACGGCGTTAATGGGTCTGTGTTCGGCACTTGCCTTCAAGCAGAAGAAGATTGCATTGTTTGAATCTGACCAAAATCGTCCGCTCACCAGGTGGAAAGAAAATGCCATTCGCAATGACGCTTGGGACCAGGCATGCGAGGTATTCGTCGCGGATGAGTTGCCCCTAATGGTAGACGCATATGGACAGGCGGATCTTGGCGGCTTCGACTATGGTTTGGTTGACGCCCATGGCGCCCCCAGCCACTTGAACAACTGTATCATCGGCAGTTCCGATTACCTGCTGGTGCCCACTATGCTGACACCTCTTGACATTGATGAAGCGCTTGCAACTTGCCGCTACATCATCGAGTTGTTAATGGCAGAAAGACTGCAAGCACATACTGCAATTCTTCGCATGCGCGTGCCTATCGGCAGACTGACAGTCTCGCAACGAGCCGCGTACGACATCTTGGACGTTCTGCCGCTGTGCGACACGCCCATGCATGAGCGTGACGCCTATGCGGCGATGAAGGAGCGAGGCATGTTGCACATGACAGTCGCTAAAATGGCCGATGATCCGGCAACGCGACGGATGTTGCATTATAGCCAGAGAGCATTGGATGAACTCGCAATGATTGGTGCTTTCATCGAGAAGACGTTGGAGAGTTGATACGGAAACGGCGACTGTTCCATGACCGACGCCTCACCGACTTCACGGTTTGATCCGACGCCCGGAGCCGCCGCTGGCCACCTCAATGCGTCACCAACGATCGCATCAAATGCTCTTCGATCACAGATGGCGCCCCGATCATCGACCTCGGCTGCTTTGAGTGTCGCAAGATGCGGTTCAGGCAATCCAAACTGCTGACCTCTGAGTCAATTCCTGACTCGCCCCCTGAAGACCCCAAATCACAATGCCTCGGGAACCCTCCTCAGGGCCCGGACCTAGTACTCGCTTGGCTCAGCAATCCACTGTAGGCGCTCCGTGTTGCACTCAATTATTCCGTTGCTACGCCTAATGGCACCGGCCTCCTCTAGCGCCAATATCGCCCGATTGACCTTCGGCCGGCTTGCACCCAAAATACCTGCTATATCCGACTGAGTGAGCGCCAGTTTGAGATCCGCCCGTACCGGCAGCTCATTGCCGTGGATCTGCCTCAGGGTTACGAGGAGAAAACGGGCCGCCCGGGAATTCAGGTGATAGAGGGCAATGGTTTCCAAGTGCTCGGTGATCCCCCGCAACCGGGAGCAGAGATAACGGATTGTGGCTTTGGCCGCCCCCGGCGAAAGTTTGATAAGGTCCATAAACGGCCTCTTGGGGATGACGAAACCTTGCGAGGCGACCTGCGCCGTGGCGTCGGCTGATCGAGGCTGATCGTCCAGCATGGCCATTTCGCCGAATAATTCCCCGGCTTCGAGTTGACGCAGGATCAATTCACGCCCCTGTGGGGTGATCAGCGATACCTTAATCCGCCCAGAGATCACTCCGACCATATAATTGCCCTCATCGCCTCGCTGGAAAATCACCGTGTCTGGGAGCCATTTGCGAAAGCTTGAGATACCCGCGAGCGCTGCGATGGTCTTGTCATCGAAATCTCGAAAAATCGGAAAGGAACGCCAAAAGGCGGCGCTTCTATCGAATTCGGCCATATAGTTTCCTCTTTGGAAATGATCGGTCCTACGACGGGTCTAGGTTTTTGGTGACCGCGGCGTTTGAGCGTCGCTGGCCTTCGTCGCTCGCCGAAGAAGCGACTCTCACGCCGTTGCGGTTTCCCGGCATCATCGATATTTGAGGCAGCGGCCTGTCAGCGAATTGGCAGCGAAAGGAAAGGGCCCCGATTGCCCCAGCGTGCGTGTCTGGCTTGTGACGGCTCCATCGCGAGTTCTCGAAGGTGACCTGAATAGTGGTGTCTCCGGCCAGTGCTCATGGCTCTCTAACGCCAGAGCCTGAATCTGCCGCAGGCAGCTCTCGCAACTGCGAAAAAGCCGCACCGGTTCGGGGGCCCGCTTTTGGTTCAGCCGCTCGAGGGCCGATCTGAGCCTTGGGCTGCAAGCTCGCGCTAGATCTAGGAGTTGGCCGGCTCTGCGAACCGCGCGGCTGAGGTGCGAGTGCACATCCGCACGTCTCCTATCGCTGGCCGCTGCCGTGCCTCTCGGGGGAGAAGGAGTATGCGAGGTGTAATAGGCATCGACCCTCAACGCACTTACATAGGACTTGTCTTCAGGCGGCCTTGCCGACTGCGCTATGCCGGGCGCATTGATATGAGCCGCAAGAGCCTGGCAGGCTTCGGCATTCACTTTCGGCACAAAGAAGTGGTGATAACGGCAACATGGAACTGCTGGCAGTCGCGGGTGCCCTTCTCTCGCTTCGGTGGTAGTCGCCAGCCCGGCTAGGGTCGAGACACGCGCTGTCAATATATACCATATCCACTTATTAAAAATCGATTGTTCATATGCATACTATCCATTCCATGGATATATCCCCAACCCAGCCATGCTCCTCCTCGCCTTCAACTCTGCTGCAGAGCAAAGCGAGGAACCCTGGCCGCTCCTGCCGTCAGACATCCAACAGCTGCGCCGGGATACTGAACACGTAACCGACGCCACGTTTGGTTTTTATCAACCGGGGGGCACGTGCGTCTGTTTCGAGCTTCCGACGCAAGCGCAAGATCTGAACATCAATGCTGCGGTCTGAAATCTCGCCGTGGACGCGAGTGGCCCTTTGCAGGTATTCTCGCGACAACGGCCGCTCTGCCGCCTCGAGGAAGGCGAACAGGAGCGCATACTCGCCCTGAGTTAGCGGTACCAGTGTGCCGGAAGGGTCGCGCAGTTGCCGCGTTTTCAAGCGTAGCTCCCAGCCGCCGAAAAGCCATTTACCCGATTGCGACCTTTTCGGTGCTTCCACTGGAGCGACAAGCCGCGACGTCACCAGAGCGTCAACGCGCACCAAAAGCTCACGCATCTTACTCAGACACTCATCGGCGCCGGATTCAAACCGGACCACTTTGTCGTGCTCGCCCCGGCGGCTTTCAACGACGATGACGGAGACGTCACCGAGGTTTCGGAGATCACGTAAGAGTCCGGGGTCATTCTGGCCAGGATCCAAACTGGCAATGACAACGTCGGGCTTCAGCTCTTGTGAGATCTTCAACGCTTCCGCATGCGCACCCGCCGCAGTGGTCGACAAATTGCTGCGCAACACGTGTTCTTCCATCGTCAGAATAAGCGCGAGCACATCGTCGACTATAAGGACGCTCCCGATTTTGCGGGCCTCGCTCATATATCGCCTCCATCCGCAACCCACCTTGTCGATCCAACAACAGCCGCTGCTTAGCTGGGCTCGTTTGCGTGAAGCAGCCACCTCGGATTACATGCCCGCGCGATCGCTGCTGTAACCGATGGAACTTCACCCTGGTCATGGCAGCTCGCCATGATCATCGGCGGTTTGCAAAGCGATGCGAGCGGCTGCGTGGCCTGCGCCCCGCTGCCTCTGGGGCCGGCCACACATTGGAGAGTTCGCCCTGTCTTGCTCCCGGCGTTGCGCAAACCAAAACCCGTGATGTGCTGGTCCTCGCATTGCGCGCCAGCACGCGCAGCTTCGCAAAACGCTGCGGTTGCGACCCTGCCGGCTATGTGCGCCAGGCCAGTAAATGCCGCTCAAGGCGACCGATAAACCAACCGGCGGCCAGGCCTATCAGGGAAAGCATCGTCACCCCCGCGAACAGGTGCTCCAGGTTGTAGAGTGCTCCTGCCTCCAGGATGTAGGCGCCTATGCCATGCTCGGCACCCAGCATCTCGGCTGAGACGAGCAAAGTGATGGCGATGGAAATGGAGACGCGCAGGCCAGACAGGATGCCTGGAAATGCGCCGGGCAGAACGATCTTGCGTACAATCGAGAGCCGCGAGAGGCCGAAGCTCTGGCCCATCTGAACCAGGCTGCGATCGACATTGCCAACCGCTCCGTATGTGGCGACCACCGTAGGCGTGAAGGTACCGAACGCGATCAGCGCATATTTCGACGCCTCATCGATTCCGAACCAGACAATGAAGAGCGGCAGCAATGCTATCTTGGGGATAGGAAAGAGCGCCGCGACCAGTGGCAGGAGACCGGCGCGTATGCGGCTGGACAGTCCGATTAAAGCACCGAGGCCGATACCAAAGGGGACACCGATGGCTGTGCCGACCGCAAGGCGCCGCAGTGATGGCAGCAAGTGCTGCCATAGCAGCCCGCTCTGGTACAGTTCGACGAAGGTTTCGAGGACCGCCGAGGGGCGAGGCAGCGTCAGGCCCGAGATGAAGCTGGTGCGTGTGGCGATCTCTGCCAGTCCAATCAGCACGATGAACACGAAGAGACCGAGGAAGGGGACGCGAGTGAGCGCGAAGCCGCCGCCGCGGAATTCTACGGCCCGTGACACTGCGGGGATGTCAACCATCGAGCAGCTCCTGATCGGCGGCGATTGCGTCGTCTCTCATTAGCTTCCAGAGATGCATCTGCATCTTTTCCAGAATAGGAGCGCCGGCGCATCTTTCGGTCAGCGGCTTCTGGATTTTGACGATATGACGGATGCGTCCGGGCCTACGGGAAAGCACCACGATCCGATGTCCCAGCCGCACGGCCTCGGCCAAATTGTGCGTGACATAGACAGCGGTAAAGGGCTGACGGGTCCAGAGGGAGACGAGATCTTCCATCAGAAGCTCGCGGGTCTGGCTGTCGAGCGCCGACATCGGCTCGTCCATGAGCATCACCGCTGGACTGACCGCCAGAGCGCGCGCAATGGCAACGCGCTGACGCATGCCCCCCGACAATTGCTTAGGGAGAGTGGCGCTGAACTCGGAAAGCCGCGTGCGTGCAAGGACATCGGCGACGATCCGCTGGACCTCCTTCGCTGGTAGCCCATGATCCTCCAGGACCAGCTTCACATTGCCTTCAACGGTTCGCCACGGCAGTAGGGCGAAGTGCTGGAAGACGTAGGTAAGCGGATTAAGCGAGTCGGCTGGCGGCGCACCGACCTGCAGCACAGTGCCGCTTGTCGGACGCTCCAACCCGCCCAGGAAGCGCAGCAGTGTGGATTTGCCACATCCCGAGGGCCCGATGACGCACACGATCTCGCCCTGTGGGATCCGGAGCGAGACGTCGCTCAGAACCTCCACGGGGCCGTAGCGGTGGTGAACGTTCTTTAGCAGCAGTTCCATATCTTCTCTCACGCCGCCTTGAGACGGCCGGCGCTCTGGAGCCGCAGGGGTCAGATCGTCTCAACGTAGGAAGTATCGAAGAGCATCTCTGGCGTGATCGTCTCTCGGACCATCTTCTCTGCCTTGAACCAGTCAAGCTGATCCGTCACCGAATCAAGTGCAAGCGCACAGCCCTTCTTGATCCGCATGGCGCTGCCGACGAAAATGGCCTTCGCGTCCTGAAACGGAAGGTCGGAATCAACATATTTGTAGATGATTTTTGCCACTTCATCCACTTCATCCGGTGCAGAAGTCTTGTCAACGACGGCGGCATTGTAGTCGTCGATCGCTGTCGAATAGGCTCGGATAAAGGCTGCGGTCTGCTCCCGCTGGTCAGCGGCAATGTTGGTCGAGGTGAACACCGTGGTCACCTGATAATTAGGCGCATAGTCGGACACGAGTCCAATCTGCTTGGCAGCACCTTCGGCGAGCATCTTGTTAGCGATGCTGCCCTGGATGGCCCAGGCATCGATCAGCCCGGTGCTCAGTGCACTGATGATTGCGTCGACCTTCTGCAGCCGGGGCAGGGTCATTTCCGACATCGGGATGCCGTTCGCTTCAGCGATCTTGTGGCACATATAGTGAAAGGAGGAGCCGATTGTGGTGACACCAAAACTCTTGCCGCTCAGCCCCCTCGGCGAGGTAAGTCCGGCCTGGTAGGCTTCTTCGGACGCCAGGATGACAGCGCCGACGCGACCCTTCTCTTCAGACAGTGCGCCGCCGATCACCTTGATTGCGCCTTTTTGGGCGAGGCTCACGAGTCCACCGCTCATCGCTGTAACACCATAATCGGCGTCGCCCGAGGCAATCGCCACGGTCATCGGCTGAGCGGCCTCGAAGAACTCGAATTCGACGTCCAGCCCTTCGTTCTTGAAGTAGCCTCGCTCGCAGGCGATGTAACTGGGCGCATGGCTGGCGAGACGCATCACGCCAAGCTTCACCTTCCTTGCAGCAAAGGCCGGCCGACCAAGAGCGGCCATCGCCCCCGCCGTGCCGAGGCCGACAATCGCCTGGCGGCGGTTCATCGCGAGCTTGGTCATATTCCACTTCCTTTCAAGGGCGGCTTTTTGTGTCTGGCTGGGTTGGTGTATCGAGCCGCTGCCGTCCTGGACTGAGACAAGCGGAGGACCTGCTTCTGGGCTGCGCCCGCCGCCGTGCTGCCTCGCTCAAACGGCCGCTTGGTTAATCTGGTGCTGGATGCGGTGTGATGTTCCGCTCGAACCATTGGTCCCAAACGTTCTACATCTCCGTTGGACGCAGGTTCGCAGCAGCTCGCTGCGAACCTCCATTGCTCGCTTTAGAAGGTCAACCTTACGAGTTGCTGACGAAACTCGAGAAGGGATGTTTGATCTGCAACTTTGTCGGACGAGGCTTGCGACAAGATTTTCCGACGCAGTACGTTACGTCTTCAGCTCGAAGGCGCGAGCAAGGGATGGAAACGTCTCCTTGCATCTGCGGCAATTCCTGCGGCTGGGAGTCTCTGAGTCACTCCGTTCCGGCCAGCGAGAGCCAACCGCCCACCCATGCCGCCTGAAATGCAATTCGAAACTCGATCGTCGGTCGGTCACCTGCTTCACTGCCGACTCCTTCGGTGAGCCGAACGCGGGGAAGAGATGGGCTTGGCCATCTCTCCTCGCGAGTGCCGTCTGCGCAGAGCTGGGCCGCCCACTCGCAAGGCGGCGGTGATCCTCATCGTCTGTACTAACGCGATCCGTCCCGCTGCGAACGCAGCCAAACTCCGCTCGCCGGCACTCGCCCCCTTTGCTGGGCGCGTGGCGACCGCCCTGTGGGCCCTCCGACTACAACACCGCGAGGCCGCACTCGCAGATCCCCTGGCAGACACTGGACGAGTTCGCCAGCACCTTTCACCCCGCGACGGTCGCTTGCGCTGCGCTACGCCAAACGGCTCCGCGCCAGCGCCCGTCGCTCCATTCGCCCAGCAGGGCACACCCAACCCCGGAAACGAACTCAGAACCGCGGGCAAGGTCAAACGCGAGCCACGAGCTCGAGGATCACCTTCGTGTCATCAGCGGGTGACGGTGGATTGCGCCTGAGGACCATCAACGAATTAAAATCCACGCGTAAGCTTATGGTCAGCTACCCAGGCTAGCGTGCTCTTCAGTGCTTGGGAACAATCGGCCCGGGTGCCATTCAAACCTACCGACAGGAGAGCGAATCTGATGTACGGCCGAACCAATGCCTCGTCCAGCCGGTCCCTAGGCCCTGACCACGCCGAGGGATCAAATCGGGCAGCAGATAGTGACCGCTTTGCGGAGAATGTTGCAGGCGTGGCGTCCGATCTTCCAAGTTCATCCTCGGGAGAGCCGCGACCATATTTCCTGACTTCGCAACCTCCGATCGAGGAGATCGACAGGTCCACCTTCAGGAGAGAAGTGAGGGCTTTCTATGGCGATGATATCAAGCACATTGCCGATAATCCGCAAGAGTACTCGGGTTTCGTGTCGCTAAAGGCCTTGAGCGCGGCAAACGTTGCTAGAGGCTACGCCTCCACCAGCTACGATGCGGACGAGGCACGATATTTCAGCTATAAGCTAGGCGACAAAAGTGTTGGCCTTCTGAAGACAGACGGCGGCTTCAGTGTCCCCGCGTCGCGTGGCCGACGGTTTCACGCCCAGTTTCCCGGGCGAACTGAGATCACCTCCCAAGTAGCTCTTCGGGTTACTCACCCCCTTGTCGAAAATGCCGGCGATATCCTGCTTGAGCATCAACTTCGGCTTGACGGCGAACGCCCATTGGTCATGTCACGCCCTGCTTCTAGGGGGGCAGAGCCGCGTCTCAGGCAGATGGGTTTTGCTCCTGTGGGAGGAGATAAATGGGTCCTTGATCCTGCACAGCATCCGGACAAATGGAATAATGACGACGGTGAATGGCGGCGGACAGACAAGCCTACGCTATATCTTTCCAAGAGCGGTGACGACGATAGGGAATCAAGCGTCGAGACAGACTCGTCCGTTGACACAGACTCGTCCGGTGATGATCCGTCCTGGTATTTCAACCACCTTAATATCGAGCCGGACGGTAATATCGAGCAGGACCGTAATTTCGAGCGGGACCGCGCGCGGTCGCGAGATGACTATACAAGGTGAGCGCGACACAGTCGAGCTGAGGACTGGGTGCGTGAGCTGTCCATAGGTTGTCCATTCGGGCCCGACCGAGGAGATTGGAGTTACCACCCTTCAGATTCGCCGGAGGGTCCGAATGAACATCCATAAGAATGCCCGCCTGACGCCGCTGCTTCGAGAGGAAATGGCGCTGTCGGTGATAGAAGGCCGCCTTTCCCAAGCCCAAGCGGCGTTGAAGTATGCGGTGACGGGGAAAATCGTGGCGCGTTGGGTCGAGCGCTATAAGGCTGAGGGCCAGGCCGGCATGGCCGACCGCTCCTCGCGCCCCAAGCATAGCCCCAGCGCCATCGAACCGCCGATCGTTGAGCGGATCGTGGCGCTGCGGCGCCAGCGCCTCCCCGGTCGGCATATCGCGCATGAGGTTGGCGTTTCGCCAGCGACGGTGAGCCGGGTGCTTGCGCGCGCGGGCCTTGCGCGGCTGACAGACTTGGAGCCGGCCGAATCGGTGGTATGAAGCGCGAGAGGCCAGGCGAAATGATCCACATCGACATCAAGAAGCACGGCCGCTTCGGACGCATCGGCCACCGCATCACAGGAGATCGCAAGTGCCAGTAAAACAGCCGCGGCCTCGGCTGGGAATTCGTCCATGTCGCCATCGCGCATCGCCTTCTCGCAGACGGCAAGCACGGCATCAGGCACGTAAGGACCAAGCTTCGCCGGCACGATATCGAGCCGCTCTTCCGATGTGACGAACCTGACCCGCAGCCGATAGCGGCAGCGTGACCGAAGAGGACGAACCCTTCCACATCGCGGCCGAGTGATTACGCAAAAAACGGAGCCGCTCGGCGGCTCCGGTTAGTATCCCTGAGAAGCAGGAGAATTTTCCGGTCGCGCGCAAGCGGCCGGGGACCTCGATACCATGAGGTCAAACGAAGCAACGAGAGGGGCGGCCGCAAAACGCGCCGACCCCGTGTACCCGACCGATGAAAATCACAACTCGATGCGGCGCGCCCTCGCAGCGAGGCGCACGTGTGACCGGAAATGTCAGCCGTTCACGATGTCCTTGAGCGCCGTGGCGGGCTGGAAGACCAGCTTCTTCGATGCTGCGATCTCGATCGTGGCACCTGTCGAGGGATTGCGACCATTGCGCGCCGCTTGTTCTGCACCTTGAACTTGCCAAATCCATTCAGAGATATTTCCTCGCCCTTACGGGTCCGCTTCCGCAATGCCTTTTAGCAAGTCATCGACTAGGGCCTTCGCGTGCGTCCTCGATAGACCGTGCGCGTCAGTATCGCTTTTACTTGCCGATTTCAATTGAAACGCCAAGGCAAAAAAATGAAACGCTAAAGCGCGTCGCGTCGAAACGGATTGATGCGACGCGCTTTAGGTCGTTGTTTTGATGCATGAGTGAATCTGACCGTGTTGTCACCCATCATGTGACCACGCGGCATTCGGAGCATCTCCGGCCCTGCACGCTCGACGATGGCGACCGGTGCTATGGTTCCATTGTTGCCGGGATCGGGGACCATATTACAATTTTATAAAGAAACATGTAACTTTTATTAAGAAGCAAGTCACTTCAATTAAGAAAATCCCGGAAATGATCTGCATCCATTGACAGTCTAATCGCAGCTGACATTGCTGCGACGCACCCAATTTCGGGTTGTAAGGAGTGTATAATGAGAGACTGGAAAAGGCCGGGACACGGAATCATACTCGGCATTGCGCTTCTCGCGGTCGGACTGCAGCAGGCGGCGGCAGCGGCTGTCGTGGACGTGACTCAGGACACGGTCCCTGTGGTCGAACCTAGCCCTTGGCAAGTTCGTCTGCGAGCACTGGGGGGAGTCACGTACGATAAGAATAACGTCGATGGAATTCGCGGCTCCGGCCTTTCCTATTCACCTAGGGTGATACCGGAATTGGACGTTACCTACTACTTCTCCGAGGCTTTCGCCGCTGAACTCGCACTCGGCGCTGCCTACGTCCATGACGGCGAGAGACCGATCGCGGGGCTGGTCAACATTATAGGCAAGACTTGGCTGCTGGCGCCTACCCTCACGCTACAATACCACTTCACCGATTTCGGCGCTTTCAAGCCCTATGTCGGAGCCGGCCTAAACTACACGTTCCTTTACAACCACAAGACCGGCAGCGCCGACGCTCCCGACGTCAAGAACACGTCCGGCGGCGCTCTGCAGGTCGGATTCGACTACAGGCTGGATCAGCATTGGGGCTTCAATGTCGACGTCAAGAAGCTGTTTCTCAAGCCGGAAATTGACGGCGGAACGAACGTGCCGAGCGAAGCCAAGATCAATCCTTGGCTGATCGGAACCGGTATCACCTACCGTTTCTGACACGTCATAACCAGGCGGCGCCGTGGCTAGACGGTGCCGCCACCTCAAAACACTTCCGCAAGGGGAAGCGGCGAGCGGTAACGTGATCAATGTGCGGCCTTCGTCGTACTTCCTCGTATGCGTACGATGCATGTCGTTCTCCCAAAACCGAGGTCACCTCTGGCCGATAGGCATGAAGGTGCAAATCCCGAGACGTCGCGACCGCGCCATTCCGGCTCTGGGCGGGGGCAGGGAGGGAGCTTTGATCCCCGACGCCTTGGTTGGCCCGGAAACGATCGCGCCGACGATCGGCAGTCTGCAAACCGAGCTATTTCTTGATGGCCAGCGATTGCTTGAGCAGGACGATCTCCTTCAGGGAGATGGTGTGCAATTGCTCAAGCCGCTTTAGCTCGCCTTCCAAAGAGGAATTTCGCCTGTCGATCCGGGCGCGGGCTTCATCTAGAAGCTCGATTTTGAGTAACGCGTTATGTAAATTACGGCGCTGCTCCTCGAAGAAGGCGCGTTCGACGATAACCTGTGTCTTTGAATCGAACCTATCGTCGATGATACGCTGCACACGAGGTGCCCTGCCGGCCGCAGCCAATCGCGCACGACAGGCGCGCTGTCGTTCCGCCGGCGTTGGTGCGTCGGGTTGACGCGGCCCGCCACGTGGGCGTTTCGGCGTATCCATGCCTCCAATTAGCAAAACGCGTTACGAAAATAGAGCTGCCCTTGCTGCGTCCCGTTACCGCCTTTGGGGGATGTCAGAGCCCAGACGCCTTGGTGAGGTTGGTGCGAAACCGATCCCGTCGCCGCTGATATTTGCGGGTCATCTCGGCTGAGGCATGGCCGAGCTGCTTCTGGACGTAACGCTCCTCGATGTCGGCCGACGAAGCAAGGCCGGCGCGCAGCGAATGCCCGGAAAACAGCAACTGACGGTCTCCCTCCGCAAGATCGGAGCGGACGCCGGCGGCGAGCGCGGTCTGCTTGACGAGGCGGGCGACGTGCTTGTCGGAAAGCCGACCGTCGTGGACGGTTTTATTGTCCCGAAAAATGCGCCGGAAGAGGGGGCCTCCCGCGATGCGGCCGAGGCGGATCCCAGGCCTCGAGCGCGACGACGGGGCAGGAGAGGTCGCTGGAGCCGCGGCCGACCTCGACCTCGCGCCAGCCGGTTTTTCCGCGCAATGTGACGAGGACGCCCTTGTCGGCAAAAATCTCGATCCAGCCGGCACCGTCACTGCGGTCGTCGCGCACGACATCGAGACCAACGATCTCCGAGCGTCGTAATCCGCCGGCGAAGCCGAGCAGCAGGATCGCCCGGTCGCGCAGACCTCTCAGATCATGGCCAAGCGTGGCGATCATCGCCAAAAGGTCGTCGCCGAGCACCGCTTCCTTTTGTCGGGGCGGCTTGGCGTGTTTTCTGCGAATGCCGGCGAGCACCATCGCAATGTGCCGATCGGAGCGATCCACCGGCACGCCGCGCTGGGTGAAGTTCCAGGCCAGGCCGGAGAGGCGCCGCTCGATTGTCGCGACGGAGAATGAGGCGATGCCGCGTTTAGGCTCGCCGGCCGCGCAAGCGCCAATACAGAGACCCATGACCTGGCTTGAAGGCGGCATGGGCTCGAATCCTTCCCGACGGCACCAGGAGGTAAAGCGTCGCCAGTCCTTGGCGTAGGCGTAGCGCGTGTTCTGCGAGCTGGCGGCCTTGGCGTAGTCCGTCGCGGTCTCGACGAGGGCTTCGAGACGCCGGCGTGGTTGAAGCCTGGCCCATTTCCATGACCAGATCGAGGATGTCGGGCAAGTCGCCTGCGGCCTCGTCCTCGACCTTGGGCGAGGTTTCACGGGGATTTTCCATTGTCGCTCGCGTTCTATCAATGGAGGGCAAATCTTTTCGCGACGCGAAGGACGGCGGCGGACATGCGCGGGCAAAGCGCCGGCGAGGCACGCAGGCTTCAAGGTTGGCGAATTACGAAGCAAAGCGACGGAAGATCAGGTGTAAATGGATCGTCGGCGCCTGGGGTCTCGACCAGCCTGGCATAAATCGGAGCGGGCAAGCTCGAATCGCAGCACGCTTGAACGGGGATTGGTTTTTTCCTTGCGTAGGTATCATTTTCCATGTTGCCATCGAATACGTGGGGCTTCAGGGCAAAGAGCAGCAAAAGCCTGGCCTTTGATCGTCGCCATCGATTTTGACCCGCTGATGTAATCCCAGCCTTGCCGTGAATAGGCTTCCACACGGATCCAAGAGCCTCTCGCGGTGTGAACCCGATCGACCGCTATTGCGGTGGTTCCTTTTCGTCTGCTGGCAAGCCACGCCCACGGCGTCCTCGAATGGATTGGTCTGACCGAAGACCGACTTCGCCTCGATCGTCTTCCCGCAACGCCCGCCGCTGGTTTTTTTCCGCCGCCGGCGCAAGCGGCCGGCTTTGCATCGCGAAACAAAAAAGCCCGTGTCGGTCGCCTTCCACTTCGTTTCAGCCCTGAGGACCACCCCATTGCGGGCAATGGGGACCCCGGTGGGTGCGGATCCGATCGTCCTCGGTCTCACGACCCCATCGAGGCCGCGGTGGGCGCGGCCCGATCAACAGAAGGAACCACCGCAATGGCTACGATTGGCATCTTCACCAGCACCGGCAAAGGCTTCAAGGGCTCCGTCAAGACACTAAACCTCAACGTCAAGACGGTGGATTTCATCCCCGCCGATGGCGAAAACGAAAAGGGTCCGGACTTCCGCATCTTCGCCGGGGGCACCGAATTCGGGGCGGCATGGAAGAAGACCTCGCGCGAGGGACGTGATTATCACTCGGTCAAACTCGACGATCCGAGCTTCCCCGCTCCGATTTATGCCAGCCTGGTCGAGACCGAAACGCAGGGCGAGTTCTCGCTCATCTGGTCCCGCCGCACCGCCGAGTGAAGTCGGCCTAACCAAAAAGAAGCCCCGGCGCGCAGCGCCGGGGCTTCACCATGCTCAGGCCGCCACCGCCGGACAATAGGCAATTGGCTGCTCAAGGCTAGGCCTTGGCGGCAACTTTGCGCGCCTTCTTGACCGGCGCCTTTGCAGCCGGCGCGCTCACAGCCGCTGCAGCGGTGCGACGCGTCCGGTTCGGTTTTTCCACCTTGGCTGCTTCTGGTGCCGCCGGCTTGCGCCCGAGCCCCGCTGCCTTCGCCATCGCCGAGCGAGCGGCGGCGTAGTTCGGCGCCACCATCGGATAATCGGCAGGCAGGCTCCACTTGTGCCGGTAATCCTCGGGGCTCAGATTGTAATGCGTGCTGAGATGACGCCTCAGCGATTTGAACTTCTTTCCGTCTTCCAGGCAGATAATGTAGTCCGGCGTCACCGACTTCCTGATCGATACCGCTGGCTCCAGTTTCACCGCAGGGTCGGCAACGGGTGTGCCGACGTTTTGCAAAGCAAAATGGATCTCGCCGATCAGCTTCGGCAATTCCGCGGCAGGCACTGGATTGTTCGACACATAAGCGGAGACGATATCGGCAGCAATCGACACGAGATCGGTTTTGCCCTGTTGCTCATTGGATGCGGTCATGGAGTTTCCTTCTTCGTCTTCAATCACGTCAGCATCGTATTTGTGCAGTTTGTACAAAGATCAAGTGAATAATGATTTGTCGGCTCCATAATCCGTCCGATTTATTCTGATCAGGGCGGAACAATCTGCCAACTGCCTTAAGGGAAGCAAGGAGACTTTCCCCTCGCTTCCCCGCCATTGCCGCCTGTGCAGAGCAGGACCGCCGGCTCGCAAAGCGGTCAAACGCCCGGCAATCCTTAAAGTCGGTTTCATCCGCTTCGCTCGACCGTGCAGCCCGGCTCCGCGCGACGGCAATGGCCCCCATCACTCCCGCGCGCTCACGCGCCCCCGGAAGGCATGCCGCAGGACATGCCTTCGGCATTCAAAAAAGGAGTGACCGCAATGAACATGACCACCAACATCGGCAACGCCGACAGCAACCACCGCCAGCAGCCGGTTTCCGGCGCCTTTGGCATCGACATCTCGCGCGGCGAGCGCATCGGGCGCGTTTCGTCGGAATGGTTCTCGCGGCCAGCCGATCAGCGCTATCTCTCGCTGACCGAGCTATACCAGGCGGTGCGCACGCGGGCGGATCGTGCCACCGCCCGCACCATCGAGAGCCGCGCGGTTCGTGTCGAGGCAAGCCGGGACGATGCCGAGCGGCTTTCGCTGATCGTTCCCGGACAGAAGCAGATGATCGCGCCCACACATTGGAGTTTTGGCCAGCTGTGCAGCCTTGTCGGCGCGCCCGCAACCTACATGCGCCAGCTTCCCGCACCGCTGGCAGGCATCAACCTGCAGCACGGCCTGCTTAACCATCGCGCCGAGCTTGTGAAAACCTTGGAGGCGGAAGATGGACGCATCGAGCTTCGTGCGGTCACCGGCCCTGACTATGGCCGCATCTGGGATCATGAACTGGTTGCCGCCGTCATGAAGATCGCGGGCAACGGCACTGGTGACACCATGTGGAAGGTCCCGGGCATGCTGGACTGGGCAACCATGATGCACAATCCATTCGTGGACATCACCAAGGACACCACCACGCTTTATGCCAGCGATCGCGACGTGTTTTTGTTTCTGGTGGACGACACCCACCCAATCGAGGCCGGACGCCTGCCGAACGGAGAGCCGGATTTGTATTTCCGGGGGTTCTATTGCTGGAATTCGGAAGTCGGTAGCAAGACGCTTGGCATTGCGTCGTTCTATCTTCGCGCTGTCTGCATGAACCGCAACCTTTGGGGCGTGGAAGGTTTTGAGGAAATCAGCATCCGCCATTCCAAGTTTGCCGCGCAGCGCTTCGCCCACGAGGCGGCCCCTGCCTTGACAAGTTTCGCCAACTCCTCGCCAGCGCCGTTCATCGCCGGCATCAAGTCTGCCCGCGAGAAGATCGTCGCCCGCAGTGATGAAGATCGCGAAATGTTCCTACGCAAACGCGGGTTCTCCAAGGCCGAAACCGGGAAGGTCATTGAGGCTGTCTTGCAGGAGGAGGGCAGGCCACCTGAAAGCATCTTCGATTTCGTGCAGGGCATGACAGTGCACGCCCGTAGCAAATCCCATCAGGACAGCCGCCTCGAGCTTGAAGGAAAGGCGAAGGCATTGCTGGAAAAGGCAGCTTGATCGTTGCGACACTGCGCGGCCGGACATCCGGCCGCGCGGACATTGACACAATTTGCCAACGATCCGCGAACGTGGATCGACCGTTGCGGTCGCGCCTGGCAGGCGGCCGCCGCTCGCCGGGCTCTGCCCGGCTCGCGATGCGACTGCAGTCAGATTGCGACGCTTGGCTGGTCATCAAACACCAGAAATCGTCAGCGATGCTTTGACTTCGCGCTTCGAACCGCGATGACCTCACTCAGTACCTCATGCGGATCGAAGCCGATCGTTTCGGCCAGATCGATAAATTCGACAACGTCGATTCGTCGGCCTCCTGATTCGATGGCCGCGACCACCGATTGGTATCTGTCCAGCGCCTTTGCCAGACCAGCCTGACTCAGGCCGGCTTTCCTACGCTTTTCAACGATCAGTTGGACAAGACGCAAATGTCTTGGCGATCGAAGCGTCTTTTGCATTTTGCCGGTCCTTGACGAAGCCGGCAGATCAATTAAATGGAAAATCGGATAACCAGAAAATCTGATTATCCGGTCACTTCATCGATCGGCAATGAACTCATCGAGGTGAAAGCTGTGTTGCATGCAGGCATCCAAATCAGGATTTGGCCTCACATCGACGAAGGTGTTGGCGCGCGAGATTGCCATGCTTAAACCTCTCCTCGATCCTGATGTCGCCGACGTAGCCCCAGACGCCCCCATCCTGACCGGCTATGATGAGGAGCGGCTGCTCACCTACATCCGCCTTCTCGATGCTGCGGCCGAAGACGCAGATTGGCGCGAGGTCGCCAGAATCGTTCTGCATATCGATCCCGCAAAGGAGCCGGAACGGGCATTCCGGGCATGGGAAACGCATCTTGCTCGCGCCCGGTGGATGACGACCAATGGCTATCGATACCTCCTGGCCGGCGGCGCACCACACTGAAACCGGTCGGCTCGATGGGGTTTGCTGATTCAGCAAAGCGGTTTGCTCCCTCTCTGACTACTCAAAGGAACTGTTGCCTCGGAAGCTGATTGCGAAGCTCGCGGCGGACTGCGGGCGTCGGAGTGAGACCCGTTGCCATGTCGCTCAGCGATTGGACCGATCCGGCCGGATACGAGCACATGCGCGGCTACGAAGCCGACGCGTTTGCCGCGGAGTATCTGATCCGGAACGCTGATTTTCTCGCCGAATTAGAGCGGCTGGCGTCAGGTCCGCTGGCGACAAGAGAAATCGCTGGCTCGACCGACTTCGCCGCTCGTTGGGGCGCGCGATTTCGCGATTCCTGGTGACGGGCCCCCCTTATCGGAACACATTGTCTGGACAGAACAGGCCTCGCCACGGGTTCTGCGCGCAACGAGGTTGAGGGCTGGCGCTTCATCGTCGCTGCCGGCCGTTCGACTTAGCCAACTCAGGACGGCTCAGTGGACGGAAGCCGGGCAAGTTCATACTCTCTGGCCGTCAGCATCCGTGACACATCACATCGTCTCTAGCGAACCTGACGGCCTGCGCGGCATCAACGCCATCATCCTGCCGCTCGATGCGAATTTTGAAATACGGCTCGACGCCGCGCGCGGCTTCTGGCGCGCGTTGAATGGTCGACCGGCCGGCGTCCGCCACGGTTCCCTACCTCAGCAAAGCAAGTTGAGGCACATCCTCAATTTGCGCGCTGTCGATGGAAGGCGCGCGGGGGCTCCCTACCGACGGCTCGCGGAGGAGCTGCTGGCGCGCGAGCCCATCGCACCGCGTGACTGGCGCGATCATCACCTTCGCCACAAGATACGGGCGATCCTGCGACGGGCCGACCGCCTGATCGCCGGGGGCTATCGCGGCCTTATCGCCTATCCTCAAGGCCGCCGCCGCAAAACCGAGTTGTGAAGCTGGGCTCTCAGCCGCCAGGAACGCAGTGAAGCAATCCAACGCCTGGCGATAGAGAGGATTGCGCGGTGTCCACGCCAGAAATCCTCAACTGACATCCACCCTTTGGACACGGGGGTAGAACCGAAGCGGATGAACTCCACAGACAGGTGGAGCGCTTCGCGATCAAAAGCGAGTTGCCATTTCCGGCTTTATCTTCGGCCAGACAGAAGCTGACGAGCGGCATGACGTCCCCCTTTGGCGGTAAGAGGCCACAGCAAGGATCCGAGGCCGATCATCAGATCTTGGTATTGATCACGACTCGCCTGCGGTCTCAAAGACGTATCGGCCGGGCTCGCCCAGACGAGCTCTGCGGCAACGTGAGCGCGCACGCCGGTGCAGCCGGAAGGGGCGTAAAAACACCCACCTTCATCTTTGCCCTCCCTCGCTTTTTCTCATTTCGGCCATCGTCCGTTTCGCGCGTCCCGGCAGGCCAGGACGACAGCAGAACCGAATGGAGATCGAGCGATGTCGAAGGGTCCCGCGGACGCGCCCCAAAAATATCTTAGGACCAAGGAGGCCGCCCCTATCGTTGGCCTCTGCGCCAGGACACTGGAAAAACACCGGACCTATGGCACCGGTCCAAAATACCGAAAGATCGGCGGCCGCGTCCTCTATGACATCGATGACCTGCGTGCCTGGACCGATCTCGGCGCGCGCACGTCCACCAGCGACGCAAACGCCACCGACATTCCGCCGGCCAAGCCGCATGCGGCCCGCGCGCCGGCCTATGCCGGCAAGTCGCGCTGAGACGCCGGTCGAGGATCGGACATGCGCGTATCGCCAGCAGATCAGGAGCCGATTGCCCTGTTTCATGCGCGCCCTGGCAAGATGGCGCTGCGCGATGCGCAGGACCTGATGGCCTGGCCATTCTTCTCGCTCGCCAAGTCGCGCCGCATCAGACCGATCGATTTCCGCATGGGGGAAATTGCCATCCGTGTCGAGGCAACCATTGAGCACGGCATGGCGACGATCTGGGATGCCGACATCCTGATCTGGGCCGCCTCGCAGATTGTCGATGCCCGTGACAGGGGACTGCGAACCTCGCGCATGATGGCGGCGACGCCGCACGAAATCCTGACATTCATCGGTCGCGGCACGTCAGCCCGTGAGTATCTGCTGCTCAAGGCAGCGCTCGACCGTCTCCAGTCGACCACCGTGGCCACGTCGATCCGTCAGCCGACCGAGCGGCGCATGCACCGCTTCTCCTGGATCAACGAGTGGAAGGAGCGGGCTGATTATCGTGCTCGACCGCTTGGCATTGAGCTTGTCCTGCCCGACTGGTTCTACGCCGGGATCATGGTCGACGCCTTCGTGCTCACCATCGACCGTGCCTATTTCGACCTGTCGGGCGGCATCGAGCGCTGGCTCTATCGTCTTGTGCGAAAACATGGCGGCCGACAGACGCATGGCTGGTCGTTCGACCTGCGTCATCTCCACGCAAAATCCGGCAGTCTGTCTGCCTACAAGCGCTTTGCGTTTGAGGTTCGCGGCATCGTTCGCAGGCAATCCTTGCCGGGCTATCGCCTGGCTCTCGGCGTGACGCGGGCCGGCGAACCGCTGCTCACATTCAAGGCCTGTCACCTGGATTCGTTCAACCGCTTCGGCAAGGCAAGGACGACGGAGGACAGCCTGTGAATCAGCTCGTCATTTCAGGAACCCGACCGCACGGGATTTCAGGAACCCAATCCTCGTCATTTCGGGAACCCAAACCACAATCAACCCATAGAACCGAAAGACGTATTCGCGCCCCTAACTTATCTAACTTCGAATCCTTCGGATTCTTTCTAACGGAATGCCCGGTTCCGGAAGACTGTGGACGACCTTCGTGCCGGCGGCGGTTCGCCCTCAGACAGATCAAAATCCAGTCGGACGCCGGCGACCGAGCCGCTCCTTCAACCGCGTCGCATGGCGTCGCGACTGCGCACCTCCTGCAGGGGAGGACCGCATGAGCGAATTCACATATGTTGAGTTGCTCTGGCTGAAGAAGCGGATCGAGAACTACATCCGCTTCGGCAAAACGGTCGAGAACAGGATTATCGACAAAAGCCGGCGCGTCGTCGCTTTCGCGCCTGGCAGCATCTTCGCCTTCGTTCGATGGACCGCCAACGAGTTCGGCACCATCGCCTCGCGCATCGACATTCTGCGCGCGGTCGGCCCGGGCAAGCGCTGCACCACCGTCGCCTATGTGCGGCCCGGCGCCGACATCCTGCTGACGGCCATTGGTTGGCCAAATGTCGAGAAGGTGCTGCAGATCATCGACGCCGTTGAGGCGCTCAGCATCGATGCCGTCGAGGTTTCGCCCGAATATTGGCGTCACGTCCACAGTCGCCTGGTCGCGCGCGAACGCCCCAGGCCCTACACACGGCAGCGTCACGAAGCGTGGCTGCTGCGCCGCCGGATCGAGCCATGAGCGCGCGCCGCATTGTCGTCGCGGCAATGCTCGCTGGCCTGACGCTTGCCATGGCACCGATCTTGAGCGGACATGCTCCGTGGTTGATCTGGAACGCATCGGCGAGTGTTCCGATCGGGCTCTATGGCGTCGAGCCAGATCACCGGGTTGATGTCGGCGATCTGGCCGTCGTCATGGCGCCCGAAGCGCTGGCAGGCTTTCTGGCGGAGCGCGGCTATCTGCCGCGAAGCGTGCCGCTCTTGAAGCACGTCCTGGCGCTCGGCGGACAAATGGTTTGCCGCCGTGGGGCAGTCATCATCGCGCACGGGAAGATCTACGGCAACGCTCTTGAGCGCGACAGTCGCGGTCGGCCGCTGCCTGCCTGGCAAGGCTGCCATGTGCTTGCCGAGGGCGAAGTGTTTCTCATGAACTGGGCTGCCGCCGACAGTTTTGACGGCCGCTATTTCGGTCCACTCCCGACCACCAGCATCGTTGGTCGCGCGGTCCCCATCTGGACCGCCGACCGCACTTTTCCGGCGCCGGATGCGTTCGGCGAACCGGCTCGCGGCGAGCCATGACGGCTCGTTTCTCTCCCAACGAAAGGACAATCAAATGAGTCAGATCGGTACCTTCACCCGCAACGATGACGGCTTCTTCGGCAACATCTGCACGCTGACGATTGATGCCAAGCTCGCCATCCTGCCTGTCGAGAAATCGGATGCCGAGAATGCACCGGAACACCGCATCTATTGCGACGGCGTCGAGATCGGCGCGGCATGGGACCGTACCGGGGAGAAGGCAGGCGCCTATCTCTCGGTGCTCATCGATGATCCGTGCTTCGCGCAGCCAATACGCGCCAACCTGTTCCAGGTCCCCACGGAAAAGGACGTCTGGAATCTGCATTGGAGCCGGCCGTCGAAGCGCGAAGAGAGAGCCTGAGTTCGATGTTTCGATCGCGCACTATCGATCTTACCGTGGCAAACCCTTTGATCGATCGAATGCCGGTCAAACCCTTCGACCCGATCGCCTGTCAGGCGGCCGTCGCGCGCAGCGAAGGTCAAGGGCGGCCGAACGGTCCTCCATCGACTGAGGCGCTGCTTGCGCCGCAGTCTTGCATGAGAAGCATGGTCGGTCGGCGAAGCCTCGCCCTTGACGGAAGCGAGCACGGCGGCAGTCTCTCGGCGGGTCGGGACTGTGGTCCACGCGTCACTCTTCGCCTGTGCATGACGACGCTCTCGGCATGCGCGCTGTTCATGTTTGTCTCTGCGTCCGGCGCCGCAGAAGCACCGTCATCATCCCTGCTACAATCCTGCGCGGGGAGAGCGGTCGGAACCAGCGGCAAGTGGTCCGCTTACATCTGTGAAGCCGCGAAACGATATGATCTCCCCGAGCGCTTGATACGCGCAGTGATGCATGTCGAGAGCGATGCCGATGTGCGTGCTCTTTCGCCCAAGGGTGCCATGGGCTTGATGCAGATCATGCCCACCACCTGGGAAGAACTGCGCATCAAACATGGTCTAGGGACCAATCCATTCGATCCGCGAGACAACATTCTGGCTGGCGCCGCGTATCTTCGTGAGATGCTCGATCGTTTCGGTCCGAAGGGATTTCTCGCCGCCTACAATGCTGGACCACAACGCTATTGGGAACATCTTTCCGAGCGGCGCCCCCTGCCACGCGAGACGATCGACTACGTCGCAAAGCTTGTCCCGCTGATCAAAGGAGACGTTAAGATTTCGCCTCGCTCACAGGGGTTGGCAAGCAGGTCGAGCGCAGATCGTTCGCAGTTTTTAGAGCACGGCGTTGCTCGGATAAATGATGTCGGATGGCGGGGCCAAAGAGGTTTCGATTCCGTCGACCAAACGATGTTCGCGAAGAACCGTTCAGTCGCACTGCCTCCACAGATCGATCCGACCGTGAGCGATCTCACAGCGCTTGAGCCGATGCCGGATGTTGGTTTTGAAGGTGCTCGTCCTGCACCGAAGTCAGCGGACAACAGCCTCTTCATCCCACGATCTGCCTCTTCATCGCGATGAGCGCTGGATTTCGCCGAAATCGGGTCCTGGCCTGCTTTGTCGCGGAATGGGCGGCGGAAGTGCTGGCGACAGGGGAAGTCGGGGAGGGATGGCAAGATAAAAGGCCGCGATGTGCGGCTCGGTCGGTCGGTTGGTTTGATTGGCTTTTCTCGCGCTTTGCGCACATCGCCAGAAATCCCCGCACATCGCGCAAATTGACTTTCTGAAACGGTTTCAGCGTGGTTCGCACATCGCGGGTGAAGTGTTGTGAGCGGTGACGATGATTTCCGCGTGCGGCCCGGACGTATCCGCTCACGCCACAGCCAAAGGGTACGGCCCTTCATCGCCCAAGCGCTCGCCGCTGCGCAGAAAGCTGGGGGGAGGATTTGTCACGATGGCAGAATCACCAACGGGCGCGGCTCATCTTTTGGACGCGGCCGGGTGGCGAGCATCCGTGCCAATCGCTTCATCACCAGCCGCTCTCGTTCCTGCACGGTCAAGGCGCTCGTGGTCCGTCACAAGCGACAGAATGGCCCACTTGCCCGACACCTCAATTATCTGCGTCGTGAAGGGGTCACTCGCGACGGCGAGAAGGCGCGCATGTTTGGTCTCGAAACCGACGATGCCGACGTCAAGGATTTCGCAGACCGCTGCGCGAATGACCGACACCATTTTCGCTTCATCGTCTCGCCCCAAGACGCGATCGACATGGCCGACCTCAAGGCCTTCACTCGCGACCTGATGGGGCAGGCTGAAAAGGACCTTGGCACCAAGCTGGATTGGCTGGCCGTAGATCATTGGAACACCGACAATCCCCACATTCACATCATCCTGCGCGGCAGAGCTGAGGACGGTCAGGATCTCGTCATCTCCCGCGACTACATCAAAAATGGGATGCGTAATCGTGCACAGGACCTGATCACTCAGGAGCTTGGCCTAAGGACCGATCGTGAAATTCTTCGCACATACCATCAACAGATTGAGGCAGAACGCTGGACGGAACTCGACCGCCAGCTTGTTCGTGAAGTCGACAAGTACGGCATCGTCGACTCCGCGCCTATCGGGGGCCGAAAGCCTGATGAGTATCTCGCGATGAAAGTCGGCCGCTTGCGGAAGTTGGAAAGCCTCGGCCTCGCGCACCCGATCGGTGCAGGCCAGTGGACCTTGGGCGGCGAAGCCGAAGCCACCCTGCGAGCGCTTGGCGAGCGCAACGACATCATCAAGCGGATGCATCGCACGCTGGCCGAGCATGGGCTCGACAGAGGCGCTGCCGAGCAAGTTCTTGCGGGCGAGGCGAGCGACGCCCCGATCATCGGAAAGCTCATGGAACGAGGCCTCGATGACGAGTTGCGCGCATCTGCTTACGCAATCGTCGACGGAACCGATGGCCGCACTCATTACATCCGCTTTCAAAATATCGATGCCACCGGAGACTCCGCACCAGGTTCGATCGTCGAGCTTCGGCGCTACGAAGACGGGAACGGCCGGAGCCGCGTCGCCCTTGCCGTCCGTTCGGATCTTTCGATCGAAGAACAGGTCAGCGCTGACGGCGCGACTTGGCTCGACCGACAACTCGCGCATGGGCCAACCAATTTAGGCGAGGGCGGATTTGCACAGCAGGTCAAACAGGCACTGGAGGACCGCACCCAGCACCTTGTTGAGAAAGGCTTCGCGCGGCGTGAGGCTGACCGTGTCATACTTGCGCGCAACCTGATTGCAGCGCTTCGCGCTCGCGAGGTCGAGGCACTCGGTGAGCAATTGGCCGCCGGGACAGGTCTGCCCTTCACGAAGGCTACTGAGGGCGACCAAATTGCTGGTACCTACCGGCGGCGCTTCTCTCTTGCCTCAGGCCGCTTCGCGATGATCGATGACGGGCTCGGCTTCAAGCTCGTGCCCTGGTCACCTGCACTCGACAAACACCTCGGCAGTCACCTCGCTGGCGTCATGCGGGCCGGGGGTGGTGTGGATTGGGCTTTCGGCAGAAAACGAGGGCTAGGGCTGTGAGGGGGGCAAGTAAGCCGCTCGCCAACGCGCCCTGCTGCACGAGCGGTATAGCGGCAGCCATCGACGCGTTCTCCGAAGAGGCGGGTCGCCGCTCTGACACAAGGACACCGAACAATACTTCCTGTCCGGTTGGTCGCGTCCGCGACACGGTGGTGTTCGGTCGATCCCCTTTTACATCAGAAAAACCCGGTCTTGCGCTGTTGGCACGACGATTGAGTGTAACGCCTCGACCCCGCGCGCGGCCGTATCGGTTTTGTTTGTTTTTTCCATCGCGATTAATGTCAGGAATAAAGGTGACCAACATGTCGAAATCTGCATCGGAGAGATCATGCGCGCGCGAAGCCAGCGGTGGCTTTGGGGTCAGCCGCCTGCGATCTCGATATTGCCCAAAGACGCCGATCTGGTTCAAACAGCTCACGAAGCCAGCTTCGACATCGGCGCTTTACACCCTCCGCGCCTTGCTCTTCACAGCCGCCCTTGCGGTGGTCGGCCCCGCACTTGCTGCCGACAAGCCGCCGGCCGAGTTCAAGGAAACGGCTTTTCTGCTCGAGAATGGTATGGAAGTGGTCGTCATTCCCGACCATCGCGCGCCGATCGTCACCCATATGGTCTGGTACAAGGTCGGCAGCGCCGACGAGCCTCCGGGCAAATCCGGCATCGCTCATTTCTTCGAGCATCTGATGTTCAAGGCGACCGCCCATCATGAAGCCGGCGAGTTCGATCGCGCCGTCTCCGACATTGGCGGCTCCAACAACGCCTTCACCTCCTATGACTTTACCGCTTTCTACGAGACAGTGGCGCCTCCGGATCTCGAGCTGATGATGAGCTTCGAGGCCGACCGCATGCGCAACCTCATCCTCACCGACGACGTCGTCAAGACTGAGCGCGATGTGATCCTGGAGGAGCGCCGCTCGCGCATCGACAACAATCCGCAAGCCGTGCTTGACGAGGAGGTCGATGCCACACTGTGGCAGAACCAGCCCTATCGCATTCCGGTCATCGGCTGGATGCAGGAGATGCAGCAGCTGAACCGGACCGACGCCGTCGCCTTCTACTACAAATACTACCAGCCCAGCAACGCCGTGCTGATCGTGGCCGGCGATGTCGAGCCGGATGCAGTCAAGGCGCTGGCCGAAAAGACCTATGGCAAGGTGCCGCGCGGGCCGGATCGGCCGCCGCGTGTCCGCCCGGTCGAGCCGGAGCAGAACACCAAACGCACCGTCACGCTCTCCGACGCCCGCGTCAGCGTGCCCAATTTCTCCACCCAATGGGTGGTGCCGTCCTACGGCACCGCCAAGCCCGGCGAAGCCGAAGCGCTCGACCTGCTGGCCGAGATTCTCGGCGGCGGCAACCGCAGCCGGCTCTATCAGGAGCTGGTGGTCAGGCAAGGCATCGCTTCCAGCGCCGGCGCGAATTTCGAGGGCACCATGCTCGACGACACCAATTTCACCGTCTATGGCGCGCCGCGCGGCGACGCCAAGCTGGCCGATGTCGAGGCTGCGGTCGATGCCGAGGTGGCGCGCATCGTGAGCGACGGCGTGACCCCCGACGAGCTCGAGAAAGCCAAGGACCGCTATGTCAGGTCGAGGATCCTTGGCCGCGACAACCAGAATTCGATGGCCGACATCTATGGTTCGACGCTCGCCACCGGCGGCAATGTGCAGGACGTGCAGCAATGGCCGGACCGCATCCGCAAGGTCACGACCGACGAGGTCAAGGCCGTCGCCGCGCGCTATCTGGTGCTGGACCGCTCGACCACCGGCTATCTCTTACCACAAGTCAAGGCGGAGAATTGATATGATGACCAGTGAATATCTCTGCGGTTTCTCGTCTCCCGCAAAAGCAGAGGGGAAGGGCTTGCGCACTTTCGCGACCCTATTCCTCTCCATCCTCTTCCTGGTCCTGCCGGCGCTTGCCGCCCGCGCCACGGAAATCCAGTCCGTCACCTCGCCGAAGGGCGTCACGGCCTGGCTGGTGGAGGACTATTCCGTGCCGGTCGTCGCCGTCAGTTTCGCTTTCGGCGGCGGTTCGACGCAGGATCCGCGGGGCAAGGAAGGCCTGGCCAATCTGATGACCGGCCTGTTGACTGAGGGCGCTGGCCCGCTCGACTCGGAAGCCTTCCAGATCAAGCTCGACGACGCCGGCGTCGAGATGAGCTACCGGCAGACCCTCGACAGCATCCACGGCTCGGTGCGCATGCTGGCCGAACAGCGCGACGAGGCATTCGACCTGTTGCGGCTGGCGGTCAACGAGCCGCGCTTCGATCAGGCGCCGATCGACCGCGTCCGCGCCCAGGTCCTGTCGGGCATCATCGCCAACGAAAATGATCCCCGCTCGGTGGCGCAGAACCAATGGGCTCGCACCCTCTATGGCGATCATCCTTATTCGCGCTCCGACCAGGGTACGACGCAGAGCATCGCCGCCATCACCCAGGATGATCTGAAGGCCCTGCACAAGGCAGTTTTCGCACGCGGTGGCCTCCATATCGCGGTCGTCGGAGCCATCGACCCGGAAACCCTTAAGAAAAAGCTGGATTTGGTGTTCGGTGGCCTGCCGCAAAACCAGGCGGTTGCCCCTGTCGCCGATATCGAACCCAAGCTGGCACAGCATGTTGAGGTCGACTACGACCTGCCGCAGACCGCGCTGAAACTCGCCTGGCCCGGCGTGAAGCGCAAGGCCGCCGATTTCTTCCCAGCGGTGCTGCTGAACGAGATTCTCGGCGGGCCCATGACCTCGCGCCTATGGCAGGAAGTGCGCGAAATGCGCGGGCTGGCCTACAGCGTTAATTCCTCGCTGATCAACCAGGACCATGCCGACGCCCTGATCGTAACCACCGCCACACGCTCGGACCGCACCAAAGAGACGCTTGGTATTGTGCGGGGCGTGGTCAAGCGGCTGGCCGAGGATGGTCCAACCGAGGCCGAACTGGTGGCGACCAAGAAACATCTGATCGGCTCATATGCCATCAGAAATCTGGTTTCATCGGGTTCCATCGCTGCGACCTTGGTCGAGCTGCAGCTCGACGATCTCGGCATCGACCACATGCAGCGCCGCGCCGGCCTCATCAACGCGGTGACGCTCGATCAGGTCAAGGCGGCTGCAAAGAAGCTGTTGTCGACCGAACCGACCATCATGGTGGTCGGGCCGCCGCTGGCGGGAGCCCGCAAGGGATGAGCCCGACGTTCGGCATCGCTTTCGGCGGCAGCGCGCGAGGGTTGGGCATCAGGCCGGTGGCGATCGCCAGCTCGTCGATTCTGCGCCGGGCATGGCTTCGGGCATGATCGGCAAGGACATCCGCGCCTGTGCCCGCTCGATCCTCGGCCGGCGCGGGAAGCTGCCCGCCTGTTGGCAAATGGTTGCCAATCGGGCATCTCGGCGGCAACGGCGAAGACTGTAGCTTCCAGACCTCTAAGGATGCTTTGAAGAAGGGGCCGGCAAGGCTGGGCGTCTAACCGCCCAGCCTGCTTTGGCAAACAGCTCCTGCGGATCGCGCCCAGCAAGCAACCGGTCCCAGTAATTCCTTCTCGATAGCCACGCGATGATCTCCTTTCCACCATCATGACCTCACGCACGTAAATCCTGATAGTGCCCAGCGGAAGGAGTTTGCGGCCTCCCCAATAGCCCCAAGTGCCCGGGCTCGGTGGCGTCGCCCCGATCGGTCTTGGACCCCACCGGCAGGCCTGTTAAAGGCACGCGTATGCTGCGGGTTCATCTGACCAAACGACGGTCTTTGCCCTCGGCTTGCGCTCGCGCAGCCGGACTTCACAGCTGAACAGATGCCCGAGATTTACGCCGCGCCGCGTCGATTCCGCTCTCCAGAGGTGCAGGGCGAAAAACCCGCACCTCTAAGGGAGGAGCGGGCATGTTGCCTGGGCGCTTGTGGCGCCGCGGTACTCGAAACATCACCGCAGGATTGAACCCTGCCGAATTACGGTAAACATAACATTAACGTACCGGGGGGGTCGGAGGCTATTCGAACCGGAACAGAATGGGATGGGATGGCCGCGCCTGACCAGCGACCCAGACGCTGAAAGATGGAGCCCGACAGGAGAATTATCAACTCGCATCGTGACTGCATGAATCGACGCGCGACGGAGCACGGCACGTGGAGCGATTCAGCGACCCTCCGACGATTTTTTCAGCCTCGACCGAACTGCCGCCTGCCTTTCTCGCGTGCATCCAGCGCCTTTGCATCGAGTTCGGAGATCCCTGACTATTTGGAAAAATCGCCGCGTACGATGCCGTGCCGCTGCAGCTTGTCATAAAAGGTCTTGCGCGGAATACCCAGTGCCTCGACCGTGCGCCTGACATCGCCGCCATTGCGGCCGAGCGTCTCGCGAATGATGTCGGCCTCATAGCGTTCCAGGCGCTCGGGCAAGGGCATGGCGGTGTCCCGATCGGCCGGCCGGAGACAAGAGCTGCCACCGATCTCCTCCAACCCGAGCACGAAGCGCTCGGCAAAATGCGCGAGTTCGCGAACGTTGCCGGGCCAATCGTGTTCCCGGAGATGGCGCTGGACGGCGACTGGCACGGCGGGTACCGGGCGATGAAAGCGGGTTGCGGCACGCTCTGCGAAGTAGCCGAACAGAAGAGCAATATCATCGCGGCGCTCGCGCAGCGGCGGAATGGAAACTGTGACCACGTTGAGCCGGTAATAGAGATCCTCCCGGAAATCGCCGCGCTGGCGTGGGTCGCCGAGATCGATCTTGGCGGCGGCGACGACGCGCAGATCCACTGGCCTCAGGTCATTGGTGCCGAGCGGCATGACCTCGCGCATTTCCAACACCCGCAACATACGCACCTGTGTCGAGGTCGGCATGCTTTCGATCTCGTCGAGGAATAGCGTGCCGCCGCTCGAATGCTCGACGCGGCCGATCCGCCTCTTTTGCGCGCCGGTGAAAGCGCCAGCCTCATGGCCGAACAACTCGCTTTCGATCACCGACTCCGGAAGCGTGCCGCAATTGAGCGCGACGAAATTGCCCTTGGCGCGGCGGCTCCAGCGGTGCAGCAGGCCGGCCACCACCTCCTTGCCGGAGCCGGTCTCGCCGGTCACCAGCACGTCGACGTCGGTGTCTGCAATTTGTCGCAAGGTGCGGCGCAGCCTTTCCATCGCCGGCGTCTGGCCGATGAGCGGCAGGCTGTCCTGCGCCAGTTCGCCCGCGTCGCGCAAGGCCCGGTTCTCCATGGTCAGGCGGCGTTTCTCCGCTGCCCGCTGGACACTCTGTGCCAGTCCATCAGCGGCGAACGGCTTTGTGATGAAGTCGTAGGCGCCGTCCTTGATGGCCTTGACCGCCATTGCGACGTCCCCATGGCCGGTGATGAGGATGACCGGGATGTCCGGATCGAGCAGTAGGATGCGGTCGAAAAGCTGCAGTCCATCGATACCGGGCATGCGGATATCGGATACCACCACACCGGCAAAATCGGAATCGATGGCGGCCAGGGCCTTCGACGCCATCGAAAAAGCCGATACCGAAAATCCGGCAAGCTCAAGCGTCTGGGCGGTGGCTTGCAGTAGGTCACGGTCGTCATCGATCAGGATGACCGGTGCTGCACTCTGGTGCGTCATGCTGGACTACGCTGCCTTCAAGAGATGGATGGTGAAACATGTGCCGCTGTCGCCGCTCGCCACCTCAATGCGACCCCCATAGTCGGCGACGATGTCCTTCGAGATCACCAAGCCGAGGCCCAGGCCGGTTTCCTTCGAAGTGTTGAACGGCGTGAATAGCGAATTTAGGATGGCCGGCGGAATGCCGGGCCCATTGTCCAATACGCTGAGCGCCACGCCATCAGGCGTTTCTTCGATCGAAACCTCCACCTTGGGGTGGTCGCAGCCGTCAAGCGCTTCCAGCGCATTCTGGACGAGATTGATTAGTACCTGTTCGAGCCGGACCCGGTTTCCCATGACCTTGAAGGGCGCGGGCGAGGGCTCGATGACAAGCGCGTCGAGCCGACCGGCAAAACGGCTTCGTAGCAGGACTACTGCACTCTCAATGATGCCGCGCAATTCGACCGGCGCAGCGGCGGTGCGGCCTTTGCGGGCGAAAGCCTTCAATTCCTCGGTGATCGAGCCGATGCGCTCCGTCAGCGCCGCTATGGCGCCCAGGTTCTCCTCTGCCGGAGCGGTCTGCTTGCGCTTCAGGAAGGTACGGGCATTGTCAGCATAGGCCCGGATGGTGGCGACCGGCTGGTTAATCTCATGCGCAACGCCGGCCGCGACCTGGCCAAGGATGGCCAGTCGATTTGCCTGGACCAGTTCCTGATGAACCACCTGGAGTTTGGCCTCAGTGCTGCGGTGACCGATGATCTCGGACTGCAGCCGATCGCGGGCGCGGCTTAGATCCTCGGTCCGCTCCGCGACGCGGCGTTCGAGCTCTGAGCGCGCCGCCTGCTCGATAGCGATCCGCATCTGCGCCGACTGCCGGCGCCAAAGCAAATAGGCAGCCAAGCTCAAAAGCGGAAGCACGAGGCTAAGTGCCAGAAGCCGCATGCCACGGACAGCAGCAGTGAGCGGCGCTTCCGCAGGTACGAGGTAGTCGAGCCGCCAGGGTGTGGTGGGGACCGGCGTCGAGAGGCGCAGATATTCCGCCTCGTTGCCACCTGGCGTGACGGCATGGACCATCCATGCATCCTTGCTCAACGCCTCGGAGCGTTTGATCGGCAAGGGTACAAGCGGCGCATGGCCGACCTGCTGGCTGTCGCGGATCGCGACAAGTTCGGGCCCGGCAAGAGCTCCTGTCGTCATGAAGCGCCACGATGGAATGCTGGTGACCAGCACGATACCATGTTCGTCGCTGACATAGGTCGGCCGATTCGCATCGCGCCAATTCGCCTCGAGCTGGTCGAATTCCATCTTGACGACGACGACGCCGAGCGGCGCTATGGCGCTGCCGACGCGTCGCGAAATGTAAAGGCCCGCACGCTTGCTGACATTGCCGAGCGCGAAGTATTCGGCTGTTCCGGTCTGCATCGCCCTAGAGAAGTAGGCGCGAAAGCCGTAGTCGCTGCCGACGAAGCTGTTCGGCTGGCGCCAGTTGCTGGACGCGACCGCCACACCATTGGCGCCCGTGACGTAGAGCACTGACGCCTTGGTGCCGGTGACCAACCCCTCAAGCTTGCGGTTCAGCGCGTCGATCGCGGCGGCGCCTCGCTGGGAAAGCGCGTCGTGCACCTGCTGGTCCTCCGAGAGCAGCAGCGGCAGCGCGCGTGGGTTTTCAAGAACAGCGCTCAGCAGCGCTACTTTCAGGTTGGCATCTGTGCGCCCTTGCGCCGCCAGCGCCTTGAGCTCGATGCCGCGAGCATAGAGGCCAGCGCTATAGAGCGCCGCCGCTACGATTACGAACCCGACAGCTGCGAACCCGAACCAGGCTCGGCCCGCACGCCTGCCGACTTGCTCGGGCGTCGAAGAGATATCGGCGGGGCGCTTCAGCATCGCCCATTTGTGCATAATTTCGCACAACGGACAATCCAGTTTATGCGGTCAGCCGCACTCTTTGCCCGGCGGCAAACATCGGCAATTAAAAATTATGACGTGAGATCATAGACTTAATGGTAGAAGACTGCGTCTGGCATGGCAGTTGCGAAGTCCGATTAAGCAGCCGCGAGGCTGTTGAGTTCAAGGTCCCGGGAGGTCGGGCTTGCCGATTGGGGCGCAACGGAGGATATCATGCAGACAGAAAACGCTCCCGCCGAGCCGGGCGGCAAGGTTCCCTTCTATCGTCATCTCTATGTACAGGTCCTGGTGGCGATCGCCGCGGGCATTGTTCTCGGTCACTTCTACCCCGAGACCGGTGCCGCGATGAAGCCGTTCGGCGACGCGTTCATCAAGCTGGTGAAGATGATCATCGCCCCGGTGATCTTCCTGACAGTAGCGACCGGCATTGCCGGCGTCTCCGACCTGCAGAAAGTCGGCCGCGTCGCTGGCAAAGCGATGAGCTATTTCCTGGTGTTCTCGACGCTAGCGCTGGTTGTCGGCCTCATCGTATCCAATGTTGTCCGGCCCGGCGCCGGCATGCATATCAACCCGGCAACGCTCGACGCGTCGAAGGTAATGGCCTTTACCGATAAGGCGCATGAGACGAGCATCGTCGCCTTCCTGATGAACATCATCCCCGACACGATCACCGGCGCCTTCGTGCAGGGCGACATATTGCAGGTGCTGTTCTTTTCGGTGCTGTTCGGCAGCGCGATGGGGCTCGTCGGTGACCGCGGCCGTCCGGTCCTCGATTTCCTGCAGGCGCTGACCGCACCAATCTTCCGCCTTGTCACCATCCTCATGAAGGCCGCACCCATCGGCGCCTTCGGTGCCATGTCCTTTACCATCGGCAAATACGGCATTGGCTCGATCGCTAATCTCGCCATGCTGATCGGCACGTTCTACGCGACCTCGCTGCTCTTCGTACTAGTGGTGCTGGGCGCGGTCGCCCGCTACAACGGTTTCTCGATCCTGGCGCTGATCCGCTACATCAAGGAAGAGTTGCTGCTGGTTCTCGGCACCTCGTCGTCAGAAGCGGCGCTGCCTGGCCTCATGGTCAAGATGGAGCGTGCCGGCTGCAAGCGCTCGGTGGTCGGCCTGGTTATCCCGACCGGCTACTCGTTCAATCTCGACGGCACCAACATCTATATGACGCTGGCGGCACTGTTTATCGCGCAGGCGACCGACACACCGCTTACCTTCGGCGACCAAATCCTTTTGCTTCTCGTCGCGATGCTGAGTTCGAAGGGTGCCGCCGGTATCACCGGTGCTGGTTTCGTCACGTTGGCGGCGACGCTGTCGGTCGTGCCCTCCGTGCCGGTTGCCGGCATGGCGCTGATTCTCGGCGTCGACCGCTTCATGTCGGAGTGCCGGGCGCTCACCAACCTCGTCGGCAATGCGGTCGCGACGATCGTAGTGGCGCGTTGGGAAAAGGAACTCGATCAGACGAAGCTCGCCGCCGCCATGGCCGGTGAATTGCCGGCCGAGACAGACCTGTCGCTGCCGCAAGTTCAGGATATCTCCGACTCGGCCAATGATCGACCACGGTTCTGGGGCAACGAGATGTATGAGGGCAAACCTCATTGAGACCATTCAGCCCGGGCGGATTTTGCAGCCGGCCGGGCCTGTCAGGTATTCGCACTGATCGAAAGCCGGGCGCGGAACAGTTGGCCGTCAACCTCGGCAACTGTGGAGATCAGGGTTCGAAGGGACATAGGACATCGAGGAATGACGGTCAGTAATATGCAGGACGCAAACCGGTTCGGTCCGCGCGGGCAAATCTCCGAAATGCTACATATGAAACCATGAAAATATTGACTTTCAGAAGTCGATTGTCGATATTGCCGCTAAATAACACTCAATAATTCGTGATATTATGCAAATGTTACTTTCGTTCGGCAGCTCAATGACCACAAAATTATTTAGTCTAACGGTGAAGCTTGTTATATTTAGTTCATAGGTTGAGATCGCTAATTTTGCTGGATGACGGGACAATCCACCGGTGATGTGCCGGTTGAGTTCAGCATGGCCGTCCCGATTAGCAATCTCCGGACGCCTCGGCCGATAGCGGCAGTGCAGCGGGTTCCTCCCTCCCTTGTTGCACCACCCAATCGGCCGAGGCTGCCTGTCGCAAGGACGCGCCTCGGAAATGCAGAATTGCGTTGGCCGTAGAGCACAGCACCCGTGGAGCATACGAATGGCGGTCGTGGATTCTGCCACCAATTGTGACGTTGAGGAACTAGCGGTACATCCCGGCTCAGCTCAAAGTACTGAGTTGTTGATGCTTGGCGCACTCGGTGTGGTCTACGGTGATATCGGGACGAGCCCAATCTATGCATTGCGCGAAGCGCTCCATGCCTCGTCGGGCGGCAACGTCGCTGACCGCACAGATATTCTCGGCGTGCTGTCGCTGATCATCTGGTCGCTGACCATTACCGTCACGGTAAAGTACATCATGTTCGTGCTGCGTGCTGATAACCGCGGCGAGGGCGGCGTGCTGTCGCTGATGGCGCTGGCCCGCGGCAGTTTTCCGAAGCGCTCGGCGGTGATTCTCGGCATCGGCATCGTCGGCGCCTCGCTGTTTTTCGGTGACGCGGTCATTACGCCGGCCATTTCGGTGCTTTCGGCGGTGGAGGGCATGAATGTCGTTACGCCCGCCTTCCAACCCTATGTCGTGCCGCTGACCCTGGTCGTTCTCGCCATACTGTTCGCGATACAACGCTTCGGCACCGGCGGTGTCGGGCTGGTGTTCGGGCCGGTAACCGCCCTGTGGTTCCTGGCTATCGGCTTCTCCGGCCTCAACCACATCATCGCCGATCCGGAAATCCTGTGGGCCGTCAGCCCCCATTATATCGTCGCTTTCCTGATCAATTCGCCCGAGGTCGCCTCCGTCACCATCGGCGCCGTCTTTCTTGCCGTCACCGGCGGCGAAGCACTGTATGCCGATCTCGGCCATTTCGGCCGCAAGCCCATGGTGCTTGCCTGGCTCTCGATCGTGTTCCCCTGTCTGCTCTTGAATTATGCCGGGCAGGGCGCCTTCATCCTGGCGAATGGCGGCGTGGTCGGCCATCCGTTCTTCGAGATGAACGAGGGGTGGACGCTGATCCCGATGGTGGTGCTGGCGACAGCGGCTACCGTGATCGCCAGCCAGGCGGTCATCTCGGGGGCTTTTTCTCTGACCCGCCAGGCGGTGCAGCTCAACATGCTGCCGCGGCTCGAAATCCTGCACACATCGGAGAAACAACCCGGCCAGATCTACATGCCGCGCGTCAACCTGCTGCTGGCGTTGGCGGTGGTGATTCTGGTCGTCGGCTTCGGCGAGTCCAGCAAGCTGGCTTCCGCCTATGGTATCTCAGTCACCGGCAACATGCTGGTGACGACGGTGCTGCTCTACGTGGTCATGACCCGGATCTGGAAGTGGAAGCTGTCGGTGGCGATCCCGCTGACCGTGCTGTTTGCCTTCATCGATATCGTCTTCTTCGCCTCCAACATCGTCAAGGTGTTCGAAGGTGGCTGGGCTTCGCTGGTGGTGGCTTTCACCATCGTGCTGGGCATGTGGACCTGGGTGCGTGGCAGTCGCTATCTTTTCGACAAGACCCGCCGCAACGAAATCCCGCTCGATTTCCTCGCCGGCAATCTGTTGAAGAAAAAGCCGCAGCTGGTGTCGGGCACGGCCGTGTTCCTGACCAGCGATCCGCTCAGCGCGCCGACCGCGCTGATGCACAGCCTCAAGCACTACAAGGTGCTGCACGAGCAGAACGTCATCCTTTCGGTGGTGACGGCGCCGCAGCCCGTCGTGCCCGACAGCGAGCGGGTCAAGATGGAGACGGTCAACGAGCTGTTCATGCGGGTGACTCTGACCTTCGGCTACATGGAACAGCCCAACATCCCGCGCGCGCTGGCGATCTGCCGCAAGCAGGGCTTGAAGTTCGACATCATGACGACATCCTTCTTCCTGTCGCGGCGCTCGCTCAAGGCTTCGCCCAATTCCGGCATGCCGGTATGGCAGGACCGGCTATTCATCGGCCTGGCGCGCACGGCGGCTGATGCGACCGAATATTTCCAGATCCCGACGAGCCGCGTGGTAGAAATCGGCACACAGGTGGTTGTCTAGCTCTCGCCTACATCGGCCCATCACCGTCCGTGCCAGGCACTTGCACGGCATGACCGACGCGACCGCCAGCATGGGAGTGAACGAAACGTCCGCTTCGCGCTCGGCCTGCTCTTCTGCGAAGGAAGGCCACCTGCCCGGTCCGCCGCCAGCGACGAGCACAGCAACACTCACTGCAGCATGGCTCCGCAAAAAGGGGATGCAAGACACTCCGCTGTCAAGCTCGATGACAATCGAACGCAAGACCGTCACCGTTCGGCGGTTCCGACAATCCACAAACACGTCTGATCTCCGGTCCGGCAGATCTCCAGCGTGCGAACAACTCGTAACCCCGCCGCTACCTCTAACGAAACAAGGCCGCCCACGGCAGCAACAATTTCAAGCGTCTTGAGCGAGAGTGAGGTAGGTCAATTAGACTCCAGAGAGAACTCTCGAGAGCTACGATGGGCGTAAGTTACTCATATCCACAGCCTTACCAGGTCCTCGCTAGAGGGGCGCGGTATCGCTTTCATGATCGCGTGCGCATCGCTTTGTGCTTCGACTGAAACGCTACGGACTGCTTTGGCGCTATCAATCTCCTCAACCTTGAACGTTTGCATAAGTCCGCTTCATCGCACCTGAGCGATGGTCGTGACGCCACGTTTAGGCGTCAGACTTGCCGTTTTCACCTTGCAAGGCCCAACTCGACCTAATTCGATCGCTGGCCTCCAGGTAAGCCATGTCGACCAAATAGGTCAGCAGGCTTTCCCCGTCAGCCTGCACCGTCTGACGAATCTCTCTCAACATCGCTTGGACAAACTTCAAGTTATCCAAGTTTTTTGATGGCTTCATGGAATCCCCCTCCAACAAAGACAAGTTAAATGACGTTTCAAACGATTCAATAACGACGAAAAACCCGCTTTAGCAGGGCGTTACGGAACCGAACAACCGAGCAGTGAGACCACAAAACGCTGCTCTAGAAATACTTACGGCGCCTTCATCTGTTTTTTACCGATAAGTAAAGCTTGAGAGTGGATTTCGATGGCGCAGAACTCTCACATTATGTTGTTTTAAACAAGCTTAACCCGTAAAATTCAGGTTGCGGTGGCTGGGCCGCAAACGCGCAAGCGCTGCCTCCCGTGCATTGCTGATGACACAAGAGAGGTGGCTACCTCCGACGGCAAAGTTCAGAACCTGCTCTGACACCGGTGGACGGGAGTCTGTTGGCTGCAGGGCAGCGCGGAACTCCATATGACGGCCGCGATTGTCGGTCCAATCGATCCTGCCTTGCATTTCACGATATTGCTGCGTTTATGGAACCGGTTTGGCTTTTAAGCCCAAATCGCGATCAATCGTTAGGAAGGAATAGAGTATGGCAACTGGAACCGTGAAGTGGTTCAACAGCACCAAGGGCTTCGGCTTCATCACGCCCGATGGCGGCGGCCAAGACGTGTTTGTTCACATTTCCGCAGTCGAGAGAGCAGGTCTTTCGACCCTCGCCGACGGCCAGAAGATCAATTACGAGATCGAGCAGGACCGCCGCAGCGGCAAGTCCTCGGCCGGAAATCTTAGCAAAGCAGGTTGACCGCCCGGCGTAAGCCGGAATGACGCGGAAGTCGCGCGTGTAACTGGCTGTCGTTCAGCGCGCGCGGCAACAGGGCTCATTCGGGAGCCGCAGTTGGTTTTCTGAGCCTTTCGGCAATTCTGGCAGGACCAGAAATGTCAAGTGAGGCGGGGGGTCCCCGCCTTTGGTATCGGCATACGGTCCGGGCGGCTGTAATGCGCCAAGACGATCGGCCGGCCGATCAATCAGCCTGTAGGCTCATTGCGTATCCGCTTCGCAGGCTCTGGGTTTTCCATTTGCGTGGGTTTGCGTCCAAGACCCATGGCCTTGGCCAATGCCGACCGTGCGACGGCATAATTTGGCGTCACCATAGGATAGTCCCTCGGCAGACCCCATTTGGCACGATACTGGTCCGGCGTCAGCCCGTAGTGGACAGACAGATGCCGCTTCAGCGACTTGAACTTCTTCCCGTCCTCCAGGCAGACGATGTAGTCCGGCGTCACCGATTTCTTAATCGGAACGGCAGGCTTCAGAGCTTCCGGCTTCTCGTGCGCCACGCCGGCCGTGCTCTTCAGTGCTGCATGCACCTGGCCGATCAGGGCCGGAAGTTCGCCGGCCGGAACCGGGTTCTTCGAGACATACGCCGAAACGACATGGGCAGTGAGCTCAACAAGGACATCAGTATTGTCCTGGGCTTCCTCTGCCACGCAACGCTCCTTTGGCATGATCAACAAGCGGCGAAGCTTCCTTTTTAGAGACGACCCGACCCGAGCGCAATGATGTTCGGTGATAGCCGTGTTGATATCGTCTACTACTTCAAGAACCGGTGCGGGTCCCAACAAAGACCGTCGGTATCGCGGCCCAGTGGATTATATACTGCTTGGACCGCTGGCCGAGTAGCTTCTTGGGGAATTAGGACCGGGCGGCTCGAGAGAGCACGTCGAACTGTCTGCCACAGGACCTGGTCGGCGACGCTGCTGCGGACCCATCCTTTCGAGCGGGGGCGGGAGCTTTTAGTTCGAACCGCGAACTCGATCAGACGTGCGCCATCAGTGCGTTCGCGTTCGGCATCGAAGGGCAGCCAAGATCACAGTTCCGTGCCGAGAACTGACGGAAACGTTGCTCGACAACCCTCCCGGTAAAGCGAGTCCAGGCCTCGTCTTGCAATCGGGAAGGTCTGTCGTTTCCTTTTTTGCGAGTCCGCTAAAAAGTCTTCGGTACAACCCACTTTTGTGGTCTGCCCTGTCACATTTTTTGCGTTCGTCGCGCGGTAGCGTGACGCTTGGCTAGTGCGGCCGGAAAGTTCAGAGAAGCTGGAATTGAGCTGAAGGCCAAGCTTGTCAGGGGCAGGCCGAACCAGGAACGCAAATCCTCATTTGCAAGGGATGGCAAAGGTGAAGGACCCACAAGACGGCTCAGACCGTCGTGCTCGACAGCAATAACTATTCTCGACAGGGGACCATCATTATCCAACTGGCGGTTGGGAGGAACAGCCGGCTGAAAGAGGACGACGGAAATGATGCGCTCAGGAGATGGGTGGGGCGACATACACGAGCCGATTGCACGGTTTCTCTGCAAGAAATGGCGGACCGGTCGCGCAATCAACCCGCCATCGCGAACTGTTCGCGCCGGTGGAGGCTTCGCTGTTTGCTGTCCGCAGGATGAAGCGCGTAGCAGATGAACCCTGCGCCATAGACCCATTCTTAACCGCTTGCCGCGTTTTGCGGCGTCTGGCCTGCTTGGGAAACGGGGCTGAGCTAGCGTAGCTTGTTCCTTGAACTCGACCGGCTCAGATAGCCGAGGGTCGGGTGCCTTCGCCGAGGGCCGTGGAAGCGCTCGATGTAATCGAACATCGGTCCCTGGCGTTATCCCTCGTCCTGGAGACCTTGCGGGCTGTCCGCTCGGTTTTCAGCGAGGAGAAGAAGCTTTCCATCGCAGCATCGTCCCAGATCCGAGGCTCATTGATCAGGTGATGCCATGATCGATCATCGGCCACAGGAACTGCTCGCGGGCGGATTGCGATCCCATGCCCAGCGCAGATCGCAAGTCTTTTTAGGTCTGGTTACAACGAGCTGCCGCGATGAAGCCTTACCTCTTGCACTGCTTGTGTTCGTACTCTGCTTATTCGCTCCCTAGATGTTGAATCGGGAGTCATGATGCCGGCAACCAGAATATTGTGGGGTCAGATCGTCGCTGTTTTCACCATCGTGCTCACGACCACGTGGGGAGCAACGCAATGGACCGCCTGGCAGCTAGGTTACCAAGAGCAACTTGGTTCGCCCTGGTTCGAACTCGTTGGCCAACCGATCTATCCGCCACCGGCATTTTTCTGGTGGTGGTTTTTCTACGACGCCTATGCACCAACCGTCTTTGTTGAAGGCGCGATGATCGCGGCGAGCGGCAGTTTCATCGCGATTGCTATTGCTATCGGCATGTCACTATGGCGAGCGCGCGAGGCCAAATACGTGGCAACCTACGGCTCGGCGCGCTGGGCTGTGCGAAAGGAGATCGAAGCTGGAGGACTGCTCGGCGTCGATGGCGTGGTTCTCGGGAAGCTTGATTTGGACTACCTTCGCCACGATGGTCCGGAGCATGTCCTGTGCTTCGCGCCGACCCGAAGCGGCAAGGGCGTCGGCCTGGTCGTGCCAACCCTGCTGACCTGGCCGGGCAGCGCAATCGTTCACGACATCAAGGGTGAAAATTGGGAGCTCACCGCTGGCTGGCGAGCACGTTTCGGCCGTGTGCTGCTGTTCGATCCAACCAATGCTGCGTCAACCGCATACAACCCGCTGGTGGAAGTCAGGCGTGGCGTTTGGGAAGTCCGGGATGTCCAGAACGTCGCTGACGTGCTGGTCGATCCAGAGGGGTCGCTGGAACGCCGGAATCATTGGGAAAAGACCAGCCACGCGCTGCTGGTCGGCGCGATCCTGCATGTCCTCTACGCCGAGAATGACAAGACACTGGCCGGTGTTGCCAAGTTCCTCTCCGATCCGCAGCGGCCGATTGAGACGACGTTGCGAACCATGATGCTAACCAAGCACCTCGGCGATGCCGGTCCGCATCCCGTTGTAGCATCGGCAGCACGTGAACTGCTCAACAAATCGGAGAATGAGCGCTCTGGCGTGCTGTCGACCGCTATGAGCTTCCTTGGCCTTTACCGCGATCCGGTTGTGGCCCAGGTGACGTCCCGGTGCGATTGGCGCATTGCTGATCTGGTTGAGAACGCGCAACCCGCGACACTCTATCTGGTCGTGCCGCCATCGGATATCAGCCGCACCAAGCCGCTTGTACGGCTTATCCTGAATCAGATCGGCCGCAGGCTAACGGAGGATCTTCAGGCGAAGGATCGCCGGCATCGCTTGCTTCTGATGCTCGATGAATTCCCGGCACTTGGCCGGCTTGATTTCTTCGAGTCGGCCCTCGCGTTCATGGCCGGTTATGGCATTAAGTCGTTCCTTATTGCCCAGTCACTCAATCAGATCGAAAAAGCCTACGGGCCGAACAATTCCATTCTCGACAACTGTCATGTGCGTGTGAGTTTCGCGACCAATGACGAGCGGACCGCCAAGCGCGTCTCCGACTCGCTGGGAACGGCAACCGAAATGCGGGCGATGAAGAACTATGCCGGGCATCGTCTTTCACCTTGGCTTGGGCACCTCATGGTCTCGCGACAGGAGACGGCCCGCGCGCTGATGACGCCCGGCGAGGTCATGCAGTTGCCGCCGACCGATGCCGTTGTGATGGTCTCTGGACTATCGCCGATCCGCGCGAAAAAGGCGCGCTATTTCGCAGATCCGCGCTTTGCCGAGCGCGTTCTTTCTGCGCCCAAGCCCGTAACCACGGGCGCCCCTTCGCGCCCCGACGACTGGACTGGACTGGCGCTTGCCAAGGTGCCAGAGGCGCAGGCGGGACTTGCATCGTCTCACCAACAGGACAGTGATCCTGACAATGGCGGTATCCGCCGCCAGCCCGAATTGCCCGAACATGAGGATATCGCGCCGGAGCCCACGCTTGTGCGTAATGATGAATTCGATCTTGATCGCGACGAATCCGACGATGAGGTTGCCCGACGACGTTCGGTCGACCAAACGATGCGGCGCACCGCGCGACAGGCCGCACTCGATCCCAAAGACGGAATCGAACTTTGACCTCCATGAAGAAGCGCCGTCTCTCAGCCTATCTGGAACCGGCGGTCATGAATGCGCTTGCCGACTACGCCGCAAAGAGGGATGTGTCCCTGTCGCTGATCGCCGAGGCGGCCATCGCTTCTTTTCTCTCCCCGGATTCTGAGGAGCGAAAAGAGGCGGCAATCACAAGGCGCCTCGACCAGATCGATCGGCGCGTTCAGCGCGTCGAACGCGATCTCGGCATCTCGATCGAGACGCTGGCCTTATTCGTGCGCTTCTGGCTCACCTCAACCCCGGCCTTACCTGACACCGCTCAACCTGAAGCGCGCGCAAAAGGTCGGCAGCGCTATGACGCTTTCATCGATGCGCTCGGGCGCAGATTGAGCAAGGGACCAAACCTCAGGCAAGAAATTGCCGAGGACATTGCGCCTCCATCATCGGCGGACACGGCTGAGCCGCACGCGAAATAGCGAGCAGAGGCGGTCGGCCAGATCGATTGCACCGCATTTTGCAAGTCTCTGCACGTCGCCTTGCCTCCGGTCGTTTTCCTTGTTGCAAGGTAGCCGTTCCTGCTTCTTCTAATCATCCCCGTCAGCGGCGCGAAACAAAATCGCCCGGGAAAATGGGGATCATCGTGGCAGACAATCAAAATGCCGGCAGGGAAGCGATATCGCGCGGGGCGCGCATGCTGCGCACGGCGCTGGGCCCGGCTATAGCCGAGTTTCTTGAAGATCCCTCAATCGTCGAAGTGATGCTGAACCCAGACGGCCGTCTTTGGGTCGACCGGCTGAAGGAAGGCCTATCTCCCGCCGACGAGATGCTGATCCCGGCCGATGGCGAGCGGATCATCCGGCTCGTTGCCCATCACGTCGGCGCCGAAGTGCATTCCGGCTCGCCGCGCGTCTCGGCCGAACTGCCGGAAACTGGGGAGCGGTTCGAGGGGCTGCTGCCGCCCGTCGTTTCAGCGCCCACCTTCGCGATCCGCAAGCCGGCCGTCGCGGTCTTCACGCTCCAGAACTACGTTGCCGCCGGTATCATGACGGAAGCCCAGGCCAATGTGCTGCGGCTCGCTGTCGAACGGCGAAAAAACCTGCTCGTAGCTGGCGGCACTTCGACGGGCAAGACCACGCTCGTCAACGCGCTGCTGGCGGAGGTGGCAAAAACCTCCGACCGTATTGTCCTGATCGAGGATACGCGCGAGCTGCAATGTGCTGCACCCAATCTTGTGGCCCTGCGGACCAAGGAGGGGGTCGCCTCTCTCTCCGACCTGGTGAAGTCGTCGCTGCGGCTTCGCCCCGACCGCATCCCGATCGGTGAGGTACGCGGCGCGGAAGCACTCGATCTCCTGAAAGCATGGGGGACCGGACATCCCGGTGGCATTGGCACTATCCACGCCAGCACTGGCCTTGGGGCTCTGCGTCGACTTGAGCAGCTCGTGCAAGAAGCCGTCGTCACTGTCCCGCGTGCGCTCATTGCCGAAACGATTGATCTTGTCGCCGTGCTTGCCGGCCGCGGTTCGGCACGCCGTCTTGTCGAGATCGCGCTCGTCGACGGGCTCGATCCCGTCACCGGCGATTACCGCATCCTCGAAGCCAAAATCGAGGCCAGGCCAGAAGCGAATTCGCAGTCCTCATTGGAGCCAAAGAATGAACCCGATCCCCTTCATTTCATCATCTATCCGTAGAACTGGTACGGTCTTTCTGCCGGTCGCCGCTACTGCTGCGGTCGTTGCCACCATGATCGTGCCTGCCCACGCGGCGGGTTCATCCATGCCCTGGGAGCAACCGCTTCAACAAATCCTCGAATCGATCGAGGGACCGGTTGCCAAGATCGTCGCGGTGATCATCATCATCGTCACCGGCCTGTCGCTCGCTTTCGGCGACACCTCAGGCGGATTCCGGCGGCTGATCCAGATCGTGTTCGGATTGTCGATCGCCTTCGCAGCGAGCTCGTTCTTCCTGTCGTTCTTCTCGTTCGGCGGCGGAGCGCTGATCTGATGGAACAGGATGTTCGCGGCTTCTTCGTACCGGTCCACCGGGCGCTGACCGAACCGATCCTTCTTGGCGGCGCACCACGTGCGGTGGCTATTGCGAACGGAACGCTGGCCGGCGCGGTTGGCCTGGGGCTGCGCCTCTGGTTCGCCGGCATCGTGATCTGGGCCATCGGTCATTTCGCGGCAGTGCTGGCAGCCAAGCGCGACCCCCAGTTCGTCGATGTGGTGCGCCGACACCTGCGCTACCCCGCGCAGTTCGGCTGCTGAGTGGTTTTCCCAAATGATGAACCTGATCGAATATCGAAAACGGCCATCCTGCCTCGCCGACTATCTGCCCTGGGCCGCATTGGTGGCCCCGGGCATCGTGCTCAACAAGGATGGCTCTTTCCAGCGCACGGCGCGTTTTCGTGGTCCCGACCTCGACAGTGCAACACCGGCCGAACTGGTCGGCACGACGGCACGCCTCAACAATGCGCTGCGCCGTCTCGGCTCCGGCTGGGCAATCTTCGTCGAAGCTGCTCGGCTTGCAGCGCAACACTATCCGGCAGGTCTTTTCCCCGACAGCGCCTCGGCGTTGGTGGATGTTGAGCGCCGTGAACAGTTCGAGGGTGAAGCCGACCGGGGATCGCCCGGGTGGGGCAGTGGCGAGGCGCATGGTGAGCTCTTCGAGAGCAGCTATTTTCTCACCTTTGTCTGGCTGCCGCCGACCGAAGAAGGATCTCGGATGGAGAGCTGGCTCTATGAGGGCCGGGAAACAAGCGGCGTTGATGCGTGGGAACTGTTGAAAGGCTTTGTCGACCGCACCGACCGCGTTCTGAATCTTATCGAAGGTTTCGTTCCCGAGGTCGACTGGCTCGACGATGGCGAGACGCTGACCTACCTGCACTCGACAGTCTCAACCAAGCGCCATCGCGTGCGTGTTCCCGAGACGCCGATGCATCTCGACGCGCTGCTGGTCGATCAGCCGTTCGCCGGCGGACTGGAGCCGCGATTGGGCGAGTTTCATCTTCGCACGTTAACGGTCATCGGATTCCCGACCACGACCTTTCCTGGAATCCTCGACGAACTCAACCGACTTGCGTTCCCATACCGCTGGTCGACGCGGGCAATCATGCTCGACAAGACCGACGCGACCCGCCTGCTCACAAAAATCCGCCGGCAGTGGTTCGCCAAACGGAAGTCCGTTGCGGCGATCCTCAAGGAGGTGATGACCAACGAGGCCTCGGTCCTGGTCGATACGGACGCGGCCAACAAGGCCGCCGACGTCGATGCGGCATTGCAGGAACTCGGCTCCGACCAGATCGGCGAAGCATACGTCACCGCGACGGTGACGGTGTGGGATCTCGATGCAGGAATAGCTGACGAGAAGCTGCGGCTGGTGGAAAAGATCATCCAGTCCCGCGATTTCACTGCCATCGTCGAGCGCGTCAATGCCGTCGAAGCCTGGCTCGGCAGCATCCCAGGCCAGGTCTATGCCAATGTCCGCCAGCCACCTCTTTCGACGCTGAATCTCGCCCACATGATGCCTCTCTCGGCAATCTGGGCAGGGCCGGCAAGCGACGAGCATTTTCGTGCAGCACCGCTGTTCTTCGCCCGGACCGAAGGCACGACGCCGTTCCGGTTCAGCCTGCATGTTGGTGACGTCGGCCATACGCTTGTCGTCGGTCCTACCGGCGCCGGCAAGTCGGTTCTGCTCGCACTGATGGCGTTGCAATTTCGCCGTTATCCAGACAATCAGATCTTCGCCTTTGATTTCGGCGGCTCGATCCGTGCGGCCGTGCTTGCCATGGGCGGAGATTGGCAGAATCTCGGCAGCAGTGCGTCGAGCGGTCAGGGCCCGGGCGATCCGCTTGCGGTACTCTCATTGACTGATCTGCCTGACGGCGCCGAGGACGTCTCGCTGCAACCTCTGGCCGGCATCCATCACACGCCCGAACGGGCCTGGGCGGCCGACTGGCTCGTCGACATTCTCCAGCGCGAAGGTGTTCCCGTCACGCCGCAGGTGAGGGAATATCTGTGGTCGGCGCTGACGTCGTTGTCCTCCGCACCGGTACAAGAGCGGACGCTGACCGGCCTGTCGGTATTGCTGCAATCATCGTCGTTAAAGCAGGCGCTGCGACCCTATTGTATTGGCGGTCCCTACGGCCGGTTGCTCGACGCCGAGCACGAGCGTCTCGGCGAAGCCTCCGTTCAGGCCTTCGACACCGAGGGTTTGATCGGCACGGGTGCTGCTCCAGCCGTGCTCGCCTATCTCTTCCATCGCATCGAACAGCGGATGGACGGACGGCCGACGCTACTGATCATAGACGAGGGCTGGCTGGCGCTCGATGAAGGTGGTTTCGCCGACCAGCTCCGCGAATGGCTGAAAACGCTTCGCAAGAAGAATGCTTCCGTCATCTTCGCCACGCAATCGCTCTCCGACATCGATGCCAGCAAAATTGCGCCGGCAATTGTCGAAAGCTGTCCAACGCGGCTCTTCCTGCCGAACGAGCGTGCCATTGAGCCGCAGATCACGGATATCTATCGACGCTTTGGATTGAACGACCGCCAGATCGAGATCGTCGCCCGCGCGACGCCCAAGCGCGATTATTACTGCCAGTCGCGGCGCGGCAACCGGCTGTTTGAACTCGGCCTCGGTCCGATCGCGCTCGCTCTTTGCGCCGCCTCATCGAAAACAGATCAGGCGGCGATCGAGCGGATCATAGCTGAAAGCGGTCGCGAACATTTCTTGGAAACCTGGCTTTCCGATCGCGGTCTCTCCTGGGCCGCTGACCTCGTTGCCCACCTCACCAACATCATCGATCAATCCGCAAAGGAGATTCCGTCATGAAGTCCGTCCGCAATTGGCTCCGTGTTCCGCATTTGGCCGCGGCCAGTGTTGTCGTTGTAGGCATCGTCCTGTCGTGCGCGCCCGCATCGGCACTGATCGTCTTCGATCCCAGAAACTATGCGGAGAACGTCCTTTCCGCCGCACGAGCGCTGGAGCAGATCCAGAACCAGGTCACCTCGCTTCAGAACGAGGCGCAGATGCTGATCAACCAGGCGAAGAACCTGACCTCACTGCCGACGTCGCTGCTTGGGCGGATCGAAGGCAATTTCTCGCAGATGAAGAGCCTGCTCGGGGAGGCGGACAAGCTTGCCTATAGCGTCCAGGACATCGAGAGCCAGTTCAAGTCGACCTATGAGAATTTCGGCTCGGATCTGTCCAGCCGGCAGCTTGTCGATGGTGCGCGAGATCGCTGGCAGACTTCGGTTTCATCATTCGAGCATTCGTTGAAAGCCGGGGCCGTCGCGGTTGACAACATCGAGGGGACGCGAGAGCAGACGAGCACGGCCGTCGACGCTAGCCAGTCGGCCGTCGGCATCCTGCAGGCGACGCAAGCTGGCAACCAACTTCTCGCCGTCCAGGCAAGGCAGATCGCCGATCTGACTGCGATGATGGCCGCGCAAGGACGGGCCGCTGCGCTGGAAAGCGCCAGGCAGGCCGCGGCGCAGGAACAGGCCCGAGAACAGTTCAGCCGCTTCATAGTCGGCAAAACCTATAGCCCGTCCTCTGTTCGCATGTTCCACGACTGAGGTTTTCTCCGATGGACGTGAAGACAGCCGCCCGCTTGATCGGGGTGACGGCGCTCGCACTAGCGGTCGCCATCACCATCATCTCGCGCAATGACGACAAATACCCCGTTCGGCCGACCCTGCGCCCGGCAGACCCCGATGGCAGTCCGCTGATCGGTGAGCTCATGCGTTGCCGCGCGCTTGGCGAACAGGCGACCCGCGACATTGCGTGCAAGGCGGCTTGGGAAGAAAGCCGACGCCGCTTCTTCATGCCTGCCGACCGCGACAAACCGGCGTGGCCGGCCGATGATCGCTTTGGCCGGATCGACCGCTCGCTCGGCGAGGACAAGACGCCATGAACGATACCGGCGTCATCGATCGCTTTCTCGAAACCTTTACTCGGTACATCGATTCCGGCTTCGGCCTGCTCGGCGGCGAGGTGGCCTTTCTCACTTCGACTCTGATCGTCATCGACATCACGCTCGCCGGCCTGTTCTGGGCCTGGGGCGCTGACGAGGACGTTCTGCACCGGCTGGTCAAGAAAACGCTCTATATCGGCTTCTTCGCCTTCATCATCGGTAATTTCAATCGCCTCGCCGGCATCATCTTCGAAAGCTTTTCGGGGCTCGGCCTGAAGGCGGGCGGGTCGACACTTTCCGGTTCTGCGCTGCTACAACCAGGCCGGGTCGCGCAGGTTGGTATCGATGCCGGCAATCCGATCCTCGAAGCGGCCAGCCAATTGATGGGCTACGTCTCCTTCTTCGAGAATTTTGTCCAGATCGCGGTACTGATGATCGCTTGGGCGATCGTGCTCATCGCCTTCTTCATTCTGGCCGTGCAGATCTTCGTCACGCTGATCGAGTTCAAGCTGACGACACTGGCTGGCTTCGTGCTGACCCCGTTTGCGCTGTTCAACAGGACCGCTTTTCTCGCCGAAAAGGTGCTCGGCAATATCGTTGCTTCGGGCGTGAAGATCCTCGTGCTCGCCGTCATCGTCGGCATCGGCTCGGGCCTCTTTGGCGAGTTCACGCAAGGCTTCGCCGAACAACCCACGATTACCGATGCATTGTCGCTTGTGCTCGGCGCGCTCTCACTAATGGGGCTCTCGATCTTCGGCCCTGGCATTGCGACGGGCCTTGTGTCCGGCGCTCCGCAACTCGGTGCAGGTGCAGCCGTCGGCACCAGCATCGCCGGCGCCGGTCTCGGCGCTGCGACTTACATGGGCACGCGTGCAGGGCTGAGTGGTGCAGCAAGTACTGTTGCCGCGGGAGCCCGCATGTCGGCTGCTGCGGCGCGCGGCGGTGCGCATCTGGCGGGAAGCACGTCGACCGCCTATGGACTCGCCACTGCTGCCTCAGGACAGAGCGGCGGCGCCGCAGTTGGCGCCGGTCTCGGCGGTATTGCCCGGGCCGGGATCGGGGCCGCCGTCCAACCGGTCAGGCAAGCCATGTCGCGTGCCGCGTCGGGGCTGAGCAGCAGCAATCAAGCGGGTCGCTCAGCCGGGTGGACTGCGACTGGCGGGCAATCGCCTGTCGGCAGCATGGGCGAAGCCGCAAACGCTTCCTCATTTGCCGGATCGCCCACCGCATCCCCTTCGAACTCCACAGCCGGCTCTCCGCCGGAATGGGCCACTCGCATGAAGCGCAGCCAGGCCATGAGCCATGGCGCCAGTACGGCCGCTCACTCCATCCGCTCAGGCGATCACGGCGGTGGCTCGATGAATGTTTCTCTCCATCAGGATGACCACCGATGAACCCTTTCAAACGACCTTCCGTTCGTTATGGCACGAGGCCGCAGCCCGAGACGCCGTACCAGCGTGCCGCGCAGGCTTGGGATGAGCGCATTGGTTCGGCGCGCGTTCAGGCGAAGAACTGGCGGCTAATGGCCTTCGGTTCCCTCGTGCTCGCCGGCGGCTTCGCCGCGGCTTTGGTCTGGCAGTCGACGCGCGGCTCCGTCGTCCCCTGGGTCGTTCAAGTAGACAAGTTTGGTGAGGCGCAAGTGGTCGCCTCGGCCATGGCTGACTTCAAGCCGACCGATCCGCAAATCGCATGGCATCTCGCCCGCTTCATCGAACAGGTGAGAAGCATTGCGGACGATCCCGTCATCGTGCGTCAGAACTGGTTGCGCGCCTACGACTACACGACCGATCGTGGCGCCATCTCTCTCAACGACTACGCCCGCCTGAACGATCCTTTTGCCAAGGTTGGCAAGGTTCAGGTCGCGATCGACGTCTCAAGCGTTATCCGTGCCTCACCGGATTCGTTCCGCGTCGCCTGGACCGAGCGCCGCTATGAGAATGGCAGCCTGGCCAGGACCGAGCGGTGGACCGCCATTCTCACCATTGTCATTCAGCAACCCCGTGATGCCGAGCGGCTGAAAGCCAATCCGCTCGGCGTCTATGTCAATGCCATAAACTGGTCGAAGGAGCTTTCATGATCGATCCCGCACGAACACCGACAGGGAAATGGGCGGCGCGTGCGCTTACCGCAGGCCTGGTATCGGCGACGGCGCTCGTCGGCTGCGCCTCGAAAAAATACATTCCGCCGGAGGTCGGTTATGATGATGCCGCGCCCGCACTGAGGAAAGCCGATCCGTCCGGTCCAGTGAAGGTGGTGGAGCTTCCAAAACCACTCCCGCTACCCGGCCAGTTGAAGCCCGTCGGCAGCGGCAAGGCCAAGGCCGAGGCTGCCGACCCGAAGCTGCGTATAAGCCAGGCGAATGAAGCCGCGCGAATGCAGCCCGTCCGCGACGGCTTCATCAATGCGATTCAACTCTATCCCTGGAGCGAGGGCGCGCTGTACCAGGTCTATGCCGCTCCCGGTCAGGTCACCGACATTGCGCTGCAGCCCGGCGAGCAGCTTGTCGGCTCCGGTCCTGTCGCCGCCGGCGACACGGTGCGCTGGATCATAGGCGATACGCAAAGTGGGGCAGGGGAGCGCTTGCAGGTCCATATTCTCGTCAAGCCGACGCGTCCTGACCTCCAGACCAACCTGGTCATCAACAGCGACCGGCGCACCTATCATCTCGAGCTGCGCTCGATCGAGAAGACGTACATGGCATCGGTTTCATGGCAATACCCGCAGGATCAGATCATTGCGCTCCGGCGCCAGAACGCGGAGGCTTCCGCCGCGCAGCCTGTGGCGTCTGGCGTCGACATCCAAAAACTCAACTTCCGCTATCGCATCGAAGGTGACCCAGCGCCCTGGAAGCCGCTGCGCGCTTTCGACGACGGCGCAAAAGTCTATATCGAATTCCCTTCGGGCATCGGCCAGGGCGAGATGCCGCCGTTATTTGTCATCGGTCCATCCGGCAACTCCGAATTGGTCAACTACCGCGCGCGGCAAAACTATTACGTCGTCGACAGGCTGTTTGCCGCGGCCGAATTGAGGCTGGGGGACAAGACGAGCGAGAAGCGCGTCCGCATCGTGCGAACGGACGGCAAGTTACAGCGCCGCGCGGGGCTGTTCCGATGAACGACACTGCCAATTCATCGCACCCGGATATCAGGACGGAATTGCGGCTGCGCCCCGAACCCGCCAGGGTGACGCGGCTGTCGCGCAAAGTGCTCGTCGGGCTTGGTGGCGTCGCAAGCGTCGCGATCCTCGGAACGCTGATCTGGGCACTCGATAGCAGACGACGGGGCAACGAGCAGCCGTCCGAACTTTTCACGACGGAAAACCGTACCACCGCCGACGGACTGCAGAGGCTGCCGATGGACTATTCGGGCGTCCCGAAACTCGGTCCTGCTTTGCCTGGCGATCTCGGACGACCGATCCTGCGCGCGCAAGAGCGCGGACAACTGGTCCAGGTGCCGGACATCCGCACACCGCGTGCCGATCCGGACGAACAACGCCGCCTAGCCGAGATCGAGGCCGCCCGCGTGGCGAAGCTATTCACCGACAGCAACGCGCGGGCCAATCCTGCGCGACAGAGTTCTGCCGCGAACACTGGCGGCGATGTCTTGTCAGGCTCCGCGCCGCTGTCCGAGTCACCGGCGCTCGACCTAGGCCCGGCTCAAAATATGCGGGATGGCCAGCTTGCTTTCGTCAATGCCAAGCCTGATCGCCGCACCGTCAGCCCCGATCGTCTCGCCGAAAAAGCCTCGCCCTACATCGTGCAGGCCGGAACGATCCTCCCGGCCGCTCTCATCACCGGCATTCGGTCCGATCTTCCCGGCCAGATCACCGCTCAGGTCACGGAGAATGTCTTTGACAGCCCGACAGGATCGCATCTTCTGATTCCGCAAGGCGCGCGACTGATCGGGCAATATGACAGCCAGGTCGCCTTCGGTCAGTCGCGCGTGCTGCTGGTGTGGAACCGGCTCATCATGCCCAATGGCACCTCGATTGTGCTGGAGCGCCAGCAGGGTGCGGATACTGAAGGGTTCTCCGGGCTCGAAGACGAGGTTGACCATCACTGGGGCCAACTGTTCCGGGCTGCCGCGGTCTCGACCCTGCTCGGGATAGGGACGTCTCTTGGTTCCAGCAACGACGAAAGTAATATCGCCAAGGCCATTCGCGAAAGCGCACAGGATTCAGCTTCCAACATTGGCCAGCAGGTGGTGCGCAACCAGCTTAGCGTCCAGCCGACACTGACCATCCGGCCAGGGTTCCCGGTTCGAGTGATCGTCAATCGCGATCTCGTTCTGGAGCCCTACAGTGAAGCGAAGGATCCGTCATGACCAAGCTGAAATTTTCTGCAATTCCCGACGATCGGCCGGTCAAGATCACGCCGCGGACCGTTCGTCTCGATCTGACCGCCTATGCCGATCCTCTGAACGGTCAACATAACTCTGTCGCACTTTGTATATAGGAGGCGGCGCATGGGCAACCTGAAACTTGGCCCATTGCCGAAATTCGGGACGGTCCGCATGACAATTGTCCTTCCCGAGCCGCTCAAGGATGAGCTAGAGCGCTATGCGGCGGAATACAGCCGCATGTATGAGCCTGTCGAGGCGGCGGCTCTGGTCCCCCATATGCTCGAGACCTTTATGCGATCCGATCGCGGTTATCGCAGCCGCAAGGCACAAGCGGCGAGGGGACAAGTCCGGTGACATGGGGGTCGGCCGTCTCGAGACGGGTGCGGGCGTGCACCTATCTGACGCGGAAGGGATCATCCGCCTGGCGCGCCAAATATCGGCCGAGACCAATGCGGAGATCCGGGCCTCGGTGCCGCAGTGATCTCCGACAGACTTGAGGTCTGCACCATGCGCTTCACGCGGCTCATCTGAGGCACAGCGAGCAACAGGTAGGACTGTTCTGGGCAACTGCGGTGGTCCTCTACGTGTCCTGCTCGCGACAGAGCGGCAGCCCGCGCCAGCGCCGAAGTGCTGCTGCTAGACGAGCCGACCATCGATGTTGGCCGCCGGCGAGCGGCTACCCTTTCCTGCCAGTGTCCAAAATCGGACAGCGACAGACGCCATGTCGGTTTTGCTACAAAGGGCGATCTTGGCCGATGAGAGCGTCCTGAGCAAAGCCGTAGGCTTACTGGCCCTGAGCGTGGTGGCACGGCCTTTGCTTAAGCTGAAGAGCGGCAATACTGAGCGAGGGCTGCCACACGCTTCGGTCGCGTGTTCCGTTTCCCGGGAAAAACAAGATCGCGCAAAAAGTTGCGCATTTGGCAATAGCTTTGGAGAGCGACATGGTGCTTCGAATGGATTCCCCGGCCCCTGCGGTCAAGGTGCAGAGCTGGCTGCGTGGCGAGCCGCTGACAGCGTTCCAGCCTGGGAAATTGTACATCGTCGAATTTTGGGCGACGTGGTGTGGCCCCTGCCTGGCGGCGATGCCCCATCTGGCGCAGCTGCAGGACAAATACAAAGACAGCGGCCTCGAGGTCGTCGCAGTCGCAGCTTCTGAAGATGCTCCAACCGCGGACGAGGCGCGAACCAAGTTGGACGCGTGGTTGACCGAAAACTGCTCCTATCTGAATTATCGGATAGCGTTCGACTTCACAGGCGAAATGAAGAAGCTTTGGATGAAACCCAGCCTCTCCCTCGGGATTCCGACCTCCTTCGTGGTGGATCGTGATGGCGCCATCGCCTTTATCGGTCATCCGATGGAACTCGATGAGGTCTTGCCCAAAGTGATGAACGGCCGCTGGCGCGCCAGCAAGCAAGCGAAAGCCGGTGATGCGAAGCGGGTTGCCGAAAATGAAGCCGCAATGCGCGAACGAGCGGTGAAGATGCCGATCATGGAGAAGTATCATGCCGCGTTCAAGGCACAGGAATGGCACACAGCGCTAACGGCCATCGAAGAGGGCGTCGCCTTGTTCCCGGACGATCCCAATATCCGCACGTGCCATGCAACTCTGCTGCTTCACAAAATGCGCGACATGCGGGCGGGCTTGCCGGTCCTGCAGCTCGTCGTTCGCGACGCGATCAACAAAAATTCCGTGGATTGGCTGTCACACGTCCTGGAACAACTCTTCCATCCGGAGGAGGACTATTCGTACCTTCCGTCTGCCGAGCGCTTCGCGATGGGCAAAGAGCTATCCGAACACATCCTGACTCTGGATCCCCCGGCAGGCGACGGCGCCTTCAAGTTCCTAAATTATCCGGCGCTCGGTCAGTATTTTTACGAGAACGGCGACAAGGATCGCGCGATCGAGTTGATAGAAGTGGCCCTGAAATCGCTCGCCGACTGGAAGGATGGCCAGGAAAAAATGAAACGCCGGATTGGACAGCGATTGCTGCAGGCCCTGGCCAACTACAAGGGTGAGCAGGTTTGCTCGCAAGATCTTTGTGTGGCTCCACAACAGGATTTCCTGAAACCAAACCGCACCCGGAAGACGGAAGGGGATGACACGTCGGAAAATGCTTGAGCCTGACTGGGCGAATTGTGGGGCGGGTGCACGCGCGCCGCAAGCAGACAGTAGAAGGCGATTGACGTCTGGGCCTATGCGCCGTCGCCATCCTGGGTTGGATGGATGCGGTCCCTGATCCTTTCTCTTTGCACAGTAGCAAAGGCCTGCCTCGCGAGCTCAGGCGGGACGTCGTCAATGATGGCAGGTTGGCGCCGCGCCCAAAAATCGGTGAGCTAACGTCGAGACATCGGTTCTCCAACAACGGAGCGTCTTCGGCGCGAACCATGTCGGGAGCGGTACTCCTCGCGCTGTCCCGCTGGCTGCGTAGCCAAGATGCAGGACTTCACCTGCATCCCAAGAACCAGCTCTGCAGCCGCCGCTGGATTCAGCGTGAAGTCTGGACGCCACAAGCTGTTCGGTCGTCAAGCCGGCTGCAAGCAGATCCAACCAGATTTGGCTGCGCCCGTGTTGTGGCAGTTCATGCCACGGATCGAGCGTTCGCTTGGGGCCGCCGCGACATCAAAGGCCGCGAATTTCGCGCGCGGGCGATCTATGGGGATCAGAGCTCGGGATGATGTTTACGCAGAAATGCGACGAAAGCAGGTAAGTTGGGATTCTTGTCCAAGCAGGCAACAACAGCACTGAGAAACCCGCAATGGCAGGGTGGACCGTCCGATCCGATCGGCAGCGGCTGACCATCGCTGTGGCCTGCTGATTCAACCCCCTGAAGCGTGTCGTCCAGATCTTTCAGAATGTGTCGTATTTTGGCCAGGAAACAGGCGCTGACGGCCGTCGCCCTGACCCCTCCCGGGTGGCGGTCGAACAAAGTCACGCCCAGCCTCAATTCGAGATCTTTTATGCGCCTGCTAAGCGCGGAATGATGAATCCCCAGTCGCCGGGAGGCGCCGAGGAAGCTTCCCTCCTCAGCGACAACGGTGGCAAAATGAAGCGTGAGAAGCTGGATGGAGCGGCGCATGGCACCTCTTCCGTGCTCGGACCTGACTCGCGACTACGATGCGGATTTATTGTTGCTTGGGCTGCGTGTCTCACGAAGCCTTTGCAACGTGCGTTCATCAAAACGGGCTGTCACCGCGACCGTCTCTTCCCCGGCGATCATTTTCGGCAGACCCAGAGGCGTCACCTTGAAATGCAACTGAACCAGGCGCAGCAGCCAAAGCGGGTTCATTTCGATAATGATTGTGTCCACCTCGCTACCCAGGCCCCACTCGACGATGCCGGACAACAGCGCATTGGCAACCGGGCTCAGCATCCGTCCCCGTTCGCGATATTGCGGCTCGACGCAGTAACGCGACCATTCCCAGATGTTTTCTCCCACTGGACGGGCGCCTTCGCACAACTCCGGTAGAATGTCCGACAGAAGATGAGGTCGCGTCGACGGCAGCAAGCGTTGGTAGCCGACCACACGGTCCTGCTCGGTGAAGAGCATATGGACGGCACGCCTGTCGTCAAAGCGGTCGACTTCACGACCGTCTTCACGCCACAGGTCCGTCCAGCCCTTTTCCTCGACAAACACCTTGTGGCGAAGACGGAACGCCTGATCCAATTCCGCCTGATATTCGTCGGCATTGTGCGACGTGACGACATGAAGCATCTCGGTTGTCCTCCAGTTTGGAGGCCAACCAATGGTTCATCGCGGACCGATGCGGCATCACGCGATTGCGTGAGGCTAGCTGATCAGCCCCAGGCGGAAAGCTGTCGTGACGGCCTGCACGTTGCTTGTCACGCCGAGCCTCTGGCGCACCAATCGCAGATGCGTATCTGCCGTGTTGCGGCTGATGTTCAGGTGATCGGCGATCTCGACGACGGTGAGGCCTTCGGCAACCCAGCGCAGGACGTCCTGTTGTCGAGGCGACAGACGCACCGGTGTCGAGGCCTGTTTGCCATCCGCAAGAAGGGCCGCGCATCCGAAGGCGCAGGCGGCGACCAACTGAAAGGCGAGACGGTCGTGAGGACCCGGCTCGAGCTTCTCCCCTGCAACAGAAAATCCAACAGGCTGTCCGTTCAGTGTCGCGAACGGAACCGTGAAGCCGTCACGCAGATTAAACTCTGATGCCTCCGCCATGATCTGTCGGCCAAAAGAACAAACCCGGAAAATTTGATCCATCTCGCTCCACCGGAAGGGCGTGACCCCACGCTTCACAAGCTGAATGGTAGGATCGCGATGGAGATAGCCTTTGGAGAAATAGCGCTCCGACCATTGCTGCGGCCAGGCGTCAAGCAGCACATCGGAAATCTGCTCGCGCCTCAGCGCACGCGGCGGCGGGATCGGTCCTGCCAGCACGTTTCTGGCGCCAAAGCGCTGGGCATAGGAAATCAGGTGCTGACAGATTTCCTGCTGGCTTGAACTCTTGCGGATCTGATTGAGAAACTCGAACGTGTCATCGAGGTGCCGACGCCAAAGCGCAGGTGCTTCCATAACGCATTGCTTCCATGATGGTGATGGTAGTGGGTGGTTGGGGGCTTGGGGTGGATTGCAGGCATCAAGCTGCCGCATGGCTGGTCGACCGGTGCCGGTCGACAACTCTCCTCGATTCTTGTTGCACCAGTTGAGCAAGTTGCTCGGGGTAAGGTACAGCAGGATGCCAATCGCGAAGCCGACCGACCGATCCGTTCCCTCGTATATTGCTGGATGCTCGGGCAATGGCGTGTGATTGCATCTGCCTATGCTCATTTCGAGTATATCAAGAATGTTGCTTCCAGCATCGTCGGAGTCAACCCCCAACAACAGGCAGTATGGCCCTGCGACAGTCCGGCTGGCTCAAGCGGAAGAAACTGAGCAGTCCGCAGCCGATTGGGAATCAGCCCGCCGATCCTAAGTCCAGCCGTCTTGCCCTCCCGAGCAATCTTTAACCCGCCAACGGGTCACACCGATCCGCGTAACGGATTGATGAATTCGAGTCCGGCAAAGTCCTTTTCGTTATCCGTCACCACCACGCACTCGTTCGCGCCGGCGACACCGGCTATGATCATATCGAGCCCGCTGCGCGGCTGGCCGGTCGCTCTGCCTTCGGCCATCAGTCCGGCCCAGATCAGTGCCGCCTTGTCGTCGAATGAGAGGATACGGTTCGCAAACAGCGCTTGCGGCCCATCAGACCCCGAGAACCACTTGTCGAGCGCGCCGCGCTTTTTGCCTTGCGGCTTCTCCAAAATACCGCGGCGGATCTCAGCAAGCGTCAGCGACGCGATGAACAGATCCTCGTCGCGCTGAGACGACATCCATGCCATGAGCGATTCCGATGGCTGTGGTTTGACTACATTGCTGATTATGTTGGTATCAAGCAGGTAGCGCGTCACAGATCGACCTTGCGCCCTTCTTCGCGGAGCCGCGAAAAATCGAGATCGGCCCCCACCAGCGGCGACCGCAGCAACGCGGCGAGGATTCGGCCAGGCTTGGGTGGCTCGCCGGCGATCGACTTGCTCACGGTCGCGCGAAGTTCAGAAGCTTCGGGGGTATCCTCCGACAGTCGCCGGGCAAGCGATCGGATAAGATCGCGATCGGCGTCCCGACCAAGCACTTCGAAACGCGTCAGGCCGCGCAGGGCAAGTCGGGAGCGGTATTGTTGGATGGCACGCTTCTGTGAACTTCCCATAGTGAACCCTTTGATTTCCAGTAATATAGCCAGAAACAGAAGTTTCGACAAGGAGTGGGCGGTCGGGCGCAATGCGCGGGCGGCGACGAGACGGACGTGCTCGGTCAGGTTGGTGTGCGTAGCGAAAAAATTGCACCACGATCTGTTCGGATGGCGTGGTTCTTTCGTTTGTGGGTAGTTATTTCCGAGCGGTGGGTGAACAACCTCATCTGTCAAACAGCAGGGCGCTATCCCCCGGCATCTGGCAGGCCCCCCAATAGACTTGGAGAGGCAGGCACGCTGGGTTTTGAAAGTTGCCGTTCACCCACTGAGGACGAGCCAATAAACGCCTAGCGATATCCGGAGGCCTGAAGTTCGAAGAGCTCGGCGTAGCGACCGCGCTCGGCCAAAAGCTCCTCATGTGTACCCTGCGCCTCAACTTTCCCGTCGGCCAGCACCAGGATTCGATCGGCCATCCGCACACTGGAAAAGCGATGGGAAATCAGAACCGATGTCTTGCCCTTGCTCAGTTCCTTAAAACGTCGGAACACCTCGGATTCCGAACGGGCATCCAGTGCGGCCGTCGGTTCGTCCAGGATCAATAGCTCGGCATCGCGCATGTAGGCACGAGCAATTGCGATCTTCTGCCATTCGCCGCCTGACAGCTCCACACCATTATCAAACTGCTTACCGATCATCTGGTCATATCCGCCCGGCAGCCTGCCGATGACCTGGCCGGCTTGGCTGCGTTCAGCGGCACGTTCTACGCGATCTCTATCCTCGCGCGCCTTGATACGGCCAACCGCGATGTTGTCGTTAGCAGTCATGTTGTAGCGAACGAAATCCTGGAAGATCACGCCGATCGAATTGCGCAGTTCAGCCACATCGTATTCGCGCAAATCCTTGCCATCGAGAAGAATCCGGCCCTCATTGGGATCGTAGAGGCGCGCCAGCAGCTTCACCAGCGTGGTCTTGCCGGCGCCGTTCTCTCCAACGAGCGCCAACACCTCTCCGGCCCGTAGCGTGAAGCTGAGACCGCGCACCGCCCACCGCCCCGCTCCCGGATATTTGAAGCCCACATTCTCGAAGACGAAGCCTTCTCGGATTGGACAAGGCACGGACAGTGCGTTTTCGGGCGACAGGATTTCAGGCTCCAAGTCAAAGAACGAGAACAGGTCCTTGAGGAACTCCGCCTGACCAGCGGTTCTGGCGAAACCCAACAGCAGCGATGCCACCGCCTCGCTCAGTTGCAGGAATGAACCGGCGAGGAAGGTAAGGTCGCCAACGGTGAACTTCCCCTGTAGCGCACCCCATACGATGTAAGTGTAAGCCCCGTAGTAGGCCATCGTGCTGACGGCGGTGAATAAACCGCTCCACATCGTGCGCCGTACTGCTAGCTTGCGGTTTGCGGTATAGAATTGGTCTGCAAGCTGCACATAACGATCGATGAGAAAGCGGCTCAAGCCGAAAATCTTAACCTCTTTGGCCGCCTCTACGCTGGTTGCCGTCAGGCGTACATAGCTATGCTCACGCTGCGCGGGCATACGGCTGAAATGGAGCGAATAGCTCCTCGCATTGAAATAGAATTCGCCGAGAAATGCCGGCACCACCGCGATCAACATTACAACGACCAGCCAGGGAGCAATGATCAAAAGGCCCATTGCGAAGCTGATTGCCTTTATCAGGCCCGCCGCCTGATAAGAAAGGGAGAGCAGCGTCATGGAATTGCTTGTCTGGACGCGCGCACGTTCAAGCTGGTCCTGAAATTCCGCGTCCTCGAAATCCTTTAGATCCAGCGTCGCGGCATGTTCCATAAGACCGACGCTTGAGGCGATTGTAACGCGCTCGGCAAGTACATCTTCAACGAGAGAGCTGACGCGGCTAAACAAATCGGTGAACACGGCCAGCCCCAACCCAGCCGCGATCAACAATAAAAGCCACTGCTCGTCATGAAAGGACAGGGCGGGCGCCCCCGATCGGATTTGGTGGCTGACCTCGTCGACGATGAGCTTGCCGACATAGAGTTTGCTGACGGGAAGCACCGCATCGACAAGCCTCAACAGCAATGTGGACAATGTTAGAAACGGGCTTGTCCGCCACACCATGGCGATAAACAGGGCTATGGCGTGAAACGTGCCGAGCCGCTTCTTCGTCGGTGGCAAGGACATATTGTGACAAGGAGCCTTTGGTTGAGGAGCTTTGGGATTTTTGCCATTGGGGCTCTTCATACTAAAAACCTCGCGTCCTCTGATGCGAAGGATCAATGGACTGCTCCTTGCCTGTGTGTCGGTCATGCTCGTTTCGGTCGGCGGAGCTCGCTTTCCGACTCCACTGCGGGTTGGGCAAGCTGAGATGGGGATGATTTCTCCTGCGCCGAGTTGCAGGCTGATTGCCAATCTGCCGCGCAAACGCCGTGCCAGGTGAAAGCCCTTCAATGCGACGGGTAGATTGTCGAAGCGCAGTCCGATGGCCGACATTGTCGGTCATGCATCACCCTGCCGCGTTCGTCGAAATCCCGCTCGCGTTGGGCAACCGATACCAGGTCACCGAAGGGCACGACCCGACGCCGCCTATCTATTCCTGGGTACGATGTGGCTGGTTGCGCGGCCTGCCGCTTGTATGCCCAAGGCTTGGCGTCGATCTCCTGAGCGCCTTAGTACCGGGGCCTCGGGCCTGACACGATGCAGGGCTTCCAGCACGATCTCGGATTTGGCGACCGCCAATTTCGATCAGAAGGTGAGGTACTCGGCATTTCGGTCGTCCTCGATGATACGTTCGAGTTCCTCAACTCTCCAAAATACCGCGGCAGATCTCCGTAGCGACACGATTAACAGATCCTCATCGCGCTGCGACGACATCCATGCCCCCGAGCGATTCCGATGACGGGGTTTCACAATTTTGCTGCCGACGTTTGTGTGAAGTAGGTAACAGAAGTCGACCTTGCGCCCCTATCTCGGGATCCACGAAGGCCAGGCGCGTCAACTACGCCACCGGTCATGGGCATCTCGGCCCGACCCACACGGCTGCGACGCGGATCATCGCGAATCTCGTCACTCCGAGGACGCTACCGATGGAGGTTGCGTCCTATCGAGTCGAGCGATTGTGTGGCTCCCAACGAGTATGAAAGCGGCGATTCGTGTCATGGTCGCACCTACACGAAACCATATCCCCCGATGTGCCGATCAGATTTCGGCCTAGCGGAAATCGTAGGAGCTCAAAGGCCGGGGATCTCGTGCATACTCATCGCTCGGTCTGGCGCAGTGCTAAGGGACCCACCGAGACAAGTTTGCGGCTCCGCCCATCAGCGCCTCGAGCGGACCTCTGCCGAGCGCGCGCCTCCATAACATTGCGAACGCACTGATTGCGAGCATGAATCCCAGCAGGTGGAGTGAGGGTGATCCTGGCTGGAGCACCCAGATTCCCCCAATGTGCAGGACATAAGCTGTCAACGACATGGAACCGACAGTCGCGATTGGAGCGGTCAGCACGCGAAGACGCGTGTCGGAAACGGCCAGGCTGATCGCCAGAACTAGAAGGGCGACGCCGGTGTTCCCAAGGATGGAGAAGGTGGTCTCACTGTGAGGTGAGGCCACCCACAACCAAACGGCCTCGTCCCCAAAGTCCATCCACGACCTGAATCCTCCCGCATCCGACCACCAGAGATCGCCCACCTTCCCGCCGTGCGCGGTGATCGTCTGTGCGACCCCCGGCAAATAGTGCAAGGCGAGGGCGGACCCTCCATATCCAAGGACGGCGAGCGCTATTCCAGCGGTCGCCAACCACTGGCGGGTGGTCATTTTCGTCAGATTCAGACGTGCGACCGCCATGCCTGCGATCATGAATGGTATCCATGTCACGGCAGGGTACCACCCGCTAATCGACATGGTAACAAGCGGGTGGTGCATCCCTTTGTCCATCACTCCGTTGATCAGGAATCTTAGCTGAGGAAACACAAGTGCCGTCGAAAGCGCTATGGCTGCGAGCGCGAAAAAATCGAGCCGGTAGAGTGGAAGAACCAGAAGAAAGCACAGTCCGTAGTAGGAGAGGACCACAGCCACCGGCGCTCCGATCTCCTGTAGCAGCATACCTAAGCTTAGCAGGATGAGCGCGCGTATCACCACTTTGATCTGAGCTTGGCGACCTGCTTGTCCTGTCTTGGGGACCCTTCCAGTGATAAGGACAAGGGAGAACCCCGCCAACAAGGCGAAGAGCGCGGAAGAGCGACCATGAGCGAGTTCTAGAATAAAGCCGGAGACCCCCCCTTCGCGTGGAGAGGGTCCGACATGTGCGGCGTACATGCCGAACACAGCCAATCCGCGCGCCAGGTCGACGCCGACAAGTCGGTTTGCCGGCGAGTGACGACCCGAATTGGCACCTCCTGCCACATGGGCGTTAGCCTCCAAGGTCGAGTTGTGTCGAAAAAGGCTCATGGTGTCCTCGAGTGCGTTGGCGACGCGTCGCCCGGGGGATAAATCGGAGCGCGCCGCAAGCTCGTGGCCCAAGACGCACCTAATTGGGAACAGGTCAGCGCGAGCGTGGGGCGGTCGCGCGACACGACTGCGGGTTTGGCGAGCTGGGTTGGTTGATTTCGCCTGATCCGAGGCGGAGCCCGGTTGTCGCTAGGCCTGCATATTGCCGTGCCAAAGCTGTCGAGATCCTGACCGATATCCGGGAATGTCGGATATGCGACGAACAACTGACATCACGAAGCGAGGCGGCACGCCTTTTTCGGCGACGGGACGACGACCCATTCAAGAAGCTGGCGAGCGAACGCCGGACAGCTATGGACTTCGCTCGACAAAGATTGGGGTACAGCACCGGCGCCATGAGCTGACGGGCTTAGAATCGTGCGACGGATACTCTCTCAAAGAAGGGCCGAAAACGCCTTCAGTGGCTTTCCGTTGTGACTTACCGGCCATCGTGTTTGTGCCAGCAGTCGAATACGGCCGAAGAAAAGCGGTTATGTCTGCCTTCTGATGTCCCCCGGCAGCGCGGCGAATGGCAAGCTCTGTCGCCACAAACCCGGCTTGTCGCGGCGAGCGTGCAGGCAAGAGCGATGTGGCTCTGCGACGGACTCCCTGGGTGGAAAAGGCTGTTCTTATAGGCTGCCGTGCGACTCGGTGCTTCGCAGGTTTGGAACTGGCGCTGGCCGGCCTTCGGACAGTCGTCCTTTTTGACAGCGGCATTCTCAAGCTGGCAAGACTTGGGCTGGTCGATGGCGCTGACGAGGCCGAGCTGTGGATCGCGCAATGCAGGTTCAGCCTGGAATGGGATCTCGCGTACCAACCGCGCGGAATCTCGGTTGCGGTACGGCGGCGTTTCGGCGGGCATTCTATGCCGCGTCCGCGCCGAACAACTGATCGTCGATTGCCGGTCGATGCACATGCCGACCGATGTGAAGATCATAGACCAAGGCGCGAAGACTTTTCGGCGACCGCACACCCATCGTCGGGCATGCAAACAACAAAGCGATTGAGATCTGGGCTGTCTATGCAGTCGTGCCAGGATGACTTGATGCTGTTGCTGAGCCCGAGCATCTCGGTTGTCCTCCAGTTTGGAGGCCAAATGGTTCATTGCGGACCGATGCGGGATCACGCGATTGCGTGAGGCTAGCTGATCAGCCCCAGGCGGAAAGCTGTCGTGACGGCCTGCACGTTGCTTGTCACGCCAAGCCTCTGGCGCACCAATCGCAGATGCGTATCTGCCGTGTTGCGGCTGACGTTCAGGCGATCAGCGACCTCGACGACAGTAAGCCCTTCGGCAACCCAGCGCAGGACGTCCTGTTGTCGAGGTGACAGACGCACTGGTTTGGAGGCCTGTTTGCCATCCGCAAGAAGGGCCGCGCATCCGAAGGCGCAGGCGGCGACGAACTGAAAGGCGAGACGGTCGTGAGGACCCGGCTCGAGCTTCTCCCCTGCAACGGAAAATCCAACCGGCTGTCCGTTCAATGTCGCGAACGGAATCGTGAAGCCGTCACGCAGATTAAACTCTGATGCCTCCGCCATGATCTGTCGGCCGAAGGAACAAACCCGGGAAATTTGATCCATCTCGCTCCACCGGAAGGGGGTGACCCCACGCTTCACAAGCTGAATGGTAGGATCGCGATGAAGGTAGCCTTTGGAGAAATAGCGCTCCGACCATTGCTGCGGCCAGGCGTCAAGCAGCACATGGGAAATCTGCTCGCGCCTCAGCGCACGCGGCGGCGGGATCGGTCCTGCCAGCACGTTTCTGGCGCCAAAGCGCTGGGCATAGGAAATCAGGTGCTGACAGATTTCCTGCTGGCTTGAACTCTTGCGGATCTGGTTGAGAAACTCGAACGTGTCATCGAGGTGCCGACGCCAAAGCGCAGGTGCTTCCATAACGCATTGCTTCCATGATGGTGATGGTAGTGGGTGGTTGGGGGCTTGGGTGAGATTGCAGGCATCAAGCTGCCGCATGGCTGGCCGACTGGTGCTGGTCGACAACTCTCCTCCAGTCTTGTTGCACCAGTTGAGCGAGTTGCTCGGGTTAAGCTCGACAGCGGGATGCCAACCGCGAAGCCGGGCGACCGACCCGTTCCCTCGCGTATATTGCCGGATGCTCGGGCAATGGCGTGTGATTGCATCTGCCTATGCTCATTTCGAGTATATCGGAAATGTTGCTTCCAGCATGGTCGAAGTCAACCCCAACAACAGGCAGTATGGCCCTGCGACGGTTCGCCATCAGGACAGTGGGAAGGAAGCGGAAGGGCTTGCCCGCGCGCTGTTTAAGTACGATCGCATTCAATCGACATCGCGGCTATCTGCGCCTCACCAGCGACACCAAAATCGGATAACGGCATAAAGATTTGTTTATGTCCGCTTGACAGGAGTCTTCTCTTCGGCCAGTGTCGGCTTGTCGTGGTTCTCTGATCCGGTTACTCGCATCAGAGCTAAGAGGGAAGCCGGTGAAGATGCCGGCGCTGCCCCCGCAACTGTAAGCGGCGAGCCAAGCCCACTCATGTCACTGAGGCCATGCGCCTCGGGAAGACGGGCAGAGGTGTCGACCCGCGAGCCAGGAGACCTGCCTCGGCGAACAAGGTCCACAGGCGGGGTGTCTCGGTGGGCGTGGTAACCGGCCGGTCTGCTTGCCAACGTCTGCCTTGCGTCCACCCCCAATCATCGGGGTATGGTATGTCTCTCTCTCGGAAAGTTCCTGTTGCCACACTTGGCGTGCCTCGCATTGGACGTCGTCGCGAGTTAAAGCGCGCGCTGGAGGCCTACTGGTCGCGAAAATCTTCCGCTGCCGACCTTCTCGAAACGGCGCGGGCGCTGCGTGTCGCGAACTGGACTGAACAATGCGACCGTGGCGTGACCATAATTCCGTGCAACGACTTCTCGCTTTACGATCATGTGCTCGACACGGCAACAATGGTCGGCGCTGTGCCGCCACGTTATGGCTGGAGCGAGGGGGAAGTCTCGCTCGACACCTATTTTGCCATGGCGCGTGGGAGCCAAGGAGAGGCTGCCGGACTGAAAAATGCCAATCACGGTAACGCGGTTACCGCGCTGGAAATGACCAAGTGGTTCGACACCAACTACCACTACATGGTCCCGGAGCTCGCCGACGACCAGGACTTTGCTTTGTCGTCGGCAAAGCCGGTGGATCATTTCCTTGAGGGTAGGGCGTTCGGCGTTCACACCCGCCCGGTCATTCTTGGGCCCGTCACCTTCCTCAAGCTGGCCAAGTCGCCTAATCGGGACTTCAACCCAATTGCGCTGCTCCCGCGGTTGCTGCCGGTCTATGAGGAACTCCTGCGCCGCCTGAAAGTGGCGGGCGCAGACTGGGTGCAAATCGATGAGCCGGCGCTCGTGCTCGACCTCATTCCAAACGAGCAAGACGCGTTCAATTTTGCCTACGACCGTCTTTCGAAAGCGGCCCCGGAGCTAAAGATCATGCTCGCCACCTATTTCGGCGGTTTGAATGGCAATATCGAGACCGCTCTTTCGCTTCCTGTGGCGGGCTTGCATCTCGATCTTGCACGCGCTCCTGAACAATTGGAGGCGGTCGGCCGGCTTGCGCCAAAGGACATGGTGCTTTCGCTTGGCCTGATCGACGGTCGCAACGTCTGGCGTGCGAACCTGCGCCTCATCCTTGACCGCATCAAGCCGGTCGTCGCGGGCTGGCCACTGGAGCGAGTGGAGATCGCGCCTTCGTGTTCCCTTCTGCATGTGCCGATCGACCTGGAACTGGAAACAGCGCTCGATAGCGACATAAAGTCGTGGCTCGCATTCGCGGCGCAGAAGATGGACGAACTGACCACGATCGCCAGGGCCTTGTCCGAAGGCCGGGAGGCGGTTTCAGCAGAGCTGGAGTCCTCTACCCAAGCAGCCGCTGCGCGTTTGACGTCCCCCAAGGTGCATGATCCGCTGGTCGAAGGACGCCTCGCCTTTATCGACGAAGACATGATGCGCAGGAAAAGCCGCTTTGCTGAGCGCTCCAGGCTTCAGGACCAAACGCTCCGCCTACCGCCATTCCCGACTACGACCATCGGCTCCTTCCCGCAAACACCCGAGATTCGCAATGCGCGCGCGGCCCATGCGAGGGGAGAACTGAGCTACGTCGACTATGAGGTGTTCCTCCGGAAGGAAATCGAGGCAACCATCCGTTGGCAGGACGAGATCGGGTTGGACGTGCTGGTGCATGGTGAGTTTGAACGAAACGACATGGTGCAATATTTCGGTGAGCAGCTTTCCGGATTCGCCTTCACGCAGCACGCCTGGGTGCAGAGCTACGGGTCACGTTATGTGCGGCCGCCGATCATCTTTGGCGACGTGTCGCGTCCCAATCCGATGACGGTGCGCTGGTGGCGGTACGCTCAATCGCTAACAGATAAACCCGTTAAGGGCATGCTCACCGGCCCGGTGACGATTCTGAACTGGTCCTTTGTACGCGACGATCTCGCACGCTCGGTCGTTTGCCGCCAGATCGGGCTCGCCCTCCGTGGCGAAGTGGATGATCTCGAAAGCGCCGGCGCCAAGGTGATCCAAATCGACGAAGCTGCACTGCGCGAGGGCTTGCCGCTGCGCAAGTCCGAGTGGAAGCATTATCTCGAATGGGCCATCGAGTGCTTTCGGCTCGCTTCGACGGGCGTGTATGATGTGACCCAGATCCACACGCACATGTGCTACTCCGAATTCAACGACATCATAGACGCGATCGCGGCGATGGATGCCGATGTGATCTCCATCGAAACCTCGCGCTCGCAGATGGAGTTGCTCAACGCCTTCGAAAAGTTCAATTATCCGAACGAGATCGGACCGGGCATTTATGATATCCACTCACCGCGGGTGCCGGGAGTCGACGAGATGACGAACCTGCTCTCGCAGGCGCGACAGCGGCTTTGCGACAGTCAGATTTGGGTTAACCCCGATTGCGGCTTGAAGACACGTCGGTGGGAGGAAGTCCGTCCGGCACTCATCAACATGGTCGAAGCCGCGCGTTTTCTGAGAGGCGCACCGAGGGCCGCCTAGCAAAAGTGTATACCCTCGCCGGTGGGGGCCAGATACACTGCGCTGAAGCGGATCGAAATTGGGTGAACCCAAGAGGCGAACGGGCAACGCCATTTCGTTAGAAATATGTGACAGTCCGCTGAGGGCATTGATTTGACGGGTCCGATGCTTCTTCCGACTCGTCGGTCAATATACCGACCACCTTGCCAATACGATGCCGTCAGGTCGGAGCGCATCTCTAACAGCGTGCGGTCGGATTTGCTCATCTGAACATTGCGAGTCGTAATGTGATGCCCGTTTGAACCCTATGCGCGGGAGGGTGATGGCCTCCATTTCGTCCGAAAGGGCCGACTGATTGCTTCCACCGGATCATTCCACGCAAGAGCTCGTTATTGCGTCGATTGCGGTAGTCACAAGTCTACAGCATGTCGCGGCGAATAGGATTCGCCCGACCTGCTGTAAGCTTCTGATTTTATGCATGTCGTTATCCCGGAACCGAGGACACTTCCGGGCAACATGCATTAGGGGGGTTATATCGCCCCAAACTTTACCGGAAGCGTCCACGACGCTGCAAAGCCGCCCGCTCGCTTCAGCGCTATTGAGGGCGCGCTCGCGAGCAGCTTTTGCTCGGCCGAGCTACTACACCATGGGCCGCGATCGCCCTTTCAGATTTCCTGCTCTTCGAGCGCATAACCGGCCGAGCGTACGGTTCGGATTACGTTGTGGGGGGAGAGCGCCTTTCTCAGTCGGCTGACATGGACGTCAACTGTGCGCGGACCAACAAAGATTTTTTCCGGCCAAGCGGCGCTAACCAGTTCCTCGCGGCTGCATACCTTGCCAGGGTTTTCCATCAGGTGGCGCAGCATGTTGAACTCGAGTGGGCCAAGATGGAGCTGCTGGTCACTGCAGTGCACCCGACGGCTTCTGGGCTCCATACTAAGCTGACCGCATGTCAGCGCCTCGTCGTTCCCGCCGTTGGGCAGCAGGCGAGTCCGCAGTTTCCCCTTCAGGTACGCGAGCAATTTAGCCGGCGCGAAGGGCCGCAAGAAAGTTTCGTCTATGCCCGCCTTGAGCAGATCGAGCTGCTGGTGCTCGGCGCCGGAAGCGATCAGAGCGATCACGGGCAGTGCATCGGTTTGCAGCTCGCCTTTCAGCCGGGCGCAGATCGCCGGGCCGGTAGCGGTAGCCGGTTGGCAGTCCAGGACAACAGCCTGCGGCTCGCACTCAGTCGCCTGCTGGACCACATCCTCGACGCCACCGGCCAGTACGGTTGCGAAGCCGTCCACCTCCAGGACGTGGCTGAAGAACAGGTAGAACTCGACATCCTGCGAACAGATCAGGATTAACGGCTTCATCTGCGTCCTACATCAATGGAGCATTCAACGCCGGTCGTCACGCAGCACCCTCGCAATCGCCGCTTTGCTACGCCTGCCCTTGCCTCTGTCAGTGCCACCGGACATCTCCGGCGTCCGATTGGCAATTTGGCGTGCCCTGGAAACGAAGATCTACCCAAACACACCACAAGTGGGTCGTTGGCGGCCACGGCGACGCCGGATCGGCTGCTCGATCAGGTCGGCCAAGCAGACCCAGCCGGTACGATCCGAGCTGGTGCGATAGGGAGCCCACGTAAATCGCAGCGATCATTTCGGCGCAATCTCCTCCGCTACCACTCGGCGCCTCGTTATGCGCGCAGTAGCTGATGCTGACCTGACAAGGTCGGTTGCTACCTTCGTTCCGGTTCGCTCCGCGCCATCAAATGCCTCTCGGCAGTCCCTTGTCTCAAAACCAGAAGATCAAAATTTGTGCCAACACGAAGGCAGCCGCAGAGAAGATTTTGCGACTTTTATTTCAGCGGTTTAACGGGAACGCAGCAGAAAATGAGCCCGAACCCATAGTCGCGGACACGACAAAACGCTGCATTGCTGTCGCCCGCTCAGTGCTTTCGTCCCTCGCGCCGGTGATCGAAGCCGTCAGCGGGCAAGTCTTCCAGAAGTGTCTACAACAGCCCCGCCTGCTCGGCCTCTTTGCGCAGGTTCTGCCGCGGTCTTGGGCCGATCTGCTGGATCACCAATCCGGCCGCCAGTGAGCCAAGATCGCCGCAGGTCTGGAGGTCGCGTCCCTGTGTATAGCCATGCAGGAAACCGGCGGCGTAGAGATCGCCGGCGCCCGTCGTGTCGACAAGCTCCTTGATGGCGGTCGCCTTTATGATCACGGTCTCGTCGCCGCGCACGATGACCGAGCCCTTTTCGGAACGGGTCACCGCGGCGATCTTGCAATCCTTGCGGATCTGCGCCACCGCCTCGTCGAACGACGAAGTCTGGTAAAGCGACTTGATCTCGTGGCTGTTGGCAAAAACGATGTCGACCGTACCTGAACGCATCAGGTCGAGGAACTCGTCGCGGTAGCGGTCGACGCAGAACGGGTCCGACAAGGTCATCGAGACTTCTCGCCCGGCCGCGTGCGCCAGCCTGGCCGTCTGCCGGATGGCTTCCTTGGCGCGCGGCGGATCCCACAGATAGCCCTCGAAATAGGTCACCTTGGCGCCCGCCGCCTTGTGGGCCTCGACATCTTCCGGCCCGAGTTCGACGCAGGCGCCGAGATAGGTGTTCATCGAGCGCTCGCCGTCGGGGGTGACGAAGATCATCGAGCGCGCCGTCGGCGGCTCGCCCTCGAGCGGCCTCGTGTCGAAGGCAACACCCTGCGCGTGGATATCGTGCGCATAGATTTCGCCCAACGCATCGTTGGAGACCTTGCCGAAGAAGGCGGCGCGTCCGCCGAAGGAGGCGACACCGGCCGCCGTGTTGCCGGCGCTGCCGCCGGAGGCCTCGATCGCCGGGCCCATGCGGCTGTAGAGCAATTCGGCGCGGTGGGTGTCGATGAGGTTCATCGCGCCCTTGATGATGCCGTTGGTCTCGAGGAAGTCCTCCTCGCACTGGGCGATGATGTCGACAATAGCATTGCCGATGCAAAGCACGTCATAATCCGGCATCAATGTCTCCGCCAAAAACCCAGGCCGGCTTCTTGCCATGCCCGCGCGGGGACCTTTCAATTCTACAATGGTCCAGCGCTTCAGATTGATCCGGCAGCAGCCTCACGCAGCAGCCAGACCTGCCTCCCGCCTCAAGAAATCGGCTCTGTCCGTCCTCTCCCAGGTGAACTCAGGCTCTTCACGGCCGAAGTGCCCGTAGGTCGCGGTCTTACGGTATATCGGGCGCAACAGGTCAAGCATCTCAATAATACCTTTTGGCCTCAGGTCGAACAACTCGACAATGAGGCGCTCGATCCTTTCTTCTTCGATCGTCGCCGTCCCGAAGGTGTTGACGAAGACCGAGACCGGTGCGGCTACGCCGATTGCGTAAGCAATCTGCACTTCGCAGACCTCCGCAAGTCCCCCAGCCACGACATTCTTGGCGACGTAGCGGGCCGCATACGCGGCCGAACGGTCAACCTTTGAGGGGTCCTTGCCCGAAAAGGCACCGCCGCCGTGGCGTCCCATCCCGCCGTAGGAGTCGACGATGATCTTGCGCCCAGTGAGGCCGCAGTCACCGCGCGGCCCACCGACCACGAACCGTCCTGTCGGGTTGACCAGGAGCCTAATCCCTGTCGTGTCCAGGTCGGTCGGCAAGACCGGCTTGATGATCTCCTCAATGACGCCTTCCCGCAGGGCTTCCTGTGAGACCTCCTCATCATGTTGGGTCGACAGGACGATGGTATCCAGCCCCACAGGGCGCAAACCTTCATAACGTACCGAGACTTGCGATTTCACATCGGGGCGCAGCCAGCTTAGCTGTCCTGCTTTGCGGACTTCTGCCTGCCTTTTCGTCAGGTGGTGAGCGAGCTGGATTGGCAAGGGCATCAGTGTATCGGTCTCCCTGCAAGCGTACCCGAACATGACGCCCTGATCGCCCGCTCCCTGGTCGAGATCAATCCCTCGTCCTTGCTCGACGCCTTGGCTGATATCAGACGACTGTTCGTTGATAGCCAGAACGACAGCGCAACGCCGACCATCAAACCCGATTGCATCATCGTCATATCCGATGTCGAGAATGGTATCGCGGGCAACTTGGCTATAGTCGATTTGGGCATCACTGGTGATCTCGCCAGCCAGCACGACCATTCCGGTCTTCACCAACGTTTCACAGTTTTTCACCAGCGCTTCACAGGCGACGCGCGCCTTAGGATCCTTGAGGAGGACCGCATCGAGAATAGCATCCGAGATGTTGTCGGCCAACTTGTCCGGATGTCCGGCGCCGACGGATTCAGAGGAGAATACGAACTGTCTAGCCATGGGATAGCCTTGCTGCAGGTAATAAGTTGTAAGATAGATTTCGTTTAGTCCGCCTTACTGGTCGGCGATGCCAAGTACCTCGAATGCACCGGAACGCGCACCGGGGTGCCCTTCGGCTTATTAGTTGGTGAAGATCGAGCCAGTCGCGTACATGAATGCGATGAGTTGAGCGTCGTCCGCTCCTACCGCCCCCGCCTAAAAGCAGTTCGTGAACGGCAATCTAACCTCGCCGATGAAGACCGTGGCAGGCTTTGGACTGAGCGATGCCGCCGGATGCAAAGTTTGTTCATGGTGATTTCGCGTTCCACTTGGTTTGAGCTATTCAGATCATTTGTGGCTCTCCGGGCTCACGGCGGGATGAATGCGTTTTCGCCGCTCCAAATGGGGGAAAGTCTTGACGAAGCGCTCAAACTTATACATGCCGCAGGTGATCGGTGGGTAACGGGCCGGCCTCGCCTCAGAGACACAGCTCTCCAGGGGCGCGAAAACAGCGTCGTAATCGGCATCAATGAAGAATGGAATCGAATAGCGTTCCCGTCCCGAGGTGTTCACCACCCGATGCAAGTTGGCTAGGTAAAGGTCGTTGGTAAGCTTCTGCACCAGATCGCCGATATTGATGACAAAGGTCCCAGGAATGGGCGTGCCCTCGACCCAAGCGCCGTCTCGGTTCATAACTTGTAGCCCGCCGACACTGTCCTGCGCGAGAATGGTGAGGGTGCCGTAGTCGGTGTGCGCGCCAATGCCGATGATCCTCTCGTCCACGACTCCGGTTTGCGGCGGATAATGTAGTAACCGCTGGATCGTGATTGGGTTCTTCATTCGAGGTTCAAAGAAATCTGAAGGGAGATCCAGACTGAGCGCGATTCCGCTCAGAATCTTCATTGACAACTCTTTCATCGCTTCGTGATAGGCGACCACGCTCTGTCGGAAACCGGGCAGGGCGGCCGGCCACTGGTTGGGCCCGAAGAATGGGCCCTCGATAATCGACCGCTCAGGACCGACGTCGAAGCACTCTTTGAGATCCTTGGTCTTTGAAGGATCAGTGTTTTCGCCAAACACTTCGATATAGCCGTGTAGCGCCACGCCGGAATTGCTGATGTGCAGTTTCATTTTTTTGTCGACGGGCAGATCGAAGAAAGCGCGAGCCTGGGCAAAGGTCTCATGCACCAATTCTTCACATACACCATGGTTCTTGACGTACATGAACCCGACATTGGTCAGGGCCCAGCGGATCTCTTTCGCCACGCTTCGCTTGTCGCTTCCGTCGACCAGCGGAGCCATGTCGACAACTGGGAATTTTTCGAAGGACTGCCGCTGGGCTCGAAGCCTATCGTCAAGTTGGGCTAGATTCGGTTTCGTCATTAAGTCACCCCTGTTGAGTCGCGTCAGTTAGGCTCGGCCAATGCGCTCTCGCGGCCGAGTTGAATTCTATTGCTCAGACCATGAGCGCCCGAGGCTGGTGCCGTTCAAGAGATCGACGGAAACCACCCTGCGGTTGGCAGCCAGAAACAGCATCTCGTCCCGATCGGGTTTCATCAAACGTGCTGAAGCATGGGGCGTGCAATTCACCCCCGGGGCAAAGACGCGTGGCGTCGGCTGCCATTTCGGCAGCGCGATTTTCGGAAGCGTGATCACAACCGGTGTTCCGCTGGTGCGCTGGCCTTCTCGGGTACCCGGAAGACCCAGTAGTGCGCGCCCTCTTCCGCGATGTACCTGCCGTCGTTTAAGCACTGCGCCGGCACAAGGACGCCCTCATCCTGCAGATGCCGCACCTCGTCTTCAAAGCATGTAGCGTCCGCATAGCTTTTTCGGGTGCTTACGATAACAAATCCATTCGGGCGCGTGACGCGAGCCAGCTCCCGTAGCGCATCCGGTCGGACATGCCCGAGCGTGAAGACGCCGCAGCAGACTGTAATATAATAGCTCGCGCTGGGGTAGCCAGAGAGCGGCCCGTTTAGATCGACACCGGCTCGGATATGGCGGTAGACTTGGGTTTGCCGGGCCTTTTCGGCCATCTCCTCGGAGAGATCCAGCCCGTCGATCGTCCGGAAGCCGAGGCGGTCCAATTGCACGCCAACGAGGCCTGTTCCGCTGCCAGCGTCCAGGATTGGGATGGCTGGTCGCTCCCTGGCCAAATATGCCGTCTGCACGGCACCCGCCAATTCCGCCACGATCACGGGTCCGCAGTATTCGTCGCGGCCAACCTCCAGCTCGTAGGCACTGGCCCATCCGCGATAGAACTCCGCCAAGCGGCCGGCGTCTCCGTCGAGGGCATGAGAGTCCTTGATGCGCTTTCGTGCGGCTTGCTCCAGCGCGGTGCGTTGGTCCTTGGTTTGCATGGTATTTCCTCCGTATAGCGACAAATATGGAATGTGGCGGCCCATCGGCGCCTGCTGCGCCTCCACTACGAGAGCTTCAAAGCTCGTGCCAATTGGCCGAAGGAGGCGAAGAAAACATTTTTCAATTGCTTTCAACGATTTGGCTGAAGAAAGTAGGAACGCCGCTAAACAGTCCTGTCGCAGACCCGACACCTGCGTCGTTTGACACGCAAATACGCAACGTCGCCGGCGTGCCACAACGGCAGCCCGTCTCCCGGAATCGTGAGGGCTGTTCGGGAAAACTGCCTATCCTGGCAGTTTGACTCACCCGTACCTTCCCGAGGCAGCCCTGTAGAAGGGGAGATGGGCAGCTCGTCTTAAAAGGCTCGCCCAAAGCAATCCCGCCTGCTCGAGGAGCCGAAAACTGCCGCAGGCCTGCAGGGCGAGGCGAGCAATCTCGGTTCGTCCTCAACCTACCAGCTTGCCAACCGGCCCATCAAGGCGGGCAAATAGTTCGACACACTACTCCATGTGCCTGGCGCCGATCACGTCACGCCGCGCCTATGGTGAGCTCAACCTGCTGGACTTTTCGTTCAGATTCTCGGGGAAGGCCCACCCGAATGGAATGCCGCAGCAATCGACTCACCGGAGCAAGGGCTGATGGCAATGGGGAACTTCCTGTCCCAGAAGATGGCTTTCAGATCGATGGTGTTCGGGGGTCGAGACAACTAGCTAGTTTAAAGTAGTTCCTGTTCCGCAAGTTCAGGTCAAAGTGCTTCGAAACTGCAGCATTTGCGCTGTCTGGCCGGAGTTGGACAAATGCGTTGGGACCAGACAAACGCTGTCCAAGCCGGACCGGCCGTTCGTGGCGAACGGTGTAATGCAAATAGTAGTCAATCCGGCATGCAATTTGCTTCGCAATCCTAGCAGTCAGGCTTCCGCTGTGCTCACTGAGATCAGCGGGTGATTGGCAAGCTTCGAATATTACAACACGGCTGGCGGAGGCGTCTCTTACCAAGCTGCTGCCTGTAGCAACTGGTCTGACAGAGTATTTCATGGGCCACCCATATTACAATCTCCCATCTCCGACCGCACTTGCTGCGTTCGAGGCATTGGCGCGGCATCTGTCGTTCAAACTTGCGGCGTCCGAGCTCAATGTCACGCCTGGCGCCGTGGGCCGGCAGATCAAAGCTATTGAGGAGGAACTCGGAGTTCCACTCGTTGCAAGGCTCGCGACGGGCGTCACGCTCACTGGACCTGGCGAAGACCTTTACCAGGCACTCGCTAGCACCTTGTCGAGAGCGTCCGAAGTCGTCAGCAGGCTGGAGCGAGGCGGTCGCTGTAAAAATTGTTGCGATTGCCTGCTCGGATGCTTTCACGCGCGCCGATGCCGATGACCTCTCGTCGACAACCCAAGTCTGAGGCGGCAAGTGTAGCAGTGTCAAGCGCGCTAGATCGAGATTGGTCCTCATTCGTGGCTCGTAGAAATCTTCAGGAAAGTCCACGTGTGGGACTCTAAACGCAAGTGGCAGCCAAAGCGAAGGTGTTGCAGTCTATAAACAAAGTGCAACGTTGGGGCAAAATACAGGTAATGCAGTGTAAACTGGTGGCGTTCCTTTGCGAGAATCAGGTGACGTTGAATTCACCAGACTCATGACCGTCCCCGCTCAGCGAATTTGCAGAATCCTCAGCACCCTACCGGAACGGTCGGACCGTGACACAAATTGTCAACTTTGTCGAAACCCTAACACTGTGGCCCTCGGAGTCGGCGCCGGTCATTCCCACTTAGGCCTCGGTTATTGTGCGAGATATTGTTCTACTGCTGGCTCTGCTCAGTTGGCACGATTCTTGAGCCTTCCTTGTAGTGAGGCAAGGCGCTGCCGGACAAGTCGGAAAATCGCTCCGCGTTTTGCCAAGCACTTGGCCAGAGAGAAGGTTAATGGACAAGAGGATCTTTTCCGTTTTGTGGGGTAGAATCGCAATTCTGCATCTTCAGGTCGCTCAGGGCGAAGTCGTCTTCGCCGCGCAAGGCAGCAGTCGCGCTGCCGCCCATTACATGTGCGACGCGCCTGTTGAGGTGAATGGCGGAAAGGCGGTCGCATGACCCGCTTCGCCGGGAAAGTCGCGCTAGTGACCGGCGCCAGCAGCGGCATTGGGGCGGCAATCGCCGGCAGGCTTGCCGGCGAGGGAGCCCGGGTCTTTTCGGTTCAACTTGACGAGGCTGACCGTATAGAAACGATTGTAGCGGACCTTTGCGACCCCGACGTTCCAGCCCTGATCATTGACAATGTCGTTCAACAGGCCGGCCGCCTTGACATTCTCGTGAACAACGCGGGTCGCATGGTTGAGGCGAAAGTAGATGAGATCGGGCTGGATGAGTGGCGACGCACAATGGCCCTCAACCTTGATGCTCCTTTCCTGCTGATCCGTCGCGCTATGCCTCATCTTTGCAGAACCCGCGGCGCTATTGTCAACATAGGTTCGATAGAGGGGCTGGCGTCCAACCCTGGGCACGCGGCCTATTGTGCCTCGAAGGCAGGGTTGCATGGTCTGACGCGCGCAGTGGCGGTGGATGGTGGGCCAGAAGGGGTTCGTTGTAACGGCGTGGCTCCTGGCTGGATTGATACGGAGCTCAACACTAATTTTGTCGCCGCTTTGTCCGAGAGGGCGCGGGGGCGGCTTGGTGCCATTCACCCGCTGGGTCGAACCGGCCGGGTTGAGGAAGTCGCGGCTATGGTCGCCTGGATAGCCTCCGATGAGGCTGCGTTCGTCACCGGCCAAATCTTCGTAGTGGATGGTGGTCGCACTGCTAAGCTAAGTCTTCCATGAACGCAATTTGTCTTCCAAAGGAACTTGGACCGGTGGGATTGAACCCCATGGCAAGCGCGCATCGCGCACCGATCCAACCGTCATTTGCCCCGAACCGCCGATTTGCGCACTCTGTCCAACCGAGAAGAGCTACCCAAAAGCTAGGAAGGACAGATCAACCGCTTGTCCAAGCCGCGTCGAAACAGGTCTGGTCCGTTGGCTTTGAAAGTGGGTGAATGCACTGGATGTCCCTCCGGCGCCATCAGCATGGAAGGCCCGCTTGATCCGCATCGAACAGAGGGGGTCCTTCTGATGGCGAACTGCCGATAACGCCTAGCAGCAGATGGCACGAGATTGGACACAGCCTTTATGCCCCGCCATACCGGTCGGGGTTTCCCGAATAGTCCCAAGCGAGACTGCGTCTTTTACTGCATCTTGAAGGAACGTTGGATCATGCAGATGAACGGTGATCAGCAACTAGAGGCTTACCGGCGGATGCTTCGCATCAGACGCTTCGAAGAAGAGGCTATGCGCCAATTCAGTCGTAACAAGATCCCTGGTTTCTTCCACTCGAGCGTGGGGCAGGAAGCCGCTATCGTAGGGGCATGTCTCGCCCTTCGGGACGATGACGCCATGACCGGAACGCATCGTTCGCACGGCCATCCAATCGGGAAAGGTGCGCGTCTGGACGCACTCATGGCCGAACTGATGGGAAAGCAGGGCGGCATTTGCAAAGGCCGCGGCGGTTCCATGCACTTTGCAGACAATTCAGTCGGGATTATCAGCGAATCGGGCATCGTCGGCGGAGGCATTCCCCTTGCTACAGGGTGCGCGTTCAGTGCCAGCGTGCGAGGCGTCGATCAGGTTACCCTTTGCTTCTTCGGTGATGGAGCAGTGAACGAGGGCACCTTCCATGAGAGTCTCAACATGGCATCGCTTTGGAAGCTTCCGGCCATATATCTCTGCGAGAACAACGGCTATGCAATCGTGACTTCGGTGGAGCAAAGCCACGCGCAGCCGGACATCGCGCTGCGGGCGGCGGGTTACGGCATGCCAGGAGTAACGATTGACGGGCAGGACGTGACCGCCGTCTTTGAAGCTACAGCACAGGCCGTCGCGCGAGCACGCGCGGGCGAGGGGCCTATTCTCATAGTAGCTAACACCTATCGGTTCGATGAGCACAACTATGGTTTGCTGGTTCCCGGGCAGCCTTATCGATCCGTTGCAGAAATCGAAGCTCACAAACGCGACCGGGATCCGATCTTGCTGTATCGAGCTGTCCTCCTCGAAGAAGGCGTAAGTGAAAAGACTTTAAGAGAAATCGAAGAGGAGGTCACAGAACATATCAAGAAGGCTGTAAAATTTGCTTTGAATAGCCCCATGCCCGAGACAGAAACGTTTTCAGACTATATGTTCAACACGCCGATTTAAAGCCTTCCAGCTTCGTTGTTAGACTGAAAAGGAATTAGTCGACATGCATACCGATGCACAGAAACACGCCGCGCCGCACGGGACCGATATTCAGATGACCTATGTCGAAGCAATCGTGCAAGCGCAGATAGAGGAAATGGATCGTGATGAGCGCGTCATCTTGATGGGAGAGGACGTCTCCATCTACGGCCGCGGTAAACTTTTTGAGCGGTTCGGTAAGAGGCGGGTTTGGAACATGCCGATTTCAGAAGGCGGTTTCACCGGCCTCGCAATCGGGGCTGCCATCAGCGGATTGCGACCCATCGTAGACCTCTCAACTGCCAGCTTCGTCTATCTCGCCTCGGATCAGATCATCAATCAGGCCTCGAAATTGCGGTTTATGACCGGGGGCCAGATCGACATTCCCATCGTGTTTCGTTGCTTCATGTACTCGGCGGGGTCTATGGCCGCGCAGCATGCCGATCGGCCCTATCCGCTTTTCATGAATGTGCCGGGCCTCAAGATCATCAGCCCGACCAGCGCCGCCGACATCAAGGGCCTTATGAAGTCGGCCATTCGTGACGGCGATCCTGTACTCGTCTTCGAAGACGCTCGCCTGTGGTCGCTCGAGGGCGATGTGCCCACAGATCCGGACCGTGTAATCCCGATTGGCAAAGCGGATGTGAAGCGCGAGGGAAGGGACGTAACCCTTGTCGCTATTGCCGGCGCGATTCGGCCAACGATCGAAGCTGTCGACGCGCTCACCGAGGAAGGCGTTTCGGTCGAAGTGATCGATCCACGTACGTTGAAGCCGCTCGATCATGAGGCCGTTAAGATGTCTGTCGCGAAGACCGGTCGCCTTGTGATCGTCGAGAACGGGCACCGCGTCTGTAACGTCGGAAGTGAAATCGCCGCAGTGATGGCAGAAGAGGCTTTCGATCTATTGAGGAGACCGATCCTGCGCCTGAGCGCTCCGGACATTCACGTCCCGTTCAGCCCAGCCCTCGAGAAGGGTTTCTTCCCGACGAAGGATGACATCGCAGCCGCCGTACGGCGGCTGCTCTGATATCTTCGAACACTCTGAGTACGATGGAGCAAAAGAGGCGGAACGGACGTGCTATCCCTTTACCGGCGCGGGGGTGCTGAGGAGGACGCCAAAAAGATTTCTGGAATAACTCGGGCAAACCAGACGGCCGTTCACTTCCGTCTGGTCGAGATCGAAGCGATGCTTTCGCGTTAGCGGGAACCGGACCATCAGCCATGTTACTCTGATCACGGCGGGTGCGTTGTTGTTGGCCGGTGACCCCCTTACTTGCCGGACTAAACAGCGAATATACCCCATACGCCGCTTCCGGACGAGCGGACCCGACGACAGCCGGAATAACGAGCCGCCACATTCCTGAGTCGGGATCGGGCAGATGGTTGCTACTCGCTCTCGGTACCACGCATGTCGCGAATCTTGGATGGCACCGTCGGTGCTGCAAAACAGTAACTTGCCAAGTGATTTTATTTCGGCTGCTCACGCTCGTCGACTTACATATAACAACGAGCCTGTAGCCAGATCTGGAGCTAGGCAGATGTCCTTCAAAGGCATTATTCCGCCCGTCACCACGCCGTTTCACTCTGACGGATCGATCGACCGCGACGGTTTGTGCGTGATGGTCGAGCATCTGGTTTCGTCGGGGGTACACGGCATCATCGTCGGAGGCACGACCGGCGAGTACTATGCCCAATCGAGGGACGAACGCGTCGGTCTGCTCAAGCTTGCCAAGACCATGGTTAAGGGCAAGGTGCCGCTGATCGCCGGCGTTGGCGCCATCCGGACCGAAGACTGCATCGAATATGCGCTGGTCGCCAAGGACCTGAAGTATAACGGCATACTGATCGGCGCGCCGTACTACGCCGTCCCCACGCAGCTCGAACTGGCCAATCATGCGCTGGCGATCGACAAGGCCGCCAACCTACCGGTGATGCTGTACAATTATCCCGGCCGCACCGGCACTATGATGGACCTCGAGTTCCTGGACCGGGTCGGCCGGAGCAGCAATTTCTGCGCCATCAAGGAATCCAGCGGCAGCATGAATCAGCTGCATGCCCTGGCGCGCGACTATCCGCATATCGATCTGTTCTGCGGTATGGATGACCAGGCCCTCGAGTTCTTCGCCTGGGGCGCCAAGGGCTGGGTCTGCGGCGCCGGCAACTGCCTGCCGGCCGAGCACATCGCGCTTTATGAGGCCTGCGTCATCGAGAAGGATTTCACCAGGGGACGTAGGATCATGTCGGCGCTGCTGCCGCTGATGCGCCTTCTCGAACAGGGCGGCAAGTTTGTGCAGAGCATCAAGTTCGGCTGCGAGCTCGCCGGCTTGCCGGCCGGTCCCGTGCGCCGGCCGATGCGGGAGCTCGACGAACAGCACAAGCGGGAACTCGAGACGACGATCCGCACGCTCAAGGCAGTCATTGCCTCTATCACCGCGAAACCCCAGAAGAAGGCTGCCGAAAATGTCATCGCTATTAACGCGTGATGAGTACCAGAACCTGGCAGACAGCCTGCCCCTGCCAACCAACGCGGTGATCGACGGCAAGGCGCGGGCGGCCCAATCCGGGGAGACTTTCGAGACAATCAATCCTGCGACGGGGCAGGTCATCGCGCGGATAGCATTATGCGGTCAGGCCGACGTGGATCTCGCTGTCGAGAAGGCACGGCTGGCGTTTGAATCGGGCGTTTGGTCGCGGGCGCATCCAAGCGAGCGTAAGCGGGTGCTGCGGCGGCTCGTCAAGTTGATGGAGTGCAATGCCCATGAGCTCGCCGTGCTCGAGACGCTCGAAAGCGGCAAGCCGATCTACGACGTCGAAACCATAGACATCCCCGAGGCGCTGCACTGCCTGGAATGGCATGCAGAGGCCGCCGACAAGGTATACGGTCAGACTTCGCCTTCAGGCGACGATGTCGTGTCGCTGATCGTGCGCCAGCCGCTTGGCGTGGTCGCATGCGTTCTGCCCTGGAATTTTCCGATCTTGATGCTGGCCTGGAAGATCGGCCCGGCGCTCGCAACCGGCAACTCCGTCGTTGTCAAGCCGGCCGAGCAGACCAATATGTCGACGCTGCGCATTGCCGAGTTGGCGTATGAATCCGGTTTGCCGCCGGGTGTTCTGCAGATCGTCACCGGTCCAGGCGAGATCACCGGCAAGGCGCTCGGCATGCATGCGGACATCGACATGGTCGCCTTCACCGGGTCAACCGATGTCGGCCGGAAATTCCTGGAGTATTCCGCCAAATCCAACCTGAAGCGCATCGTGCTAGAATGCGGCGGCAAGAACCCGTGCATCGTGCTCGACGACGCCGAGAACCTCGACGTTGTCGCTCAGCATGTGACCCAGGCCATCTTCTGGAACATGGGCGAGAACTGCTCGTCCAATTCGCGCCTGATCGCGCACGAGAGGATTAAAGATCGCCTGGTCGAAACGGTTTTGCACAAGCTTACCGAATGGCCGTTGGGCGAGCCGCTGGATCCGAGCAACCGGCTCGGCGCCATCGTGTCTAAGGAACAGTTCGACCGCATCATGGGCTACATCAAGAAGGGCCGCGCGGAAGGCGCCAAAGTTGTAGCGGGCGGCAATGCGCACAAACACGGCAAGGGTTATTTCATCGAACCGACCGTGTTCGACGATGTCACACCGGAAATGACGATCGCGCGCGAGGAGATCTTTGGACCGGTGCTGTCGGTCATCAAGGTTGCCAACGCCGACGAGGCCGTTCGGGTCGCCAACGATACGCAATATGGGCTTGCCGCCTCAATCTTCACCGCCAATCTCGGCAAGGCACATCGCATCGCGCGCGACATCCGCGCCGGCACGGTGACCATCAACTGCTACGGCGAAGGGGACATCTCGACCCCGTTCGGCGGCTTCAAGCTTTCTGGCTTCGGCGGACGCGACAAGTCGCTCCACGCCCACGACCAGTACACCGAAGTCAAGACCATCTGGGCGGACATTTCCGACCCGAAGGTCTCGCGCGCCATCGACTAGGCCAAGCCATGAGCGTGCATCAGGCACTAAGAACGCCTGCCGACATCAACATGTCAGGCTGGTACGGAATTCTACCGCCTCCCAAGGCGCATGAGGTGCTGCGCGGCCGCCATGAAGCCGACTGGGTCATCATCGGGGCCGGCTTCGCCGGCCTCGCGGCCGCGCGGCGCCTCACACAATTGGTTCCGGAAGATCGCATCGTCGTGGTCGACGCCCAGCGTGTTGGCTGGGGTGCGGCGGGACGAAACTCCGGTTTCATGATCGATTTGCCGCACGAATTAGCTGGCGAGAATTACGGTGGAAGCCAGGACCATGACCGCAAGCGCATCCGCATGAACCGCGCCGCTATCGAGTTCTCGGCCTCGGCTGCGGATGAATACGACTTGCAGCCGTTCTTCGTCCGGGCTGGCAAGTTCCACGGAGCTGCCACCGATCACGGGCTTGCCGTTCTGCGCGAGTTCGAAAATCACCTGGCCCGAATTGGCGAGCCGTTCGAGCGGCTCGACCGACCGCAGCTGAAGAAAGTCACGGGAAGTGACTTCTTCGTTGGTGGCACTTTCACGCCGGGGACGGTGATGGCGCAACCGGCCGGCTTCATTAGAGGGCTCGCCGAGGGCTTGTCGGGTCGGGTGCAGATATTCGAAGACTCTGCGGTCACGTCGGTGCAGACCGGCAAGCTGCATATTGTGAAAACAGCCGAGGGCGAGATCACCGCACCGCGGCTGATCCTGACAGTCAACGGCCATCTCGAAAGCTTCGGCCTCTTCAAGAAGCGTCTGCTGCATGTCTTTACCTTTGCCAGCATGACGAGGCCGCTTTCCAAGAGCGAACAGGCGGACCTGGGCGGCGATCCGCATTGGGGCTTGATCCCGGCTGACCCGATGGGATCGACCATCCGGCGCATCGGCGACCGCATCGTCGTCCGCAACACCTTCACTTACAATCCCGATATGTCGACGAGTAAAAAGCAGATCAATCGAATCGGCGCGGCGCACGATCGGTCGTTCCAGGTGCGCTTCCCGATGCTGGGCGAAATACCCATGGAGTTTCGATGGGGAGGCCTTTTATGTCTTTCTCTCAATTCCGCGCCGGCATTTGGCGAGGTTGAGGAGAGGGTATTCGTTGCCGGGTGCTGCAACGGGCTGGGAACGGTGCAGGGCACGCTGTACGGGATGCTAGCTGCCGACCTCGCCGCCGGCAGCAACGAAGCGATGGTCGCGGACGCCCTGAACGAGCCCGCTCCAGCTCGGCTCTATCCGGAACCACTTATGTCGATCGGAGCGCCGCTGAAGCTTTGGGCGATGCAGAAGCGCGCTGGCCGCGAGCTCTAGCCCGTCAAGTGGTCCGTTCCTCGGCTGCGGCCTCTCTCAACCATTTCCGAAACAGTTCGGCCGCAGGCGACAAGGTCCGATTGTCGTTCCAGGTAAGATGATATCCTCCCGGGGCAGGTAATTCGAGATCGGTAATCCTGACCAGCTTGCCCTCTTCTATCAGCGGATGGACCAGTCGATGCCAGCCAACGGCCACGCCTTGATCGGCTTGGGCAGCCTGCAACGTCACGAAGAACTTGCCGAACCTGCGACCACGCGGTGCTCCGTGAGGAATTCCTGCCCGTCGTAGCACCTCGTCCCAGTCGGCCCAGTCAGGATCGACCCAATTGACGTGCAATAGCGGGAGCTCGGGCAAGGATTCGGCCGTGGCGTCTCTGTGCACCTGTGCGAAGCCGGGGCCACAAACGGGATAGATGAGGTCGTCGAAAAGCGTTTCGGTGGTTTCGTCGGGCCATGAACCAAACCCATACCTGATGCGCAGCTCTACTTCGGCGCGCCGGTAGTCTCGGGCATTGTCAGAGATGAGATGGTCGACCGCAATATCGGGAAACCGAGTCCAGAATTCGGGCATGCGCGGTATCAACCACATTGATGCAAATGCATCTGAACAGGCGACAGTTACATTCTTAGATCGATCGCCACGCTTAACGGTTCTGACAACCTCGGATGCCTTGGAAAAGCCACTTGCCAGCACTGCATAGAGATCTTCGCCTGCGCTGGTAAGCATCACGCCGGTCCCAAGCCGCACGAACAGGGGAACCCCGATCTCCTCCTCAATGGCTTTGATCTGCCTGCTGACGGCACCAGGTGTGACGTTTAGTTCCGCAGCCGCCAGTTTGAACGACAAATGCCTGGCGGACGCCTCGAAGACCGCCAGGGCGGTCAGTGACGGCAGGTCGTAATAGCGGCGAACCATCTCAAGATCCCCAAACGGCTGGATGATTGCGCGGCGGAAGCCTTTGAGCAAGAGATGCTCGGGGCGTCAGAAAACCTTTGCAGCCGGTGACGGCTTCTATACAACCATTTCCCGACTAATTTATAGCAACGCGACGAACCAGCCTTGCTGATCTGCGACGCCATTCAATTAGTATCCGTCGCCGTAACGTTGGGCCAATCTGCGCGCCCTGCAACTCAACAAGGGGATGAGTCTTTTGCAGGGCCGAGCCACTGGTCTTCTTCCAACTTTCGGAGAGTATGATCGGGACCGTCCGTTCAGGAAATAGTTCAAGCTTATGACTGGCACCACGAAGAAATCTGCTGTCTCGCGAGACGTGGCCCGACATATCTCGCGCATTTTTCAGCCGAGTGCTTTCCCCCCGCGACTGGACGCCGCCATGCGCCAGTCATTTACGCGGGCATGATCACCATGGCTGACAGACTGAGGGGCAAGATCGCCATCATAACCGGCGGCGGGCGCGGCATCGGCGCGGGCATCACGGAGCGCTTTGCGGAAGAAGGGGCACAGGTCGTCATTGTGCAGAGGAACGCGCCTCCTGAGGCGATGCTCGATCATCGCGTCATTTACGTGAAAGCCGATCTCGCGAACGGCCGGGAAATTGCTGCCGCCGTGGATACCATCGCGGAACGGCTCGGCGGCTTGGACGTCCTCGTCAACAACGCCGGCATCATGTTCGAGAAAACCGTCGACCAAATGACCGAAGCGGACTGGGATCAGATGATGGACATCAATCTGAAAGCCCCATTCCTGTTGACGAAGGCTGCGCTGCCTCATCTGCGGCAGCGGGGTGGCGGAAGCATTGTCAATATAGGTTCGATCGAAGGGCTGGCGTCCAATCCGGGTCATCCTGCATATTCGACATCGAAAGCCGGCATTCACGGCTTCACGGCAGCGATCGCCGTGGACCATGGGCACGAAGGGATCCGCTGCAATGCCATTGCCCCAGGCTGGATCATGTCCGACCTCAGTGAAGTGTACATCGACAGCATGCCAGATAACGACTCCTTCCGGAGGGAACTCCTTCTGATGCATCCGGTCGGGCGCCTAGGGGAACCGAGAGATATCGGCAGTCTTGCTGTCTGGCTGGCCTCTGAAGAAAGCGCATTCGTCACCGGCCAGACGTTCGTCATCGATGGCGGCCGTACCAAGAAGCTTCCGCTGCCTGTAAGGTGAAAAAGCCAAGGCCGGCCAACCGCTGGCGTTGCGGGTGCCACACTTCGTCGCTTTTCGCGCTTTTATCGACCATTGTGAGAGGAAGATCGCTGAGCTGCCGCTCAACCCTTACCTTGATAGACGCAACTCTAAGCGCATCGCTGGCCAGTGCCTCGGCGCCGGTCATCGAGCGACAAACGATCTCGACGACATCATCACACCGAGTCAGCCGCGTGCAATGATCGGGCGCTACCCTCCGGATTTAGGATTGAAAGCTCGGCCCCCACTAAGTTGAACCGTTTGTTTGCCGCAGAACGAGCGATCGCCGAAATAAAGTCATCCGTCACACTACTTTTTTACGCCTCTTCTTGCGGGGAACTCGTGGTAGTTTTGAGAGTGAACCGCTGACGAGCTAAACGGGGAACTATGATGAACGGCTGTGGCCTGTTGAATCCGTTTGATTGCGGGAAGCTGCCGCTCGCTTCATGGGTAAGCGAGGGGTTGGGTTGGATGGTCGAGAACTATCGACCGTTCTTCCAAACAGTTAAGGCGCCGTTCGACACAGTCTTGCAGTCGCTCACCAATTTCATGACGACGGTTCCGCCGACCTTGGTCATTTTGGTCGTCATGCTGCTGACTTGGCAACTCGCAAGTTGGCGGCTGGCGGCCGCGCTGGTGGCCATTCTCCTGTTTGTAGGCTTTATCGGGGTGTGGCCGGAAACCATGACGACACTGTCGATCGTGCTCACTGCACTGATCTTTTCGGTGGCCATCGGCATTCCTCTGGGGATTCTGTCGACCAGATCAGAGTTGTTGTACGCGATTCTCAGGCCGATTCTTGACGGCATGCAAACAATCCCGGCTTTCGTGTATCTCGTTCCCGTTGTCATGCTTTTCGGCATTGGTAACGTGCCGGGCGTCATCGTTACCGTAATCTTCGCAGTCGCTCCGGTTATCCGCTTAACCTATTTGGGCATCCGTCAGGTATCAGAAGAGGTCAATGAAGCCATGCGCGCTTTTGGCGCCACTGATCGTCAATTGCTATGGAAAGCTCAACTGCCTCTGGCGCTGCCGACCATCATGGCAGGCGTCAATCAGACACTGATGATGTCCCTTTCGATGGTGGTGATCGCCTCAATGATCGCGGTGGGCGGACTCGGCCAAATGGTGCTTCGTGGCATTGGCCGTCTCGATGTTGGGCTTGCCAGCATTGGAGGCCTCGGTATCGTCGCGTTGGCGATCATTCTGGATCGGATTACACAAGCGCTCGCCCAGCCTCGAAAGCGTCCAGGGGAGATCTGGGAACACGGCCCAGCTGCGGCACTTCAACATGCCATCCGACTCTTTCGGCCATCCCGAGTGAACGCCCGGCGACTGGATCGGAGGTAAAGGTTTCCAATGACCAATCCCGTCGTTCAGTGTTCCGGTATCTGGAAAATCTTCGGAAATAAGGCGAAGCAAGCGCTTCACGCCATTCGGGAGCAAGGCCTTTCCAAGTCCGATGTGTTGAAGCAGTACGGAGCGGTCACCGCAGTTGCCGACGTCTCCTTCTCAGTCCGTGAGGGCGAAATTTTTTGCATTATGGGTCTGTCCGGATCGGGCAAGTCGACCCTGATAAGACACATCAACCGTTTGGTGGAGCCCACCGACGGCGAGATCATTGTCGCAGGCCGCAATGTAGGTGCCTTGAGCAACTCTCAACTGCGAGCCCTTCGCTCAACGAGCGTAGGGATGGTATTTCAGAATATGGCGCTGTTGCCCCACCGCAGCGTTCAGGACAACGTGGCCCTGAGCTTGGAACTGCGTGGCGTCGGTAAGGCTCAGCGCATGGATACGGCAAAGGAGAAGCTGAAGCTCGTAGGCCTGGAAGAGTGGGGTACGCGGTTCCCGGATGAGTTGTCAGGCGGCATGAAACAGCGTGTCGGGTTGGCTCGGGCCATGGCGGCCGATCCAGAGATACTTTTGATGGACGAGCCGTTTTCTGCCCTCGATCCGTTGATCCGTCGACAGCTTCAGCAGCAATTCCTTGAACTTTCGAAAGTCGTCAGAAAGACGACCGTCTTCATCACTCATGACCTCGATGAAGCGATCAGGCTCGGCACTCATATCGCAATCATGAAAGATGGCCGGTTCGTCCAGGTTGGCACTCCGGAGGAAATTGTCACCGAGCCCGCGGACGAGTATGTGGCGGATTTCGTGAAGGGCATTTCAAGGCTTGAGCTTGTGACCGCTCGAAAGATCATGAGGCCTATCGCCGATTGTTCGACCATGGCGCATCACAATGGGGCCACTGTAGCAGCTACCGACAAGATCGGTGCCGTCATCGAGTTGGCCACCCATCATAGTGGAGACATAACGGTTATGGACGACAATCGACCGGTGGGAATGATTTCCCGTCGTGACCTTCTGCTTGGCATTCGAGGCTGAGGGTAACGTCGAGGTTTGAAAGTCCGCGATCGTCGGGAGGCCAACTCACGCTGAGACTTTCGATTAGATCGAATGTCAAACCTCCATCAAAGGTCCTCGCCGAGACCGACGGGCCGAGAGCTCTTCTTTGCAGATCCAATGATCGAGTCCCCCACGAACGCAGGAGCAAGCAATGCCGGCTACGGAGCCCTCTCATAGCAAATTCGATCTAACCGGGAAAACGGCTTTGATAACCGGCGGCGGGCGCGGCATCGGTTTGCAGATCGCCCTTACCTTGCAACGAGCCGGCGCCAATATCATTCTTAGTGACGCCGATGAGTCCCGTCTCCCGCAAGCGGCCCAACGGTTCCCCGTCAAACCGCAGGTCCATCAACTCGACGTCACTGACGCAAAGGCAGTGCGCGAACTCGCCGGCAGAATTGTCGATTGCCCTGATATACTGGTCAACAATGCTGGCGTGTCTCGCGCCGCCCCAACCCGTGATACCACCGACGAGGACTGGCGGACGGTCCTCTCAGTCAACCTGGACGGCGTGTTCTACTGCAGCCGCACGTTCGGTTCGCTAATGGCGGAACGTGGTTCTGGAGCTATCGTGAACATCAGTTCCATGTGCGGCGAGATCGTTACCCGTCAACAATCCGTGGTCACAGCCTACAACGCGAGCAAGGCTGGCGTGAACATGGTGACCAAGACACTTGCGTGCGAGTGGGCAAGATCGGGCGTTCGCGTCAACGCAGTTGCCCCTGGCTTTGTGCGATCTGACATGACTGACAAGTATCCGAAAGAGGTGATCACCGCATGGTCTAATCAGACCCCGATGGGTCGCTTCGCAGAGCCTGAGGAAATCGCGTCCGCAGTGCAATTCCTGGCGAGCGATGCGTCAAGCTACATGACGGGGACCATACTGTTGGTGGATGGCGGCTACACCTGTTGGTAGGGGGGCCCGGCCGTCGTCAAGGGGGGAGCAGAGTTCTATGAGGAATTCGCATTGCCGATGAGCACGACAACGGGCCTGGGGCCTCAGCCTCCCATATATGATCCGCCGTTCACGTGAATGGTCTGCCCCATAATATAGCTCGAAGCGTTGCTACACAGGAATGCCACCGCATCGCCTACTTCTTCGCCGGTACCGAAGCGACCCGCCGGCGTAATAGACAGGAATTTGTCGCCCTTTTGCCTCAGAAGGTCCGCCACCATCGGAGTGTCGATGGTCCCGGGAGATACTGTATTTACCCGTATGTTCGGTGAAAGCTCCCTCGCCAGAGATTTGGTGAATGCCAGCACTCCCCCTTTCGAAGCCCCGTAATGAACATGCTGGGGCGAGCAGCCCTCATGAGCAGCAGATGACGCAATGGTTACGATTGTTCCCCCAGGCCTGATGTGAGGAATTGATCGCCTGCAGATGTAGAATACTCCATCGAGGTTTACCGACATCGTTCTGCGCCACTGTGCGTCTGTCATAGTGGCGAATGGTTGATCTTCGAAAATTGCTGCTGCCGGAACGAGGTGGTCGATGTGGCCGAAACGGGCGACGCATGTCGACACCGCAGCGTCAGCATCCGCCGGCTTACTTGCGTCATAGGCGACGGATATCACCCGCTCGCCTGTAGGATCCAGCGATGACGCTAGGCTCGATACGCCCTGTTCATCATAGTCAGCCAGCAATATGCGCGCGCCCAACCGATGAAACGTCCGAGCGATAGCGCTGCCGATCCCACCGGCAGCGCCCGTCAATATGACCACTTGGTCTCGAAGGCTGTTTTCAATCAATTGAACTCTCCTGCGGGTCGGCTGTCAGCTAATGTGCAGCTTTCGCCTGAGCGATCCAACCATCCCATTTCGCCTTGTTCTGGGAAATCCATTCTTGGGCGCGCTGTTTGATCTGGTCATTGGAGTTCTCGCCTTTGTAGATCCGCAGGTCTTCCGCATTCAGGTCTTCGATCGGAATCGCAACGAGCTCAAACAGTTTCTTGGCCGAGGGGTTGCCTTTGACAAATGACGTCGCCGCCACAATCCGCTGCTGGATCATCGGGAAACCAAGATTGCCCAGACCGGGTATTTCCGTGCTGGTCTGGCCGGCGGGCAGATCGGTCTTCTTGACGTTCAGAAAAACAACGTCTTTCCCGGGCTGCAGAATGCTGGAGACCCATAGCGGGGTCCAGGTGTAGTAAAGCGTCGGCTTGCCTTCCTTGATGCGTTCGATCGCATCGGGAATAATGGCGAAATATCCACCTTGCTTCTCCTCAACGGTGTCACGCAATCCATAGGCGTCGAGGTGGTGCTCGATGATAACCTCACACCCCCACCCAGGCTCGCATCCATAAAGATCAGCCTTGCCGTTGCCGTCGATGTCAAACAGCTTCGCCTTCGCCGGGTCCTTCAGATCCTCGATATACTTGATACCAGTTGCATCCGCTGTTTTCTTGTCAATCAGATAACCCTGGATGTTATCCGCCGAAATATGCCCAAGCCGGGTCAGAACGGCTTCCCCGCCGTTTTCCTTCAGGTACTGGTCGTGGATCGGCTCCGCGTAGGCTGCAAAAAATGTCGCATCTCCTTTTGCCATCGCAACATAAGCCAGTTGGATCTGGAGCTGGATGGGATCTGCCACATCGTATCCCAGCTGGCGCAAGCCCTCATCCACGATATAAGTCTGCATGAGGTTTTCTGTGATGCCGTCCCACGCCGGTATCACTTTTTCGCCAGCAAAGGCCGTCGGTGAGCACAAAACAGAACTTAGCAGGATGGAACGAAACAGCGACTTCATTGGCCTATTCTCCCTTTGTGATTTTATTGGCTCTCTCGTCGGACCCGGTCCGATATCAATACTCCGTACCGCCTCCATGCGACCCGGCTGGACGCTCGCTCTCGTTTAAATTCTGACGTCCACGGGCGAGATCATGTCTCGAACAGCACGGGAGGCGCGTTTCAGCGGAGCCGCTCGATCAAGTCTGAGAAGCCGTTCCCTGAACACCCTCTTAGCACTCCGTTTCCAAAAGCGGTCCGGAAAAAAACGTATGGGGCGGTTGAGTTTTTTGGTGCGTGCGCATCGCAGTTTTTTTTGGCAGCTTAGAGACGCCTACTCAGCCGAAAACTTGCAAAGGAAGCAGCTCGTGCAGCATACCGATGTCTTGGATGGCCGCGTCGACGGCGAGGTGGCCAGGTCCTGTGATGTGGTCATCGTGGGCGCTGGGTTTGCTGGCATGTACATGTTGTATCTTGCACGCAACATGGGCCTGACCGCAGTAGTGATTGAGAGCGCCTCGGGAGTAGGCGGAACGTGGTTCTGGAACCGCTATCCGGGCGCGCGCTGCGACGTTGAAAGCATGCAGTACTCCTACTCGTTTTCGGAGGAGCTTCAGCAAGAGTGGCACTGGACCGAGCGCTATGCGTCGCAACCGGAGATCCTGGCCTATGCGAACTACGTGGCGAAGAAGTTCGATTTGCTTCCTGATATAAAATTCAACACTCGAGTGACACGGGCCGCGTTTCAGGAGGAAGAGAGCCGATGGTTGGTCTCGACTGATCAGGGCACGCAGTATCAAGCCAAGTGGTGCGTGATGGCCACCGGGTGTCTCTCGGCTGCCCAGACACCTAAGATCCCCGGGCTCGACACCTTCGACGGCCGCATCTACCACACGGGCAACTGGCCCCATGAGGCGGTCAGTTTGTCTGGCAAGAAAGTTGGCGTCCTCGGCACCGGCTCGTCGGGTATACAGGTGATACCCGAACTCGCCGCCCAAGCTAAGCACTTGTACGTGTTTCAGCGTACGCCAAATTTCAGTATTCCGGCACGAAACAAGCCGATGGACGCCGAGTACGAGAATTCCTGGAAAAGATCCTATTCTGAACGGCGTGAGAAGGCACGTTCGATGCCAGCAGGCATCTTATGCGACCTTGGTGATAAATCTGCATTGGCCGTCCCTGCGGAAGAGCGGGTCCAAGAATACCAGAGGCGTTGGGCTGCGGGAGGAACCGGATTTACGGCGGCATTTGCGGACTTGCTGAAGAATGCCGAGTCAAACAGGACCGCTGCTGAATTCGTTCGCGAAAGGATCCGCGAAGTTGTTAAAGATCCCTCAGTAGCTGAGCTGCTGACGCCGGTCGATCACCCGATCGGGGCGAAGCGAATATGTGCTGATACAAGATATTTCGAGACCTTCAATCGCGAAAACGTCACCCTCGTCGACCTTCGGACCAACCCGATCAGCGAAGTAACGCCCGAGGGAGTTGCAGCGGGCTCTGATTTTTACGAGCTGGACTGTTTGGTGCTGGCGACCGGTTTTGATGCCATGACTGGGGCGCTCAGCAAAATCGATATTGTCGGCCGGCAGGGACTCACCCTGAAGGAAAAATGGCGGGATGGGCCGAATACGTTCCTTGGTTTGATGAGCGCCGGCTTCCCAAACCTGTTTATCGTAACAGGACCTGGGAGCCCTTCAGTTCTGACCAACGTGATCGTGGCGATTGAAGACAATGTTCAATGGATAGCTAGGTGCATTGCTCACCTGATAGAGGTGGACGGCCGGTACATAGAGGCAACTCAGTCAGCTGAAGAACAGTGGATGGAACAGGTCAGGAAAGTCGCCGAAGGAACGTTGTATACCCAGGCAAAATCTTGGTACCTGGGCGTAAACATCCCAGGAAAGCCGGCTGTGTTCATGCCGTACGTCGGTGGTTTGCCGACCTATCAACAGATATGTGACGAAGTTGCTGTCGATGGCTACAGGGGCTTCAGCATTGGCACGCAATCACCGTGTGTGGAACGACGCCAGGTGAACGCCTAAGCCGACATCTGACGAGCGACCGCAGCATACACGGCACACGCTATTTCTGGGCACGTTTCGCGGAGCACAGTCTGGCGGTTGCTTAAACATCCGCTGCAGTCGGGGCTGGCTCATCGCCCAATGTCGTATCCAACGCCCGGGACCTCGTCAGCAACGCCGACCAGGCTTATTGGGCCGAAGCTCCTTCGGCTTACTGACTACGGCGTTCGGTGCGTGAACCCGGGTGTGCTCGCTCCATTCAGCACGCGCCAACATCTCGTGACCGGCGCTTTAGTCAACAGCCGCGTGAGACTTTTGCATTTGGTCAAAGCCGCTGCGGGCGGCAATAGTGCCAAGCGGCTCAGATTTGAGCCGCAATCTTTGGAGGCCGATATGACTGCTCAAATGCAAGCTTCTCGTAGAGGGGGGCGGGACGCACGGCGGACGATCCGCATGACGCCGAAGATCGACATGCTGCCGACGCTGAAACGCGGCCTGCCGGTCGTCGAGCCAATGGATGCCGAGCAGGTCGAGCGGATCCACGAGGCTTCTCTTGCGATCCTCGAAGATGTGGGCGTGGTGTTTCGCGATCCGATCGCGATCGAGGACTGGAAAAGGGCCGGCGCCGACGTGCGTGCCGGCGACCGCGTCTACCTCGACCGCGGGCTGGTCATGGACCTTATCAAGACCATCCCTCCCAACATCGAGTATTTCGCGCGCGACCCGGCAAAGAACGTCAAGCTCGGCGGACCGAATTCGATTTTCGTGCCGATGACCGGCGCGCCCTACATGCGTGACCTCGATGATGTCAGGCGCGGGCCGACCATCGCCGACCTCGGCACCTTCCATAAGCTGGCCCACATGATGCCGGCGCTACATTCATCGGCGCATCATATCGTCGAACCGATGGATCTCGTCGTTGCGCATCGGCACCTGCACATTACTTATTCGTCAATGAAGCACTCCGATAAGATCTTCATGGGCATGACCACTTCCCCCAAAAATGCCGAGGATGTGCTCGACATGTGCGAGATCCTTTTCGGCAAAGATTTCCTGGAGACCCACGCGGTCACCACAGGCAATTGCAACGGCAATTCGCCGCTGGTTTGGGATCAGGTTATGCTCGGCGCGATGCGAGCTTTCTGTCGACGCAATCAGCCCGTACTTTGCTCGCCTTTCGTTCTCGGCGGCGCGAACACGCCGGCCTCTACGGCGGCCGCTGTCGCGCAGCTCAATGCCGAAGCGCTGTCCGCGCTCGCCTATACGCAGGTGATCCGCAAGGGCTGCCCTGCAATTTACGGGCACTACCTTTCGACCGTATCGATGCAGTCAGGCGCGCCGATGGCAGGAACGCCCGAGATTTCGTTGATGAACTTCATGATCGGCCAGATGGCGCGACGCTACAACGTCCCATGGCGCACATCGAACCTACTCGGCGGCGCGAAGGTCTTCGATGCGCAGGCTGGCTATGAGAGCGCTATGACCATGATGGCGGTGCTGATGTCGGGCGCCAATTATATCTGGCATTCTGCGGGCTGGAACGAAGCTGGTATGCATTGCTCGATCGCGAAGTTCGTCGTCGACGCCGAGGTGTGCGATATGGGCTATCGCATGACGAAGGGCATTCAGTGGGACGACTTCGACGAAGCGCTGGCTGCCGTGCGTGACGTCGGCCCGGGCGGGCACTACCTAGGCCATCCGCATACGCAGGCTAATTTCGAACGCGCGTTTTTCATACCAAAGCTTTTCGACAACAACTCGATCGAACAGTGGAAAGCCGATGGTTCCAAGGACATCAAGCAGCGGGCTCTTGAACATGCCCGTCGGCTGCTGGCCGACTATGAAGAGCCGACGCTCGACATCGCCAAAGACGAGGAGCTGCGCGCTTATATCGACCGGCGATCGCGCCAAATTCCCGCGGTCGACGCATTGAACGAAGACTATTGAGCATGCGCATCGATCGCATCAACGTCTACACGGCGCAGTTGCCCGTCAAAGGCGGGGCCTATCGCATGGCGAGCGACGACGTGGAGACGCTCGACAGCACCCTTGTCGAAATAGTTGCGAACAACGGTTTGGTCGGGTGGGGCGAAACCTGCCCGATCGGCCCGGTCTACCAGCCGCATCACGCGCTCGGCGCGCGTGCCGCCATCGCCGAAATCGCGCCGGGGCTCATCGGCTCGGAGATCGCCTCGATCAGGCGTCTCGCGAAACAGATGGACGAGCGGCTCAACGGGCACGGCTATGCCAAGGCCGCGTTCGACATGGCCTTTCTCGACCTGCTTGGTCTGAAGTTGGGCGTACCGGTATCGACGCTTTTGGGCGGTGCGCTTACGGACCGCGTGCCCGCCTACTATTCCCTGATCGTCGGTTCGCCGGAAGAAACCGCCCGCATTGCCACCGAGAAAGTAAAAACAGGCTACGTACGGCTCCAGGTGAAAATCGGCGGCCGTAATCTCGAGGAGGACGTCGCCGTCATTCACAAGGTCTGGGAAGCGGTTGGCTACAAGGCGCGCATCGCCGTGGACGGCAACAGAGGTCTTACCGTGGCCGCCGCGATCCATCTCGACCGGCTCTGCCAGGCGATCTCGTTCGTTTTCGAACAGCCCTGCAACACCATGGACGAGATCGCGACACTGAAGGGCCGCATGACGCATCCGGTCTATCTGGACGAGAGCACGGAGGACCAAAACGCGGTGCTCAGGGCAATCTCGCTGGGCATCGCCGACGGCTTCGGCTTCAAGGTCACCCGCCTTGGCGGCCTCACGAAAATGACGACGGTGCGCGACCTCTGCACCGTCCGCTCGCTGCCGCACAGCTGCGACGATGCTTGGGGCGGCGACATCATCGCGGCGGCCTGCGTTCATCTCGCGGCGACAGTGGAGCCGAGCCGCATGGAAGGCGCCTGGATCGCCCAAGAATACATCAATGGCCATTTCGACGGGAAGAATCCGGTCATTATCGACAAGGGCCACATCGCCGTGCCGCAACGGCCAGGGCTCGGTGTGAAACCCGAGCCCGGCATGTTCGGCAAGCCGATAGCCATTTACGGGCCTTGATGAACGCGCCCGCTAATCTCGCCGGGATGAGGTCGCTGGCCACGCCGGGGAGTTCGGCGATAGGCGACCGGCCATTTGATCTCGTGGTTCTGGTGCTGCCGGGGTTCTCGCATCTGGCGCTTCACGCTTATTTAGAGCCGTTCCGCCTCGCCAACTCCGTATCAAAATTGCCGCTGTTTAGGTGGCGGATTGCGGCGTTGGATTCGCGGCCAGTCGAAGGTGCCAACGGCCTCACGGTCTCAGTCGACGTCAACATAGATGAGCTGGCCTCCCAAGTGGACGAGGGGAGACCTGGCCAACTCGCCATTGTTTCGGGCGAACCGGTCGAGCGGCAGCTGACGCCACAATTCAACGGATTTCTGCGCCTGATGGCCCGCCGTGGAGTTGCGCTATCAGCCTTTGGGACGGCGACATGGCTGCTTGCGCAGACCGGCCTTTTGGCAGGTACGCGCTGCACGATCCACTGGTCGCGCCTCGCTGCTTTTTCCGAAGTCTTCAACCAGCCGCGCATACGCGACTCTCTCTTTGTAAAAGATGGGCAATTTTCGACCTGCGCCGGCGAGTTGGCGGCGTTCGACCTCGCGGTCGACCTTATCGCAACGGAAGCTGGCGCCTTCATCGCACAGGAAGTGTGCAGGCATGCGACGGTAAACGGGCAGCGTTCTGGTTCAAACCGTCAGACGGGCCCCTCAGGCATCGCCTTTGCTGGCGTGAGCGAGAGCCTCGTCGCAGCCATCAGGGTCATGGAGGAGAATATGGAGTCTCCCATACCGATGTCCGACATTTCGAAGCGCATTGGTGTTTCCAGACGCCAGCTAGAGCGACTATTTGGAACGTATGTGGGTGTCACACCCGCAAAGCACTATCTCAGTCTCCGGATCGACCATGCAAAGCGGCTGATCGAAGGCACCGGGCTACCACTGGTCGACGTAGCCATGGCGAGCGGCTTCGTATCCTCCTCGCATTTCTCGAAATGCTTCAGGAACATACACGGAGTCTCACCGCAACAGCTTCGATTGACCGTGCCCGCCTGGATCGGTCGAGGGCTGGGTTAAGGCCCTTCGATATCTCCTCCTGAAGCGGCTACCTCGCCAGTGGTGCCTTCAACATCGCCCCGCGCCTGCGCCGCGCATCTGGCCGGTTGCGGGGCCGAGCAGCGGCGGAGTCTTGACTGCAAACCACCTTCACACGAGTGTTGCTCAGGCACGCAGCATTTGGTCTTTTGACCATGCTAAGCTAAAAACGTGCTAGTCGACGGCACGGGATAGAGTGCCGGCTCGGCCCGATGGTCGACAAGGTCAAGCCGGCGCCCCGCAGTGCCCTGGCCATGCATGGCCATGCATGATGGACTGGGTCACCGAAACATAGTCTTTAGTCATCTGAGATTGCAAAGCGGCTGTCGAGCAACAGGTCACTCAAGCAGCTTTTTAAGCTTGTCCCTGCTCCTCGAACTGCTTCAACCTCCGTCCGCAGGTTCCTTCGCAATTCTTCCTGTTGAAAGGTAGCCTGACTGGTCCCGGTGACCTTGCCCCTCAGCGGTGCAATGAAGAGCGCGTCAGATGCGGGATAGTGGGCTGCAACGTGTAGAGGCAAACATCGAGCGGCAGCAGCGTGCGCGGAGGGAAGGCGGCAATGACAGCCTCGTCTGCTGTTGCTACCGTTGGCCTCGATCTGGCCGAGCACGTCTTCCAGGTTCAGGCGGTCGATGTCGTAGGCCGCGTCGTCACTACCCGGGCGCTTCGGCGCAAGGATGTTCTAAGATTCTTCGAATCCCTGCCATGCTGCTTCATTGGCCTAAAAGCATCCGGCTCGGCCCATCATTGGGCTCGCGAACTCATCAAGTTCGGCCACAGCGTGCGACTGATGCCGCCAGCCTATGTGAAGGCTTATGTGCGTCGTCAGAAGAACGATGCTGCCGATGCAGCAGCCATCTGCGAGGCGGTGACGCGCCCATCAATGCGTTTTGTCCCGGTGCGATCCGTTGAGAACCAGGCAGCTCATGGATCGCAAGGTGCGCGAACTTCTGGTGGCCCAGCGCACCCAACTGCTCAATGTCCTTCGCAGCCATCTGGTCGAATCGGGATCATCGCCCCCCAGGGACCGAACAACGCACGCGCCCTGGCTACTCTCGTCATCCAGTACGACGACATGATCCCGGCGACCGTGTGTTCAGCACTGTTGCCATTGGTGCATCAACTGAGCGAACTCGATGACGAGATCAGACAGAACGATCAGGCAATTCTGGCCCTCGCCAAGGCTGATGAAACGGCGCGCCGTCTGATGAGAGTTCCTGGCATCGGTCCCGTTACTGCCTCCGCGCTTGTGGCGAGGGTCCAGGGCTCACACCTAGGCAAACTCTTCAGGCGGAAAGGAACGGCTGCGACGCGTCTCCAAGATGGGTAACCGATATTTGCGCAAGCTGCTCGTGGTCGGTGCTCATGCCGTTCTGTTCCATCGCAAGCGTTCCAGCGATGCTTGAGAAATTGGGCGGATCGCCTGACGGAGACCAATCCCATGAAAGCTTGTCGCCGTGGCGACCGCCAACATGTTCACCGTATCGTCTTCGCTTTCATGCGCGAGGAGACACATTATGCCGGAAGACCGGCGTAACAGGCGCATCGGCTAAGGCCGCGGGCTGAAATCGTGGGTGACAATGAGGTGACGGGAACAGACGAGGACAGATCCTGAAAGCCTGCAGCTTAGTGGAGCTTCGAGCTCGCTCTCTTGATCAGGTCAAGGATCAGCGGACGCCATCAGGGCCAGGGGTCAGAATACCGCAGCAAAAGGCCGGAGATGACCGCACCTACGACCACCCCACCGCTGAAAATCTAACCCTTGATCAGCGGGCGCCGTCCAGACATGACCGCACCCGCGACCCCATCGCTGAATGGGAAAATTCGTACAACATAGGTGCGCTCGCTGATTTGCTCGCGGAGGCGCTGCAGCACGGCAGCACGCTGGTGGACTTTAGGTGCTTATGGAGCTGACGCGGGCAGGCGGGCGAAGGTCAGCGTGTGTTCGATGGTTTCTTCAGCCCATGCGGTGTGCCGGGAATTGTGTGGTGCCCACTCGGAAGATCGGGCTAGGTCGCTTGGCTTCAGTAAGGTCGCGCGGTCGTATCGCCAGCGCCACTCCTGCAGTCAATCGTCGGCATGCCTTCCTCAGCAGATGGCCGAAGGCGTTCCTGAGGAAGTGCACGTAGCAGGGCTGTCAGGCCGCTTCCGGATGACCTCCGGTGAAGCGCGTTCTCGCAATCAATCATCAGGAAGTCTATGACACGGAGTACAAAGGCCCCTAATGAGCGGTCAACCATACACTAAGCGATGGAATCCGGTGTGATCGACCACGCGATGAGCTCGACTGCGCGCCGAAGTATCTCCTCGCTCTGCGCAGGGTTGGGCGATGCAGCGATGACATAGCCCATGAAATCTCGATCATCTCCTTTCCTGACAATCACAGTGTTGGGCGTAACGAAAATCTTGACTTCCTTGATGCCTGGCAACTCAGTCGCGTTAGCGACGCCATGAATCCAGTTCAGGACGCCATCACGATCAGCAACAAGCATGCGCGCTGCCGCAGTTTGGGAACGAGTTTTACGCAAGTTCCATTCATGGCCAATGGCGAGCTTAGTGTGCTCGGTTATGAGATCGACACCGCAAGCTAAGTGAATCAGTTGAGGATCAGGCACGCCGGAAAGACGTGGATTGACTTCAATTACGACGGGACCACGCTTCGTCCACCGGAACTCAATGTTCGCCGGGCCCCAGCCAAGTCCGATAGCTCGCAAGCAGTCCAGAGAAAGATCGGAGATCTTCTTATGCTGGTCGGTGGTCAACAGCGCCGGACAGATGACTTGGCGAACTACGAAATGCGGTAGGGGGCCGAAGTCAATCGCGCAAATCTCAATTACCTCGTTCCCCATTATGTCAGAATAATACTGGGGGCCCTGCGCGAATTCCTCGACCAGTACCCTTGGTGGAGATCGCCATAAATGCCCTCCTTCCAACAAATGGTTGGTATGCTCGGCTAACTCATCAACATTGCGGCACAACCGAACACCCCAGCTACCGCTGCCTGCGGCGGGCTTCAGGATCACCGGCAGGCCGATCTCCGCAGCAGAGCTTTCTATATCCGCCGCACTGGTTGCAATGCGATGAGCAGGCACCGGTATGCCAGCCTGCGCAAGGAGTTGGCGTTGTGAGAATTTGTCGTAACATTGCTCAATTGGGAAGGGGGCCGGTCCAGGTAGGCCGAAATGCCGGCAGAGCTTGGCAACTGTCAGATATACCGAGTCTAGGCCCCCCGTAATGCCCGCTATGCCGTGGATCGCATGTAGCTGGGAACATTCATGGATGAGCGCATCAAGGTTGCTGGTGTCGATGCAGATGGCATGAAGCCCTTCGGCCGCAATATAGCCGTGGCGAGATGGATCACTGGACAGAGTGATTGGATATAGGCCAAGGCGCTGCGCCGCTTGGGCATATAGCGGGCCGCTCCTGTGACCTTCAATCAGGATGAACGCTCTTCTTTTTGTCATGGTCATTTAGCTCCGTCTTTGTATGCTGCACGCGATCTGAGGTTGACTCGAGCTGCCCTTTTGTGGTGCCGAACTCCGGCTGTCGGCGATATGGGCATTCCATACTGGCGCGGGGAGCCGCAGAAGCGCAGCGCTTTCTTGGTGCGGGAACGTTTCTGTTAACTGCGGACCGCGCGTTTACTGAAGAGAGGCATATCTCGTGCCATAGGCGGAAATCGGTTCAACAGGCCGTAACTCCAGCTGTCATACTTGGGTCTCTTCGCGTTAAGTGAAAAGTTGGCACAAATTGGTAGAATGTCGGACGTACTGCTGTTGTGTTTCGGACATTTGAAGTTTCCAAAAGGTAGTCTGCTCAGGCGATTGCGCCCGGTGAATTGGTGAATGAGGCGAAATCCTTGGCGCACGTTGTCGTTCAAGCTTTGCCATTCTTGCGGCATTTGAAAAGAGTCGGCCAATCCGCATGCATGTCCGATCACGCCGCTGCCAATCTCGCGGGGCGCGGTGAACTGGCAAAGAACGAGCAGCCTTCGAATAGAGAAGCGGGCGGAGCCTATAGCGGTGATAACGTCGGCATAGACGGCCGCCGTCGGGTATCCGAACGAGAAATGCGGCCTCGTGGCGCTGAAGTCCTCCCGCCATTTCGGGATTGGTTTCCGCGTATGGGCTATCCTTCGCGCCGAACGATATCTGTCGCAGCACGAGGCAAGCCGAGCCGTGTGTCGGTCATTCTCATGACGTTTCACATGTTGCTTCACATAGGGCTGGTGCCAGCCAGGTTTGTGACCCAGACTCCCGAAGAACGCGGGCCTAGTGATGGCTCGTTGCACAAGCCCTCTCAATCAGGAATGCCGACGCAGAGAATGCGAGGAAACCGCCCTGCCTCCGCACCATGCGCGCGAGTTCGGCTCCCGCAGATGTGCTTCGAGGCCCCCAGTTTCTCCTGCGTTGTTCTGCATGACTCCGTTCTAACGCGCGCAAGACAGAGAAAGGCAGCAGTCCCGGTTGCGAGAATATTCGTCATCAACCTGCGTACTCCTCCTCCTCTCGACTACACCCATGTCAGCGACATCACCCTTTGTCCGGGCTGGCCGTCGCTGCAGGCACATGAGTTCACTCTCGATAGGGAGGGTTCGGGACGGGCGTAATGGACCATTGGAGTAGGTCGACTGCACTCTGAAGCATCGACGCCGTCTGAGCATGGGTCGGTGATGCGGCTATGACACATCCAATGCTGTCTCGGTAGTCACCTTTCCTGAGGATCGTCATATTTGATTTAACGTCCAACTTAACCAAGTTCACACCTGGCAGACTGGCCGCCTCGCGGTCACCACCGATCCAGTTGAGGATGCCATCGCGATCGGGGATTAGGCATCGTGCGCTCGCCGTGTGCGAATGCCTTTTGCGCAGATTGCATTCGACACCAACGGCCAGCTTGATGTGCTCCCTGATGAGATCAATCCCGTAAGCGAGCTGAACTAATCGAGGAATAGGGCCGCCGGCAAGACGCGGATTTACTTCGATGACGACCGGGCCAAGCTTGGTCCAGCGGAGATCGATGTTCGCTGGCCCCCAGCCGCAGCCGAGAGTTCGCAAGCAGTTCAGCGAAATGTCAGCGATACGCTCATACTGTTGGTCGCTGAGCGGCGCCGGATAGGTGTACTCGCGACACACGAAGTGTGGCGGGGAATCGAAGTCGGCGGCGCCAATCGCAATAACTTCATTTCCCATTATCTCCACGCTATAATGCGGGCCTTGTGCGAACTCTTCGACTAATATCCCCCGGGGAGCCTCCCACATATACTCTTTACCCAAAAGGTAGGCGGTATGTTGTCCTAGTTCATCGACATTGCTGCACAATCGGACACCACTGCTCCCGCTGCCCACGGCAGGTTTGAGAACCACCGGTAGACCGATCTGCGCAGCAGAGCTTTGTACCTCCGTAGCATCGGCTGCCAAGCTAAATGCAGGCATTGGAACGCCGGCCTCTGCGAGCAACTGGCGCTGAGTGAACTTGTCACAGCATGTCTCAACCGACGCTGGGTTGGGGCCCGGGAGCTTGAAATGCTGGCAAAGCCTTCCGATTCTGGCATAGACAGACTCATCGAGGCCAGTAAAGCCAGTAATGCCAGCAATATCCCAAGTCTGAGACAGCCGCGAGCATTCCAGAGTGAGCGCATCGATGTCGTTGGTATCGACATGGATTGTGTCGACGCCTTCCGCTTCAAGGTAGTCGTACTGAGTTGAATCAGCCGCCATTGCAATTGGATGAAGCCCAAGATTCTTGGCAACTTTCACATATAGGAGACCAATGCTCATATGGCCTTCAACCAGGACCAGTGCTTTGTTTTGCATAGGCTATTAACCCTTCATTGCGTGCAGTAGTGGCGTCCGGGTGTAACAGGCGTAACTCCACTGGTGCCCGGGTCCTGACACGATGAAATTACCATTCTCGGTGATCTTCCGTGGCAAAGATTCTGTAAATTTAATTGAACGATCTGTTGCAATGTTTGTTACCGCAGCAGGCATCGGAGCGTCTCAAAATGCGAGGTGCGATGTTCAAGCGACGTCAGTTGTGGTTTGGTCCTGCGGGTCGTGGCCCTCAGTGGTGTGGCTCGGCGGTGATGAAAGCGGCTCGCAGCGTGCTGTCACAGGCCCTGTCGGGCGCCGAGCGTGGTGCGTCTTTCGCACTCGGCCATGCCCGTGGTCTGGGTGATGCCCATTCCATCGGGATCGTTGTCGCTCCCGACCTTGCGCGCGCAAGAACTTCGGCGCGATCTCGCCTTCGAGCAGACGCTCCCTTTCGTTGGTGAAACTCGAATGTCTCAGGCTGGGCACCAATGCAAGACCCAAAAACCAGCGGACATAAGATCTAACTCCACCCGCTCTATCGCACGACCGTGTGTCCGCCTCTGCCGGTGAGGTGGCTCGCCCTACACTGCGCGTCCGAGGGTTGCTCGGACGGGCCGAGCCCTACTTCGTCGCCGGCAAGTGAGGCAGTATGCGATTGTTTGGCACGGCTCCCGGCACCCGCCCGCCCTTGGCAACGACGACCGATATAGAGATTGAGGGCCCGCATCCGGCGTCATCGAGCACGACATCCATGACATCGGTGACCGCGACTATAGCTTGGTTGCCCAGCCCAAACGAATAGGCCAAAGGTAGCGCCCGGTCTGAGCAGCCATATCGGCAAGATAAGCTCCGCCATTGCTGATTACCGCAACTCCCCATCCGTGCCGTGGTCGCCGAAATGGTCCATCATGAACACCGATCGGTCGGCGAAGTTAGCCACCCCGGAGGCAATTGGGACCGATCACAGGCCATGTCTCCGGCTGCCTGAATCAGGTCGCCTTGGGAGCGCTGACCACCTTGCATTTTCAGAGAAGGCGGACGTGTTGACAATCGCGCCCGCCACGCCGAACTGAGATAGCTCTCGAATGAGAACGTTTTCGCGAGGAACGGCCACATAGGCAACATCCGGCATCTCTGGCAAGCTGGCGACGCTGGAGAAGCATGGCAATCCACCGAGTTCGCTGCGGCGGGGACTAACGACGTACATACGCCCATCAAAGCCGCGAGCGCGACAATACTCCATCGCAGGAATCATCGCGGGCCCTCCGAGAAACAGCGCGCTCCGCGGGGTTACATGCACTTGAGCCGCTCTCGGCGGGCAGTCTGGCTTGTCGTTTCGTAGTCCAATGGAAGCTCCTGAAGACCTTGCAGCTGGATTCCAGCTAAAGTGTAAGTGGCTATACGGGGAAACCCGGACTTGAAACGGGAATTAAAGTCACTAGCCTGATGACTTTTTTGCGAGACTCCTACCCCGGTCTGACATGCTAGCGTCATATCAACCGGCGTCGGGGTGGAAACCAAGCGACTGCAAGTAAGACGATCAGAGGAGAACTACAATGGTCAAAAGGGATGGTTTATCGCCGCTGGGTTTCGCATTCAGCCACAGGCGCTTTGTCAAGTTCGCAGCGGCCGTCGGCGCTATAGCGATCGGCTCGTCCGGGGGGCGTTTTTGCAGCGCTCGCTGAAGCTGCTACCCCGAAGAAAGGGGATCCTGACGGCAATCTCGTCGGTGAGTTGGCCGAGCGTGGAACCCTCGAAAGATGCCAAGACCTGGATCTTCAAGCTCCACAACGGCAAGAGTTTGAATGCCGGCGACGTGATAGCCTCCCTAAACCATCATCGCGGCGCGGGTTCCAAGTCTGGAGCAAAAGACGTTGTCAAAGCTGTCGAGGAAATCCGGCTCGACGGCTCCGGGATCGTTATTATTTCTCTAAAAGAACCCAGTGTCGATTTCCAATACCTACTGGAGCACTATCAACTTCCTATATTGCCGGCCAAAGACGGCAAACATGATCTATCTGGAGTGTGTTGTAGCGGCTATGTGCTAGGCAACATTGACTACAAAAGGTTGTGGGAACAGGACGCCATGAGTTTCGGGATTTGCAGACGGAGCCAACAGTGTGGCGGCGCAATCTCAATCAAGGGTCCGAGTACTATCAGATCGGCGACTTCAATTCGGGCCGCAGGTGAAATGCCCATTTCGGAACACCGCAGGAATGGACCCAAGTCTTATGTTGGCGGTTACGATTCTAGATTCACGCTCTCGGCTGGCAAACGATCTCGGCATCGCGCGACTCGCTCAAGAAGGGGAACTGAAGCATGACAATATCTCGACGCGACCTCATTAAGGCGGGTGTGGCTGCCGGAACGGCCATATCTATCCCATCCGTTTTGCGGGCGCAGACAGCGGCCTCTGCTGAACGGACGGTGCGCATGGTGATGGGTTCTTTTCTACGCGCCTTCGATCCAGTCTCTACGACAGATGACACCTCCCAGTCCCACGGCCTGGCGATTTTCGACACGCTCTTTGCACTCGATTCCAAGTTCATGGTGCAGCCACAAATGGTCCAGAAGTGGGGTATCTCCGACGACCAGAAGACCTATACATTTGAGCTTCGCGATGGTCTCGGCTGGCACGATGGCAGCGCCGTCACTGCTGCCGACTGTGTAGCCTCGATCCGCCGCTGGGCCCAGGTGCAGTCCGGCGGGCAGCTCATGATGAAGCGAGTCAAAGATATCTCGAAGAAGGACGACAGGACTTTCACCATCGCTCTAAAGGAGCCTTTAGGACTTCTCCCCGAAATTTTAGCTTCAGCACCACCTCTCTTCATCATGCGCGAAAAGGACGCGAACCGCCCTGCAACCGAGCAGGTGACCACGAACATCGGCTCAGGCCCCTTTAAGTTTAATGAAGCGCTCTCCAAGCCCGGCGCTAGCATCACCTACGATCGTAATGAAAAATATGTCCCACGAAGGGACCGCGCCGACGGTTTCGCCGGCGGGAAGGTCGTGAATGTCGATCGCGTCATCTGGGAGAATATCGCCGATCAGCAGACTGCTTACGCGGCGCTGCAGGCTGGTGAAATCGACTTTATTCAGTCGCCGTCCGTCGATCTGCTGCCTATAATTGAAAGCAATCCAGATCTTCGACTGCAAGTTTTGGACAAAGGCGGCCGGATCTTACTTTTGCGCATGAACTGCCTCCAGAAACCATTCGACAATGTGAAGTCGCGTCAAGCGATACTTCACCTTGTCGATCAGGAGGCGTTCTTGCAGGCCGCATTCGGTAATCCAAAATATTTCCGAACTATAACTTCGTTGTTCGGAAACGATACGCCCTATTCAAACGACGAAAATACGGGATGGTTCAAAAAGGGGGGCGACCCGGAGACGGCCAAGCGGCTCTTGAAGGAGTCTGGATATGCCGGAGAAAAGATTGTCATTCTTCAACCCACCGACTGGGCCGAGTCCAGCAATGCAACGCAGCTACTAGCGGCCGAATTGCGCAAGATCGGGGCGAATGTAGAACTGGCGCCGAGCGACTGGGGCGGGATTGTCGAGCGCCGGGCAAAGATGGGTCCTGTCGAGGACGGGGGATGGAGTCTGTTTATTACGGATCACAGCAATTATAGCACCACCCAGCCGCATACCAATATCGACCTAGCCGCGAATGGCAAGGAGGGTTGGTACGGATGGCCGACAAGCAACGAGTACGAGTCTCTGCGAGCCAAGTGGCTGGAAGCCAAAACTCTGGAGGAACGCAAAGCGCTGGCCCGTGAAATGCAAAAAAACTATTGGGACATTGTTGGCATGGTTTACCTAGGCGCGTATGTCCAACCAAGCGCCCGCCGCATGTCTCTCACCGGCCTTATCGGCATGCCCGCGTATCTCCCCATGTGGAACATGCAAAAGGTTTCGGGCTAAATGGGCACCTACGTCGTTCGCAGGATGTTCTCGACCGTCGCCGTGATGGCGATGGTCGGAATTTTCGTTTTCCTGCTTCTCAGGCTGGCGCCTGGGGACCCAGCAGCGATGATCGCCGGCAAGTCGGCGACTGCCGAGGTAATCGCCGGGATCCGCCAACAGATGGGACTGAACGATCCGATACCTGTTCAGTTCATACGTTGGGTGCGCGACATACTCGGCGGCGATTTCGGCACCTCGATTTTTGCCGGGCGACCGGTCCTCGAACTGATCTCACAGCGGCTTGAACCGACCCTTTCTCTATCGATCCTGACGATGGTCCTGTCGGCGACGGTTGGGGTTTGTTTCGGCATTCTCGCCGCATGGCGGGCTGGCGGCCTTGTTGATCGCATCCTGACTGGATTCGCGACGCTAGGTTTCTCCGTTCCAGTGTTTGTTGTCGGTTTTTTTCTCATATATTTTTTCGCGATTAAGACACATTGGCTGCCCGTCCAAGGATATCAGCCTATCGAAAGTGGCTTCTGGCCATGGCTCATGCACCTTATTCTGCCAACGATAACATTGAGCATTCCCTACCTAGCTTTCATCGCTCGGATCACTCGGGCCAGCATGCTGGAGGTCCTGTCGGAAGATTATATGCGAACGGCCGCTGCCAAGGGCGCGTCGTCCTATTCCATGCTGGTCCATCATGCCCTTAAGAATGCAGGCGCCCCCATTCTCACCGTAATCGGCTTAAGTTTCGCCGGCCTAGTTGGCGGCGTTGTCATCACGGAAACGGTATTCAACATACCTGGCGTGGGTCGCTTGGTGGTCGATGCGATCAACAACCGCGATTACCCCATCATCCAAGGCGTGCTCATCCTCGTTGCGGGGCTGTACGTCTTGATCAATCTGGCGGTCGATCTTTCATACACTCTTGTCGATCCTCGTATCCGGTATTGATATGACACTCCTCTCTGCACCAGTTGAAGCCGTTTCGACGGGCCGCCTGCAAATATCTGACCTGCCGCGTCTCACAAGGCGACATCCGCTCGTCGTGATTGGCGGCGGCCTCCTGGCGCTGATGATCATTCTAGCACTCGCTGCTCCGCTTTACGCTGGCGATCCTCTGAACATGGATCCTTTCAAACGGCTCCAGCCACCTTCCACCGAGATGTGGTTCGGAAGCGATAATCTTGGCCGTGACGTCTTTGCACGAGCGGTATTCGGCGCTCGGATCTCACTCATCGTCGGATTGACCTCGGCGGCGGGTGCGGCTCTGGGCGCTCTTCTGATCGGTGTCCTCGCCGGCTACAGCTGCGGCTTCGACAGCATCGTCATGCGGGTCATGGACGGTCTGATGTCGATCCCGACGGTTCTGCTTGCTATTGCACTGATTTCCCTGACCGGCCCCGGAGTCGGTATCCTCATCTTCGCCATTACGATCGTCCAGCTGCCAAGCGTCACGCGGCTGGTTCGTTCGGTGGTTATGAGTGTTCGGGAGCGTCCTTACGTGGAGGCCGCCATCTGCGGCGGTGCGCGCCTGCCAAAGGTGCTGTTGCGGCATATCTTGCCGAGCACCATACCAGCGCTGATGGTGCAGAGCGCGATTGTGTGCGCGGATGCGATTATGACAGAAGCCGGCCTGAGCTTTCTGGGCGCAGGCGTGCCACCCGAGATCCCCAGTTGGGGCAATATGATAGCCAATTCGCGCCTGTATCTCGCCATTGCTCCAATGACGATTTTCGCTCCGGGGATATGCCTCGCGGTCATGGTGCTTGCGGTCAACCTTCTTGGGGACGGCTTGCGCGACCTCTTCGACCCCCGTGCAAAACGGAGGCGATGAGATCCAGATGCTTACGACAATAGGCAATGACGTGCTTCTCGATGTTCGAGACCTCGAGACCCACTTTTACGGCGAAGACAGCGTCACCCGTGCGCTGGGCGGCATCAGCTTCCAGGTCAAGAGTGGCGAAACGCTCGGCGTCGTTGGCGAATCTGGTTGCGGCAAGAGCGTCACCGCTCTTTCGATCCTCCGCCTGCTGCCGAAGCTGAACGCAAGGACCGTCGGCGGCGAGATCCGCTTTCGCGGACGCGATCTCCTAAAACTCTCGGACCGCGAGATGCGAGCAATACGCGGCAACCGGATCGCCATGATCTTTCAGGAGCCGATGACCAGCCTCAACCCGGTTTACACCGTCGGTCACCAAATCGCCGAGGCAGTTCAGATCCACACCAAGGCCACCAAATCAGGCGCCATGGCCAACGCGCAAGACTTGCTGCGTCTCGTGCGCATCGCGGACCCTGAACGGCGGGTCAACAACTATCCCCACGAAATGTCGGGCGGCATGCGCCAGCGCGCCATGATCGCCATGGCGCTCGCCTGTTCGCCGGAACTGTTGATCGCCGACGAGCCGACGACGGCGCTCGACGTGACCATCCAGGCGCAGATCCTGCGGCTGGTGGTTGAACTGAAACAGCGTACGGGAACGGCGGTCATGTTCATAACCCATGATCTCGGCGTCGTCGCAGAGACATGCCAACGCGTGATCGTCATGTATGCGGGCCGCATTGTTGAGCAAGCGAGTGTCGTTGATCTGTTCGCGCGCCCTTCGCACCCCTACACCCAAGGCCTAATGCGCTCTGTGCCCGATCGGCGGCGTGGCCGGCAAAGTCGCCTTCCGGAGATCCCTGGCATCGTGCCTAGCCTGCGCGAGCCGATTGTGGGATGCAGCTTCGCGCCTCGCTGTCCGTTCGCGATCGACATCTGCCGGGAAAAGACTCCCGTCATGATTGACGTTGGGCTGGACCACGCTGCAGCTTGCTGGCGCGCCGAAGAGGTGGTCGGCGTATGAGCGGTCCTTTGCTGAAAGTCGAGAACTTGACCAAGCATTATCCGCTCGGTGCGGGGTTCCTAAAGAAGACCATCCCGGTGGTGCGGGCCGTGGCGGATGTATCCTTCTCGGTCGCGGCTGGCGAGACGCTTTGCATCGTTGGCGAATCCGGCTGCGGCAAGTCCACCGTCGCACGGCTCCTGATGCGCCTGGTGAAGCCGACGAGCGGGCGCGTGCTGATCGACGAGACTGACATCGCCGTTCTTAAAGCCCATGAGCTTCGCGCCTGGCGCCGGCGGATGCAGATGGTCTTCCAGGATCCATACTCCTCGCTGAACCCGCGCCTCACGGCCGGGCAGATCATCACCGAACCGGTCGAGAACTGGGAGCGCCTCAGCCGCAAGCAGCGCAAAGCCCTTGCCGCGGAGCTTCTGCGAAAGGTCGGCATGTCGCCTCAGATGATGGACAGGCTCCCGTCCGAACTGTCGGGCGGCCAGCGCCAGCGGCTCGGCATCGCACGGGCCCTGGCCCTCAATCCTTCGCTGATCATCGCCGACGAGGCGGTCTCAGCCCTCGACGTCTCCGTGCAGGCTCAGATCCTGAACCTGCTTCTGGATCTCCAGCAGCAGATTGGCATTGCCTTCATCTTCATCTCGCATGACCTCAGCGTCGTCGAGCATATCGGCCATCGCGTCGCGGTCATGTATCTGGGGCGCATCGTCGAGCTCGCCGCGTGCGAGGCGCTTTTCGCCAATCCGGTCCATCCCTACACCGAGGCGCTGATCGCGGCAGCCCCGGTGCCGGATCCCACGCGGGTTCGGCTGGAGGCGCCCGTCCAGGGCGAGGTGCCGAGCCCCATTAATCCGCCAAGCGGGTGCGCGTTCCATCCGCGCTGCCCGCACGCGGTCAATCGTTGCCGCATAGATGTGCCGCGTTTGGTTCCGATGGCAGACGGGCGCGCGGTGGCGTGTCATGTGCGCGCTCCAGACACAGATTTTCCGGCACAGCCGAGTGCGACGGCCACTCGTTCCTTGACTGCAGGATAGCCGCACGACCTTCACCTGACGGAAGATCGACCTTCGCTCAAAGGAGTAAATGCAACTATGAGAAATGACCCTCTCAGCCTTGATGAAATCGTCCGCTGCGTGAATGCAAACGCCGCCGATTACTGTGCTTTGAGTGACCGTATCTGGACAATGCCAGAACTAGCTTTCGAGGAGCATCGCTCGGTTGCCGAGCAGATCGCTATGCTCGAGCGCGAAGGCTTTCGCATCACTAAAAATGTCGGCCATATCCCTACCGCTTTTGTCGCGGAATACGGCAAGGGTGGTCCAATCATCGGTATTTTGGGTGAATTCGACGCCCTTCCCGATCTTGCGCAAGTTTCGGGCGTAACTGAATACCAGCCCATAACGAAAGGTGCACCCGGCCACGGCTGCGGGCACAATCTTCTCGGTGCCGGTTCCGCCCTCGCAGCGGTGGCGTTGAAGAAAGCGCTCGTAGGTGAAGCAATCGCAGGGACGGTGCGATATTACGGCTGCCCGGCGGAAGAGGCCGGCGGGGGCAAGACCTACATGGCTCGTGCTGGCGCATTCGATGATCTCGATGCAGCCTTCTGCTGGCACCCCGCAGTGGTTAACGAGGTGCTAAACACTGTCTCGAATGCAGCGCTGGGGGCTCGCTTCCATTTCAAAGGGCGCGCGGCGCATGCGGCGTGTGATCCTCACTTGGGACGCAGTGCACTAGACGCGGTAGAACTGATGAACGTTGGCGTCAATTACATGCGGGAACACATGCCGTCGGACGCACGCGTCCACTACTCGATTACCAACGCCGGCGGCGAGGCACCCAATGTGGTACAAGCCTACGCGGAATCCACATATTCAGTGCGTTCGCCGAGTTTGCCTGATGCTGAGCATGTGTTAGGACGAGTGAGGAAGATCGCAGAGGGGGCTGCTTTGATGACTGAGACTTCCGTCACAATGCAGATCATCGGCGCTTGTTCGAACGTTCTACCCAACATGGCGCTGCAAGAGGCCATGTTTGAGAATATGTGCCGTCTCGGCCCGCCCGGTTTTGACGAGGCCGACTACGCTTTTGCCAGCAGTCTTCGAAAGACGGCTCTGACGGACGAAGATGTGTTGGCGACCCTTACGCCACACGATGTCACACTCAAGGACAAGATTTTCCACGATGCGCTACTCCCTTTGGCCGCCCGTGAGAAGCTAGAGTTTGGCTCAACCGACGTGGGCGACGTAAGTTGGATCGTGCCGACTGCACAGTGCTACACCGCCTGTTTCGCCATTGGCACGCCATTTCACACTTGGCAGCTCGTCACGCAGGGTAATTTGCCTGCAGCCCATAAGGGCATGGTATTGGCGGCCAAGGCTATGGCAACCACAGCGGCCGATTGCCTGCGCAACCCCGAAATCATCGTCCGAGCTAAAGCGGAACTAAAAGAGCGGACGGGCGGCCGCGCATACCGGTGCCCAATTCCGCCGAACGTCACGCCCGATGACCTGCGCGCAAAGGCGACGTAGATCTTGTTTCTCCCGGGCTCATTCCCAACCACACTTTCGGAGGTGTGAGCCCTCATTCAAACCAGCAGCCAGTCACCGCGCAAACTGAAGTCCAGAAAAATTTTCATTGGTCGGTGAGGATTCAGATTCGATGCAAGAGAGCACGTTCGATGATATCGGCTCTACAGCGACAAACGTCGGGGAGGGCTTCACTTTGGTAGCGGTCGGCGACCTCATGATGAGGCGACCCGCAACTAAGAACCAGCAAAGCGGCTTCGGCGACGTTGTCGAAATCCTTCGGAGCGCTGATGCTACGTTCGGCAACCTAGAGACGAACATCTTTGACACCCGAACGTTCAAGGGAAGCCCCCAGGTGAACGGTGATTCCTATCATGTAGGCCCACCAGAGCTGGGTGACGATTTGAAAAGAATGGGATTTAATCTCCTGTCTTTCGCAAACAACCACACGTTCGACTGGGGCGTTGAAGGCATGCGGGAGACAAGCCGAGTGCTCGACGAGAGTGGTATTGTTTATGCCGGTGTCGGGGAGAACTTGGCGCAAGCTGGTGCTGCGCGGTATCTGGAGACCGCGCGCGGTCGTGTGGCATTGGTGTCATTCGCTGCAACGTTCACGCCTATGTCTCGTGCCTGCGATCCGGCGGGTGAAGCGCCAGGCAGAGCAGGACTTGCCACTCTTCGTCTGGCTCATAGCATCGAAGTGCCGCGTGAGATGCTCGAAAGCTTGAAGCAGATACGTGATGCTTTGCCCAATTCCGTGAGCCATGAGGCCGAAAACCGGGTCGTCCTCTCTGGAGCGACGTTTAAGATAGGCGACAAAGTTACAAATAGCTTCGAACCGAACTCCAGCGATGTCAACGATATCCTCCGAAACGTTCGTCAAGGCAAGCAGTTCGCTGACTTCCTAATTGTCAGCAACCATGGTCATGAGCCAGGCGAATGGAGCCAGGAGCCACCTGATTATGAACAATCGTTAGCACGTAGGCTGATTGATACCGGGGCTGACGCATATGTCGGGCATGGGCCGCACCAGTTGCGAGGAATAGAGATCTACAAGGGTCGACCGATCTTTTATAGCTTAGGGAATTTCTTCTTCGACAATCTCCAGATGGTTGAGGGGGCTGACTACTTTGCCGAGCACGGAAAAGACCCTCGTGTCGACACGGTCGCCGATTTGCTGGTCGAAGCAATGAAAGAGTTTCCAAGTACGTTATTCTACCAGAGTATTGTCGCTGTTAGTCGATATGACGATAATCGGCTCGTCGAATTGAGGCTCTTTCCGGTCGAACTCGGCTACTCGGAACGGTTGGCCAACAGAGGCGTGCCACGTGTCGCCCCTGCGCCGTCAGCCAACGCCATTCTGCAGCGTGTACAGAAGCTCTCGAAGCCATTTGGCACAGAAATCACCATCGAGAATGGTGTTGGCCTAGTCAAGCTGACTAGCAGCTCGACGCTACAGCGCCTTCGCTAAGTAGTAGCCCCAATGTAATAGGCCGCGCTTAATTTCCGTACGGGAGTCGATGTCGGAAACTTTACTTATACCGTTGCATGGCGAGCAGAGACAGAACCCACGCGTACTCATTGAAGTCCGAAGTGACCTCATTTCGGATATGGACAAGAGCGCTGGCGAGGATTATTGCGAACGCGGCTTAGGCATCCGTTGAGAAGATGCAACTTGCCTCAACAACCCGCTTGGACTATTTATTATCCTCACAAGTCGATTTGCTGGTGTGTGGAAGATAGATGGACGTGATTCCTGCTGAAATACTGCGTATCCACTCGCATTTGACAAAGGAAATAGCCGAAATGAGCCCAACCGGAGACGGGATTTTGTTCAAAACGGAGGAATATGCTGGGCGCTTGGCTAAGCTAAAGTCCGAGATGGAACGGCGAGAAATGGATACGCTTCTGATAAGCGAACCCTCCAATATTTGCTATCTGACGGGCTACGAAGCTTATTCGTTCTATGTCTTTCAGATTATGATCGTTCATCGCGACGTTAGCGAGCCAATTTGGATTGGCCGATCTATGGACGCAGTCTCTGTCCGGCGAATGACGTACCTGTCCGACGATTCGATCCGTCCATACACGGATGACTACGTACAGTCCTCGGAGAAGGATCCTGTCGATTTCGTCGTTGCGGAACTTAAAGAGATTTGCCCGACGCTCAAGGCAATTGGGGTTGAGACAGGCTCGTTCTACTACACTGCCCGAATCCATAATCGACTCCTCGAATCTCTTCCGGCAAATCGCTTCCTCGACGCGGAGCTGCTGATCAACTGGATGCGCATTCGCAAAAGCGCTGCGGAGGTAGCCATTCTTCGAGAAGCCGGTCAAATATCAAACGCGATTATTGCCGATGCCGTCGAGGCGGTGCAGGCTGGGATCCGTGAGTGCGACTTGACGTCGGTGATATACCGTCGGATGATCGCAGGAACTCCCGAGTACGGCGGTGTTTATCCCTCAAGTGCGCCTTACGTCCTGACTGGATCACGAACGGGCGAGCCTCATGCGCCCTGGTCAGACCGCACCATTGACCACGATACACCGGTTAATATCGAAACGTCTGGCTGCAGGCGCCGATATCATGCACCCATCAGCCGGACGGTGTACCTCGGTTCTCCGCCGGAATCTTATCTTCGTCTTGCAGATGCAGTTACAGAAGGAATCGAGGCAGCGTTGGAAGCAGTCAGACCCGGCGTTACATGCGGAGAGGTGGCCCAGATCTGGGGAAAAACGATCGCTCGGCACGGGTTTCACAAAGACTCCAGGATTGGATATTCGATCGGGATAGGATTCCCTCCGACGTGGGGTGAACGAACTGCAAGTCTTCGCGAAAGCGATCGTACGATGCTGGAGCCTGGTATGGCATTTCATATGATGCCGGGTTTATGGCTTGACGATATAGGTATCGTTCTCACCCAGTCATTTGTTGTCAATGAGTTCGGTCGCGAAGACCTCACAACATTTCCAAGGCAACTCGTGATCAAGTAGCGAGCTTCAATTCACGCTATGCAACAGCCCCGACAAAAAGAGATGCTATTTCCGGGGCGGCAAACGTCGTTTCGCCGGGACTATCATTGCGTTCCGCCGGTTCTGTATAGATGGTTAACGCCGTTCGAGGGCAGGCCGGCCGAAACGCGATGGCACCACCTCGGACAATGTATTGGCGAACTCCATGCCAGATGGCTCATTATTGGGTGGGCAGGGGATCGAACCGCGCCCGCCCGTCGACGTCGTCCGATAAATCGAACAAAACGAAGTGCAGATCAAAGATGTCCTCCCCGCGCCTGGCAATGGTGCATTTTTCTGTGACGACCAAGCTGCGATCCGGGCCGGAGCTACCCAGGACGGGTGAACCTGCAACGCCCGGCCTCACCTCGTTACGTGTTCCGGCATCGTCGCTGAGCGTCGGACTTGTGCTTACAGACGACACTGTTGTGTGGGGCGATATGACGGCCGTTCTGCGTGCTGGCGGACGCGCTCCGTTGTTCGATACTGCTCAAATCTCAGATTTAACCTCGCGTGTCGTAACGGGACGGCTTCTCGAGGTCGATGCGTCTCGCTATGTTGAGGCCTGTGGGCGCGTTTTCGAGTGCTTCCACTATAACCGGGTACCGTCGCGCTTGAGTGCGGGATCTGTCAAGCCTGCTTCGAGCCGCGGCTCATCTCCACCGCAGGACGATGGCGGAGATCTGCCGGAGGGCCGGGATCAGCCAGGCGACCTACTTCAACTGGAAAAAGAAATATGACGGGCTGCTGCCGACGGAGATGAAGCGGCTGAAGCAGCTGGAGGACGAGAACGGCAAGCTCAGGAAGCTGGTCGCCGACCTGTCGCTGGACAAGGAGATGCTGCAGGACGTGATCCGCCGAAAACTGTGAGGCCTGGTCGCAAACGCGAGCTGGTGGCCGATACCTGTGCTGATTGGAACGTGTCGATACGGCGAGCGTGCCGTGTTCTGGAGTTCGACACCTCGACCTATCACTACAAGTCCCGCCGCCGTGACCAGGCCGGCATCGAAGCTCGGATCAAAGACATCTGTGCGAACCGGGTTCGCTATGGCTACCGGCGCGTGCACGTGATGCTCACGCGGGAGGGCTGGGACATCAACATGAAGCGAACCTATCGCATTTACAGGGACTTGGGCCTTCAACTGAGGAACAAGACGCCGAAGCGCCGGGTGAAGGCGAAGCTGCGAGACGATCGCCAGCCAGCCGTCGAACCCAACGACGTGTGGGCAATGGACTTCGTTCACGACCAGCTCGCGACGGGCAAGAAGATCCGGGTCCTGACGGTCGTCGATACGTTCTCACGCTACGTGCCGGTGCTCGACCCGCGCTTCAGTTACCGAGCCGAGGATGTGGTCAGGACACTGGAAAAGGTTTGCCCCAAGATCGGCTATCCGAAGACTATCCGGGTAGATCAAGGCTCGGAGTTCGTCTCCCGCGACCTCGATCTGTGGGCCTACACCAGGGGCGTCACGCTCGACTTCTCGCGACCGGGAAAGCCAACGGACAACGCTTACATCGAAGCCTTCAACGGCCGCTTCAGGGCGGAATGTTTGAACGCCCATTGGTTCCTGACGCTTGCCGACGCGGCCGAAAAGTTGGAGGATTGGCGCAGATACTACAACGAGGTGCGTCCACATGGCGCAATCGGGCACAAGGTTCCGATCTCGTTGATCAATCTCGATGGCTCCGCCAGCCCGCCATCGTGAAAACAGCCGGAAAACTCCACCTTCCGGCGGTCCAAAGTATGGTATCGGATCAGTATCGGATCAAACAGCCGGAAAACTCCACCTTCCGGCGGTCCAAAGTATGGTATCGGATCAACAGCCGGAAAACTCCACCTTCCGGCGGTCCAAAGTATGGTATCGGATCAAAACGGCTGAGCCTCTAATTGCCGCTGGGTGAAAGTTCAGTGGCATGTATGGACGGCCCCCGCGTGGCAAGTGTTTTCGGCGTTTCTGACGATTGGTCGGGTGCAGGCATGTATACGGCCTTTGATTGCGGCGCGTTCTTGCCGCTGGCCCTGATGTAGTCCGCGTTCGGATCCCAGACAGGTCAACGCGCTTTCAAGCGGCGCCCACTGATCGGGTTTGTCCGATCCCGGCTCGACCGTTCGCCATCACACCATCAGCACCTCACCAGTTTCTGCATCCTCGCGATCTTTCAAAGGGCGACGGTATACTCAAAGCGCCTGCCCGTCGTCATTAGCGCCCAGACGATCCGTGCCATCTTGTTCGCCAAGGCAACAGCGACGACGTTGTACGGCTTCTTCACCAGAAGCTCGGCGGCCCATCGCGTAGGTGCAACTTTGGCCTTGCGGCTGAAACGAAGCACTGCGTGTGCTCCGACAACGAGAAGCCGGCGGAGATAGGGATCGCCTTGTTTGCTGATCCTTCCGAGGCGGTCCTTGCCACCCGATGAGTTCTGCCGCGGCACCAGGCCTATCCACGCCGCCAGTTGTCGGCCGGATTTGAAGAGCGATGCGTCTGTCACTGTCGCGGTGAGTGCGCTGGCAGTGATCGGGCCTATTCCGGGGATCGTCTCAAGGCGTCGGCTCAACTCATTCGAGCGATGCCACGCATGAATCTGGCGGTCCATCTCACGGACCTTCTCGTGCACCTCCCGCAACTGCTGGATCAGCGGAAGAAGTGCGGACCGCGCAAGCGGCGGGATGGGATCGGGATCACCGTCGTCGATCAACGCGATCAGCATACCGACCCCGGCAATCCCCTGTCGCGTTACGATGCCGAACTCGGCCAAGTGGCCGCAAGGCGTTCACCAGCATCGTCCGCTGCCGGATCAAAAGCTCGTGGACCCGATGTAGCATCAGCACACTCTGTTGCTCCTCGCTCTTCACCGGAACGAAGCGCATCGTCGGCCGCGTCACCGCCTCGCAAATCGCCTCTGCATCAGTGGCGTCATTCTTCTGCCGCTTCACCTATGGCTTGACGTAAGACGCCGGCATCAGCCGAACCTCGTGGCCCAGTGCCATTAGAACCCGAGCCCAGTGGTGTCCTGTCGCACAAGCCTCGATACCGATCGGGCACGGCGGCAAAGCCTCGAAGAATCCAACGATATCGTCGCGGCGCAGCTTACGGCGGGTCACGGTTGCGCCAGCAACATTGATCCCGTGGACCTGGAACAGGTGCTTGGCGATATCCACCCCAATTGTGGTAATCTTCTCCATGGACGGCTCCCTCATGTGACTTTCGACAGCCACACTTTGGCACATTGCGATGCCGGGAGCGGAGGCCGTCCACCACATCAGGTCACGCTCTCCAGACTATAAGTTTGGAAGCAGCTGACTGACAGTCATGATTCACGACAGAGACAGGTTAGATGATCGAGCATCCATGCGATCCGAAAGGCTGGTTCCTCAGCTACTTCAGCTCCATGCGAGGCGCCGCCGTGCCCCCCTACAAATTGCGTGCGAAGGATAAGCTGTGGATCGCGATCAGCGGAAATCGAGCGTCGCTGGGCCACGTAGCGGGCCGGTTGATAGCAGAGCACTTGGCCATCATTCAGGGAGGTGTCGACATAAGTAGGAGGTAGCCGGACGGAGTGACTCAGATTGTAGTACGGATCGTAGGTACGCAAGTAGCGATAGTCGCCGGCTCTCTGGGGGTTTCCGTACTCCGCTGTCTCGAGCAGCGCGTACGGCAAAGAGAAGTCTAATTGTGTGTCGAGTATGTCCGCGACGGGGACCTCAGCTACTACGGCTCGGAACAGTTCAGGCCGTAGTGTAGCAGTTGCAAGCACCGTACCGCCGCCCCCGCTCTGTCCCTGAATCACAACCCGATCAGGGCAGGCGTACCCAAGCTCAACCAAGGCACCGACTGCATCGATCAGATCTGTATAGGTCATCCGCTTTTTGCCGCCCATCGCCGCCTCGCGCCAAGGGCGGCCAAGTTCGCCCCCACCGCGAACGTGCGCTATGCCGAACGCCACACCACGATCAAGCAGGCTCAATCGCGCAGCATTGAATGAAGGCCAAATCGAGGTTCCGTAACAGCCGTACACATATAACAGTATTGGTCCTGGCGTCGGGCGGTCCCGTCGGGCGACCAGCGAGATTGGGATATTTGTCCCGTCCTCCGCTTGCGCCATAGCAACGCTCGCCTCATATCGACAACCATCGTAGCCAGGGATGAGTGTCCGATGCAGGATAGTCGATTGGTGGCGGTCGAGATCGTGTTTGACTATAGTGTGTGGCGTCACAAAGGAGCTGATCGAGTAGACTAACTTCGATCCTCGGAATGCATGCCGAGGGACTGAGTAGTGACCACCGGCCGACACGCCTATTCCTAGAGTGCAACTCGGTTCATCCGGAACAATTGTTGTGGTGATCCGCCCATTCCGGTCCAGTGAGACCAGGCGGGGACGAAGGCCTTCACGCTCCAATATGATCAGGTGACCTTCCAGCAAGTGAATCTGCTCGAGTGTTACCCCGAATTGGCTCGGAATGACCTCCTCCCAGCATGACAGGGAAGGGTCGTCCATTGGCGCGCGCACCAGCCGAAAATTCGGCCCGACGTCATCCACACGAAAAAGGAAGCTATTTTGCCAGTGTTCGGCAAAAACTTCAACTCCTAGGTCACGCTTCACGATCCGGCGCCAACTGCTCAACGGCCTGTCGGCGGGCAGAGACCACACCTCTACTGCCGTTTTCTGAGGTCCTGCGGAATTATCGCAAGTCCTGAATACGTCGAGAAACAACCAGGCACCACTATCAGAACGTCTCACCCGTAGCGCGAGCTGCTCATTGACTTCCTCGAATACAACCTTGGAATCGGCAGCTTCGACGTCCAACCGAACAATCTGGTTGCACCGTCGCGGGCCAGTTCGCTCCCGTTCGAAAAAGAGGGTGTGCCCGTCAGTGGCCCAGACAACATGCACGACACGCCTCTTGTCGCGCCAAATCTCGCGGCCGCTCTCCATATCGCGCACTATCAGCGCGTAGCTCTCGTCACCGACGAGATCGAAACTGAAGGCAACATAGCGCCCGTCGTCGCTAGGCTCCAACACACCCAGCCTGTAAAAAACCTGGCTACCATGGATCGCGTTTGGGTCAACAACGAGTTCGTCAGCACCGCCGGTTACTGGGCGCCGCCACCAAATGGGATGAGTTTGACCGTGCTGCCAGCGTTGGAAATACTCGTAAGGTCCAACCTGAAAGCCAGGTGAGTCGCCGTTGCAAGACATGCGTCCTTCGATTTCAGCAATGAGCTGCGCCTTTAGCTCTTTCAGGTGAGCTGTTGCCTGATCCGCGTAGCTGTTTTCCGCTTCCAAATACGCACGGACATCAGGATCCTCCTGGTCGCGAAGCCATCCATACCGATCGATCGTGACCTCGTCATGAAGGACCCTGATCCGAGGCTCGGTACGGGGAAGTGGCGGCTGAAGGGGGTCGTCTACCGTCATAAATTGTCCTCAGGTAATACAGGAAGCCGGCGTGGGGCGCGATGGGCACGAGTCCGCCGGGTGCATGAACGGCATACCTTAGTACTGGCGCATACGAGCACCTGCCGCATTTGCCAGGACCTTGCAGGGACGCAGTGCGGGAAGCGTCTTTTGCACACCGCTAATATATCATCGCCATTTAGTTGAGCGCCGGACCGACCAAATTCAGTTCTGTCAGTTTGCGGTATTTCGGCGAGGGCGGGGATGTATGTATCCCGTAGATCTGCTTAGACCTCGAACAGCTCCCGGGGGGATTTGGTCAAAACCTCGCAGCCAGAATCCGTAACCCGGAAAGTTTCACTAATGACGTAACCGAAATCTTCCTCGATCCAGTTCCCAAGCATCAGGTGAAAGGTCATATTCGGCTTCAGCTCAGTCATATCCCCGTCTTTCAGGCTTGCGGTCGGCTCGCTCCAGTCGATGCCAATGGCGTATCCGCAACGCGAATCCTTATGGAAGCCGGATTTTTCGATCGTACGGTAAAACGCATTGGCGACGTCGCTGCAGGTAGAACCTGGACGAACCGTAGCAAGTGCCGCTTCCAAGCCCGCTACCTCGGCCTCATGAAGGCGCCGAAGGCGGTCGGACGGTGCGCCTACTGAAAAGGTCCGCATTATCGCTGAAACGTAGCCGTGACGCACACCTCCCACTTCAAGATTAATCTGGGACCCCGGATGGATAACGTCTTCGCTCCAACGAATGTGGCATGTGCCGGTGCGTGGGGAAGAGCAGAAGTACATCGATGCAAGGTCAGTGCCGGCTTTGCCGTTTGCTCCGCGAGCAAGCTGAGCCGCGACTTCCGCCATAACATCGGCTTCCCGAACACCTGGTCGGATCACTTCCGCAGCTTTCGAAACTCCCGCGTCGGCAATTGCGGCAGCTTCGCGCATCAAGGTTATTTCGAAGTCTGACTTAATCATTCGGATCCAAGCGACGGAATGCGAGCAATCTACGATCCGGGCATTTGGCAGGCGGGACTCGAATTTTCTGGCCGATTTGGCAGAGAGATAGCCGAGCTGCACTCCCACACCGCGATCCGCAGCGCCCAATTCGTGTAGAAAATCGATGACCGCATCGAAACCATCCCTATCGGGGTTGCCGATTAGGGTTTCCGGATACCCGAAGACTTTTCCGCGCTCAAGGAAGGTCTGGTGCACTGCTGCAGGCGCATCCTGACGCCGCAAGAGAAATGTGGGCTCTTCTTCATTCAAAGAAATCACAAGCGCCTGGGGCACATACCCCGATCTAGCCGTATAACCCGTCAGGTAGGTGATGTCCGATGAGTTACCTATAACAAGTACCTCGATTTCGAGCCTGCGCATTTCCGTCTTAACGGCCGCGAGGCGCCTGAGATATTCACTGCGTGGGAAAACTTGGGGTCCTTTTGCGATCGGCATGTCTCTGGCTCCTGTGGTTGGTTAACTTGTCCCCATGCACTCTAGTTTTGGCGGCCGTTCTCTGGCCTCGATTAGCCGCCCGGCTGCGGCAGCCCGCAGGCTGATGGGGAATGGCACCGCGACAGAAGCAGTGTCGACGACTGAACCCGCGATGGCCTGTGGGCCTAGCTCTCAAACTCAGTCCCAACATCACTTCGTTCCGCACGTCGGAATGCCAGCGTGGCGATGGCGGTGTCCTGCACGCCGGTTCCGGTGAGATCCGCGATGGTAATATCTGAAACCCGTCCGCGACCGCCCATTTTGCCCGCTATGATCTGGCCGAGTTCGGGAAAATCTCTGTCGCCCGCAATTCGCCCGGCCTCAATGGCATGATGCAGCTCACCCAGACGGCGCGTCTGCTTAAGGCTGTCCGGGACATACACATCCGCGTTCGCGATGGCCATCGGATCGATTTCATTTTTGTGCTCCGCGTCGGAGCCCATCGCTGTAAGATGTTGCCCACCCTCAAGCCAAGAAGCGTCGAGGATCGGCCGGCGTGCCGGCGTCGTTGTCACAATTATTTGAGCCCCCGAGATTGCCTCCTTGGGATCGGCAAGTGCGACAACAGACAAATCCCGGTCCCGACTCAATTGCTTTGCGAGCGCAGCCGCCTTGCGGTGATCACGCGCCCATATACGGACCTCTCGGATCGGTCTGACCAAAGTCAGCGCCTCGAGTTGCAGTCTGGCCTGGACGCCAGCACCGAAGATGGTTGCGATTGAGGCATCTTCTTGGGCTAGATGTTTTGCCGCAACAGCGCCCGCAGCTGCGGTCCGCACGTCGGTCAAGTACCCATTGTCCAGAAGCAGAGCCTGCACCAAGCCGGTCTTACTGGAAAGCAAAACCATCATACCGTTTGTGCTTGGCAGTCCCATGGACGGGTTGTCAAAGAAACCTGGACTGATCTTAATCGCGAAACCGCTCAAACCTGGAATGTACGCGGTTTTGACATCGACTTCGCCCCTGCTATCGGGGATGTCCAGGCGCAAAATGGGTGGCATCTTAACAGCATCTTCGACCGCCAGCGCTCGAAAAGCGTCTTCAACGCATTCGACAGCGTCCAGGTCGAGCGGGACGATTCGCCTGAGCTCTACTTCAGTCAGTATCTTCATGGTCCGCATTTGGTGTCCCTAGACGCATTCAGGCCATTAATAATTTCCCGATGGAGCGTCATGTCGATGTTCCGCCCTGACAGCAGGATGGCAATAGGACCGTCTAAACGGCTTATCTTGCCTGACAGCAGCGCGGCGATACCAACCGCGCCGGCCCCTTCGACCACCTCACCCTCATGCTGGTAAGCATGACGGATGCCGGCCGCGATCTCGGTTTCAGTAACGAGCACGACATCATCGAGAAGGACCTTGCACATCGAGTAGGTCCAAACGTTTGCCAATCCGATTCCGCCGCCAAGGGAGTCCGCCAAGCTCCGAAATTCCTTGACCTGAACCGGATGACCAGCGTCAAGGCTCGCCTTCATCGCTGCCCCTCGATCCATCGAGACCCCAATAACCTTCGCGGCGGGCCGAAGGGCTTTCACGGCTGCCGCGACACCGGCGGCCAGACCGCCGCCAGAAAGAGGAACAAGCACCGTTGCAATTCTGGGCATTGCCTCGCAGATCTCAAGGCCGACCGTCCCCTGGCCAGCGATGATATGGGGATGATCGAAGGGCGGAATAATGCAGAGCCCATCCTCGGCAGCCAACCGTTCCACGTCCTCTTGCGCATCGTCTTGGGACGATCCCACTATACGCACGGTCGCACCCAGCCGCCGTATCTCAGAAACCTTATTTTTCGGCACCAAGTGCGACATGCAGATGGTAGCGTGAGAACCAGCCGCCCGCGCTGCATAGGACAGTGCCCTGCCATGGTTGCCGGTGGAGGCTGCGATAACTCCCCGCTGGCGCTCCATCAGATTGAGCTGAAGAATTGCATTCGCCGCGCCGCGGAGCTTAAAGCTTCCAGTCAGTTGGTGATGCTCAAGTTTCAGGTGGACCTGCGTTCCGCAACGATCCGAAAGCACCGCCGACGCGACAAGTGGCGTCCGAATGACGTGCGGCGCGATACGCTCGCTCGCCTGCTTGATTAAATCCTCGCCGATCATGTCACTCACCCAGCAGACTCCTCGTCACGCTGGCCGCCCGTTCAGCAGATCCAAGCAGTAATTGATTGCTAGCTCGGTCGTCGGAATGAGAACATCATCGGAAACAGCGAAAGTCGGAGTGTGAACGCCGGAATCTTTGCCTGGCTCACCGCTGCCAAACCAGAAATAGATGGACCGGACGCACTGGGAATAGAAGCCAAAGTCATCGCTGCCGCTCAGCGATTTGCCTTCGGTGAAAGCCTCCGGACCAGCCGCTTGCACGACGGCGTAGCGGAACAGATCGACCATCTCAGCATCGTTGATGACGGCAGGCTCTCCGGACCGCAGAATAAATTCGGCTTTGCCTCGGTGCATCGCGGCCACGCCTTCCCCGATCTCTCGAACGCGCTGCGCTAGCAGCGAACGGCGTTCCGGGTTAGCTGTCCTGATCGTCCCCTCCATGATAACTGAGGGACAGATTATGTTAGTCGCCTCTCCGCCGTGAATTGTCCCTATTGTGATGATCGATTTGTCATCTGCGGGCATCTCACGCGAGATGACCTTCTGAACCTCATTGATGAATGCGGCAGCGATCGCGATCGCGTCAACGCCAGCATGAGGCGTCGACCCGTGCGCGGCGCTACCGCTCACGGCTAATGTGAACTGGTCGGCCGATTTGGTCACCGCACCGGCGCGAGCGCCGTAGTTCCCTCGGGGTATCGAAGGCGCAACGTGAAAGCCCACCGCCCGATCAAAACCGTCAAGCAGCTTCTCCTCCACGACGGTGCGCCCGCCAAGCGGTTCTGCCTCCTCGGCTGGCTGAAACAGGATACGAACCTTTCCAGCAAAATTGTTCCGCATTCGGTGGAATGCCAACGCAACGCCCATCGCGATAGACGCATGCAAGTCGTGGCCGCAAGCGTGCATCACCCCTTCTACCCGAGACCTGAATGGGAGATCGTCCCGCGTCTCTTGGATGGGAAGGGCGTCGATATCACCGCGAACGGCGATCGAGCGCCTCGGGCCTGAGGCAGTCCCCTCAATGTCAACGTAGAGACCTGTCCTGTGAAACGCGTTGGCACCTACCAGACCGAATTGCTCCAGCGTCTCACGGATCCGCTGTTGGGTGTTCCATTCTTTGTTCGACAGTTCAGGCTCTCTGTGCATTGCGTGACGCAGTTCGATCACTGCTTCGCGTTCGGTGTCAGTTAGGAGAGTATTGATGCCGGAATTCATAGAAGCCGTCCCGTTGCACAGTTGTTAGAACAAACTACCATCGGTGCGGGAAAAAGGGCCCCAAAATCCACCATATAGACGCAGGATCGCGGCGGGCCGACGGGCAGAAATGCCGGATTCCGCCGGTGCTAATTGCGCTGCCGAATCGCTCGGAGCCGGTCGAGCACAACGGTCCCATTGGTCGACAAACGTTAGCGGCGTTAGCGCAGTAAAGCTCGCGCATTATGCGCGGGCATCCCGTCACCACCGACGTTATGGAGCAAATAACCCTGCTGGCGACCACTCCAGCGGTCTTTCAGCTCGTTGTAGTCAGCTCGAAACCGCGTACCGGCATAAACGTCCGATGTTGCCATTCGCCGTAGAACATATTCAGCCGTTAAGAACCGCCTTCAGAAACTCTCGGGTCCGTTGTTCTTTGGGCTGGCTGAACAGTTGTTCGGGCGTTCCCTGCTCGTGGATTCGCCCTTTGTCAAAAAAGCAGACGCGATCGGAAATCTCTCGCGCAAACCGCATCTCGTGCGTAACCATCACCATGGTGAGGTCGTGCTCAGCAGCGAGCTTGCGAATAACATTGAGCACTTCGCCAACCAGCTCGGGATCAAGAGCAGAGGTCGGCTCGTCGAACAGCATTATTTTAGGTCGCATGGCCAGGGCGCGCGCGATTCCCACCCGCTGCTGCTGGCCGCCGGACAGCTGACCCGGGAATTTGTGTGCCTGGTCGACAAGGCCGACCAACTCAAGCAGCTCTTCGGCGCGCTGACGCGCCTTTTCCTTCGACAATCCGAGAACGACCCGGGGGGCCTCGGTCAGGTTTCGCAGCACACTCATGTGTGGGAACAGATTGAATTGTTGGAAAACCATGCCCAATTGGGTACGCATTTTCCGCAAGTGCCTTTCACTGGCAGGTACCATCGACCCGTTCAGCCGCTCGTGCCACAGCGGCTCACCCCCGACATACACCACCCCGCCATTGATACCCTCGAGTGTCATCAAAATCCGCAGGACAGTAGATTTGCCGGACCCGGACGGCCCTATGATCGTAACTTTCTCGCCCCGCTGAACCTCGAAATTAAGTTCATTGATGACGGTGAAATGGCCATAGGCCTTTTTGACTTTGTCGAACGCGATGATCGGATCGCTCATCTCAAAGAAATTCCTCTTTTGGGAAGCTTGACGTCCACAAGGCGCACGAGGGCCGATGCAACGATCGTAAGAATGAGATAGATGCCGCCTACCATGGATAGCGGCACAAGATAATCAAAGGTCTGGTCGCCAATGATCTTTGCTGCGTTCAGCATCTCAATAACCGTGACCACAGAAAGCACGGGAACGTCCTTCATGATGGAAACAAGATAATTACCAAGCGCAGGAATGACCCTCGGAATGGCTTGTGGGAGGATGACATGCGTAAACGTGCGGGCAGGAGGGAGATCGAGCGACTTTGCCGCTTCACGTTGACCCCGATCTACGGCCTGGATCCCGGCCCGGTACACCTCGGACATGTAGGCGCTATACTGGATGCCGAGTGCAAGTGTCCCGGTTAAAAACGCGGGGAACAGAATGCCATAATCGGGGAGGACGTAGTACAGGAAAAACAGTTGCGCGATCAGAGGCGTGTCCCTGATAAACTCGATCACAACCGCAGTCGGCCAGGCGACCAGCCTCGATCGGGCACCCCGCAGGACCGCAAAACCCATACCCAATACGCAGGCGACAAAGAACCCCAAAAAAGCGGCCTCTAAAGTGGTGATGAGCCCCATTAGCAAAATGGGCAAAATGGAGATAGCGAAGGCCAGCTCCCCGTGGCCGGTATCCCACGTAAATCCGTAAAGCATCAGTCTACCTCACTGTTCCGCGCCACCGCGTAACCGAAAGCTCAAGAAGACGCATTGCCATCGAGAGGACGAGCGCCATTCCAAAATACATCAGGAGAACCATTGTGTAGACGGTTGCGCTATCTTGGTAGAAATTGCGCAGTTGCTCGGCTGCGAAGGTGAGATCGGTGAGCGTAATCAGCGAGACCAGGGACGTATCCTTCAGTGCTCCAATGGCAAGGTTAGAAAAACTCGGCATCATCTCGGGGATTGCCTGTGGCAACGCGATCCGCCAAAGTGTCTGCAAAGAGCTGAAATTGAGGGCCCTTGCCGCCTCGTACTGACTGGGACTAACCGCCTCGATCGCACCACGCACAACTTCCGCGCCGTAGGCACCTAAGTTAAGGCTAAGAGCGATCACGCCAGCGGTCACCGGAGGTAGGCGTAGGTCGATTCCAATCATATCGCCGGCGATTGGCAGTGCGAAAAAAAGCCAGAACAGCTGGACGAGAAGGGAGGTGCCGCGAAAGACCTCAATGTAGACTATTGAAATGCCCCTCAGGATCCAGTTTTTTGACAGCTTGCCTATGCCAAACGCGAACGAACAAATTGCCCCAAAGAACATCGAGTACAAAGTAAATTGGATCGTGACCCAGGCGCCGCGGGCCAGTGGTTCGAGGTAATTGCTCCAATGCATCGAGGTCCCGCTGTTTCTGACGCTCGATGGCCGGCCATCGAGCGGATTGCCGTACTTTCGGAAGCTTGTGCAGCGTATCAGAAAGATACGGGGCGTCCATGCGACCGCATGGACGCCCCCCTTCCTATCCTGCCAGCGTTACTGGGAGCACAGCTGCTCGGTGGTCTTTTCCGGGATTTTAGAGATGTCTTCCGCGGTCGAGCCGTACTCAAGCAGGATTTTCTTGAAGTCCTCCGTTTTTTCGAATTTCTGAAGGGCTTCATTGAACTTGTCACGCAGGTCGGTGGAGTTCTTGTTGAAACTGAAGGCACCCCAACTGCGCTGAACCTTCCCCTCAACGACCGGGTCTTTGAATGGCTGAGCAAGCCCAACCTTGTCGCTTTTCTTGGCTAAATCGGCCGCCGTCGTGGCAGCTGCGGCATACGCGTCGGCCCGTCCTGTCGCAATGGCCGAGATTGCATCAGCGTTGGACGCAATGGTCACGATCCTGGACTCAGCAACACCGAGCTTTTGCATCATTTGGAGCTGGTCTGCGCCGGCCATCACGGCAATGGTTCCTTCTTTGGCCACATCTTCATATGAGTGAAGGTTTTTGGGATTGCCCTTCGCAACAAGCAAACCCTCGCCATAAGAAGAATCCGGCTCGCTGTAGATCACTTTTTGGCATCGCTCAGGACGAATGGCCATTCCGGCAGCGGTCATGTCGAACCGATTGGCCTGAAGGCCGGGGATCAGGGAACTAAAAGTCGTAACTACCCACTGAATGTTCTCAGACTTGATACCCATCTGCTCAAGGACACGCCGCGCCACCTCGGCCTCTGATCCCTTCACCTCCCCACTGGAATCCGTGTAGCTGGCGGGAATTTCATTCGCTATGGCGATTGTGATGTACCCGCGAGTTTTCACTTCATTGAAAGTGACCGCACTCGATACTTGCGCGGATAGAACAAGGCTCGTCGCAGCCGCTGCGAGCATGGCAGCGAGGCGGACGGAGCCTTTGGTACGGCGGGGCTCGCCAGCAGGGCTTGTGGGTTGACTGAATTCGATCATCTCGGTTCCCCTTTGCTTTGGCCGCGGCCACTTAGGTTGCCGCCAACGATAAGGTACATCCGCTGAGGCAGCAGCTTTCTGCATTTTAAGTTCCAGAACGCAGGATTCGGGCAAAATTCGTCGAATGAACGCAGGATTATCACCGCATTGATCAAACGCGAGCGGGTTCCTCAACCAGAGTTCTGCATGGGAAAAACGTGTGTAGGCCGTCGTCGAAGCTCTGGCGGGCGACTTGCAGGCGCAGCTTGCGCAACCTTGGCGCGTCGAAGTCTCCCGTTATCCGGGAGAAATACAAACGTCCAAGATGCTGAAAGTGACTAAGTTCAATAACTTTCAGATTTACCATTCGATCGGTACTGATAAGCTTGCCTTGACCCTATCCATAACCACCATCGTCTTAAACCCCTTAATATCATGATTCTCGTAAAAGAAACGCCGGGTAAATTGCTCGTATTCTTCCATATCCTTGGCTGTGACAACCAACATAAAGTCTGCGTCCCCCGTGACGTAGTAACCAATCATCACCTCCCGGGTATTGCGTATGGACGTCTTGAACCGGTCGACTATGTCCGCCCGTTCCCTCTCGAGCGACACCAGAACGATCATCGTCACTGGACGTCCCACAGCCTTCGGAGAGATGATTGAGACATCCGCTTCGATCACGCCCTCGGCCCGAAGACGCTTTAGCCGTCGCTGACACGCTGTCGGCGATAAGCCGACCTTTTCCGCAAGTTCCTCAGAGGTCAGGCGATTATTTTTCTGAACGGCGTCAAGGAGCGCCGCGTCTGCACGATCCAGATCCATAATCAATTCCTGCGGCTGGCAAGCTATTTTGCAGGTATGCTGCATAAAGACCCACCTATAAGCTGTCAATCTGCTCGCCGCGCCGTCTAGGCTCGGGTTCCAAATCACCTGAGGGTAAGTTGATGAACCGTGCGGCGTATTCCGTAGTACAGGCGCTGAGCCGGCCCGAACTATTGGAAAATCGTGCGTACCTTAACGGAGCATGGGTCTCTAAAGCCGCCACGCTGTCTGTAGAGGATCCCGCGACCGGCGAGTTGATTGCCAAAGTCGCAGCCTGTGGCGACGCCGAAGTTGATGGAGCTGTGGAGAATGCAAGCCGCGCGTTAGAAACTTGGCGTGAGCTCCTGCCCAGAGAGCGCGGTGTCTTCCTGCGTCGGTGGGCCGCCGCGATGCGGGAGAATGCTGACGATCTCTCCGTCATTATGACGTTGGAGCAAGGAAAGCCTCTGAAGGAGGCTCTTGGCGAAATCGAATATGCGGCGAGCTTTCTGGACTGGTTTGCTGCCGAGGGTGAGCGGGCCTATGGCGAGACAATTCCCAGTCATTTGAGTAGCGCCAGGTTGGCGGTCCAGATGCAGCCGGTTGGCGTGACTGTGGCAATAACGCCGTGGAACTTCCCGTCCGCAATGATTACACGCAAGGCCGGTGCAGCTCTTGCTGCAGGCTGCACCATGATCGTCAAGCCGGCCCCCGAAACGCCACTTTCCGCGTTGGCCTTGGCGCGTCTTGCCGATCAGGTTGGCATCCCAGCTGGTGTGTTTCAGGTAATCACTGGAGAGGCTCCGCCGCTTGCCAAGCGGTTGCTGGAGCATACCGATGTGCGCGCCTTCTCGTTTACGGGCTCCACAGAGGTCGGTCGAATACTGCTGGAGCAGTCCTCGAAGACCATCAAAAAGGTGTCCATGGAACTCGGGGGGCATGCGCCCTTCCTGCTGTTCGACGATGCTGATTTGAACACTGCCGTGATCGGCTGCATTGGCGCCAAGTTTGCAACATCAGGACAGGATTGCCTGGCTGCCAACCGGATTTATGTACAGCGCGGCTGCTATAATCAGTTCCTCGACGCCTTTGCGGAAGCGACCAACAAGCTTAAAGTCGGTCATGGGCTGGCAGAAGGCACGGACATCGGTCCGATGACCCGGTCCTCGGTGGCCGAAAAATGCCGCCAGCAGATCGCGCAGGCCCTCTCGGCTGGTGCCCGCATTGTCGCTGGCGGTCAGGATAGCCCCCTTGGCCGCAACTTCGTCACGCCAACAGTCCTGGCCGATGTAACCGACGACATGCTGGTCGCCAAAGAAGAGACTTTTGGCCCGGTTGCGGCAATTTTGCCATTCGACACCGAGACTGAAGTACTCGCGCGAGCCAACAAGTCTGAAATGGGCCTTGCGGCCTATCTCTACACCAAAGATTTGAACCGCGCCATGCGGCTTACTGATGGACTCGAATATGGCATGGTCGCGGTCAACACTCCAAAATTCACAGGCGCGCCCATTCCCTTCGGTGGATGGAAACAGTCCGGCCTCGGCCGTGAGGGCTCAAGGCACGGCTTGGCCGAATATCTGGAGTCCAAATACATCTGCTTTGGAAATGTCGCTGCTTGAAAGGAACGCCCAGATGACAAGCAACATCAAAGAAATTAGCGAAAAGGATAGAAACTCTGTCTTGCATCCTTTCACGCAGCTCAAGGACTTTGCAACCGGCAAGCTTGGCGATCCGACCATCGTCGAGACCGGCAAGGGCATTCGCATCCAGGATGCCGAAGGCAATCAATTCATCGACGCGTTCGCTGGTCTCTATTGTGTCAACGTCGGCTACGGCCGTACCGAAGTTGCCGAAGCGATCTCGCGGCAGGCTTATCGTCTCGCCTATTATCACACCTACGCGGCGCACACGACCGACGAGCTGGCGGTGCTTTCCGATCGCCTAGTCAGGATGGCACCCGGCAGAATGAGCAAGGTCTTCTATGGCATGTCCGGCTCGGATGCGAACGAAACCCAAGCCAAGCTCGTCTGGTATTATAACAACCTGCGTGGCAAGCCGAACAAAAAGAAGATCATCTCGCGTGAGCGCGGGTATCACGGATGCAGCGTTGTGTCCGGCTCGATGACTGGCATGAGCTTTTATCATGACCACATGGACCTACCGCTCCCGCAGATCATTCACACCGGTGTCCCGCATCACTACTGGGGTGCGCATCCCGGCGAAACCGAGGGCGAGTTTTCGGTGCGGCGCGCCGGGGAGCTCGATCAACTGATCGAACGCCTCGGCCCCGATAATGTCGGCGCCTTCATCGGCGAGCCGGTTCTCGGCACCGGTGGCATCACGCCTCCGCCGGACGGCTACTGGGAAGCGGTCCAAGCCGTGCTTAAGAAGCATGATGTTCTCCTCATCGCCGATGAAGTCATTACTGGTTTCGGCCGCACAGGCTCCATGTTCGGATCACAGCATTACGGCATCGAGCCCGACCTCATCACAATCGCGAAGGGACTGACGTCTGCATATTTTCCGCTCTCGGCGGCAATCGTCGGCGAGAAGGTCTACAAGGTCTTGGAGGAGGGGGCTGACAAGGTAGGCGCATTCTCCCACGGCTACACCTACTCAGGTCATCCGATAGGAGCCGCCGCGGCTAACGCCGTCCTCGACATCGTCGAGAAGGAAGACCTTCCTGGGAATGCTCGCGATGTCGGTGCATTCTTCCAGGCGCAGTTGAAGGAAAAATTTGCGCAGTTGGCGATCGTCGGCGAAGTGCGCGGAGTAGGCCTTATGGGCGCAATCGAGTTCGTGGCCGATCGCGACAACCGAAAGCGTTTCGATCCAACGCTTAAGGTTGGAGCGCGCATCTCCAAGGCGGCCCGCGACCGCGGGCTCATCGCTCGTGCCATGCCGCACGGGGACATCTTGGGTTTTTCTCCGCCGCTTATCACCACGAAGGCGGAAGTGGAAGAGATCGTCGCGATCGCTGAAAGCGCCGTCCGCTCGGTGATGGATGATCTCGTTCGGGATTCCGAGAAAATCTAAACCTACTGAGAAAGCTCGGCGATTCGCCGTCGTACATTTTACGTGGATTAGCACTACTTTGGCAGATTTTTAGTTCTGGGAGCGTTTTGAGGATTGAACGAAGCCGCTGACGCGGCATTTGGCGGGTCGGTTTGCAGGTGAGGCTTCTGTTTTGAAGGATTGCGGCTGTTGAAGCGCAATCTTGGAACAGGAGCACTGAGATGGCCGAGTTGAGCCCTCTTCGCCGGCGCATGATCGAAGACATGACGATCCGCAATCTGTCGCCGGCCACGCAACGATCATACGTGCACGCGGTGGCGAAGTTTTCCCGCCATTTCGGCCGATCCCCTGACCGCCTTGGCCTTGAGGAGGTGCGCGCCTTCCAGGTGCATCTGGTCTCGACCGGGATCTCGTGGACCGGCGCTGAACCAGACGGTGTGCGCACTGCGGTTCTTCTACGGCGTGACGCTGGGCCATGCCGAGATCCCTGAGCGCATTGCCTACGCCCGCTCGCCACGCACGCTGCCAGTGGTGTTGAGCGCCGACGAGGTGGTCCGGTTCCTGGAAGCGGTCCCGAGCCTGAAGACGCGCACGGCGCTGACGACAGCCTACGCAGCAGGTCTTCGAGCCTCGGAGACCGTCGGCCTAAAGGTCGGCGACATTGATAGCGAGCGCGGCGTCATTCGGGTCGAGCACGGCAAGGGCGGCAAGGACCGCACCGTGATGCTGTCGGCGCAGCTTCTGCGCATCCTGCGGGTCTACTGGCGGCTGGCGAAGCCGCAGGGCTGGTTGTTTCCCGGGCGCGGCGCCGATCGCCCTATCGATGTGCAGGTGTTGTATTCGGCCTGTCGCTCGGCGCGTGCGGCCGCCGGCATCGACAAGCGGGTGACGGTCCACACGCTCAGGCACAGCTTCGCCACGCATCTTCTGGAGAACGGCACCGACATCCGCATCATCCAGGTTCTGCTCGGCCACAACAACCTGTCGAGCACGGCGCGCTACACCAAGGTCTCGAACGGCCTCATCCGGCGCACGACAAGCCCGCTCGACCGGCTGAACATCGAGGTCGTGCCGCCGGGCTGACCGGCCCCGCCAATGTCGGTGGGACTGGAGGTGGCGGATATCTTCCGCCGCCACGGCGAAGAGTATAGGCAGGTTCATGACGGCCATCTCGGACGAGTCGAGCGGCGTGTGATGAGCGCCATCGAACTGTGCCGGACCGCCGAGCTTGGCGGCCATGTCGAGGGTTGCCGATCGTGTGGGGCGATCCGCGTGGCCTACAATTCCTGCCGCAACCGGCATTGCCCCAAATGCCAGGGACAGGCCTGCCGCGACTGGCTCGCCGCACGCGAGGCCGAACTCCTGCCGGTGCCCTACTTCCACGTCGTGTTCACGCTGCCGGCCGAGGTCGCCGCGATCGCCTTCCAGAACAAGACAGCAGTCTACACGATCCTGTTCAAGGCGGCGGCCGAGACGCTGCGCACGATCGCCGCCGATCGCAGGCATCTGGGCGCCGAGATCGGCCTCATCGTGGTGCTGCACAGTTGGGGCCAAACTCTCACCTACCATCCCCACCTGCATTGCATCGTGCCGGGCGGTGGCGTCTCGCCCGACGGCACACGCTGGATCTCGTGCAGGCCGGGCTTCTTTTTGCCCGTGCGCGTGCTGTCGCGCCTGTTTCGCCGCCGCTTCCTGGAGGAACTGCGAGTGGCCCATGATGCGGGCCGGCTGGGCTTCTTCGGCGATCTCGCCCACCTGGCAAAGCCCGATGCCTTCGCCCGCTTGCTCGCTGAAGTCCGTCGCCTCGAATGGGTCGTCTATGCCAAGCCGCCCTTCGGCGGGCCGCAACAGGTGCTGGCCTATCTCGGCCGCTACACCCATCGCGTCGCCATCGCCAACTCCCGGCTGGTCAGCATGGCCGACGATCGCGTCGCGTTCCGCTGGCGGGATTATCGTCATGGCGCCAGGACGAAGGTCATGGCGCTCGATGCCCATGAGTTCATCCGCCGCTTCCTCCTGCACACGCTGCCCGACGGCTTCCACCGCATCCGCCACTACGGCTTCCTCGCCAACGGTCATCGCGCCGCCAGGCTCGGCCTGTGCCGCCGACTGCTGGCCAGCCAGTTGCAGAACAATCTCGAACCGAGTGCCGAAAGCGCCGTTGTCGCCGCCGAGCGCCTGGTGTTGACGCATCGCTGCCCATGCTGCGGAGGGGCGATGGTCACGCTCGCCACCTGGCGATGCGGACAAGCGCCGCCGAGCTCCTTCTGGAATGACACTTCATGATCACGCCGGGTGCGTTCACATCATCTGGTTCGGCATCCGTCGCCATGCGCGCCGGCACCCAAACCTTTGTCCCACCGCACAAAGCCGCAAGCAGCCAGCCCAGCGGTAGAGGCCACTGCTACCTGTCTGGCGGTTCACGCCATCACGTTTTTGCCTTCCGCCATGCTGTCCATCGCTGTGGTCGAACCGCGAACGCCGTTCATCGGCCTGGCGAAGACAATCCCCACCGCTCCTCCGGGCTACAATCCCCATAGCGCCAAACCGACCCGCAGCTTCGCTCAATCCGGCTTGCAATGAGGTCCGACAATCAGCCGGCTCGCTCCGTCGTGCCCGCGGACCTCACAGAAGCCTCCAGATTCCCAAGAGCGGTTTTGCGTGATTCATGAGAGGTCGGCTGTTGGAGGGGCCGGCCATGAACAGGGATTGGCAAGTCGATCTGGAGCAGTGGCTTGAGCCGTTCGTCTCGGCGTTGAGGCACAAGACGCGTGCGCGGATGTGTCCGGCCTATATTGCCGGGCTGATTGGCCTTGGGGATCGCAAGAGCATCCAACCGATGGCGGCGCGCGACGCAGGCGTCAATTATGACCAGTTGCACCACTTCATCGCGAGCGGCGTGTGGGATGCTGCGCCGCTGGAGAAGGTGCTACTTGCAGAGGCCGACAGACAAGTTGGCGGGAACGATGCGTGGCTGATCGTGGACGACACCGCGCTCCCCAAGAAGGGGCGCCACTCGGTCGGCGTCGCGCCGCAATATGCCTCGGCGCTTGGCAAGAACGCCAACTGCCAGACGCTGGTGTCGCTGACGCTGGCCTCTGGCGAAGTGCCGGTCATGGTGGGGCTGCGGCTGTTTCTGCCCGAGAGCTGGACTTCCGATCCCGCCCGGCTTGACCGTGCCGGTGTGCCCGCGGACCATCGTGCCTACAGGACCAAGCCCGAAATCGCGCTGGCCGAGATCGACCGGGCTCGCGCAGCCGGCCTACGCTTTGGCTGCGTGCTCGCCGATGCCGGATATGGCTTGAGCGCCCCCTTCCGGCAGGCGCTCACCGAGCGCGGCCTTACCTGGGCCGTCGGTATCCCGTTCAAGCAGAAGGTCTATCCCGCCGACGTGGCAATGATCTTTCCCCTTGCCGGACGCGGCCGTCCGCGCCAGCGGCATATCCCCGATGTGAAGTCGATGACCGCGCAGGCGATGCTGGAGACAGCCCCATGGCGTGCGGTCAGTTGGCGGCGTGGCACCAAAGGCCGCCTCTCGGCGCGCTTCGCCGCTGTCCGTGTCCGGGTTGCAGATGGCCCACCCCAGCGCATCCGCGACATGGGCGCTCAGCATCTGCCCGGCGAGGAGGTCTGGGTGATCGGCGAGCACCGCTCGACCGGCGAGCGCAAATACTACCTCTCCAACTTGCCCGCCGACACCCCGCTCAAGCAGATCGCAGGCGCCATCAAGGCGCGCTGGGTCTGCGAACAGGCGCATCAGCAGCTCAAGGAGGAACTTGGCCTCGACCACTTCGAGGGGCGCTCATGGACGGGCCTGCACCGGCACGCGCTGATGACGATGATCGCCTACGCTTTCCTGCAATCTCGCCGTCTCAAACAAGCGGGAGGGGGAAAAAAGAATCCTTGGCCCGCCGCCCCAACCGAGCCTACCCGCCGTCAGGCAAGCCATCCTCACCGCGCTCGCGCAGCCGCCCCCAATCCGTTGTCCCCACTGCCGCAGAACCCTCTCCGCTAAAGATCTGCCAAAGTAGTGTTAGGCTCCAGACTCAATCAGACCCACCAGATTATGATTGCTGCGATGAGGACGGCAGCTGTGAAGTTGGTCGCCAGTTTGTCGTATCGAGTTGCTACACGGCGCCAATCCTTGAGTCTGCAGAACATGCGTTCGATGATGTTGCGCTGGCGATAGGCTGTCGGATTGAACGGATGGGTGCGTTTGCGCGTCGGGTTGTTTGGAATGACGGGAACCGTGCCTCTTTCGGCGAGAAACCGGCGCAAACCGTCGCTGTCGTAAGCAGTATCGGCGGCGAGGAAGAGAGCTGGCGGCAGGGACCCTATCAGGGCTGTTGCGGCGCGGACATCGCCTAACTGACCCGGTGTGATCTCGAAAGCGAGTGGGCGTCCAAAACCGTCTACGACAGCGTGGATCTTGGTGGTTCTGCCGCCACGCGAGCGGCCGATCGCCTGCGTCTGCGCCCCCCTTTTCCGCCGGCAGCCGAGCGATGCGCCTTGGCCGTTGTGCTGTCGATCATCTGCATGTCGCCTGGACTGACCTCGACAAGGGCTGCAAACAGACGCTGCCACAGGCCGCGCCCGGCCCAACGATGGAACCGATTGTAGATCGTGGTCGGCGGGCCATAGGTGGATGGGCAGTCCCGCCAGCGACAGCCTACCTTCAGCACATGCACAATCCCACTGATGACGCGGCGGTCATCAACCCGGTGTGCTCCGGCACGGTTCTTCGGCAACAACGGCTCGATCGCCGTCCACTGCCGATCGCTCAACCAAAAGTCCGCTGCCATGATCCAAAACTCCGCTGATTTCAAGCTTGAATCACAAAAACTTAAACCATTCAACAGCCTGATTGGGTTTGGAGCCTAGAGCAGAATCTGATCACTCAGGCTCGTATCCTGCGGCGCAGAAGTAGTTTGTGCATTCCTCGGCGGTGAAGCGTGGCAGGGCGTCGCCGATTGCGTCCCAAAGCTCGGGGATGTTGCGTGCGGCGGCTTTCCTGAGGATCGACTTCAGCTTGGAGATTCTCGATCGGGTTAAAGTCGGGGCTGTAAGGC
>NZ_ML703278.1:126201-140580 GCF_008520305.1 Mesorhizobium sp. SARCC-RB16n | reverse complement strand
TACGAGCCTGAGTGATCAGATTCTGCTCTAGTTCAACTGGAAAAAGAAATACGACGGACTGCTGCCGACCGAGATGAAGCGGCTGAAGCAGCTTGAGGACGAGAACGGCAAGCTCAGGAAGCTGGTGGCCGATCTCTCCTTGGACAAGGAGATGCTGCAGGACGTCATTCGCCGAAAACTGTGAGGCTTGGTCGCAAACGCGAGCTGGTGGCGCAGACGTGTGATGAGTGGAACGTGTCGATCCGGCGGGCATGCCGGGTTCTGGAGTTTGACACGTCGACCTATCACTACAAGTCCCGCCGCCGCGATCAGGCCGGCATCGAAGCTCGGATCAAGGACATATGCGCCACACGGGTCCGCTACGGATACCGGCGCGTGCACGTAATGCTCACGCGCGAGGGCTGGGACATCAACATGAAGCGAACCTACCGAATTTACAGGGACTTAGGCGAAGTCAAATACCCTATATTTGGTGCGGTTAGGCGAACCCACATTCAGACGGCAGGTTTCCTCTACTCAGGACTCGATGATCGGAAGGTCGATGTAGCATCCGACCGAGCCATGCTGAAAATTCAGCAGAGGCGGCGCACCATCGGTGGGCACATTGGCGAAAGTCGTTTTGTCGCTGCCGCAAACACACACCCTTATGCAATAGCCTGCCGGGAGATGTGCAGAGATCGGATGGAGAGTGAATTCCAGAATGGCGGGCTTGCCAGGAGTAAGAGGTTCGGCGTCGCGAGTGAGGTAGCTTTGTTGCGGTCCAAGTACACGGAACGGTGAGTCTAGACACACTTTCCGGTGTATAGCCCGCAACTGGCCATCAGTGAGATAACACGACACGCCGTCTGGTCGTACAGCTTCGAGATACACAAAGAAATTGCCATCCTCGCGGGTCGAGGTGATGCTGAGGTGGACGACGGGATGCCCGGTGATTTCGAGATCATGCGTTAACGGCTCGCTAGTGTAGGCGAGCCGCGCGGCATCAAAATCCCGCCGGTCTCCATAATCGACTTTTCCGCAGTCAACTTGGGTACTCCAACGGTTGGAGATGACGTCCCCCGCCGCCGGATCCACCTCAAGCGAGTCGAAGCCTATCATCTCCCCGGGCAGTGAACTAAGGCGGAAGCCACTCGCCATATACCACCGACGCCGGCGCGCCGCGGGTGGCCACGAGCGCGTGGACTTCCACGTGCCGGTTCCGAGAGTGTAGTAGTGAAGGATTTTTCCTTGCTCGCGGACGGCATGACCGCTGAAGCAGGCATCCGCGAACCGAACGTCATTTGTTTGCTGCGTTGATATCGTTGGAAGGATCGCCTCTCCAGAACTGCGTAGCGGGTCGTAAGGTATATCGCCCCCATGGTTCCACGGACCAATAACCACGTTCATCAGATAAGACTGCCTTAAAAAGCGACGAATGGCCCCCTGCGCCGTCCCACCGTCGAACCATCCCGCCCACGTTTGAGTTGGGACGCCCGAACGGTCGACCCGGTCCGCCACCTCCTGGATACTCCAGTCAAGCATGGAAGCTCCACCCCAAGTGGAGGGACGATCATCCTTGAACTTCACCTGCTGAAAGCCCTCCCAGACAGACGGCACACGCTGGTGATCGCGCAAAGCGGAGTCAAGTTCTACTAGACTAACCGGACGCACGCCCGGCGACGACTGCCCTTCGGGGAGGAGCAAAAGATTGCGGTCCATATCTTTAACCAGGTTGCCCCAGTTTTGCCCCATGTGGACGTTGGGGATCCCGCCAGGGAAGTAGAGATCCTCATATGGATCGTAGTCGGGAAAACGCGGGATGATACCTTTCAAGGCGGGATGGTTCCGCTCTGCCATCCAATCCGCAGTATTGGCCGTATAGGACAAGCCATAACCGATCACATGACCCGTGGACCATGGCTGCTTAACCACCCAATCGAGCACTTCTGAGTAGTCGAGCGTTTCACTGCGTTCGCGGTGGTGAGGCCACACCCCGAACGACGCACCCGTACCACGAACGTCTCCCACGACCACAGCATATCCATGCGGCACAAACAGGTCCGCATACTTGTTTGATGGGCTTCCCTTGATCCCACGCCAATAGCGCGTGAGGACCAAGATGGTGTCAAGCTTTGTCTCGGCGCGATTGTTCACTGGTAGGATGACGTCCAAGGCGAGTTTTACGCCGTCACGCATGGTTAAGTATAGCGCCTCCACCGGGCTGAGGCCGCACGCAGGTCTAGCATCGCCAGTGAGATCTAAGCGGAAAATCGAACTTGACTTCTGGTCCTGATAGGCACGGGAACTACTCTCTTGTGAATGGATTTCCATCGAGGTTCCTCAACTCTTCGCGCAGTAATGGCAAGAGTTCGGGTTGAAAAGAAAATGATCCGCGGCTCTGCAACTGCTTAAAGGGTCAAAGCCGCACCGCTGAGACGGTAGCCCACTGCGTTGGGAGGTCTGTAGCTGGCGCGCGCACATGACAGGCGACTACGCGTCCGTCTGACATCGGCACCAAAGGTGGCACTTCAATTCGACAGCGTTCGACGGCAAGCGGGCAGCGCGGGTGGAACGCACAACCCTTCGGCGGATTGATCGGGCTGGGCACCTCGCCCTCGACGGGCGCATCCAGCCGAACTCGAGTAGGATCTGGTACCGGGGCTGCAGCGATCAGCGCTTCCGTGTAGGGGTGGACTGGCTTGGCGAAAAGCGACTCGCAACGGGCGAGTTCCACGATCCGCCCGAGATACATGACCGCGACGCGATGGCCGATATGCTCGACCACGCCAAGGTCATGAGAGATGAAGACAAAGGCGATGCCCATCTGCTGCTGGAGATCCAGAAGCAGATTCAGGATCTGTGCCTGCACGGAGACGTCGAGGGCGGAAACAGCCTCGTCGGCGATGATGAGCGAGGGCTGAAGAGCCAAGGCACGCGCAATGCCGAGCCGCTGCCGCTGGCCGCCGGACAACTCCGACGGGAGCCTGTCCATCATCTGAGGCGACATGCCCACCTTTCGCAGAAGTTCCGCGGCAAGCGCCGTGCGCTGTTTGCGGCTGAGGCGTTCGAAATTCTCGACGGGTTCGGTGATGATTTTTTCGGCGGTGAGGCGCGGATTGAGCGACGAATAAGGATCCTGAAAGACCATCTGCATCCGCCGCCGCCAGGCGCGAAGCGCATTCTTCTTGAGGCCGGCGATATCGGTGCCATCGATCAGCACGCGTCCGCTTGTCGGTTCCGCAAGCCTCATTAGCAGGCGCGCAACAGTGGACTTGCCGCAGCCGGATTCCCCGACGATACAAAGGGTCTCACCGGCCGACACTGAGAAAGACACGTCTTCCACGGCTCGAACCACCGGGACGTTCTTGTTCAGTATTCCTGCGCTGAGCGGGAAATGCTTGGTCAGGTTCTCGACCTTCAGCAGCGGAGTGCTCATGCGCCCATGACCTCCTCGGCGCGCCAGCAAGCGGCAGCGTGGTCGTGCACAACGTCTCGTAAGATGGGCGTCTTCTCGCGACAGATGTCTATTGCGAACGGACAGCGAGGCGCGAAGCTGCACCCTACGATCGGCTCGCGCAGGCTAGGCACGATCCCGGGGATTTCCGGAAGGCGGCTCTGTCGTCCCCGCCGCCGATCAGGCACTGAGCGCATGAGGCCCTGGGTGTACGGGTGCGAAGGGCGCGCGAACAAATCAATTACGTTCGCTCGTTCTACGATCCGGCCAGCATACATGACAATCACGCGTTGGCAGGTCTCTGCCACTACGCCAAGATCATGCGTGATGAACATTACGGCCGTTCCCGTGCGCTCTTTCAGATCGACGATGAGTCGCAGGATCTGGGCCTGAATGGTGACGTCAAGCGCCGTCGTCGGCTCGTCGGCGATCAACAATTCCGGTGAGCAGGCAAGAGCCATGGCGATCATGGCGCGCTGGCGCATACCGCCTGACATCTCGTGGGGATAGCTGTTGACCCGGCGCTCGGGATCGGCGATGCGCACGAGACGAAGCATCTCCTGCGCCTTGGCCATCGCTTCCAACCGGGAGGCCTTTGTGTGGATCCGCACCGCTTCGGCGATCTGGTGGCCGACCGTATAGACCGGGTTCAAGCTGGTCATCGGCTCCTGGAAGATCATGGCGATCTGATCGCCGCGGACCTTTCGCATTTCCCGGTCGGAGAGCTCGAGCAAGTTGCGCCCGCCAAAATGGATCTTGCCGCCGACTGTCCTGGCTGTCAGCTTTGGCAACAGGCGGAGGATCGAAAGAGCGGTGACGCTCTTGCCACATCCAGATTCGCCGACGACGCCGAGCGTCTCGCCCTTCATGACCTGGAAGCTGATACCGCCCAGCGCGCGGGTGACGCTTTCCTCGCCGTAAAAGTGTGTCTCAAGGTCTCTGACCTCAAGGAGCACCTCATTGTCTATGGTCGTATGCATCTGCATGTCAGCGCCTCCGCTTGGCGCGGGGGTCGAACAGGTCGCGCAAGCCGTCGCCGAGCAAGTTGACGGCAAGGACGGTAACGGCAAGACAGATACCGGGGGCGAAGATCGTCATTGGCGCGATGGCGAGATACAGTCGCGAACTGGCAATCATATTGCCCCAACTCGGAATCTCAGGCGGCACCCCCACGCCAAGGAAGCTCAGCCCCGCCTCAGTCAGGATCGCACTCGCGCAAACAGTGGCGCTCTGCACCATGAGCGCTGGAACGGTGCTCGGGAGGATGTGTCGCCACAGCACCTTCGGCAGGCGCGCACCGCCGCAGAGGGCGGCCTCGACGTAGGGACGCTCGCGAACACCCAGAACCACCGAACGAACCAGTCGCGCGACGGCTGGCGTCTCAGGGATCGCGATGGCGACGATGAGGATGCCAATGCCGGGGCCTGTCAGGGAAATAAGCGCAATGGCCAGCAGAATCGTCGGTATTGACATCAGGCCGTCCATGATCCGCATGACGACGTTGTCAAAGCCGCGGCTGTAACCTGCGATGACACCGATCAGGAGCCCGACCACGGCCGCGCATGCCGCCGACAGCAATCCGACCATGAGGGAGATCCGCGCGCCGAAAATTGTTCGGGCAAACACATCACGGCCCAGATTGTCGCTGCCGAACCACATCTCGGCGGAAGGTGGCTGGAGGCGCTTGAACGGATCGATGTTCCCAGGATCGCCGGCGTAAAGCGGGGCGGCGAGCGCCAGAACGATCAGGAGCGCCAACAGGCTGCCGCCTGCCAGGACCAGCGGATGACGCCTTATTAGACGGGGAATGTCAGATATTCGCAGGCGGCCCGTAGGGACGTATTCAACTGGCGTGGAGAGGAGTGTCATATCAGTACCGGATGCGGGGATCGATCAGCGTATAGGCAAGATCAACCGCGAGGTTGATCAAGACATACAGACCCGAAGTCAGGATGAGCACGCTCTGAATGATGGGATAGTCGCGGTTGTTGATTGCATCCACGACCAGACGACCTATACCGGGTATGTTGAACACCGTTTCCGTCAGAACGACGCCGCCGATTAGATAGGCGAAGCTTATGCCGATGACAGTCAGAATTGGGACGCCGGCATTCTTCAAGGCATGGTGAAAAAGGATGGAATAGGACGAAGCGCCCTTGGCAGCGGCGGTTCGCACATAGTCTTCCGACAAAACCTCCAGCATGCTCGCGCGCGTCACCCGGGCGATGAAAGCACTGAAGCCAAGGCCCAATGCCAAGGTAGGCAGGATCAGGTGCATAAACCAGGGCACCAAGCCACTGGCGATCGGTACATACCCTTGAACCGGCAGCCAGTGCATACGGATGGCGAAAAAGTATATGAGAAAATAGCCAATGACAAAGACAGGGACGGAATAACCAAGTGCCGAAAAGGCCGTGAGCAGGCGGTCGACCGGCCCGCCAGTTCGCCACGCGGCAACAATACCGAAAGAGACCCCGACTGACACCGAAAGCATCATCGTCAGGATTGACAGGGAAACGGTTGGCTCAAGCCGCTGCGAAATAAGATCCAGAACAGGTCGCCTGGCAAAGATTGAGGTGCCGAAATCGCCACTGAGCATGTCGCGTACCCAACGAATGAACTGAACTGGCATAGGATCGTTCAGGCCCAGCTGGTCGCGGATGCCAGCGATCATCTGCGCCGTGGCCGACCTGCCGGCGATCATGGCCGCTGGGTCGCCGGGCGCCAGCCTGAGCAGCAGGAAGACGAAAATCCCGACCATCGCCATAACGGCGATGGTCGAAACAATCCTTCGAAGAATGTAGCCAGCCATTAGGCAGAGGCCTTTTGCATGTTCCACATCGCCAGGTAGCCTCCAGGCGTATCGAGGAGCCCAGTGAGCGTCTTACGGTGCGCGATTGGTCCGACGCTTTGGCCTATAAGAACGAAGCCCGCAAAGTCCCACCAAATTCGTTGCATCTTGCGGGCTAATGCTTTGCGCTCCTCAGACGTAGCGACATTTGCCCATTTAGCCCGAAGAGCTTCGTATTCATCGTTCTTCGGCCACCCATACCAAGCCTTCTCTCCATTAGCGGCTAACAGAACATTGCTGATCGGATCTCCCATCGCGAATTCGGGCCAGTCCGAGAGGAACATGCTCCAGCCGCCATCCTCGACGGGGCCTTTGTTTGACCGACGCGTAGCGACCCCGCCCCAGTCGCTCGGAGCCAGCTCTGCATTGACTCCAATATTACGCAATGCGCTTGCCAGTACTTGGCAGCCATTGCTTACCGATGCCCAATCCGTGGGCTGCAGGATGACAACCTTTTCGCCTGCATACCCAGCCTCCTTGAACAACTGTTTGGCTTTTTCCGGATCTCCGCCTTTTTTGAACCATGCGGTATTTTCGTCATTCGACGCCGGCGTATCGTTGCCGAACATCGAGGTCACGGTCCGGATGTACTTTGGATCACCATACATCGCGCGCAGCATAGCCTCTTGATCGATCAGGTTAAGAATGGCCTGCCGCGCTTTGATATTGTCGAACGGCTTCTGCAGGCAGTTCATCCGCACAAATGCAACATTTCCTGATTTATTGACGACTTGGAGATCAAGATTCGGGTCGCTCTCGACCGCGGGATAGAGATCTGCGGGGACTTGGAAAAAATCAATCTCGCCGGCTTGCAATGCCGCGAAAGCAGTCTGCTGATCCGCGATATTGTTCCAGATTACACGATCCACTTTCGCTATCTTTCCGCCGGCGTATGCAGACGGGGCTTCTTTGCGTGGCACGTATTTTTCGTTTCGGTCATACGTGACACTGCTACCCGGCTTTGCGAGAGCCGCATTGAACCTGAACGGCCCTGACCCGATATTCGCGGTAACCTGCTCGGTCGCGGGACGATTTGCGTCCTGCTCGCGCATAATGAACAAGAACTGCCCCGAGGCTGATGCTAAGATGTCGGGCAGAAGTCCTAGCGGCTCCTTGAGAGCGATGGTGAAGGTCTTGTCGTCCTTCTTTGAAATATCCTTGGCGCGCGCAAGGATCAGCTGTCCTCCTGCGTCCACCTGGCCCCAACGACGGATCGACGCCACGCAATCCGCCGCAGTGACGAAGCCACCGTCGTGCCAGCCCAACCCATCGCGGAGCTCGAAAGTGTAGGTCTTCTTATCGTCGGAGACTCCCCACTTCCCTATCATCTGAGGTTGCGGCGTTAGCTTAGAATCTAACGCAAAAAGTGTGTCGTAAATCGCTAGACCGTGCTCTTGGGTAATGTTAGCCGTCGAAGCGACCGGATCGAAGATGCGGAGGTCCTCCTTCGCCATGCGCACCGTCCGTGCGTCTTCGGGCGAAGTTTGCGCCCGAAGCATCGACGGGAAAGACAAAGCGGTACCGGCCGCCATCCCAGCCTTGATAACTTCGCGTCGAGATATTGTCATACTCCTATTCCCCTTTTTCTTTAGGTTTGACATCTCTGGTGGATCGATCGTGGTCAAGTGCTGGCTTAGCAATTGACTGCGCATCGGAACCTTGCACAGAAGCAGTAGCACCGCGATGGAAAGAGTGCAACAATCGTTTTGTTAAACAGCAAGATGACCCGCTCGTTTCGTGACGTCTGCAACGAGCATTCCTAGCGTCGATCACATTTGGACTGCTCAACGCCAGGCCTTTAGCGAGGAACATTTCAAGTCCCGCGTGAGCAGGACGCCCTGTGCGGCCGCCGCAGCGGCAGCAGATTGATCCTGTCGGGCTGACATGATGTGAAGGGTCTGCGGAGGTTTGCGCTTATGAACATTCGCTCGCGAGCGGGAAAGTGGCGGGTGTTGCTAACGTCGCCTAAGCTGCTGCAGCAAGTACCTTGCCATCGAGAAACTAAGTCGATGTGATCAGACCCGAGCAACGGGCCCACGAGTTGACTGAAGTCATTTCAGATCGCGCCCATCCTCGAACGCTATGACCGGGCCAACTCGGGAATGTATTGACGTGCGCGGCGCGTACAGCGGGTCGTCTCGGCGACAGCTGCGCGCCTCACGTTCCGCAGCATCATTTTAAGAAAGAATTGGTCGCCGAGTCTCGATGCAAATCACCGGCAAACCGGCTTCGCCAGCACCCTTGAATAGCCATTGCGACAAAGTCTGGCCTCGGGCAGACTGCTCAATCCGCAGACTCGGAAACTGAGAACAGTGACGAGTCTATGGATCCTACCGACCTTTCGTCATGCGATATTCATAGTCCCTCACCTCTACAGTTTGAGCCGAAGATATAGCCTGCGCACCTATCCTCGATGCTCTGGTGCGCCGATCGGTTGACCGAGGAGTGCTGTGAAACACTTGTTTCATTCGTGCAGACCTTCGCTCTACCGCAGGGGCCATCGCTGACAGCTTCAACCGACGCGGCGTGATGCTTGCGAGCAAGAGGTCTCGCAAGGGAGCAGGCGCCGACGACGGTGACAACGTCATCGGCACGATTTGTATCCCAAAAGCCCGCTTTGGTCTCGCCGCTGGCAGCTGGCCGCGATAGGCTAACCGGGATTAGAACTTGCCTTCCGCCCTGATTTCTGCCTGCACGCGCACGATGCTTTCGCGCAGGATCGAAACCATCTCGTCGATTTGCGGGCGCGTGATGATCAGCGCGGGTGAAAGCACGCACATGCTGCCAATCGGGCGGACGATCAGCCCGTTTTCGTAGCACTGGCGATCAATCCGGAGAGCGACTTGTCGGTCAAAATCGGTGGCGGCTTCCGATGTAGGATCAGTCGCGCATTCAACGCAACCCAGAAGCCCGACGCCACGAACATCGCCGACCAGGGGCAGTTCGCGCAGCTTTGCCAACTGTTCCTGGAAGTAGGGCGCAATGTCGCGCACATGGGCGAGGAGATCCTGGTCCTCGATAACCCCTATATTGGCGAGCGCCGCCGCACAGCTCACAGGATGGCCGCTATACGTATAGCCGTTCGTGTAGGAGCTGCCCTTCGCGTTTTCGCCGGAGATTTTCGCCAGGACGCTGTCGGAAAGGACGAAACCGCCGAGAGGAACATAGCCGGAGGTAACACCCTTGGCGAAGGTGATGATGTCCGGCACGACGTCGAAGACCTCCTCCGACGCAAACCAGTGACCACAACGTCCGAAGCCGGTGACCACCTCGTCCGAGATGTACAGGATGTCGTGCCTGCGACAGATCTCGAGGAACCGGCGGTGATAGCCTTTGGGTGGTATGATGACGCCACCGGACGCCAAGATCGGTTCGGCAAGGAAGGCCCCGACATTCTCCGGCTGCAGCGCTGCGATCCGCTCCTCGAATTCAGCGACCAGGAATTCAAGGAATGCCTCCTCGCTCTTGCCGTGGGGATGCCGGTAGATGTTGGGAGCTGAAATGAAGGACACATTGTCGACATCGAGGTCGAAATTGGGCCTGTTTCCCGCGCGGCCCGAGCAGGCGGCTGTCAGGTGGGAACTGCCGTGATAGCCGTCGATGCGGCAGATGATCTTCTTTTTGGTCGATCGCCCCAGCACGTTGTTGTAGAACTGTACGAAGCGAAGCGCCGAATCCACCGCCGAAGATCCCCCTGTCGTGAAGAAGACGTGGTTGAGATCGCCGGGGGCGAATGAGGAGATGCGCTGCGCAAGTTCCGCCGCCGGGCCGCTGATTGAGGACCAAGGCGAATTGTAGCAGATCCGAAGTGCCTGAGCAGCGATGGCATCGACGATTGGTTTGGAGCCATAGCCAACCTGGGTGCACCACATGCCGCCGGGTCCATCGATCATGGTACGACCGTGGCTGTCACGGACGTGAATGCCATCGGCGGACGTGAACAGAGGGCGGCCGCCGGACGTGCCGAGCTTCGCCAGTTCTTCCGCGGGGCTGATCAGATGGCGATGCGCCGCACCTTCCAATTCCGCAGCATTCCATTTCGACCCGGTCTGATTATACATCGAATTTCTCCTGTTATGATTGAGCGCCGAGGCGGGCCGTCAAGCGCGGCTGTCCGGCGCGGTCGTGCTGAAATCCTGCGGGAAGAACGCCGACAGAAATGTCTGGCAAATCTCCCGGTATCGCTTGCGATCCTTTGGTCCGGTTTCGCCCGTCACATGCCCAAATATCCAGAAGCCGTCAGTCATTGCGTACAGCCCCTGAGAAACGGCTTGCACGTCGGTATCCAGACCACGCGCGGTCGCGAGTTCGGACACCGAATCCACTATTGTCTGCAGTGAGCGACGCTTCAGCTCGCTGCAACGTTTCTTGTAGGCTGGAACGCGAGACGCCTCCGCCCAGAAGGCGATCCAGACGGCGACGTATTTGGGCTTGGCCACGTTGGGGGCCAAATCCACCTCCAACAGGACGCGCAACCTCTCCGCTGGAGACGGGGGGGCGGATGCCATCGCCTTCAGCAATATCTTCTCATAGTTGCCTGCCACCAGATCGAGCACGGCCAGCAGCAGGCGCTCCTTTGTCTTAAAGTGGAAGGCGATGACGCCGTAGCTGCAACCAGCTTCTTTGGCGATGTCGTGCACGGTTATCCCGGACAAGCCACGGCGAGCAATCACGGTTAGGCCAGCGTCCAGAAGCTGCTTCCGGCGCTGTGCGCTGTGATTGGAAATGCCATCATTTTTTTCGGTCATTTTACATGGGTATTGGCGTATCTAGCTGAGGTCAATTGCGTTTTATGATTTTTTTTCTGATTACTCAATCAGATTCCTATTGACCAATCAAATTGTGGAGGTGATCGTGCGGTGGTCAACTGGGTTTCGGGAACACCGGTCAGTTTTCGCAAGGTCGCTGGTGGCGTGCGGGCGTCGTCAATGTACCCGAAGGCCTTGGCCTAGGTGTAGAGCTCGAAAGAAGTGCGTGAGCGACTTGGCACGCACATTTGGTCGAGCATGGGCCTCTTGACCACTTCTTTGACCTAGCCCGAAAATTTCGACGGCTTCCACTTGCTTAGCGGACGCTCAATCGGCCGGTTCAATATGTAAGCAGCGATCGCTTGCTCCAACCGAAAGCGGACAACTATGATAGCTGAAAAACAATTTCCAACACACGCCCGCGCGGTCGTCATCGGCGGTGGCGTTGTCGGATGTTCCATCCTTTTCCACCTCGCAAAATTCGGCTGGAAGGACAGTGTGCTCCTAGAGCGGGATGAGCTGACAAGCGGGTCAAGTTGGCACGCGGCGGGCCAGATCCACACCATCAGCTCGGACCCGAACATCAGCCGCCTGCAGGGCTACACAATCAATCTATACAAAGAGATAGAGGAGACTTCCGGCCAGTCTGTCGGGCTTCACAGTACCGGCGGCTTTTATCTCGCCTCCAACAGGACCTGGTACGAATATCTCAAGCGGGAGCGGTCAAAGGCCCGTTACATGGGGCTCGACCAGGAATTCATCAGCGTTAAAGAAGCGGCCGAGCGGCACCCGCTCATCGATCCAAGCCATTATCTCGCGGCGCTGTGGGACCCGCTTGACGGGGATGTCGACCCTTCGGGGGTCTGCTATGCCTATGCGAAGTCTGCCCGCGTTCACGGCGCCCAGTACTACACGCACACCCCCGTCATCGAAACGAACTGCTGCCATCCGATCTCGAGCGCATCGCCGACCGTCTCGAGCTGGCATTCGAGCGCATTCCAGCGCTTGGCCAGGTCGGGATCAAGACCGTTGTGAACGGGCCTTTCACGTTCGGCCCTGACGGCAACCCGATGATCGGCCCGGTGCCTGGCCTTCAGAACTATTGGGCCGCGGTCGGTGTTATGGCCGGCTTCTGCCAAGGCGGTGGTGTCGGCCGGTCGATTGCGGAATGGATGATCGAAGGCGAACCTTCAATCGATGTCTGGGCTATGGATATCGCCCGGTTTGGCAATTTCGCGACGGCCGACTGGGGCACAGTGAAGTCCTCGGAGAACTACGAACGCCGTTTCGTCATGACGTTTCCCAACGAGACGTTGCCGAAGGGCCGTAGACAGAAGACGACGGCCCTTTACGACCGCCTAATCGCCAAAGGCGCGGTCATGGGGTGAGTTTCGGGCTGGAACACGCCCTTTGGTTCGCTGACGGACCGCATGATGCCCACGAGGAGCCGACATTCGAGCGCAACCGAAGCCACGACTACGTCGCACGCGAAATCGAAAGCGTTCGGACGGGGGTGGGCGCCATCGAGATCGCCAACTATTCGAAGCATGAATTTACCGGGCCGGGGGCGAGAGCGTTCCTCGATCACGTCCTCTCCGGGAGATTGCCCAAGCCTGGCCGGATCGCTTTGACCCCTATGCTGACCCCCAAAGGCAAACTTTACGGAGACCTCACCGTCGCCTGCCTCGCGGAAGACCGCCGATGTCTGCCGCAAGCACGGGATCTCGGAAGCGACCTTCTACAAATACAAGGCCAAGTTTGGCGGCATGGACGTTTCCGATGCGCGCAAGCTGAGGGCTTTGGAGGAAGAGAATGCCAAGCTGAAGAAGCTGCTGGCCGAGCAGATGCTGGACAACGCCATCTTGAAGGATGTCGCTGCAAAAAAATGGTGACGCCCGATGCCAAGCGATGCGCTGTGGCCCACGCCTGCAATCAGCATGGGGTGAGCCAGCGTCGGGCGTGCAAGGCTCTTTTCGTCGATCGCTCTAGCGTTCGCTACAAAAGCATCCGACCGGATGATGCCGTCTTTCGAGCCGCGATGAAGACGGTGGCTGCGGAGCGGCGGCGCTTCGGCTACCGGCGCATCCACATCATGCTTGAACGGCAAGGGATGGTGATGAACCAAAAGAAGCTGCGGCGGCTTTACCGGGAGGAGAAGCTACAGGTTCGCAGGCGTGGCGGCCGCAAGCGCGCCTTGGGAACGAGAAGGCCGATGATCGTGCCGGACCGGATGAACGAGCGCTGGTCGCTCGACTTTGTCAGCGACGCCTTCACGGACGGCCGGCGGTTCCGGGTTCTGGCCATCGTAGACGACTTCACGCGGGAATGCCTGGCGCTGGTCGCTGACACGTCGCTGTCAGGCGCCCGCGTGGCCAGGGAACTGGACGCCGTCATCGCCCGTCGCGGTAAACCTTGCACGATCGTCTCCGACAACGTCCTAAGAGCGGAAGGAAATGGAGCCTGCAGTCAAGGTCTCTCTGTTCGTCAGCATGCTCTTGCTGCGTGACGTTGGTCAAGTCATCGAACCAGGCGGCTTCCACCGGCAAGGGAAAAGATCTCGTCCATAGCAAACACAGGGTACGCACGCAGGCGGCCCTCACCGTCCTCAACACGAGCTTCTGATCCAGGCGGAAGACCCGAACATTATCTACAGGGTCATCGAAGCGATGCCCTCACGGCCCTAGCTGACAGAGGTTCTTCCACCTGGCACCCGCCCTTCAACGAAGGGCCGGTAGTCGGAACCACCTTTGACGACGGCGTGCACGACACGCGCCATCTTGGCGGTAATAGCGGTCATTGCCTTGCGTCGTAGATCGGGATTGTCGCGATCCCTCGCGATGTAGCGTTCGAACTTATGACGGAAGCCGTTCTCCCGCTGGCGGATGGCGACTTGTCCGGCGATCCACAGGGTGCGGCGCAGCCGAGCATTGCCGAATTTGGAAAGGCGGGTCTGGCCTCGATATTGGCCTGATTGCTGTGTCGAGAGGTCCAGTCCGCAGAACTTTAGGAATTGGCGATGATGACCAAAACGGCGAAGATCGCCGGCTTCGGCAATGATGGTCAATGCGTTGATCGGTCCGATGCCCGGGATTTGTCGCAGGAGTTGATAATCCTGGCTGCGCCGCAACAGCTCGTCGGCCTGCGCTTCGATCTCATTGCGCTGCCGGATCAGACTGCGTGCTTCGTCAATGACCATCCGGAACATGCGAATGGCAGGCGCATCAAGCGGCAGCGGCAGTCCGATCGATGAGCGCGCCGTCTCGTAAATATCCATTAGAATCTGTGACTTGCTGACCTTGCGGCCGACGACATCCCAAGCTGCTGTTACAAACTCCTCCTTCGTCAGC